>NZ_CP178826.1:2867158-4300738 GCF_047323245.1 Psychromonas sp. KJ10-10 | reverse complement strand
CCAAGCGCCTAATACCGATAAACCCCATCCTTCGAAAGAAGGGTGGGGTTTTTTCGTTATTACGTCTTTTGAATTGACCTACTCACGCATGGGGAAGGTTAATAGCCCGCCGTAGGCAGAATCAAAACATGTGACAGTAGGGTGAGTTTGCCGAAGGCAAGGGGACGAACAATGTCCACCCATCGCCAAGCGCCTAATACGAACAATCCCTGTTGACTTTGTCAGCAGGGATTTTTTCGTTTTAGGGCTTTAGTGCGAGGACCTACGTAGAGAGTAGGGCGAGTTTGCCGACAGGCAAGGCTCACGAGCGGAGGAGCTCTGCGACGACTTTCCATCGCCAAGCCCCTAATACCGATAAATCCCATCCTTCGAAAGAAGGGTGGGTTTTTTCATTATTACGTCTTTTGAATTGACCTACTCACGCATGGGGAAGGTTAATAGCCCGCCGTAGGCAGAATCAAAACATGTGATAGTAGGGTGAGTTTGCCGAAGGCAAGGGGACGAACAATGCCCACCCATCGCCAAGCGCCTAATACGAACAATCCCTGTTGACTTTGTCTGCAGGGATTTTTTCGTTTTAGGGCTTTAGTGTAATGAGTCATGTTAAGAGTAGGGCAATATCACTCAAATGATGCTTAATGAATAATAGGCTTTCGATATGATTTTAAATGACAGTTTGCGTGAGAAAAGGTACAGCAAAAAATGTACTTTTTATAATGTAAATATTTAAACCTTGATATTGTGAAGTGAAAGTGTTTTTTAATGCTAGATAAGTTTTAGTATGATCTAAAATAATAAATGAGGATGGTTTAAATCAATACCTATTTGGTTATTTTAATACCAATTCCGTTAATTTAATGATCAAATATTACGCAGAGAAAAGCTTATTTATGCTGTAAGTTATTGTAAATGGTTATTTCTTTTAAAAGGCTTTAAATGCGGATATAGCTTGTTTTAACAGGCAAAACAGATCCACTAATTATTATGATTGGTATTAGTTATATTACTCTAACAGTAAGGTGGATATTATGAACTATAAAAATATTTTAGTTGCTGTGGATTTATCTGAGTCTAGCAATTTACTAATCAGAAAAGCGATATCAATCGCTCGTATCAGTGAGGCTAAAATTTCATTTGTATTTGTTGATTTATCACAGTCTTTAAATAATACAGCTTTGAGCTATGATGAATATCAATTTGCAACTATAGAGCCTGATTTAAGTTTAGCTGAAAAACATCGCCAACAACTGCAAGATCTAGCTGATAGTGTAGATTATCATATCGATAATTGTTTTTATTTGACTGGTGATATACCACAAAAATTACAGGAAGAAGTGAAGGAGTTAGGTGCTGACTTATTGGTTTGCGGGCACCATCACCATAACTTTTGGACCGGATTTTTATCTTCGTTGCCTAAAATAGTAAATGCTTCTATAACGGATGTATTTATTGTGCAATTAGAATAAAGTCTTTGATTGATACTATTACTGTCAATTAAGCGATAATTTGCGTTTTTTAAGTGGGTTATCGCTATTGGTTAAAACAGATTTCAATAAAAGCTGTACCATGTTCTGAGGTAAACGGCATAAGTACTTTTGCACCATCAACTTGATGTTTTATGGTGTGTGAAGGCCCAGATACGACGACAGGTGTTGCCATACTAAAATCAAAACCTTTCTCACCTAGTTGTAATTTAGCGCCACCGGCAACCATATTAGTGATTTCCCCTAGCATATCGGTAATATCATCATCAATGTCTTCAAGCTCATCACCAACCATTAAACGAAATACATTTAGTGCTAATGCTTTGTCAAAACTAATAGAAAAAGACCCCTTTGCATTTGGCCCTACCATGCCTATAAGCCCGGAGACATCACCGCGTGCAATTGCGTCTTTTTTAAGGCTTGGCTTTCCTGGTTTTATATCTACTTGTGCCATGGTTTTAAGCACATTAATAAACGAGGATAAAAAAGGGTTTACAAATTCTGCATTCATATTAGATACACTTGTATAATTAATTTATTAAAGTCTAATTATAGAAGCAGTTATAGTAAATTCCACGTGCTTCTAATACTTTATTTAAGTTTTTAATCATAGCAAGCATTGCTTACAGTTAAAATGGGTTATTTATCACAGGAATGTAGATCATTCTTTTATTGGATATTTTTTATAACCTAACTCTTCAGATATCTTTCTGCCAGCTTGATGTAATAAGTCTACATAATGAGACATGCTTTCTTCATCAAAACGAATGGTTGGAAATGAAATAGAAATTCCGGCAATAATTGTTCCGAATCGATCATAAACCGGGGTTGCGATGCAACGTAAACCTGGTTCCTGCTCTTCATTATCTTCGCCGTAATGTTGCGCTTTTACTTTTTTTAATTCCTCAAGAAGTTGCTCAATATTTTCTAATGTATTGTCTGTGCTTTTTTTAAATTCAACGTCAATAAACGCATTACGTATAAATGTTTCATCGCGTTTCTGATAATAATACTTTACCAATTGCAGTTGTGTGTAATGGGTTTCTTCTTCCTACTCTTGAGTGCATCCTTAAGTTATAACTTGAATCTATTTTATGGATATAAATAATAGAGCCTTCATCTAACATGCCTAAATGTATTGTTTCGTTAGTTTGCTCTGAAAGGTAGCGCATCTGTTTCTCGGCTAAGGAGATAAGGTCAACATGCTGTAATGATTTAGATCCAAGTTCAAACATTTTTAGGGTCAGTGCATATTTATCTGTCTCACCTTCTTGGGAAACATAATTTAAGGTTTTCATAGTTTGAAGGAAACGATAAGTCGTTGCTTTAGACATCATTAGGCGTTGCGAAAGTTCTGATACGCCAATTTGTTTTTGTTCGCCTAATGCTTGAAGAATACTAAAGACTTTCAATACCGATGATACTGCCTCTGGCTGAGCTGTCTTTTCCATTATCATTCCTTATTATTATTTGTAAATTCTATTATAACGGGCCAGTTTTCATTATTCAATTTTATTAAAACAGCTGTTTTAAAAAATGAAATATTTAACTGTGATGTTGTATTTCATGTAATAAAATTAAAAATGAAATGCTGGTTTAATATATTTGCAAAGCTGTTTGTTTCGTATTATCTTATAACAAGTCATTTCTACATTTAACAATTTTGAGGGTACCAAGATGGTTCTGGAGTCATTTAATTTAACTGGAAAAGTTGCCATTGTTACTGGTTGTAATACAGGCTTAGGCCAAGCTATGGCATTAGGACTTGCACAAGCAGGTTGTAAAGTTGTTGGTGTTAATCGCGACGAACCAGCAGAAACTATCAAGTTAATGACTGCAGAGGGTTATACTTTTTAGATATTCGTGCGGATCTTTTAGAGCAGGGTGATATTCCTAGTATCATTGAACAAGTTGTTTCTAAATTTGGAAAAGTTGACATTTTAGTTAATAACGCTGGCATTATTCGCCGTGAAGATGCGATCGATTTCTCAGAGCAAGATTGGGATGACGTCATGAATGTAAATACGAAAACAGTCTTTTTTATGGCTCAAGCGGTCGCTAAACAATTTATTGCTCAAGGAACTGGTGGAAAAATAATTAACATTGCTTCAATGTTATCTTTTCAAGGTGGGATCCGGGTTCCTTCTTATACGGCGTCGAAAAGTGCATTAATGGGAATGACAAGAGCAATGGCAAATGAATGGGCAAAGGATAATATTAACGTTAATGCTATTGCCCCTGGATATATGGAAACCAATAATACAGAGGCGTTACGTGCTGACGTCGATAGAAACCGCGCTATATTAGAACGAATTCCTGCTAATCGCTGGGGTAAACCTGCAGATATTGCTGGCCCCTGTGTATTTTTAGCATCAGATGCCGCAAATTACATTAACGGTTATACCCTCGCTGTTGATGGTGGCTGGTTAGCACGTTAATCATAAACTGCTCATTGCTGAGATATCATGACATCCGATGAAATTATTGCACAGGCATTTGGCTTTCTAAGTTTGTCGCTTGGTATATCAACTTTCTACCAAAGGGATGATAGAAGATTAAAAATAGTCATGTTAATTTTTAATCTTAATCACCTTTTACATTATTTTTTGTTGGGTTCTATCGTATCCGCTTTTAGTGCGTTGTTATCTGTATTTCGAACTGCGCTGTCTATCAAAACTTCTTCTAAGGTAATTGCATTTATATTTATAACCATCACCTTGGTAACTGGGATTTCACTTGCAGATCATCTCTGGCAACTCTGGCCTGTTTTAGGTTCCGCTATTGGTACTTATACTTTATTTGTACTGAAGGGCATCAAGATGCGTATTGGCTTTTTACTTGGCGCCTGTTGCTGGTTAACTAATAATATTTTGGTTGGATCTATCGGTGGTACATTATTAGAAATGACAGCAATAACAATGAATTTAATAACTATTTATCGATTATCCAAAGGAGACTCATCTGTTGTTAAGATATAAAGCCAACTCGAATATAAAAATTAATATATTAAATAACTAAACATGAACAATTGAAACGATACAAATTAAAGGAGATTCAAATGAAAATTGCATTAATGATGGAAAATAGCCAGGCAGGTAAAAATGCAACGGTATTAAACGAATTAAATACTGTGGTTATTCCACAGGGTGATACGGTATTTAATGTTGGTATGTGTGATGAAAATGATCATCATCTGACTTATATTCACTTAGGGATCATGGCCAGTATTTTAATCAATTCTAAGGCTGTAGATTTTGTTGTTGCGGGTTGCGGAACTGGTCAAGGTGCAATGATGTCTTTAAACATCCACCCAGGTGTTAACTGTGGTTATTGCTTAGAGCCATCAGATGCTTTTTTGTTTAATCAAATTAATAACGGTAATGCCTTAGCGCTTGCCTTTGCTAAAGGCTATGGCTGGGGTGCAGAATTAAATGTACGTTATATCTTTGAGAAAGCTTTTACAACGGGTGAGCGCGGTATGGGTTATCCTCTAGAGCGTGCAGTGCCACAGCAACAAAATGCGGGTATTCTTAATGATGTAAAAGCGACTGTAGTGAAAGAAAATTATTTAGATACGCTTAGTGCAATTGATCCAGAGTTAGTTAAAACTGCTGTCAGTGGTGAGCGTTTTCAACAGTGTTTCTTTGATAACTGCCAAGATGCTGAAATAGAAGCTTATGTTAAATCTGTTTTAAAATAACGCTGTGTAACTTGTCAGATCAAATTGTTTCTTCAAAGAAACAATTTGATCTGCATTTTAGTTTGAATTACATGCGATAAACACCACCATTAACATCAATTGTAGCACCTGAAACAAAACCATTATATTCAGAAGCTAAGAATTTGATGACCTTTGCAACATCCTCTGAAGTACCAGCTCTTTTAAGTGGAATACCACGAACTGTCTCATCGGCAGATTCTTTAGTAGTATGTTGATCATGAAAACGTGTGCCTAAAATTAACCCCGGTGCAACGGCATTAACACGAATTCCAAACTCACCTAATTCAGTCGCTAAAGAGCGTGTCCATGTTAAAACTGCTCCTTTAGTCGTGGAGTAGACCAATGACCCTGAGTGCCCGCCTGAGCGCCCTGCAAGAGAAGCAAGATTAACTATACTTGAACCTTCATTGGCTTTTTTGAGGTAGGGAAGAGTCGCTTGAGTGACGTTTAACATCGTTGTCATATTAATATCGATGACGGTTTGCCAAAATTTATGATCAATTTCTTCAAGCCATTTGCGTGCAACAATGCCACCGACATTGTTAACTAGTACATCAATACCACCTAAAAACTCAGTCGCTTCATCAACACATTTTTTAGACTCGACATCATCTCTTAAATCAGCATATCCATAGGTCGCTTTTTGACCTAGTGATTTAGCTAATTTAACTAATTCTTCAGGTCCTTCAGTGCCACTAAAGTAATGGATATAGATATCACAACCCGCTTCAATTAACTCTTTAGCAGAATAGAAGCCAATACCTTGTTCGGCCCCAGTAATAAATACTTTTTTGCCTTTTAAGCATCCCATTTCACAATATCCTTAATAGTTTCTTGGTTTATTTAAGTAGCTTAGTTTTTTATCTAACTAGACTAATGACTCAATTAATAATTTTTATAGTTTATAAAGCCTTATTTTACCGTCAATATTGTCTTAAACATTTGCACCATGTTTGTCCTGAAATTACACTGACCATAATGATAACTTTATAATATTAAGACTATCTGTTTGTTTTATTGCCGACTTTTTATCACTCATCTTTTATGCAATAACAACATTAAGTTACCCGTAACATTCTATATCTAACTAAAACAGATTGTGAACCATCATCAGTGATTTTTTTAATCGTATGATGAATATCACACCATTGTATGATGATAACATAAGGAAAATTGTTGTAATAATATGCCTATAATTTTGTGTTATTTTTCTAGGTTATTAAAAATAAACTATCAAAAGCAACATTATTAAAATTATATAAGGTTAAAAGACCTCAATTATATTCTTTATTTTTAAGTAATTATGAAAGGATTAGATTAGTTGTAGTATTTATGAATAATCATTCAGTTACGTGATGCTGGTTGTATCCTGAAGATAAACTAATAACCTATGCATTATCAATTATGTTACAGTAACATTTAAAATCTATCATCAGGTTAAATATCCCGTTTAATATGACTATCAATAAATTAACAAAGACAACAAGTAATAAAAAGAAAATAAGGCCATCGCTTAAAGACATTGCCGAACAAGTTGGCGTAACTAAAATGACTGTAAGTCGTTTTTTAAAAGATCCTAAATTAGTTGCAGAAAAAACGCGTATAAAAATAGCGCAAGCTGTTGAAGATACGGGTTATATTCATAATCGTGCACCAGCAATGTTATCTAAAGCGTCAAGCAAGGCAATTGGAATTCTACTGCCGTCTTTATCAAATCAAGTCTTTGCTAATTTTACTCAAGGGATAGAGTCTGTTACCAATGCGCGAGGCTACGAAGTCTTAATTTCACATTACGGTTATGATGTTGATGCAGAAGAAAGAAAAATTGCGAGTTTATTATCCTACAATGTTGACGGATTAATTTTAACGGGCACACAGCACACAGAAAAAACTCTGAAAATGTTAAAAACTGTTGGAATTCCTATTGTTGAATCCATGGAAATTTGCGAAAACCCAATTGATATGAATGTTGGTTTAGATCACGAATTAGCGGCCTATACAGCAACTAAGGATATGATTTCTAGTGGGAAACGAAAAGTTGCTTACTTTGGTGCTCGACTTGATAGTAGAACAAAACTGAGGATGCAAGGCTATGATAGAGCGATGGTTGAGTTTGGCTTGCAAAAGCATCACTTTTTAACTCATGAGCATTCTAGTTTTTCTCTGGGAAGGGAGTTATTAAACAGAGCATTAACTGATTGTGCCGATTTAGATGGTGTGCTTTGTACCAATGATGATATTGCTGTTGGGACCATTCTTGCTTGTAATGAACTAGAAATCAGTATTCCAGAGACTATCAGTATCATTGGTTATAATGCTTTAGATATTGGCCAAGCAGTGAGTCCTCGGCTTACTAGTATTTATACTCCGCGTTATGAAATTGGCGAGACAAGTGCCGATATTTTACTTAATGCGATAGAAGGAAATGCTAATAAAAAGAAGATATATAATCTTGGCTTTAATCTTACTGAAGGTGAAACCTTTTAAACTTGAGAGTGGTTTTTAAGTGAATAGTTACTTTCTTTTCCTATGACTATCATTGTTTAAATCATTTTTTAGAAAAACTAAGCAGGGATTAATCTCGTATCTTTATATAATTCTAGTATAGAAGTAATTTTAGATTTTAAGGTCACTCTGTTACTAAAAAAGAATAATTTTCAATTCTCTTTAAATTCTATAATCAATGTACATTTAGCATATCAAACCTAGTTAACAGTTATTAATATGTAATATTTACAGATATTATAGTTACGGGTAACATGTTGCTCGTAACTTTTTGTCGTGTTCCTTGTACTTTAATGATGGTGAATGTTAAATATATAATATGGATTAAATTAATGAGCAAAAAACAAACCGGTCGAGTATTCATTGTTATGGGAGTTTCTTCAACTGGGAAGTCTACAATTGGCGAAGCTCTAGCGAAAAAATTCTTAGCTAAATTTATTGATGGCGATGATCTTCATCCAAAAGCTAATATCTTAAAAATGGAAAATGGCTATGCGTTAGAAGACGAAGATAGAGTGCCGTGGTTAGAAAGAATTGGTGATGTCGCATATAGCATTCAAAGAAAAAATGAAACTGCCTTTATTGTTTGCTCTGCTTTAAAGAAAAAATACCGTCAACAAATCAGTGCAGGTAATACCAATATTAATTTTATATATCTTCATGGTGACTTTGAATTGGTAAAGGCACGTATGCAAGTACGCCGTGGGCATTTCATGCCAATTCAATTGCTTAATAGTCAATTTGATACATTAGAAATACCGCAGGAAGATGAAGTTAATGTTGTGCGTATTGATATTCGTGGTAGCCAAGAACAGGTATTAGAGCGATGTACTCTGGCAATACAAAATATAATATCAGGGAACTGTAAAGTGAATTGAGTCACTTGTTCATTTTAGTCAAGTGATTAAGGTATCTTATGAATAAAACTATTCTCCAAATTACTAAAAACATTGCACTGCGCAGTAGCCAATTACGCAATGAATATTTATCTCGTATCAAAAAACAAGCTGACCTAGGAAAAGAAAGGGCGATGCTCGCCTGTGGCAATTTAGCACATACCGTTGCTTCCTGTGGCGCAGGACAAAAATCGACTATTCTTGATTTTACACGAGCAAACGTGGCTATCGTAACCGCCTATAATGATATGTTAAGTGCTCATCAACCTTATCAAAATTATCCAGATCAAATTAAATTAGCATTAAAAAATGCAGGTCATAGTTCTCAAGTTGCTGGTGGTGGTTCCTGCTATGTGTGATGGCGTGACACAGGGACAAACAGGTATGGATCTTTCTTTGTTTTCCCGTGATCTTATTGCTCAAGCGACGGCAATTGCACTTAGCCACAATACATTTGATGCAACATTATTACTTGGCGTGTGTGACAAAATTGCACCTGGGCAGATTATTGGCGCGCTTTCATTTGGGCATTTACCAAGCGCCTTTGTTCCCTCTGGACCAATGGCAACAGGCATATCAAACGAAGAAAAAGTAAAAGTCCGCCAACAATATGTCGCGGGCGAAGTAGACAAAAGTGCTCTACAAAGCATGGAAAATAGTGCTTATCACTCTCCGGGTACTTGTACTTTCTATGGAACTGCAAATACCAACCAATTGGTATTTGAAGCAATGGGATTAATGTTACCTGGCTCTGCATTTTTAGCGCCAGATTCTGAATTGCGCCATGCATTAACAGATACGATTGCGACACATATGGCAAGGATTGCACAGGGGGAAGCGATTATCGCCCTATTGCAGAGGTGATTGATGAGCGAGCTATTGTAAATGGTCTAGTGGCACTGTTGGCTTCTGGTGGTAGCACCAACCATACCATTCATATGATTGCCATTGCTCGTGTCGCTGGATTAATCGTCACTTGGGATGACTTTGATCAGTTGTCTAATGTTGTACCTTCATTGACCTTAATGTATCCAAATGGCCCGGCAGATATTAATGCCTTCCAAGCGGCTGGTGGCGTGCCAACCTTAATGAAAATGTTGGCTGATCGCGATTTATTGAATATGGACGCAAAACCTGTTTTTGGTGAAATGAAAGATTATTTAACACAGCCTGTTTTGCAAGATGGAAAAGTTAAATTTGTACCTGCTTCTAATTCGCTTAACGATAAGGTGATTGCTTGCGCCCGGAAAAGCCTTTAGTAAACAAGGTGGCTTAAAAGTACTAGATGGTAATCTTGGCCGTGGAGTCATTAAAATTAGCGCGGTTGCTGAAGAAAATCGTTTTATTGAAGCACCAGCAATGGTTTTTGAATCTCAGCATGATGTCGAATCTGCTTATTTGGCTGGTAAGTTAAATCTAGATGTGGTGATTGTTGTTCGTCATAATGGTCCCTCAGCAAATGGAATGCCTGAATTGCACAAATTAATGCCTATTTTAGGTAATGTGATGAAAGCAGGATTTAAAACTGCTTTAGTAACTGATGGTCGCTTATCTGGCGCGTCAGGCAAAGTGCCTGCTTGCTATTCATATTACACCGGAAGCGCTACAGGGCGGACCATTATGTAAGATTAAAGATGGTGATATGATTTGTTTAGATGCGAATAATGGTAGCTTGTTGGTTAAAGCTGATATTAATGCAAGAGAGGCTTTTCACCCTAGCTTAGAGCATCAACATATCGGTGCTGGCAGAGAGCTATTTGCACTGTTTCGTAAAACGGTTTCAAGTGCTGAAACGGGCGCAAGCATATTTAATTAATAACCTGATTCTTACTAGTAGTTAACAGGTTAGCTTCCTCCGTAATCACCAACATTATAATGAGGGAGTCATAAAAGACTCCCTCATCATTTCACAGATTAAACCTTACTTAGCCATTTTATCCTTGCACAATCATCGAGCGAGACTGCACTAATTTATTGCACAATAAAGATAAGTATCTTATTGATAAATCCAAGTTAATATATAACCTATTGATGTTATTAGTTTTAATTTAATTTGGTTCAATTGGCACATGAATTGCTTTTTGTGAAACGAGTGTTACAATTCTTGTCGTTAATAAAAGGTGTTTTCAAATGAAACTAGGAAAAATTATATCAAGTGTGATGATGGTACGCGCGGTTTTATTATCAGTGCAATCGGTTCAAGCAGAAAAGTTAGATGAGCTTCAAAAAGAGGAGTCCTTAAAGTTGCAGTACCGCAGGACTTTCCTCCTTTTGGTAGTGTCGGTACGGATCTTCAGCCACAGGGTTATGATATTGATATGGCGACTTATCTTGCCGAAGAAATGAATTTAAAATTACAGCTTGTGCCTGTAACAAGTGCAAACCGTATTCCTTATCTACAAACAGGAAAAGTAGATCTTGTTATTTCTAGTATGGGTAAGAATGCTGAGCGTGCCAAAGTTGTTGATTTTAGTGAGGCTTATGCACCATTCTTTTTAGGTGTTTTTGGCAGTGAGGATATTTCTGTTTCTAATGCGACTGATCTAGCTGGTAAAACAGTAGGTGTTACGCGTGGTTCTGTTGAAGACATTGAACTAAGTAAAATTGTCCCTGAAACTGCAGTACTTAAACGTTTTGAAGATAACAATACAACTTTATCATCATTCTTATCTGGCCAAGTTGGTTTAATTGCAACAGGTAACTTAGTGGTAACAGAAATCGCTACTCGTTACCCAGATAAAGCACCAGTGACTAAATTCCTTCTTAAAAATTCACCTTGTTATGTTGGTGTTATGAAAGGCGATGAGGAGTTACTTGCTGAAGTTAATCGTCTGATTGCTAAAGCAAAAGTTGAAGGAACTCTAGAAGGCTTGTCTCAAAAATGGTTAAAAGCACCATTCCCTGCAAACCTTTAATGTCTATTTTAGGGACCATATATGAACTATCAGCTTAATTTTTCAGGCCTAGTTCCATACCTGCCAGAATTCCTGGCAGGTTTGTCGACAACAATCCAACTTACTTTAATTTCAACTATTTTAGGATTGTTATTAGGAACTTTTTGCGCAATTGGGCGAATTAGTCAATTGTCGGGCTTGCGCTTTATCTGCATTAGTTACATTGAAGTAATTCGTAATACGCCCTTTATCGTACAGTTATTTTTTATTTTCTTTGGGCTTCCTGCTATTGGTTTGAAATTATCTGCTTGGCAGGCTGGCTCAATTGCAATGATTATAAATTTAGGTGCTTACAGTGCCGAAATTATTCGTGCAGGTATTGAAGCAACAGCAAAAGGTCAGTGGGAAGCTGGGAAAACTCTAGGGTTAACTCGCAAACAAATCCTTCTTTATATTATTTTACCACCAGCCTATCAGCGTGTTTATCCTGCTTTGGTCAGTCAGTGTATTATTGTCATGTTAGGCTCATCAGTAGTGTCGCAAATTTCTGTTGAAGAGCTCACTTTTGTCGCTAACTTTGCACAATCACGAAGCTTTTTAGGTTTTGAAGCTTATCTTTCTATCGCATTGATTTATTTAATGTTGTCTATTCTTATGCGTCAAATCTTTGCTTTTGTTAAGCAAAGAGCGTTTAAAAACCCTTCTTTATAAGGAACACTATAATGGTTCAATTTACTGATTGGGATATTTTAAGAAACTTATTAATGGTCGCACGTTGGACGGTTTTACTCTCTTTGTTAGCGTTTGTTGGAGGTGGTCTTTTAGGTGTTATTTTAACCTTATTACGTAGCCATCGCAGTCAAGTATTTGTTAAGCCAATTAAATTGTATGTTGAAATATTTCAAGGTACACCTTTGTTATTGCAATTGTTTATTGCGTTTTTTGGACTTTCACTGGTTGGGATTGAAGTGAATGCTTGGTCCGCGACTATATTAAGCTTAACGTTATTTAGTAGCGCCTTTTTTCATGATATCTGGCGTGGTTGCATTGAAGCCTTGCCAAAAGGGCAATGGGAAGCCTGTCGTACTATTGGATTAACCTATATGCAAACGATGCGTTATGTCATTTTTCCTCAGGCAATGACAATGGCGATTGCACCAACAGTTGGTTTTTCTGTTCAGATAGTAAAAGGCACCGCATTGGCTTCTATTATCGGATTCGTTGAATTAACGAAAGCGGGTAGTATGCTAAATAATGCCACTTTCCAACCATTCAAAGTATTTGCGCTTGTAGCATTACTATATTTTCTTATTTGTTTCCCACTTTCTTTGTATGCCCAATATTTGGAGAAAAAAATCATGTCACTCGTTAGTATTTCTCAAGTCCATAAATATTATGGCGACAACCACGTCCTTAAAGGGGTTGACTTAAAAGTGAAAGCGGGTGAGGTCGTTTCTATTATTGGTCGAAGTGGTTCTGGTAAAAGTACGTTATTACGTTGTATCAATGGCTTAGAAATATTCCAAGAAGGGGCTATTACCGTTGATATGCAAGCTGTTGAGGATGATGAGTTTAAGTTGCGCCAATTGAGCCGAGTGGTTGGTATGGTGTTTCAAAATTTTAATCTTTTTCCACATATGACGGTGGGGGAAAATGTCATGCTAGCAACTAAGTTAGTATTGAAGAAAACCCCAGATGAAAGTAGAAAATTAGCGGAAAGTTTACTGGAAAAGGTTGGACTATCGGATAAATTTGATGCTTTTCCAAATAATTTATCTGGTGGTCAGCAACAGCGTGTTGCTATTGCGCGTTCTCTTGCAATGTCACCTAAAGTGTTGCTTTGTGACGAAATTACTTCAGCGCTAGATCCTGAACTTGTTGGTGAAGTGCTTAAAGTCTTAGAACAACTTAAAGCAGAGGGAATGACATTGATTTTAGTGACACATGAAATGAACTTTGCTCGTGATGTAGGTGATCGCGTTGTATTTATGAATCAAGGCAAAGTTTGGGAAACAGGGCCTAGTGAAGAGGTATTTGCTAACCCTCAAACTCCAGAGTTACAAAGCTTTTTGTCTGCGGTGAGGTAGAAAGACGATTAATCATGTATTGTCTATTAAATAAAAACGTATCCTAAGGGTTAAGCAATGACCAAAACAAATAACTCTCTGGCTGAGCGTATCAGCTTACATTACCCTAAATTGACAGCGAGTAGTCGTCGTATTGCTGATTACTTACAGTTAAATCCTGAGAAAATTTTAATGCTTTCGACGGGGGAAATTGCAGAGGTCTGTTTGGTTTCTAAAGCAAGTGTCAGCTGCTTTATTCGTCAACTTGGTTATGACGACCACCTTGCTCTACGTAATGAGTTGATGACAGAACGTGATAGTGGCGTGCCTGTTCTTACAAGTAGCATAGACGATTCTGTGTTTCATGAGGAATTAAAATCCTTTGAACAACTTTGGTCGCAATTAAGTGAAGCAGATCATAGCGATTTAATTGAACAAATTTCCACTGCCAAGCGCGTAAAAATTATTGGTTATCGCAATAGTTACCCCGTTGCGATGCATTTTCGTCAGCAATTGATGCAGTGTAGAAAGGATGTGGATTTATTACCTTTACCTGGTCAAACATTGGGTGAAGAAATTACGGCGATTGAAGATGAAGACTTCGTGATTATTATTGGTCTTCGTCGCCGTGTTAAAAACTTTGTTGATATTATTGATCAATTATCTGGTCAACGAGTTTTACTGATCACAGATCAATCAGGTCAGAAATATGCAGATCGAGTCAGCAAAGTATTAATTTGCCACATGAATAACCGATTACCCTTAGATAGTTATGCTGTACCTATGAGTTTAGTGGCCTATTTGGTTAATAAAGTTTATCTCTATTTAGACCATGAAGCCTCAAAGGTGACTCGAGAAATAAGTGCCAGTTATTCCAAACTAAATGAGTTGGAATAATGCTTTTATAGTTAATAAGTCGCTGTTATTTAATATAAAAATTAGTTAATTACATTACATTAAGAAGTTAAAAATATGAACAATTTTCTCGAAAAAATTAAAAAAGAATGGTTTTTAGTAGGGATGCTTATCGCTATTGGCCTTGCAACACTGACACCTAACTTAGGCCGTTCAGATGGCGTTTTACACCTTGGTGATATAACCAGTATTGGTGTTGCCATTGTGTTCTTTTTACACGGATTAGGTCTGTCACCTCAAGCCATCAAAGCGGGAGTTTCTAACTGGCGATTACATATTTTTATTCAGCTCGCCACCTTTGCTATTTATCCATTAATTTGGTTAATCTTTGGTTCAACCTTTTTAGCTTATATGCCAGTTGCACTTGCCTTTGGCTTTTGTTACCTGTTTGTTTTGCCGAGCACAATTTCTTCATCCGTTGCGATGACTAGTGTTGGTAAAGGTAACGTACCAGGGGCAATTTTTAATGCCTCTTTATCCAGTATTCTTGGCGTATTTATTACACCTTTATTGATCCAATTATTTATGGGTTTTGAAGGCGCTGAACTGGATTTAATGGCCTCGGTATTTGCGATTGCTAAGTTATTATTATTACCTATGATTGCTGGCCAATTATTACGTCCTTATCTTTTAGAGTTTTCTCAGAAACATAAATCGATTGTTAATAAAATAGATAAATATGTCATCTTACTAATTGTTTATAGTGCATTTTGTGATTCTGTTGCTAATGGCATCTGGGCAAGTTTCTCGATTTCTTTGTTATTAACATCGATTATTATCTGCTTAGTATGCTTATTATTTGTAGTACACCTTTTGCAATGGTCTGCTCGCTGCTTTGGTTTTCAACTCGCTGATGAAGTCGCGGCTGTTTTTTGTGGTACTAAAAAGACCCTAGCGACTGGTGTACCAATGGCGAAAGTTATTTTTGGTGCTGATCCTCGTTTAGGAATGATTTTATTACCGATCATGCTTTATCACCCAATTCAAATATTCTATTGCGCAGTATTAGCAAGTCGTTATGCAAAACTTGCTGAAACTTTGCATCCCGAAGAAAAAAATAAAGGATGAGTGACATGGATAAAGATACTCAAGTTTATTGTGCACAGGGGCCTAGCCATATAGCGCCCATGTCAGCTGGCACGTTATCAGGTTTACGTTTTGTTTTTAAAGATCTGTTTAATTTTGAGGGTTATAAAACAGGCGCAGGTAATCCTAAATGGTTAGAGACTCATGACGTCGCTACAGCGACATCCCCATTAATTATTAAGTTGCTCAAGCAAGGCGCTAGTCGCGCAGGGAGAGTGCAAACCGATGAACTTGCCTATAGTTTAAATGGTCAAAATATTCATTATGGCACACCAGTTAATCCGGTTGCACCGGATTGTATTCCTGGCGGTTCCTCAAGTGGAAGCGCAGTGGCTGTTGCCCGCGGTGATGTGGATTTTGCTATCGGCACAGATACAGGTGGTTCTATCAGAGTGCCTGCAAGTTATTGTGGATTATATGGTTTACGTCCAACCTTAGGCCTATTTGATTTAAGCGAGTGCTTTGAGTTATCGGCTAGTTTTGATACCGCTGGTATTTTTAGTCAAAACCTACAGCGCTTAGAACAGGTATACCAAGCCTTATTACCTAACCCTACGAGCGCTGGCAAAGTTGATCAGTTATACCTAGATAATCTTTTTCTAGGTTACTTTAGCCAAGCGCGCTTATCGCAATTAGAAAAATACTGTCAGGATGCTGGGATTGAATTATTAATTGGGGACTTTTTAGAAGTCGGTCAATGGAAACTCGATGAATTAAGTGAGCTGTTTCGTACCATACAAGGTTTTGAAATCATTCAAAAACATAGTGATTGGTTAAATGAGTATGGTGATAGTTTAGATGCACCTATCCTAGATCGAGTGAATTGGTCGAGAAAGATCACTCGTCGCGCAATATACTAATGCACAAGCAAAACAAGATATTTTCACACAACAGTTATCCGAGCACCTACAGCAAAACAACTTTTTATGGGTTATACCAACAACACCTTCAGGGCCTCCAAAGCTGACGATGGATGGCGAAGAGCTAGCCACTTATCGCTCGAATCTTATGGGTTTAACAAGCATTGCCGGATTATCTGGTTTTCCACAATTGCACTTGCCAATGCATGACTTACAAGAAGGCCCCTGTGGCTTTTCATTAATGGGACAAGTTAATCAAGAGCAACTGCTATTTGTGACAGGGAAAATGCTACAAGGAGATAAGTAATGACATATCAATCAGCTTTTACCGCACCACATTTCAAAGCAACTGAAGTAGGACAATCTATTCTCAATGCTGGTGGAACCGCCAGTGAAGCTATGGTTGCAGCTGTACGCCATGATTTCAGTTCAATATCCGCATATGAACAGCATTGGTGGTGATGCTTTTGGCTGATTTGCAAACCAGGTCAAGCACCTATTGCAATTGATGCCTGTGAGTCTGCCGCAAGCCAAATTGATGTTGATAGTTATCGCAATAACGGTAATGAAATTCCAGAGGCTGGTGGCCGAGCGGCTATTACCATGGCTGGAACGATTTCAGGTTGGCAAAACGCACTTGAAATAGATAATTCAGGTTTACCTTTAATAACATTATTACAGCCAGCGATTGATGCGGCGAGCCAAGGTATTGAGATCACGCAAAGCTTGGTGGATGCAAGTGTAAAGACTCAGTCACGTACAACAGAAGAAACCCATTTTAATAAAATATTTTCAAATAATGGAGAAGTGTTAAAGCTAGGCGATACATTAAAAAACCCAGCGTTAGCGGACACTTTTAAGAAACTAGCGACATTAGGTTTAGATAGCTTTTATCGAGGTGAGTTAGCGCAAAGCATGGCAACTGAACTTGCTTCGGCTAATAGTCCACTTACCTTAGCCGACTTTAATGCTTATCAAGCAAAGGTAATGGAACCGCTTGCGGTGAATATTTCTAAAGGCCGTTTGTATAACTTGGATGCGCCAACACAAGGTCTTGCGTCGCTATTGATCCTGTCAATTTATGATCGTCTCGTCGAGCAAGCTTCTAGTGAATGTGATCATATTCATTTATTAGTTGAGGCGACTAAACAAGCTTTTATTATTCGTGACCAGCAGATCACAGATGCAGATCATCTTAGCAAACCACTTCAAGAATGGTTAAGCGATTCTGTAATAGAAGAATGTGCACAGAAAATCTCAATGGATAAAGCATTACCATGGCCTCATGTTGCCAAACCTGGTGATACGGTTTGGATGGGTGGCAGTGATAAAAACGGCACTATGGTGAGTTTTATTCAAAGTATTTATTGGGAATTTGGTTCAGGTGTCGTATTACCGAGTAGTGGTATTGTTTGGAATATTCGCGGTAAAAGTTTCAGCTTAGATGAAAATCATCACAATGTCCTTAAAGCGGGTAAAAAACCATTCCATACCTTAAATCCGGCCTATGCGGAACTTAAAGATGGGCGCCGTATGGTTTATGGCACCATGGGAGGCGAAGGACAACCACAAACGCAAGCTTGTTTATTTAGTCGTTATATTTATCAGCAAATGGATTTATCGCAATCTGTTAACCAAGCGCGCTGGTTATTAGGTCGAACTTGGGGGGATGATACTAATAACTTACGTTTAGAAGACACTCTCTATCAGAAGTATGGCGAAGCGCTTGCTCAACTCGGCCACGAAGTTAGCCGTGTTAATGATAACAATGAATTAATGGGACATGCTGGTGCGATAGTACTTGAAGATATTAACCAACCAACAGCTCGCACGATTGCAACAAGTGACCCACGAAGCGATGGTTGCTGTTTATTAGGAGAAAAAATGACTAATCTGTTTGAAACGCTTAACCCACCTAATCGTTTATTAATGGGACCTGGGCCGATTAATGCCTATCCGCGCGTTCATCAAGCACTCTCTCTTGCGCTTGTTGGTCAATATGACCCTGTTATGACAGGTTATATGAATCAAGTGCAAAGTTTATATCGGGATGTCTTTGAAACAAACAATAAGCAAACCATGTTGGTTGATGGTACCGCTCGCTCGGGGATTGAAGCTGTTTTGGTTTCCGTTTTACAACCTGGCGATAAAGTACTTATTCCAGTAATGGGGCGTTTTGGTCACCTTCTTTGTGAAATAGCACAACGTGTTGGTGCCGTTGTTAAAACTATTGATATTGAGTGGGGAGAAGTTTGCCCTCCAGAGTTGATCGAAGAGGCAATTAAAACATTCCGTCCTAAATTATTGGCGACTGTTCAAGGCGATACATCAACAACAATGAATCAACCCTTAGCTGAAATTGGTGAAATCTGTCAACGTTATGATGTCCTGGTTCTACTGTGATGCAACCGCATCGGTAGCGGGTAATGATTTAAAAGTTGATGAATGGCATTTGGATGCGGTTTCAGTCGGGTTACAAAAGTGTTTAGGTGGGCCATCGGGCAGTGCGCCAATTACTTTGAGTGATAAATGTGCCGAAGTGATTAATAGCCGTAAACATATTGAAGCAGGTATCCGCGCGGAGCATCACAACAGTGGTGAAGGGCGTATCATTCAATCTAATTATTTTGATTTAGCAATGGTGATGGATTATTGGGGACCGGAACGTTTAAATCATCATACCGAAGCAACTAGCATGTTATATGCTCGCTCGTGAATGTGCTCGTATTTTTCTAGAAGAGGGCAGTGAACAAGTCATTAGTCGCCATAAGCAAGCCGGTGATGCAATGGTTGATGGTTTACAAGCAATGGGGTTAAAGCTCTTTGGTAACCTTAAACATAAAATGAATAATGTCGTAGGGGTTTATATTCCTAAAGAGGTTGATGGCGATAAAGTTCGTCAGGAACTATTAGATTGTTTTGGTATTGAAATTGGTACGTCATTTGGTCCTCTACACGGCAAAATTTGGCGTATTGGTACAATGGGTTTTAATGCACGTCAAGAATGTGTGTTAACCACTTTGGTCGCCTTAGAGGCGGTTTTATTAAAATACAAAGCGCCTATTTCCTCTGGTCAAGCAGTAATCGTCGCCATGCAACATTACGTTAAATAATATAGGGATAAATCTGCTATGGAAATACATCAAGTCGCCAGCAAAATAATGCATCAGGCTGATAAATTAGTCGAATTTAGCGCAATGGATGAAGGTTTATTGCGTGCCTATTTAACACCAGAACATAAACAGGCACATGCTCAGATTGCGCAGTGGATGATTTCGGCAGGTTTGCAAACTTGGCAAGACAGTGTTGGTAATCAATGGGGAAGAAAGGTTTCAAGTAACCCAACACTTCCTACTCTTATTATTGGGTCTCACAGTGATACCGTAGCAAATGCAGGCAAATACGATGGTAATTTAGGAATATTGTTAGGTATTGAAGCCATGAATCAATTATCTGATCATGACTTTCCCTTCCATATTGATATCGTTGCTTTTGCCGATGAAGAAGGAACTCGTTTTAATACAACCTTAATTGGTTCGAGTGCCGTTGCTGGACATTTTAAACCTGAATGGTTAGATATCGAAGATAGTCAGGGGGTCACAATGGGTCAAGCAATGCTTGATTTTGGTTTGGATCCTGAGCTTGCCGGGCAAGATAAATCTTTAAAAGAGCAGGTGCTTGCTTACTTAGAAGTTCATATAGAGCAAGGGCCTGTTTTAGAAAGCAAAGATCTTGCTGTGGGTGTGGTGACGGCTATAGCAGGTGCAAAACGCTTTCAACTTAAAGTGAAAGGCATGGCGGGGCATGCTGGAACCAGTTCCCCAGGACTTACGTCAAGACGCTCTGTGTGGCGTAGCAGAAATGATTTCCACGATTGAAAGTTTTGCACAAGAAAATGAAATTGTGGCGACGGTAGGCAAGTGTGAAGTCAAACCTGGCGCAGTCAATGTTATTCCCGGTGAAGTACATTTTACGCTTGATATCCGCAGTCAGAAACAAACAATCTTAGAGTCTTGCTGTGCTGAATTATTAAATAAGTTAGAAAAAATAGCGACACAACGAAATTTGCTATTACACAATGAAGTCTTTTATCAAGCAGAAGCTGTGCCTTATAGTGAAACATTACAACAACAGTGGGCTGATGTGGTCGAAAAGCAAACTGAGAAAGAAGCTTGCTTGTTGCATAGCGGTGCAGGACACGATGCGATGATGATTGCCAATATAACTGATATCGGCATGTTATTTGTTCGTTGTGAAAAAGGTATTAGCCATCACCCGCGTGAGCAAGTAATGGTCGCTGATGTGGATATTGCATTAAAATGCTTAGTTGACATGATACAAGTGGTAGCGGAGAAATAAGACTATGCCTAATAAAAGCAAAATGGAGCCTCTATTAGGGTTAGGTATTGTCGGCAATTCTGCTGGTCACATACAACAAACCGGAGAGAGCAAAGGTTTAACTAAAATAGGAGACATTAATAAGCCACAGGCACTGTTTCCATTTTATATACCAAATGCAGAGGAAAAATACTTATCGGAGCTCCCTTATTCAGAAACTCACTTAAGTTTGCCTAAAACAGTGAATGCTAAAGTGCAAATGGAACCTGAGCTTGCTTTGAAACTTGCCCTAACTTATGGGCAACAGGGCGAAATTACGGGTTTAAGGGCTATTTCAATTAGTGTTATTAATGATGCAACTTATCGTAATGCCAACATTACTAAATTAGCACAAAAGAAAAATTGGGGAGCTTTATCTAAAGGGCTTGCTAATTATGAAATCGAAATAGATAGCTTTACTTCAGGATGCCAATTAGATCATTTTCGCCTGTGTGGGTTTCATAAACATCATGATAAGTGGCAACTGTGTGGCGATGATGTCGCTTTAAATGACTACAGTTACTTTTATGAAAAAATATTAGATTGGCTAAAAACACAAATTCAAACTCAACAGGAACACGCATTACTGCATAATATCCAAGAGCTACTTACTCAAACAGGTTGCCCTGAAAACATTATTGTTTCAATAGGCTCTACGCGTTATAGCAATTATGGGGAAACACACCAGCTGTTTTCGGGCGATCAAACAGCCGTGGTTTTATATGATAGTCGTACTTATGCACTAGCAGATGTGGTTAGCTTGTTAGAGTATGACAAGGACTTAAATAAGTTGTCTAATGAAAAAATGATCTTCTTACATCAACATATTAATTAAGGTTAATGCTTTGATGATTAATTCACTTATGTGAATGGTCATCATTGCGGATAATGCTTAGTTCCTCATCATTTTCCTGCCATATCCTTCTTTGTTAAAATAATTAAATAAATAACCCAATACCTAAAAATTTCCCATCCAGGCATAATTTCATATTTTTTGTTTATCTTATGTCTTAATAATCCTGTAATAAAATAACTATTTCTGGTCTACCTATAAATAATTGTATTATTATATTGATGTATGTCACATATTTTTGTAATATTAAAACGCACTAAAGATAGTGTTTACTACAATTAATTAACATTTAGACAAGAATAAGGAGTTATTATGGAATATATTTACGTTTTAATCACAGCATGGTCAATAAATAAAATCAACTTTTGTGAATCTACAAAAGAGCTAGGTAAAGCATCATTAGCACCAACTTTGTTTAAGAAACTTGCTAAAAAAGTAAAAAAATAAGATAAAAAGTCGGTTAAAGATTTTTTGTTTTATATTTATACTGTGTTTTGCTGAGATCTGCCACCTTAGCTTAAGATGAAAGATTTTTGTTTATGATAATATAAAGGTTTGATTTTAATGTCTCACATAAATATGGTGCTAGTAATATAAATTATTCAATGAAATCAAAGGTAATATGACTGATTTCTATATTTTCTCTAATTACTAGCATCTTTCCTCTGTATTAATTTTAATAAAATTCCCCCTTTAAAAGTCAGATTTAAAATTTCACCACACTCTCGTTTTCATAAACTATCTGGCGTAGTTCTTTTCAGATTGATGTTTAGATCTCCTTTCAACTCTACTCATTGTTGATAAGACATAATGTTTTAAATTATTTGGGCAAGAATTTTCAATAAAAAAATAATTTTTCATTAACGTGATTTGCGCCTCGTTTTTGTTGGAGTTGTTAGTTCTTATTTATTCTTTGTTGCTTAATTTCATTTCTATGGCCAATAAAAAGCGATACTTGCTTAAAATTCAATGAAAATGTAACTTTATTGCAATTATTTTGTAATAAAAGAACTGTTTTTTCTTTATTTTAAAAATATTATAAATAATTTCATTATTATGTTGACCTAAGTCACACTTTTTCGTAATATTAAAACGCGCCAAAGATAAAGCGCATAACAATTAACTAACAATCAGATAATGATTAAGGAACTATTATGGAATACGGATACGGTCTAATGACAGCATGGTCACTAAACAAAATTAACTTTGATGAAGTTCAAAAAGAATGGGACAAACCATCTCTTACATCAACTTTATTTAGTAAACTTACTAAAAAAGCAAAAAAATCAAAATAAAAAGTCCTGAAAGGGATTTTTTGTTTTACATTTACATTGTCTTTTTTGGTGAGATAAAATCCAATCATCTAATTTCAGATGAAAGATCTTGACTTACTATAATAAAAATAAGGTTTAATTTAATGTCTCGCATAAATTTGGTGCTAGCTATATAGATTATTCAATAGAATCAAAGTGAATAATTATTTATCACTGTGTTTCGCTCTATTTCTAGCACCTTTCTGCAAGCTTAATTTCAACAACTAACCACTTCAATTATTGACTCCTGTATTATTAATCTCTGCACTTAACTATCTGACTTATTTACTGCTGTATTATTAACTCCTACAAACTTAATTAGTCCATTGTCCAACTGAGTTCAACCTATCTTATTAAACATTTTTTAATTTAATGCGCTTTCAGTAATTTTTTAAAAATTATCTAGTGGTTTTTACGCCCGCTATTCTTATTTCTGTTAATTTAATTCATTATTAAAATCACTATTAATGCGCAAATGAAAATATTCTTATGCAAGGATAAGTTGAGGTTATATATTCATTAGAAATTACTGTTTGTTGAGTCTCAATATTTATTTAATGATGCCTTATCTACTTTTTAAGAGGGCTTAGACATGAAAAATATTTTAGAAATTCGCAATGGTAATAAAGTTAAAGGCACTTTTTCTCCACTAGAGATGCAATCTCGTTTAGCTAAGCTAAGACAGATGATGGCGGAGAAAGGACTAGACGCCATTTTATTCACGTCTTATCACAATGTTAATTATTATAGTGATTTCTTTTATTGTTCTTTTGGTCGTTCCTATGGGTTATTGGTAACGCAAGATCGTTCAGTGAGTATCTCTGCAAATATTGATGGTGGCTTGGGTCATCGACGTAGTTTTGGCGAAAATTTAGTTTATACAGACTGGCAAAAAGACAATTATTATAAAGCGGTTCAATCTCTGATAGGTAATGAAAAGCGAATTGGTTTTGAGGCTGATCATTTATCAATACAGCAACTTGAAAAGCTGAAATTAGCACTACCAATGGTGCAATTTTTTGATGTCCATGCAGATGTGATGAAGATGAGAATGGTTAAGTCTGCTGAAGAAATCGAATTGATTAAACATGGTGCACGCATTGCCGATATTGGCGGAGCTGCTTGCACTGTCGCCATTGCTGAAAATGTTCAGGAGTTTGAAGTTGCGCTTGTCGCTAATACTGCAATGACACGAGAAATCGCACTTTCTTTCCCTCACATAGAATTACGTGATACTTGGACTTGGTTTCAGTCTGGTATTAATACCGATGGAGCGCATAATTCTGTTACTAGTCGCCATATTCAAAAGGGCGATATTTTAAGTCTTAATTGTTTTCCAATGATTGCTGGTTATTACACCGCATTAGAACGAACTTTATTTCTAGACCACTGTTCTGATGAGCAATTACGCATTTGGAATATTAACTGTGAAGTACACCGTCGTGGTTTGGAATTAATTAAACCTGGTGCTCGTTGTTGTGATATTGCCCTAGAGCTTAATGAAATTTATAAAAGTTATGGGTTACTGGATTATCGAACCTTTGGTTACGGACATTCTTTTGGTGTATTAAGCCATTATTATGGACGTGAAGCGGGCTTGGAATTACGTGAAGATATTACAACTGTTCTTGAACCTGGCATGGTTGTTTCAATGGAGCCTATGCTGATGCTACCTGAGGGCATGCCTGGTGCAGGAGGTTATCGTGAGCATGACATATTAGTGCTTAATGAAAACGGAAGTGAAAATATTACTGGCTTTGGTTTTGGTCCTGAACACAATATCATTACTTAATATTAATTGTTTGTTCAGTCTAGTTTGGCAATACATAAGTCTGTGCTTAGTGTATTGCCCCCATTAAAAACAATCTAATCCTTTCCCTTGAGGTCAGTATGAATAAAGCGAATATTAGTGCAGTCGTAACGATATTAATGTGGTCTTCTTTGGCTACACTTACTGTATCTATTAATCACATACCTTCTTTATTATCAGTTGGTCTGGTATTAATCATTGCTTCGTTACCCGGTTTGAAATATTGGAGACAGTGGAAACTTCCTTTAACTGTTTGGCTGAGTGCGGTTATTGGTATGTTTGGATATCACTATTTATTATTTGATGCATTTTCTCGAGCACCTTCAATGAGCGTGAATATGATCCAATACCTTTGGCCTTTATTTATTGTCCTTGGAACGCCATTTTTTAGTAAATCATCACTTAACTTGGGACATATTATCGGAGGTGGACTCGGGTTTGTTGGTGTTATATTAACGCTTTCGCAAGAGTCTGTGGTATTTAATACTGAAGATTGGTTTGGATATAGCGAAGCTTTTATCGTCGCACTTTTGTGGGCATTTTATACCTTATCTAACCGCCGTTATTCGCAACTACCTTTATCCGCAGTGGTACGCTTTCTGTTTGATATCTGGTGTGATTGCACTGAGTTGTTATGCATTAACAAATAATATACAAGAAATATCGATTTCAGGTAGCGATACCATTGTCATTATATTACTTGGCTTAGGTCCAATGGGGTTAAGTTTTTATAGTTGGGATTATGCGATTCGTAATGGAGATCCTAGGCTGATTGGCGCGCTTGCATACCTAACTCCCTTATTATCTGTGGTATTTATGGCTTTGTTTATTCCTGCTGTCACTTTAAAGCTTGTTCATATTGTTACTTTAGTATTGGTAATTGGCGGGGCATCATTAGGCCCATATATTGAGAAGCGCAATAGAAAAATACAAGTTTCTTCAGAAGCACTTACGAGCATACAATGACTCCCTTTTATATCTCGCAAGCCCTAGTTGTAATAGCAATAGGGTTTGATTTGATGTCTTTTCAATTTAAAGACAGGCGAAAAATAGTCGCTTGTCTTTTTTTTGCTGTTTCTTTAATTGCGAGTCATTTTTATTTGCTTGAGCAATGGACTGCGACTAGTTTAATGGCGATAGCAACTCTTCGTTATTTAGCCAGTTTGTTTTCCACTTCTGCAAAGTTAAAGTACTTGTTTTGTTTCGCCTCTGCTGTGTCAGCGACATTAACTTATTCAGGCATAGTGAGCATCATTGGTTTTTTAGGAGCATTTTTTCAAACTATTGCCGCATTTAATGAAGATGATAAAAGGCTCAGGGAACTAATGATTGTTGGCACTATGCTTTGGCTAGTACACAACTATTTAGTCGGATCACCGACTGCGGTTATGATGGAAGCTTTGTTTATTAGCAGTAACGTAATTGGTTATTATCGCTATTATTATAAACAATCATCGGCTAACTAAGAGAGCGTGTTCAGCTTCTGTTGTGTAACATTAATAAGCGTCAGCCCAGAGCAAATATCAATAAGAGATCAACTTGCCCTGGTTAAATCTAGTTTATTATCTTGGTTTTCTATTGCTTGGTAAGGTGCTTTTTTTGTATAATTTTATTTATATCAAACTGATTTTCAAAAAGCTCCGCCTGCTGTTTTATCCAATTAATAAAATGGCTGACTTGAGGGCGATCTAGAAGTTTTTTTAAGCAAACAAGATAAACACCACCGTCTTCAACAACATGTCCAAACAGTGGCACCAGTCGGCCATTTTCTATTTCGCGAGCAACAAGAGCGTGTCTTCCCAATGCGACGCCTTGTCCATTAATTGTCAGCTTGGACAAGCAGGTCTGCTTGATTAAACCTGCTACCACTATTGTGATCCACGCCAGTGATTTTCAAGTCTGTGAGCCAACGAGACCATGACGTTGATAATTTTGCTTGAGGTAGAGAATCATGAAGCAGAATGGTTTTATTTAAATCTTCTGGTGTGTTTAAAGAGATTCTTTCTAATAACTCAGGACTTGCGACTGGATAAATATAATCCTTGAATAACAAGTGTTGTAGCATAGATGGATGATCTCCTATGCCATGACAAATACCGATATCAACATCTTCATTACTGAAATTTGGTTCATGTAAATGAGTCACAAGATTAATGTCTATGTTTGGGTGAACCTGATGAAAGTTATTGATACAAGGCATTAACCACCTGCTTGCAAAGGAGGGCATACAATAAATTTCGAGTTGTCTTATTTGCTTTTGCGACTCAATGTCGTTCATTGTATCGCGAATTTGATTTAAGGCTTGATGTACTGATTGAAATAGCTTTTCACCATTATCAGTTAGTTTCAATTGACGCGGTTTACGTTCAAAAATTTTATAGTTTAAACGCTCTTCAAGTTGAATAACTTTTTGACTGACTGCGCTTTGAGAAACACAAAGTTCCTGCGCAGACTAAGGTGAAATTTAAATGGCGAGCAAGCACATTCAAAATAACGCAGTGCCTCTAGCGGCGGTAGTCGAGTACTCAATATATAGCCTTAATGATCATATTTTATCTTTCCTATGGAGGGATGGTTTTTTGAAAAATGCTAAATCGATATAAGAAATTTCTGCTTAATATTTTTTATTTTAGTACAAGTTTTTATGTGTAGATAACTATAAAGCAAACAAAGCAAATGTTATGCCATAGACAGCTAAAAAAATATTAAAAATAATGTAACTAATAAACATGAGGGATAAATTTATAAATAAGAATAGCTTTGTAAATATTAGCTAAAAAAATGCACCTGGCTGGTGCGATATTCGCACTCAAATAAAGCATTACCCTGGCTTATGGATTGTGATTAGTAATCACTGCTTGTCACTAATAGGGAAGTTGAAGCAGTATATTAAGCAAGCGATTTACTAATTAATCATTTGAGGAGAGCATTATGAAAAACATATTATCACCATTAAAGAAAACGTTATTAACTGCGAGTTTATTATGCACGGCTTTTACACAAACAGCACAGGCAGATTTGCTTGATGATATCAAAGAAAAAGGTGAAATCGTAATTGCAACCGAAGCGCGATATGCCCCTTTTGAAATGCTAGAGGATGGAAAAATTGTTGGTTATGGCAAAGATATCCTTGATGAAATATTAAAAGATTTACCTGGCGTAAAACTAACGCAATTAGACCTTCCCTTCCAAGGTATTTTAGCTGGGTTAACCACTAAACGTTATGACTTCGTTGCAACCTCATTAACTATTACCAAAAAACGTATGGAAAACTACGCCTTTACTTACCCTATTTCAACAGCCTCTGTTGGCATATTAAAACGTAAGGGAGATGAAAGAATAATGAAACCTGAAGATATGGCTGGCATGGTCATCGGTACACAAGCTGGCTCAGCACAATTAGGTGTTATTACTGATTATGAAAAAACAACGCTTTTACCTGCGGGCGAAGGCTACAAATCAATTAAAAACTTTACTGATTTCAATGAGGCCTATGCGAGCATTAGCTTCAAGACGTGTTGATGTTGTGCCACAGGCGTTACCTAACCTTGCACCCATTATTAAAGAACGACCAGATATGTTTGAGATTGTTCAACCAGCATTTGGCCCTGCGACTTATTATGGTTGGGTAGGAAGAGATGACGCTGATTCTGCTTCATTAGTACAATTTTTTAGCGATGGAATCGAAAAACTACACGGCAATGGCAAGCTTCTAGAACTACAACAAAAGTGGTTCGGATTCACTATGGATATTCCAACAGGTGTTGTACCTGAACCAGCACACTAGTTTTAAAAACAAGGGGCCTGATAGCCCCTTAAACCATAACAATAATAATAATTAAACATGAGAGGGTATTTGAATGAGTGAAAATTTATATGAAAGTGGGCGTCTCAACTTACCTTTTGTTGGTTTTTGTACTTTTGCGAAAAGTCCAATTGTTGAAAATTGGCAGAGCTTTGAAGCTGATTTTGCTGTCTTAGGTGTACCTTATGATATGGGCTGTCAGTACCGTTCAGGTTCGCGTTTTGGTCCTCGTGCAATTCGTCAGGCTTCAACACTTTTTTCCTTTGGTCATGGCGGTGCTTATGATCATGAATGCGATACGCTGTTTTTAGAAAAGAGCAAAGTGAGTATTGTTGACCTTGGTGATGTAGACATGATTCATACTAACAGTGATCGTTGTCTTGAAAACACAGAACAAGCAGTGCGTAATATTCTAAAAAATAAAGTGACTCCAGTTATTCTGGGTGGTGATCATGCCATTACTGCCGCAACGGTTGCGACTTATTCAGAACAAAAACCGATCCATATTATTCAAATTGATGCGCATTTAGATTTTGTTAATGAGCGTCATGGCGTTCGTTATGGTCATGGTAACTGTATGCGTAGAGTTTCTGAAATGGAGCATGTAACAGGCCTAACTCAGCTTGGAATTCGTAATGTTTCTTCGTCAAATCAAGATGATTACAACGATGCCCGTAGTGCGGGCTCTAATATTATTTCAGTGCGTCAATTTAGAAACCAAGGTCTTGACCATATTTTAAGTCAAATTCCTGAAGGAGAACGTTACTACATTACCATTGATATTGATGGTTTTGACCCCTCTATTGCACCAGGAACTGGTACGCCGAGTCATGGTGGTTTTAGTTATTACGAAGTTTTAGAGTTATTACAGCAAATATGTCAAAGAGGGGATGTAGTGGGAATTGACCTTTGTGAAGTCGCTCCACCCTATGACCCAGCTGAAGTCACTTCAACACTTGTCTGCTCAACTATTAATGAATTTAATTGGTTATGTATCTCATTATAGTAAAAAGGAATTGGTATGAGTCAGGATCCACAGCAGTTGCCCCGTTATAGTGGTATCGCTACTTTTATGCGATGCCCTTATCAACCCTCATTAAAAAATGTTGATATTGCGTTAATTGGTGTTCCCTTTGATGGTGGCGTAACAAATCGTACTGGCACACGTCATGGTCCAAGAGAAATTAGAAATCAGTCTAGTTTGATGCGCTCGGTTAACCAAAGCACTGGGGTTGCACCCTTTGAATTATGCCGTGTTGCTGATGTTGGTGACGCTTTACCTGAAAGTCCTTTTGAACTGGAGCGTAGCCATCGTTCTATTCAAGATTTTTTTGAGCAAATAGTTCAAGCAGGCATCTTACCTGTTTCTGCTGGTGGTGATCATTCAATTAGCTTACCCATTTTAAGAGCATTAGCTAAAGATAGCCCATTAGCTTTGGTACACTTTGATGCGCATTGCGATACTGGTGGCAACTATTTAGGGTCTAAATTTCATCATGGTTCACCTTTTAAAGTGGCTGTCGAAGAAGGTTTAATTGATCCTAAAAAAACCATTCAAATTGGTATTCGTGGTTCAGTTAATCATCAAGATATTTGGAAGTTTAGTCACGATAGTGGCATGCGTGTAATCTATATGGATGAATTCTATGAACTCGGTGTCAAAGGGATCATAGAAGAAGTACACAGAATAATTGGTGATTCACCTACTTATGTCACCTTCGATGTTGATGGCTTAGATCCTGCATTTGCATCAGGCACAGGTACACCGGAAGTTGGTGGCTTTACTACCCATGAAGCGATGCAGATGATCCGAGGATTAAAAGGGGCACATGTTGTTGGTGCAGATGTTGTTGAAGTTGCACCTCCTTTTGATCCTTCTGGTGCGACTGCATTGGTTGGCGCGACTATGATGTTTGAACTGCTGTGTATCGCGACTGAGTCATTACATCAACGTGCTCCATTAGGAGATTAATATGTTGGACTTTAACGTTGTTTTTGAACATGCAGACTCATTACTAAATGGGTTATGGATGACAACTTGGATATCTATACTGTCCATTGCAATCGGATTTATTTTTGGCGTAATTTTATGTTTAGGTAGGTTATCTTCAAATTCCTTTATTCAGTATATTTGTCGATTTTATATCAGTGCCCTGAGAGGAACGCCGTTATTAGTCCAGTTAACTATTGTCTTTTATTTCTTGCCTATCTGGGGAATTAATATTCCTTCTGTCATGGTCGCTATTATTGCTTTATCAATGAATACAGTCGCCTTCCAATCTGAAATTTTGCGTGGCGGTTTTCAGATGATACCGGTGGGCCAAAAAGAAGTCGCTTGGAACTATGGGTTTAGCAAATTTCAAAGTTTACGTTATATTGAATTGCCACAGGTATTAAGGCATACGTTGCCTTCATTAGTTAACGAAACCATTGATATCATTAAAAACTCCGCTTTGATTTCTACGATTGCAGTGACCGACTTAATGCGTATCACGCAAACCTACTCATCGACAACTTACAGACCCATTGAATTTTTTGTATCAGCAGGTCTTTTATATCTATTACTAACATCCTGTGTCAGTTTGTTAGGACGATATATTGAGTCGCGCTTACCCGCTCATTAGGAGATTTGAAGATGGATTTTAACCTTTACATTACTTACTGGCCAATTTTGCTGAAGGGATTATTCTTCACGCTTTACGTGTGTACTATTGGTCTATTGATTTCACTAATTGGTGGTTTAATACTATATCGTCTTAAAAAAATAGACCTTCGTATTACTGCTTTTATGTATTTTATTTATGTGACCATATTTCGAGGAACACCTTTATTAGTGCAAGTTTATCTTGTTTATTATGGTGGCCCTTTTGTTGAATTAGATCTTACTGCTGAACAGGTTGGTATTATCGGTCTAGGGTTATATGGTGCGGCTTATTTTGCTGAAATATATCGTTCTGGTTTTGAAAGTGTGCCTAAGGGGCATATTGAAGCCGCTCATGATTTGGGGTATTCACGCTTACAAATTCTTAGGTATATTCAGTTTCCACAGATGCTTGGTTTGATTATTCCGCCGAGTATTAACCAAATGATTATTTTAATTAAAGAGTCTGCCATTTTGTCTATTATCACAGTGCCTGAAATTACAACGGCAGCTGTTACCATGGCAACACAAACCTTTACCGTTGTTGAACCTTATTTATTTTTAGCTGTTGCTTATTGGCTGATCACTTTTATGGTTTCAAAGGTAGGGCAGTGGTGTGAAACCAGAGCGACCATTCATTTAATTAGACATTAATTTACAGACTTAGGGGGAGTTATGGACAAAACACCACATAAAGCGATTAAACTCGTGGATTTAAAAAAGAACTTTGGTGATAACCAAGTATTAAAAGGTATTAATCTTGAGATTAATTATGGCGAAGTTGTTTGTATTATAGGTGGCTCGGGATCAGGTAAAAGCACCATGTTGCGGTGCATGAATTTTCTTGAGCAATACAATGATGGTGAAGTACTGATTAATGGTCGTTTATTAGGGTATGGCTCTGATGCTCAGGGAAATTTACAATTATCACCAAGTCAGTATGTACAAAAAGATTTGGCTGAAGTGTGTATGGTTTTTCAGCAGTTTAATTTGTGGCCTCATATGAGTGTTATTGAAAATGTAATGTCACCTTTATTAAGAGTGCATCGTATGCCGGCCGAAAAGGCGCGAGAAAGAGCGATGCAAGTGCTTGAAAAAGTCGATATGGCACATAAAATCGATGCATACCCAACGCAGTTATCGGGTGGGCAACAACAACGTGTCGCTATCGCACGTTCCTTAGGAACAGAACCTAAGATTATGTTATTTGATGAGCCAACTTCAGCACTCGACCCTGAATTGGTGGGAGAGGTGCTAAAAGTAATGAAGTCACTTGCATCTGAGGGCATGACTATGGTTATTGTGACTCATGAAATGGGCTTTCGTCGCTCAAGTTGCTAATAAAGTTGTATTTCTGGCTAATGGTTTAATTGAAGAGCAGGGCGAACCAAAAACATTATTTACACAACCAAAATCAGAAAACCTTAAAAACTTCTTAAGTACCTGGAGCGAACGAAATAGCGGGCTAGTTTAATGTCTGGCAACAGCTACAAATAGGGCTTACTTTGTTATCAGTAAGCCCTCAGGTAAATCATCAAGTATACCAGTAAGCTTTAAGACAACTCATCTATTAGCTTGCCTAGTATTGCTAATCCTTCTAATATTTTTTTGCTATCAATAGCAGAGAAACCAAGCCTAATATAATTATCCGGTGCATCATCCTGCATAAATAAAGTATCGCCAGATTCTACAAGAATACCCTTCGAAGTCGCCTTTTCACGTAACAATTGACTTGTTACCCCATTTGGCAAGCCTATCCAGAAACAGAAACTACCTTCGGTTGAATGGACTTCACAATTTCTGAGATATTGATTGATACCTTGTTGCATTAGCAACCATTTATCAGCATAAGCACGACGCATACGACGTACATGACTGTCATAGTAACCCTGGCTAATAAAAAGTGCTGAAATTCTCTGGTTATTTGACGGTGGGTGACGATAATGTAAATGACGTAACTTGCGTAACTCTCTTACTAGGGTTTTATCTGCGACCAAATAACCAATGCGTATACCTGGAGTGAGTGATTTAGATAAACTGCCTACATAAATAACACGACCATGTTGATCAAAGCTTTTTAGTGCAGGTAATGGCTCTTCAATGAAGTTAACTTCACTTTCGTAATCATCTTCAATAACCACAAAATCATCTTTTTGAGCTTGCTCAAGTAGTGCTTTACGCCTTTCTACACTCATGGTCACTGTGGTTGGATATTGATGGCTTGGTGTAACACAAACATAATCACATCCTTTGAGCTGTGAACCAACCTTAAGACCTTGCTGGTCAATTTCAAGCGCTTTTATTGGACTATCACAGAGCGTTAGTATTTGCCGTAATTGTGCATAACCTGGGTTTTCAACTCCAAAGGTTACTTCTTTATTACCCAATAAACTGGCTAGTAAAAAAGGGAGTTCTGCGTACCAAGGGTAATCAATACTTCATCGGTTTGAGCAACAATGCCTCGCTTCGACAGTATTTTCTGGCGAATCTGGGTGACCAGTTCAGGATCATCCATATCTATAAAGCCTTCTACCCATTCATGTAGCTTGCGCGACTTTCTGCTGGTTCGTGAACATTCTCGCCATTGGTAAAGAGGGAACTCTTCTACATTAATGTGTCCATAGATAAAAGGATAAGGATAATTAATCCAGTCTTTATCCTTATTAAGAGAGGTGAATTCGCTGGGTCTTTTCTTGATACGGTTGCACCACTTTGGATTTATTGCATTATTTTCTGGCTCCAGTTGCACTAAATTAGGGCTAGATTCTGCAGGTAAATCTGGATGCACAAAAAAGCCACTGCGTTTGCGCGCAACTAAATAGCCCTCGTCAACCAAGCTTTCATAGACTAATACAACGGTATTCCTTGAGACTCCAATTAACTCTGCCATTTTACGCCCGGAAGGGAGTGGCTTATCACCAAAGGTATCTTGCTTGATAAGGTGTACAAGCTTTTCTCGAATTTGTTGTTGGTAACTGCTGTTGTTATGCAGTTCAATATTTATCAAGAAATCAGCCATCATGTTACCTGTTTAAAAGAGTGGAATAAATTTTGCTGTGTATCTGTTTTGGTATGATATTGAATCAATATTTTTTGCTGTTTATCTATTATTTCTTAGCGAACACACCTGTTAATTCACATCTAAACTAGCAACTTTTACGCCAATGCCTAATTTGGTGCGAATAAAATCATGCGAAATAAATATGATGCCAATGGACTATTAATTTAAAAAACTGGCTCTGTATCTTATTTTTAGTTGCAAGTAATTTAAATAGCGACAGTAACGTCATACAAATAAGGAGTTTGAAGATGAAACAGTATAAAACAACAAAAATTATTACTGCGGTAGCCGCGATGTTATTGGCCTCGAGCGTAGCGACAAAGGAAGTTACCATTGGTTATATGGGCATGTCTAACCCTTGGAAACATGCAATTAGTGAAAAGTTAATTGAAAAAGAGACGGGTTACGAAGTTAAGTGGCGTCGTTTTGACTCTGGCGCAAAAGTGATGACTGCACTTGCTTCTGGCTCTGTTGATATTGCTTCGGCTGGTTCTAGCCCAATTGCGGCAGGTGTCAGCCGAGGCGTTGAGATTGAGTTAGTGTGGATATTAGAAAATATTGCCAATGCAGAAGCACTCGTAGTGCATGATGATAGCGGTATTATTGCTCCATCTGACCTAAAAGGTAAACGTATTGGTGTTCCCTTCGTATCAACTACCCACTTTCATGCTTTATTTGCTTTAGAGCAATTTGGATTATCTGATAAAGAAGTCAAACTGATTAATATGCAACCTAACGCTATTTCAGGCGCTTGGCAACGTGGCGATATTGATGGTGCTTTTATATGGGATCCTGTGTTAGGCCGAATCAAACAAGATGGGCATGTTCTGATTACCTCTAAAACCTTAAGTAGCTGGGGAAAACCAACCTTTGATGGATTAGTAGTAGAAAAGTCATTTGGCAAAGAAAACCCTGAATTTATGGCAAAAGTTATCAAAATAGCGGCTGACTTAGACGCTGAATATCGTGATAACAAAGAAAGCTTCGATGAAACACACCCTATCGCTAAGTCTATTTCTAAAATCTCTGGAAGTGAGCTTAGCACGGTTGCTGCAGCCTTAGCGCTTTATGAGTTTCCTGATTTTAGCTCGCAATTATCATGTGTTTGGGCGCAATGTGGCCTTAGAAGGTGGCGCCGCCAAATCACTTAAATCAACCTCTGAATTCTTGAAAAAAGAGAAAAAAATTAATGATTTAATGCCTGATTATAGCGTATTCGTTAATCCAGAATATGCAATCGCAGACTTCTAAGTTGTAAATGTCATTGTTGATGATGAAGCCTTTTATGGCTTCGTCATTAATTGTTAATCTCGTTAACGTATTTAGGAGAAAACCAATGAATACCTTGAAAATTTGTGATGTGTCAGTTGTTTACCCGAGTCTGCTGAAGGGAGTGAGGCAGTAACTGCTTTATCGGAAGTGAATTTAACCATTGAACAGGGTGACCTCGTTGTTGCATTAGGAGCCTCGGGTTGTGGCAAAACTTCTTTGCTTAACTTAATTGCTGGGTTTATTAAACCTACTGCAGGTTACTTAACATTGGGTAATAGTAAAGTTCAAGGTTACCCAAGGGTTCTTTGTGGCCGAGATATTGGAGATGAAGTTATTGGTCCTGATGCGGATCGTGGTGTTGTGTTTCAGAAACACGCTTTATTACCTTGGTTAAATGTCATTGAAAACACTGAGTTTGGTTTAAAACTTCAAGGTGTTGATAAAGTGACTCGTCGAGAACGAGTCGCAGAATATTTAAAGCTTGTTGGTCTGGAAGACTTTCATCAACATAAAGTTTATCAACTCTCAGGTGGTATGCAACAACGTGTCGGTATTGCTCGTGCCCTAGCTAATGATCCTAAAATGTTGTTATTGGATGAGCCTCTTGGTGCACTGGATGCCTTAACTCGAGAGTCCTTACAAGAGTTGTTGCTCGATGTATGGCGCAAAACTAATAAAATGATGTTTTTTATTACTCATAGTGTTGATGAAGCTTTATTACTCGCAAGCAGATTGATTGTGATGTCACCCCGACCAGGGCGAATAACTCACCAATTTGAATTAAATTTTAATAAACAATTTTTAGACACTAGAGATGCCCGACAGGTGAAGTCTAGCCCCGAGTTTATCAAAATACGCGAGCAGATTTTATCTATCATTCATGGTGATGAATTAGCGGTCGCCTAAGGACAATATTATGAGTAATAGTAATCCAACCATTAGCCTAACAGATATTAAATCAATGAAAGACGAAACAAAACAAAGTGCTTCCAAAGAAGCAGAGGATGAGGTTTTACAAGTTGATAAGGTTGAAGATGGTAAACAATCCTTATCAATAGGACAAAGAATTGAAGCTAAAATTAAAAAAATGACCACTCCGAGTGCTGTTAAAGGTGGTGAGTATTTTGGCACACCAGGTGCTGGAGATAGTCGCTTAATCGGTGTTTTTTCAACCTTATTCTTTATTGGTCTATGGGCTTTTGTAACAGAAGGGGGCTTGGTTAAAGCAATGTTTTTACCTTCTCCTATCGATGTTGTCATCCGCCTATGGGATGTCACTATTGATGGTTTTGCGGGAGCGACATTAGTCGAACATTTGAATGCTAGTCTGATTAGAATATTTGGTGCCTTTTTTGCGCATGTTTGATTGGTATTCCCTTAGGTATTGCGATTGGTTGCCATCGTGTAGTGCGTGGTATTTTTGATCCTCTCATTGAGTTTTATCGTCCATTACCACCACTAGCATATTTACCACTTGTTATTATTTGGTTAGGCATAGACGAATCAAGCAAAGTGACGTTAATTTTCTTAGCTATGTTAGCGCCAATTGTTCTTAGTGCTCGCTCAGGTGTTACATCGGTTCGTATTGAACAAATTCAAGTGGCTTATTCAATGGGAGCAACACCATGGCAAGTAATTACGCAAGTAATTAGTCGTGGTGCATTACCCGATATTATGACTGGTATGCGTATTGCCATTGGATTTGGCTGGACGACCTTAGTGGTCGCTGAAATGGTCGTCGCGGAACGAGGTATCGGTTTTATGGTACTGAATGCATCGGAGTTCTTAGTGACAGATGTAGTGATCGCCGGCATCTTAGTGATAGGTATTATTGCCTATTGTTTTGACTTATTGATGCGTTATTTAGAAGCTAAGCTTATCCCCTGGAAAGGTTATAACTAATAAAATTTTTATTCGCTATTTAAATAATAAGAAGCCAGTATTGTCTAACAATGCTGGTTTTTTATTAATAAATAGGGATAACAAAGGAGCGAAGAAGAAAAGCTTTTTACTTGTTAAAATTACCCCTTAACTATGTATGAAAGACTATTTCCAGTAACTCACAGCTTAGTTCTTAGGCTCTTCATTAATTGCTTTATTGTAACGTCATTGAATCCCTTATCACCCGGCATTTACCACTATAAGTTACTACTGTTGGTTACCCTTCAAATGAAAGGCTTATCTATCAATCTTCCTGTATTAAAATATCAAGTTAATAAAGAACACATGACTAAATGAGGAGTTAATTCGCATCAGTTCTGCATAATGGAAGAAAAATTGAATTAAATATCATCAACTTAAAAATTATTCTACAGTTTTGTTGGTTTTACGTAATTCAGGCGAATCATGGTAGCAATAAGGGGGTATTGGTAGATGATTGAGTGGAGAAATACGCGCAAATAACGGTACAGTATTCTTTAACTTATAGGTTAACTAGATATTCGTTTGAAGGGCACTTAGCAAGCTTCAGCAAGGACAATTGTATTCAGCTATAAAGTATAAGAAAGACGAGATTTTGTTAATGCTCACAAGTTATTAGGATGACTACCAGTACCTTTAAATAATACTGGCATAACTACAGGTATAACATAGGGGCGCAATTTTGATTCAATCTAACATTGAAAATGAGTTTGCTTAAACAATCATTAATGTTGAGTTAACAAGCCCTAAAAGCGCCATCGAAATCATCACGGGTAAAGCAAAACTCTTTAATGACTGAGGAGGCTTGCGGTGGAATAAAAACTGTCCTAGCTGGACTGCAAATAATGTTGGTAGGATTAATATTAATAATGCTTGAGGTAATGTGCCGTCGGCTGTCCCTCCAATCACTAAAGTCGCTAGTGCTAATAATTCACTGACGATAAAGAATAGGATCATTGTTGCTCGTTGGGAACTGGTGCTGAGGTTACTGGATAGCATGTAATAAACAATCATAGGCCCTCCCACAGACGCACTTGCTGTACCTGCGCCAGAGGCTAATCCAAAGCCTATTTTTGTGGTGGCTTTCTCGGCATTAAATGGGTGAAAAGTTGAAAGTAATAAAAAGCATAAACCAAGAATAATTAGGCATATTATAATTTTTAGGATCTCAGCGGGTATCAAAAGTAAAAAGCAGTAACCCAGGGGGATCCCCAAAAGTGAGCCTACAATTAATTTTTTTAATGTATGGAAATCAGCTTGTTTAAGTGCCGCCCTCCAAAGGTTAAGGCTACAAATCAAGTCTAAAGAAAGCACTAATATGACGCTTTGTTGTGGTAGTAAAAAAAATTAAGTCCAACAACAGCAATAGTCGCAAATCCAAACCCACTAAAACCTCGTACAATTCCAGCGAAAATAACAACAGGAATAGCTAACCAAATTTGTTCCATTGCAGACCTTAATTAAAAATTGTTGACTTGATAGTCAGATGCCTAGAATGAAGAATATGACAATATTTATAAAGTGAAGTTAGTGCCAGATAGAGACAATGATAGCGCCACAATTAGCCCTCAATATCAGTATTTCAATAAAAACGAAATACTTATGATATTGGCTCTATTGATTATAAGTGCTGGTGCTAAAGGAAATAGTGTTTCTTGAGATAGTGTTAGTTCATCACCAGCATTTATCCTTAGGAGATTATTATGAGCATTATGGAGTTACCAATACCAGCAAGCACGTCAGACACAATAGAAAAAGATCGCGACCATGTTTGGCATCATTTAAGTCAACATAGTGTGCTAAAAAAACAAGACCCTTTAGTCATGGTTAAAGGAGAAGGTGCTCGAGTTTGGGATGCAAAAGGGAATAATTATTTAGATGCTTCTTCAGGTGGTGTTTGGTGCGTAAACGTAGGTTATGGACGTGCTGAAATAGCAGATGCTATTCGTGATCAAGTGATGGAATTAAACTTTTTTGCGAGCACAGCGGGCACAGTGCCTGTCTGCTGAGTTTGCGGAAAAATTATTACAAAAAATGCCAGGTATGAGGCGTGTTTATTATGCGAGTTCGGGCTCTGAGGCAAATGAAAAAGCGTTTAAAATTGTTCGTCAAATTGCTCATCAGAAGTACGGTGGCAAAAAACATAAGATCTTATATCGTGAACGCGATTATCATGGCACAACATTAGCGGCTTTAAGTGCAACGGGACAAGAAGAGCGCCGTAAACACTATGGACCATTTGTGCCTGGCTTTGTTGAGTTTCCTCATTGTTGTGAATATAGAAGCCAGTTTGGTGAAGTTGAAAATTACGGTTTATTAGTCGCCCAAGAACTAGAAAAAGTCATTTTACGAGAAGGGCCTGACACAGTTGGTGCTGTGGTTTTTGAACCTATCACAGCTGGTGGAGGTGTGATAACTCCTCCAGAAGGTTATTGGCCTGCTGTCATGGCGATTTGTAAAAAATATAATGTATTAATACATATCGATGAAGTGGTATGTGGTATGGGAAGAACGGGAAAATGGTTTGGTTACCAACATTATGGTATTAAGCCAGATATTGTTACCTTAGCTAAAGGTATTGCATCAAGTTATGCGACCATTTCGTGTACCGTGACAACCGAAGAAATCTTTGATGAATTTATTGCCGATAGCAGTGATAGAGATGCTTATTTCCGTGATGTAAGTACCTATGCTGGATGTACAGCGGGCCCAGCAATATGCTTTAGCGAATCTGAAAATATTAGAGCGTGAAAACCTGGTTGAGAATAGCGCCAAAATGGGGGATTATTTGCTTGAGCAATTACAACTTCTTAAATTACATCATAGTGTTATTGGTGATGTACGTGGTAAAGGCTTGTTACTTGGTATTGAATTAGTTAGTGATAGGCAAACTAAAACACCTGTGACAGAAGATATAACCATGAAAATAGTCGCTATGTGTATGAAAAAGGGCTTATTATAGGTAGAACAAACCGTTCTTTTACACTTTATAACAATACCCTATGTTTATGCCCAGTGTTAACACTAAATAAAGAAGAAGCGGATTTTATCGTTTCTACTTTAGATTCTGTGTTTAACGAATATTTAGATTAAATATATTAAGCTTTTCTAATAAGGGCCTATTGATCCTGAAAATTCATTTTGCAAAGATCAATTGGCCCTAAATAGACCATCGTATTTTTTCATAAATTATCTAGTTATCTCATTTTCTTAATGAGCTAGATTAATGAATTTTATTTATATCAATTACTTCAAGCAGGTTAATTAGGAGTGAAACATGACAGAGAATAAACATCCCGTTGTATTGATCACGGGTGCCACTTCAGGCTTCGGTTTAGCAACGGCTAAAAAATTTGCAACGCAGGGTTATCCATTAATTATTACTGGACGAAGAGCTGAGCGTTTAGAGGCCTTAAAAGCAGAACTTACCCCTTTTACAAAGGTTTTTTCTTATACTTTAGATGTTCGAGACGATAAAGCCGTTGAAGCATTAGTTGACGCATTGCCTGCAGAATTTAAAGAGGTGGCAATATTAGTTAACAATGCAGGGTTAGCCTTAGGCACAGAGCCTGCTGATAAAGCATCACTAGCGGATTGGCATACTATGATTGATACCAACGTAACAGGTTTAGTGAATGTTACTCACTGCTTCTTACCGACGCTACGCAAACAAGTATCATCTAGTGTCATCAATTTAGCGAGTATTGCGACTAACTGGGCTTACCCGGGAAGCCATGTTTATGGTGCAAGCAAAGCATTTGTTGCTCAGTTCTCAAGAAACCTTCGTAGTGATTTTGCTGGTTCTGGTATAAGGGTAACAAGTTTAGAGCCAGGTTTATCTGAAAGCGAATTTAGCTTAGTAAGGTTTAATGGCGACCAAGATAAATACAATCAAATTTATAACAATGCAAAAGCATTACAACCAGAAGATATTGCTAACATTATTTTTTGGATTGCAGAGCAACCCGCACATATCAATATTAACAGCTTAGAAGTAATGCCTACTTCTCAAGCTTGGGATAACTTTAAAATTATTAAGCAACAGTAAGCCTATTAATAAGCATTGATCGATTAGTGTAAAGCAATATGTTTATGATTAGTGGCCTTAAAACAATTCAAGCCTATAATTATTATTTTGTAGTGCTAGCCTAGTATCTGCAAGTTTTTAAACTTACCAATATTTCATTCAAATAAATATCCGCATTGATTATAAAGTTGATGCGGTTTTTTTCGTTTATCGTTATTTGTAAGCATGTTTTATGTTTTCAAATAATAAATTTTATTTAAGTGTGCGTTATGATCCCATTATTGCTGTATTAACCCACTGATTTGTTTATTAATTTAATATTTACTATAGTAAAGTCAGGAAAGCCTGAATACACATGACAATAAATATTCCAAGGATATCAATTTGCCATTAAGACTTTTTTTACCCATTTTATTTTGTCTCTCTGTTCTTTTTTCAGGGTTCACTCTGGGCTCTCCTCTTTCCCTGAAAAGAATTGGCCTTGAGCAGGGCGTCTCGCAAAGCACTATTTATGCAATTATTCAGGATCAAGCTGGCTACATTTGGTTAGGTACAGGAGATGGAATTGATATTTATGATGGTTATTCCTTTAAGCATTTAAGGCACAACCCCGATGATGCAGGCTCTTTAAGTAGTAACTATGTTAAAGCGCTAATGTTAAGCCAGGATGGCAGTGTTTGGGTTGGTACCCTCGGGGGAGGACTAAATCGTTATAATTCTCAAACAGGTGAATTTGTTCGTTTTCATGCTGAGAAAAATGATGAAACTGGAATAGTGAATCAAGATATATATAGTTTATTTGAATCTCGGGATGGTCGGATCTGGATCGGTAAAGATAAAGGTATATCTGTGTTTGATCCGCGAACTAATCAATTCAAACATTTTGTCCATTCTGCTGGTAATCCCGTTTCAATTAATATTGGCCCTATTCGAGCAATTACTGAAACTACAGATGGCACTATGTGGTTTGGTTCTTCTCAATCAGGGATTAGCTATCTGGCAAAGGGAAGTGATAACTTTCGTTTTATTAGCCATGATAAAAATGCTTCAGAGAGTTTGAGCGATAACGCAATTAATGCTTTTCATCAGGATAAAAATGGAAATCTATGGATAGGTACTGAGTATGGTGGACTTAATAAGCTAGATCTAAATAATAAAGAAATCACTCGTTATCAACAATCTTCAAGTAACAAAGAGAGTCTAAATGACTCTGAAGTGACCTCCTTTTTTGAAGATGCTAAAGGTGGCTTATGGTTAGGAACATGGTCTGGTGGCCTTAATTATTTTGACCCTAACAACGAAATATTTAAATCCTATCGCTATAGTCAGGCAAATACTAGTAGCATCAGCAGTGATACTGTGATCAGTCTTTTTGAGGATCAAAGTGGCATGCTGTGGGCTGGTACATTTGATGGCGGTGCTAACCTAATTAATTATCAATATGATGATTTTGAGCATTATCAGTATGATCCTGTGTTAAATAATGGTGTCGTTGATAAGATGATTTGGGCTATTGCTGAAGATGAAAAGGGCGATGTTTGGGTGGGCACCAAAAAAGGATTAAGCCACTTTGATCCTAGCAAGGAAAGGTTTCAATCCTATTTCCGAGATGGTCAATGTATGAATGCCATTGAAACGATTGATATTCGTTCGATATTACCTGATAACAAATTACTTTGGTTAGGAACAGCTGGTGGTGGGTTACTAAAATTCAACCCACAAAATTGTAATGTAGAATCTTACCTACATGGTGAGAATGATCAGAACTCATTATCCGATAATCATGCTCGTCTTTTGTTAAAAGATAGCCAGCAACAATTATGGATTGGCACCCGAAATGGCTTAAACAAACTCGATTTAGCGACAGGTAAAATCAAAAGGTACAAATTAAATTCAGCAGATCCAACAACCCTTTTGCATAATAGGATTCGTTCATTATATGAAGATGACGACGGTATCATTTGGGTTGGTACAAGTGGCGGATTAAGTCGCTATGATAAAAGAACAGACAGCTTTGATAATTTTACTGCTGAGCAAGGCTTTTTGAGTGAAAATGATGTTCGAGACATTTGGAAAGACAAGCTGGGTATTTTGTGGATTGCAACGGGTCATGGGCTAACCCGCCTAGACTTAAGGTTACAGCGAGCTCAATTTTGGTATGATAAAGATGGCTTGTCCAACAACACTTTATATAACTTGCTGGTGGATGATAAATTTCTTTGGATAACAACCAATAATGGTTTGTCTCGTTTTAATCGCCAGACTCATCAATTTAGTAACTTTGATATCAGTAATGGGCTTCAAAGCAATGAGTTCAATATTAATGTCGCGCTGAAATCACGCTCAGGTTATTTTTATATTGGTGGCGTAAAAGGTTTTAACCGCTTTCTTCCAGAAACCTTAAATAACAATAAGGTTGCACCAAAAATAGATTTTACGGTGAAGTCTGAGCAGACTAAAAACAAATACAATAGACTTTTCTGCACCTCCGTCTATAACCCTAGAAGCCTCGGATAGAAATATTACCTTTACCGTTTCTGTGCTTCATTATTTGAATGCGACAAAAAATGAATATCAATACCAGCTAAAGGGGTACGATGATCATTGGATACAAGTGCCAGCCAGCAACAAAGAAATTAAGTATTCATCATTACCGCGTGGAAAATATGTTTTAAATATAAAAGCCAAGGCGAGTAACGGCTTAAGCAATAGTGAGAATATCAGTGTTGCTATTACAGTGCGTCCTGAATTATGGAAAACTTGGTGGGCCTATGCTATTTATATGGTGGCATTATTCTTTTTAATTTATGCCCTTTTACAATTAAGAACCAAGGAACTGAGAAACAGGTCTGAACACTTAAAGCGATTAATTAAAGCTAAAACAGTCGAGTTGCAACAAAAAAATAGTCATCTTGGTAATAAGACTTATGAACTTGAAACCCTACTTAAAAATCAAGATGACTTTTATCTGAAAGTGGCACATGAGTTACGTACCCCTTTAACTCTTATCCAGATACCCGCTGAATTGTTATTAACTGAAAATTTATCTGAGCAAGGTAAAACTAATTTAAATATTATTTTTAATGCGACGACGCGAATGAAAAATTTAACTGATCAGATGTTTCTTGTCGCTCGAGCAGGGAAGGTTCAGCAACCTGGTGTTGTTACCTTTGACTTAAATGCGCATATTCTTTCCATTACTTATATTTACCAGTTAGTAGCTCAAGAAAAAAATATCGAGTATATCGTCAAGCCAATTCCTGCTACCTCTGTGACCATAAAACAGCAGGTTTTAGAGTCTACTTTGCATAATCTGTTGAGCAATGCGATCCGTTACACAGATGTTGGTGGGCAGGTTATTATCGAAGTCACATTATGTGGCAACTGGTTACAACTTTTGGTTAAAGATAATGGCATTGGTATTTCTGAAGCTGATCAGCGGACTATTTTTGAGCGTTTTAATCGTACTCAACGAGCACAAGAATTTGTTTCAGAGGGAGATGGTATTGGCTTATATACCGTAATGCAGGATCTTAATAACTGTGGTGGCGCTATCAATGTTGATAGTGAAGAAGGTAAGGGCAGTGTATTTACTGTCTGTATTCCTTGTCAATTTACGATAGATCCTACAGAGTCTGTTGGGGAAGAAAGTCCAATTGTTAAAAATAGCCCAATAGTAGATGAAAAATCCTCACAGACCACGGCTTCGGTAGTAGATAAACCTACAATTTTAATTATTGAGGAAGACATTGAAATTAGACATTTGCTTAGCACGCTTCTCAATGTTGACTATCAAGTTACTTCAACAGGTTCAGCGAATAAGGGGCAAGCACTCGCTTTACAAATGGATGTAGATTTAGTGCTTTGTGATGTGTTGTTACCGGATGGTAATGGTTATGAAATCACTCACACCTTGAAAAATAATGCTAATACTGCACATATACCGATCATATTATTATCGACTGTTGCGGATATAGCTGGCCATCAAGAAGGTTGGGATAATGGAGCCGATGATTATATTGTAAAACCATTCTCGACAGATGATTTATTGCAACGAGTTTCTGCGCTAATAACAAACCGTCAGCGAATAAAGAAATGCTATCTCAATCATATTCAAGATAAATAATGAATTAAAGTGGCAAACTAGAAGCCTTTTCCAATATTGAGCCTGATATAATGGTGGTATTTATCCTAATATCAATATCCCGAATTTGTGATTGATATAACTAGAAAGAGCCTGACATTATGAAAAATATAATCAGCAAAACGGCTATTATTATTGGCCTGTTTACCGTTTCAATTAATGCACAAAGTGCGCTCTCACCTACCTCTCTTAAGCTACGAGATTTGGATACCTTAGTCTCTTTTATTGAGCAACACGATAGAGTCGCCGATACACTAGAAAGCATTGACTTAAAAAATTATACAGTGTTTTTTGATAGTGGCTGTGAAGCCAATTTTGTACGTGTAAAAGAAAGTCTATTGAAAATGTCTATGCCAGGACCTCAGCCTGGTATTAAATTTAATAGTAATAGTTGCGCGTTAACCTATGATCTCAAGGAACAACAATGATACTTTCAAGAACCATACATTTTAAAATGCATGGTTTGTTAAAGTTGAGCACTTGTATTAGCTGTGCTTTATTACTTTTAGGTTGCGTTCCTAGGTTAGGAACCATCTATAAAACGCCCGAAGTTCAAGGTAAATTGGTTGAATTCTTTCCAGATGCAGAACGGCAGTTTGTGCCTGTTGATGGTGCAAAAGTGTACCATCAAGATTATCCTGAAATGGTTGTTTACTCTGACATTAATGGTGATTTTCTATTGCCGGCAGTTTCTAAAACCGAAGTGAGCATGTTAATGCCTGCTCATGCACTTCGTCGCTATCCAATCATTATCGAAAAACAGGCGTTGAGTTTTATTGTTCTGTCGAGTTCAACGTTATTGATGCGCTCATTAGAGCAAAATGATTTAGGGGAGATAATCCTGCCACAGAATACTCAGATAAATCAAAAAGTGGTTCAAAATCAAACTGGCCCTGTGATTTTCAAGTAATTAAAAGTCTCGATGAATCCATAGAAATCATGCAAGGCTTACTATTGGCCGTTGATAATCACAGCTTAAATTCAGATTTAGCAAATACTTATCTTGGTCAGAATTACAATCAATCAATTCAATTATTGGAGTCTGCGAGAATGAGTTGTCGTTGGAATGAGATCAGTGATGAACAACAACGCCAGCACTTGCTTGAAACACGCGAATATTTTAATACTATTGCTGAAACATTAGATAAAAACAGCGAACTATATGATGAAATCAATTAGATTGGAAAATTGGATTCGTTTATTTTTAATTTCATTACTGATTTTTGTCTCAGGCTTTGCCTATTGCAACTCCATTTCTAAGGCTGGCTTAACAGCATTGGCAAGTGATTCAACTTGCACTCAAGTTGAAGTCCCTGATGTTGGAATAGATCAGACATTAGAATTTTTACTTTTCAGCGAAGGTGATCCGAGTGAGATTAAAGCTTTATCGGAGCAGGATCAGCACCTTCATTATTATTATTATGCTTGCTCAAATAGCACTTATATCATCAACTCTGAAACAGGTTACATTTGTAATGCCACGATAGGAAAGTTCACTGGGAGTTGTCCGCCGTAGAGTATTTAAAATTAACCCAATAAATTCTATCTTTTGTCAGTGAACTTATTTAAAACTCCTACTTTTATATTCGTGATTAATACTATTCTGAGTGTGTTTCTTATTAAAAGATAATTTAGATAACCTAGGCGAGTAGTTCATTGGCCTGGTTATCTTTAGTATCAATGATCTATTTTGATGCAATTATACTCTTCGTTGCTGTTATCTTCTTGATTTAAATTTGTTAAGAACCTTTACGGTTTAATTTTTTTGATTAACTTAAATTGCTTTTTGCCACGCTGAATAATCCAAAATTGATCGAATAATGGGAAATCTAATGTCATACTTTCATCTTCAATCAGCTCACTATTTACTTTAATGGCGTTGTTATTAATTAACTCTCGTGCGATCCGTTTTGATTTTGCAAGGTCACATAAAACCAATAATTCACATAAATCGACACCCTGGTCGGCCCTAGTAACATCTAATCCATCAAGCTCAAGTTGAGTCAGTTCAGATAACGTTAATTGTTGAACATGACCATTAAATAACCATTGAGTTATGCGTTTTGCGCTTTCTAAGCCTGCTTTTGAATGCACAAATTCCGTTAGTTCGCTCTGCTAATATTTGTTGTGCTTGAGGTTTCTTGTTACTCAATTGATCGCTTTTTGGATGTCATTAATTTCTTCATTTGATAAAAAAGTATAGAAACGTAAGAAGTTATATACATCGGCATCATCAGTGCCTAACCAAAATTGGTAAAAGCGGTAAGGTGAGGTTTTTGTTGGATCAAGCCAAATTGCCCCACCTTCGGTTTTACCAAATTTTGTTCCATCGGACTTTGTAATAAGAGGCAGGGTTAAGCCGTAAACTGTTTCTTTGTTAAGTCGACGAGTTAAATCAATACCACTGACAATATTTCCCCATTGATCGTTACCGCCAATTTGTAAACGACAATCTAAGCGTTTATTTAATTCAGCAAAGTCATAGGACTGCAATAATGAATAACTAAATTCTGTAAAAGATAGCCCTTGATCTGGTCTTTGTAATCGTTGTTTTACGGATTCTTTATTGATCATGGCATTAACGGAAAAATGTTTGCCAACGTCACGGAAAAAATCAAGGATGGGGATCGCACCAATCCAGTTTGCATTATTTTCAATGGTCAGTGGGGCTTGTAAATGTGGAGTCATAACCGATTGTATTTGTGTCGATAATGAGTCTACCCATTGTTGTACAAGCGATCCTGAGTTTAAAGATCTTTCACTTGCTTTAAAACTTGGATCTCCAATTAACCCTGTTGCTCCACCAATTAAAGCAATACTTTTATGGCCAGCATCTTGAAATCGTTTTAGCATTAAGAGTGGCACTAAGTGTCCAATATGGAGGCTAGTCTGCTGTTGGATCGAAGCCACAATAAACGGTTTGCGGTGTCTCTAATAAAGCACAAAGCTCTTCCTGTTGAGTGATTTGAGATATTAAACCACGTTGAGTAATATCGTTAATGAGTTGATTTTCCATTGCGCTTTCCTAGTTATCAGTTAAGGCCTAAATACTATTGAAAAGCGGTCAATTCATCGATGTCCCTAAAGGGATATAAAAGTATATTAATTTCTCGCAATTAAATGGTTTAAAAATAATTGGAATAATTCACTTAAGGAAGAGACTTTCAGTTGGGAGTAAATACGTTTACGGTGATTCTTGACGGTGCCAACAGTAATAGATAAATCCTCTGAGATATTTTTAGAGTCAAAACCTTGTATTAATAATATGGCGATTTCCTTCTCTCTGGCGCTTAAAAGCTCTTCGCCAAAGCTTGAAAGCGCCTGATCAATTATTTGCCCGATATTGCTTTTTAAAGAGTCAGATAAAAGAAAGTCATTAGTCGACCAATGTTGATGACAGAGAGATTTTATAAGGGAGTAGCGACTTTCTAATATGTGTTTTTGCTCACGGGTAAATTTTTTTCGTCAGTAGTATTACCAAAATAAATAACCACCCATCGCGTTTCACTAATGCGAATGGTTAAGCCTATTTCATCTTGCCAATTAGTTTCATCGTAAAATTTCTTTTGATAATCTTTATATTCTTGTGCATCTGAAATAACTTCTTTTAAGCTATATATGCCTTCAATATTATAATTAGTGAGCGCGATATAAAATGGATCATGGACAAATGAATTCATCAAATAGCGTTGAAAGAGCAATTCTCTGCGAGTATCAATCGAGTCATATAAATAAATAGGATGTTTATTTTTTCTATAACCAAGTATCACGATGCAATCAAAATCAATAAACGACTGAAGAAGTTTAACTAAATGATTGGAAAACTTAATGCTTCTCAGTGATGAAACACATTCAGCTAAAAGTCCATATTCTGCCTTTTTTGAATCTAATGTCATACCGAGAGCAATCCCTTTATTTTATTGATTTTATTGATTACAAGAAACGATTTTTACCTAGAGAGACCTTCAACAAAGAAATAAGCCATTACTGAAAAATGGGCTATTTGATGAGTTTGTTTCTTTGCTCTTCATTGTGTTTGTTAATAGGCTATTAGGGAAATCAGATGTCACTGGATTCATGCATGATATGCAATTTGTTGCCATCTAAATCTCGAACATAGGCTCCGTAATAATGTGGTCGATAACGGTATCCAGGAGCACCTTCATCAACGCCTCCTAGTTTGAGAGCCGTTTCATAAAATTGGTTAACTTTTTCAACACTCGTTGCGGCAAAAGTGACTTGTACACCATTGCCAACTGTCGCAGACTTTTTATTAAAAGGTGTTAAAACCCAAAACTGAGTATCTTGACCCAGAGTCCCCCAGCCAATTTCATCAGCTGTTTGCATTTTTCTCTCCATGTCTATCACATCCAATAATTTATCGTAAAATTGTCCAGAGTTAGCAAGATTATTGGTACCTAGAGATACGCCTAAAAGCATAGTTGTTGTTTCCCGTATTGTTTCAATGAAAAAAGTCAGTCTTGGTTAATTTGGAATATTATGCAAGTTCTTTTAGATAAGAAGGGAGTTGATGGTAAGTAATCAAAACTCTTAGAGTTCTATTACTAAACCTGTTACTTGGCTGTTTTGTGTTTTTTTATTTTTAAAAAGCACTTTGCAAAAATACCTTTTAAACCGCTTTATCATTGTGTTCATTAAGTTGAGTATTTTATATATGTGCACAAGGACACTGGACTCATTTTATTGCTAATAATTAATTTTTTGACTAGTTGTATGAAGGCAAGTATTAGTTGAAGAAAAGAGGGAGCAACCTAGCTAAAAAGGAGAAAAACTTATGCAAAGTTGCCCAAATTTAAGAATATTTACAGGCTTAGAATGAAATGACCCCTTTAAGTAAATCTTTATTATTCACGACATCTTTTTCGTAATTGTCTCCAATGGTATTAAAGTCAAAGCTATGCGTAAGCATCATATTAGCTCCAAGCTTGCCGGCGACCATCAGAGTTTGGACTTTAATAAAATCTTCCTTGGTTGCATTTCTGCTCCCCATCATTGTTGTTTCTTTTTTGTGGAAGTCTGGATCACTAAATTCCAAGTTGCCTTTAAATAAACCGACAAAGACGATTTTTCCGCCATTTCGGATCAAATTTACGGCGTTATTCATTGCATGACGGTTGCCACTTGCATCAATAACCGTTTCTGCCAATGAGCCATCGAAATGATCTTTAACCAAAGATTCAAAGTTTTCAGCCATTGGATCAACTGCTAGTACACCAAGTTCTTTTTCTACATGTTGCCTTCTTGCTTCTTGAGTATCAGCAACAATTACTTTTGCCCCGTCACTAGCGACAATCGCATGTCGCACCAAGACCGATTGGACCTGCGCCGACAACAAGAACATGTTCGCCTTTACGTAATTGAGCACGACGAACTCCATGTGCACTGATAGCAAAAGGTTCTATCAATGCGACTGTATTATTATCAACATCATTAACTTTTAAAATATTGTTTTTGGGAACAGAGATATACTCGCTAAATCCTCCATCACGGTGAACACCTATGACTGATATATTCTCACAACAATTGGTTTTTCCGCTTTTACAAGAAGGGCATTCGTAACAAGCAACATATGGGATAAGAGCAACCTTATCACCTATAATAAACTCGCCTTCATCTTCGGCTTCTTTACCCATTGCAGTTATATGCCCACATAACTCATGACCAAGCACTCTTGGGTAACTGAAAAAAGGCTGATTACCAGAATAAGCATGGATATCTGTGCCACAGATACCGACCGCAACAACCTTTACTAATACTTCGTCTTCTTGTACTGATGGCATTTCTACATCAGCGTAATTCATTTCAAATGGTTTTTTACAAATTAACGATTTCATACCAACCTCTTTATTAATAAAATTTTAGTTAATTTATCCTTTCCGTTTTTTAAAAGTAAAACAACACTGGTAAGTGTGATGAGTGTCAATTTTAAATGGTTTTAAATGGTATTTAATGGTGCTTTGTTTGATAGGATTTTAAATAAATGGCTAGAAATAAAAATTTACGAGAGAGCACAACAAACCAGCTTCTAGATGCGATCAATCTTGGCCATATACAGTCACCATTGCCTTCACAATCATCATTATCTGAGCTTTTTGGAGTCAGCCGAACTACAATTAGGCATGTTATCAAAGGGTTGTGTGAGAAGGGGATATTAAAAGATGCTGATGGTGAGTGCCAAATTTTACGCCAACCAGATGAAGCTGATATTTTTCAGCAACCCGCTTCGACTGGTGAATTACAAACCATAGAGTTCGAGCGGTTTTTTAATGACAGTATAAAAAACAGGCATATCATGCCCGGAGATGAATTTTCAGAGCTCGATTTATCAAAGCAATCAAATTGCTCGACACGGGTTATTCGAGAGTTTTTAATTAGGTTTTCTAGATTTAATTTAATTGAAAATATATCTAGAGGTCGATGGCGCATGGTTCGTTTCGAGCATGGCTATGCGACTAGTTTAATTGAGCTAAGAGCGATGCTTGAGTGCCATGCACTTAGTAAGTTTATGAATTTATCAAAAGAGGATCCGCGCTGGAAAGAGGCAAAGATGTTGCTTCAGTTACATCGAGATTTAAGAGATGAAGTTGTCAATGAATATAAGGCATTTTCTGATTTAGATCGTAACTTCCACCGCCTTATATTGTCTGCCGCGAATAATCCATTTATGGATCAGTTTTACGAAATTATGTCTGTAATTTTTCATTATCATTATCAATGGGATAACAGTGATTTACGTAAGAGAAACATGATTGCAATCGAGGAACATATGGTTGTACTAAGCAAAATGTTAATAGGTGATGATATAGGCGCGATTGGCGCATTAAGAGTTCACTTACAGACTGCAAGAAAAAGTATGGAGCATAGTTTGATCACTGGTAATACAAATAAAGAACCCACATAAAGTAGGTTCTATTAATTAGAGCCAATTATATTTTGTTAACTCAGGCTCTTACCTGTTTAGTTGAGCTATTTTCTAGCAATATCGTCGAACAATCATTCCCTTGCTAACGCTCAATCACCTCATTACTTAACGTGTCTGCTCCTATCCTTGTTAAATCCTTTTCTCTCATGTCTTCGTTTTTCGAGCCTGGAAGATAAACAGCTCGATTCAGAGTATATCCTCCAAAAGCGTGTTTCATTGAGCCAAATGGTTGCGCATTTAACTCAATGATACACTCACCTGTAACTGCAACAGTTCATTATCCAAATACTAGGTTTGGTAAACCGATTGAAATAATTGGGATGTAAGTAATCAGTATTAAAGCGACAATTAAAAGTAGCCAAAATGGAAGTATTTCCCTAACAAAGTCTTCAATTTTAACCTTTGTAATTGAACACGTTGTAAACATAACTGTGCCCAGAGGTGGGGTTACGGTGCCAATTGCACTATTGAATATGAAAATAATACCGAAGTGCACAGGATCAATTCCATAGGATTTTGCAACAGGGGCAAGTAAAGGTGCAAGTACAATCATAACTGCATTACCTTCAAGAAACATACCTATGGCAAGAAGAAATACGTTAACTATTAACAAAAATGCGATTGGACTATCTACTACACCTGTTAACCAAAAGGCTAGGTCTTGCGGTACACGTTCCCAAGTCAAAAATTTAGAAAAACCAACGGCAACACAAATAATGAGTAATACGTTTGCTGATGCCATTACCGATTCTTTTGTGGCATCCCAAAGTAAGTTTGAATTCATTTCTTTATAGATAAACATACCTAATACTAAAGCGTATATAACAGTCGCTGCTCCAGCCTCTGTAGGAGTGAATACACCAAAGCGTATACCACCTATGATGATTATTGGTAATAATAGAGCTAAAATAGCATCCTTAGCAGATATTGCTATTTCTGAAATAGAAGCTCTTTTTTCACGCAATGGCGCATAATTTCTTTTCTTTGAAATAAAAGAAACAAGTCCCATCATCATCAGGCAAAGCATCAGTCCTGGTACAACACCTGCGAGGAATAATTTACCAATAGATACGTTATTAACGTAACCATAAATAATAAGTGCAATGCCTGGTGGAATAATTGGTGTTATTAATGCAGAAGCCGCTGTGACTGCTGATGAAAATGAAGCGCTGTAACCTCGAGCAACCATCTGTGGAACAAGAAGCTTGGATCCCATAGTCGCATCTGCAATATTGGATCCAGACAAACCACCCATTAAAGTACTTAATACAACATTTACTTGTGCAAGTCCTCCACTCATATGCCCAGTTAGTACCTCACTGAACCGGAGTAGACGCTTGCTAATCCCTGAATGATTCATAAAAACGCCTGCCATCACGAAAAAGGGATTGCAAGTAAAGTGACAGACTCAAGACCACCAGCGAGACGTTGAATAAGTATCATCATGGGTAAATGGTCATTAAGTAAAAAATAGCCAAGAGTGGATAGAAAAATACAAAATGCAACAGGAATACCAAGCGCAAATAGGACAAGAAGAGCTGTGATTGGTAGGAAAATGGTCATTATTAGGCTTCCTTATTACAAGGTTTAAAAAATGAATAAATTTGTTTTAATTGGTGATAAGCCATAAATATTGCACTGATAGGGACAGCTGCATAAATATAGATATAAGGTATTTTTAATGCAGGGGTAAATCTAACTTGAGAGTGGGGCAGAAGTTTGAACCCCCAGTAAACCATAAACACAATTGCGATCATGATTATAATTGGGCGGAATAGTCCATCCATTAGATTGGCAGACTTTAGTAGGTAATTTTCTAACTAAGTAATCTATTCGTACGACCTCATCATGGCGCATAAGAGCACTTGCCCCCATAAAAGTCATCCAGATGAATAAAGCAATACAGATCTCTTCTACCCAAGAGCTAGGGGCATTAAATACATAACGAGTAATAACACCATATCCCATTAGTATCACAATAACTGCAAGTAATGTCGCTGAGATAATTTCATCTAAACGACTCAATTTATCCAGATAATAAGTAAAGGTTTTTAAAGAGTGAGTTTCTGTATGGCTTACAGATGTTTGAGGTTGCATGATTGTCTCCAGTTTAATCAAGGAAGGGGCCCAAATGGACCCCTAAAATGACTACATATCAGATAGTTTTTTCTGAATGTCTTTATACAGGTTAGGAGTCCATTCTGGGAATGCTTTCTGAACTACATCGCCTGCGACATCAGCAAATGCTTTTGCATCTACTTCATTTATTTGAACGCCTTCAGCTTTCATTTTATCGAAGGCCTCTTTTTCAAGTTCATTGATCAATGTTGCACCATATTTCACCATATCACGGCTAGTTTCTGTAATAATTTTACGTTCTTCGCTTGTTAAATTATTCCAGTAACCAGTGCCAGCAACAAATGGAGATAACATTTTAATATGACCTGTTAAACTTAGGTTTTTTGCGACTTCATAGAATTTACCACCATGTAGTACTACAGCTGGATTTTCTACGCCATCAATCACACCTTGAGAAAGGCCAGGGTATACATCTGATAAAGACATTGGAGCTGGTACTCCACCCATTGCTTCCACCGTCGCAACCATTAAGCGAGAATGTTGAACACGTACTTTTACACCTTTCAGATCAGCTGGCTTTTCTACTTTCTTTTTAGAAAGTAGGTGACGAGTCCCATATACAACATCAGGAACAACCATTTGAAGACCAGTATCAGCTAATTGACCTTCTAGTCCTTTAAACCAGTCAGTTTGCATTAACTTGGATTTTTCTCTAAAGATTGCGTTATATAAGGCGCGTTAATAACACCAAAGTCAGGAACAGTATCCATAAGGTAACCATAAGAGGCAATAGCAATAATATTTGCTCCGAATTTAGCTTGTTCTAATACTTCTGTTTCACTACCTAATTGACTGGATGGAAAAAGCTGAAAAACGATTTCACCATTAGATTTTTGTTTCACTTGATCAGCCCAGTAATGCATCGCTTGATCAATTGGTTCGCCTGGTTGATTACCATAAGCGACCATGATTTCAGTGGTCGCCTGTGCACCAAAACTTAATCCAAATGTTAAACCAACAATTGCGGCTATTTTCTTGATTCCAGTGTGTAACTTAGTCATAAGTATTCCTTTTATTATTAAGTAATAATTGTTATATGCGGTGTTATAAAGACTTGAGTGCTTGACGCATACCCAGAGTCTGAATTTTACAAACATATTCTTTTACTAACGGCTCGACATTTGTTAATGAGGTTAAGTCTATTCCCCAGTGATCTTTCATAGATAAGAATTGAGATACGGCATCATCAATATCTGATTTCTTCCATATTTCAAATTTATCTAATAGGATCTGATCATCATTTAACGGTATATCTTCATTGTTTCTTTTTCCTAGATAAAAGCAGAATAATGCTTGCTAAGCTAAAGCTAAGATTTTTTGGTGCTTGGTTCTTTTCATTTGCGTAACTGATAAGTTGAGGTAATAATCGAGTTGTAAATTTGGTTAATGAATTTAACGAAATTGATAATAAGTAGTGCTTAATGTATGGGTTCTCAAATCGTTGCATTACACTGTTTCGAAATTCAGTAAGTTCATTTTTATCCATAGATAACATAGGAATGATTTCGTTATCCAGCATGTTTCCTACGAATTCAACGATATCTTGATCGGCCATCGATTCGCCAACTGTATTTAGTCCAGCAAGGTAAGCTACCGGGACCATTGCGGTATGTGCTCCATTTAAAATACCGACTTTACGTCGCTTATAGGGCTTTATATCATCGACAACTTTAATATTCAGAGGACATTCTTTTAGTTTTAATTTCTCTTTAAGGAAGCTAGGTCCTTGAATAACAAAAAGGTAGAAATATTCAGTTCGCAACAATAAAATTATCTTTATAGCCTAGTTCTGCTTCCAGTTGTTCAATTTCATCTTTAGGGTAACCCGTAACGATACGGTCAACCAATGTTGAGCAAAAAGTATTACTGAGATTTAACCAAGTTTTAAACTGATCGCTTAAGTTCCATAACTCGGCGTACTGATTAATTGTTTCTTTTAATTTATCGCCGTTGTAGTCAATTAACTCACAGGGAAGAAGAATTAGTCCTTTATTTTTGTCACCGTTAAATGTCTCAAAGCGACGCAATAAGAAAAGTGTTAACTTAGCTGGAAATGTAGATGGCGGAAAATCAGTTATTTTGTCACTGTCTTTAAACTCAATACCCGCCTCTGTAGTATTTGAAATAACCCATTCAAGGTCAGGGTTTTCAGCAACTTTTAAGACTTCTTCAAATTCACCATAGGCAAACAACTCTCTATTTATAGATGAAATTATTTTTGGTTGAGAAACGCTTTCTCCTGATTCGTTAATACCTCGAATCATTGCGGTATAAAGGCCATCTTGTGAGTCTAATTTTGGGTGAGCCGCATCGATCGGACGTACGACGGTTATACCTGCGTTGAAATCTGTTTGTTCATTTAATAGTTGCACCTGCCAACCAATAAATGCTCTTAAAAAATTTCCTTCGCCAAACTGAATAATTTTTTCCGGGTAAGAGTTCATTCCGGATAAATCTCTTTTAATTGTTCTGTCATTGTAAATTCCTTAACGATAAATATTTCTGTTGTCGGACAGGTGTTATCGACTGAACTCAGTGTATTGATGGATTTATTAAATTTATAAGAAAAGGTTAGTAAACGTGTCTGTGATCATTTTATTGTGTTTTTTATCGGTATTTTATTATTGTAATTCTACTTTTAAGTAATGATTCTTGCTTTATTTACTTGTTTTTAATTATTTTAGCAATGATTTGATGTTTTTTATTGATTAAAATGCAGATTAAGTAATACAATAGAAAACGTCGGATGGGTTAACTTTATAAAATAGAGGTAACCATGAAAAAATTTATTAAGATTAATGAAGCTGATAATGTTGTTGTTTGTTTGGAAGATTTTTATAAGAATGAAGTCATTGATCTAGGTGGACTAGAAATATTACTAAAAGAAAACATTCACCGTGGTGGTAAATTAGCGATCACCAATATTGAAATTAATGGTGACGTTGTGAAATATGGTACTGCAATAGGCCATGCAACTCAGCCTATAAGTACTGGCTCATTAGTACATACCCATAACCTGAAAACTAATCTCTCTGGCTCTGATAGCTATTCATACGATCCCAATTTTATAGCCTCAAAAGAAATGGGGTTGCTCGATAAAACATTTATGGGATTTGCAAGAGAGAATGGTGATGTGGGAATAAGAAATGAGATTTGGATTATTCCTACTGTTGGCTGTGTTAATGGCATCGCCAAACAAGCTATTAAAGAGTTCACCACACAAATAGAAGCATTGGAATGCGATGGTGTATATTTATTCCCACATAATTATGGTTGTTCGCAATTAGGTGATGATCATGAAAACACCAAAAAAATTCTAGCTGATATGGTTCGTCACCCAAATGCTGGTGGCGTATTAGTAATTGGTTTAGGGTGTGAAAACAATCAAATTGATCCATTTAAGGAAGCTGTTGGGTCTATCAATGATTCCCGTGTAAAATATATGGTTGCTCAGCAAGTTGAAGATGAGATAGAAGTGGCTGTTGATTATCTGCAACAAATATATTCAGTAGTTAAAGAAGACCAGAGAACTGAAATTAAAATAGGTAAACTAAAAGTTGGCTTAGAATGTGGCGGTTCTGATGGTCTATCGGGAATAACAGCAAACCCTCTTCTTGGCTTATTTTCTGATTACCTAATTGAAAAAGGCGGTACATCTGTACTGACTGAAGTTCCAGAAATGTTTGGTGCTGAACATATTCTTTTTGAGCGCTGTATCGATAAGTCAACTTTTGACCAAGCGGTTGAAATGGTAAATAGCTTTAAACAGTATTTTATCGATCATAATCAACCAATATACGAGAACCCATCGCCAGGCAATAAAGCTGGAGGTATTACCACACTAGAAGATAAGTCTATGGGCTGTACTCAAAAAGCAGGCTCTAGTACCGTAATGGGTGTTCTTAAGTACGGAGAAGTATTAAAAATACCCGGACTTAACTTGTTGAGTGCACCAGGTAACGATGCTGTTGCAACTTCCGCTCTTGCAACTAGTGGTTGTCACATGGTTCTGTTTTCTACTGGCCGAGGAACCCCTTACGGTGGTTTTGTACCCACAGTCAAGTTAGCCACCAACACTGAGCTAGCTAATAAGAAAAAGCACTGGATAGATTTTAATGCAGGTGCTCTATTAGATGGCGGTTCTATGCCAGAACTATTGGAGAAATTCATAGATTTGATCTGTGAAATAGCCAGTGGAACTCCTACGAAAAATGAAGTAAATGATATTAGAGAGCTAGCGATATTTAAATCAGGTGTAACCTTATAATCTAAGATAAAACCGAACGGCTTACCTAGGTTACTGGACTTAGGTAAGTCTTAATTTTGCAATTCGAAATATCACATCTAGTTTAAACTTCTACAAATAGGCGGGTTGCTTTTCCTTTCTGCTCTAATTGATTTTTTATTGGAGAATGTTAAATATCTTAGCCTCAAATAAATAATAAAATACATAACAGTGTTATGTGTATAAAAGTGTTGCGATAGCCTTTTGATTAAACAATAAGGGAAGTCTATTAGCTATTTTTAAAGCTCCTATTTCTGATATAATCACGCTTCTTGAATGCCATTTAGATACTGAATCTGTTACTGGCTGTTTTGTGGATTTTATTATTTAAACTGGTGCTCTATGCAAAATTTCCCTTCAAATCGCTTTTCCATCGCCCCCATGCTTGATTGGATCTGTTTTTAAGCTATATAAGGCTTTGTGAGTATTTAGGCGCACCATGGGCGTACCGTTTCTTTTGAAGGGGACTCAGGGCGTACCGGCTAGATCGTTTCATCTCACCCTCAGAATAAAGAATTTTGTTTCATTCATTTACTTACTTGGGAACGTTTTAACTACGCTCACTTTCTCCTATACCGAGCGTAATAAGCTATCTCGCAACCGCCCCCAAAGCGCCTTATAAATAGATAAATGTCTAGAAAGTTTAATTGTGTGAACTCAACTTATAATAAAAAAATGAAACTGGTTAATATAACAATTTGGGCTTAGAAACGAAGCCAAACACTAACCATACCTTTACGGTTAAAAAACAGCCATCTAATGTTGTTTTTTTGTTCTGTGGTTTTATAGCTAATATCAAACAATCAACTAACAAATTTAAATGGTTTGTGTTGCTTTCATGATGAAGTGACTATTTTTATAAGAAAAATGGCTCATTTAACATAACTGTCATTTTGTGCATATTACATTACTTGTGCGGAACAAGGTTTACTTGCACTCATACGTTTGTGATATTGTTTATATCTTTCTTGCTTATTTTTAAGCGAAAATTCACTATCAATAGAGTTATATATTATGAAAAATATTATTTGTGTCGTTTGCATTTTATTTACATCGGTAGTGCTATCTGCTGATTTTAATAAAGGCTTAGATGCTGCGGATGAAGGTGACTTCAAAACAGCCTACAAAGAATGGCATCCACTTGCCGAACAGGGTGATTCCGATGCGCAATTCAGTTTAGGAGTTATGTACGACAATGGGCGGGGTGTACTCCAAGATTATAAACAAGCAGTCTATTGGTACCGTAAAAGCCGCCGAACAGGGGGATGCCGATGCGCAATTCAATTTAGGAATTATGTACAGCAATGGGTTGGGTGTACTCCAAGATTATAAAAAAGCGACCAATTGGTACCGTAAAGCCGCCGAACAGGGTGATGCCGACGCGCAATTCAGTTTAGGAGTTATGTACAACAATGGGCGGGGTGTACTCCAAGATTATAAACAAGCAGTCAATTGGTACCGAAAAGTCACCGAACCAGGGTGATGCCGGTGCGCAATTCAATTTAGGAGCTATGTACAGCAATGGGTTGGGTGTACTCCAAGATTCTAAACAAGCGACCAATTGGTACCGTAAAGCCGCCGAACAGGGTGATGCCGATGCGCAATTCAATTTAGGGACTATGTACGACAATGGACGAGGTGTACTCCAAGATTCTAAACAAGCGACCAATTGGTACCGTAAAGTCGCCGAACAGGGTGATGCCGATGCGCAATTCAATTTAGGAACTATGTACGGCAGAGGGCTGGGTGTACTCCAAGATTCTAAACAAGCAGTCTATTGGTACCGTAAAGCGACCGAACAGAGTGATGCCGGTGCGCAATTCAATTTAGGGACTATGTACGACAATGGACGAGGTGTACTCCAAGATTATAAACAAGCAGTCAATTGGTACCGTAAAGCCGCCGAACAGGGTGATGCCAGTGCGCAATTCAATTTAGGAACTATGTACGACAATGGGCATGGTGTACTCCAAGATTATAAACAAGCAGTCTATTGGTACCGTAAAGTCGCCGAACAGGGTGATGCCGATGCGCAATTCAATTTAGGGACTATGTACGACAATGGACAGGGTGTACTCCAAGATTATAAACAAGCGACCAATTGGTACCGTAAAAGTCGCCGAACAGGGTGATGCCAGTGCGCAATTCAATTTAGGAACTATGTACGACAATGGGCATGGTGTACTCCAAGATTATAAACAAGCGTATATGTGGTTTAATTTAGCTAGATATAATGGTTACGACGCAGAAAAATCATTTAATATTATCACACCTCATATGACGACAAAAGATATAAGTCACGCGCAAGAAATGTCTAAATCATGCTTAGAATCTAATTATACAAAATGTAATTAATGTATTTACCATAACGCCCGTTATATGCACAACTTCGAGGCTACCTGAAATAGTGGCCTTTTTTGTTCCTAGCGGTAAATTTTCTAAGGCGGTTTGTGCCCATAGCGCCACAGCAGGTAAAATAATTGTGCTCGCTTTATCCCAAAAGTGAGCGAATTATTATTCTATTTGCTTACCAATGAAGCCTCATTAGGTGCAGTGTGGAAGTCAGCGACTTGAGTGGTTCTGGTTGTCGCTTCAGTCAATGCATTACTTTTTAATTTTATATACTTATATTTTCTAAGCGTTACTCATCAGCACTATTTTAAGTGCTGGCTAACAGCATACTGGGCGTAATAAAGAGGTAACACGATATTCTCTTTTTCTAATACTGAAGAGCCTTGTGTACCCGCTAACTTGATTGTTTTATGGGGTTGGCATTTAGTTATATAAGATTGCAAAGATTTGGCGCGTGTGCGTTTGCCACTTTTCACTTCAATTGGGATAATCTGCCCTTCATTGTCAGTTGCAATAAACTCGATTTCTGCTCTGGCGTCACCCCATGAGAAGGTTGGATCTACCCCTTGTGCTACAAATTCTTGCTGTACAAAGTTTTCAGCGATGTAGCCTTTATATTCAAAGCCTTGTTGTTTTATTTCTTTATAACCTATACCTAACATATGGTTAAGCAATCCTGTATCAAATAAGAAAAGCTTCACTTTGTTTTCTTTTTGGTAAGCGACTAAAGGGCTACGTGGCAGACCGTCTGTGGGGTAGTTCTTCAGTACTAATCGGCATTTATCTAACCAAGTGATCGCACTTTCAAAATCGCCATAACGAGATTTACGATCATGAACACCTTTAAATTTAAATCGTTTTACAGATTCATCGATAACCGAAGCAAGTTGTGAGGGCACATTACGGAAGACCGATTCGATTACGCTAGCATCGACTTTTCCTGAGTACTTGCCAAAGTCCCGTAAGTAACCTGAAATTAAGTTTGCATGGATATTTTCTACAGCTTCAACACGCTCTAATATGCTTTTATGTTTTAATTCAAACCAAGTATTAACGGCTTCAGGCATACCACCCGTAAAATAATAGTCCGTTAGTTTATCAAATAACTTAGTATGGGCAGGTGCTGAATTCACTTGGTTTTCAAAGGCTTTGATTAATGCGGCTTCACCTGATGCCAATAAAAATTCATAAAATGTCAGCGGGCGTAAATTGTCTTGCTCAACTTTACCGACAGGGAATGAATTTAATAAGCCAATGTTAGAGCCACTGGTCGCGATATACATTTGTGGTGCTTTTTCAGAAAAGTATTTCAGGGCGGTTACGGCTCTTTGGCATTCTCCTATTTCATCTAAAATCAGCAAGTCCGAAGTAGGGTTAAACACTTTATTGGTTAACAATTCAATATTGGATAGAATGTTTTCAGGTGTTAATGATCCAGAAAAAGCTTCAGCCATTTCTGGAGATTCAAGAAAGTCAATGCGCAGAACATTGTCAAAATGTTCACCGAATAAGCTTTGCAATAGATAGGTTTTACCTGTTTGACGAGCGCCGTCGATCAGTAAAGGTTTACGCGTTTCCTTTTCTTTCCATTCGATTAATTTTTTTATTCGTGATCGTCGCATCGTTATATCTCAAGTTATTTATTAAATATGATTACACTTTAATGCGCATTAAAAGTCAACAATGTACATTTTTATGCGCATAAAAATGTGAAGCGTGTTTTTGTACATATAGATAAGCGATATAGCCGATAGTTAAGAGTATGTAACGATAAATCTTTAAAGAAGTTTGAAAGATTTTTTCAAATGAAAAATAACGAGTGTATTAGAGATCTAAAAATCGATTAGACTTTAAAAATAAGTTACATTATACAGCGCCTAAAGGCGTACTCACTTATTGCGATTCAAAGTGGTTCATCTCGATTTAAAGCGATAAAAACCAAAATAAGAAAGATTAACGAGAAATTTAAAATATATGAAATCTGTAACTGATTGTATTTACAACACAAACCGCTTTTCCATTGCCCCCATGCTTGATTGGACTGATAGACATTGTCGTCATTTTCATCGCGTAATGAGTAAAAATACCCTGTTGTATACTGAAATGGTGACCACTGGTGCTATTTTATATGGCAAAGGGGATTATCTACAAAAGGTGATAGTGAACATCCGGTTTGTTTGCAGTTAGGGGGCTTTCTTCGCGGTTGATTTAGCAAAATCTGCGCTAGCAGGAAAAGAGCGTGGTTACGATGAAATAAACCTTAATGTGGGGTGTCCTTCGGATCGTGTTCAAAATGGTCGCTTTGGTGCTTGTTTGATGGCGGAAGGTGAGTTAGTTGGTGATGCAATTAAAGCAATGCAGGATGCCTCTGGCCTGCCTGTTTCAGTGAAAACACGTATTGGTATTGATGATTTAGATTCCTATGAATTTTTATGTGACTTTATTGACACTGTGCATGGTAAAGGTTGTGATACGTTTATCGTTCATGCTCGTAAAGCCTGGTTAAGTGGTTTAAGCCCAAAACAAAATAGAGATATTCCACCTTTGGATTATGAGCGTGTTTATCAGCTTAAAAAAGATTTTCCAAAGCTGACGATTGCTATTAATGGTGGCATTAAAACCTTAGATGAATGTGAAGCGCATTTACAACATTTAGATGGTGTGATGTTAGGCCGTGAAATCTATGCTAATCCTTATTTATTAAGTACTGTTGACCAGCGTCTGTTTAATTCAACAGAAAAAGCATTAACACGTTTTCAAGTATTAGAGGAAATGTATCCTTATATTGAGCAACAGCTTAGCAACGGTTCCTATTTAAATCATATTGCTCGACATATGTTAGGTTTATTTCAAGGTTTGCCAGGTGCACGTGCGTGGCGTCGTCATTTAAGTGAAAATGGGCACCTCCCGGGTTCTGGTATTGATACAATGCAAGAGTGCGCTTCATTTGTTACTGAAGAATAAAATCGGAGATTAAAATGAAAAACTGGCTATTCACACTAAGTTTTATGACCTGTTTAACTGTATTAGCAGGGTGTAGTTCCTCTATTGATAAAGTAGAGCAAGATGTTAGCGAACCTAAAATGATGGTTGTAAGTAGCGCTAAACCATCGGAGGTGTTGCCAGCATTTACTACTTTTACTTGGAGTAATGAATATAGTTTGGTGTTGTCTGCTAAAAGTGATGAAGATAAAAGGGATGTGCAACAATATATTGCCGGTGAAATTATTCGTTATTTAGAAACAAAGGGTTATCGTTACCAAGCAGATCGGCTTAAGGCTGACGTCACTATTGGTTTTTTGTTTTCACTGGAAGACAATTTAGCTAATCAAAGTATTCAAAATAAATTTGGTTTACTACCGAATGTGATTAAAAGCGGTGTATCCACTAAACGTTATGAAAAGGGATCTTTTTTATTGATGGTGCTTGATGATAATTTAGAGCAAATTTATTGGCGCTCTGGTGTTCAAGGCTTTGTTGGTTTTGAAGCCGATAAAAAAAGTCATACTACTAACGTGATGCAAATTGTATTGAGCTTAATGATGGGAGATTTCCCACTCGCAGGTCGATAAACCTTTTTAATCGCAATGAAAAACCACATTGATATGTGGTTTTTGTATCTGTTTTTTTATTTAAGATAGCTTTTTAATAAATCTATTTTCTATTATTTGATAACCACAGGATTGCATAAATTCTTTAGTGGTAGCCTGCTCATCTTCTCTAATATTGGCTAACGGCATTGTAACTGTGCTGATGTTTTTATTGCTTAGATGCTTTTCGACTTCACCTAATAAGTTCTTGCCCACACCTCGGCGTCTTGTAATTTCTCGCACACATAAATGCTTTAATGTTGCTTGCTCATCCTTTGTAATAACCTCAACCGCGCCAAGGTGGCGAGCATTAAATAGGGTCACAAAAAATAGACTTTGAGGATCACTGATAAGAGATTTTAATGAGGCATCAGTAAGATCTTGCTCATTTAAATAACCTTGGTAAAGCTTTTTAAGGTCGATCAATAGTTGCGGAGAATTTTCTGGAATAAAAACAGATAGGCGCATAATAAACTCTTCTTTTATTGTGTTTGTTTAGTGTGGTTGATAATAATATTCTGAGCCTGTTGCCATTCGTTGCGTTTTTTTGCTATCGCTAAACGCTCACTTTGTGATAATAATTGGTGTAATGGCACGAGATCAAATTGTTGATTTTGCTGTGTGAAATTATCACGAAGAAACTGAATAGTTTCTGGATAAGGATGCGCAATGATTACAACGGGAAGGTTATTTTTGCCTATTTCAAGCGCCTGTTGAAGCTGTTCTGTCATTGCTTTGTTGGTTTTTATATTATCTAAAAAAATATGGCGACGAAGTGCGGGAACCCCTGATATTTGTGCGGTGCTTTGGGCAATAGTCTGAGCGCTAGTACGACTATCTAAAAAATATAAACCTTGTTTATTTAACACTTCCATAGTCCACTGCATAGGTTCTATATGTTCCGTTAAGGTACTGCCCATGTGATTATTCATTGCAGTTGCGCCAGGGAAGTAGTGTAACGCTTTGCTGAGTTCTTCTTTGAAAACTAACTCTTGCATATTAAGCATCAAAGCGCCTTTACCGAGCTTTTCATTGTGAATTTTGGCCTGCATTGGCATATGAAGCAATAATTCGCGGTTTTGACTATGAGCCTGTTTCGCCAGCTTTTTTGCAAAGGGGGTATAGGGTAAAACAGCAAAAGTGATTTGTGTTGGTAGTTTCAATGCCTGTAGATCATGTTTGCTATTACCAAGATCATCGAGAACAATAGCTAGTTGAATTGGTGGTTTAGCAAAACTTAAGGTCGCTGTGTAAAACAAGCACAAAGGTAAGCATTATGCTTGTTAATCGAAAAATCATTAATAAAGTGCTCTGCTTAGTAACGGTGAGGCTCTAGCCATTTAATTGGATCTTCTGCTTTACCTTTGTGGCTTAGCTCGAAATAAAGACTATTTTTATCCTGTCCGCCACTATGGCCTGCCAGTGCAATGGCATCACCTTGAAAGACAATATCGCCGGTTTTTTGAAGTAGTGTTTGGTTATAGCCATATAAAGTTATGTAATCATCACTATGATCAAGTGCGATGACCATACCGTAACCTTTAAAGTAACCTGCAAACAAGACACGCCCGGTGGCAACCGCACGTACTTTTTCACCTTCGTTAGTCGCAATAGAAAGTCCTTTCCATTTAACTTGATCGCTACGTTTACTTCCAAATCGGGCTAATACCTTACCTTTGATTGGCCATTCTAGTTTGCCTTTTAAGCTAGATATTTTCGAGTGAGTTTGTGTTTCGCTTTTGGGTTGAATCTTTTTAGTGGCTTTAGCCCTTGTCTGCGACTAACTCTTTTTCTGCACGCGCTTCACGTTGTTTTTTAAGTTGTGCTTTGAGGTTTTTTTCTGCATCACCAAGTTGCGCTAAGCGAGCGGATTGATAATTGATATCTTGTTGTAACTCTCGAAGTGCCTTGGTGCGTTTATCACGTTGCTCAACTAATTTATTTTTGCTTGAGGCTAGTGTATCGCGCATCGCTTTTAGACTAAGTAAGGATTGTTCTTGATCTGATTTGTTTTTTTCGATGCTTTGCTGGGTTGCATGTAGTTGTTCAATACTTTCTAAGCGCGCTCTATTAAGGTAATCATAATAACTTTTTGCACGAATAATTTTGCTTAGATCTTCTTGATTTAAGAGTAACTTAACCAGATCATTTTGACCTGCCATATAAGCACTAATAAGCTGTTGTTCAAGAAGTTTTTGGTTTTTAATTCTATCAATATTTAATTGTTCAGTTTCGTTTTGTAAGTCTTTATAGCGTTTTTCTTCTAATTTAAGTGCTTCTTCTGTTTGTTGTAATTTCAGACTAGCACTGCTGTTTCTTGCTCTGATTTGGCAATTTCTTCTTCTAGGGTTTGTTGTTTCTTGGTTTGAGCTGATTTACTGCTTTTACTTTCTTTAATCTGTTTTTGCAGTGTTGTCAGGTTATTAGTCGCAAAGAGATCTTTCACTGGCAGAAATATAAGTGAAACTAAAAGGAGACTATGTAACAAGTGTGTTTGCACACTCATCTTTTTAGGCAGTTTTTTAGAAATGACTTTGCTATTCATTGACGATTCTACTTTTATGAATTCAGTATTTAGAAACTTTACCTACTTTAGCAAAAGAAGTTGAGTAAAATAACTAAATACTGAGGGATTTGTCTATTTTAATGAAATTAAAGGAGTTCCTGTCATTTCAGTTGGGATTTCCATACCCATTAAGCTAAGCATTGTTGGTGCGATATCGCATAAACGTCCGCCTTTTTGCATGGTTGCAGGGTGACTGAAATAGATAAATGGCACTGGCAAATTAGTATGTGCAGTGTGAACGCCACCTGTTTCAGGGTCGATCATTTGCTCTGCATTACCGTGGTCAGCAGTGATTAAACACTCACCATCAACTTCTTTTAATGCTTCAATCACGTCACCAATACTCGTATCAACGGCTTCACATGCTTTAACAGTTGCTTCGTAAACGCCAGTATGACCAACCATATCACCATTTGGATAGTTACATATGATTACATCGTATTCTTGGCTACGGATAGCGGCGGTTAGTTTCTCAGTTAATTCAGCAGAGCTCATTTCTGGTTGTAAATCGTAAGTTGCAACAGCAGGAGATTTAATCAGTGTACGTGCTTCACCTTTAAACTCGTTTTCAATACCACCGTTAAAGAAGAAAGTAACATGTGCATATTTTTCTGTTTCAGAAATACGTAATTGCGTTTTATCGTGAGTAGATAACCATTCACCTAGCGTATTGTTTAGAGACTCACTTGGGAAAGCGACTGGTGCTGTGATGCTATCCGCGTATTCTGTCAGTGTTACAAAATTAATTGCTGGTGTTGCATTGCGTTTAAAGCCATCAAAGTTTTCGTCAGTGAATGCATAAGTGATTTCACGAGCACGGTCAGCACGGAAGTTTAAAAATAAAACAGCATCACCATCTTCCATTGGTGCGGCTTCACCGATAACAGTTGCTTTTACAAACTCATCATTTTCATCACGAGCATAAGCATTTTCTAAACCAACTAATGCGTCATCAGCTGCAAATTCACCTTTTGCTTCTGCTAACAAGTTGTAAGCTTCTTCCACACGATCCCAACGAGAATCACGATCAAGAGCATAGTAACGGCCAACTAATGATACAGTACGACCTACACCAAATTTTTTGTATGCTTCTTCAAATTTAATGAGAGTACCTGTCTGCACTACGTGGTGGCGTATCACGACCATCTAAGAATGCGTGTAAATATACTTTTTTAGCGCCACGTTTTGCGACTAGCTCAATAGCGGCTACGATGTGATCGTCATGGCTATGAACACCACCTGGTGATGCAAGTCCTAAAATGTGTACCGCTTTGTCAGCTTTAACAGCTTTGTCGATTGCTTCAACAAAGACTGCATTTTCAAAAAAGTCGCCATCTTGGATTGCTTTGGTTACTTTGGTAAGGCTTTGATAAACAGTACGTCCAGCACCAATGTTAGTATGGCCAACTTCAGAGTTACCCATTTGACCATCAGGTAGACCTACATCCATACCTGATGCAGAAATAAGATCGTTTGCATATTCGCTACAAAGTTTATCAAGAACCGGTGTTTTTGCATTTGAAACAGCATTGTCTGGCATATCTGGGCGGTAACCCCAGCCATCCATGATAAGTAATACGAGAGGTTTTTAGCAGTTGTCATTTGGCTTTCCTTTAAAGGTTAATAATAAAATATTATGCCGTTATTTTACTACATTTGAGACGCTTGTCACTGCGTGGATCAATTGAAGCTTAATTTTACAATATTATTTTGCTTTTTCGTAAACAAATTAGGCTTAGTTTGATATGGCCACTAGACCTCCAGCATGCTGAATTTTGCATCTTGAATGGTAACGGGTATATAATGCGGTCGAATTTTTCCTTAAACTTAAAAAGAGCATAATAATGCAAGAATATATAGATTTTCTAACCAACAATCCGATGTTATCACTTGCTTGGGTAGCTATCGCTGTTTTATTAATCCATCATCAAATAAAAGATAAAATTAGTGGTGTTAAAAACATTACTACTCAAGAAGCAACAATGCTAATCAATAAGCAAGATGCGATTGTTGTTGATGTTCGCTCTAAAGAAGATTTTCAAAACGGTCATATTGTTAATGCAAAAAATATAACTCTGTCACAAATAGAAAAAGGAAGTTTTTCTGCTATTGAAAGTCATAAACAAACCCCCATTATAGTTGTTTGTGATACAGGAGCGCGTTCAGCAAGTGCGACTTCTAAGTTAGTTAAAGCTGAATTTACACAGGTAACTAATCTCTTTTCTGGTATGAGCGGATGGAAGTCTGCAAATTTACCCACAACGAAGAAGTAAAATATGGCAACAGTAACTATATATACAACACCTTGGTGTCCTTACTGCATAAGAGCAAAGCAATTATTGGATAATAAGGAAGTTGAGTACACAGAAATTGATGTATCTGCGCCAGATGCACGCGCGAATATGACGTCATTAACTGGTGGTAGAACGGTACCGCAAGTGTTGATCAATGATCAAGCCACGGGCGGTTGCGATGAACTCCATGCATTAGAAAGAAGTGGCGAGTTGGATAAATTGCTTAGCGCATAATCTCGCCTAATTTCAAAATGGCTTTTCTATTAAATAATAAAACGCATAATAGAAAAGCGACACTATCAAAGCATTCATAACTAAAAATACACTTTAATAAGGGAATAACTAAAATGGCAGAGCAACAAGAACAAGCAGACACAAATCGACTTTAATATTCAACGTATCTTCGTGAAAGATATTTCGTTTGAATGCCCAAATTCGCCACATATCTTCAAAAAAGAATGGGCTCCAGAAGTTTCAATGGATCTTGATACAAAAAGCCAAAAACTTGAAGAAGGTGTTTATGAAGTTGTATTAACGCTGACAACGACTGCAAAAGTAGGTGAAGATGTTGCTTTTTTATGTGAAATACAACAAGCAGGTATTTTCACTGTCGGTTTAACTGAGCCAACACAATTGGCACATTGCTTAAATGCTTTTTGTCCTAACATCCTATTTCCATATGCTCGCGAAGCTGTTTCAAACTTAGTGACTCGTGGTACTTTCCCACAACTTAACCTTGCTCCAGTAAACTTTGATGCTTTGTTCCAAAATGCTTTAGTTCAACAACAAGCAGAACAAGCTAAACAAAGCCCTGAAGTCGCAACATTAGATTCTTAATCTAAATAACAACACCTATTTAGCCTCGGGCGAAGGGTGTTGTTTCCAATCAAAAGGTACTTAAATGGCAGATAAAAAAGCCATTACAGTCTTAGGCGCAGGGTCATATGGCACTGCGCTTGCTGTATCTTTGGCGCGAAATGGCCACCCAACTGTTATTTGGGGGCATGAAGCAGATCATATTGCTCGTTTACAAAGTGATGCTGAAAATAAAGAATTTTTACCCGGTGTTTCATTTCCCGAATTGTTAACAGCTGAGTCTGATTTAGCAACTTGTTTGCGTGCGACTAATACTATTTTATTGGTTGTACCTAGTCATGTATTTGGTTTGGTGCTTGAGCAGGTAAAACCTTTGTTAACACCTGCGCACAGAATCGCATGGGCAACTAAGGGGCTAGAAGCGAAAACAGGGCGCTTATTGCAAGAAGTGGCAGTGGATGTGGTTGGAGAACAATATCCATTGGCTGTTATTTCAGGTCCTACCTTTGCAATGGAAGTCGCAAAAGGTTTACCCACAGCAGTTGCCGTTGCAGGTTCAGATAGCCAGTTTACTCAGGATATGGCTGATTTTTTCCATAATAGTAGTAACTTTAGAACCTATATTTCAGATGACTTTACTGCCGTTCAGCTAGGTGGCGCGGTTAAGAATGTGATTGCAATTGGTGCTGGTTTAGCTGATGGGCTTGGTTTTGGTGCAAATGCTCGTACTGCATTGATCACACGTGGTTTAGCTGAGTTAACTCGTTTGGGTCATGCGTTAGGCGCAAAAGAATCTTCATTTATGGGCATGGCTGGGTTAGGTGACTTAGTTTTAACTTGTACCGATAATCAGTCTCGAAACAGACGTTTTGGGCTTGCTTTAGGGCAAGGAAAAGGCATCGAACAAGCACAGGTTGAAATCGGGCAGGTAGTTGAAGGCTATCGTAATACGGAAGAAGTTTATAATCTTGCTAAACGTTTTGATATCGAAATGCCTATTTGTGAACAGATTTATTATGTACTTTATGAAAATAAAGCAGTGAAAGAAGCCGCCGTTGCTTTACTGTCACGAGATAAAAAAGGCGAGTAATACGCTAATTTTAAAAAGGCTTCATTGTGAAGCCTTTTTTAATTGTCTTTTTTGATATCAATTGCTTAAGAGTTGATAACTATTCTTAGGTTTATCTAGTTCTTAATATTACCGCTTACTTTGGTTGAAATTTTTCTAAATAGAACTACTATTTATTTCAACTTTCATTTCAAATTAAATTTCTTTTCCTATATTTAGCTATCAAGAAATAACCTATAACTTAATGATTTTAAAGTTAACTATGTGAGTATTATAGTAGCTCACAGTTATTATTTTTATTGTATGTTATTTTTTGCACTGTGATGAGCTAAAGCTGGGTTAAAAGCACTTAAAGACAACTGTTTTTGCTACTTTTTTAATACTCAATTTATACCGCTATCAGAATAGTGATTGATAAACTTGAGAATAGGTTTTCCATATGCAACTTAGACATTTATTTGTTATTACCTTTTGTGTCCTTGTTATTGTTCCTATGACGTTATTCTGGGTTTGGCCCTATTCAAAAGCATTAGAGTCAGAGATTGAAGGGGTAAATCAAAAGCATTTGCTTATCGCTAAAAACCTTTCAGCTACTTTCGAACTTTATTATAAAAATGTTACTGACATATTTTCTATCATTCCAGAACAATCAGATGAGCAGTTAAAATCTAAACAATTCCAACAACTTTTAAATAGTTATAAATTTACTCAAATCATGCTTATTGATGAGAATGGAAATGTGAATAGTTGCCTATTTAGTCATAAAGGCACTTGTCTTAAGAAAATAAATGAAGATATTTTAACACTCACAAAACAAACACTAGCTGACACAGAAATTAAAATATCGACTGTGACAGAAGATAAAACAATTAATAGTGGTTCAATTTTTCTTGTTGTCGAAAAACGAAACAGTGATGTTTTATTGGGCTACCTTTCGACTGAGTATCTAGTGAAAATGGGTAAACAAGTTGCTTTTGGGCAAAAAGGTTATGCTGTAATTGTTGATCAAGATGGTAACGTATTGACTCATCCTCTTGAATCCTGGGTTAAAGAAAGGCAAAACATTTCAAAAATTAGTCCTGTGCTAAAAATGCTTGAAGGTAAGAGTGGTATTGAACAGTTTTATTCTCCAGCTTTACAGAGAGATATGATAGCAGGGTATACACGTGTTGCTAACGCTCAATGGGGGGTAATGGTTTCTCAACCATTAAAAGAATTAGAAGATCGAGCGCAAAAAATAGATACAACTGCAAGTTTGCTTATGTTACTTGGCCTTGGCTTAGCATTATTGGTTTCTATACCTGTTTCTTTTATTTTAATAAAACCTTTAGACAATTTATTAAAAGCAAATAGATTAATTGAGCAAGGTGGTACAAATGTCAGCATACAACAAAACCTATCAAAAATAATTCCGTTAGAGATTCGTGAACTCACACAGTCATTTTCTAATATAGTGCAACGTATTGAAAAAAATAAAGAAGATATTACTCAATTAGCTTTTTTTGATTCCAATACTGGCTTACCAAATCGTAAATATTTCTATGTTTTGGCAAACAAAGCATTAGAAAAAATGATAAAACGTAATCAAAAAGGTGCGTTGGTGATAATTGATTTTGATGGTTTTAAATCAATTAATGATATCTATGGGCACCGAGCGGGTGATGAGTTGTTGCTTCAATTTGGACAACGCGTCTCGGCATTTTTCTCTCTCAGTGATGAAGAAACGAGTTCACTACTTTTCTGTGGGCCTTTGCCTAAAATCATACCTGCTAGGCTAGGTGGTGATGAATTTGTAATTTTACTGCAAAATATAGAAGATAAAAATGAAGCTATAAAAGAAATCGAAACTTTATTTAACGCCGTCTTTTCTACCTATATTTTATATGGTGAATTAACATTAAATCTGACGGGTAGCGCAGGCATCGCATTGTTCCCAGAGCATGGGGAAAGCTACAATGAATTGATGAAACTAGCTGATAGTGCTATGTCTGAAGCAAAAACAGTTGGTAATAATACCATTAGGTTTTCTGCCAATTAGGCAAAATATTGTATACAAAGTTAGTCAGCTAAAATATTAAAGGCTTCGGTGAGAAGCCTTTAATAACTAACTGAAGTTAGACTTTATGCTTCTTGTAGGATGTTTAGCATACGACGAAGTGGCTCTGCCGCTCCCATAATAATTGATCACCCACTGTGAATGCGCTAACGTATTCAGGGCCCATTGCTAATTTACGAATACGTCCTACAGGAATGCTTAGCGTACCAGTTACTTTCGCTGGAGATAGCTCTTGTACGGTAATATCACGCTCATTAGGAATAACTTTAACCCATTCGTTATGCGATGCTAAAATTGATTCAATTTCAGCCACTGAAACGTCTTTCTTCAACTTCATTGTGATAGCTTGGCTATGACAACGCATTGCACCGATACGAACACATAAACCATCAATAGGTGTTTGTTGATCGCTTGTTCCAAGAATTTTATTCGCTTCAACCTGTGCTTTCCATTCTTCTTTTGATTGGCCAGAAGGCATTGGCACATCAATCCAAGGAATTAGGCTACCTGCAAGTGCAGCACCAAATTGCTCAGTTGGTAAATCATCGCTACGTAAGTGCTCAGCAACCTGTTGATCGATTTCTAAAATAGCAGAAGCAGGATCGGCTAATTTATCAGCAACAAGATCTTTGATTGATCCCATTTGGCTAATCAATTCACGCATATTACGTGCACCAGCGCCCGAAGTCGCTTGGTAAGTATGTGGTGTTACCCATTCAATTAGATCAGCTTCAAATAGTCCGCCTAATGCCATTAATAATAATGAAACCGTACAGTTACCACCGACATAAGTTTTTACGCCTGTTTCTAGGCCATTCTTAATGACGTCTTTGTTAACCGGATCTAAAACAATAATTGATTCATCTTTCATACGTAATGAAGATGCGGCATCAATCCAGTAACCATCCCAGCCACTTGCGCGTAATTTTGGGTAAACCTCATTAGTATAATCGCCACCTTGACAGGTAATGATGATATCCATCTTTTGTAGATCTTCGATAGCAAAGGCATCTTTTAAGGTATCGGTCGGTTTACCAATATCTGGTGAAGCTAATCCCACTTGAGAGGTGGTGAAAAATACAGGTTCAATCGTTGCAAAATCATTTTCATCACGCATTCTTTGCATAAGCACAGAACCAACCATACCGCGCCAACCAACCAAACCAACTTTTTTCATGGGACTAACTTCCTTAATCTTTATTAATAAGTGTATTGAGTAACCGGCTATTGTTTAGCCGAATGATAAATTTACCATTAACTACTTTGCCATGGCTAGTTTTTTGAATGATCTAGCGAAATAAAACTACTTATCGGCACAAATAGTAAGGTTCAAGTGCACGAATAGCGCCTTTAGCTCATTTTATCCAAGTAGATTTGCTGTAGCAAAGTGCCTTGATACCACTTTCGCCTAATTCTCGACCTAACCCAGAGGCTTTGATCCCACCAAACGGCATATGGACATCACTGCTAACGATAGCATTCACAAAGCCTGATCCTGCATCTATGTTGTTAAGCATTACTTCTCCCTTTTTAATATCTTCGGTCCAAATACTTGCGCCTAAGCCAAAGCGAGTCGCGTTGGCCTGTAAAATTGCATCCGCTTCATCTTTAATTTCAATGATGCTGGCAACTGGACCAAATACTTCTTCATCAAAAGCAGGCATGCCCTGTTTGACATTGGTCAGTATAGAGGGGGCATAAAAATAGCCTTCGCCATCTATCGAGTAACAGCCGATTAATGGCTTTGCTCCGGCTTTTATAGAGGCTTGTACCTGTTGATCTACTTTATCTCGGATATCGGCTCTTGCCATTGGTGCGAGGGTGCTACTAGGGTTAAAAGGGTCACCGATTTCTAATGCTTTCACTTTTTCTAATAATAAAGTGGTAAATTCTTGAAGGCGACTGGAAGCCACTAAAAAACGTTTTGTCTGCGATACAAACTTGTCCGGCATTACTAAAACGAGCTAGCATAGCCGCATCTATAACCTTACTCATATCTGCATCATCAAGCACAATAAAGGGATCTGAACCGCCCAATTCTAATATCGCTGGTTTTAGATGTAAGCCAGCGAGTGAAGCTATTTTTCTGCCTGCTACTTCACTGCCCGTAAAGGAGATTGCTTTAACACGTTCATCTGCGATAACTTGGCTGGTTTGTTCAACTGAGATGGTTAAATCCGTCATTAGACCAAGTGGTGCTCCAGCATCGCGAATAACTTTCTCTATCGCTCGGGCACAACGAGGTACATTTGGAGCATGTTTTAATAATAATGCATTACCTGACATCAAGGCTGGGGCAAGGCACCTGAATACCTGCCACAATGGAAAGTTCCAGGGCATGATTGCAAGTACCACACCCCAAGGGTAATAGCTGACTAAACTGCGTTGTGCCGTGGTTTGGATTAACTTAGGCTCAAGCATTTGTTGTGCATTTGCCGCGTAATAGCGACAGACAAGTGCACATTTTTCAACTTCTGCATAAGCTTCTGATAATAATTTACCTGTTTCCAGCGATATTGTTTCAGCCAAAAATTGGCTTTGTTGTTTAAGTTGCGAAGCGATGGCATTGAGCAAACTAGCACGCTCAGAAAAAGATGTTTTTCGCCAAGTAGTAGCAACAAGCTCTGCTTCTGATAAATGTTGCTCTAATTGTGAGTCACTCAAGAAATCAAATTGCGTTAATAATTCACCGGAGGCGGGATTACGAGTTTCAAATTGCATATTAATTACCTTGTTTTGTTGCACTTTTGTTGTTCAGTGGTTCTGAAATTGTAACTTGAAAGTTCAAAAGCCCCTAGGAAGTGCTTGTAATTCTTTGGGGATATTAGGATTTTTGAGACTTATTTGGCGTCTATTTTTAACATTTAGCGACCTAATAAATTGACCATAATGTAATTCAAATAAATTTTCCCAATCTGCATTAACCTGTAAGTCTTGTAATGCGAGTTTCAATTGTTCTGCTAGATCCTGACGTTCCGGATGAACATAAAAAACCAAGGGTAGGGGATAACTGATAAGTAAACTATCCTCTATCGAAAGATCTCCGCTATTATCGAACCCATTATTGTATTCATTAAGTAAACTCTGAGCCTCATTAACTCCTAGAGAAACATAATCACATTTTTTGTCCTTCAGCTGTTGAAACATGTGTGCTAAGGAGCCTTCTTCTAACACCTTAAAACCATTTAAACGAAAAAGATCCGCATCTACCCAAGTAGCAGGAATGCCTGCAATTTTTTGTTTAAGTTCATTTGTAGTCATAGTCGTAAACTGAGTTTGATCTTGCTTTCTGATTATCAGTACTCTTTGCCCTAATAAACCTTTGCAGATTGGTGTTTTTAAACTAATTAAGGGTTTATGATGAAATTTTTTATTACCCGCAACTGTCACTAAAATATCTGTCTGATGCTCGAATACATTGCCTTCATCCTCTGCCTTGGGATGATCTGTTAAGTCATTAGAAACTTTACTGTTTCTTAGGTTAGTGTTGGCTAATAGCAACTCCAGTAAAGCAAGCTCATAGGCTTGACGTGCTGGTGATTTATTACCATTCCAGAAGTTGATTGTTTGTTTATCTATCATTATAGGCCTTTCTTGCTTTATTAAATGATTAACCCAATTAGGATTACTTATTCTTATCAGTTTGTTACGTTTATTTCTTTTTGTGTAAGCGCTTCCCTAATTGCTTGGTGTTAAATATGTTTACTTTGCTAAATAATATTATCCTTTCTTGTTGTGAAAGGACTGTAACTAAGATTAAAAAAGATAGATGAGATCACAATTATTTCATTATGCGAAAATTTGACTTATAGGAGTTTAACTGTTTGTTATTTATTGGTTATTTTCGATATTTGATATGTTGTCAAAATGTTAAGCTATTGATTTTAATTCGCTTGTTTAAATAAAAAATATGTGAGCTATAGTTTGTTTCAGCTTATTCAATCTTGAGGATAAATTTAATTGTTTTACTATCAAACAAAGAAAGCGCTTTCTTTGTGTCTTTTGGGATTAGAATATCTCAATCATGCCTTTAAACATAAAGAGCCCGCTCAGACTTTCATTTATTACCTACTGCACTCTTTGAATGACTTTCTCATTTGCGCAGTGGATATCAATTACTTAAGGACATGTTATGTACAAAAAAACGTTACTTGCTTCGCTTACCACTGGCCTACTGTTAGTCGCATCTGTTCAAGCGACTGAAATCAAACATGGTGGGACATTGACTGTTCCTATTATTAATACTGGTTTCGTTGAAAATTATAATCCTTATACAACGGGCGGGTTATTTGGTGGTGTGCTTTATGAACCTCTTATGACATTTAATCTTAAAACTGGTGGTATCGATTTCCGCTTAGCGGAATCAGTTGAATATTCCGACGACTTAAAAACAATTACGGTTAAGTTACGTGAAAATCTAAAATGGTCTGATGGCCAACCTTTAACTGCGAAGGATGTTGCTTACAGCTTTACAATGACTAAAGACGCACCTGCTTTTGATGGCAAAGCAATGTGGACAACAGGTAATTTGCAGAGTGTGATAGCGACAGATGCACAAACAATAGTATTTACCTTAGATCATGCGGATTCAACCTTTGTTTGGGGGTTACCTGGTTATCATATTGTTCCTGAACATATTTGGGGAAAAGTTGCGACAAAAGACCTACCTACTTTTAAGAATTTAAATCCTGTTGGTAGTGGGCCATTAACAGATATTAAATATCTCAAACCTCAACAAATGCAGATTTGTCGTAACGATAGTTACTATTTAGAAAACCGTCCTTACATTGATTGTATGACATTCCGTTCGTATAACGATAACTCACAAATCCAACCTGCGTTAATGAAAGGTGAAATCGATTGGGGCTCTAATTTTATTGCCGATATCGAAAATACATTCGTAGTCGCTGATCCTGAAAATAATCATTTTTGGTATCCAGCAAACGATGCAATTCACTTATACGTGAATACCAAAGTAAAACCTTTTGATGATTTGCAAGTACGTAAAGCTTTATCAATGGCGTTAAATCGAGACGAAATTGTTGATATTGCGGCTTACGGTTACCCAACGGCTAACTTTAATGCTGGCGGTATTGCTGAGTTATACGGGAAGTTTATCGATAAAAATGTGACAGAAAAATACAAAGATATTACCACCTACGATCCAGAAAAAGCACAAAAGTTACTTGATGATGCTGGTTATATTGACCGTGATGATGATGGTTTCCGCGATATGCCTGATGGTCAACCAATTAACTTTGATATCAATGTTGTGAATGGTTGGACGGATTGGATCCAAGTTGTACAGATGGTTAGCGAGTACTACGAAGAGATCGGTATTAAAGCCAATGTTAAAACCGTTGATTGGTCTATTTACGACTCTGGTTTAAAAAATAGTGAATACACTATGTCAATCAACTGGTCGATGGTAGCAAGTAATCCAATCGAAGCGTTCCAAACATATTTCTTAAACTCACAGGTTGGTAAAAGTTGGCATGCCGGCCATGGTGTTCATTCAGCAGAGATTGATGAGTTAATTAAAAGCTTTGGATTAACTAATGATGCTCAGAAACAACAGCAAATATTAAATGAGTTGCAGGAATTTACTGCCGCAAACTTACCCTTTATTCCATTGTTTTCAAATGCGACATGGTTCCAATACAGCACCGCTAAATTTGTTGGCTGGCCGACTGAAAAAGACCCATATGTTCAACCAAGTTTTTATGATGCAGGTAATCGTAATTTAATTATCAATAACTTACATCTTAAATAACCTTCATCTTACATAAGCAGGGATCGGCTACAAGCTACTGTGTAACGATCCCTAACTAAGAAAGAGCTACTAGTAAGCTCTTGAATAATTGGAAAAAATGATGAGTTTTATATTACGTCGACTTAGTTTTTATTTCACTGCTTTCCTCTTGGCAATATCATTTAACTTCTTTTTGCCAAGAATGATGCCGGGTGACCCAATTGAAGCCATGTTTGTCAGCTGCACAGGGAAAAATGGATCTTGCGCAAATGGATGCAGTAAGGGAAATGTATGGATTTATGAATGGTTCTCTTTTTGAGCAATATGTTTCATATATTCAAAGTGTTTTTACCCTTGATCTTGGTCCTTCAGTATTAATGTTTCCTATCGATGTAACAACCGTAGTGGGAATGTCGTTGCCTTGGACTATGTTCTTAGCCCTAGGATCATTGATTGTTGCTTTAATACTTGGAGTAACTATTGGTACTTATGCTTCTTACCGTCGTGAAGGTTTCTTTGGTCAGTTCGTACCGCCTTTTTTAGCTTTTATCAGTAATTTCCCTTACATAGTAACGGCATTATTACTGTTTTACTTTTTGGTTTAAAGCTAGAACTGTTACCACTCGCTTATACCTATGACCCTGCTATTGATCCTGGATTTACCTTAGAGTTTATCGGCAGTGTTGCTAAGCACGCTATTTTACCAATGGGCTCTATGATCCTAGTTGGTATCGCGACTTGGGTATTTAATATGCGTAACGCGATGATTAATGTGCTCGGTGAAGATTACGTCACCATGGCAGAAGCAAAGGGCTTAAGCAGTTTTCGTGTGATGTATCGTTATGCAGGGCGTAACGCAATATTACCCGTTGCTACTGCTATTGCGATGGCTATTGGTTTCTCTTTTGCTGGCTCAATCATGACTGAAGTCGTGTTTAACTATCAAGGACTTGGCAATATTCTTCTGAAGGGAATAATGGCCCGTGATTACCCACTTATCCAAGCTATTCTGTTAATTCTTGTTACTGCTGTATTAACAGCAAATTTCATCGCCGATCTGCTTTACGTCTGGCTTGACCCACGTATTTCTAAATAAGGTAAAGATATGAATAATCAAAGCACATCAGATGCTAAAGCATCTGATATTCAGCCTAAAGGGACGCTAAGGCTGAAACTAGGCAACCTATGGATGAAAACGAAATCATTTTTCCATGGTAACCCACCGGCAATTATTGGTAGTACGTTATTGGTTGTTATTATATTAGGGGCGTTATTTGCACCAGTATTAGCGACCCATAACCCAGATAAACGTGTTGCTCGTCCACATGTAGCGCCAAATGCCGAGCATATCTTAGGTTCAACACGAAATGGCCGAGATGTTTACAGTCAAGTGCTTCAAGGTGCTCGAAAAACACTCAGTGTGGCATTGTTTGCCGGCATTATCGCAACGGTTATTGCGGTTGGTGTTGGTGTTACCTCTGGATATTTTGGTGGGAAAATTGATGAATGGATGAACTTTATTACTAATGTATTTTTAGTCTTTCCACAATTGCCCTTATTGATTGTACTGGCCGCTTTTCTCGGTCAGGTTGGTTCTGGCGTTATTGCCGTTCTGCTTGGTGTGACTTCTTGGCCCTGGGGGCGAGGGTGATACGTTCGCAAACCATGGCTATCCGCAATAAAGAATTTATTATCTCAGCAGAGGTAATGGGGGAATCAAAGGTACGTATTATTTTGGTGGAAATTTTACCTAATCTTATTTCTATTGTGTTTGGTGGCTTCTTAGGCACGGTTATTTATGCAATGGGCGCTGAAGCGCCGCTTGGTTTCCTTGGTTTAGGTGATGCAACGGAAGTGAGTTGGGGCTCGATGCTATATTGGGCACAAGTATCATCTTCTCTGTATACAGGTGCATGGTGGGAAATGTTAGTTCCTGCAATCGCTTTATCTTTGACCGGCGGTGCTTTGGCACTAATCAATATGTCGATTGACCAGGTGAGCAATCCAAAACTAAAAACGGGTCCACATTTAAAACTTTGGAAAAAACTAAATAAAGAAGCGAATAAACGCAGAGGTCTAGTATGAGTAATCCACTGTTAGAAATAAACAACCTATGTGTTGATTATGTTTCCCCAAACGGTATCGCAAGAGCGGTAAATAATGTCAGCTTATCGATACAGCCAGGTGAAACATTGGGTATTGCCGGTGAATCAGGTTGTGGCAAAAGTACATTAGCCTTTGCCATTGCTCGTTTACATAAAGCGCCAGGTTTAATTCCTGAGGGAGAAATTCTTTATAACGGACAAGATGTCTTAAAAATGTCTAATAAAGCATTACGTGATTTTCGTTGGAATGATGTGTCTGTTGTATTTCAAAGTGCGATGAACTCATTAAATCCGGTGATTACCATTGGTGAACCAGTTAACTGATGTGATCCTTGCGCATAAAAAGATAACGCTTAAAGTCGCCACTGAAAAGGCCGTTGAATTATTGGCGATTGTTGGTTTGCCAGGTGATCGCCTTAAGAGTTTTCCACACCAGTTAAGTGGTGGTATGAGGCAACGTGTAGTGATTGCCATTGCGCTAGCACTTGAGCCTAAGTTGATCATTATGGATGAACCAACCACTGCACTTGATGTAGTGGTTGAGCGTGAAATCCTTAATGAATTATATGATTTAAAAGAAAAGTTTGGTTTCTCTATTTTATTTATCAGTCACGATTTAAGTCTGATGGGTGAAATTGCGGATCGTATTGGCATTATGTACGCCGGCAATTTAATCGAATTAGGTGATGCTAAAACCGTATTTAGCAAACCTAAACACCCTTATACCAAAGGACTTATTTCATCCTTCCCAACCATCCACGGTCCTAAGGAACGTTTGTATGGGATCCCGGGTGATCCGGTGAATCTGCTAGATATTCCAGAGGGCTGTAATTTCAGAGCGCGATGTACTGAATGTGTTGAGCAATGCAAAACTATAGAGCCACAATTAGGGTTATTGGGTGGCCATCATTTTGTTTCATGTCATGTTGCGTCAGGGGAATAATATGCAAAATACAAATAATCATGAGGTTATTTTATCGGTTAAAAATATGGTTAAAGATTTCCCATTAGGGCAATCCAGTAGCAATAATTTAATGCGTGCCATGAATGATGTGTCATTTGAGCTGAGAAAAGGTGAGGCACTCGCCATTGTTGGAGAATCGGGCTCAGGTAAGAGCACTGGCGCTCGAATTCTAACGCGAATTTATGATAAAACAGCCGGTGATATTTATTTTAAAGGTGAGCCATTAGACAGTTACATTAAGAAAAATGGTTCTTTGGAATATGCCCGTCAGGTGCAAATGATTTTTCAAGATCCCTTTGGATCACTAAATCCTGTGCATAGTATTTATCACCATATTGCTCGCCCTTTAACGATTCATAAGCGAGCAGGGAAAGAGGCAATTCCTACTTTAGTTTATGAATTACTAGAGATGGTAGGACTTTTTCCAGTTAAGGAAACAGCAGAGAAATACCCTCATGAGCTAAGTGGTGGACAAAGACAACGTGTTGCGATTGCTCGCGCATTAGCCGTCAGCCCGGAAGTAATTTTAGCGGACGAGCCTATTTCGATGCTAGATGTATCAGTACGTTTAGGTATTTTAAACTTAATGGCGGACTTAAAAGATAAGCACGGCATTTCCTTTATGTACATTACACACGATATTGCTACGGCGCGTTACTTTGCTGAAAAAACAGCGGTGATGTATGTGGGGCATATGGTGGAATGGGGCCCTAGTGACAGTGTCACACAGACACCTCAACACCCGTACACACAGTTATTGCTATCAGCAGTGCCTGAAGCAGGTAAAAGTGGTCGTAGAGAGTTGGGGGCAAAAAAAGGCGAAATACCTTTATGGAGACCAAGCAGTAAAGGTTGCCCATTTGCATCGCGTTGTTACAAAGCAAGCGAGAAATGTGCAGAGTCTATTCCAGCGCCAACCATGATATCGGAAGGTCATTACGTGCGTTGTAATCATTTATAAATTTGATTGTTATTTTTTTAAGAAGCGCTTGAAAGCGCTTACATGGATTTTAAATTATGAGTATTAAACAAAATCAAACAAAAACAACTGCTGTTGAAGGGCAATTCGTTAATTTATTAGGCGAGCGTTATTATAAAATTGCTAATGTTGATCAAATGGCACCTTTTTTCATCAGTGTGGTTTCTGCCAGTGATCATTGGTTATTTATTTCCTCGACGGGCAGTTTATCGGCGGGACGTATTCGCCCAGAAAATGCATTATTCCCTTATAAATCAGTAGACCATATTCATGAAAGTGCTGAAAATACAGGATCTAAATCGATTTTTAGGGTTAAACAAGGCGACACAGTTGCGCTGTGGGAACCCTTCAATCCACACCATGATGGTTTATATAATGTTGAGCGTAATCTTTATAAAAACAGCATTGGTGATAAATTAGTTTTTGAAGAAATTAATCATAGCTTAGCGCTTAAGTTTCAATATAGCTGGAACAGCAGTGAAAAGTTTGGCTTTATTCGTCGTAGTGAATTAAGCAATTTAAGTACTGAAGTTCGTGACATTGAAGTATTAGATGGTTTACAAAATCTATTACCTTCAGGTGCACCTTTAAATGCATTGCAAACACGTAGTGCCTTGGTTGATGCTTATAAATGGAATGAACAGGTGGAAGGCAGTACCTTGGCGATTTTTAGCATGTATGCCAAGTTAAGTGATTGTGCTGATCCTGCGGAGTCATTATTGGCCACCACTGTATTTAGTCTCGATAATAATGCTAACCAACATAAAAATGAACAAATCTTATTAAGTAGCCAGCAAGTTAATGCCTTCCGTAAAGGCTTAGAAATTAAAAATGAAACGTTAACCAAAGGTTTGCGTGCGAGTTACCTGATTCATAAATCTATCCAATTAGCTGAATCTGAAGCTCTGTCTTGGTCAATTGTTGCAGATATTGATAAAACCCATGCGCATATTAGCCAATTAAAAACAGCGTTATTAGCGCCGAGTAAATTATCAATAGAGCTTGAGCAGAGTATTGCTGATAATCAACAAGAGCTGATTGGCCTTATGTCAGGAGCAGATGCTTGGCAACTTACGGCTGAAGAAAATACCAGTGTTCATCATTACGCTAATGTGCTGTTTAATAATATGCGTGGTGGAGTATTTGAAAACGGATACCTACTTGAGAAAGCCGATGTAATTAAAACAATGGCAAAAACAAATAGGCATGTCGTTAATCAGCATGGCGATTTCTTTGTCGCTTTGCCTACTACTTTTACTCATGCACAGTTAGTTGAACAATCCAAAGCAACGGGTGATAAACAACTTGTACGTTTAAGTTATGAATATTTACCTCTGACCTTTGGGCGTCGTCATGGCGATCCAAGTCGCCCTTGGAATCACTATGAAATTAAACTTAAAGATGAAAATGGTGAGCGTTTACTTTCATATCAAGGCAACTGGCGTGACATATTCCAAAACTGGGAAGCGAGTGCTTTAAGTTACCCGGGTTTTATTAAATCTTTCTTAGCTAAGTTTGTGAATGCTTCAACTGCGGATGGTTATAATCCATACCGTATTACTAAAGATGGTATAGATTGGGAATTATTAGAGGAAGATGATGACTGGAGTAATATTGGTTATTGGGGTGATCATCAAATTATCTATCTTCTTAAATTCTTAGAATTAGCCGATAAATTTGAGCAAGATGATTTAATCGAATTATTACAAAGTGACATCTTCAGTTATGCCAATGTGCCATACGATTTATGTGGCGTAGAAGCGTTATTTGCAAACCCTAAAGACACGGTTGTGTTTAATCATGAAAGACAAGCACTAACAGAGCAACGTTTTGATGAAATTGGTAGTGATGGCCGTTTGATCATGAATGCCGATAATCAAGTTTATATGGTTAACTTGATGGAAAAAATACTGGTTCCTTTATTAGCTAAACTGAGTAACTTGGTGCTTGATGGTGGTATTTGGCTAAATACACAACGACCAGAATGGAACGATGCAAATAATGCAATTGTAGGTAATGGTTTATCGATGGTTACGCTGTATTACATGCGTCGTTATGTTGCATTTATGCAAAAGTTAATGCCTAAAGCATCCAATGAATTTAGCCTTTCAAAGGAAGTATTTGATTGGATGTTAGCGATAACTAACATTCTAAGTAATGCTTCAAAAGAGATCCGTCAAGATACGTTAACGCGTCAAACCCGCAAAGCTATCTTAACTCAGTTAGAAAAATCATCAGCCGATTACCGCGATAAAATATATCGTCAGAATGGTTTTTCTGGAAAAACAAAAGTTGAAACCGAAGAAATTCAACGCTTCATGGATGTGTCATTACAAGTGTTAGAGTCAAGCTGTCGTAATAACTTACGTGAAGATGGTTTATATAATGCTTATAACATTCTTAGCAGTTCAGCAGAAAGTTTAGCCTTTGAAGAGTTATACCCAATGCTTGAAGGGCAGGTTGCAGTACTGAGTTCTGGTGTTTTGAAACCTAAAGAAGCGGTTGATTTATTAGAAAAGCTGTTTGCGAGTTCAATGTATCGAGCAGATCAAAATAGCTTTATGCTGTACCCAGATCGGGAACTAAAACCTTTTGTCCAAAAAAATAATTTGCCACAAAAAGAAGTGCAACAAAGTGTTTTATTAACGCAAATGATTGAGGGTAATGACAAACGTATTATTACCCAGGATGATCAAGGTGAGTATCACTTTAATGCCGCCTTCGAAAATAACAGTTATTTAAAAAAGGCGATGTCAGTGGTAAAAGCGGACTATCCATCTGCGAATGATAGCGACTGGTCTGCTATAGAAGAGTTATATGAGCAAGTATTTGACCATAAATCCTTTACAGGTCGTTCCGGTACCATGTTTGCCTATGAAGGACTAGGGTCTATTTATTGGCATATGGTTTCTAAACTGTCGCTAGCGGTGCAGGAAAACTATCAAAAAGCCTTACTTGAAAACCCTCAAAGCAAAGAAGTTGTGGCACTTGCTGATTACTATTACAAAGTGCGTGCGGGTATTGGTTTTAATAAAACACCAGAAAATTACGGTGCCTTCCCAACGGATCCTTATTCGCATACTCCTAAGCATGCCGGTGCACAGCAACCAGGTATGACTGGTCAAGTGAAAGAAGAAGTGATCACACGTTTTGGTGAATTAGGACTAGAAGTCATTGTTGGTGGCATAGTGATTAATCCATCACTATTACATAAAGCGGAATTTTTAACTGAGCCAGTGAATTTTTCTTGCCAAAATATCCAAGGTGAAACACAAAGTTATGTAGTCAAAATTGGAGAGTTAGCATTTACTTACTGCCAAGTTCCTTTCATCTACAAAATGGATGAGAAAGAACAAAACATTGATATACATTTTACCGATGGCACTATGCAGTCATTTAGTGAGTTAAGTTTAGCGCCTTCAATATGTGAAAAACTATTTCAACGCAGTGGTGAGATTAAGAAAATAATTGTGACATTACCGATGAACCTATTAAGGTAAACAAATAAACTGGCATTATTAAGCGACAAAATAAAAGGCCCTAAATTTATTAAATTTAGGGCCTTTTTTATGCTTGTATTTAAAAAGGAATTAACTAATAAAAAATTTTTATTTATTAAGATTTTTAACTGAATCTCGGCAAATTAATTCTGGTGTTAGATTGGTTTTTAATTTGTGATTTTTCTTTTTAAGTAATGCGAGTAAGCCAATAGCCGCTTCATTACCCATTTCAACAATAGGTAGATTCATGGTGGTTAATTTAGGATTAATATATTGGCAATAACTATGATTATCGAAACCTACAATGGAAATATCTTCTCCGACTTTTAGATTTCTTTCACTGCAAGCATCGTAGACTTTAAGGGCAATATGATCATTTTGACAAAAAATGGCCGTCATTCCATTATCTCTTTGGAATAAACGATCAATGACATCAGCATTACCTTGGTGGTCAAAACGTCCTTCAATGATTAGGTCAGGATCATAACTTAAACCAAACTCTGTAATGGCATTTCTGTAACCCTGTAATCGATCTCTACTATCAATTTTACTCATTTGTCCTGTGATACAAGCAACTCTTGTATGACCATTTTCAAGTAAATGTTTGGTGGCGAGATAGCCACCTAGTTCATTATTAATGGTAATACACTGAGAGGAAAGCTCAGAACCATAGCGATTTAAAATAATCGTTGCTGGGGTTTCTTTAACAACTTGAATTAACTCATCATCGGATAATTGATCCGCATGAATAACCAGTCCATCAACACGCTTAGCCTGAAGAAAGTTAATAGAATTGGTTTCTCTATCCTGTGATTCTAAGCCACTTGTCACGACAAAGTGTAGATTATGCTTACGAATGGTGCTTTCGACGTTATGCATTAATGGCCCATAATAGGGGCCATCCAAACTACCTACTAGCATACCTATACTATTAGAACGGTTTGAAGCAAGTGCCTGTGCAACTGCATTTGGCTTATAACCTAGCTCTTTAATCGCGACTAATACTTTGAGCTTATTTTTTTCTGAACAGAAGAGTGACCATTAATGGCTCTTGATACCGTTGCCTGTGAGACCTGAGCAAGCTCTGATACTTCCTTGATTGTGACCAATTTTAGATCCTCATACAAATTAATATAAAATGCATTATTATTAAAATTTTATTAGATTGAATATTATAGGAAAAATCATTTCATTATGAGTTTTGTGCATCAAACTCACCTAAAGAATTAGTATGAGTTCACATTATACTCCCTTTATCATTTCTCTTATTAAATAAGCCCCTCTATTTTATTTAAAAAGCGACTTTAATTTAAGTCCTTTTGTAGGATTAATATAAAGTATCCTAATGCAAATTGTTATTACTAATGTGAACTAAAACAACTGAAAGCGCTTACTTTAGGGTTTGGTCACATTATAGCCCTCATTTATTATTTATAATCCTTCTTAAGTTGATATTCACTCTCTTGTTAAGTTACCAAGGATAATTTAATAGTGGGCTTTGTGGATTTTTATCAATTTATTTTTTCCTTAAAAGAAAGCGCTTACTTGGTGTTTTCAAATATTAAGCAGAACCTTATTCATATAAAAACTATTATTGACGACGAGTGGAGTGAAAATGAAATTATCTAAAATTACCCTAGCTTGCCTATTGGCAACATCTGGCGTATCTATATCAAGCCTTGCAAATGCTGAGATCACACAGGAATATGAATTCGGTGGTTATGTGCGTACCGGCTTGTATTACAGTGTTGAAAATGATTATAAAAGTATCAATGGTGGCGGTCAAAAAGAAACATTAGGGCGTCTTGGCTTGGAGTTTGATGATGATGCTTCGTTAAATGTTGGTTCACTATGGTCATTTGATAACGGTAACGAAATTCGTGTGACAGCAAGTATTGATGATGATGCTTCATTAGGTTATAGCCTTGAAATGACGGGGATCACACCAAGTGGAACCTTATGGGGCGGTGATACAGGTTACGGTAAAGATAACTATATTTTCATGACAGACTTTTTTTATACGGATATGTCAGGTACTGGTATTGGTATTAAAGGCATTGAAGTAGGCGACTTGTTAATTGATACCGCTTATATTGCTAGTAATCGTGATGACGATGATTATGATCTTGATGATAGCAGTTTTGCTAATAATGATAATTTAGATAATTACCTGCATACCTTTAATGTTGCTGTTACTTATAATTCTTGGGAAGTGAGTTTATCTGGTAAAGCCATGGTAGATAACTGGGATGAAGACGGCACTGAATATGCAGAAACTGGTGCAGATATTACCGTCATCTACACGCTTGATGATTTCTTTTGGACGGGGAGTGGCCAAGGTACCATTATTGCTCAAGCAGGTGTTGGCCTAGGTTTCTGGTAACTTACTTGGTGGCACAATTAATGATTATAACGCTTATGGGCCAGGATCATTATTCCAAGGAGAGCATTCAGATTGGGTCGCTTGGCATCCTGCGGGGGGTAAAGCAACACGCCTAATTAGCTATGTTGATGAAAAAGATACCTCTGCGCGTTTATTAGTTTGGGGTGGTTATAATTTTGATAATGGCATCAGTGTTTTCCCGTCACTACAAGCGCAATATAATGATCACTATGAAAATGATTTTGGATCATATGATTTTTGGGCGTCAGCAATGGCGCGCGCTTACTTTCCTGTGAATGATGTGATGTTTGTACAAAGTGAAGTGGGTGTGGTTTTTAATAACTGGAATGGGGACAGTTATAAGCAGAAAAAAGTGACACTCGCACCAACTTTTATTATGGGAACTGGTCGAGTAACACCTGAGATCCGTTTATTTGCAAGTTACATTGATAATGCTTGGACTGTCGATGATGGTGGCTCAGATATTATATTTGGTACTCAAATTGAAGTGAATTGGTAATTACACCTTCTTTCATTAGTTATCTTTCTAAAAGGCTATCAAGTTTTCGGTGATAGCCTTTATTTTTTATGCCCTTTTTCATTCAAGATACAAAAAATGCATATTCAATGGAAACGGGTAAATATCCTATCAAAATGAGTGCAAGTTATGTTTTGTCGTAAAATATGGGTGTTGTTTGCTATGTTTCTTGGCAACCATTTTATCAAGTCACGTTATGTTGAATGAGATTGACCCCATCAATTTAGTTGTTAAATCTAAAGTACCTTATTTTCAAGAATGGCCTGCTATCCAAAGTAGCATTAAAAAAGATCCTGCCATGGAAGAAAAAATAACCAAAATATTGTCGTTGATGACCTTAGAAGAGAAAGTTGGACAGATGATCCAACCTGATTTACGTCAAGTGACACCCGCAGAAGCTAAAAAATATAAATTAGGATCGCTACTTAATGGTGGCGGTGGCTGGCCAAATAATAATAAATACGCGAGTGCTCAAGATTGGGCCTTAGAGTCTGATAAATATTGGTTAGCTTTACAGGAGGCGTATCAAGGTCGAGGGTTTACTGTTCCCTTTATGTGGGCAACAGATGCCGTTCATGGTCATAACAACGTATTCAAGGCAACGGTTTTTCCTCATAACATAGGTTTAGGTGTCGCTAATAATCCTGACTTAATTTATCAAATTGGCCAAGCAACGGCGCAGGAAATTGCGACGAACAGGTCTTGATTGGACGTTTGCACCAACCGTGGCAACACCGCGTGATTATCGTTGGGGACGTGTTTATGAAGGTTACTCGGAAGATCCTGAAATTGTTTATCAATATGCAGGACGAATGGTTGAGGGTATTCAAGGTGGAGCCGAGGGACTTGCTGGCCAACATCATGTTATTTCTAATGTAAAACATTGGGTTGGGGATGGTGGTACTGAAAATGGTGTGGATCGTGGCGAGAATCATTACTCGGAAGATTATTTACGTAATATTCATGCAACGGGTTATTTTGCTGGTTTACAAGCAGGTGCTCAGGTGGTTATGACCTCATTTAACTCATGGCACAATGAGGCCAATTATGATCAAACAAGTGAAGGTGGATATAATAAAAAACTTCATGCAAGTAAGTACTTAGTTACCGATATACTCAAGAATAAAATGGGTTTTGACGGCATAGTGGTAACCGATTGGAATGGCCAAGGCGAAGTAAACGGCTGTACTGCGTCTAATTGTCCTGTCGCTGTTAATGCAGGAAATGATGTGTTTATGGTGACCGCACGTAGTGACTGGCAGGCATTTTATAGAAATGTTATTGAACAAGTTAATACTGGTTTAATTCCACTTTCTCGTATTGATGATGCAGTGACACGTATTTTACGAGTGAAATTACGTGCTAATTTATGGCAGAAACCTAAACCTTCAGAGCGTTCTCTGGCTGGGCAACAGGCATTGTTGGGATCTGATGAACATCGAGCATTAGCGAGAGAAGCGGTTAGTCAATCATTGGTTTTGTTAAAAAACAAGAATAATATTTTACCGCTTTCTGTAGATCAAAAAATATTAGTTACGGGTAGTGGCGCTAATAATATTCAAAAACAAACAGGCGGTTGGTCACTGACTTGGCAGGGTAATGAAAACAAGCTTGATAAAGACTTCCCTGGTGCAACCACTATGCTGATGGCGGTAAAAAACATCATCGGAAAAGATAAGGTTATTACTAAAGTTAGCGATGCTGATCAAGATACCATTGCATTAGTTGTTATTGGTGAAGATCCCTATGCAGAAATGTTCGGTGATATTAAAGCTAATAAAACCTTGGAGTTTTCAAGTATTAAACCCACTTACCTTGTTGATTTAGAAAATATTAAGTCCCTAAAGGTCGCTGGTTTAAAAGTGATTACTGTTTTCTATTCTGGTCGCCCTTTATATGTGAATGAAGAAATTAATCATTCCGATGCCTTTGTGGCAGCCTTGGCTACCTGGCACTGAAGCGGGAGGTATTAGCGATGTTCTGTTTAATCAAAAGGGCAAAGATTTTACCGGGCGTTTATCCTATTCTTGGCCAATGAAAAAGTGTTCTATAAGCATTAACCGTGTTGCGCCACATATACATAACTATAAAACACCAAAAACAGAGCAAGATATTAAGGGGGAACACAAGCCATTATTTGCCTATGGTTACGGGCTTTCCTACGACTCAAGGATGTTACAAACTAATGATTCTAGATAATCTACCACTTGATACACGTGATTATGGTTGTGGTCAGAGTGAGCCTGATAATGGTATCGCCACAGCAAATTTAGAGATATTTGGCCGTCATGCCTCCGATGAATTTATTGCAAGGATTGGAGGTGCGAGCAAATAATTGGGCGGGTGTAGATGTTTCAAAGGGTAATAAAACTAGTGTTGAAGGGCTAACAACGACGCCAATTAACTATAAACATCAACAGGATGCACTAAATGTTGTGTTTGATGGAAAAAATGTAGCACAGCTTTATCTACAAACCGTAAATTCCTCCAGTATGGATAAAAATGCCTATGTTAATGCCAATGCTACTTTGCAGTTTGATATTCGTATGCATCAACTTCCAGTGAATAAGGTCAATATTGCCATGCATTGCCAGTGGCCATGTTTGGGTGAAGTAAATATTAAGGACGCATTGCCTGCGGTTTCCAATGAATGGTCAACCATTAAAATTCCTCTAAGCTGTTTTGTGAAAACAGGCATGGATTTCACGTCGCTGAACCAGTGCGTTTTTAATTTCCTCTGCCGAAATAGTGGACTTTGATTTAGGTGAGATACGCTTTGTTCCTAATGCGATTGATAAAGCAAAGGATGCAATCAGTTGTAATCAATAATTAAGTATTTTCTTTTAACAAATAAAAAGGAGCTTTGCTCCTTTTTTTCACCTTAATTTTGCTCTCTGTTGGTTATGTAAAATCTAATTGGAGAAGTTTAAAATAAAGTTAGGGGCTTATGAAGTTAATACGATCAAGGGTAACTTTGTCATTTAAGAACTCCTTAAGACTCTTTAATCACCAGTTTCACTATTGAAAATAGGTGGAAAGAGATAAAAATAAAGAGAATTTTTAGGTAAAAAAAGGGCTGAATTATTTCTGAATTCAGCCCCTTTTTACTTATTGAGTAATTATTGAGTAATTGTTAGATAATAGAAGTATTAGATTTTATTTCGCATATTCAAAGCGAATATTATCCATTTTTAAGGTCATCGGCCCTAAAGGTTCAACCACTAACACATTACCGATCTCACTGATATCAGCTTTGCCGGAAGCATATCGGTTACCATTTCCAATCAGTTCTGCAACGTTAATACGCACTTCGCCCCAAGTACCTTCTGCTGGTTGTTGCACGGAAATATCACTGGCATTTGGCCAGCCACTATCCATTTTAACTAATAACTCTGTACCACTTTTTTTACTTTCTACTTTTAAGTCAAAGACCAATTGACCGTTATCCATCCAATGTGAAAGGTTGCTTCTTTGTGCACGTAAATAAACATTACCACCATCGCCGGTTTTGGTTATTTCCCATACTTTACCGCGTACCTGCTTCTTCTACTTCTTGCTGTTCAACAGCACCATCGGGATCATATTCAGCAAAGGCAATGTTGCTAGATAAAGAGTCTTTATATACTTCGAATAAAGGTCCTTTACCGAAATTTGGATCATCAGGTACAATTTCTGGCTCACTAATACCCTCTACGAGCTTAGCTTGATCGGAAATAGAAGCACAGCCTTTACCTTTCCAACGATCTGCTGAGCATCGGTAAACTCTTACATAATCAACTGCCATTGTTTGTGGAAAAGCTGATTTATCAATGCCACCTTCATTTGCTTTGGTCGCCCAGTTTCCACCAACAGCAAGATTTAACAATAGGTGGAATTTTTGATTAAAAGGCGCGCCTTCTCCACCACTAACAAGGTTACCATCTTGTTTATATTGGCTATACCAACCATCTTGTCTTTGAGTTGCGTAATGAATATTATCTATATACCAGCGGATCTCACCTTCTTCCCATTCAATACTATAAGTATGGAAATCATCACCAGGGTTTACGTTACCCGGTAAATGTGTCGCTTGACCACTATGCACATTATCTGGCCATGCTTTACCATAGTGTAGTGTCCCAAAAACTCTCGATTCCTCTTCACCTAAAACAGCGCCTGTTTCTGTAGATTGAGCTTTTAAGTTAACGGCTTCCATAATATCTATTTCACCTGACGTCGCCCAACCTCCAAATACGTAATCAGTAGGTAACATCCAAATAGCTGGCCAAGTACCTTGACCTGTTGGTAATTTTGCTCGAATATCAAATCGACCGTATTTCCAATCACCTTTATTCATAGTGCGTAGTCGAGCAGATGTATAAGGCAGACTAGTGGTGCTTTTTGTATTGCCATCAACATTGTCAGGACCAGTAAAGCGTCCTTTTTTTGCAACGATATGTAATTTTCCATCTTTTACAAAGGAGTTACTGGCTCTGTCTGTGTAACATTGCTGTTCGTTGTTACCGCCTCCCCAGCAGTTTTCTTCATGGCTCCATTTACGTTTGTTAATTTCGTCACCATCAAATTCATCACTCCAAATTAATTGCCATTTATCACTTGGCGTAATCGGATCTGCTGTTAATTGTAGCGCTGGCGCACCAGAGGTTTTTAGAAGGGCTTCCTCTGCATTACCTCCGTCACCATTAGATGCACAACCTGCTAATGTGACTGCTAATGCAACAGCAGATAATGAGGTCTTTACATACGGTATTTGTTTCATTATTCAATATCCTTAAGTAGTTATTTGAAAGCGCTTTCTTTTATATCATTAAATAAATTAGGTTGAAATATAACTAGCAACTTAGTTGTTATCTGTCTATTTATTTGCGAGACACTTCACAATGGTTTGCTGTTTTTAGTGTTTTTTAAAATATTTTTAGTAAGCGCTTCCCTAATTTTAATTAAATTTTGTATGCATATTAACAAGTATTAGCTCGTTTTTTGTTTAATGTATGTTTTAAAAGTGATTACTGATTATTATTAAAACTCTGTTAGGCATTAAAGATTTATACATTTAATCAAATGCTTAGTGTCTTTCATTAATAAAAGTTATCTTTTTGTTTTGGTGTTAAGTTGTTGATATAAATCATATTTAACATTTATTTTAAGAAGGGGATAATTATATTTAATTCTTTCCTAGTACCTTTTAGTACTGAAGTAACATAAAAGACACCGCCTTTAATTGAGCCGTTGTAGTCAAGTTTTTATTTAACTTATTTTTAACCTTTATGTTTATTATGTGATCTGTCGTTATGAAAGCGCTTACTTTGGTGATCAGTCTCACTTTAATTTGCATTTCAATCGTTATAATCCTTGTCGATATTCAAGAAAAAAGCATGATTTCCCTGTGATTTATATAAATAATCACTTTAAATCAAAGTGATACGACAATAATCTGGAAAGGATTCAGAAATGAAATTAACTAAAGAATTTAAGCTCGCTAATGTGATGTTAGCCAGTGCATTGGCACTTGCAGGTTGTGGAGATGATCCGCTTTCAAATACAACAACGACAACAGACTCAACAGATAGCACAAGTGTTGCTCTATCGGGTAATGCTTGCCGATGGTTATTTAACGGGAGCAACAGTTTGTCTTGATCTTAATAATAATAAAGTCTGCGATGATGGCGAGCCTGTTGCCACGACAACTGATGGCGGTGCTTTCACTATCGATGCAACACAAACTCAGATTGATTCAATTCCTTTGTTGGTTGAAGTCACAGAAACAACAATTGATGAAGATTACCCTGAAAAAGCGTTAACACCCTACACTCTGAGTGCGCCTGCCGGATACACATTTGTTAGCCCATTAACCAGTATGGTCCAAAATGAAATTGAAAAAAATGGAAGCACTTTAGCCATTGCAGAGAAAGCAATTCAAGAGCTAATTGGAACAACCTTATCTTTAGATTCAGATTATATTGCCGGCGCGAGTGATGATAGCAGTTCAGATGAAAATAAAGTCGCCTTTGCTAAATTACATAAAGTTGCTCAGGTCGTTGCAAGCATTGTCGCTGAACAAATGTCTGACTCTGAAAATGACAGTTATAGCACCAATGCTTTAAGCTCTGCCATCATGGTTGCCGTGATTGCTAACCTTGAAAGCATTACACAACAAGTTGATGCTCGCTATTGAAGTAGAAAACGAAGGTGGTGAAGCATTTGATGCAGATAGTATTGCGGGCAATGTTGATATTGATGTCTCAGTCGAAGCGGTAGAAACAACCGTTAGTGAATACATCTTGATTTCTTCTATTGGTGCGGAAAGTGAAATTACCGAAAGTATGGTCATAGGAGAATGGAGCACAGGCAGTGTTATCGGTTCTGGTACCTATGAAGGCCTTTCTGCTTGGACGGTAACATCGGCAGGTAGTTGGGGAACGGTATTAGCTTTTAGCGATGGTTTCTCTGGTGACTTTAGTAAATACAATAAATTAAAACTAAAAATAGCAACGACAGGTGGTTATTCGGGTATTTCGGGTGATGGTTATTACATAAAAATGTCGGCGGGTGGTGTAGAAACAGCCGATATTGCATTAGATGTCGATGATGCTGAAACAGGTTGGCAAGATGTAGAAGTTGATCTTGAGGCACTAGGGCTGGATCTTTCTTCGATTGAATATATTACTGTCTTCGCCAAAACCGGTACTGCCGATGAGTCTAAAATTTATATTGCCGACTTATCTCTTTCAGAAGTAGAAAGCGAAGAGGCTTCTGATAGTAATACTGAGACAGATACAGGTAGTGATGAAGAAACTGATACTGAAAGTGATACAAGCTCAGAAAATTATGTTTTGATTTCATCTACGGGTGCAGATAGTGAAATCAATGAAAGTACTGTTATTGGCGAGTGGAGCACGGGGAGTGTTATAGATTCAGCAAGTGAATTCGATGGTTTATCTGCTTGGTCGGTTACCTCTGCGGGTAGCTGGGGAACCGTATTGGCTTTTACTGGCGGTTTTGAAGGAGATTTTAGTGCCTTCGATCAATTACAGCTAAAAATAGCAACCTCAGGTGGATATTCTGACGGTTACTTTATTAAAATATCGAGTAATGGCCAAGAATCTGGCGATATTGCATTATCAGTTAGTGATAGTACCAGTGGTTGGCAAGATGTCGTAGTAGATCTAAGCAACTACGATTTATCTTCAATCGAATATATTACCGTTTTTGCTAAGACAGGCACTGCAGGTGTTTCTAAGATTTATGTTGCTGATTTATTTTTATCTACAGCAGACGAGAGTTCTGATACAACAGCTGAAACCTATAGCCAAGAATATGTATTGATTTCTTCTGAGGGTACGGACAGTGAAATTAATGACAGTACCGTTATTGGTGAGTGGAGTACGGGAAGTGTTATTGATTCTGATAGTGAATTTGATGGATTACCTGCTTGGTCTGTGACTTCTGCTGGCAGTTGGGGAACAGTACTTGCGTTTAGTGACAGTTTTAGTGGTGATTTCAGTGACTTCGATAAATTAAAAATTAAACTAGCGACCTCAGGTGGTTATACAGATGGCTACTTTGTAAAAATTTCTACTAATGGCACAGAGTCTGCGGATATTCCATTATCAGTAAGTGATTCGAATACAGGCTGGCAGGATGTCGAAGTTGATCTTAGTAATTATGATTTATCGTCGATTGAATTTATTACTGTATTTGCTAAAACGGGTACTGCAGGTGTGTCTAAATTCTATATCGCGGATTTATCGCTTGTTGATATAGATACTGATTCAGGAACAGATAGTGGTACTGATTCAGGAACGGACAGTGGCACAGGTTCAGGAACAGATAGCGGTACAGGTTCGGGAACTGATTCAGGAACAGATAGTGGAACTGATTCAGGCACGGACAGTGGTTCGGATTCAGGAACAGATAGTGATACAGATTCTGAAACCGACACTGATACAGACACAGGTACTGATACTGGAACAGATACTGGCTCTGATACAGGAAGTGATTCAGGAACAGATACAGACTCTGACACAGGAAACGATTCGGGAACTGATACAGTCTCAGGTCCTCGTGATACTGATGAAGCGGTTTATATCATTTCCGATGGACAATCTGATTGGGAATCATGGATAGAAAATGATTCTTCTTCACAGGTGATTGTAGATGCTGATGTAACTTATGATAACGTCACTGAATTTACTATTGGTAGCCAAGGAGCTGTTGCTGGTCATAGACCTGTGGATGGTGTTGGTGCGGTAATTTCTATTGATGCTTACGCTGATACTGGCACATTAGAGTTCGACCTCAAAGCTGTTACATTACCTGTCGGTACTAGTACTTGGTACTTTAAAATTGAAGGTGATGCAGGAAATACCTCTGGGGATGGCGTTGACCTATTTAGTGGTAATACAGAGCATACTGCCTTTGAAGTAGGCACATGGCAACATTTCAGCTTCAATCTATCTGATTTAGCGAATGCTGGTTTAGACCTCAGTGCAATCAACAATGTAATGCTATTTCCACAATGGGGAAGTGGTGAAGGGGCCGTTTATCAAGTTGATAACTTAGCTTTCTATGCGGATGGTGCGGTGATCGATGATACTGAACCTGGTACTTCAGGTGGAACTGCCATCACAAGTGTCACTGACGTTATTGACTTTGAAGGTGAGCAATTAAGCTGGACGACTAGTGATACTGCAAAACTTCAGTTTGTAAGCAATCCTGATACAACAGGTAATACATCGGCAACTGTTGCGTTAAGCACTAATGCAATTGATGCAAGTGAATGGGGCGCTGTTGGTACTGAATCTATTACGCCATTTACTTTAGATGCAACGAATAGCACGGTTAAAATGTGGGTTTATAAAAACAGCATTAGCCCTGTGTATTTTAAGCTAACAAAATTCATGGGGGATGGCTGGGCAACATCTGGCTTTGTCGGAACAGAAAACACCAAAATTAATGAATGGGAAGAGTTAACTTTTGATTTCTCAGACAGTATCGGTCTTGGTGAACTTCAAATCGATATTGATGGGTTTTCACTTCACTTAGACAGTGATACGGCAAGATCACAGGAAGCGATTATCTACTTTGATAATATTAGCTTTACTGGTGATGAAGTTTCTGGTGGAACAGAGGGCTCAGATGATAGCAGTGATTCTGATGATACAAGTAGCTCAGTTGATGTTGCGGCCCTTGCGACAGATTTCGAAGGAGAACAACTACCATGGGATACCTTTGAGAACCACTGATAACCCAACTTTAGAGTTTGTCACTAATCCGGATAGTAGTGGTATTAACACTTCAGCAACGGTTGCTAAATTTACCGCACGTGTTGATGGTCAGCCATGGGCTGGTACACAAACCTTTGAATATACGCCATTTACTTTAGATTCTACTAATAACAGTATCAAAATAATGGTTTATAAAGAGGTTATTAGTGATGTTGGCATTAAGCTTGCGACAGCAAGTGGTTGGTCTGAAGGTGAAATTAAAGTTAGTAATACCAAGATAAATGAGTGGGAAGAGCTGACATTTGATTTTTCAAGCAAATCAAATAACCCAGATGGCGATGCATTCACTAACTTTGTTGTCTTCCCTGATTTTACAACCAGAGCAACAGAAACTGTTTCTTACTTTGATAACATTACTTTCAATGAAACCGAGCAAGCTACCGAAGTCGCGAGTCCAACAGAAAGTGCGCCGACACCAAGTATGTCTGTCTGCAGATGTGTTGTCATTCTTCAGTGATGATTATACCGCTATAAGTGGTGTTAACCTCTATGTAGGTTGGGGATCAACTGCGGTTGCATCGGAAGTTGATATCGAAGGTAATAATACTTACAAACTAGCAACATTGGATAAACAAGGTGTTGGATTCTCAGATATCGATTTATCAGAAAAATCTTACATTCACCTTGATTACTGGACACCTAATGCAACATCCTTTGATGTCTATGTATTTGGATCAGGCACTGAAACACCTTATGTTGTAGATGCAACTCAAGGTAGCTGGCAGAGTATTGATATTCCGCTTTCAAGTTATCCTAATGCAAACCTAGAAAGTGCACATTATATGAAGTTTGAAGGCCAAGAAGGTGCAACCATTTACCTGGATAATATCTACTTCTATTAATCGCTAATCAAATCGATTGATATCGGTATTACAACAAAGCCATTTTTAAATTAATTTTTAAAGGTGGCTTTTTTATGTTTAAAGATCTGCTGTAATTGCTAGGAAATTCACAATGAATCAAATAAGTAACAAAGATATTCCCCTCAATAAAGAAGTTTCTCTTACCCCTCAACCTTCGCCGACAGGTTATTATCCTAAAGCTAAAAATGGTGATGTCCTGCTTGGAAACCCAAATTATTTCGCTATTTCTTATGGCGCTTGGCGTTGTCAAATACGTGAATCAGGTGAAAATGTGCCAACGGTCGAAGAGCAAAAAGAAGATATGAAAATATTGTTTGCGATGGGCTTTAAGGTATTAAGAACCTATAACACGCAAAATTATATTGGTAATGATGGTAAAAGTAATACTGAAAATTTATTAGAAGCCATTAGGCAATTAAATGAAGAGGCTCAAGCCACTGGTGAGTCCTTTGAAATGTATGTGATGTTAGGTATTTGGATTGATGGTTTAAATTCATTTACGGATAAAGAAGTCATCCATGATCAAGAAAACCCTAAAAATGCATTAGAAATGGCGATGGGTATCAAGCTTGCCAAAGAGTACTCAGAGATTATTAAAGTGATAGCGGTTGGTAATGAAGCTATGGTGCATTGGGCGCCTTATTACGTGGTGCCTGGCATCATTCTTAAACATGTTAATACCTTGCAAGCCCTTAAAGAACAAGGAGAACTTGCCAAGGATTTATGGATCACCAGCTCTGATAATCATGCTTCCTGGGGCAGTGAGGGAGAAGGTGGTGACTATATCAATGAAGATTTAAAGGCACTTATTGCGACTGTAGATTATATCTCTGTGCATATTTACCCTTTTCACGACACCTTTTATCACGATACTTTCTGGTCTGTACCAAGCGAAGAAGCCCACTTTTCGATACAACAAAAAGTAGATCTTGCTATGCAGAGATCCAAAGTTGAGGCGTTAACACAGACGCTCGCAACGCAACAATATATGTTAGGTTTGGGCATTGAAAAACAAATTCATATCGGTGAAACAGGCTGGGCCTCTGTTGCAAATGTTAACTATGGTGATGATAGCGAAGGAGATGATCTGCAATCTAGAGCCGCTGATGAATATAAGCAAAAGGCTTATTATGAGGCAATGCAAGCATGGTCGAAGGAGTTTGGTGCATCAATGTTTTTCTTTCAAGCCTTTGATGAGCCTTGGAAGGGCGATACTTATAACCCAGGTGATTCAGAAAAGCACTTTGGTTTAATTGATATTGAAGGTAATGCTAAATATGTTGTTTGGGATAAGGTAAATAAATTAAATAGTTTAGGATTAACACGAGGATCTGTTGCTACATTTACAAAGAGTTTTGATGGCAATGTTGAAGGATTAATGAAAACTGTTTCTGCCCCAAAAGCGAGGTAATTAATACCCTAACTTAATTGTTGATGACCTTTACTAATAAAGGTCATCGCTTACTAATTAAATAATTAACTAAACAATAATAGTCTGGATAGACCTTGGTAGCATGCTGATATAACAACCTTTATCTATGTTATGCAACGCATAAGTTAAGTGATTCTCGGAATTATTACAAACGATGATCACTTTTTCACCATTAGGATTAATAAAGCCCGTGGCTTCGATGTTATCGGTTGTAGTGCACACGGCAATACGTTTTGCGCCTTTTTCAATGAACTTTGAGAAATGCCCAAAGTAATAATAAGAGGGGTTGATAATCACTTCATCATTCACCGTATCGGCAATAATCGGAGCACTACATAAATTATTAACATGATTAGGACCGCCGGTTTCATCAAGGAAAAGATTCCAGTCGCACCATGCAGAGGTATTATGATTAATATCGTTGATCATAGAGTGAGCATAACGCTCACCAACATTCCAATCGCCAAGATGAGGCCCGTTTTCTTGGCGACCCTCTGTGAACCAGATTTTTTTATCCGGATAAACATCATTAATCAGTTTTAAATTCTGGTAGTTATCACCCATATACCAATGAATACCAATACCATAAACATATTGAGAGGCGAGTTTGTCATCAAACATCTTCTGTGCACGATCGTAGGCTTCAGCGCGGTTATGATCCCAACAGACTAGTTTAATATGTTGTAACCCCTGCTCATGTAAAGTTGGCCCTAAGTAATCACGCACAAAATCACGCTCTTCCTCTGCACTATAAATACAAGAATCCCAAACCTGTTTCGCAGACTGGCTCATTTTGAATCGTCAATGCTGAAATAGTAATACCTTCTTCCTGCATTGCTTTAATGTATTTACAGTAATAAAGCGCCCAAGATTGGCGGTATTGATCTTTTAATTTTCCACCATTATTCATTTCTCCATTACTTTTCATCCAAGCTGGTGGACTCCAAGGTGACGAGAAAAGGGTGATCTCTTGTTCTGATATTTGTTTTGCCCATTCGATCATTGGGATGATCTGTTGTTTATCACGATTGAGGTTAAAATCAGTTAATTGTTCATCTTCAGTTTCACAACATGCCCAATTCTCTAAGGAAAAATCACAGCTATTAATATGTGTACGACAAAAGTTATAACCGATCCCTTTACTTGGGTGGAAATAGGCCTCCATCATTATTTTCTGTTTTTCAGGGCTCATTCGATTAAGTACATCCAGCTGCTGATTCGGTAAATGCACCTCCAAAACCTTCCCATTCTTGGAATGTTTTGTTTGAATCCATATAAATTCTATGTGGTTCGCCAGCATCAGTGTAAACCGTAGTGTCTAAGGTTTGATAATCCTCTTGCATGCTAGGTAATTCAGATAAGCTGAGGGCAAGTTGAGTGTCTTTTGCGGTTTGATAAAGTTTCATAGTGTTTCCAGTAAAGTGAAAAAACACCCCATAACCAGTCATCGCTCCAGCTAACTATTTTGATTATGGAGTGAAGGAAATGAATTAACGGGTAGATTTGTTTTTATTGCGTCGGCTTAGTTTTGCTATTGAGGATCTAAATAATCCTAATAAACCTAATGCCATTAAAATGAAGCTGTTCATGCTCCCTCCACTTGAGTTGCTTATGCCAGTAAAGCCTGTCTCGGTGGTGATGTCTGTTTGTGTGTCTGTGGTGCTATCGGTCGTTGTGTCTGTATCTTCTCCACAGTAAGCCGCATCAGTTGCAGTACTCGCGGTACAATGAGCGACGTAATCAATTTCCATGGTTGCCATTTCTAAACTCGAATCAATGTCACCACCTAACATGCCACCCATTGCAACATTGAGTAATACAAACATAGGTTCTTCATAACGGTCACAATTACGCATATCCTGACTGACAACTAATGTCTGTTGATCACTTTCATCAACAACATAAAAATCAATTTGATCCTCATCCCATTCCATTGCATATCGATGCCAGTCTGTTACATCTACAACACCATTAGGGTATTGATAATAAGCGAGACCACCACAGTTACTTTCTCCTGTGAAAAAATTGGTAATATAGCTATCAGGGTCGTTAGAAAACCATTCCCATACATCGATTTCACTGGCACCTTCATTTGGCCAGTAGGATGTATCATCATCCCCCTTAACGGGCTGTTGGTTTATACGGTTTTCTAACATCCAGAATGCTGGCCAAGTACCACCTTCTAAATCAAGAAAACGGATCCGAGATTCGATTCGACCATATAAAAACTCTTGTTTGTCTTTGCTGTTAAGGCGACCTGAAGTCCAGCTTTTTTGACTATTAAGCGTTGAACAATAGTTACTTCCTTTACGAGCAATAATTTTTAAAGTGCCATCGGATACATCGTAGTTTTTTTCTGAAGAGCTATCATCATCGGTATAACACTGAACTTCATTGTTATAATTGGCCTCCGTCTGGGCAGTCCAGTTATCCCAATTAACACTACTTCCTCAAATTTATCAATCCACTGTACTTCCCAGCCTGCTTGAAGTGAGCTACTAAACAATAATAGGGCTGGTACTAAGTAGGCCACTCTTTGTTTTTTGGGGGTACTTTTTTGTCAATTGAGTTATCAATGTGTTTTAAGTTGAAGTTCATAGTCACCTCTTAAATAGTCATAATAAGTTGCTTTAATTGGAGTGATTATTAAAACTACTTATCAAATGAAAGCGCTTACTTTTTGTTATGTTATTTTATAAGTTTATGGACTGCAATCCACTTAGTTCATAAATCGTGCATTGATCACTTTGTTCTATATTAACGGTTCATGGATTATATTTTTTTCATTTTAAATCAATTATTAATGGGGTTTTTAATCTCGGCGTGTTTTTTGATAAGAAATATGGAAATGATATGTATTAGAAGAGTTACTTTATATTTTCTTACCGATACTTTGAAAGCGCTTGCTTTTGTTTTTTAAAAATAGCCTGAAAGAAAGTGTTTGGTTTTTCTTTTAGGCTATTTGTTATTATTTTAACTTATTGATATAAAATATCTTTTAGTCGTAAATTGTTGGGATAGGCTGACGTTTATGTTGAGTACGTAGATAAATTGCAATTAACTTATCTTCAATTTCTTGATCAACAGGTTTTCCTTCCAGGAAATCATCTATTTGATCGTAGGTCATCCCAAGTGCAACTTCATCAGCTAGTTGTGGTTTATTTTCTTCTAGGTCGGCAGTAGGGGCTTTTTCTACTAATAGTGCCGGAGCACCAAGTTGTTTAGCCAATGCGCGTACTTGGCGTTTACTTAAGCCAAATAAAGGTGCTAAATCACAGGCACCATCGCCATGCTTGGTATAAAAGCCAGTGATATTTTCTGCGCTGTGATCTGTACCTACCACTAAACCGCCTGTTAGTCCGGCAATTTCATATTGGGCAATCATACGCATACGTGCTTTGACATTACCTTTAATAAAATCAAGGTTAGTATTTTCTGGGAGTTTGATACCACTTTCTTCTAACCCTGCTAGGGTGCTACTGTGAATTCCATCCGCACCAGCTTGTACATTCACTGTCACTTGCTGTGAAGGTTGTATAAATTGCAGTGCTAGCTGGGCTTCATCTTCATCTTTTTGAACGGCATAGGGTAAACGCACGGCAATAAACTGGTATTTATCCTCTTCCAATGATGAATTTAATTGCTCTACTGCTAGTTGACATAAACGCCCAGCAGTACTTGAATCAACGCCACCACTGATACCTAATACTAAAGTCTGGCAATGCGCACTTTGTAATGTGTCTATAATGAAGTCGATACGAGTTTGAATTTCAGTCGCGATATCAATATTGGCCAAGACACGCATCTCTTTTAATATTTCTTGTTTCATGACACTAAACCTATTATTAAAATGAATAAGTGCTTATCTTAACGTTAAACGGTCAAATAATTAATAATAAAAAGAGATAAATATTATTTTATTATTCGCGGCGCTTATTAATTTGGTTAGAATGAGATTTTAATCTTTAAATTATACGGAATTAATATTATGGCTTTAAGTGTTGTTATTCTGGCGGCTGGTAAAGGAACACGTATGTGTTCTCGTCTTCCCAAAGTACTACATAAAATTGCAGATAAACCTATGGTGCAACATGTTATCGATTCTGTTAAAGGTGTCGGTGCTGAAAATATTCATTTAATTTATGGTCATGGTGGTGATCAAATGCAACAGAATATTTCCGACAGCCAGCTTAATTGGATAGAACAAACTGAACAATTAGGAACAGGCCATGCGATGCAAATGGCATTGCCCCATTTTAAAGACGATGAAAAAATACTGATTGTTTATGGTGATGTACCACTGCTTACGCCACAAACCCTGCAACGACTTATTGATGCTCAACCACAGGGCGGTATTGGGTTATTAACCGTACATCTTGATGAGCCAACAGGTTACGGCCGTATTGAACGCGTTGATGGAAAGATTACAGCAATTGTAGAACAAAAAGATGCAACTGAAAGTCAGCGTGCCATTAAAGAAGTGAATACCGGGATTTTAGTTGCAAGTGCGACTGATTTACAACGTTGGTTGCCTGCTTTATCGAATGATAATGTCGCTGGCGAATATTACTTAACTGATATTATCGGTATGGCACATCAAGAGGGAAAATTAATTGAGGCGGTTAATCCGTCAAGTACAGTTGAAGTAGAAGGGGTGAATAACCGTTTGCAACTGGCAACGTTAGAACGAGCATATCAATTACAAGAGGCTGAAAAGTTATTATTAAGTGGTGTGATGTTACGAGACCCTGCACGCTTTGATTTACGTGGCGAATTAACTTGCGGTTTAGACGTTGATATCGATATTAATGTGATCATCAAAGGTAAAGTAACATTAGGCGATGGCGTCGTAGTTGGTGCTAACTGTATTCTAATTGATTGTGATATTGCTGATGATGTTGTTATTCAAGCTAACTCAATTATTGAGGGGAGCATTATTGGAGAAGCTTCTACTATTGGTCCTTTCGCGCGTATTCGTCCACAAACTGAGCTTAAAAAAGAAGTGCATATTGGTAACTTTGTCGAGGTTAAAAAATCAACTTTAGGTAATGGTACTAAGTGTGGCCATTTAACTTATTTAGGCGATAGTGTCATTGGGGAACGTGTCAATGTTGGCGCTGGTGTGATCACCTGTAACTATGATGGTGCAAATAAATTCCAGACAACCATCGGCGACGATGTATTTGTAGGCTCGGATTGTCAGCTAATCGCACCAGTTACTATCGGTAATGGTGCAACAACAGGTGCAGGAACAACGGTGGTGACAGATGTGCCAGAGAATACATTAGCGATTTCACGTGCTAAGCAACGTCATTTGAATAATTGGAAGCGACCAGTTAAAAAGAAATAGAGAAAAGGCTATAAGGCTATAAGGCGGAAAGGCTTTAGGGCTGGAATGCTTGTAAGAATGTAATGCTTTAAGGCGGAAAGGTTATATAGCTGAAAGGTTGAATATTTTGCTCTATTTTTTACTGATATAAAAAAGGGTGCTTGTGAAGCACCCTTTTTCATTTAGGCTAGATTTTCCAGCTTTCTAGTCTTTCTTAATTTTCAATTGACGCTTACACACATAAACACCTTCAAGATGTTTCATGGTTTTCTCTGGCATACCTTTAGGTAACTCAATAGTTGAGAATTCGTCATTTAATTTGATATCACCAATAAAACGACTATTGATATCAGCTTCATTGGCAATTGCGCCAACGATGTTTTTAACTTGAACACCGTGTGCACGGCCCACTTCTAAGCGGTATGTTTCTAATTCAACATCTGTTGGGCGTCCACGTCCACGAGGTTTGTCACCACCGCGTTCATTTCTTTCACCACGAGGTCCACGGTCATTTCTGTCACGACGACCACGAGGTCCACGATCATTTCTATCACCACGGTCAAAACCACGGTCGTGTGAACGAGGTTCAACAAACTTTTCTTCAACAGGCTGTAAAGGCTTATCTTTTTGCGCAAGGAAAAGTAGTGCGTACTGCTAAATCTAAATCATCAATATCAGTATTGTTTTCAATTTGCTCAAACAGTGAACGGTAGAAAGTTAAATCTTCACTTTCACAGATTGAGAATAATTGTGTTTGGAAACTATCGATACGTGTTTTAGTTACTTCATCACGTGATGGTAGATCCATAATAGTAATTTCTTGACGAGTTGCACGTTCAATTGCTTTTAATAAGCGACGTTCACGTGGTCTTTGCAAATAAAATTGCTTTACCTTTACGACCAGCACGACCCGTACGCCCGATACGGTGAACATAAGATTCTGTATCCGTTGGGATATCATAGTTAACCACTAAGCTTAAACGTTCAACATCAAGACCACGTGCAGCAACGTCCGTCGCGACTAAGATATCAAGGCTACCTGATTTGATGCGTGCAATAGTACGTTCACGAGTTTGCTGATTCATATCACCGTTTAATGCTTGCACTACGGTAACCGCGAGCTTCTAAACGTTCTGCTAACTCAACTGTTGCTGTTTTAGTACGTGCAAAAATGATCGCACCGTCAAACTCTTCCGTTTCTAACATACGTGTTAATGCATCAAGCTTATTAACACCACGCACGATCCAACATTTTTGTTCAATGTTTTCAACAGTTGATGTTTTTGCTTTTATCTTAACTTCTGTTGGATTATTCATGTAACGCTTAGTAATGCGTTTAATTTGATCCGGCATTGTCGCAGAGAAAAGTGCAGTTTGATGTTTTTCAGGCATATCTTGCATGATAGTTTCAACATCATCAATGAATCCCATACGTAACATTTCATCGGCTTCATCTAATACCAAGGCTGTTAATCCTGATAGATCTAAAGTTTTACGTTTTAGATGATCCATAATACGCCCAGGCGTACCAACAACAACTTGTGGTCCACGATTCAATTGTTTGAATTGAATATTGTAGCTCTGGCCACCATAAATAGGCATTACATGAAAGCCCTTTAAATGACGCGAGTAACTTTGAAATGCTTCTGAAACTTGGATCGCTAATTCACGTGTTGGTGCTAATACCAATACCTGAGGTTTTCTGATTGATAAATCAATATTTGCTAATAAAGGTAATGCAAAGGCACCTGTTTTACCTGTACCTGTTTGTGCTAAACCTAAAACATCTTGACCCTTTAATAGAAGGGGAATAGTCTGTGCCTGAATTGGAGAAGGAGCTTCGTAGCCCATTTCTGCAACAACTTTAGTAATTGCTTCAGGTAAGTTTAAATCGTTAAAAGTAATTGTGTTTTCTGGTGTGTTTGACTCTGACATAGAGGCCTCATGATTTCGTATAAATTCTGCGTTTGAACAATGCAAAAACGCGTCAATCCAGCATATGCCTACTTCACCTCAATCGCTCAAGTAGTTGAAACGATTTAATAATTCTCGCGTGTTATGAAAAACATAATTGCGCATAGTAGGTTTTATCTGGAGATTTCGTAAGGATCAAACTTTGATCGCATTACGAGGGTGGCGCATTCTACTTGATTTGCGTCTAAAATGCTCGTGTTATTTGAGGTTAAGCACAAAATAAGAAAAATAATTGTTATTTCTCTTGTTTCTTAGCCGAAATTACAGTTGCAAAGGTCTTTATTTTAAGACCTTTCATTTTTTTAATAAATAGTTTTTGATAGGAATAAATTTGTCTACCACTAATCAAACAATTTCAGTCACACATGGTGTTGGTATGCTGGTTTCAGCATTATTAGGATCAGGTGTTTTTATTATTCCAGCAATTGTTTGCATCGGTTGCTAATGAATGGTCATTATTTGCTTGGCTTATTATGGGCTTACTGATTCTTCCTATTGTATTTACCTTTGCCGCCCTTGGAAAGAAGCACCCTCATGCAGGTGGAACGGCATATTTTGTTCAAGTTGCTTTTGGCGATAAAGTCGCGCGTATTGTTAGTTGGTTATTTATATGGGTTGTTGCACTAGGCGCACCGGTAATTGTTGTTACGGCTTCAAATTTTTTAGTAAATGGATTAACCGCGATTGGGGTTATTGAGCAAGCGTCTGCGCAAAGCTTATTTTTGTGTGCAATATTAATGCTGTTTTTATTAATGCTGTTTAATGTCTTTGGCTTGAAAACAGCGGCCATTATTCAAACCATCTTAAGTGTGTGTATTGTTAGTTGCTTAGTATTTGTTTCGCTAAATAGTCAAATTACACAGCCTTTTCACCTTCCTAGTACAGAATTCCAGGTATCTAAACTGGCATTGAGTGCGACTTATATTCTTTGGTGTTTCTTAGGCATTGAGGCGATAGCCCATTTAGCCAATGATTTTAAGAACCCGCACCGAGACTTTCCTTTAACAATTATTATCGGAATAGTCATCACTTTGATTGTGTACAGCTTAATTAGTTTGAGTTTATTGCAAATGCATTATTATGGAAATGAAACAGAAAATTTAAATTCAGTCATAAACTTGGTGAAGTTAAGTCTTGGTCAACATGGTTATACCATTGTCTCTTTTGCAGGGTTTCTCACCTGTTATATTTCTGTCAGCCTGTATTTTGTGGGCTTTTCTCGTTTATTATCAAGCATGGCAAAACAGCAACAAATCGCGCCTATTTTTGCTCGTATTAATGTCTATAACGTTCCTTATTACGGATTATTAACGGCAATACTTCTGACTATGCTGATGTTAGTGGCTTACCATTATTCAGGGTTAGATTTAGAAGGCTTAATTGCTTATGCAAACGGGTTATTCATTTTAATTTATTTAGCTGGTGCATTAGCGGGAGTAAAACTATTAATAGGTATTAATCAAGGTTTAGCAATATTAGCCTCAGTCACCTGTGTGATATTATTTTTATCATTGGCTGAACATGCATTGTTTGCGGTTGCTTTATTGTTTTTATTGAGTATTTACTATCGGCTTAAAAGCAAAAGAGAAGCTAGGCTTCTCTTTTGTCTTTGTTCAATTCAATGACTATTCATTATTTATAGAATGAATGGTCACCGCTTTGATGTTCTGTAATGTCACGAACAGCATTAAGTTCATCGGAAAACTCTGCTAGTAGTTCTTTTTCGATGCCATCCTTTAGTGTTAAGTCAACTTGAGAACAACCATTACAACCACCACCAAATTCTATCACTGCAACGTTATCTTCTGTTAATTCAATCAGTTTGATAAAACCACCATGACTCGCAAGCTGTGGGTTTATTTGTACTTGAATAACATACTCGACACGTTCAATAAGAGGAGCATCATCTTTTACTTTACGCATTTTAGCGTTAGGTGCTTTTAATGTCAGTTGCGTACCTGTCTCTTCTTCTACTAAATCAATAAATGCTTCTTCAAGAAATGGAATACTGATTTCGTCAACTAAGGCATCAAAACCATCGTAATTTAAACGTGTATCTGTACTTTCAACTGCCTCGGGAGGACAGTAAGAAACACCACACTCCGCTTTAGGAGTGCCAGGGTTAATTACGAATACACGAATACTTGTCCCTTCTTTTTGTGGCTCTAACAATTTTCTAAAGTGTGCTTCGGCACTTGGAGTGATTTCAATCATTACTCTACCTCTGTTTAATCTTGAGTTGTTTACTTGGGTATTGTATCAATCAATCGTAAGAAGAGAAATGTAAATAAAGAGGAATATACAAATAGTGGAAAATAGTATTCACTTTGCCATCGCAAGCAAGATAGTTGATTTTATATTTCTTTATTAAGTGCAGTGCGACTGATACAAAAAATAGTTAACTTATTGGCGCCTTGCTTTTTTAAATATTTACAAAGGCTGTTCATTGTTGCTCCTGTTGTTACTACATCATCTATTATAATAATGTTTTTACCTGCTATTTCCTGTGTTGAGCTTTGCTTAAGCTTAAAGGCATTAGCCAGATTTTTTCTTCTTTTAGTAACTGATAATCCTTCCTGTGCGGTGGTTTGTTTGTCGCGTATAATTGCATTTTCTAATAAAGGAATATTTAAGCTTTTGTGTAAACTGTCAGCAATAATTTGAGTTTGGTTAAAACCTCTAAGTCTTAATTTTTTGGAGTGTAGTGGAGTAGCGAGTAAATAATCGTATTCTGATAATTGTTGCTTTGAATAACGATTTAAAACAGATTTTAGTAATAATTCAGCTAATAACTCGCCGGAAATTAAACTTTTCTGGTACTTAAGTTGTTTAATAAGTATTGAAAGGGGCTTTGTGTAATCCCCTAATGCATGAATGTGATCAAATATATAATCCTTTTGTAGGCAATCACCACAATAATCAGCACTGTTATTAAGTGGTAGAGCACAATTAAAACAGTATTGACGTTGGCTAAGGATGTTTTTTTCACAATGTAAGCAGATCAGTTTATTATTGCTAGTTAAGGCACAAACTAAACATTGAGCTGGTAATAAATGCTCAATAATTTGCTTACTCTGTTGTTTGATCAAATGAAACATCAGTTTAACTACCTTAAAAACAAAAAATAATTATAACAAATAAATAGATTAATAATAAAAGTGAGTGTTATATTTTGAATAAAGAGCAACATGTTCATTGTAAATTGGTTGGGCAGGGCGAAGCACTGGTTTTATTGCATGGATGGGGAGTTAACTCTGCAGTTTGGCAACCTGTTGTTGAACAGCTTAGTCAACATTTTACCCTGTATATTGTTGACCTACCTGGATTTGGCAACAGTGCAACATTAGATGAGTATTCATTAGAGTCAATCACTGAAGCTATTTTAAAGGTTGTGCCCGATTCTGCGACTTGGTGCGGTTGGTCACTGGGTGGTTTAATTGCCACCTATGCATCGATAAATTATCCTCAGCGCGTCAATAGACTAATTCAAGTCGCCTGGTTCTATTAAATTTGTCGGCGAAGATACTTGGCAGGGAGTTGATAAATCAGTCTTTAAAAACTTTCTATTAGGTTTGCAAAAAAATCCACAAAAAACCTTAACGCGTTTTATTGGTTTGCAGGCGATGGGGAATTTAACTGCCAGAAAAGATACAGCACTTTTGAAAAAGCTATTGCAGGGTACAAGAGAGGCTGATCAAGAAGCATTAGTGGCAGGCCTTGAATTACTATCAGATTCAGACTTACGCTCGTCTTTTGCTGACTTATCCTGCCCTTGTTTATCACTTTTTGGTCAATTTGATACGTTAGTTCCCTTGCAAACGAAACTGAATATGCAAGCTTTAGTACCTAACATTGAGACGCAATTATTTGAAAATTCATCACATTCTCTCTTTATTAGTGAAAGCGAGCTATTTTGTAAGCGTGTTATTGCGTTTATTTGTGGCTAAAATTTAATCAAATAGCTTTGTTTATGTTAATATAGTGCCATACTTAAATTATTATTCATTTTTAGCAAGGGGGATTTATGAATATTTCTTCTGCATTTAGCTCTGGCCTTGCTGGCTACCAAAGTGCATCAAATCAGCTCAGTGTTGCTAGTGACAGAGTCGCTAATGCTGGTTTAACAAACAATAACTCTGTTAGCGAACAATCTGTTTCGCAGGGCGGATCTTCTGCAGAAGTTAAACCGGTCTCTATCACAGAAGAAGTGATTAATATGAAAGTGGCAGAATTACAGGCTAAAGCGTCAGTTAATGTGATAAGTACTGCCGATGAAATGGTGGGTACTTTAATTGATACCTCTGTGTAACGTTTTATGGCGAATATTAATGCGGCTTTACCCACTGCGATTGCTGTCCCTTTTCATCCAGCAACGGAAGCGTTGCAACAAGAAAATTTAATTAAACCTGTTATTCCAAAAACAGAGGTGGTTGCTTCCTATGCGAAATTAAGAGAGGGAGAAAAAAATCCACAATATTCATCGCAATCGAAAACACTTTTACAGGATGAAAATGAGCAACAAAGTAATAATACCAGTGAGCATCAATCTAGAGCCAAACAGCGTAGATTAAACTTTTTGCGAAAAGAAGTGGCAACAATAAAGAAGAGTATGAAAGTAAAACATTAGAGATAATGACTGATTTTAAATTATCCCTTACTGTCATTCAGGAAAAATATAACCGTGCAGTGACACCTATAGCAGATCCAACCATTGACTATGCAATATAAAGCAATATAAAAATTGCATCAAGTGATGCAATTTTTATTTAATAACAGCTATTTAAATAACTATTTAGTGACAACCGCCACAACAGTCTTCTTTTGCTTCTTTTTGAGTTTCTTTCTCTTCATGACCATCTCCGCCACAACAGCTATCGCCTTCTGAATGCTTGCTTTTATCTCCGCCACAACATTCATGATCGGACTCTTCTGAATGTGAGTGGCTTCCGCGACTACTGCCATGTTGATGAACGTGACCATGCGCTAGCTCATCTTGAGTTGCTTCACGCACTGCAACGACTTCACCAATAAATTGCAATGCCATGCCAGCTAATGGGTGGTTTGCATCGATACTTACTAATTCATCAGTGACTTCAGTTACTTCTACAGTACGTGGGCCTTGGTCTGTATCTGCTTGGAAAGACATACCCACTTCAATCGTATCAACACCTTCGAAAAGGTTGCGTGGTACTTGTTGAACTAATGCTTCTTGAAATTCGCCGTAAGCATCTTTTGCTTCAAGCTTTATATCAAATTTGTCGCCGACTTCTTTACCAGCTAATTCTGCTTCCAAGCCTGGTACTAGGTAGCCTGCTCCTTGAATGTAATCAAGTGGAGCACCATTTTCAGTACTGTCTAGTGCGTTACCATCTACTTCAGCAACACCAAAGTGGATTGAAACTACTACATCATTTTCAATTTTCATATTATTTCTCGTTATGTTCCGCAGGATCAAATACACCAATCATTTGTTCAAATTGGCGTGTGGTCGCTGTTGCTTGTGTTGGTGTTTGTGTTTGTGAAAAACCACAGGACACACATATTAATGTTTCTACACCATTTTCCAATGTCAAAGCAACAGTGTCAAGTTCGTTGCACTGCGGGCAACTGGCACCGGCTATAAAACGTTTTCTATTTTTAGATAAGCTCATTTTGTCTATCCTTGCAATAATAGCGTTATGGTAATCTAATAAATTTTCATTACCAGTAGCTATGGCTCAACTTTATAAAATTGGGTATTATCCCCCATCCAATATTACAGAGAAAGCTATTTATGATTGTTGCAACAAATATCGAATTTATCCGTGGCGGTAACGCATTATTAAAAGATGCGAGTGCAACAATCAATCCCAAACAAAAAGTTGGGCTAGTTGGAGCCAATGGTTGTGGTAAGTCGAGTTTTTTTACTCTATTAAAACAAGAAACTCAGGTAGATGCAGGAGACCTAACTATTCCTCATCATTGGCAGTTAGCCAGTGTTGCGCAGGAAACTCCGGCACTTGATAAAAATGCTCTGCAATATGTTATTGATGGTGATCGCCATTTTCGACAGTTACAAGATAAACTAAAACAGGCCGAAGCTCAGGATGATGGCACCAAAATAGCTGAAATGCATATACAGCTTGATAATGCCGGCGGTTACACTATTGAGTCACGTGCGGCTGAATTACTCGCGGGTTTAGGTTTTAATGAACAAGCACAAGGTCGTGCGGTTAGTGACTTTTCAGGTGGTTGGCGAATGCGTTTAAACCTCGCACAGGCACTGCTTTGCCCTTCAGATCTACTTCTATTAGACGAACCAACCAATCACTTAGATTTAGATGCTGTTATTTGGCTTGAAAAGTGGTTACGCCAATACCAAGGAACATTGATATTAATTTCTCATGATAGGGATTTTATCGATAGCATTGTCGACAAAATTATTCATATTGAACAAAATAAATTATTCGAATACACGGGTAATTATACTAGTTTTGAAAGACAACGATCTGAAAAATTAATGCAACAGCAATCTTCCTATGAAAAACAGCAGGCGCAAATGGCGCACATGCAAAGTTATATTGATCGTTTTCGTTATAAAGCCAATAAAGCTAAACAAGCACAAAGCCGTATTAAAGCATTAGAAAAAATGGAGCAATTGCTACCTGCTCATCTTGATAACCAATTTAGCTTCTCGTTCCGTGAACCTGAAGCGTTACCAATGCCACTGTTAACACTTGAAAAAGTAAGTGCTGGGTATGATGACTTGTTGATCCTTGATCAAATTAAGTTAAATTTAGTACCAGGTAGTCGCATTGGCTTGTTAGGTAGAAATGGGGCGGGTAAATCAACGCTTATTAAATTACTTTCTGACCAACTTAAGCCCAAGTCAGGAAAAATAGAAATTAACAGTAACGCTAAAATTGGTTATTTTGCACAGCACCAATTAGAGTTTTTAAGGTTGGATGAGTCTCCAATACAACATTTAGCACGCATTGCCCCCGATGAAAAAGAACTTGGGTTGCGTAGCTTCCTTGGTAGTTTTGGTTTTCAAGGGGATAAAGCTTTTGATGTTGTTGCACCATTTTCTGGTGGAGAGAAGGCTCGCCTTGTGTTGGCGTTATTAGTGTGGCAAAACCTAACTTATTATTACTAGATGAACCTACCAATCACCTTGATCTCGAAATGCGCCATGCATTAACCGTTGCTTTACAAGCATTTGAAGGCGCTATGGTGGTTGTTTCCCATGATAGGCATTTATTAAGAACAACAACTGATGATTTATATCTAGTACATGATAAAAAGGTAGAACCTTTTGTTGGTGATCTTGATGATTATCACCAGTGGCTAGCAGACCAACAACGTATTGAGAAACAATCAGAGCAAAAGGATGATAAAACGAGCTCTATTAGTGTTAATAGAAAGGATCAAAAAAGGCTTGGAAGCTGAATTTCGTAAAAAATTAACACCTTTTAAAAAACAATTAGCTAGTTCAGAAAAGTTGATGGATAGTTATTCTTTACGTTTAACTGAAATCGAAACCTTATTAAGTAATTCTGATCTATATGAGCATGAGAATAAAAATAAACTAACCAGCTTATTAAAGGAGCAAGGTGAAGTAAAAGACCAACTTGAGGAAGCTGAAATGCTTTGGATGGATGCTCAAGAACAGATAGAAACCTTGCAATCTGAATTTGAGGGTTGAGTTTTAGGTATAGCTTCGCCATACTCTGTGCGCAATGATTCACCAATAAATGAGATAAGAAGGTATTAAAATGAGTTTTGAAGCAAATGAATATTTCGATGGTAACGTTAAATCAATCGCATTCCAAAGTGAAACATTGCCAGCAACCGTTGGTGTAATGGAAGTGGGTGAATACACATTTGGTACTAGTGCTTATGAATATATGACAGTAGTTAGCGGTAGCTTAACTGTTAGACTTATTAATACAACTGAATGGAAAACATATAATGCAGGTGAAACCTTTGAAGTAGAAGCTAATTCAAGTTTTGATGTTAAAGTGAGTGTTCAAACTGCTTATTTGTGTTTATACAAAAAATAAAAACACGCTTTAATAAGTATAATAAAAAGGAGCTAAGGCTCCTTTTTTACTTTTTAATATAAATTCTGCAAAAATTTGTGTCAAAAAGAAGCGCTTTGTTGGTTAATTGATCACTTAAACGTTTTTCTGAAATAAAGCACAATAAAAGCTTGCCAATGTGATCTCAATCCCTATAATGCGCATCCACAGACAACGACTGACGTAAGTTTTTAATCGTCTGGAGCCAGCAAGCTCACTGAGTTTGCAAGAACTTTTACTTTTAAATTTATTTAAAATAAAATGTTGACAAGGTTCAAGGTTAGCGTATTATACGCACCTCGCCGAAAGGCACGCTCTTTAACAATTTAATCAAACAATCTGTGTGAGCATTGATAGTAGATTTCAAAATAGTCCTTCGGGACAAAAAGAATCAATATCAATGACACACGAATTAATTCATTAATTCAGAATAACATTGTACTTCGGTACATAGTTTTAGTCAGTAATATTGAGTCAGGTTGCATTCTTCTTCGAAGAAAACAACCACATTAAACTTTAAATTGAAGAGTTTGATCATGGCTCAGATTGAACGCTGGCGGCAGGCTTAACACATGCAAGTCGAACGGTAACATTTCTAGCTTGCTAGAAGATGACGAGTGGCGGACGGGTGAGTAATGCTTGGGAACATGCCTTTACGTGGGGGACAACAGTTGGAAACGACTGCTAATACCGCATAATGTCTTCGGACCAAAGCAGGGGACCTTCGGGCCTTGCGCGTAAAGAGTGGCCCAAGTGGGATTAGCTAGTTGGTAAGGTAATGGCTTACCAAGGCAACGATCCCTAGTTGGTCTTAGAGGATGACCAGCCACACTGGAACTGAGACACGGTCCAGACTCCTACGGGAGGCGACAGTGGGGAATATTGCACAATGGGGGAAACCCTGATGCGGCCATGCCGCGTGTGTGAAGAAGGCTTTCGGGTTGTAAAGCACTTTCAGTGGGGAGGAAAGGGTATTAGTTAATAACTGATATCTGTGACGTTACCCACAGAAGAAGCACCGGCTAACTCCGTGCCAGCGGTACGCGGTAATACGGAGGGTGCGAGCGTTAATCGGAATTACTGGGCGTAAAGCGCGCGTAGGTGGTTAATTAAGTCAGATGTGAAAGCCCCGGGCTCAACCTGGGAACGGCATTTGAAACTGGTTAACTAGAGTTTTGTAGAGGGTGGTAGAATTTCAGGTGTAGCGGTGAAATGCGTAGAGATCTGAAGGAATACCAGTGGCGAAGGCGGCCACCTGGACAGTAACTGACACTGAGGCGCGAAGGCGTGGGGAGCAAACGGGATTAGATACCCCGGTAGTCCACGCAGTAAACGATGTCTATTAGAAGTTTGTGGCTATATGCCGTGGGTTTCAAAGCTAACGCATTAAATAGACCGCCTGGGGAGTACGGTACGCAAGGTTAAAACTCAAATGAATTGACGGGGGCCCGCACAAGCGGTGGAGCATGTGGTTTAATTCGATGCAACGCGAAGAACCTTACCATCCCTTGACATCCAGAGAATCACCAAGAGATTGATGAGTGCCTTCGGGAACTCTGAGACAGGTCTTTGCATGGCTGTCGTCAGCTCGTGTTGTGAAATGTTGGGTTAAGTCCCGCAACGAGCGCAACCCTTATCCTTACTTGCCAGCGGGTTATGCCGGGAACTTTAGGGAGACTGCCGGTGATAAACCGGAGGAAGGTGGGGACGACGTCAAGTCATCATGGCCCTTACGGGATGGGCTACACACGTGCTACAATGGCAAATACAAAGGGTTGCTAACCTGCGAGGGTATGCGAATCTCATAAAGTTTGTCGTAGTCCGGATCGGAGTCTGCAACTCGACTCCGTGAAGTTGGAATCGCTAGTAATCGTGGATCAGAATGCCACGGTGAATACGTTCCCGGGCCTTGTACACACCGCCCGTCACACCATGGGAGTGGGTCGCACCAGAAGTCATTAGCTTAACCTTCGGGATGGCGATGACCACGGTGTGGTTCATGACTGGGGTGAAGTCGTAACAAGGTAGCCCTAGGGGAACCTGGGGCTGGATCACCTCCTTACGTAAAGAAACTGCTATTAGTGCCCACACAGATTGTTTGATTAGAATGATAAAGCGCAGAAGAAGTCTTATGTCCCCATCGTCTAGAGGCCTAGGACACCGCCCTTTCACGGCGGTAACAGGGGTTCAAATCCCCTTGGGGATACCAACTTCTCTTGATGGTCAGAAAGATACTTTATAAACATTAAAGTTTAATGCTTATAAAGTGTTTTTTAACACTGCTCTTTAACAATTAGGAAAGCTGATAAAGTTCTTATTTATCGCACAAAAAAATGACACTTTAGTGTTGATTGGTGTGGTAAATATAAACGAAATTTTACGTTTTATTTATGAAATGTAAATTGTTCTCAATTATTAAAACTTAGGTTTTAGTAATTGTAATCAAGCAAAATAAAAAACAGCTGTAATTCACGTAAGTGATTTACAGTTTGTACGTATCCTGAATGAACAAAACAACGTTCATTCTCGGTGCACGAAAAACGTAAGTGTTTTTCATAGTAAAATATGAGGATCGCAAGCGTCTTGGAAACAACCTACAAACAATAAGTATTTTAAAATTCTTAGAATTTGTATGGTTAAGTGAATAAGCGTGCACGGTGGATGCCTAGGCAATTAGAGGCGATGAAGGACGTGGTAATCTGCGATAAGTCCAGGGGAGTTGATAACAAGCGTTATATCCTGGAATCTCCGAATGGGGCAACCCGGCACTTAGTGTCATCTGTATGTCAATACATAGCATATGGAAGCGAACGAGGGAACTGAAACATCTAAGTACCCTTAGGAAAAGAAATCAACCGAGATCCCGAAAGTAGCGGCGAGCGAAATCGGGCCAGCCCTTAAGCTAGATAAAAGTTAGTGGAATGCTCTGGAAAGTGCAACGGTACAAGGTGATAGTCCTGTACACAAAAACTTCTACTTAGTGAAAACGAGTAGGTCGGGACACGAGAAATCCTGACTGAATATGGGGGGACCATCCTCCAAGGCTAAATACTCCTAATTGACCGATAGTGAACCAGTACCGTGAGGGAAAGGCGAAAAGAACCCCTGTGAGGGGAGTGAAATAGAACCTGAAACCGTGTACGTACAAGCAGTAGGAGCCGACTTAGTTCGGTGACTGCGTACCTTTTGTATAATGGGTCAACGACTTAATTTCAGTAGCAAGGTTAACCATTTAGGGGAGCCGTAGGGAAACCGAGTCTTAACTGGGCGAATAGTTGCTGGGATTAGACCCGAAACTTGGTGATCTAGCCATGAGCAGGTTGAAGGTTGAGTAACATCAACTGGAGGACCGAACCCACTAATGTTGAAAAATTAGGGGATGACTTGTGGCTGGGGGTGAAAGGCCAATCAAACCAAGAGATAGCTGGTTCTCCTCGAAAGCTATTTAGGTAGCGCCTCATGTATCACTGTTGGGGGTAGAGCACTGTTTAGGCTAGGGGGTCATCCCGACTTACCAACCCTATGCAAACTCCGAATACCAACAAGTGCAATCATGGGAGACACACGGCGGGTGCTAACGTCCGTCGTGGAAAGGGAAACAACCCAGACCGCCAGCTAAGGTCCCAAAGTATATGTTAAGTGGGAAACGATGTGGAAAGGCTTAGACAGCTAGGATGTTGGCTTAGAAGCGACCATCATTTAAAGAAAGCGTAATAGCTCACTAGTCGAGTCGGTCTGCGCGGAAGATTTAACGGGGCTAAACATATCACCGAAGTCTGCGGACGCGTATTTATACGCGTGGTAGAGGAGCGTTCTGTAAGCCGTCGAAGGGAAAGGTGTAAACCATCCTGGAGGTATCAGAAGTGCGAATGTTGACATGAGTAACGATAAGGGAGGTGAAAAACCTCCCCGCCGGAAGACCAAGGGTTCCTGTCCAACGTTAATCGGGGCAGGGTGAGTCGACCCCTAAGGCGAGGCCGAAAGGCGTAGTCGATGGGAAACGGGTTAATATTCCCGTACCCTTTATTATTGCGATGGGAGGACGGAGAAGGCTAGGTGGGCCTGGCGATGGTTGTCCAGGTTCAAGTGTGTAGGTAGGTGACTTAGGTAAATCCGGGTGACTATATACTGAGACACGATGTCGAGGCACTAAGGTGCTGAAGTCATCGATGCCATACTTCCAGGAAAAGTCTCTAAGCTTCAGATAATAAAGGATCGTACCCCAAACCGACACAGGTGGTCAGGTAGAGAATACCAAGGCGCTTGAGAGAACTCGGGTAAAGGAACTAGGCAAAATGGTACCGTAACTTCGGGAGAAGGTACGCCTTTGACGGTGATGAGACTTGCTCTTTAAGCTGTTAGAGGCCGAAGATACCAGATGGTCGCAACTGTTTATTAAAAACACAGCACTGTGCTAAATCGCAAGATGACGTATACGGTGTGACGCCTGCCCGGTGCCGGAAGGTTAATTGATGGGGTTAGACTTTTGTCGAAGCTCTTGATCGAAGCCCCGGTAAACGGCGGCCGTAACTATAACGGTCCTAAGGTAGCGAAATTCCTTGTCGGGTAAGTTCCGACCTGCACGAATGGCGTAATGATGGCCATGCTGTCTCTACCCGAGACTCAGTGAAGTTGAAATCGCAGTGAAGATGCTGTGTACCCGCGGCTAGACGGAAAGACCCCGTGAACCTTTACTACAGCTTAGCAGTGAACTTAGAGCCTACATGTGTAGGATAGGTGGGAGGCATTGAAGACAGGTCGCTAGATTTGTTGGAGCCAACCTTGAAATACCACCCTTGTATGTTTTGAGTTCTAACCATGGCCCCTGAATCGGGGTTTGGGACACTGTTTGGTGGGTAGTTTGACTGGGGCGGTCTCCTCCCAAAGCGTAACGGAGGAGTACGAAGGTTGGCTAATCACGGTCGGACATCGTGAGGTTAGTACAATGGTATAAGCCAGCTTAACTGCGAGACAGACACGTCGAGCAGGTACGAAAGTAGGTCATAGTGATCCGGTGGTTCTGAATGGAAGGGCCATCGCTCAACGGATAAAAGGTACTCCGGGGATAACAGGCTGATACCGCCCAAGAGTTCATATCGACGGCGGTGTTTGGCACCTCGATGTCGGCTCATCACATCCTGGGGCTGAAGTCGGTCCCAAGGGTATGGCTGTTCGCCATTTAAAGTGGTACGCGAGCTGGGTTTAGAACGTCGTGAGACAGTTCGGTCCCTATCTGCCGTGGGCGTTTGAGAATTGAGAGGAGCCGCTCCTAGTACGAGAGGACCGGAGTGGACGAACCGCTGGTGTTCGGGTTGTCATGCCAATGGCATTGCCCGGTAGCTACGTTCGGAATCGATAACCGCTGAAAGCATCTAAGCGGGAAGCGAGCCTCAAGATGAGTTCTCACTGGAACTTTAAGTTCCCTAAAGGGCCGTTGGAGACTACAACGTTGATAGGCAAGGTGTGTAAGTGCGGTAACGTATTGAGCTAACTTGTACTAATTACCCGTGAGGCTTAACCATACAAACTCTAAGCATTTTAAGTGTTTGAGATTGTTCCAAGAGATGATGATAGTTCATCAACAAAAATACGTTTGTGATAAACATATTTTACGACATTGCAGATTATAAAAAGAACAAAAAACAGCTTTCTTAATTAAGTTTTTGCTTGGCGACAATAGCACTGTGGTCCCACCTGATCCCATTCCGAACTCAGAAGTGAAACGCAGTCGCGCCGATGGTAGTGTGGGGTTTCCCCATGTGAGAGTAGGTCATCGCCAAGCGCCCAATTAAATAAACCCAGTAGGTCTTTTCTTACTGGGTTTTTTTAATTCTACGATTTAGTGACCTACTCACACATGGGGAAGGTTAAGAGCCTGCCGTAGGCAGAATCAAAACATGTGATAGTAGGGCGAATATCGCGACAGCGATGGTTCATGAGCGGAGGAGCTCTGCGACGACTTTCCATCGCCAAGCTAGCTAATCCTCAAATATCCGAACAATCCCTGTTGACTTTGTCAGCAGGGATTTTTTCGTTTTAGGGCTTGAGGAGCTATGACCTATGCAGTAGCAGGGTACTCTTTTTTGCGTTAAGAAATATATTAGATTTGCATAAGTTTTTGCATCTTTAAGTACTCGCTTTAATGTTATAATACTCGTTTATTTGTTTAATCGGAGTTTTTATGAACCCAAACCACACGATAACGACCATGATTTCAGAGCAGGAAATTCAGACTAGAATTCAAGAAATGGCTAACGAAATTAATGAGCGTTATAAAGATAGCGAATGTGTCGTACTTATTGGCTTATTAAGAGGATCTGCTATTTTTCTAGCTGATTTAGCACGTTTGTTAACTGTTCCTGTTGTATTAGATTTTATGGCAACTTCAAGTTATGGAAGTGGAACGGATAGTTCGGGTGATGTGAAAATATTGAAGGAACTCGATGAGGAAATTCATGGTCGTGATGTGTTAATAGTAGAAGATATTATAGATACGGGTCATACCTTAACTAAAATTAAAAAAATGTTACTCATTCGAGATCCAAAATCCTTTGCAATCTGTACTTTGCTTACTAAACCCTCAAGAAGAGAAGCTGATGTTGAAGTTGATTGGATTGGTTTTTCAATTGAAGACAAATTTGTAGTTGGTTATGGCATTGATTACGCACAGTTCTATCGTAATTTGCCTTATATTGGTTATGTGAGTTTTACTGATTAAGGTTGAAGTTTATGTATGCAATCGATTTAAAAAATATTAAAAAAGTCTATAAAGGCGGTGTTGAAGCGGTAAAAAATATTTCCTTACAAGTTAAAGAAGGGGATTTTTACGCTTTGCTTGGCCCTAATGGAGCAGGAAAATCTACCACTATTGGTATCATCTCATCTCTTGTTAATAAAACATCTGGTAGTGTTTCTGTGTTTGGCTTTGATATTGATAGCCAACTCGAAGAAGCTAAGGCGCAAATAGGTCTTGTACCCCAGGAGTTTAATTTTAATCAGTTTGAACCTCCTTTGCAGATTTTAGTTAATCAAGCAGGTTACTATGGCATCAAACGCAACCAAGCCCTTGAAAGAGCCGAAAAGTATTTAAAAAAATTAGACTTATGGGAAAAAGAAATCAGCCTTCTAGAGAACTTTCTGGCGGCATGAAGCGACGTTTGATGATTGCTCGTGCTTTGATGCATGAGCCTCGTTTACTTATTTTAGATGAGCCAACAGCAGGTGTGGACATTGAAGTTCGTCGCTCGATGTGGGAGTTCTTACAACAGATTAATAAGCAAGGGGTAACTATTATTTTAACTACGCATTATCTGGAAGAAGCGGAAATGTTATGTCGAAATATAGGCATTATTGATAAAGGTAACTTGGTTGAAAATACAACGATGAAGTCTTTATTATCAAGGTTAACAACTGAAACTTTTATTTTAGATGTTGATCCGTCAAATCATTTGCCAAGCAGTGATCTTTTTTCAATTAAACAAATTGATGAAGTTACCTTAGAAATTGAACTTGATAAATCTCAGTCTTTAAACAAGGTGTTTTCTGAACTAACGTCTATGGGAGTTCGCGTGAATAGCATGAGAAACAAATCTAATCGTTTAGAAGAGTTGTTTATCGAGTTAGTTGAAAAAGGGAGAGAAATGCTTAAAGCTCATTATTTAGTTGCACTCAAGAGTATTTGGCGTAAAGAAACGAATCGTTTTTTGCGTATTTGGATACAAACTTTAGTACCTCCTGTTATTACTATGAGTTTGTATTTTGTCATTTTTGGTAATTTAATCGGCTCTCGTATCGGTGAAATGAATGGCTTCGATTATATGTCTTTTATCGTGCCAGGATTAATCATGATGTCTGTGATCACTAATTCCTACTCAAATGTTGCTTCTTCTTTTTTAGTGCGAAGTTCCAACGTAACGTAGAAGAGTTATTAGTCGCACCTGTACCTAACTATATTATTTTATGGGGTTATGTTGGAGGCGGTGTTACGAGAGGCTTAATGGTTGGTTTGATGGTGACTTGTGTTTCCTTGTTGTTTGTTGATTTGCATATATTCAACATATTTATTTTAATATTAAGTGTATTGTGTACATCCATTCTTTTTTCAATTGGTGGATTACTCAATGCTATTTTTGCTAAAACCTTCGATGACATAAGTATTATTCCTACCTTTGTTTTAACACCATTAACTTATTTAGGTGGCGTTTTTTACTCGATCAATTTATTACCAGACTTTTGGCAAGCAGTTTCACATTTTAATCCAGTTTTTTATATGATTAATGCCTTTCGGTATGGTTTCCTAGGTATTGCAGATGTTTCTTTAGTTTGGTCATTTACTGTGATTGGCTTATTCATTATCGCTTTATATTCTTTGGTTGCTATCCTATTAAGTAAAGGAATAGGGATCCGTTCATGATTGAGTCAGGTAATTCACGTATTATCAGTAGTAATCAAGAAGGCTTACATGAGCAATTAGACGAAGTCGTGCTAAAGCATCTTAAACACTCTTTTAAAAAACCTTATCAGCAACATACCTATGAGGCTTTTAAGGAAATTGAAAAGTGGGTTGAGCGAGCAAGGAAAACCTATTATTTTTGATTCCTGTTGCGGAGTGGGAGAGAGTACCTACCATATTGCTAAGGCACACCCTGAGGCAATTGTTTTAGGGATGGATAAATCTGCAGATCGACTTGGAAAACACAGTTTTGAAGCAATTGATAATTACCGTTTATTACAGGTAAATTTGAATGATTTTTGGCGTTTAGCCGTTGAAGCAAATTGGAAGCTCTCACACCATTATTTGTTGTATCCTAACCCTTGGCCAAAATCGAAGCATCTGCAACGCCGATGGCATGGTAGCGCTGTTTTTCCTGCGTTAATTGCATTAGGCGGGAAGTTGGAATTGCGTAGTAATTGGCACCTTTATATTAAAGAATTTGAAAGAGCTTTAACCTTGGCTGAGCAAACTTCTGTTGTGGAAATTTATCAGTCAGAACAAGCGATTACCCCCTTTGAAAGAAAATACTGGGCAAGTGGTCAAAGTTCTCTTCGGTTAACTTCGTTATTAAAATAACAGGCAAATTAATAATTAATTGAAATTTATTTCCCTTTATTCGGTCTACTATTATACAGAATCGAATAAAGGGAGTTTTTATGTTAATTAAAAATACTGCACAATCCGCTATTAAAGAGTCACAACTTACTAGTGAAACTAACTACACTAATCGTCGTACTTTTTTGAAAAAAATTGGGGTAGGCATTGCTTCAATTCCCTTTATACCAAGTGCGCAAGCAGGCTTCTTTGACGGTCTTTCTGGTGGCTCTGATGAACCTGACAATACTAAAGATATGTTTGTTAGAGATGATTTAGTTCATACTAAAAACCCTCTTTATCAGTCTTTAAAACCACTCACACCTGAAAATAAAATATTACAGTATAATAATTTTTACGAATTTGGCACAAGTAAGTCAGACCCTTTCGAACCATGCTCAGCAATTTAAAGTTAACCCTTGGTCATTGACCATTGACGGCTTAGTTGATAATCCTATTACCCTTAATTATGAAGATTTATTAAAACGCTTTGATATCGAAGAAAGATTCTATCGTATGCGCTGTGTTGAAGCATGGTCAATGAATATTCCTTGGTTAGGTTTTACTTTAGCATCATTGCTCAAGTCTGTTTCTCCCAAGTCTGATGCAAAATACGTGCGTTTTGAAACAATACATGATGAAGAGCAAATGCGTGGCCAAGCATCAAGACGCATTGGGGGGCATTGATTATCCTTATGTCGAAGCCTTGCGTATTGATGAAGCTATGAATCCTTTAACATTACTTTCTGTTGGTTTGTACGGTAAAACTTTAGCACCTCAAAATGGTGCTCCTATTCGTTTAGTTGTGCCATGGAAGTATGGATTTAAAAGTATCAAGTCAATTGTACGTATTACCTTAACTGATAAAGAGCCAGTTAATACTTGGAAAAAAATTGCCCATTCTGAATATGGCTTTTATGCCAATGTTAACCCAGAGGTTGATCATCCACGTTGGAGTCAAGCATCAGAGCGCTTTATTGGTGAAGGAAATGTTTTTGCACAGGTACGTAAAGATACCTTGATGTTTAATGGGTATGGTGATGAAGTTGCACATCTGTATAAGAATTTAGATTTAAAAAGAAATTATTAATGAAGATATCAGTCAGAGGCGTTTTTTATTTAAAAGTAGTGATTCATTTGTGTGCATTAGCCACATTAATTTGGCTCGCTTATCTTGTTGATCAAAACCTGTTAGGGGCTGATCCCGTTAAAGAATTGACGCACTTTTTGGGCAAGACATCTTTAAATTTTCTATTATTAACATTATTAGTAACACCCGTTATTAAACAGTTTAAACAACCCTTATTAATAAGAATCAGGCGTTTACTTGGCTTGTATAGCTTTTTTGGGTGTGTTTACATTTATTAGTGTTTATTTGGTTAGATCTACAATGGAAGTTTTTATTATTCTTTGAAGAAGTGGTTAAACGTCCATATTTAAGTTTAGGGGCGATAGCCTGGGTAATATTACTGTTACTTAGCATTACTTCCATTAACTCAATTAGAAAGGCCATGAAAAAAATTGGCTAACCCTGCATCGCTTTGTTTACTGGGCTGTATTATTTTCTACCATTCATTATTACTGGTCAGTTAAATCAGGTTTATTTGAAGCTTCGATTTATTTAGGAATTTGTATTTTGTTATTATTACTCCGTAAGCAATATTTCTTATCATTTTTGAAAAGACGTTAAATTTTTATTTATACCAATGAACTCCATATTTAATCATATATAGCAGGTAACATTTCTCCTGAGCATCTTTTAGTTCTTTTATTATTAGGCTAAATATACTCTTAGCTTTTACACGCCTATTTTATTCTTAATAAAGCCAAGTATATTACTTCAGAAATAAACAATTAATATTTATTCAATCGTAACAATTAGCTATGCCTAATACTAATAAGTATTAGGCATAGCTAATTTATTATTTTCTTATAAAAGAAGCATCTTATTATTATCATAAAAAGGTGTTGTAGATCTGATTTATATAAATTACTAGCACATTATTTTTGTGTCATTTTTTATCTGCGCTATATTTTGTTTTTAACAGTCTTTAACCCTCTTTTAACCCTTATTTTTTTCTAGTTACTGTGTAGTTTTTTAATCATGCTTAAATATAAAGGACTTTATTATGCAAAAAACATTAATTGCGTTAGCTATTATTACTTCATTAGGTGCTCTCAGCGGTTGTGGTTCAAGCGATGATGGCGGTACAACTCCTAGTTCCTACAACCAATAGTGTGACCCTCTCTGGTACGGCTGTAAAAGGTATTATTCAGTCGGGTATCGTGACCGCAACAGAGCTTTCTTCTACAGGTACTTCTCTCGGTATTGTTGGTACCGCATTAACAGACGAAAATGGCCAATATAATCTAGAGCTAACGGATGCATATCAAGGTGGGGTGGTTAAATTAACTATCACTGCTGGCACCAATACAACCATGAAATGTGACGCGACAGACGGATGTGGTACAGGTCAAGCCTTTGGTAGTGATGTTTCTTTGAGTGAAGGTTTTTCGCTTGATGCGATTGTTCAACCAGCAACGGGTGCAGAAGCTGTGAGTGTACAAATTACGCCTTTAACACATATGGCTACTGCTCGTGCATTACAAAATAGTGTGATTGATGCGACTTCTGTTAATAGCGCTATTAACGAGGTTGGGCAGATTGTTGGTGTTGATATTATGGGAAGCCCAATAGTAGATATTACCTCTGCTACCTCTTTAGCAAGTGCTTCTGAAGCATCTAAAAAGCTAGCATTATTTAATGCAGGGCTCGCTGATTTATTAGTAAAAGAATCAGCCACGGGTAATAGCATTCAACAAAATATAAGCGATAACCTTGAAAAATTAGCCTCTTCATTTAGTGATGGACAATTTGATGATACTGATTCAGTAAAAATTACAGATATAACCACCGCTGTTGGAAATGCATTAACCAATGTTGCTAGTAATGAAGCAATTAAAAATGCCCTAAGCGATAGCATTCAAGATGTACAAACTATTGTTTCGGTGGTTGAAGGAGATTTGGTAGATGGTGTCTATAACCCAGAGCCATCTTCAACAGCAGATGCCAGTGACATAGAAAAAGGTAAAGCATTACTAACCAGTGCAAGAACCTTTATTGAAACAATCGCAACAGATTTTGAAGAGCCACTTGATGCTTTGAATATAGATGCTGATGCCGTTGCTACTGTCTTAGACCAAGACACAGCTGTTATGGGAGAGCTACTGGGTGAAGCAATTGATCAAAGTATTACTCATCTTGATGGCTTAGATATCGATATTATTGCCCTATTAGAATCAGATCAACCAACTGCAACCTATAATATTCCAATTATTGATGATGATGAGCAATCAATTGGCAGTATGACTGCTGTATTAAACTCTGATACGACAGGCATTTCTATTACCTTAAATGGATCTTTAACGGGTGAGCAAGATGTTGATATTGATGATTTAAAACTGGCTACTAACTTAACTGAAAGCGATCTTAGTATTACAGATGGTTTATTAAATGCGATCACTAGTAATAGTGTACAAATTAAAGTAACGGGGGATATAGGTAATGATGATACGTCGCTAACGTTAACTGATGTTAGTCTAACACTGACGGCTTCTGAAACAGTGACCTTAGATACATCGGAAGATGGCGATAATGATGGATTAGAAGATAAAGTGAGTAGCGCTAGTTTCGTTGGTGATTTTAGCATTATGTCTCATGGTGCTAGCTTTATGGGGGAAGCAGAAATCTCGTTAATAGCTTTAACGGATTCATCTTCTGCTGATATGCCTCTTAGCTTACAAAAAATAGATGTCAATGGTACCTTTAATAGTGCTACCAAAGGCTCATTTACTGCTGGTGCAATGTTAACTATTGATAATGCAACCTCATTTGATACCTTTGGTTACTTAGATTATGACTCAAGTGCCTATTATAGTTCAGATTATAATAACTATAGTTTAACTAGTTCTGATTTAGCTATCGTAAACACTTACACAAATGTGGCTTTAGATTCCGAGACATATTTTAATATCGACTATAATGATTATGATGATGTTTATACTGTTCATTATAATACTCAAGATCTTGGTTGGATCACAACGGAGATTTCCGAAGATTTACCGGACTTAGGAAGTGCCGCAATGACAGCTTTTGACGATATGAATACGGATAACGCTGAAAGCACAAACCTTGATTGGTTACATTATGAGAATAGTGATGGCTATTTTAACGCAGGTGTTAATGTTCGCTTCTCTGACTTTGAATCTGCCGATAACTTTGTACAAGGCACTCTGACTTTAATGGCTACTGCTGACTTACCTGAACTTGCTGCGTACCAATATCGTAGCAACTATTAGTCGTACAGAGTTAAACGGAGGTGATGCAAGTATTGTGGTGAGCTCAGATGGTCAAAGCTTTACATTAACGCTTGATTCTGAGGATTTTGATGCTGATGAAGTATTAGCAACACTAAGTTTATCAAATGCAGATGGTGTTGAAATGACTGTTAACTTAACTGAAACCACAGGCGAAATTGATGTGCTTTCTGGAGATGTATTTGTTGGTGAAAATCAAATCGCTACTATTTCAGAAACAGATAACGGGCTTATTTTAGTGCGTTATACCGATGGTACCTTTGAGACATTGTTCTAAGATGAAGTTTAATATGACTAATGGGTGGCTATTGCCACTCATTTTTTTAAGGCTTTGTTTTTTGCCACACATAGCTATGCTAATAATGATTCCGAAGAGTTTTCTATTAAGCCCTATTTAATTATTGACTCTTTTTCTTATAGTGAAACTGTGTCAATTAGATCTGCCTTTGATAGTTGGAAGGGAGATAATTTTGAATCGGGAGAACGACAATGGACTGCAAATTGGCTTGAAGCTGGAGTGCAATATCAACATTGGGCAATTGGCTTATTACAACGTTATGATTATAGCTTGAAGTTTGATAAGCAAACTGCTGAGTTTTATTGGTTAGTTGCGAATAAAAAAGATTTACCTGTGGGTAAAGAGTATTTATTAGATTTACAGGCAAATGCCATTCATAGCACGGGGCTACGCATAAGTTTTGCTGATGATTTATCTAACTCCTTTAGTTATCGAGTTGGTTTAAGTTATTTACAAGCTAATTATATGTTAGAAGGGCATCTAAAGGGCGACGCGACTATCGTTGATCAATCGGATTACGATTATAGTGCAACGATTGATTATGCTTATACTGAAGATCATCTTTTTGATCGCCAAGTCAATACACCCAAAGGACATGGTTTTTCCTTGGATTTTATGTTTGATTATCAGTTAACAGCAGATATTAATTGGCAATTACAAGTACGAGATTTATTTGCTAGATTATACTGGAAAAATTCTCCCTATACACAGGGGGCGTCTTCTTCAGATCGAAAGGAATACGATGAAAATGGTTATGTCTCAATTGATCCAATTTTGACTGGTTATGAAGGAACAAGGGGCGTATACGTGCAAAAGTTAGATCCTAGGTGGCACAGTAAAGTTACTTATCAAGTTAATGAGCTATATGACCTACAGGGGCAAATTCGCTATCAATATGAGCATGGCTTATATGCAATTGGAGGCAGTCGTAAATTAACAGAGCAAATGCGTTTAGGTGGCAGTTATTGGCCTATTAATAAGGCATTAGAGCTAAATTTAAATTATCGTCAAATGAAGTTAGCTTTGACCGCAAATGGATTGAGTTCTTCTAACTTGCAAACCTTATGGTTATCATTTAGCTATGGTTTATAGTGTTGTAGCAATTGTAAAAATGCTCTCTTCCTAAAGCTTGATACTTTTTAGGTGATGATAAAGTTAAATCTATTATCACCTTTTTTCTTTCCTTATCATATAAAGGCAGTTTTTGACTGGCAACTCGTCGGGATATTTAGCAAATTTGAATCCTATTTTTTGGTAAGCTTTGATTGCTTGATGATTATCATTCATTACAAATAAAGAGCACTCTTTTACCGTATATTCCGCGAAGCCTAATTCACAAAGTTGATTGATCAAATCTACTACTATGCCTTTTCCACGAAATGACGGATTAACAACTAACCGCCCTACATGACACCTTCCCATTCTTTGGTAATATTGCCCAAAGGCTACGCATTGTGAGTCTGCAGATATCATTGAAAAAGAGTTTATTTCTTTTAAATTTAAATCCTCAGTAAAAGTCGTTAAATCGAAGGGATATCTAAAGCTGGTACCAGACCAATTAAGCAATAATTGTTTGCTAGAAAACCATGTCATTATATCTTCTAAATGCTTATTAGAAGGGGAGGTTAATTTCATTTCTAAATATTCCTATTACTGAACTTGATATGTTATCAACTCTCAATTCTATTACGGCCATTATCTTTTGCTTTATAAAGCATTTTATCAGCTTGATTTATTAACTCGTTTTTGGATGTTTGTGCATTGGGTATCATCTCGGCTAAACCAATACTTGCAGTTAAATAACTTTCAGTAGGAGAGTGCTTATTTGCTATGTTAAGTGCTGTTATTTTATCGAGAAGTTTATTTGATAATTGCTGTGCCTGTTTTAACGCAGTATTTCCAAGCACTAATGCAAATTCCTCCCCGCCATATCGCGCACAAATATCACTAGGGCGGTTAATAAATGCTTTAAGCATTTTACCCATTTTAACTAAACATTCATCGCCAGCTTGGTGCCCATAAGTATCATTTAGAATTTTAAAAAAATCTAAATCTATTATGACAAGGCAAATTGGTTGCTTAAGCCTTAAGCATCTTCGCCACTCCTCTGTAAGAAATTCATCGAAGCTTCGGCGATTAGGGATTTGAGTCAGTCCATCAATATTCGCTCGACTTCTGACATCTTCTTCAGCTATTTTTCTTTCAGTAATATTTTGATGAGAAATAACATAATAGTCTGTACCTGAAACTGAGAAAGGAGTTACACGCATCATAAACCAACGTTGTTGATCGGGACTATGGCAAGGGTATTCAAAATAAAAAGTATCTTTATGTTTGTTTATAACGCTTCTGATGCCGTTTGTCGCTTGTGTTCCGAAATCGTCGCCTATTTGAGATGCTTTGTCACATACTTCTATATAATTTACTCCACTCCAATTATTTCCAATGGAACAGCGATTATTATTGCCAAATAAAGTCCAACTTTTATTAACGAATTGAATTTCCCCTTTTGATCAATCACGACAATATGCTCAGTAATAGAGTCAAGAACAAGACTCAAAAATTCATAGCTATTTTTCATTCTTATTCTCATTGTTAGAAAGTCTTGATTGAACTAGTTAGATTTTCAATCTTATGCCTAGAAACTGCTTACCTCACAATTTGCAGAACTTTGTATTTTTGAATGGTAACGGGTTATAGATCGCGATGCATAATTACCATCAAGTTATTAATATGTTGCTCAGCCATATCCTATGAATTATGCGTAGTAATTGAGTTAATACATAGTAGCTAGAAAAATAGTTTTTTTTAAGTAAAAACTGTTTTAAGAGGTGTATCTTTACAACTCTTACAGCCAAAATAAGTAATTTTCACAAGTAAGATTTAATACAAATACTATTATAGGATGAATTGCTATTTTGGGTAATATAGAAGCGTTTTAATTAGTTAGCTATTAAGTAGATAAATTAGGGGAAATGAGGTGGTAAAAGGGTTAAAAATAAAAAATCTGATGCGACAAAGCCGCTATCAGATTTTTTATATTTTAAGGTGATTCATTCATTCGTTCAGTGAAAAAATGTTGATAATGACCTTAAGCAACCTGAATTGGTACATCTTTACTAGTGCGCACAATGTTATTGTCTGCATCTAAATAAACCAAATTAGGTTTATGTGTTGCGATTTCAGCTTCACTCATGCTTGCATAAGCACAAATAATCACGCGATCTCCAACTGCGACCATACGTGCAGCGACACCGTTAACTGAGATGACTTTTGAGCCACGCTCACCACAGATAGCATAAGTCGAGAAGCGACCACCTGTTTCGATATTGTAGATTTCAATTTTTTCGTATTCTAAAATACCAGATTGATCAAGAAAGTCTTGGTCAATCGCACACGAACCTTCGTAATTTAATTCAGCATGTGTCACGCGAGCTTGGTGAAGTTTGCCAGTCAATAGTGTCTTTTGCATACAAAACCTTTCTTTTCATTTTTAAAATTTGCTGAATTTTTCAGCAAGATGGCGACTATAAAGTAAAATCTTAATCGGTGCAAATGCTCACGACTTTATTGTCGATTAAGCGAGTTGAGCCGAGGAAGGTCGCCATTAATATCACCACATCTTTTGACTCAAGCGTTACTGCCTGTAATGTTACTGCGTCAACAATATGGATCGCGTCCATTTTAAACCCACCAGATTCTAATGCAAGGCATGCATCATCGATAAGTTGTTTATGCTTGCGCTGTTTTTTTCTGTAAATCGATGCCTAGTTGATTCATAACCTTAGCTAATAAGGGCGCTTTTAGTTTTTCTGACTCACTGAGTTTATTATTACGAGAACTCATTGCTAGTCCTGTCTGCTCACGTACAGTTTCTACTGCGATGATTTCAATAGGCATCGCCATATCGGTAACCATTTGTTTAACAATAGCGAGTTGCTGAAAATCTTTTTTACCAAAGCAAGCATAATCAGGTCGCACTAAGTTAAATAATTTATTTACTATGGTGCTCATTCCTCGAAAATGCCCAGGGCGAAGCTCTCCCTCTAAACAATCAGATAAGCCTGGCACTTCAACGTATGTTTGTGTCGCTAAACCATGTGGGTAAATAACCTCACTTGATGGTGTAAAAACAATATCAACACCTTGTTTTTCGAGTGCAAGACAATCCTCTTTAAGTGTTTTAGGATAATTTTTTAAATCATCTGCATTGTTAAATTGCATTGGATTTACAAAAATACTGACCACTGAGACGGGGGCTATTTTTTGTCCTTGTTTAACTAAATCAATGTGCCCTTGATGTAAATTGCCCATTGTTGGTGTAAAACAGATAGCTTTTCCTGTTTTTTAAACTCTTTAACTGCGTCACGTAGTGCCTGTGGAGATTCAATAACTAACATTTTTTGTATTGCCTGGTTTTCGTTGTAATTGTTTTGTGACTAATAAAAACAGTGTTCAGTGGCAGGAAATTCTCCCGCTTCTACTTGTTCTTTATAAAGCGCCACCGCTCGTCTGATATCGCCTGTTTCAACTAAAAAGTTTTTAGAAAATTTAGGGCAGAAACCTGCTGAAATACCAAAGGCATCGTGCATCACTAATATTTGTCCATCTGTATCAGCGCCAGCGCCAATACCAATTACTGGAATTTGTAATGCTTTACTAACACGTTCAGCAAGCGTCACAGGTACACACTCTAACACTAATAATTGTATGCCTGCTTTTTCTAACAATAGAGCATCATTAAGTAATTTATCTGCTTGTTCGCTTTCTCGGCCCTGTACTTTATAACCACCAAATACATTAACTGACTGTGGTGTTAAACCTAAGTGTCCACATACAGGAATACCACGTTCAACAAGGCCCTTAACGGTTTCAATTAACCATTCTCCACCTTCTAGCTTGACCATGTTTGCACCTGAGCGCATTAACGCGTACCGCATTTTCAAAGGCACTGTCTTTAGTTGAATAGCTCATAAAAGGCAGGTCAGAAATAATGAGGGAGTTTTTAGCGGTGCTAGCAACGGAAGCTGTATGATACTTAATATCTTCAACGGTAACGGGAAGAGTTGACTCATGCCCCTGAAGTACCATACCTAACGAGTCTCCAACTAATAAAACTTCAATACCTGCTTGATCAAAAATAGTCGCAAAACTGGCATCATAAGCCGTTATACAGGTAATTTTTTTATGTTCAGTTTTCATTTTAGCTAAACGAGAAACGCTAATTCGAGCCATGTTAACTCCGTTATTATAAGGGGTGAATAAATGTTATGAGCAGTGATTTACTTCACTGACAATGGTCAGACCATTTTTATCACATAATGTTATTAAATGCGATAAATGTGTACCATTGGGTAATATTAAATTAGGTGATATTTCGAATAAAGGATAGAGCACAAACTCTCGCTCATGCATTCCATAGTGAGGAATAACCAGTCGTTCATTATTGATTTCTTGATTATCGAATAAAATAATATCTAAATCTAAGGTGCGCGGGCCCCAGCGATTATCTTTACGTACACGGCCCTGATTAAGTTCTATTGCTTGTAAAGCATCAAGTAAGGCTTCAGCACTAAGTTGTGTTTCAATTGCAACTACGGCATTGATATAGTCGGGTTGATCCTGAGGGCCCATTGGCGCACTGCAATATAAAGCGCTTTGTTTAATAAGTTCAACACCTGTGAGCGCGCTAATGGCTTCAATCGCCTGTTGAGCTTGCTTGGTAGGATCCTGTTGATTACTGCCGACACCAATATAACTAATCATTTTTCTGTACTCATGTCACTGACATATAAGCAAATTTCTCGCTGAAAGATGCTTATTTAAAGGTTTTAAATTATTTTTAGTCATCGCTTAAATTATGCTTGGCTATCCTGTTGCGGTGCCACTTTTTTAGGGCGACGCTTTTTATAAGGTTTTTTACTTGGAGCACTTTTTGAGCCTGGCTTATTTTCTGACGAACGGTTATTTCGCTTACGGCTATGGTCGTGCTTTGGTAACTCGTTATTAAGTTGATATTCTTGCCACCAAGCTGTTAGTTCTGCTAATTCTTGGCTTTGTTCTACTCGAGCGCGAAGTTCTAAGAAATCAAAGGTCGCACGGAACTTGATATGATGGTAAGTACGTTGTGCTCTTTTTCCACCGTTGCGTGGTAAACGAAGTTGTAAATTCCAAATATCACGAATGGTTGCGGTAAAGCGTTTGGGAATTGCAATGGTTTTAACTTGAATAGACAATACTTCATTCATTGCTAACATAAAGGCGTCGTAATATTCCATACCACTTTCAAAGCTAATGGCATGAGCACGTTGCTCCAAGGGATACCAAAGCATAATGGCATAGATGTAGGCAGGCGTAACGCGCTTTCCTTGTTTAATGCGATTGTCGCTATCTTTTAAAGCTTGCTCAATCATACTATTCGCTTTGTCATCTTCACCTTCTTTAAATAACACAGGGAAAAGCATCTGAATAAGTTTGTATTCTTTTAATAAGCGGTAAGTCTGTAATCCTTGCCCAGAAAGTAATAGTTTAATTACTTCATCAAAATGACGAGCGGCTGGAATATCCTGTAACAGAGGAGCCAAACGGCGAATAGGCTCAGCACATTCTGGGCTAATTTCCAGATCCAGTTTAGCGACAAAGCGAATAGCACGTAACATACGTACAGGATCTTCTCGGTAGCGAACCTCTGGATCACCGATTAGTGTTAACTTACGCTCAGCAAGATCTTGCATACCACCACAAAAATCATAAATTGAGTAGTCGGCAATGTCGTAATAAAGAGCATTGACGGTGAAATCTCTGCGTTCTGCATCTTCTTCTAGAGAACCATAAACATTATCACGTAACAGCATGCCTGCCTGTGATTGTTTTACCTTCTGTTTATCTTCACGGTTCTCATCATCATGATGACCTCGGAAGGTGGCAACCTCAATGATTTCACGGCCAAATAAAATATGTGCGAGTCGAAAACGACGACCGATTAAACGGCAATTGCGGAATAAGGCTTTTACTTCTTCAGGCGTTGCATTGGTGGTGATATCAAAATCTTTTGGTTTTAAGCCTAATAATAAATCACGAACACCACCACCTACTAATAAGGCGCGAAAGCCTGCATTGTGTAAGCGGTAAAGGACTTTTAAAGCGTTATCATCAATATCGTTGCGCGAAATAGGATGTTGGCTTCGCGGTATTCTGTAAGCATCATAGTTTGGTGCTGAAACTGGTGTTGCTTGTTGTTTGTCACCTTTTTTGAAAACTTTTTTAACGAATTTTTTAAATCGGTTGATGATCTTATCCTCAAATATAATGAATGCCGTGCGATAAAAATGCGACTGCCCATTTTATGTGCACGCACTGCTAAACACAAATTAATTTTATTCTATAGCTACTAGAATCTCAGTTTCTTTAGGAACGTTTTTTAACTGCCAATGCTGAATTGCCCAACTCAAAATTGTATTGCAGTCTTTTTTATTCACACTATCGGGCACTTGGTGGCCTAAAAAGTCGAGTGCTTTTAGAAGTGTCGGTACAGGATTCTTTTTATCGATGGCTAAGGCATGATTCTGCTTTGATAACTTCACTCCTGGCTTTGTGATTGCCAGTGGAAGGTGAACATAAGTCGGTGGTTTTTGCTCTAATAATTGATAAATACTCAACTGTTTGCCTGTTGTTAAAAGCAAGTCTGCGCCACGGACAATTTCGCTAATGCCTTGATTGATATCATCGATTGTGACAGCCAGGTTGTAGGCATATAAACCATCTTTACGTTTAATAATAAAGTCTTCATTTGCCTGCTGTTTATCGAGCTTTATTTGACCCTGTAATTGATCAAAAAAATGGGTTATCGGTTGGCTGAGTTTAGACACATTAATGCGCAATGCATTACCTTGATGTGATTGTGCTTTATGACGACAAGCACCTAAGTACAGTCCACCCTGTTGCTTGATGATTTTGCGTGTACAAGAGCAGGCATAACTTAATTGTTGTCGCTTTAAGGTTTGCAATACTTGTTCGTAATGTTCACTTTGTTGGCTTTGATAGATAACCTCATCATCCCATATTAAGCCATAGGCTTGTAATGTCTGCAGAATATCTTCAGCGACGCCAGCGACTTCTCTAGGAGGATCAATATCTTCAATCCGTACAAGCCATTTACCCTGCTGTGATCTCGCTTGTAAGTAACTTCCTAGCGCCGCCACCAGAGAGCCAAAGTGCAAGGGCCCAGAAGGTGAAGGAGCAAAGCGACCAACATAATTGGAAAATGCCTGGGACAAAAATAAACCTCGTTTAAACAAAAACGGTTAGCACTTGGCTAACCGTTGATAACAAATAATAGGTTAGTTTTAACCGATTGTTTGTTTTTCTTTAATTTCTGCAAGTGTTTTACAGTCGATACAAAGATCTGCCGTTGGGCGAGCTTCTAGACGACGAACACCAATTTCAATGCCACAAGAGTCACAGTAACCAAAATCACCTTCTTCAATTTTCTTAAGTGTTTTGCTGATTTTTTTGATTAAACGACGTTCACGATCACGTGCGCGTAGTTCTAAACTGAATTCTTCTTCCTGAGTTGCGCGGTCTACTGGATCAGGAAAGTTAGATGCTTCATCTTTCATGTGTCCAACAGTACGGTCAACTTCTTCACGAAGTTGATTGCGCCATGCATTAAGAATCGTAGTGAAATGGGCTAATTGCTCATCACTCATGTACTCTTCGCTTTTCTCTTCTTGATACGGCTCAACACCAGCAATGGCTAGAATGCCTAATGTTTTTTTATTTGTCGTTGCGGGCATAATATTTTCCTTTAATTAAAGCGGGCGACTAAGAGCCTTAATTCAGTTATTAATTAACAGAGAAGCGACCTTTATTTGATGCTAAAATTGCCTCTGCTTATTTTCGGCGGCTATCTATAGCAAGGATAAAGGCTTTAGTCAATCAGGTTTGCTTGATTTGCCGTGATAAATCTTGATTTTTTTGTTTAAATGGCGAGCATTTAACCATTTTGTTTTTATATAAGAGTTTGAGCCTATTTTGTCTTCTTTACCGATCGAGTTAGTTTTAAGTGATATTAAAAGCGCTTTATCGAGCGCTCCTCAAGTGATTTTACAGGCGCCTCCAGGTGCAGGGAAATCTACTTTTTTACCCTTTATTATGGTAAGGGATAAATGGTTTGATGGGAAAATAATCATGCTCGAGCCTCGACGCTTAGCCGCCAAAAATATTGCTTATTATTTGGCGTCACTACTTAATGAGAAAGTTGGCGAGTCAGTAGGTTACCGTATGCGAGGGGAAACCTGTGTTGGTAAACAAAGCAAACTAGAAATTGTCACTGAGGGAGTATTAACACGACTATTGCAAAATGACCCTGAATTAACCGGTATTGATTTGCTTATCTTTGATGAGTTTCACGAACGGAATTTGCAGGGGGATTTAGGACTTGCACTGGCACTCGATGTGCAACAAAGTCTTTGTGAATCTCTTAAAATTTTAATCATGTCGGCAACACTCGATAATAGCCAGTTACAAACACAACTACCCGAAGCTGTTATGGTTAGCTCGCAGGGTAGAAGTTTTCCTATCGATTTTATTTATCAAAGTGAATCTAATAACAAACGTAATGTGATTTCCGACTTAGTTAAGTTAACCAGCCGTGCCTATACAGAACAAAAGGGTAATATTTTATTATTTGTGGCTGGAATACAAGAAATCAAAAAGTGCCAAACGCAATTGGCAAACTGCCTTCCTGAAGATGCTGTTATTGCGCCTTTGTATGGCGCATTGAGTTTATCCGAGCAACAAATTGCGATTAATAGTTGTCCGCAGGGAAAACGTAAGGTTGTTATTGCAACGAATATTGCAGAAACCAGTTTAACTATCGAAGGTATTACCGTTGTTGTTGATTCGGGCTTTGAACGTGCGATGAGCTATCAAGCTCAATCTGGTATTGGTAAATTACAAACACAGCGCATCAGTGAAGCAAGTGCAACACAGAGAGCGGGGCGTGCTGGTCGATTGAGTGCGGGTGTTTGTTATCGTTTATGGTCACAGGAAAGCCGTCTTGTCGCACAAAGTGAACCAGAAATTAAACGCGCCGAATTAACTGCATTAATGTTGGAGTTATTAAATTGGGGCGTTGACTGTCCATCGGCAATGCAATTTATTACTCAGCCACCTCAAGCGCATATTGATAGTGCAAAAGCGTTGTTAACAACCTTCGGTGCAATAGATGCAAAAGGGCGTATTACAAAACATGGTCAAGCCATGAGTACATTTGGTGTTAACCCTAGATTAGCGCATCTTTTAATTTTGGCGACTAGATTAGAAATAGAGGGAATTTGTGAGCTTTCTTGTTTATTAGTTGCGTTACTTGAAAGCAACGAAAAGTCAGGTGATGATATTGATACTTTATTATTAAACCCCAGTTATCCCGTTAAACAGCAACAGTCTTTATTATTGAAAAAATTAAATATTAAAACTAACAAGTCACCTTTAGCATTAGAATATTGTGGTTTATTGCTAGCGATTGCCTTTCCGGACCGTATTGCTTTGGCGAGAGGTGAAGGAGAAAGTTATCAGCTTAGCAGTGGTATTGGTGCAAACCTCCGTTATGACTCATCATTATTAGGCCAAAAAATGCTGGTGGTTGCGGATCTTAGTTTTTCAGAGCGAAGCGTTAATAGTGTTATTTATAAGGCATCAGCTATTTCTTTGAATATACTACAGCAACACCTTACGCATTATTTTCAGGAAGAAAAATATTATATTGGTCCTTTTCGGGCAAGCAAACACGTTTGATAGCAGAAAAGCGTTTAATGTTAGGTAAGTTAGTCATCAATAAACAGCCAATCGCCGAGGTCTCTGCACAACAAAAGACTGAAGCACTAATCTCGGGTATTAAAAACACTGGTTTGTCTGTATTAACTTGGTCAGAGGAAAATCAACAACTGCTTATCCGTCTTCAATATGCTTACTCAAATTATCAAAGCAATCAATATGCTAGTGACTTTCCGTGTTTTTCCTCGCAAAGTTTATTATCGACCTTAGATGATTGGTTGGCACCTTATCTTGTTGGTATTAGCAAACCAGAGCAATTAAAAAAACTTGATCTTAAAGGTGCCTTATTAGCGCGTCTAACTTGGTCTATGCAAGAGACGTTCGAAAAGCATTTTCCGACTCATGCGATTGTGCCCACGGGATCAAAAATCAAAATTAGCTATCGAGAGGATGAAAGTCCAGTATTGTCCGTCCGTTTACAAGAATTATTTGGACAACAGGAAACGCCACGTATTTTTGAGGGGCGCATTAAATTACAATTAGCGTTATTATCTCCTGCAAGAAAACTATTGCAATTAACTCAAGATTTAAGCACTTTTTGGCTTGGCGCCTATACAGAGGTTAAAAAAGAAATGAGAGGGCGATATCCTAAGCATTATTGGCCTGATGATCCTTTACAAGCACAAGCAACAAAACGTGTTAAAAAATATATGTAATTAAGCGTAAGTAGATAAAAAATGGCAGAAACTAAAAAAACAGTTAAAAAGAAGAAAGCGACCAAAAAAGCGAAAACAAAAACCTTTAAGCAAAGGTTTTTCGCTTTTCTATGGTCATTTTTCTGGAAAAGTTCGCTCACCTTTATTGCATTAATGGTTATTGCAGGTATTTATTTTGATAAAAAGATTGAACGAAGATTAGATGGAAGTGCATGGACGTTGCCCGCTCAGGTATTTGCTCGACCGTTAATCATTGACCATTCCCAGTTAATTACGCAAGCAAACCTTGATAAGCGAATTAAAATTACTTAATTATCGGCCCGTGACAAAGGTTAATAGTGCAGGACAGTTCTCAGTAAAAGGCAATAAGGTTGAAGTGTATCGACGTAGTTTTGATTTCCCCGAAGGATTTCAATCAAAACAAAAAGTAAGCATTCATTTTGTTGATAATTTAGCGGCTACAATTAAGGATAATAAAGGTAAAAATTTATTAACTTTTAAACTAGACCCGCTATTACTTTCTCGTTTACATTCAGATCAAATTGAAGACCGTGTTTTTGTGCCCTTTGAAAAAATACCGGATCTTTTTATTAATACTTTATTGTTGATGGAAGATAGAAATTATTACCACCATCAAGGTATCTCTCCCTTTGCCATAATACGTGCTTTTATTGTTAATTTTAAAGCAGGTTATACAGTGCAGGGAGGCAGTACATTAACTCAGCAACTGGCAAAAAATTTATTTTTATCACAGGAAAGAAGCTTATGGCGTAAGTTCCAAGAAGCTTATATAGCTGTGTTGATGGATTATAAATACAGCAAAGATAAATTACTCGAAGCCTACCTGAATGAGGTTTATCTCGCTCAAAATGGTAAAACAGGCGTATATGGTATTGGTTTGGCTAGTGACTATTATTTTGCAAGACCTGTTAATGAACTTCGTATTGAACAAATTGCATTGCTGGTGGCGATCATTAAAGGACCTTCTTATTATAACCCGAGACGCAACCCGGCGCGTGCTATAAAACGACGCGATTTGGTATTACGTATGATGGTTGAAAGTGGATTAATAAATAGCAACGACTATCGATATGCAGTATCTGATCCATTAAGTTTAAGTGATAAATCTGCGCTTAATGAACGTGAAAATCCTGCTTTCATTAGTTTTTTACATCGTGAAATGCAACAGCAAGTACCGGCTTCAATTCGTAAAATAAGTGGCTTACATATTTTTACATCGATTGATCCTATTGCTCAAACTAGTGCTGAGTTTGCCGTTGCTCATGGCTTAGATAAGGTTGATAAAAATAACCAAAAGGGCCTACAGGGGGCAATGGTTATTAGTGATCGAAAGTATGCAGAACTAAAGGCGATTGTTTCGGGACGAGATGTTAAATATAGTGGTTTTAACCGTGCTTTAGATGCAGATAGATCCATTGGATCTTTGGTGAAACCAGCTGTTTATTTGACCGCACTAGAGGCAGGATATGCATTAGATACAAAATTGAATGATAAGGAAATCCTGTTAAAAAATGGGACTGGTCAGCGTTGGAAGCCTAATAACTACGATCGCAAGTTTAGGGGGCAAGTGAGCCTAGAAGAAGCGCTTTATAAATCATTAAATGTACCCACTGTTAATCTTGGTATGCAGGTTGGTTTAAGCAATGTGATTAATAGTTTGTATAAATTAGGTGTGAAAGAGGACATTAAAGCCTACCCCTCTTTAGTTTTAGGCAGTGTATCATTATCACCCTTTGAAGTGGCGCAAATGTATCAACCGATCACCATGCAGGGTAAGTTTAAATCACTACAGATGATACGGAGCATTAGCTCAAGGCAAAGTGAATTATTATATCAACGTAGCAATAATACGCAGTTACGTTTTTCGCCTGAAGCGGTTGAAAAATTAACTGATACTCTACATAAAGTGACTACACATGGTACGGCCCGCAGTTTAACTTGGCGTAACCCAGGGCATTATTTCTCAGGAAAAACAGGCACCACCAATAACTTAAAAGATAGCTGGTTTGTTGGTTTTGACGATCGTGAAGTTGTCACCACTTGGGTTGGGCGAGATGATAATCAAAGTGCCAAGTTAACTGGTAGTAGTGGAGCGTTAATTTTATTCTCCCAATATATGACACAAAGAAACAAATAAAAGGAAAGGTTTTGAGTACATCTCTGATTTCACTTGAACAACTAATTAATGATTTCCATGTTAATAAAAGTTGGGATAAACAATATCGTTTAATTATTCAATTAGGTAAAAAGTTGCCTAGTTTGGAAGAGGTACATAAAACTAGCGTTAATCAAGTAAAAGGTTGTGAAAGTGTTGCCTGGTGTTTGATAGAGCAAAAGAAAATTATTTTTATTTTAAAATGGATAGTGATACTCGAGTTGTGAAAGGCTTAATGATGATTTTACTGATAATTTATCAAGGTAAAACCTGGCAACAAATAAAGGCAATTGATATTCACGCCTTATTTGATAACTTAGGTTTATTAAATCATTTGAGTCCGTCACGTGCTAATGGTTTATTAGCTATTGTTGAAAGAATTAATCAAGCAGGAAACCTTTAAATGAGTACAGGTTTACATCCTCGTAATCTGCATCAAGGACAGTATGACTTTAGCCTTTTATGTGAATCTTTGCCTGCTTTGTCAGCTTTTGTTTTTGAAAATCAAAACCATCAATTAAGTATAGATTTTAGTGACCCTCAGGCGGTACTTTGTTTAAATCAAGCGCTACTTAAAGTATTTTATAAAGTTGATTTTTGGCAATTGCCTCAGGGATATCTTTGCCCTCCGATCCCAGGACGTGCAGATTATATTCATGCCTTAGCTGACCTCATTAGTGATAATCATAAAATTTCCACAGGCAAACAGATTAAAGTTTTGGATATTGGTACAGGCGCGAACTGTATTTATCCAATTATTGGCAGTCAGCATTATGGCTGGTCATTTATAGGCACAGATATTGACCCTGTATCAGCAAAAACAGCAAACTTAATTATCAACTCGAACAAGAACTTAAAACCATATATCAAGATACGTTTACAAAAAGACAATGCTTCGATTTTTAATAATGTGATTAAAAAAGAGGACAAGTTTACTTTAACTATGTGTAACCCTCCCTTTCATGCTTCGATGGAAAAGGCACAATTAGGCAGTGCGCGTAAGATAAAAAACCTTAATAAGGGAAAACCCTCAAAAGCAGTCACCTTGAACTTTGCAGGACAAGAGAATGAGTTATGTTGTGCGGGAGGTGAAATTGCGTTCTTAAAAAAAATGATTAATGAAAGTGTGTTATTTGCAGAACAAGTAACATGGTTCTCCAGTCTCGTTTCTAAATCTGAAAATGTTGCGCCATTAAAGAAACGCCTAGAAGAGCTTAATGCAAAACAAATTAAAGTAATAAAAATGGCACAGGGGAAGAAGGTGAGTCGCTTTATCGCTTGGAATTTTTAATTCATTCTCAGAAGGTTAAATACTAATTAAGTGAACAAAAACACCTATTTTCTTTATGCTCTTTTTAAAGATAGTCTAAACTTAATGTAGTTTTAAGTCATACAAAGGTGAAAGGAATGTCTGTTCGTAAGAAGAACGTGTTTACTGATCTGCTTCTGATTATTGTTTTAAATGTATTATTCGCTTTTTTATCTATAAAACTAAATATATTTGAGCATCTTTTTCAATCCTTAAAAGACTATCAACATGAAATGGTAGGGCTTGAGCAATTGATGTTGATCCTATTCTTGTTGCTGGTGAGTGTTGTTTATTTTCTTTTTCGTCGCTGGTGGGAAAGTAGTCAATATGCTTTATATATAGAACATAATGCTTTGAAGGATCCTCTCACTAAATTGCTAAACCGAAGAGCTATTGAGCGAAGCCTTACTAGTGAGCGAGACCGTTATTTACGTTATCACCAAGAATTTAGCATTGTATTATTTGATATCGATGGTTTTAATGAAATTAATAAAAACCTTGGTACCTTAGAAGGAGATAGAATTTTAATTGATGTCGCTAAAATGTTGAAGAAGAATACCCGAAAAACAGATTTTATTGGGCGTTGGGGGGAAGAAGAGTTTTTAATTCTCTGCCCTGTGTGTAAAAGCGAACAGGCTGTTGTTTTGGCGGAAAAGTTACGAGCAAAAATATACCGTACTTTACAAGATGGTATCGAGCTGAGTGCCAGCTTTGCCGTTGCACAATCCGATGAAAGTGAATCGTTAGATGATTTAATTAAGCGTGTTGATCTGGCTTTATATCATGCTAAGCGAGCGTGGTAAAAACTGTGTCATAAACGGTTAAATTTGAAGGTGATATTGTTGCTATATCAATATCACCCTATTGAAGTTAGTTGTTAAAGCACTTGCAACACATTTTCGATTGGTAAACGAGACTTAGGTAACGGTAAATTATAATCTTCTGCGTCATTGCGGTAACCTATTGCTAAGGCTACATCACAAATATATCCATCTAACTCCTCTGCAAAAATCTCACTGATTGCCGCGCTATCAACGCCTTCCATTGGTGTAGAGTCAATACCTAAACGAGCAAGCACGTGTAATGTATTACCAAGCGCAAGATAAGTTTGTGCTTTTGTCCAAGCATTATTATTTCCAGATTCATCTGTATTTAAATCAACAAAGGCAAAGGCACCAAATGCTTGTTCACGATTCTCTTCCTTTGCACGGCCACTGGCAATGTCGTTATCAATCACTTTACCGTAATCACTGCGCTTGTATTGAGGGTTATGTGCAAACAGAATGGTATGTGATGCCGTTTTTGCATGTGGCTGATTAAATTGAAATTTCTGTTCAAAGGTATCATGTAAGCGTTGTTTGGCTTGATCACTTTCAATGACAATAAATTTCCAAGGTTGTGAATTAATTGAAGATGCTGATAATTGAATCGCTTCATAAATTACTTTTAAATCTTCATCAGAAATTCGTTTGCTAGGATCATATCTTTTAGTGGTATATCGCGTTTTAAGATCTTTAATTATCGGGTGTGTCATATTCTTCTCCAGTGCTCGCACAATTTTGTTAGGCCAACATAGTGTTGTTGTATTACTCAATAGTAAAGCTTGTAACACTAAAATTGAATACTATAATATTTGAATCATTATCAAATAAATCGAGATAATATGTTGTTAGAAGACTTACAAGTAATTCTCAAAGTTGCAAAATTTAATAGTATTACCGAAGCCGCAGATAGTTTAGATATGCATATTGCTACGGCGAGTGCGACTGTTAAACGTGTTGAAAAATCCTTAGGTAGTGAATTATTTATAAGAACCACTCGTAAGCTTCGCTTATCAACGGCAGGGAGCGGTATATTCCACAATGTGAGCAGGCATTAATGATGCTCGAACCAGGCACAGAAAAACATTAAGTATGATATGAATATCATTGATGGTGAATTACGGCTTGCAGTATCTTCAGATTTAGGAAGGAATCGTGTCGTGCCATGGTTAGATGCTTTTATGGAAGCACATCCAAAGGTAAGTATAAGAGTACATATTAGTGATAGTAATATCGATTTCTACCGTGATGCAGTTGATGTTGCATTACGTTATGGTTCTCCAACCGAGGCTAATGTTTATGGTTTTAAAATATGTAATGTACCAGGTGTATTATGCGCAACACCAGCTTACCTCAGAAAGCATGGTACACCAGCTCATCCCAATGACTTAGTTACTCATAATGGGTTATTTTATCAACTTCAAGATATTGTTCATGATGTGTGGAAATTTTCAGATGCTGAAAATAGTTATAAGATTAAAATGAATAGTAACCGGATTGCTAATGATGCAGAACTAGTAAGACGTTGGTGTGTTTCTGGCCAAGGGCTGGCAGTTAAATCTTGCCTTGATATGGTCGCAGATTTAATGTCTGGAGGTATTGTTAATGTTATGCCCGATTTTAAACCAAGAGCAACTGAACTGTGGTTAATTTGCCCAAGTAGGCAATCAATCACCCCAGCGGTGCGTTTGTTAAGAGATATGCTTAGAAAAGAAAGTAAAGTGGTGTTGCAAGCAGTTAGTAGATAAAGGAATTCTTAGTCGGGAAGATTGTTTTTAAACACTTGGCTTAAGAGAGTGTTAAGCCAAGTGTTTTATAGCGTTTCTTAGTGGTTACCGAGATTTTACGTATGGCACACCTACAGCTTTAGGGCCAACAGCTCGTCCGATAAATCCAGCTAATAACAATACCGTGAGAATGTAAGGTAATACTTCAATCATTTGTACTGGGATTTCACCAATAATTGGCAATTCAGTACCCTGCAAGCGAATAGCAATCGCATCCAAGAAACCAAATAATAAACAGCCAAGTAACACAGGAACAGGACGCCACTTACCAAATATTAATGCGACTAGTGCGATGAAACCTTTACCTGCACTCATATTTGCAACGAAACCAGCACTGTGTGCCATTGATAGGTAAGCACCTGCAACACCACACAACAATCCTGCAATCATTAATGCACGATAGCGTATCCAAGCTACAGAAATACCAGCAGTATCAACAGCATGAGGATTTTCACCAGCAAGACGTAAACGTAAACCAAAACGGGTTTTAAACACTATCCACCAAGTCACAGGTACTAACAACAAAGCCACATAAACAAGAATATTATGGCCAGAAATGAGTTCGCTATATAACAGCCCAATAAAAGGTACATCCGCTATCATCTCTGCGCCAGGTAAGGTAATAGGCGTAAAACGTTGTGAGTCTAATAAAGCTGGCGTTTGACCACCAAGGCCAAACCAATAACGGCCAAGTGTTACCGTTAATCCGACCGCTAGCATATTGATGGCAACACCGGAAACGATTTGGTCACCACGATGGGTGATAGATGCAAAGCCGTGTAACATTGATAATGAAACACCAACAGCCATTGCGACAAAAAGACCTAGCCAAATCGATCCTGTTACAGAAGCAGTTGTTCGCTGCTGCAAAGGTCACTGAGAGTAATTTACCCTCAAGGGCGATGTTCACAATACCAGCTCGCTCGGAAAATAAGCCTGCTAATGCCGCTAGTATTAAAGGTGTGGATACTCTTAACGTGGCATCTAGTATTAAAATCAGGTTCTCATACATAATTTAAGCCTCCGAGGTATTTTGTAGCGATAGTTTTTTACGTTCGTCTAAGAAGGTAAAAAGCGTTCCGTTGGTTTCACCAACATGTAAGCTAAAGCGCCACTGAACAGTACCACTAATGCTTGTACGACCTGGATCATTTCTCTATCAATATTCGGGTAATCAAAGGAAAGCTCTGCACCACCTTGGTAGAGTACACCAAACAATAAGCTTGCTAAGATAATGCCAATCGGATGATTTCGGCCAATCAAGCACACAGCAATACCGGTAAAGCCATAACCTGCTACAAAATCAAGTTTTAGCTGGTGGCTATAACCTTGAACTTCATTAATACCCAATAATCCAGACAGCGCGCCTGAAATTAGCATTACAATAATGGTTAATTTTTTATAATTAATACCACCATATTCGGTCGCTGATGCACTTTGCCCCATCGCTCGAATAGCATAACCCCAACGTGTTCGCCATAATAAAATCCACACTAATACGCGACAGGCGAGGGCAATAAAGAAGCTTAGGTTCATCGGAGATTGTTCGAAGGCTATGCCAAACCATGCGACCATTTCATGAAACATAGGTAATTTCGCAGTGTCATCAAATATTCGTGAAACAGGGGCCATTTGTCCCTCTAATTTAAATATATTTACCATAAGGTAAACCATCAAAGAAGAAGCAATAAAGTTGAACATAATAGTGGTAATAACGATATGGCTACCACGATAAGCTTGCAAGTAAGCGGGGATAAAGGCCCATAAAGCACCAAAAGCCATACTAGCAAACATAGTAATAGGTAAAATAGCCCAAAAAGGTAGGGTATTATCCAGTGCTAAACAAACCATGCCAACACCTAGACCACCCATATAAGCTTGGCCTTCACCACCTATATTAAACAGACCTGCTGAAAAGGCCACTGCGACGGCTAATCCAGTGAAAATAAAGTTAGTTGCATAATACAGGGTATAACCGACACCTTCTTGATAACCTAAAGCGCCACGCACCATTACTTGAGTCGCTTCAATTGGGTCAACATCAACGGCAATAAAAATAATAGCCGCAAAAGCAAAGGCAAATAAAATATTGAGCATAGGTAATAGAAATATATTCACCCATGCTGGGATTTTTGAATCGTTCATGCCTTATCTCCTGCACTTTCTTTCAATTCATCTGGCATAATATTTGCCATCATCATACCAAGGACTTTTTCATTAGCTTGTTCGCTACTTACTTCGCCAACAACTTGCCCATCAAACATAACAATAATGCGATCTGATAAAGACATAATTTCATCAAGTTCAACCGAGACTAATAAAATACCCTTGCCTTGGTCGCGTAATTCAATGATACGTTTATGAATAAACTCAATGGCTCCAATATCTACCCCACGAGTAGGTTGACCAATTAATAAAACATCTGGGTTTTTATCTACTTCTCGGGCAATAATTAACTTTTGTTGATTTCCTCCTGAGAATAGGGAGCTTCTTAATTTTGGATCTCGAGGGCGGACATCCCACTCTTCCATTAAGCGCGAGCATTCACTGCTAATAAAGTCGGGTTTATTTAAGATCTTGCCATTATATTTAGCTTGATCTTGATGTCCTAAGATAGCAGATTCTTCAGCTGAGAATGACTTGATCAGTCCCATTATAAGACGATCCTCTGGAATATGGCCAACACTTAACTGACGCATACTATCAGCTGTTGCAGGGTGGTTTGCATCAATACAAGTATCACCTACATTAATACTACCGCTAGTGGGGGTTAACAAACCTGCTAAAGAGTTAATTAGTTCTGATTGTCCGTTTCCTGAGACTCCGGCAATACCAACCACTTCACCGGCTTTAATGTTTATTGAGACGGATTTCAGGCGATCTACACCCATTTCATCAGTATAGGTGAGTTTATCTGTGGATATTAATATCTCTTTAGTCTCAGGAAGCTCTTTATCGACATTAAGTTTCACCTTACGCCCAACCATTAACTCTGCTAATTCTTCTTTATTGGTTTCTGCTGTTTTTCGATGTGCAACCATTGCCCCTTGACGCATAATCGAAACGTTATTTGTGGTCGCTAAAATCTCTCTTAATTTATGAGTGATTAAGAGAATAGTGACGCCCTTATTGCGTAGCGCATCAAAAATATGAAATAGATGATCAGTTTCTTGAGGTGTTAATACACCCGTTGGTTCATCTAAAATCAGAATTTTTGCACCTCGATATAGTGCTTTTAATATCTCAACACGCTGTTGCAAACCAACGGGGAGGTCTTCAATTAAAGCATCAAGTGGTACATCAAGTTGATATTCTTTAGCTAAGTGTTCTAATTCAGCACGTGCTTCAACAAGGCTTGATTTTAATAACATGCCATTTTCAGCACCCAATATGACATTTTCAAGTACTGTAAAATTATCAATCAACATAAAGTGTTGGTGCACCATACCAATACCAAAGCTAATTGCTTCTTTAGAGCTGGAAAGCTTTTGTACCTTACCTGCAATTTTGATATCACCGCTATCGGCTGTATAAAACCCATAAATGATGTTCATCAGGGTTGATTTTCCTGCTCCATTTTCACCAATAATACCGTGAATGGTGCCAGCGGGGACTTGTAAATCAATTTTCTTATTTGCGTGAACCGCGCCGAATCGTTTATCGATTCCGCAAAGTTCTAATGCAAAAGAATTATTATCAGGGAGTGTAGGCATAATAGGTACTTCTCTTAATGCTCTTTTAAAAAAAGCTCCCTCGTCACTAGGTACGAGAGAGCAAACTACTTTTTGAAGATTAACTGCTTTAGTATGTACAAGTACTATCAGTCATGTAGTCATGTACTGTAATTTCACCAGCAACAATTTTTGTTTTAATGTTATTAATTTCAGTTTCCATTTCAGCAGTTACTAATCCTCGGTTATGCTCGTCTAATGCCCAATCTACACCAGCTTCTTTCAAACCTTTACTTTCAATACCTGCGGTAAAATTACCGTCTTTTGCATCTTGGAATACGGTGTAAGTTGCTAAACCAACACGTTTCACCATTGACGTTAACATTGGTTCCTGGGTGCATATCATTTTGGTTTGAGTCAACACCAATAGCATATTTACCTTCATCTTTTGTCGCTTGATAAACACCTGTACCTGTACCGCCAGCGGTACTGCAAAGACAACGTCTGCACCTTTAGTAAATTGACTCTTAGTTAATTCAGCACCACGAGCAGGATCAGACCATGCCGCATTTGTTGAACCAGTCATGTTTTGGAATACTTCTGCGTCATTATTAACGTATTTAGCACCTTGCTCATAACCGCAGGCAAATTTACGAATTAATGGAATATCCATACCACCAACGAAACCTACTTTATTGCTTTCAGATTTCAAAGCCGCTAGTGCACCAACTAAGAATGAACCTTCATGTTCTTTAAAAAGAAGAGATTTAACATTTGGTAGATCAACGACTGAATCGATAATTACAAATTGGCTTTCTGGGTATTGCTTCGCTACTTTTTCTAAGGCTGAGCCGTACATAAAACCAACTGCAACAATTGGGCTATAACCACGTTTTGCTAGACGAGCAAGACCTTGTTCACGTTGTGCATCATTTGATGGAACAAAATCGCGTACTTCGATTTTTGTATCTTCAGTAAATTTAAGTGCGCCATTTTGATAAACTGCTTGGCTAAATGATTTATCGAATTTACCTGATGAGTCGTAAGCAATCGCTGGTTTAAAGTCTGCGACATTAACAACTAGTGAAGAAAGTGCTAGCGATACGAGTCGCGCCGTTGTAGTTAAAATCTTTTTCATGAAAGTCCCTTTTGATATAGGTTATGTGAATGATAAAAGTAGGATTCTATTATTAGCGTTTTAGTAAAAACACTCAGATCATTAGCGAACGTTCAGATTGCTGTCATAAAATAAAGCTATCATAGCGAAAGGAGCCGAACTTAATGATGTTCTATTATTAATAACATATATTTTTATTTTAAGCGCATCAAGTCGTTTTTTATCTAAAAATGCACTTTGTAATAAAAAAGCACATTATTACGACGAGAAGATGAAACTAGTTTTTAAAAACAGTGAGTTAGAGGTTGTCACCTAAAGCTCACTAAGTTATCACATTGTATTTTCTTGTTTTGGTGCATAAAAGCGCGCAAACAACAGACCGACTTCAAATAAAATTAGCATTGGGATGGCAAGTAATGTTTGTGAAATAACGTCAGGTGGCGTTAGTAACATTCCAAAAACAAAGGCACCAACAACGATATAGGGACGTTTTTGTTTTAATTTTTCTGGGGTTGTTGCCCCTGTCCAACATAAAACCAAGGTTGCAATCGGGATCTCAAAGGCTAATCCAAAGGCAAAAAATAGTTTTAAAACGAAGTCCAAATAACTGCTAATATCCGTTGCAATAGTTACTCCATCTGGGGCTGTACTGGTAAAGAAAGAGAAAGCGAGCGGAAAAACAACGTAATAGGCAAATACCATTCCTAAATAAAACAGCAACGCGCTACTAATAACTAATGGCGCAACTAAGCGACGTTCATGCTTGTATAAACCCGGTGCAATAAAAGCCCAAACTTGATGTAAAATAGCGGGAATTGCAATAAAAATTGATAGTACAATAGTTAATTTTATAGGGGTGAAAAAGGGCGTGGCGACACCCGTGGCAATCATACTTGAGCCTTCTGGGAGTTGGCTAGTTAGCGGAATTGCAAGATATTGATAAATGTCGTTAGCAAAATATACCAAGCTTAAAAACAGTACCATAACCACTAGAATGACACGTAATAGACGATCACGTAATTCGAGTAGGTGGCTGATTAACGGTAAACTATGTTGTGTGCTGGATGTGCTTTCTTCTGCTTGATTTTCGCTTTCGCTCATCTACTTCTTTTCCTGTTGCGGTGCATTATCATCTGGCACATCTTTTTGTACTTTTTCTGTTGTTTCATTAGTCATCGTTTGTTGTACATCTTCAACGGCTGATTTATAAGGAGTAACTAGCTCTTGAGCGCTTTCTTTCATATCATCAATAGATTTTTTTAAATCTGGATCCAGATTGTTTAAGCCATCTTTACTTGCTTTGATCATATTCTCATTCATTTCGTGTAATTTCAGCTCTTGAGAAATTTCCGACTTAACTGAGTTTGCCATGCTTTTAGCTGTGTTGATCCATTGCATTACGCTACGGATAGCGATTGGTAAACGCTCTGGACCTAACACAACAAGGCCAATGATGGAGATCAGGGCGATCTCCCAGAAACCGATATCAAACATTATGCTTGGTCTTTTTCTTTTGTTTTTTCAGTGCTTTTTTCGTTGCTGAATGAAGCATCTTTCTGATTTTCTAATTGTTGCTCAGACTTTTCAGCTGTTGTTTCATCATCCTGCATGGATTTCTTAAATCCTTTAATTGCACCACCTAAATCACCACCAATACCACGAAGTTTTTTTGTGCCAAATAATAAGATCACTATGACTGCGATGATAACTAGTTGCCAAATGCTGATGCCGCCCATAATATTTATTTCCTTTGAATGTGTAATGTTAAATTTTTAGTAACTGATTAACTAAGCCATTTTCTATTATCGCCTGACTATGCTCGCTAACTGGTTACAATCTTTTATACTTTATAACAAACTTTATTGCTTATTGGTATGATGCCATGCAAGTAACCATGTAAAAATAGCAGGAATGCCTGTTATTAGGGCTAAATCCAAGTCTGCTTGTAAATAAGATAATGCACAGATTAAACTTAGTGTTGCTCCAATACCAATATAAAAATAGCTTTTACTATTATTTTTTTGTTGTTGGTTAATAGAAGCTATTAATTGTTTTTGTTGTCTCTGCATTGCTTTACCATTTGCGAGATTATGGTAGACCAATTCAGGTATTTCGGGTAATTTTTCTAGCCAAAAGGGAGCCTTTTGTTGCAGTTTTTTGACTAGTGTTTTAGGGCTAACCTGTTCCTTCATCCAGTTTTCTAAGAATGGCTTTGCAGTATCCCAAAGATCTAGCTGTGGATATAATTGACGACCCAAGCCTTCAATATAAAGTAGTGTTTTCTGTAATAAAACCAATTGTGGTTGTACTTTCATATTGTAGCGGCGGGCGGTGTTAAATAAATTAATTAAAACAGTAGCAAAGGATATTTCTGATAATGGTTTCTCAAATATTGGTTCGCAAACTGCACGAATGGCAAATTCAAACTCTTCAACCGGGGTATCCTCTGGTACCCAGCCTGAATCAATATGCAACTGTGCTACCTGTCGGTAATCTCGATTAAAGAATGCTAGAAAGTTTTCCGCTAAATAACGTTTATCTTCGTTATTTAGGGTACCAACAATACCGCAATCAATACCAATCCAAAGAGGATCTTCGGGATGATCATAGGAAACAAATACATTTCCTGGGTGCATATCCGCATGAAAAAAACTATCTCGAAAGACCTGCGTAAAAAAGGCTTCAACACCACGTTCAGCGAGTAATTTAAAATCTGTTCTTTGGTTGCTAATGCGTCAATATCTGACACAGGAATACCGTAAATTCGCTCCATGACTAATACATTTTTGGTGCAATAATCAGAATATATTTCAGGAACATAGAGCAATTTAGAATCTAGAAAATTACGCCTCAGTTGAATTGCATTAGCGCCTTCACGCATTAAATCTAATTCATCAACAATGGTTTTTTCATATTCATGTACTACTTCAACTGGGCGTAAACGCTCAGCATCCTTTAAGAAATGTTGCATTAATTCTGCTAACCATTTCATCAATTGAATATCGGCATCAATGGTTTTTTCTATGCCAGGACGGATCACTTTAATAACTACTTCACGATTATCTTCACGCAGGGTGGCAGTATGTACCTGTGCAATAGAGGCAGAGGCAAGGGCTTTAGAATCAAAATGTTCAAATAGTTGATCAATACTCTTTCCTAACGAGCGCTCGATTTGTTTGATGGCTAACTCGCCACAAAATGGAGGCACGTTATCCTGTAGGTAAGCAAGTTGATCGGCATAAATAGGGGGCAGTAAATCTCGACGAGTGGATAACATTTGCCCAAGTTTAATATAAATAGGGCCGAGTGATTGTAAACTTAATCGCAGTCGCTCAGGTAGGCTTAAATCTTGATGTTTACTACGGATCCAAAAAAATAATACGCATCAGTTTGTAGCTGATAGGGCGATGTTCTTTTGGTAATATCTCAATAAGGCCAAATTCAATAATGGTTTTATTGATATCGTATAAACGTGATAGCTCTTTAAGTTTTATCATTATTGTCCTGTACTAGGGTCTGTGTACTAATAGCAACTAAGTCGTTTTTCTAAAGCCATCACTTGTTTTTCAATGTCATTGACTTGTTCACAAAAGTAAGCGACTTCTAATGGACCGGGGGCAAGTTTCAATTCTTCAGTTACAATTTCTGCCAATTGTCGTTTCATTAAAACATTTTGTTTAGAAAGTTGTGTTTGACATTGTTTAGCATGATAAACCAGTTTATGAGCTATTAAATCACCCACTTTATGGGATAAATGCTCTTCCCAATCAATATCCATTTCGGTAAGTAAAAGTGCAAACTTTTGTACTATTTTAATGTCGCCATCAACCTCTAGCTGGCCACTTTTTATAAGCCCTGTAAGTTGGCTACTATCTTGAAGTTCAAACAAAGTAAAAAGACTTAAACGGATAAAACAATCTGCTTGCCCTTCAAAGTGACTTAAAATATCAATTTGCTGTTGACTAACTACAAAGTAGAAGGGAGCTTTTATTTCTTTAAAAGCAATACCAATAATAGTGCCATCGAGCGTTTTGCGTTTTTGTTGAGCAGTCGAGTCTAACTGATGTAATTTGTTAACACCTGTTTCTAGCAGGCCACATACAAGGTTCTCAAATGGCATAAATTTCTCGCTTAATTAGTATTTGTAGCCACGGTGCAGTGCAACAATACCTGCGCTTAGGTTGAAGTATTCCGTACCTTCAAAGCCAACATCCCCCATCATTTCTTTTAATGTTTCCTGATTAGGATGCATACGAATACTTTCCGCAAGATATTGATAGCTTTCACTGTCATTCGCTATTAATTTGCCCAATTTTGGTAAAATATTAAAGGAATAGAAATCGTAAAATTTGCTAATAGGTTTGTGAATAGGCTTAGAAAACTCTAACACTAATAAACGACCACCGGGTTTTAATACTCGATATATTGAGGCAAGCGCTTTATCTTTATCGGTCACATTACGCAGGCCAAAAGCAATAGTCACTAAGTCAAAGTGATTATCAGGAAAAGGCAGTTCCTCGGCATTAGCTTGAACATATTCAACATTACCTTCGATGCCTAAATCACGTAGTTTGCTACGTCCAACTTTTAGCATTGAATCGTTAATATCAGCTAAAACAACCTGGCCCTCTTGGCCTACAATACGTGAGAATTTAGCTGTTAAATCGCCCGTTCCTCCCGCTAAATCTAATACCTTTTGACCTTGTCTAACGCCTGAGCAATCAACTGTGAAACGTTTCCAAACTCGATGAATACCCATTGATAATACATCGTTCATCACATCATATTTAGTTGCAACCGAGTGAAAAACGTCAGCAACTAATTCAACTTTTTTGTCTTCTTCAACGGTTTTAAAGCCAAAATGGGTAGTGTTTTCTTGTCTCTCGCTCATGTAAATCTCTTTTTAAATGATTTTATGCTTATGATATTTCAAAATTTCTCGCTTATGATACTTCAAAATGCAAACTCAGCAAGGCAATTTATACCTAAGTGGTATCAGTGCTATTTAACTATTTTACTAAAGAATGATCAAAATAATGATCTTAGATATGCAAAAAGGAGAGGTAACTAGGTGTTATTTAGATTGTTCAATGTTACTTTTTATTACAGTAGATCATTACTAAAATCGTTATATTAGATAGAATAATACTCACTTTTTTGTAATGATTAAATAATCATTAATGAAACATTAAATTTTGGAGCTTTGCCATGTTGAAAAATATTAACCCAACGCAAACAGATGCTTGGTCGGAACTACAGACGTTATTTTCTAAAAATGAAAATATGCAAATCTCATCTTTGTTTGCGGTTGACGATCATCGTTTTGATCTCTTTTCTCGTCAATTTGGTAAAGACTTTCTCGTCGACTTCTCAAAAAATTTAATCACTGAAGAGATTTTTGACAGCTTGTTAAAACTTGCTGAAGAAGTTGATTTAAGTGGCGCGATAAAAGCACAATTTTCAGGTGAAAAAATTAACCTAACTGAAGGTCGCGCGGTTTTACATACTGCTTTACGTAATCGCAGTAATACACCCGTTATGGTTGATGGTGTTGATGTGATGCCTCAAGTTAATAAAGTACTCGCACAGATGAAAGCCTTCTGTACAAAAGTTCACTCTGGTGAATGGAAAGGTTACACCGGTAAAGCGATAACCGATATTGTTAACATCGGTATTGGTGGTTCAGACCTTGGCCCTTACATGGTAACGGAAGCATTGGCACCTTATAAAGTAGAAGGCATTGAAACACATTTTGTATCAAATGTTGATGGTACGCATATTGTTGAAACCTTAGCTAAAGTTGACCCTGAAACTACTTTATTCCTTGTTGCTTCAAAAACATTCACCACACAAGAAACCATGACAAATGCAAATAGTGCACGTGATTGGTTCCTGAATTTTGCCCAGGATGAAGCACATGTCGCTAAACATTTTGCGACTTTATCAACCAATGCTCAGCTTGTAACTGAGTTTGGTATTGATATTGATAACATGTTTGAGTTTTGGGATTGGGTTGGTGGTCGTTACTCTCTTTGGTCTGCAATTGGTTTATCCATTGCATTAACCATAGGTTTCGATAACTTTGAAGCACTACTTGAAGGTGCCCACGAAATGGACAAACATTTTGCTGAAACTGAATTCAAAGATAACATTCCTGTTATTCTTGCTGTGATCGGTGTTTGGTATAACAATTTCTATGGTGCAGAAACTGAAACTATTCTACCTTACGATCAATATATGCATCGTTTTCCTGCTTTCTTCCAACAGGGGAATATGGAATCAAATGGTAAATGTGTTGACCGTAATGGTGATCCTGTTGATTACCAAACGGGTCCGATTATTTGGGGTGAACCAGGTACTAATGGTCAACATGCCTTTTATCAATTGATTCATCAGGGGACTAAAATCATTCCATGTGATTTTATTGCACCAGCAATTAGTCAAAATCCAGCGGGTGACCATCATAGTAAATTACTATCTAACTTCTTTGCACAAACAGAGGCATTAGCCTTTGGTAAAAGTAAAGAACAGGTTGAAGCTGAATTTAGCGTCGCAGGTAAAACGCCGGAGGAAGTGGCTGAATTAGTGCCATTTAAAGTCTTCTCGGGTAACAAACCAACGAACTCAATTTTGCTGAAGAAAATTACACCAAAGTCACTTGGACAATTAATTGCTATGTATGAGCAAAAAATCTTCACTCAAGGTGTGATTTGGAATATTTTCAGTTTCGATCAATGGGGTGTTGAATTAGGTAAACAACTTGCAGGACAAATTTTACCTGAGTTAGCTGATGATGAAGTCGTAAAAAGTCATGATAGTTCAACCAATGGTTTAATTAATACCTGGAAAGCTTGGAAATAAGTTTCTAAGGTGAAAATTTAAGTTGAAAATTAATGTCATGCTAGAATCTGGCATGACATTATTTTTTTAATTAGGCTCTCTGCGTAGTGAAATTAACAAACTATACTTCAATTAATTGAAGCTCTTCCTGAAAAATAATCCCTTAATTCCCGTTAATTTCCTTAATATAAGTCGCCACTTTATTTAGCACTATCTCTGGTTTTAAATTTATCATGCAGATGTTACTGCGACAGTTTTTAATACTACCATCGGGCAGACAAGGGCTACATTCAAGCCCTAACGAGATTATTTCGACCTGGTTGTCAGCATGTGAATATGGGCCGGTTTTACGATAATCATTAGGTCCTAACATTGCTAATACAGGGGTTTTTACAGCTGATGCGATATGTGATGGGCCGGTATCTGTGGATATTAGTAGTTCTGCTTGTTCGATCAGTGTAATTAGCTCATTGACGCTGGTTTTTCCGCCCAAATTGAGGATGTTTTTAGCATCGATGTCCTTTTCAAGCTGTTCAATAAAAGCTTGCTCATTGGGGCAACCCACTAAAATAATAGAATGTGTTTTATGATACTTTTCACATAAGCTGGTTGCTAGGCTCTGCCAGTGAGTGATTGGCCAAGCGCGATAATTTATCGAGCCTGCACGGCCTACATGGCTATTACCTGGGTGCAGTACAATATAACGTTCAGGTAAATTAAATTTATTCTGCAGTGCTTTATAATCACTGCCTACTAAGGTTGTTGGGTAATAATTTGATTTATTATTTTTTGTTAGTTTAGCAAGTCCTACCTTAGTAACCTCTAGCATAGATTCAACGGCATGTTGCTTGCTGTCATCGGGTCCTTTTGTAAAAGGTGCTCCGACTTTATATTTTGCGTGAATTTGTTTTACGATAGAGAAAAATTTAGCGTCGTTTTCCAGATTAATAATAAGGTCGTAGGGCGCTTTTTTACTGATTGAAATAATCTGTTTTTTATCCGCGTTTAATAGAGTTGGAAGCTTTTTAAATTTAATGGAGTAGACATTATTTATACGAGGATCGTGTTTAAACAGAGAGTGTGTAATCGGTGAGCCTAACCAATCTATCTGTGTATCCTCGGGTAGATTTTGTTGAATAGTTGATATCGCTACGCTTGCGAAAACAGTATCTCCTAACGCACCTAAGCGAACAATCAGTATTTTCATAAAAATCCTTGAAATTAAATACCGCAAGATTGTATAAAAACTTTTGTGTAGAATCTATTTAAATGTCAGTACAATAGTTTTTTTCCGATCTGAGGCATAAATAATGCATAAAATACTTGTTGTTCGAAATGATAAAATCGGTGATTTTATGCTTGCGTGGCCTAGCTTTGCAATGCTCAAAAAATCGATGCCAAATGCACAAATTGATGCTTTAGTGCCCGCTTATACTAAGCCATTAGCAGAGCTTTGCCCGTGGATCGATAATATCATTGTTGATAACACAGACAGTAGTCAACAAGCGCAATTGATTGAGCAAGTTAAAGCAGAAAATTATAGTGATTATATTTGTTTATTTTCAACGACACGTAATGCGCAACTAGGTCGTAAAGCAAAAATACCTTATCGTTTAGCGCCAGCGACTAAATGGGCACAATTTTTATTTACGGATCGTTTAAAACAGCGTCGCTCACAATCTGCGAAGCCTGAATTCGAATACAACTTAGATTTAATCCGTCATTTTCTAGCAAAAAAACAACAACAGGTTGTTGAAGTTAAAGCGCCTTACCTAGTGGTTGATGATTCATTACAAAATGAGATTAAAGCGTCACTCTTGCAAAAGTTAAATAAACCTATCAACAAGCTATGCTTCATTCATGCTGGTAGTGGTGGCAGTGCAAATAACTTATCTATCGAGCAATATGCGCAACTTATTTCATTACTAAGTGAACAATATAGCGAGATGGGATTCATATTAACTGCAGGGCCAGGAGAAGAAGCGCAAGCTAGAGCACTTCAGTCCTTGTTATCGGAAAGCGTGCCCAGTTATTTGTATGAATCGACGCAGGGATTGATTTCTTTTTGTCAGACTATTAGCTGTGCGGATTTATTTATTGCAGGTTCTACTGGGCCATTACATATTGCAGGCGTTCGCCGATGTACTTACCGCTGGATTCTTTCCTGCGAAGCGAAGTGCAACCCCTTTACGTTGGCAACCCTTGAATAATAAAGAACGCCATATTGCTTTTATTCCAGCAAAAAATGACAAAACACAGGAAGATATGTCTTCAATTGATATTCACTCTGTGATGCAAAATTTGTCTAGTTTTTTAAACTCACATGAGTTTTAAAGAGTGTTTTTGTTATTTCGCTCGACTATCGTTCTTTCTGACCCATAAGTCCGCATATTTTATAAAGGTAGAGTGGGCAGAAAGTACGGCGATAAGTAGTCCTTGTTTACCATCTAAGAAACCACGCTTTAATAAATACATTTTTATAAAACAACCTAAAGCATGAGTGAAGCCTTGAGTTAGGCTGGCTTTTTTGCCTCTTTGCTGACGCTGATCTGCCCAGGCTTTGCCATAACTTGCCGATTTAACTAAATAATTTTCGATGTTGCTGTAGGAATAATGGAATAAATCCCCCTCTAGTTGAGCAATATTTACATCTGTCGCAGTTATTATTTTTTCATGCACTAGGGCATCGTCATATTTAGCTAAGTTATTAGGGTAAACACGGATTATTTTATCAACCCAGCCAGAGTGTGCTAAAAAGCGACCGAAGACCCAGGTTTTACGTTGTATTTTAAAAACTGTATTATTAGAAGTCGCTATTTTTTGCTGGATAGATTTTTGTAATTCAGGCGATACGACTTCATCGGCATCAATGGCAATTATCCATTTACAAGTTGCGTAATTTTGTGCGAGTTGTTTTTGTTTACCAAAGCCTTGCCATTCAGTATGGGAATAAAACTTGGCGCCATAATCCTTAACAATTTCCTCCGTTTTATCTTCACTGCCAGAGTCGACAATAATAATTTCATCCACCCAAGTTAATGAGTCTAAGCAAGTCAGTGATATTATGTTGTTCATTTTTAGTAATAATAATGGCGCTGATACTATTTTCAGACATCTTATTGTTCCTGTTTTTGGCTAAGGTTATCAAACATAGTGATCACCGCATCAATGGTAATCAAAGACATAGCATTGTCATCTTTAACTCGTGCTCGCCAGGGTAATTGTTCAATGCTTTTTCCTGTTTGTTGGGTAATTAATTGTTGGTAAACACTAACAACATGATCAAGTTGATAATATGGCCCTGTGCGTTTAGGATTGTGGTGGGCGTATAAACCAATGACAGGTGTATTAACTATGGTTGCCATATGTGTTGGCCCTGTATCAGGCGCTAAAATAAGCGTTGCTTGTTGTATTAATGCCAATAATTCGATCAGTGATGTTTGACCAATTAAGCCAATTGCCTGTTGATTGGTTTGCTTGATAATTGTTTCAGCCAGTTGTTTTTCAATCTTTGTAGGAGCACCACAGATAAATACTTGGAAGCCCTGTTTAAGAGCGTGATTTGCGAGTGCACTATAACCTTCAACAGTCCAGTTTTTATAAGCTTTACTAGCGACAGGACAGATAATAAAAGTCGGTTTATTATTAACTAAGTTAATTGCTTTTTGCTTGCTTTCCTCTGGTATATTGATTGACCATTGTACCTTTAAATCTTCAATACCGAGCTTTTCTGCAAAGGCCATAAAACCATCTAATACATGGCTCGATTTTGCGCTGTCTATTTTTTTATTGGTAAATAACCATTGTGCATCTTTTGCTCTGGCTTTATCAAATCCAAGTTTAACCCTAGCCTTGATCATCAAGCTCGCAATGCTAGATCTTAAGGTCGCCTGCATATGTAATAAGGCATCAAAGTGGTGATCTTTTAGAGCGTTACGCAGTGTTAAATAGGCTTTCCAACCTTGTTTTTTATCAAAACTAATCACTTCAACATTATCGATATGTTGTAATAGTTGTGCTTCTAGCTTTCCTGTCACCCAGGTTATTTTAGTGTCTGGCCATTGTCTTTGAATCGCTTGCACAGCCGCTATTGCATGGCAAACATCACCAATCGCACTGAGGCGTAATATACAGATTGATTTAGGTGGCGTGGTGAACAAAGGCATAATTTACCTATTAATTATAGTGAATCAAAATATAAGTGAGAATAGACGCATTATGCAAAGGCGCGTTGCTAATGTAAAATAACATACCTTCATTTATTCAAATAAAGTCATAAATGTGAAAATTATTGAAATAAACAAACAAACCTACTTTTTTAATGCCTCTAATTTTTCTGAGTCTGTTTTTGATATTAATTATCTGCAAGAAAATAATTTAATCACCGGTAGCTCTGTTGGTCGGGGGACCACTTGGTTTTTTCAGCATCAACAAAAAAATACGTTTTACGCCATTATTATCGTGGTGGTTTAATCGGCAAAGTGAATTCTGATAATTTTCTTTTTCAAGGTTTAAAACAGACTCGTGCTTATCAAGAATTTGAGTTGTTGGATAAAATGAATAGCTTAGGTTTGCCTGTTCCAATACCTTATGCAGGAAAGATAAGCTGTAGTACTGTTTTTTATAAAGCAGATTTGATCATTGAATTAATTGAAGGTGCTCAGGACTTAGTTGCAATATTGACGAAACAGGCGGTGCATGAAAGTCGTTGGCGTGAAATAGGTCGCGTGATCCGTTTATTTCATGATCATAATATTTATCATAGCGATATGAATAGCCATAATATTATGATCGACACTAGCGATAAAGTTTGGTTAATTGATTTTGATAAATGTGCGCAAAGAGAAAGTGGCCCTTGGAAAGAGCAAACCTTAGCACGCTTGTTACGCTCTTTTAGGAAAGAAAAAACAATTAATAACAAATTAAATTGGGATGAAGCCAATTGGACGACCCTGATGCAGGGTTATCAAGAACATTAATATTTTTATTTCATTTATTTTTTAATGCCATAGTTGGTCCAGGCTTTGCCTTCATTTTGGATTTGTTTAAATAAGGCTTCATTGACATCGGATCTTGGTAAAATTTTGTGGTAAAGGTGAACTTGGATTGCTTTATAAAAAAGCGGTTTAATAGTAATACCTGCAAGGCGAAGACGAAAATCAATATCACTATCTTCACCTACTCCTGGCGCTTCATAGCGTTCGTCAAAAGCATTGATCTTGAGTAAATCTTGCTTAAATAATGAAAAATTACATCCCACTAAACCTTTGTTTTTCTTCTGAATTATTTTTCGTAATTTAGGGTGTGTAATTCTAAATCCTTTTTCAATATTTTTGCCATTGCCCAATAAATAGTCATGGAGCATTTTGTAGCGATTTTCAGCAATAAATTTTGCAGGATTGGCTGATTTACGAAGAAGACTTGTCATTTTATCGGAAAGGTCAGCTCGGCGCCCATTTAAACAAACGCCCGCTTGCGCTTCACTGAGGTGGTCTTCTATAAAGTGAGATTGAGGAATACAATCACCATCGATAAAGATTAAATAGTCGCTGTGAGAAGCTTGTATGGCTTTATTGAGACACCTATTTTTTCTAAAACCACTATCTTCTTGCCAACTATGCAGGATGTTTAGAGTACTGATCTGACTCATTTCTTGTAATGTTTGTAAGCTCTCTTCATTGGAACCATCATCGGCAATAACGACTTCAAAGTCTTTTTCAGTTTGCTTTTCTAGGGCGCTAAAAACCAATGCCAGCGCTGTTGTATTGTTATAGAAAGCAATGATAATGGATGCTTTAAATTTTTGAGCAGGGTTATTTTGCATATCTTCTCTTTGTTTCATAAAACTTTTTATAGTGAAGCTAAAGTTTTTTGTAATGCGCCTTGATTACTTTTTACCACCTGTAATCCATTCTCACCTTGCTTTGATAAGTTTTCAAAGTGCTCACAATGTAATATTAAAGACTGGGCGAGATGCTTAGCATTGTCAACTTTTGTGGTGTGTCCGACTTTAATTAACTGCTCTGTGATATCGGTAAAATTAAAGGTATGCGGGCCGGTGATAGATGCTTTTTGTAAAGCCGCAGGTTCAAGTAAATTATGGCCTCCAACTGGAACAAAGCTACCTCCCATTATCACTAAGTCTGCTAAAGCAAGGTAGATAAGCATTTCTCCCATAGTATCACCAATATAAACCTGAGCGTCTTCTGGTGGTAAGGCATTCTCTGTTTTACGGTAAGTTTCAAAGGATTGCTTTTTTGCTAATTGAAAAACCTGTTCGAAGCGTTCAGGATGCCTAGGAACGATAATTAATAATGCGTTTTTTTGCTTTTCTTGCAAAGCAGAAAAAGCATTTAACATAATTTCATCTTCACCTTTATGAGTGCTTGTCTGCTAAAACAACTGGAGAGTGTGATAATTTATTTTTCAATGCTTCTCCGAGTTTTTGCTTTTCCGGATCGATGTTGATATCAAATTTAATACTGCCAGTGATAGTTATTTTTTCAGGGGAAACACCAAGTTGAATAAAACGTTGTGCATCATCTTGATGTTGCGCTAATAAGTTATCGATATGATTTACTAACCAGCGAGCTGTTCGAGAAAGTTTCAGATAACGTTTTGTTGAGCGAGCCGATAATCTGGCATTAATTAATGTAATAGGAATATTATTCTTTTTGGCTTGTTGTAATAAGTTAGGCCAAAGCTCTGTTTCAATAATATTAAGCGCGATAATATTGTTACTTGAGAAAAATAGCTTACTAAATAGAATGAAATCTAGTGCCATGAACCTATGCTCAACTTTATTTTCAAAGGCTTTTTTTACTTCTTGATAGCCAGTGAAGGTAGTGGTGGTGATCAGTATCTTTTGCTGTGGGTGTTGCTGTTGATATTTTTTAATTAAAGGGATCGAAGTCAGTACTTCACCTACTGAAACACAGTGAAAACAAACGACTGGATGTGATTGTTTTTTTGCTAGCCCTAGATATTGCAATTGCTTAGAAAATGATAGTTTCCCCTTTGATTTTTTGATTAACTTAAACCAAATAAAGGGAAATAATAAGCCTTGTAATAATTGGTAGAAAAAAGGATCACTGTTATTTAAACCTTGCTTGTTTTGGTACAGGAGAAGAAAAAGATAATTGCAAAACTATAAAACATTACTGTTGAATTTATGGTAAAAACCGATTCCGTTAAACTAAAAAATAGGTAACCAGTGCAAAGAGTTATGCCACAGTATGAAGCTGTTCGAGTTTGTTTATCGCTTTTATTACATTGTTTAATAAAGAAAATTAAAGGAAATAAAAACAGACCTAAAAGCGCCATAAAAGCAAAAACACCGTATTTAGCCCAAGTATCTAAATATTGATTATGCACACTTGTCCAGGTTACGACATCTGCAGGTAAATTAATTTTATTTTGTGCATTGAGTTGCTGTTTGCCAATTACAACACCCTGTTCTCCACCACCCCAAATAGGAGAGTTTTTAATGCTTTGAATGCCACTTTTCCACATGTCAAAACGCAAACCAACCGGTGTAAAGCTATCACCGTCTTGATATAGAATAATATCATTTTTGACTTCTTTAATACGTTCACTGATCATTTTTCCAGCACTTAAAACACTAGCACTAATCACTGTCATTAAAATAAGACTGATTGGTAGAAATCTTTTTTTATTGATATTACCCAAAAGGTAACGGTAATGAGTCGCAACAATTAACAGTAGAAAAGGAATGAATACCCAAGCGCCACGTGTTTGTGACAATATGACCGCGACGAATCCCAATAGAATACTAATTATGATCAATATCTGTGGGATTTTTGATTTTAGTGTTTGATAACAAAGCATAACAAAACCGGTCAAAAGGAGAGAAATATCTCCAAACTCAATGACAACGGTAAAACGGCCACCTGCGCGAGGCATATCTAAAAAACACATCATATATTGCATTCCCACCCGCAAAAATGGCACCTAGCCAAGCGCCTAATGCAATACTCATTAAATTCACTTTATAACGAAGTAACATTAGAAAGGTGATAGCCGCCACTAAATAACGTGCTGGTTTGTCATAGGCACTGCCAGATAACCCTTCGTTATAGGCTGATAACATGGGAATAAGTGCAAAAAACACTAATGAAAAAAATAATCCTTTTTCCATGTTGGTTAATGGATTGGATTTTAGGTACTGATATAGCGAAGGTATGCTAAATATTGTCATCAAACTTAAAGCTAAAGCACCATAACCATTTCCTGAACGGACTAAAAATGTCATGGCAAAAAAGATAAAAGTAAAAAATTGAATATATTGAGAAGTATTAAAATTTATTTTTTTAAGCATTACTTTATTTTTCTGCCATTAATAATTTGATAGAACTAATGACACGCATTGGTAATATTTCTGTTAAACATTTGATATGTCCAAATTTACATTGTTTTTTAAAACAAGGACGGCATTCAATATCGGTATAAAGAGATTGCACATGGTCACATAAAGGCGGGGTATATTTAGGTGAGCTTGAGCCGTAAATAGCCACAAGAGGACGATTATGAGTCGCCGCAATATGCATTAAACCTGAGTCGTTACTGACCACAACCTGTGGCAAAGAGAGTAGATCAACGGCTTCAGATAAACTAGTTTTACCTGCTAGGTTGATACACTGAGACTGCAGGTTTTCTGATATCTGACTGCGAATTAACTCACCAACTTGCTGATCTTTTTCACCACCAAAAATCCAAACTTGCCAACCTGCTTCAATACGTTCCTGAGCAACCTGTGCGTAATAACTATCAGGCCAACGTTTCGCTGGTCCAAATTCAGCTCCTGGACACAAACCAAGAATTTTTTTATCTAAAGATAACTGTAGTTTATTGATCGCTTGTTGACGTTGTGTTTCATTAACAGTTAAAGAAGGATAAGGGATTTTAGGTAATGCTTTGTTATTTACCATGTCCTTTTTATCAAAGGCAAGGGCACCATAACGCTCAATCATTAATGGGAAATTATCACGATTGCTTCGTAAATCATTAATAATAAAATAACGAGATTCACCTTTCCATGCTGTGCGTTTTTTAATGCCAGCAAATAAAGGGATAAAAGCCGATTTAAATGAATTGGGCTGAATGATTGCCCAATCATAAATCCCGGCTAGTTCTTTACCTATTTTATAGCGTAAAGAAAGTTGCATTGAACCATGACCAATAGGCATAGTCAGTGCGTTATCGACCTCAGGCATGCGTGACAATAGCGCACTACACCAGTTTGGTGCTAGCACATCAAGTTGTGCTTCTGGATAGCGTTGTTTTAATAACTTATATAAGCATTGCGACATCACCATATCGCCAACCCATGAAGGACCGATAACTAAAATTTTCATATTATTTATTTAACCATGCCATGTATTCAGCGGTTCCCTGTGCAACACTGGTAAATTCTTCTTTATAACCAGTCTGCGCGAAGGTTGGTTAAATCTGCTTCGGTAAAGCTTTGGTAACGACCTTTTAAATGCTCTGGGAAGGTGATGCGCTCAATTTCTGCATTTAGACCTTTTGTTTCGTTATGATATTTAACGGTCGCTTTACCTACCTCTAGGAATGATTCTGCTTGTCCTGTTCCTAAGTTAAAAATACCTGAAACCTTATTATCAAAAAACCATAGGTTTACTTTACAAACATCACCCACATAAACAAAATCTCGTTTATGTTCTCCTTCGAAAAGCTTTGCATTTTCTCCGGCATTTAATTGATTATTAAGATGGAAAGCGACACTTGCCATGCTACCTTTATGTTGTTCACGTGGGCCATAAACATTAAAGTAACGGAATCCAACGATTTGTGATAATTTCTCACCATGTGCTTTAGCATCTTCCCAAATTCGACGTACATATTGATCGAATTGGAATTTTGAGTAGCCATATACATTTAGTGGTTTTTCGTATTTCAGTTCTTCTTTAAAGGTGTCGTTGCCACCATAAGTTGCCGCTGAAGAAGCATATAAAAATGGAATATCACGCTCTAGGCAGTAATGCAGTAAATCCTTAGAGTACTCGTAGTTATTTTCCATCATGTATTTACCATTCCACTCAGTCGTAGCAGAACAAGCACCTTCATGGAAAATCGCTTCTATATCACCAAAATCCTGTCCTGAAACGATTTGTGAAATAAAATCATCTTGATCCATGTAATCCATGATTTGTAAATCAACCAGATTGACGAATTTTGTACCGTCAGTGAGGTCATCAACAACAAGAATGTCTGTGATACCACGGTCATTAAGGGATTTGACGATATTGTCGCCGATAAAACCAGCACCACCAGTGACTATAAACATATTTTACCTCTTCACGGGGAATATAAATTAATATGGGAGTTTAATGCTATTACCATATTGTTTAAATTTGCAGAATAATTGTATTTTAAATTCTGCCTACTTTATTGAACGAAATGGTATAAAAATTGTTATTATCATACCATGCAATTATTTAAAGTCGTTAGGGTATAACTTTAAATAGGTGTTTACCTTAACTATTGTGGATTTTATATGAATATTTTAGAGCTTTGTTTATCAAATTCCTTAGGTGGCTTAGAGCTACATTTTAGAGATTTTTCTGTGTGGTTAGAACAATCATCATCAAATGATGATCGCATATTTGTTGCTACTAAAACTGATAGCCCCTTAGCAAATCGCATGGAAAGTGATGTGCAATTAAGTAATCGTAAAATATGGCAGGCAACTAAATTATCAAAGTTTATTGCTAACAAGGAAATAGATGTTGTTCATATTCATGATAAAAAAGATTTACCATTAATTGCGTTAGTAAAATCAATTTGTCATTACCCGTTTAAAATTGCACATACTCGTCACATGTCTTTACCAGGTAAAAAACGAGATATTTATCATCGTTGGTTATATCGTCAGGTAGATGCATTCTTTGTGATCACCGAGTGGATGAAATCTCAGGCCACGGAAAACCTATCACTAGATTCTGAAAAGATTCATAAAATTAATTTAGGTACAGCCGTTATTGAACCTAGTGATCCTGAACAGTTAACTGCCCTAAAAGAGGAGATTTTTCCTGAGCATCAAGGTTTATGGTTAGCGAATGTAGCTCGCCTACAACATGAAAAAGGTCAGCATGTCTTTTTAGAGGCGTTAAAAATATTAAAAGACAAAGGTGTTGATGTTGCAGGCGTCATAGCTGGTGGTTCAGATGCGCCTGACTATGTAAAACAACTAGAGCAATATATTGAAGAACCACCAGCTTAAGGTGAAGGTGTTTGATCATCGAGATGATATCCCTGTGCTTATTCAAGCAATGGATGCAGTGGTGTTAACAACAGAATGTGAAACCTTTGGTTTGATTATGATTGAAGCAATGATGGCAGAGGTGGTTGCAATTGGTTCAAATTCTGGCGGTGTACCTGAAATAATAGAACATCTTGAGGATGGATTATTATTTAATGCCTTTGATGCGCAGGATCTTGCTAAACAGGTTGAGCTAATAGACTTTTCAAGTGAGTTGAAGAATAAGCTTGCTACAAAAGGTCGTAAAAAAGCATTAAAACAATTTGAAAAGACACAGCAGTTCTTATTATTCCAGGAAAAATTATTAAACTTAATGAATTAAATTTGAAGCTTGTAAGGAGCTTTGTATTCTTATTTTGACAGAATACTCAGCTTATTGTGTAAATGAAATGTTGCAGAGTTTTGTTTTTATTTGTTAAATTCACATCCTATTTATTATAAAGGGAAGAAAATGTCAGCTTTTAAGTTAATCAATGTCAAAGATGCTAGAGCACGCATTGAAAATGAAAAAATCCAGTTAGTGGATATACGAGATGAGCATTCCTTTGAAACGGATCATGTGGCAGGATCTTATCATTTAACCAATGCGACAATTGCGAATTTTATGGAAGAAGTTGATGTTGATACCACTGTTTTTGTGATTTGTTATCATGGCAATAGCAGTAAAGGTGTCTGCACAGTATCTTTGTGAGCAAGGGTATAATGATGTATACAGTGTGGATGGCGGTTTTACTGACTGGCGTCTAGTACATCCTGATGATCAATAAATTAAAAAATAAGGTTAAAAATGAGCGTTGTTGAGACAGATAGCATTGATGCGATAGGATTAGATAAAGAAGCAAAAAGAGTATTTTTGAGCATCATAGACCCCTTGCTTTGGGATGATAAAAATGTACATTTATTTACCTTACAAGAAAAAATAAATACTTATTTGCATTTTATTGAGTCTGGAGAATTACTTAAGGCTATGCCTGAGAGTCAAGACTGTGATATTGCTATCGAACTAATTCTAAAACACATGCCTAGTGATGAAGCCATTGCTTTTTTTGATAAAACGATGCAAATCTTATTTGATAAAGGCATTGTGTTTGTTTTTGGCCCAAATAAAGAATCGGGTTATGCAGAGCAACAATCTTAACTGGATTATCATGGGTGCTTAAAGCCTTAAAGCCTTAAAGCCTTAAAGCCTTAAAGTTATAATGGCGATGATAAGCGTTTTTTCTTCAAAGAAGGACTATCACGCAAAGTCACGTTTTGCCTAAATAATAATAACTCAACTAAATTATTATGACGGCTATAACGACGGTGACAATAAAAAGCCACGTAAGAGGTGATTAAGCAAGGCACTAATAAGGACAAATCATTAGTGCTTTCTAATACAAATAATATACCTGCCAGTGGAACATGCAATACAGATCCTAAAATCGCCCCCATACCAATAATCACAAACAATTGACCTGCCTCTATTGATAAACACTGACTGAAAATAGCCCCAAATAATGCCCCGATAATAAGACTGGGGCCTAATGCGCCTCCTGGAATAGCTAAAGCAATGACAGCCATGGAGCTAACGAAACGAACAAAAACCATAACAATAAAAGGTTTATAACTTGTTCTTCGTAAAATAAAGAATGTAATAATTGGTGGCCTAATCCAACAGTAGCAGGCGAAAATGATGCAAAAAATGCGGTAATAAGGCCTGCTATAATAATTTTTTTCCAGTAAGCAATACGGATTGTTTTTGTTAAATAATCAATACCATTGAGGAATAAAGCAGAAACTAAACCACAAAGTAGTCCAAATATTAATAGTTGTGTCAATAATACGCTTGATAATGCAAAGTCTTGTACTTCGATATGAAGAGGGGCAATGCCCATTTCATGTGCGAACCACTGCGCAAATAAAGTGGAGGCTGAGACTAAGGTCAAAGTACGCCAACGAAATTGCCGAATAATGGTTTCATAGGTGAATAAAATAGCCATTAGAGGTGTGTCTAACATAATGGTGATAGCAACACTTGCCCCACAAGCAGTTAAAATTCGTAATGCATAGGATTGGACTTGAAAGAATTGCCCCACTAAGTTCGCACTGCTTGCGCCTATATGAACGGCAGGTCCAATTGCCCCAATCGCAAAACCCATTACTAAGGTGATAGTTGCGCTAGTAAATTGAAAGACAAAGTTTGCTAAAGGTAACTTTCCTAAACCAATATGAAACTCCAAGACAACATGGGGTAATCCCGATTTTAAATGTTGGGCAAAAAAATAGAATAAAAATATTAAAATTGGCGTTGCAATAAGTGCAGGCACAAACGGATAAGAGAACTGAGATATTTGTTGATAGAGAGGGTGGTAGGCAATATAACGAAACGCATATACACTCGCTACGCTTAAACAACTGCTTGCGATAACTAAGGGTAATAACTTGTTAATGGTGTAATAATGATGTCTCATTATATAAATATAGGTTGCATGGCAAGATTGATTGAATTTTTATCAAAATATGTGCGCAAAGTTTCACTTTAACGTTGCATCTTGCCCCCTTATTTTGGGATAATCGCGCGCAATTATTGTTATTTCAACAACCAACCCTCAATCGGAGAGTTTTATGTCTTCTAGTTCGACCCCTTCACGACAAGAGTTAGCTAACGCGATTCGTGCTTTAAGCATGGATGCCATTCAGAAATCTAATTCAGGTCATCCAGGCGCACCAATGGGAATGGCTGACATTGCTCAAGTGTTGTGGACTGATTTTTTAAAGCACAACCCAACAAACCCAGAGTGGGCAGATCGTGACCGTTTTATTTTATCTAACGGCCATGGCTCGATGCTTATTTATTCTTTATTACATCTGACTGGTTACGATCTTTCAATTAATGATATTAAAGATTTCCGTCAACTACACTCAAAAACACCGGGTCATCCAGAATATGGTTATGCACCAGGTATTGAAACAACGACTGGTCCATTAGGTCAAGGTATCACTAATGCTGTTGGTATGGCTATTGCTGAAAAATCTCTAGCGGCTTCTTTTAATAAAGAAGGTCACGAGATTGTTGATCACTACACATATACTTTCTTAGGTGATGGTTGTTTAATGGAAGGTATTTCGCATGAAGCCTGTTCATTAGCTGGCACTTTAGGTCTTGGTAAACTAATTGCATTCTGGGATGACAATGGTATCTCTATCGATGGTGAAGTAGAAGGTTGGTTCACTGACGATACTCCTAAGCGTTTCGAGTCTTACGGCTGGCAGGTTCTTTCTGTTGATGGACATAATCCAGAAGAAATTAAAGCGACTATTATCGCCGCTCGTGCTGAAACTACTAAACCAACTATGATTTGTTGTAAAACAATTATTGGTTTTGGTTCTCCTGCAAAACAAGGAACACACGATTGTCACGGTGCTCCACTAGGTGCAGATGAAATCATCGCAACACGTAAAGCATTAGGCTGGAACTACGGCGACTTTGAAGTTCCTGAGCATATTTATGCAGGTTGGGATGCTAAGTCACAGGGACAACAAGCAGAACTTTCTTGGGATGAGAAATTCGTCGCATACGCAAATGCTTACCCTGAATTAGCCGCTGAATACAAGCGTCGTGTAAGCAATCAATTACCAGCAGATTGGGAAGAGAAATCTTCAGCTTACATCACAGAGCTTCAAGCAAGCCAAGCAAATATTGCAACACGTAAAGCATCACAAAACTGTATTGAAGCCTTTGGTGCTATGTTACCAGAGCTATTAGGTGGTTCAGCTGATTTAGCACCATCTAACCTAACAATGTGGTCTGGTACAAAAGCAATTACTGCTGATGATGCATCTGGTAACTACATCCACTACGGTGTACGTGAATTCGCGATGGTCGCTATCATTAACGGTATTGCATTACATAAAGGTTTTGCACCTTATGGCGCGACTTTCTTAATGTTTATGGAATACGCACGTAACGCACTACGTATGTCTGCATTGATGAAGCAACGTTCAATTCAAGTGTTTACACATGACTCAATTGGTTTAGGCGAAGATGGTCCAACGCATCAACCTGTTGAACAAATTGCTAGCCTACGTCTAACACCAAACATGAACACATGGCGTCCATGTGACTCTGTTGAGTCAGCGGTTGCTTGGAAATTTGCTATTGAATCATTTGAAGCGCCAAGCTCATTAATTTTCAGCCGTCAAAACTTAAAACCTCAAGCTCGTGATGCGCAACAATTAGCTGACGTTGCCAAGGGTGGTTATGTATTAGTTGATTCAGCAACACCTGCTGAAATCATTCTAATTGCAACAGGTTCTGAAGTTGAGCTTGCAGTTCAAGTCGCGACTGAATTAACAGCGCAAGGTAAAGCAGTACGTGTTGTTTCAATTCCATGTACTGAGCAGTTTGAAGTTCAATCAGCTGAATACAAAGAATCTGTATTACCTGCAAGCGTGACTAAACGTGTTGCTATTGAAGCGGGTATTGCTGATTACTGGTACAAGTATGTTGGCTTAAACGGCGCTGTCATTGGTATGAATACCTTTGGTGAGTCTGCACCTGCAGATCAATTATTTGAAATGTTTGGTTTCACTGTTAAAAATGTTGTGGATACAGCTAACGCTTTGTAATTTTTTGCTAAGTCGTTATTAAAAACCGCGCTAGTCGCGGTTTTTTTATGCCTGTATGATAGGAAAATTATTACGCTATCATTGCTGGGGGAATAAAATGAAAACGATATTTTCATCATTACTATTAGGTCGCTTATCTACCTCACTCGTTTATGCTCAGGATTTTAAATCTGAAGCTGGATGGCAGTTCTCACTGAGCTTAAATAGTGCCTATGTGAGTGGCCAATCGAATATTTCTGTCACAGATGATAATGAAACAATGAGTGATTTATATAATGAAGCCGAGACTAGCAATGATGTTATTGTTTTTCCGCTACCCGAGGCGAAATACCTCAGTAAAGATTTAAAAACTGAGTTTTTCTTAGGGGCAAGTAGAGAGCAAATCTCTTTTTCTCCTTTCTCCTATGAGTTAGGAGTTAGCCAAGAGCTGGACAATAAAAGTAAATTAACCTTCGCTTATTCGCCACAGTTGCCTTTGTTTAATGAAACTTGGCAAGACCCTTATGTTGTTGGCCAGTCCAGACAAGAAACCGATATCGATACACATGCATTAAGGGTTGAGTTTTCAGGTATTGCTGGTGGTCCTATCACCTTAAAGTATGGCTTTGCGTTAACAAGAATTGAAGATGATCAAAGTGGGCAAAGTTATTCCAGCCTGACGCTACAGGAACAACAAGATTTACAACGTGATAGTCAATTTCACCGAGTAGCAGTAGAAACCATGTTGCCTATTTTTATAAATAATCAAACAAAGGTATTCTTCAAACCTAACCTTCAATATACAACGCGTCTCGCTGATGGTGAGGCGATTAGCTATGATGATTATAATCTGAAATTAGGCTTTCTTATTTTTAGTGGTAGACATACTTCAATCACTAATGTGAGCCTTGGAAGCACCTTATATAAGCAAGAAAACCCTATTTTTGATATGAAGCAAGACTCTATTAATATAGGAATATCTTCCATTTATAGCTATGCACAGCCATTTAATTATAAACCATTGACCTTTACTTTGATGGCAGGCTATAGCCAGAAAGACTCTGATATTACTTTTTTTGATGAATCAGGATTTATTGTATCGACAGGTATGACTTACACTTTTTAATTAAGACAAATTTTAGACATAAAAAAGCCAGTGTCGAATTAACGACACTGGCTTCTAGTTTATTATCTTCAAGCTTTCCAGCCTTCAAGCTTTCCAGCCTTCCAACTTACTTCAGCTTGCTAAGGTCTCGTACGGCACCTTTGTCTGCTGATGTTGCCATTGAAGCATACACTTTTAACGCCGCTGAAATTGGACGGTCACGGTTTACAGGTTTCCAACCAATAGCATCTTGTTTAACACGACGCTCAGCAAGTACTTCATCGGATACTTTTAGGTTCATTTGACGTGTTGGGATGTTGATATCGATAATGTCGCCATTCTCGATTAAACCTACCACACCACCGGTCACCGCTTCAGGAGATACATGACCAATTGAAAGACCAGAAGTACCACCAGAGAAACGTCCATCGGTGATTAAAGCACATTTTTTGCCTAATCCCATCGATTTAAGGTAACTAGTTGGGTAAAGCATTTCTTGCATGCCCGGACCACCCTGTGGGCCTTCGTAACGAATAACAACCACGTCGCCTTCTACTACTTTACCACCTAAGATTGCTTCAACAGCATCATCTTGGCTTTCGTAAATTTTTGCTGGACCAGTAAATGTAAGGTTATCGTCATCTACACCTGCGGTTTTAACAACAGCACCATCAATGGCCATATTACCAAATAGAACTGCCAAGCCACCTTCAGTACTGAAAGAGTTGTCAATTGAACGTACACAACCACCTACACGGTCATTATCTACTGTGTCCCAACGACAAGATTGGCTAAAGGCTTTTACTGTACGGATACCCGCTGGGCCGGCACGATAGAAATCAATAATTGCTTGATCTTTAGTTTGCATAATATCGTAATGTGCAAGTCGCTTCTTTCATGCTTGGGCTAAGAATGGTCGGAATTTCACTGTTTAATAAACCAGCTCTGTCTAGCTCACCTAAAATTGCCATCACACCACCTGCGCGATGAACATCTTCCATATGATACTCTGGGGTAGAAGGAGCAACTTTACATAGTTGAGGAATACGACGAGACATCTCATCCATATCTGCCATAGTAAAGTCTAATTCAGCTTCCTGTGCACAGGCTAATAAATGTAGAATTGTATTGGTTGAACCACCCATTGCAATATCTAGCGCCATTGCATTTTCAAAAGCACCACGGTTAGCAATTGAGCGTGGTAATACAGAGTAATCATCTTGTTCGTAGTGACGTTTAGTAATTTCAACAATACGACGACCCGCTTCTAGGAATAGGTTCTCACGGTCAGCATGTGTTGCTAACATTGAACCATTGCCAGGAAGTGATAAACCTAATGCCTCTGTTAAACAGTTCATTGAGTTTGCTGTAAACATACCTGAACATGAACCACATGTCGGACAAGCGCTACGCTCAACCTTTGAAAGATCTTCATCTGATACATTTTTATCAGGACCCATTACCATTGCATCAACAAGATCTAGTTTGATGATTTGCTCGGAAAGTTTGGTTTTGCCCGCTTCCATTGGACCACCTGATACAAAAATCACTGGCACATTTAAGCGTAGAGACGCCATTAACATTCCTGGAGTGATTTTGTCACAGTTTGAAATACAAACAATTGCATCAGCACAGTGGGCATTAACCATGTATTCAATCGAGTCGGCGATTAAATCACGTGATGGTAAGCTATACAGCATACCTGAGTGACCCATCGCGATACCATCATCAATCGCAATGGTATTAAATTCTTTAGCAATACCACCGGCTTTTTCTACTTCGCGAGCAACTAATTGTCCCATGTCCTTAAGATGAACATGGCCTGGTACAAATTGTGTAAATGAGTTTGCAATTGCAATGATTGGCTTTCCGAAGTCATCATCTTTTACGCCAGTTGCACGCCAAAGCGCACGAGCACCAGCCATATTACGGCCATGTGTTGAAGTTTTTGAACGATATTGTGGCATCTTCAGTTCCTTTAATATTATTTTTATTGGTATAAGTCGTTGTTAAAGTGACTAACCCGAATTTTTTGTTTGAATTAAATATGTTATCTGATTTAAGCAGATAACCTTGTTATTAACAACCATATCTTACGCGCTGGCTTTAACCATTGCCTCTTGATTTAAGGTGGCAACTTTTACAATGCCAAATACTTTCTCAAGTTGTTTAGTTAATAAGCTAATGTCTCTATCGCTATTTACGCTCAGCGTTAAATGTAACTCTTGTTCATTCTCAGAGGTCTCTGCCTCGAGGCTTTGTACAGTAAAACCTCGGTGACGAGCGACACGTAAAAGTCGCTCTAAAAGCTCTGGGCTGTTTTGCCCTTGAATGATTAATAAGGACTTCATTGTACACTCTCCATCATTTCATCGTTTGGCGCACCTGGTGGCACTAGTGGCCACACATTTTCTTCCTCAGAGATGGAAACATGCAGTAGGTAAGGGCCGTTACTTTCAAGTAAACGGGTTAACGCATCCTTTAATTGTGATTTAACCACAATCGTTTCACCTGGGATATCGAATGCACTCGCTAATGTGACAAAATCAGGGTTATCCGTGAGGATTGTTTCGCTGTAACGACCATCAAAAAACAGTTTTTGCCATTGACGAACCATACCTAATCGTTGGTTATCAATAAGCAATATTTTTACTGGCAGTTTACGGCGTTTAATTGTGCCTAATTCCTGAACATTCATCATAAATGAACCATCACCGGAGACGGCAATAACCATATCATCTGGTCGAGCAACCTGTGCACCAACAGTTGCTGGAATACCAAATCCCATCGTACCTAAACCAGAACTGGAAATATGATTCTCTGGTCTATCTACAAACATATGTTGAGCAACCCACATTTGGTGTTGACCAACATCGGTACAAATAACGGTATCACGAGGTTGCATTTCTGCTAATTGACGTAACATTGCAGGTGCATATATTGCTTCACCTGGATGATCATAACGATTAGCAAAATCTTCCTTCATTTTTAATGCTTTTTGGCGCCACTCATGAGTATGAGCATGGGACTTAACTTCAAGAAGGGAAGTAATTCCTTCAAATCATCAGTCATTGCGAGTTCAACACAACGTAATTTATCTATTTCAGTCGCGTCAATATCAAGATGGATCACCTTCGCTTTTTGTGCAAATTCATCTAATTTACCCGTGACGCGATCATCAAATCTAGCGCCAACAGCAATTAATAGATCACACTCTTGGATCGCCAGATTAGAGGCTTTGCTACCATGCATGCCAACCATACCCATAAAATACTGTGAATCATGTTCAATCGCACCAATTGCTTTTAAGGTACAGACACTTGGAATTTTTGATTGTTTGATAAATTCACGCAGGGCTGGAACGGCATTAGCCATGCCTACACCACCACCAACATATAAAAGAGGTTGCTTGGTCGCATTTATCATTGCTAATGCTTTTTGTAATTTTGTTTGATCAATGACTGCAGAACTAGGCGTGGCATGAATAGGTGCGTATTTAATCGCATCACCAAGTTGGATATCTTTTGGAATGTCAATTAACACAGGGCCTGGTCGACCTGATTGAGCCAGTTCGAAGGCCTGTTCAAAAATAGGGCCTAATTGATCCGCACTTTTGACCATAAAACTATGCTTGGTACAAGCAAGTGATAACCCTAATACATCTATTTCCTGGAATGCATCGGTACCGATTAGGTTACTCGCGACTTGGCCGGTAATGGCAACAATAGGAATAGAATCCATCAATGCATCGGCTAGGCCTGTTATTAGGTTTGTTGCACCTGGGCCAGAGGTTGCAATGCAAACACCAACTTTACCCGTTGAGCGAGCATAACCAATAGTCGCCATGGCGGCGCCTTGTTCATGTCGACAAAGAAGATGTTCAACGCCACCATCGTATAGGGCATCGTAGAGTGGCATTATCGCACCACCGGGATATCCAAATACCTGGGTAATTTGATGTTGTTTCAACGCTTGAACAACAAAGTTAGCACCGTTCATTGGTTTTTCCCTAAGTTGAGTGAGGCAGTTTTGTAGCTGTTTAGCATAAAAGGAGGTGCTTCATAATTAAAAAAGTGTGTCTTTATAGCAAAAAAAGCGGACTTTTTCAATTTTTGTCCCATTTTTGAACAATAATAATTCATGCTTGTTGATGATTTTTTTACTTATTTGATAACAGGTATATACTTGAAATACTTTTTATCGAGTTAAAGGGATCACTATGGCATTAGCTTCACTTTATTGTCGCGCGCTTTCAGGAGTGGATGCGCCAGAAGTACTAGTTGAAGTTCATCTAAGCACAGGTTTACCAAGCTTTTCATTAGTAGGTCTACCTGAAACATCTGTTAAAGAAGCCAAAGAACGTGTCCGAAGTGCAATCACCAACAGCAATTTTAAATTTCCCTTTAATAAAAAAATCACCGTTAATCTCGCACCAGCTAATCTTGCCAAGGAAGGAGGGCGCTTCGACTTAGCCATTGCATTAGCAATCTTAATGGCATCGGAGCAACTTAATACGGATAAAAGCCAACAGTTTGAATGTTTTGCCGAGCTTTCATTAGCAGGAGAATTACGTGCCGTTGATGGCATTATTCCCTGTGTTTTAGGCTGCCAAAAAAGACAAAAGAGGGGTGATTGTTTGTACTGGTAATCAACATGAAACTGCTTTGACCGGTGTGCAAGCATTAGTGGCTAATAATTTAACCGATGTTTGTGCTTTTTTTCAAGGTGTACAAAACCTTCCTATTGCAGAAGCGCAAAGCAAACCTATTATAAAACAGCAACCTGATATGAGTGATGTATTAGGGCAAGAGCAAGCAAAACGCGTTTTAGAAATAGCCGCGACTGGCAATCATAATTTACTTTTAGTCGGGCCACCAGGTACTGGAAAGAGTATGTTAGCAGAACGTTTTATGTCTTTATTACCGTCACTGTGTGAAGAACATGCTTTACAAACCGTCGCTATTTATTCTGTTTGTGGCAAGGATAGAGATGATTGGTATCAGCCACCCTATCGGTCACCACATCATTCTGCTTCTTCGGTTGCGCTGGTTGGAGGCGGTGGAAAACCTAAACCCGGAGAAATATCGCTATCACATCGAGGTGTGCTATTTTTAGATGAATTACCAGAATTTCCTCGTGCCGTTTTAGATAGTTTGCGTCAGCCCTTAGAAACTAATGAAGTTACTATTTCAAGAGTCGCGAATCAAGTTACCTTTCCCGCTAACTTCCAATTAATTGGTGCTATGAATCCAAGCCCCTGTGGACATATTAGTGGTGATTTAAGGCGCAGTACGCCAGATCAAGTATTACGTTATTTAGGGCGTTTATCCGGGCCCTTTCTAGATCGTTTTTCTCTATCTATTATGGTGCCTCTGTTACCTAAAGGTTTACTAGCCACTTCGCAAACAGGTCAAAAGCAACAAAGTGAAACAAGTGCAGAAATTAAATTACGAGTGTTAAAAGCAAGAGAGAAACAAACACTTCGTCAAGGTAAGTTAAATCATAATTTATCGACCCAAGAAGTCGGGCAGTTTTGTCGTTTGACTGAACAAGATGCATTATTTTTAGAAGAAGCGATTAATAAAATGGGATTGTCGATTAGGGCTTGGCATAGCTTATTAAAGGTAGCGCGTAGTATTGCTGATTTAGCTGGCAGTGAAAACATACAAAGAGCACATCTTTTAGAGTCGTTAAATTACAGAGCGATGGATAGGTTATTAAAAAGTGTTTCTTAACTAGGGTCTGTTGATCTTTCAAGTTTATTTTTGCAACGAGTTGCTGGCTTTTTATACAAGGCTGAGCTTATGATGTGTAGTTGTTCCACATGAATAAGCGAAAACGCAGTAGAAATAGTCAGCAAACGTTGCCCTTCGGGTTCACCACAAAACGTTATGCTCTTGCTCTTTTTGACTACGTCAAACAGTACGCAATGCAAAGTCAAAAGATGCTTTGCTTTTTGTTGGACAAAATTCGCTTAGATGACTAGGCGTCACTTTGTCCGCCTCGATCAAAACGCCTTGTGGTGAACAAAATTTAAACGGCAAAGATCAACAGGCCCTAAAAGCCCTTTAATTTATTTCCATTAAAGGGCTTTTATTGAGTAGTTAAATAGAATTTTTCAACGTAGTTAGCAAAGTTTTATTGGTTTAAATCTAATTGATAAAAACTAATCTGCGCATAATCTCCAGCGTCAAATCCATTGTTAGTACATTGTGAAGAGCCTACATTACACTGATTATAGTTACCTGCTTTGAAATACATATAATCATTTGCGTAACCTTCATCGTACTCTTTACCTTGGTATTTACCAGCGACTAAATTCATCGAGAATTTTTTAACTACTTCCTTAGCTTCTCCGATATTTTTCTTAAAGGTTAGGTTCATGATATCGCCTACAATATTGACATCGTAAGAGAACACTTCGCCTAATTTAATGCCGTCGATTGGATCAGCATCTGTATTTAATAATTTGTAGTGGCCAAATACATTGGTTCGAATATCGGTACGATGCTTATAGTTGCCCGATGCTTTTGAAGCATTAATTTCGTAGTTCCAAGTCAGTGAACCATGTTCATGCCCAGGTAGTTTACGATAAACAATTTTTAGCGGCTCATTATCAGAGCCATGAATTTGACCAATCACAGTTGAAAATGCACCGGTTTTTTCATCGTTACCGCTAGTACTTACCCAATCAACGGATAAGGTTGCTTGCTAATTGTCCACCGATTGAACCGTATTCGCTGGCATTAGTGGTTGATGCAATCGTAAAGTTATTAGCGGGGGCATTATATTTTTCGGCAAGCATTGCACGTAATTCGCTACGCGCATTTTTGCTGTTTGGTGTAGTCATTGCTTTGTTTGGCGTGACAAACACCATTGCACCGGTTTTAGGATCGGTATAGAACCAATCTGGATGTGAGAAAGGTTTTTCATTAAGTTGTTGCTTAGAAATTTCCATCACTTTACCAGCTCGAGATGGCTTATCATCCTCCATAGGCAAATTGATTTTCCAATTTGATAGAATCAAAGTTTTCGTTAGGTGATTTATTAACATCTAGTTTTGCAACTAATGCTAGGGTATTTGCATTTAAAGGAATGGGAGTTGCTTTAGCTGGCTTTACAAGCGGTTTTACAATCATAGGTTTTTCAGCGACGGTATTTGTGGGAGCGACATCAGAATCATTTGTTGCACAACCAAACAGTAATGAAGCAATTAAACCACTAAGATAAATTTTTTTCATGTAAAGCACCTATTCCTATTGATATATTTAAGTCGCAAATATTTTAAGTGTAGGTATTTTAAGTGTTATTGTATTATTAGTTGTGATCTTTATTAGACTCTTAAGCTTTTATGGAATGATTAGCAATCTCATTTATAGAAACAAGGAGTGGCTCACATAAACAAAGCATAGAGCAACTAGGAATAATAAGATTTTATAATAGGATCAAAAATGGCTACCGAAGTAGCCATTTTATTAATAACTTTTAGTACTTTTAGATAACTTAAAGTGCTTTGATAGTTTCAATCTGCTCATTCAATTTATCGCAAGTGCTTTGTAGTTCAGCCTGTTTATCACGCTCTTTTGCGATAACTGCTTCAGGGGCGTTACTAACAAAACGTTCATTGCTCAATTTGCCTGATATTTTTGCTAACTCTTTATTAGCTTTCTCTAATTGCTTAGCCAAACGAGCTAGTTCTGCATCGACATCAATTAAACCAGCCATTGGAATTAACAACTCTAGTTTACCAACTAATGCTGTTGCAGAAACTGGTGTCTCTTCGCCACTTGCAACAATCGTCACAGACTCTAAATTTGCTAATGCACCTAGGAAAGCGTCGTTCTCGCTGAAGCGTCGTTGATCATCTTCAGAGGCATTTTTAGTTAACAGGTTAAGTGGAGTTTTAGGGCTAATATCCATTTCACCACGGATGTTACGAATCGCAACAACAACCTGTTTAACCCATTCAAGATCCTTCACTGCTTGTTGATCGTTAAGTTTCTCATCAAATTGCGGGAAGCTTTCAAGCATGATGCTATCGCCACCTAAACCTGTGATTGCTTTAACACGTTGCCAAATTTCTTCAGTCATAAATGGCATCATTGGATGTGCTAAACGCAATAAAGTTTCAAGTACTGTGATTAAAGTATGTCGAGTACCACGTTGCTCTGCTTCTGTGCCTTTAAATAGAATTGGTTTAGTTAATTCTAAGTACCAACCACAGAATTGACTCCAAGTGAATTCATAAAGAATATTAGCGGCTAAATCGAAACGGAATGTATCTAAAGCATGGGTATATTCTTTGATAGTATTTTGCAGTTGACCTTGAATCCAACGATCTGCAAGGCTAAGTCGCATTTCATTGCCTGCATCAGCTCCAAAGCCAGATGGATTTTCCTCTGAGCTCATTAATACATAACGGCTTGCATTCCAAAGCTTATTACAGAAATTACGGTAACCTTCAAGGCGATTCATATCCCAATTAATATCACGACCAGTTGAAGCCATTGTCGCTAAGGTGAAACGTAATGCATCAGTACCATGTGCTTCGATACCACTTGCAAAGGCTTTACGTGTTTGCTTTTCAATTTTCTTGGCAAGTTGTGGTTGCATCATGTTGCCACAGCGTTTTTCAACCAAGCTTTCTAAGTCGATACCGTCGATCATATCTAAAGGATCTAATACATTACCTTTAGATTTAGACATTTTATCGCCATTTTCATCACGAATAAGCCCAGTAACGTAAACCGTTTTAAAGGGAACCTGTGGTTTGCCATTTTCGTCTTTCATGAAGTGCATGGTCATCATGATCATACGTGCAACCCAGAAGAAGATAATATCAAAACCCGTTACTAATACATCAGTAGAATGGAAGGTTTTAAGATCTAGTGTTTGCTGTGGCCAACCTAAGGTTGAGAATGTCCACAGACCAGATGAGAACCAAGTATCTAATACATCGTCATCCTGTGTTAAAACTACTGAGTCATCTAAATTATTTTCTTTACGCACGACAGCTTCATCGTGACCTACATAAACTTTACCTGATTCATCGTACCAAGCTGGGATACGATGCCCCCACCATAGTTGACGAGAAATACACCAGTCCTGTACATCATTCATCCATGCGTTATACATGTTTTCGTATTGTTGAGGCACGAACTTAATATCACCATTTGCAACGGCTTCAGTGGCTGTTTTCGCAAGCGGTGCAACACGCACATACCATTGATCTGTCAACATTGGTTCAATGATAACACCACCACGATCACCATAAGGAACGGTTAAATCATGAGGTTTGATTTCATCTAAGAGACCTAAAGTTTCAAGTTCAGAAACCACTAATTTACGTGCATCTTCACGCGTTAAACCTTGGAACATTTCTGGCAAAGCAGTGCTGTAATCTTCGCTCTTTTCACCATTGCTGTTAAAGACTTCAGATTCAGTACGAATTTTCGCTTCAAAGGTTAATACATTAATCATTGGCAGTTGATTACGTTTACCAACTTCGTAGTCGTTAAAGTCATGTGCCGGTGTGATTTTTACACAGCCAGTGCCTTTTTCCATATCCGCATGTTCATCGCCAATAATTGGAATTTTACGATCCACAAAAGGCAGTATAATATGCTGGCCGATAAGATCTTTATAACGCGGATCTTCAGGATTAACAGCAACAGCGGTATCACCTAAAACTGTTTCTGGGCGTGTTGTAGCAACCACAAGGTAATTTTTACCTTCAGCTGTAACGGCTCCGTTTGCTAGTGGGTAACGGAAATGCCACATCGAACCTTTAATGTCTTTGTTTTCAACTTCTAAATCAGAGATAGCAGTTTGTAACTTAGGGTCCCAGTTAACTAAACGTTTACCACGATAAATAAGATCATCATTATATAAGTCGACAAATACTTTTTTAACCGCTTCAGATAAACCATCATCCATAGTGAAACGTTCACGTTCCCAATCAACCGATGTGCCTAAGCGACGCATTTGTTTGGAGATATTACCACCTGATTCTGCCTTCCATTCCCAAATCTTATCGATAAAGGTTTCACGGCCTAATTCTTTGCGAGTTTGCCCTGTTTCTGCGAATAATTTACGTTCAACAACCATTTGTGTCGCGATACCCGCATGGTCAGTTCCCATTTGCCAAAGCGTATTTTTTCCCTGCATACGCTGGTAACGGATCAAAGTATCCATAATAGTATCTTGGAAAGCATGACCCATGTGCAAACTACCGGTAACGTTTGGCGGTGGGATCATGATGCAGTAACTGTCTTTATCCGTGTCACCGTGAGGTTTGAAATAACCTTTTTCTTCCCAGGTTTGGTAGTTTTTTTGCTCGATGGCACTTGGGTTATATGTCTTTTCCATTACTTATCTTCTGTTTGGTTATTTGAATGTGAACTTTCATTAGCGCTATCAGATGCTTGTTGCTTATTCGCTGAATCACTATCCGATGAAAGAGTCGCAGTGTTAATATTCTCGGTCGTTAGTGTATGCCCAAGCTTTCTGTAGGCACTATAACGAGCGCGAGTCGCCATTTTCAATTGTTCATCATTAGGAACAAAATCAATAATTTGTTGAAAATTATTGGTAAAATCAGGCAAATGTAAACTTAAATTTATTAATATTGGGCGAGGGTGCGTAGGAGGCATCCAGCTTATCTCAACGGGAGTGCCAAATCTTGGCCCTTCACCCAATAGGTTATGGGGGACAAAACTATCCCCATCAAATTGCCAAAGTGTTTCATCAACCGTAAATGCATCTTGCTGATTATCGGTATAAATAAATACTTTTCTATTCTGTTGATAATAAAAAGTCGCCACAATACAGGCCTGCATAAAGTGGGCAGGCACTGAATCTGGTAGAGAGTTATTATGAGTATTCTGTTCAGTGTTATTGTCACCGAGAATATAAAAAGTCACTTTGCTCATTAAAAACTATTCGCCTTGTTCATTTTCACTGCGATTAATTAAAAATTGAGTTAATAAAGGAACAGGTCGGCCTGTTGAACCCTTATTTGCACCAGCTGGACGCCAAGCTGTGCCTGCCACATCTAAATGTGCCCAGTTATATTTTTTAGTGTAACGAGACAAGAAGCAAGCTTGCAGTAATGGTACCTGCTGGTCGACCACCAATATTTGCCATATCAGCAAAGGGGCTATCAAGTCGCTTTTGGAATTCTTCATCCAGTGGTAATTGCCACGCTTTATCACTTGACTGATTTGATGCGTTAATCAATTCATGTGCTAAGCCTTTATGTGGGCTTAACATTGCACAAATATTATGGCCTAATGCCATGATACAAGCCCCAGTAAGGGTTGCAATATCAACTACGCACTCAGGTTCAAAGCGCTCAACATAAGTAAGCACATCACAAAGTACTAAACGTCCTTCAGCATCAGTGTTTAACACTTCAACGGTTTGACCAGACATAGTCGTTAAAATGTCACCTGGACGATATGCTTTACTAGAAGGCATATTTTCTGCGCCCGCTAAAATACCAATAACATTAATCGGTAAATCCAATTCAGCGAGCGCTTTCATTGTGCCAAACACAGAAGTCGCACCACCCATGTCATATTTCATTTCATCCATGCCTGCGCCTGGTTTTAATGAAATACCACCCGAGTCAAATGTTAACCCTTTACCAACTAATACAATTGGTTTCTGATCTGCTTCGCCACCGTTATAATGCATGATAGACATGTAAGCTGGATTTGCTGAACCCTGTGCAACCGCCAAATAACTGTTCATTTTAAGTTCAGTCATTTGCTTCGTGTCGATAATTTCAGTGGTGATTTTATCAAAACTCTCTGCAAGTGTCTGAGCTTGCTCTGCAAGATATAATGGCGTGCAGATATTTGGTGGCATATTTGCTAAGTCTTTACAGCTTTTTGAGCCTGATGCTACTGCAATTGCATGTTGTAATGCTAATTCTGCACGTGGTAACTCTTTACGACTTGGCACATTAAAAGTTAATTTTCGTAATGGGCGACGTGTATTGTCTTTGTTTGTTTTAAACTGATCAAAGCTGTATAACGAATCTTGCGCCGATTCCACCGCTTGACGTACAGCCCAATAACTATCGCGACCTTTAATGTGTAATTCCGATAGGAAACAAATTGCCTCTAAGGAGCCGGTATCATTTAATGTTGAAATCGTTTTAGCAATGATTTGCTTGTATTGTGTTTCCGTTAGCTCACGTTCTTTACCACAGCCAACTAATAATACGCGTTCACTTGGGACGTTTGGTACATTGTGTAAAAAAGTACTTGCCCGACTTTACCTTCAATGTCGCCACGGCGAAGTAGAGAAGTTAAATAGCCATTACTAATTTCGTCAAGTAATTCGGTCGCGTGTGATAGACGACGTGGTTCAAAAACACCTACAACAATGCATGCACTGCGTTGTTTTTCAGGACTGCCGCTTTTTACAAGAAATTCCATATTTATCCTTAATGCAGTGAATTTATTTTTGGTTAATGATGCTATCTTTTATAAGATCCAATAACCGTGATGCTGTTTGTTACTTTTGTTATTTTATGGTGTTTTCACCTGTAAATGCTCTGTCTTGAGCGATGACTTACAAACTTACAAAAAACTTATCTGTTTTTTGTAAGTTTGAGTCGTTACAATGCAACAATTATACTTAAATACTAGAAACAGCAATTTTACCGTAATTACTTGCTTAATCCACTATTTTCATAACTCTAATTTCAGACTGGAGAACAGGGTGATACTTCTTCGTTACCTCATGCTAGAAACATTTAAAAGCCAACTAGGTATTTTATTTGTTTTAATACTTATTTTTGTAAGTCAAAAGTTTATTAGCATTCTTAGTTTAGCAATCGATGGTGTAATACCTGCAAATCTTGTTCTTACCTTGCTGTATTTGAATTTACCAACGCTGGGAACATTAATGTTACCCATTAGTTTCTATTTGGCAGTGCTTTTTGCTCATGGAAGGTTACATGGTGAAAGTGAAATGGTCGCAATGACCTCCTGTGGTTATAGTCCGAATAAAGTATTAAAAGCGACCTTTATTTTATCCTTACTGACTTTTACTTTTGCTTCCTTTAATAGCTTATACCTTGCTCCATTAGCCGAAGATGAAATGATTAGTGTGATTGAAAATGCCGAGTCTGATGCGGGTACTGCTACTTTAATCGAGGGACGTTTTCATAAAACATCAGATAATGGTGGTGTTGTTTATGTCGAACAATATAAAGGTGACCAACAATTAGAGCGTGTTTTTCTGCCCATTGGCCTCAGGAAGGAGAGGGCGTCCCGTCGGTGTTAACATCACTAACAGGTCGTGTTGAGAATAAAGTTGATGGCACTTGGTTAACCTTAGATAAAGGTCAACGTTACGCAGGTATTGTTGGGCAATCAGAATTTGATAATAGTAAATTTGAACGCTTTGAAGTACATATTGCTAATAGGGAAGTAGAACAAAAAAACGTGGTGTTGATGCACTGCCAACTGAGCAATTATTTTCAGTCAATAATCCTAATTATCAAGCCGAGTTACATTGGCGATTTGCTATTCCATTATCGATTTTAATGGTGACATTTATTGCAGTGCCAATGGCAAAGGTAAATCCTCGTCAAGGTCGATATGCAAAATTATTACCTGCCTTAGCCTTATATTTAACCTTCTTCCTGTTATTAAGCACCTCAAGAAGTTTGATTGAAGAAGGTACCATCCCTGCAATAACAATTTGGATTGTACAATTGGCATTTTTAGTTTTTGGTATTTTGTTGCACATGCAAACGCTTGGAAAATTTTCATCTGCTAAAAAAGCAAAAAAAGATAACGGTGGGTTCATAAAATGATGGGAATTATTGATCGTTATATTGGTAAAACCATTTTTGCATCGACCTTTTTAAGTTTGTTTGTACTGATTGGCTTAAGTAGCATTATTAAGTTTGTAGAGCAGATGAAAAATGTTGGTCAAGGGACTTACGATGTTTGGGATCGTCGCTTATTTTGTTATCTTAAAAATGCCCGTTGAAATAGCCACTTTTTTCCCGATGGTCGCCTTAATTGGCGCATTAATTGGTTTAGGTAGCTTAGCAAGTAGTAGTGAATTAGTTGTTATGCAAGCGACTGGACTGTCTAAATTACGTATTGCTGGCGCTGTATTAAAAACCGCGATACCTATGGTGTTTGCCGTTATGTTTTTAGGCGAATTTGTTGCACCAGAAACAGACAAAGAAGCCTATGCAATGCGTGACCAAGCTCGAAGAGGTGAGCAACAGGTCAGTAATAAATATGGCGTCTGGGTTAAAGATGGCGATGCATTTATTAGTATTGGTCGGATGAATAACCAAGCCGATTTATTTGATATTCAATTGTATTTTTTCGATAAAGAGATGCAATTAGAGAAAGCTTTATTTGCCAGAAAAGGGATCTATGAAGAAGGTGAATGGATATTAACAAATATCAGTAAAACACAGTTCTCTGATAACAAAACACAAATTATGCACATTGATGAATTCTTTTGGAAAACCGAACTAACGCCAAAAAAATTAGAAGTTGTGTTAAGTGATCCAGAAAAAATGTCGATGCGAGATGTTTATAACTATATTAATTATTTAGAAGTTAATGAACAGGATGCTAGCCGTTATTGGTTAACCTTCTGGCGTAAGGCCGTTTTACCCTTTACGGTTATTGTAATGATGTTACTTTCTGTCTCATTTATCTTTGGCGGATTACGCTCAGTTGCAATGGGGACGCGTTTGATTTTTGGTATCGCCAGTGGTTTTACTTTCCACGTTTCAGGTGAGTTATTCGGACCTGCCAGTTTAGTGTTTGGCTTACCACCAATATTAGGGGCGATATTACCAAGTATTTTGGTGCTTTGTGTTGCAGTTTATTTATTAAGAAGGCAAAGCTAGAAATTATTAAGGCTATAAGGCTATAAGGCTATAAGGCGGAAAGGCTATAGGCTATATAGCTTTCCAGCTTTACGGCTTTACGGCTTTACGGCTTTAAAGCCTAGCACTTTATTTTTTTATCTTCGTCCATAAAACCCATACCTTTAAAGCCTTTCCAGTTACTTAGCTCTTTAGTTAATACAATCACTTCACATTCTGCCCACAGGTCTTGAAAAGCATTACGACCACGAAAAAGTACTAAAAGGTTCCCTAAGCCAAAGGCTGAAGTTGCCATACGAATTAATGATTGAGTAAAGCTGATATTGCTACCATCACTATTTTGTACTCTTAAACGCCAAGCTTTCATACCAATAGTTTGTCCGCCCTTTGTCCAAAAATAAGCATAAAAAGCAACAATGATAAACACTAAGTAAGCAACAAACACATTGCTTTGGCTAAGGTAATCAGCCACATCTTGATAAGCGGTAAGATCAATTAAACCCACTTTGTCAGACAGCATAACTACTAAAATCGCTACAATTACAGACAGCATCAATACTGCAACTAGTGCAAATAGATCATAAATATAAGCACCTAATCGTTTAAATAAATTTGCTCGGGGACACCCTTGGTATTTCTCCTGGAGAGCCAGTTTAGGGTTTTTAATTTGATTAGACGTATCCATATTGATTCCTTTGAAATTAGAAGCCGATAGTGTATCAGGTTGCTTAGAAATGATAAGTTGTGATTAACGGTGGCTTTTTAAGCGGTTAATCACAAAGCATTTAAAAATGCTTGTTTGTCGCTTGCCGATGAGTATAATCAGTTTCACAAATTAGTCAGCTACTTTTTAGCTAACCAAATGCCGTTGTGGTGGAATTGGTAGACACGTCGGATTCAAAATCCGATTTCGAAAGAAGTGACGGTTCAAGTCCGTCCAGCGGTACCAAACAAACAAAAAAGCCTTGCTCATGCAGGGCTTTTTTGTGTCTGATGGTTAGACTTTTGAAACATTCAAAATCTCTATACCCAAGGAATGCGAAAGAAGTGATGGTTTAAGTCCGTCCAGCGGTACCAAACAAACAAAAAAGCCTTGCTCATGCAAGGCTTTTTTGTATCTGATGGTTGGACTTTTGAAACATTCAAAATCTCTATACCCAAAGTATGCGAAAGAAGTGATGGTTTAAGTCCGTCCAGCGGTACCAAATCTAAAAAGCTCTAAGTCAGAAATGATTTGGGCCTTTTACTTTTTTAAGCGAATTCAAAATCTCTATACCCAAAGTATGCGAAAGAAGTGATGGTTCAAGTTCGTCCAGCGGTACCAAACAATGAAAAGCCAATGCTTATGAAAATAAGCATTGGCTTTTTTGTATCTTATATTTTTGCTTTTAAGTGGATTCAAGATCTCTATATATCTAGGAATGGGAAAGAAGAGATGGTTCAAGTTCGTCCAGCGATACCAAATCTAAAAAGCTCTAAGTCAAAAATGATTTAGGGCTTTTTACTTTTTTTAAGCGGATTCAAAATCTCTATACCCAAGGTATGCGAAAGAAGTGATGGTTGAATACTGATAATTCAAAATGAAATATCTGACACTAATAATTTCTCTTGATGTTTTATGGATTTAATTAGATTTCTTCCAAAAATCAACCTCAGAGGTCCAATCCTTTCCATACCATTTGGTGGCAAGCTTTTTGAATTTCTTTTTATTAATTTCTTCCCATTCATCGCGTGGGCAAAATAAACCAGAATCTTCGACGGGAAATTTTAGTTTTGGTCCTTTTCCAAAAAAGCCACCATCTAGTAACTTGTGTTTGCTACACACATAATATTTTTCTTCAACAAGGCCAAATGATGGAGGCTGATTTTTCCCTTCTTTGAAAGGTAAACCACGACACCAACAAAGGCTAAAAATATAAGGCCTAAGATGACACCACCAATGATTAATAATGTGCTCATAAATTCCTTTTAATGAGGTTATAGCATCTCTTACTGAGACTGCTTAATGAAAATAAAAAAACACAATAATTTACATTCATCTAGGATTCAATAGAAAATTATTTTTAGATTTTCTTTTAAGCAAAAAATTGGACAATGTGAGATGTCAGATTTGATGCGCTTGTTATGCGTTTTCTGCTACGATTCTTTGCCATATATTATAGAAATCACTAAAGTCATCAAAGATGTAATTAGGTAAACCTGATTTTTCTTTCGACTTCCAGATTGTCGTAAATCCTAATTCGTTAGCTGGTACTATATCTGCTTATAGACTATCACCACAAAAGCAAGTGAAATCGTTATCTGAACCCAGTAGCCTCAAGCTTTCTAAAAATATTGAGTGGTCAGGTTTCTTGACACCAAAGCCACCCGAAGTAATCAGAACATCGAAATATGGGCTAAACCCTAAGGCTGATATTTTATTCTTTTGAAAAAAGTCTCTACCATTAGTTACACAAGCAATATTAACATCTGCGTCCTTCGAAAACTTTAGAACTGCTGATGCATTTGAGAAAGGTACTGCAAATTCATGAAAGGTACTATCAAACTCATTTAAAAGGCGATCAGACACATTTTTAGAAATGTGGAATTTTAAACTAAGGTTTTTAAATACATCTACTTTAGGCTGAATGATTGAATTTTCATTAATAAACGCACTCACAAAGCTGTTTTGATCTGATTCAATACACGAAGAATTATTATCCCATATTGATAACGCATAATTACGAAGGCTAGCTTTTTTATCATGGAGTGTGTCATCTAGATCAAATAATATATTCATTTGGGACTCCATAGTGTGTAGCGCAGAACTGCTATATTAAAATAAATCCGTATTTCTGCTGGAAATTGGGAATATATTTATTTGTTAAACTAACGATAAGATACACTCATGAAACACTAAATCAATATGTTAAAGCTAAAAGTCAATGGTTCATCATGTGGATAGATAGACTCATTTTGTACTCATTTTTTCAATTCATATAAATCAAACCCATACAGTAGCATCAACAACCTAAACAATTTATTGATCCTATTTTAGTTATCAATCGTATCTGTATTTTTTAATAATTGGATTAAATACCATGAAACGATGCCTCTATTTTGTCACTAAAGATCTTCGCATTAATGATAATTTAGCACTCCAATTCGCCTCTAAAAGTGAACAATTACTCTGTGTCTATGTAATTGATAAAAAATGGTTTCAGTCTAATAAATACCAATCTAAAGCGTTAGGTGATAATCGTTGGCAGTTTTTGCAAAATTCCTTAAAAGATTTCAATCAGAGTTTGATGGCGTTAGGGCAACAGTTGCATGTTGTTTATGGTGAACCTTTATCTGTGTTGGTTGATCTTTGTCTGGAATATCAAATAACCGATGTTATTAAAACTAGATTGCCAGGCACTTTCGAAAATCGTTTGTCTGTTAACCTTGAAAATCAATTGCCTACAATCAAGTTACATCAAGTAGAACAATTCACGCTTTTCACTGAGAAACTACTGCCTTTTTCTCTTAATGAATTACCTATTAGTTATTCTAAATTTAAAAAATCCATAGCTGGGGTTATTGTGCCTGAGCCAATTACTGAGATTACTTGCTTGCCTACAATGTTTAATCCGCTATCGGGACAAACTATTAACAGGCCCGAATGGTTAACCAAAAATACCATTAAAGAAGTAAAGCAGGGGCATTATTTTGCTGGTGGAGAGCAACAGGCTTTAAAGCATCTTAATAGTTATTTTTCATCGGATGCTCCTTTAACTTATAAGCAAGTGAGAAATGAATTAGATGGCTTTTTAAATAGTACTAAGCTTTCGCCATGGTTAGGATATGGTTGTATTTCTCCAAGGCAAGTGTTCCAAGTGCTCAGCAAGTTTGAGCTTCAATATGAAAAAAACAGTTCCACTGAGTGGATTTATGCAGAGTTATTGTGGCGTGAGTATTTTCAGTGGTTGCACTTCAACATCCAAGAAAAAATCTATCAATTTAAAGGCCTTGCGACTTCCAGTCCTCTAACCACTTTTTATCCTGAACGTTTTAAAAAATGGTGCCTAGGGCGCACGCCTTATCCTTTAGTAAATGCATGTATGAATGAGTTAAGAATAAGTGGATATTTAAGTAATCGTGGACGACAAATTGTCGCTAGTTGTTTGGTTAATGAGTTAAGTGTCGACTGGCGCTATGGGGCGACTTGGTTTGAGGAGCATTTAATTGATTACGATGCTCGCTGTTAACTGGGGAAATTGGCAGTATATAGCAGGTGTTGGTGTTGACCCGCGTGGCGGTCGACATTTTAATCTTGAAAAACAAACTGGGCTGTATGATGCCGATGGCTTATATCAAGACAAGTGGCTTGAAGGTAATGAGTCTGTTGATGAGTCGTTAGACTCCTTTGATATTGTGGATTGGCCTCGTTGATTGAAACACCGTTAACTGAAGCGCAGTGGATTAATGTTGTTTGGCTGAAGCGAGACCTTCGTTTAAGTGATCATGAACCCTTAGCGCGTGCAGTAAAATCAGGTAAAACGTTGCTTTATTATGCCTTTGAACCGGAATTAATCGCTGATGAGCATTATGATGAACGACATTGGCGATTTGTTTTGCAGTCTATTGAAGATATTAATCAGCAACTTTTAAACTTTAATTCCCAAGTTTATGTGTATCTCGGAGATGCTTTAAAAGGATTAAACGAAATAAATGAACGCTTCAATATTAGACATCTATTTAGTCATCAAGAAATAGGTTTATTAAATACCTTTAATCGTGACCTGTTAGTTAAGAGTTGGTGTAATGAACACAATATTGTTTGGCAAGAATCTCCTTCGGGAGGTGTTATTCGTGGCAAAAAAATCGTAAAAACTGGGATGATAATTGGCATCAAATGATGCTTGATAATTTAGCTCAGCCACAACTAAATTCTGAAGTGTTATTGCCAATCAGTGCGATTGAATCTTTGCCGGAAAGTGTTTTGCCAGCGTCATGGTCTACCGCAAATGAGTTCATGTTAAAGGGTGGGGAAGCTTGGGCGAGCAAAATATTGCAGTCTTTTTAACTGAACGCGGTAAACATTATCACTTCGATATTTCCAAACCGTTGCAAAGCCGTAAAAGTTGTTCTCGAATTTCTCCTTATCTTGCTTGGGGGAATATTAGTTTAAGGCAGTTGTATCAACAGATTTTGTTGAAACACAGTAATAAAGGATGGAAAAAGCCACTGAATGCTTTGGCTTCAAGATTACATTGGCATTGCCATTTTATGCAAAAATTTGAAAGTGAACATGAAATGCAATGGCGACCGGTGAATAAAGCTTACAGCAAGTTAATGTATCCTGATATACATTGCATGTTAACGATTGATGAGCGTTTACAACGCTGGAAAACTGCCCAAACAGGCTACCCGCTGGTGGATGCTTGTATGCTTTGTTTGATTAAAACTGGCTATCTTAATTTTCGTATGAGAGCCATGTTAGTGAGTTTCTTATGTCATCACCTGTTAGTTGATTGGCGTTTAGGCGTGGCTTATTTAGCTCGTTTGTTTCTGGATTTTGAGCCGGGCATTCATTATCCACAATTTCAAATGCAATCAGGAGTGACAGGTACTAATGCAATTCGTGTTTATAACCCCGTAAAACAGTCTATTGATAAAGATCCTGATGGTGAATTTATCCGTCAATGGTTACCTCAGTTAGGTGAATTACCCAAAGAAATAATACACACACCTTGGTTATTATCACCCATGGAGCAACAGTTTTATCTGTTTGAATTAGGGAAGAACTACCCACATCCAATGGTTGATATTGAGGTTACAGGCAAAATTGCTCGTGATTTATTTTGGGGTTTTCGCAAGCGCGGCGACAGTAAAAATGAAGGGCGCCGTATTCTTGCTAAACATGTGCGTGCGAGACCATTAGCGAAAAAGAGTAAATAATGCATAAAAAACTAACATTAGATCATAAGATCTGTGCCACCTGTAAAAAAGAATTTGCGTGGCGGAAAAAATGGCAGGCCTGTTGGGAAAGTGTGTTGTATTGTTCAGAACGGTGCCGACGCAATAAAAATAAATCAGTCATAAAAAGGTAATACTATGAAGGCAAAACACTTAAGGCTTATTTTAGGGGACCAACTTAACCCTTTGCATAGTTGGTTTGAACAGCCTAATGATGACGTTGTTTATGTCATTGCTGAATTACACCAAGAAGCTAATTATACTCAGCACCATATCCAAAAAATCACGGCTTTTTTTGTCGCTATGCATGACTTTGCACAGCAATTAGAAAAACAAGGTCATCGTGTTTGTTATTTAACATTAGATGAAACTAAGCAATATACCGATATAAATGATCTGATTTCAACCTTAGTGAAGCGTTTGGGGTGTGAGGATTTTACCTTTCAGCGACCCGATGAATATCGTTTACGTGAACAACTTTACAAGTTAGTTTCAGAGTTGAGTGTGACTGTTTATGAAGCTGAGAGTGAACATTTTTTATTACCTTTTGAAGAATTAGTTAATCACTTTGCGCCACAAACCCATGTCAGAATGGAGAATTTTTATCGTTACATGCGTAAACGTTTTTCGATTCTTATGCAGGAGGCAAACCAGAGGGTGATGCATGGAACTTTGATGCTAAGAATCGAAAATCCTTAAAAAAAGCAGATCTTAAAGTGATCCCCAAACCTTTGCTATTTGATAACCCAGCTGAGCTCTATTTACAACGAATAAAGGATCATAGTGTTAAAACTATGGGACGAGAAAAGAGTCAGATTGCTTACCCTATTAACCGTGAGCAATCATTAAATTTACTTGAATACTTTTGTCAGTATCAATTACCTAAGTTTGGGCATTTTCAAGATGCAATGACCATGGCATCACCTTACGCGTGGAGTTTGTATCATTCGCGATTGAGCTTTGCTATTAATTGCAAAATCCTTCATCCCATGGAAGTGATTAATAGTGCGTTACAAGCCTACGAGCAATCACAGGGTGGAATTGATATCGCCCAAATTGAAGGTTTTATTCGACAAATTCTGGGGTGGCGTGAATATGTTCGTGGTATGTATTGGGCGAATATGCCAAATTATGCAACACAAAATTTCTTACAAGCACAGCGTCCTTTACCTTCTTGGTTTTGGAATGCGAATACAAAAATGCAGTGTATGAAAAGTGCTATCTCTCAATCACTTGATCATGCCTACGCACACCATATACAACGTTTGATGATCACGGGCAATTTTTCATTATTAGCGGGCTTGGCTCCCGATGAAGTTGATAACTGGTATCTCGGCATTTATATCGATGCCATTGAGTGGGTTGAATTACCAAATACGCGCGGTATGGCATTATTTACTGACGGAGGCTGGATAGCGACAAAACCCTATGCCGCCAGTGGTAACTACGTGAATAAAATGAGCGATTATTGCAAAGGATGTTGTTATAACGTGAAAGAAAAAGTCACTGAAGATGCCTGTCCGTTAAATAGCTTGTATTGGAACTTTATTGATACTCACTATGATAAGTTTGCCAAAAATCCTCGTATGAGTTTTCCTGTTCGTAATTGGGAGAAAACTGAGGATTCTCAAAAAATAGCAATCCGAGAAAAAGTCGCCAACTTATTAATTAATATTGAAACCCTGTAAAGAGCAGTTGTCTTTAGCTACCTGAAAAATAGCTTGCGTAACTTAATGTTTGGTTAGAGTATGTCTTATTAATAAACACAGATTTAAAAACACTGATTAACAAATACCTATTAACTAATTTATTGGAGTTTTCTATGAGTACAATTTACGATATTGATGTGGTTACTATTGACGGTCAGACTAAAAAAATGGTCGATTACGCAGGTAAAACCTTACTTATAGTTAATGTTGCTTCGAAGTGTGGTTTAACGCCGCAATATGAGCAACTAGAAGCTTTCTATGAAGCTAATAAAGCAAAGGGCGTTGAAGTGCTTGGTTTTCCTTGTAATCAGTTTGCTGAACAGGAGCCGGGGAGTGATGCTGAAGTCATGGAGTTTTGTCGTGCAACCTTTGGTATACAGTTTCCTATGTTTGCAAAAATTGATGTTAATGGTGAAAGTCGCCATCCTTTATATCAAGTATTGATTGAAGCTCAACCTGAACGTACAACTTTGCCTGATGGTGAATTAAAAGCGAAATTGCAAGAACTTGGCTTATTGAACAAAGAAGAAACAGATGTAATGTGGAATTTTGAGAAATTTCTAATCAGTCCTAAAGGCGAGGTAGTGGGGCGCTTTGCTCCCGATATGACCATTGAACACTCAATATTAGTGGATGCAATTGCCACACAACTAAAGTAGTAATATACCCGTTACCATTCAAGATGCAAAGTTCAGCAAGTTCTGAGGTGAGTAGCTTCTAGGCAGAAAGTTGAAGATCTAACTGGTTCAATCAAGACTTTCTAACAACGAAGATACTTGCCTCAAAATTTGCCCTGCGGGTCGCTAGCTCGAAAAGCAATTCTTCGTTGCAACACTTGATAAGGGCTAGCCATTGTCATCATGTTGCGCCTTGTCTTGCAGTCCGAGCTAACGACTGAACAAAGCACCTTGATTGGCAAAGGGTATACTTATTTTAAAAGCTGTTAAGCAATACAATAAGGCCTAACAGCAAACAATGCTTAATTTCTTTGTTGAGTATTTCGCCCAGACTTATTATCAATTTCTTCTCTTCAAAGTCTTCCCAATATGAAAGTTAGAACACATATTTGATCAGATTTGTTTAATGCAAAAGCCTGATTAAAGTACTATAGTATGTTGGTGTTATGTTTTTTTGATTTTTCGTTATTTAATTAATAATGAACATTGTCTGTATGCTTCGTTTAGGGGCTTATTTAATGACGCTTAAACAGATGTTTAATAAAGGGCTTGCGAATAAATATTAGGGGGAAAAATGGAGGAAAATATTGCCAAAAAGACTGCGTTAGTCAAAATTATAAGCGGTATTATTATTATATATTCTCTTATCTTTCCTGCTTTAAGTTTTCTTGGTTCTATCCCGCAGAACTTACTACAAAACATCATGTTACTGTGCTTCTGGTTTGTTGGCATTTTTAGTCTGTTATATTTAAAAAAATTCCCAGAAAAGTATAAATACATATTTAATATCATTCTTAGTGTTGGGTTACTTATTTCTGCTGTTGCGCTGATTAATGTGCCGGGAGACGCATTTAGAATGATTTGGTTTTATTTTATTGTCATTATTTCTTTTTATGTCGGTGGAAGAAAAGTTGGGTTTATTTTTTCTAGCGCGATTATAATTATCTTCCTTTCATATTTTTTATCCCCGTTAAATAACATTGACTCGGTTACTTTTATCACTATGTTAGTTAGCCTTGCTCTTATGATTCAACTTAGCTCTTATTTCACTTACATTATGGAATCAAATGAGCAAAGGCTTTTCGACTATCAACATAACCTTGAATCTATGGTTGAAGATAAATTATCAGAAATAGAAAGCCTCAATGAAGAGATTATCAGCACTCAGCAGGAAGTTATTTATACACTTGGTGCAATTGGAGAAACACGTTCACAGGAAACAGGCTTGCATGTTAAACGAGTTGCTAAATATTCTTATATGCTAGCGAAGCTTTCTGGTTTAGATGAAAAAAAGGCATTTACCTTAAAGCTTGCTAGTCCTATGCATGATATAGGTAAAATTGGGATAGAAGATTCTGTTCTGAATAAGCCGGGTAAATTAACTAGTGAAGAATTCAATGTTATGAAAGGGCATTCTCAGATTGGTTATGACATGCTGAAACATTCACAAAGAGATATCTTCAAAACCGCCGCTATTATAGCTTTGCAAGCATCATGAAAAATATGATGGAAGTGGTTATCCGTATGCATTGAAAGGCGAAAAAATTCATATTTATGGGCGCATTACTGCATTAGCGGATGTTTTTGATGCACTTAGTAGTGCAAGAAAATATAAAAAAGCATGGACAGATGAAGAGGTATTTAATTATCTAAAGGCAGAAAGTGGTAAACACTTTGACCCTAAATTGATCGCATTATTTTTTGATAATTTACAGGATTTTTTAGATACACGTGAAGAATTTAAAGATTAAATTTAAGTCAATTACTGTGCAAATAATTTGATTTACAGCCTATAGATATTTATTTAATTTCCCTAATTGGTGCGTTTTAAACTTGTTATACCTCCAAACTAGTGCAACATTATATTTTTATCAAAATATAATGTTGCCTGTGATCTGTTTTGGTGAAAATTTTTTAGTCCTAAAGAGTTTGTTCTTATAAAAAAGATATTTTCTCAGTTTAGTAGATGATAGGCGTAAGCTAACTTATTTTACTTTTTAGTCTCTAATTTCATCTGTTTTTTGTACCCCTTGTTGAGCATTTTGATAGTAAATTGAGAAGTGCCTATATTTGGCGCGATCCTTGTATTGTACTTTTAATAACCATTCGTAAAGATTTATCGTTATATCATTAGGGGAATAATAATGCAGGATACATTGACAGTTGTTTTAGCTGGAGGAGTAGGCTCTCGCTTATCACCACTGACAGATAATAGAGCAAAGCCCGCCGTTCCTTTTGGCGGAAAATATCGAATCATTGACTTCACATTAACTAATTGTTTGCACTCAGGCTTAAGACGTATTCTTGTCTTAACGCAGTATAAATCTCATTCATTACAAAAGCATTTACGTGATGGTTGGTCTGTTTTTAATCCTGAGTTAGGCGAATATGTTACCGCTGTTCCACCACAAATGCGTAAGGGTAATAAATGGTATTCCGGAACCGCGGATGCGATTAATCAAAACTTATGGTTGTTATCCCGAAGTGAAGCTAAATATGTGGTGGTGCTGTCAGGAGACCATATATACCGCATGGATTACGCTCCAATGTTGCAATCACATAAGGAAAATGGCGCGGACTTAACGGTTGGTTGTATGGAAGTGCCGATAAAAGAAGCATCTGAATTTGGTGTTATGGCGATAGATGAGACTCATAAGATTATCGCATTTGAGGAGAAACCCGAATCACCTCCTGCTTTACCTGATAACTCCGAAAAGAGTCTTGCATCAATGGGCATTTATGTTTTTACCACTGATGCGTTAATCGAAGCATTAGAAAAAGATGCTGAAAACATTGCTTCCAGCCATGACTTTGGTAAAGATATTATTCCTACATTAATTAAAAAAGATAAAGTGTATTCTCATAAGTTTGGTGAACAAACCGGGCGTGTTACGAAAGATGCCTATTGGCGCGATGTGGGAACGCTTGATGCCTTTTACCAAGCAAATATGAACCTTTTAGAACCTGTTCCTCCAATGGATTTATATCAAAGTAATTGGGCTATTAGAACCTACGAACGACAATTACCACCAGCACGAACCACCTCTTCAGCGACAGGAAAACAAGGTGTATTTATAAACTCACTTATTTCTAGTGGTGTGATTATTTCAGGTGGTTCAGTACAAAACTCAGTGCTTTCATCAAACGTTAAGATCAATGATAATGCAAAGGTCGATGGCAGTATTCTATTTGATTATGTGGAAGTTGGTGAGAATTGCGAGCTTAAAAATTGCATTATTGATAAGCATGTTATAGTTCCTGCTGGCACACAAATTGGTTATAACAGAGAAGAAGATGCTAAGTTATTTACCATTTCAGAAGGTGGTATAGTTGTTGTGCCTGAATCCTACCAGTTTAGTTAATAAATAAGCCTCAATTGAATATGTTATTCAATTGAGGCTATCAAATCGTATCTTTATTCTTGGTTAAAAATAATTACTCGTGTTGTTAGTGGGGTATTCTCGGCCACTTCTTTGGGGATGTTTTTCAGCTTAACTTGCTCATTACCTTTAAATTGAAAAGATAAGTTATCGATATTATGTTTGCTTAAGTTTAAGTGTGCGCTGTATTCCCCGATCATTAATTCAATCTTCACTTGTAATCTATTTAAATCTTCCACTAAGGCTTTGCTTCTAGGTGAAACTTTACTTTTTCGTTTCTTAACGATATACACGACCTGTTGATTTTCGGTGCCCTTTGAGCCATTTTTAGTATCTTGTGCTGTCAGTTTTAAGTTTGTTTGTGATGCTACCTCAAAGCCTTTTAATTGCAGGTTTTTAAGCCCGTAAGCATCTTCTTCTCCCATGAATTTTTGTGGGATAGGGTCACTGCTTGGTTGATAGGCAATATTGATTTCGATGTTAACCGTATTATCAGACTTATTCACCGTATAAATCGCTTCGCTAGGATTAATTGTTGGCTCTATTTTAGACAGAGTATATTTCATACTTTCAATGCTAATAACATCACTACTGGTTTGCTCTTGTATTGCTTTTTGCGCATTTTCAATCGCAAGTTGTTTATTTGTATCATCTTCATAACTAGCACTATTTGTATAAATGCTATTGATAAGCTTTTGCCTCGTTAACATAAAATCTTCAGAGGGAGTATGCGAGGTTAACTGCATTTTTGTATCGAGTCGCTTTAGCTCATCAAGTAACTTATTATTTTCTTCCACAGCAAGGTCAAATTTTTGTTTCAGAGACACATCTTCATTTATCTTTTTAAGTTTTTCTAATATGCTTTTTTATCAATATCGACCTTTACGGTAAGAAATACCCCCATATTTTGACCCGCTACGTAAAAGCGTTCATTAACGATATTTGCAATCATAATTGTAGAGGTTAATTGTGCTATTTGCTGTTGTGTTAGTTGATCATTTTCTTTATTTTCAGATATACGAATAGAGGCGCCTGCTAGTTTAGACATTTTTATATTGTTTTCTTTCATGGCCAGGTTACGCGCTAGTAACTTAGTATTATTGTCTCCAAGAATATAGGGAATACCAACTTCTGCACGGAAAAAGCTCTGTGTATCTTCAGTGATTTTCAGTGATGGAGCATTGACACTACTTAGCGCCAATGTGTAGGAAGCCTGAAAGCTAAGTAGGATAAATAAAAAAACCATCCACATTTTGCTGGTATAGGTATTCATGATTTTATTACCCTTTTAATATGTCTATAGTGATTGATTTGCTATTTAACCTCAGTTCTGGATAAGCAAAACGATACAGTACCGTTATTTACGCGTATTTCTGCGTTAAATCACCTCCCAATAACCCGTTATTGCTTCGATGATTCGCCTTGAACTACGCAAAACTAACAGCACTGTATGATATGTTTTTTAAGCTATTGAAGTTTAATGTTATTTCGCTTCCATTATCCAGAACTGAGGTTATTTAAGTTTAATTCGTTTTTGTTATTTTTATGAGTCGATTTTAAAAGATAAAGTGAAGAAATAACAAGTGTTATTCTTGCCTTATGAGGTTGGACATCAGCTAGTGATGTCCATTGTGTGGTGAGTTGCAAAGATTTTAGTTTACATACTCAAGTCTAAATTTAATTTCTATGCTTTATCGAGCTAACTGTGGTGATTGCTTGTTAACAATTATCCGTTAATGTTTTATTAATAATAGATCGCAAGGAGGAGTCGTTAATAATGCGCTGGTTGTACTACCAATCCAAAATTGTGAGAGTTTATTTCTTGCAACTAAACCTATAAACAATACATCGACTTGATTATTTTTGACATAAGAGGGAAGAATGTCCTCTGGCTGACCATCAAGTAAAACCTGTTGATCTTTATTAAGTTGTAATTTTCTGGAAAAGGCTTTTAAAGCTTCTTGATGTTCTGCCATTATTTTCTTTTTGTATTGTGAGAGAACTGGTGAAATATAACAGCAGTGAGCAATGGTTGGTTTGGCTTTTAAGTCTCTTCCCCAATGTCTCATCATTTCTACTATGCTGTCGTCGATAGTTTCAGGGCGAGCGTTCTCATGTAAAGGGTCAATTGCACCGACGATATTAAGAGGATGTTTCCAGGTTTTATTGCTTAATAATAAAATAGGGGCGTTAATCTGTGTGAGTAATTGAAAAATAGGGTGCCTTTTTGCTGGTTGTGAATCTTCGATGACAACTAAGCTATTAGCATTTTTGGCTATCTCTTTATTGAGGATTTTAGCGTAATCAATTGATGGGCAAATAATGACTTCAGCCTTAATCGCATTCATTTTGAAGAAGTTAAGTAATTTTACTTGTTTTTCAGCAAGCAGAATATTTTCGTCGTTAAATAATAAAGCTTTTTCATTTAATAAATGCGAATACCAAGAGCCTGTTGGTTTCCCTCTTGCATCAATGATAATAGTAATTTTTTCTGGTGAGTATTTGCAAGGTGGATAATTTTATCCAGAGAAATATTTAAGTAAAAATGTCGGCTATCAATAAACCAAATCAATTGCTCTGTTTTCATGGTGAATGCTTCACTTTAATTAGTGTGGATTGGGTATAGAATCAATAACCTAATATAACACCTTGCAACTCAATTAATTGAGGGATAAATATGTTTTAGAGCATAAATTTTATATGTATTGAAAATAGTTATTGCTTTGAAGGCACAAGGAGTTGAATGCATTTTATAGCATTTATTTCCTAGAGCAAAGTGCTAACTAAGAGCTAGAAATAAAGGAAGGATTTTAGCTAGTAATTACTAAAGTCGGTAGTAATGAATACACCCGACTTTAGTAATCAAATATGTTTATGCGATTTCCAGAATGGCATTTTGACCGCCATCATTCATACCATTATCTACATAGGCATCTGCATCAGCGGGCAAGATCATGACAGTTTGATTGTCTTCTTTAGTCGCCTGGAAAATAAATTGGAAGCTTTTCGCGTCAGCCGTTGACATATTCACAGCAACTTTGAACTTTCCACTTTTTAATTGTTTAAGTTCGATTGCTTGCCAATCATTATGCTCAGAAAGTAGCGCGATACTTGTTGCATCTTGTGCATCTTCCTTTTCAATTTCAAAAGTGACTTTTACTTCGGGCTTAGATTTTAAGTATTGTTTTTTAATAGTCATAATTATCGGCTCATAAAGTTGTGACAACATAACTATAATTTACTGCAACTAATGGTTAAATTCTAGCCATAATTAGTTTTTTTATTTTATATCAAATTGTAGGTTGATAATTGACTGGGTAAATTCTTTTTTAAGGTAAAAACCACGAGGTCTGACTTTAATAATATTGCCTTTATGATCAAAGGCATCGGTTAATGCTCTACCATTAGCCGCTTTAGGGCGTAATTGCAAAACAGCACCATCACGTGCACTAATAGATTCTATTTCACCTAGTGCTATTTTTTCCATCAGCTCATTCCAGTCTCGCGCTAATTGCATTTCTTGCGATGCGGATGCCTTCCACAAAAAACCATTACCCACAATACGCTCAGGAAGGGCAATATTTCTTTCTCCTTGCACTGGTACCCATAAAACTTGGCTAAGTTTATTTCTAATATTACTGTTTTCCCAGGTTAACCCTGTGGTATTGATGATAGGTGCGGAACAAACAAAAGTGGTTTCTAGTACTTTTCCTCGGTGATCAATTGGAATCGTTTTTAATTCAATACCAAGGTGTTTAAAGTCTTGCTCTGGTTTGCTACCAGCCGTTGCACCTAAATGCCATTCGATTAATTGTCCCACCCAGCCTTTATTTTTACGTAAATCCTTAGGCATATCTATATTTGCCATTTCAGCCAATTCTTGTAATGAATGCCCGGCAATATTTTCGCATAGGTTTAATAGTTCTTGGTTGGTGCTGGGCATTGCAATCATTGTTATTTATTCACCTTTAAATCACTCTTTAGCGTTAAGTTTAACAAATATTCAAGGTTATTCATTGCTTTATCAAGTTACTTACACAGAGTTATCCACTTTTTATGTGGGTAACTAATATTTTCCAAAAAGTATGTGCATGATTTAAAAAGCTAGTGCTTAAATTTTTTAAAAGTTACTTTTATTGGTTAATTATAAAACAAATATGGCTTTCTAAAGTGCAGGTGTTTGTTTTTTGAACTGTGAAGATATTCACATTTGCTTGTGAATTGTTACTGCTGGCTGTACATACAGTTTTTAGCTGTTGGCTTGTTTAGTTATTCTGCAAGATTATGATATTTAATAAATTATTTTATATTAAATTAAAATAAGAAAGATCTTGCATATTATATTAGGGAAATAATATATAGAAGTATTTCCCTTATACACAAACTTATGCACAGTTTTCGTGGATATGTAGCACTTTTCTTACTATCAATTTGATGAGGATCGTTTTCTGTGAAAGAATGGCTCATTGTTTAAATTATTAGGCTCGTGCAGGCACGATGCTAACCTTACCCAAAAAAGAATAAATACAGGGTAATGGTCTAACCTTAAAGGTATTTTTAGTGATAGATACTGACGGCTATCGTCCAAATGTAGGTATCATCATTTGTAATAAAAACAGCCAAGTTTTATGGGCGAAACGATACGGGCAACACTCATGGCAATTTCCTCAAGGGGGATAAAGGAGGGTGAAACCCCAGAGCAAGCTATGTATCGAGAGTTATATGAAGAAGTTGGCCTGAAACCAGAGCATGTTAAGTTAATAGCAACAAGCCGAGCTTGGCTACGTTATAAACTGCCCAAACGTTTAGTGCGTTGGGATTCCCTGATCCTATTTGTATTGGGCAAAAACAGCGTTGGTTTTTATTACAATTAATAAGTGATGATAAACAAATTGAATTTGAAGCTTGCGGACATCCTGAGTTTGATGATTGGCGTTGGGTGACCTATTGGTACCCAGTGCGACAAGTGGTATCATTTAAACGAGAAGTTTACCGTAAAGCGTTAAAAGAATTTTCATTAACTGCCTTTTCATTATTGAAAACAGTTAATGATAAAAAAGAAATAAACGCCATCGTCGTTCTCCTTATAAAAGTAGGTAAAATTATTTCAGAACCTGGTGCTTTATGCTTATTTTAATTATTAAAAGTAGTGTATCTAATACATTACATTTTTTATTTTTGAACTAAGCATAGATTGCTAACCCTAAGTAATTTATTGTACTTTTTATATAAACATCTCAAATTATGAAAGGTGCAAATTAATTACAATTATTTAAGGGTTGTGTATGTTAAGTCAGTTGCGAAAAATTGTAGAAGGAGTCGGTGATGCGAAGGATTTAATCGCTGCCAATGGATACCTTAGTGTTGCAAACCAAATTAGCAATGCAGGTTGATTGTTGCTCTATTTACATTACTGATGATCAAACTCAACAATTAAATTTAATGGCCAGTGAAGGGCTGATTAATAATAGGCAGACACAACAATTCTTAAAATATGGCGAAGGAGTGGTTGGTTTAATCCACCAAAAGGGTGAACCTTTAAACCTCGCTAACATCTCTGAGCATTCCCATTATAAATATTTACCCGGTAGCCAAGAGGATAACTTTAAGTCCTTGTTAGGCACGCCTATCATTCATCAACGTCAAGTACTTGGCGTGTTGGTGGCTCAACAAAAAACACCACGCCTATTTAATGAACTTGAAGAGTCATTTTTAGTCACGCTTGCCATGCATTTAGCAAGCTTATTAGGGAATACTGGGTTACGTCTACAGTTAGGAGCCTATTTTCAGCCGACTAATGTTGTTAGCTTGCAAGGAGCCCCAGCAAGCTCTGGCATTGCGATTGCACCTGCTTTTGTGGTTAAAACGAATTTAACTTTAGAAGAAGTAAAAATTACAACCACTCAATCTACCTCTAAAGAAATTGAGCTGTTTGATAGGATGGTTGAGAAATGTAGCAATGAATTCTCTGGAATGGCATTGACCCTTAAAGAACAATTATCAAAGGATGCTTTTGCACTTTTTGATATTTATTCTCATATTCTTAATGACAAAGCCTTTATCAATGCAATTTATGCCAAGATAAACCAAGAGCAATTAAATGCTCGCCAGCGCTATCAAAGTGGTAGCCGATGGTTATATTGCTCAGTTTGAATCAATGAACGACAATTATTTACGTGAACGAGCATCTGATATTCGCGATGTTGCACAGCGCCTGTTATATCACCTCACTCAGCAAGTAGAGGATTTTGTTGCTTTACCAGAAGAGTTAGTTTTAGTTGCCAAAGAAGTCACTCTGTCGATGTTAGCTACTGTGCCAACAGAAAATTTGCGGGGTATTATCTCTATCAATGGTGGTACTAATTCCCATGTCGCCATTTTAGCGCGTGCTCTAGGGGTTCCTGCCGTTATGGGGGTTCCCATCTCATTAACCGATTTAAATAATCAGTTACTTATTGTTGATGGTTATGCTGGTTCAGTGGTCATTTCGCCGGTGCCTGCATTATTAACCCAATATCAACATTTTTTAGATGAAGAAAATGATTTAAAAGCATTAGTTGCTTCGGGAGAGGATAAAGAAGCGATTACTGAAGATGGTTTTAAAGTTGATATTTTGTTAAATACCGGATTAAACGCGAATCAACATCGTCGCGATAGCTGGGCATTTTGATGGCATTGGTTTATATCGTAGTGAATTACCCTTCATGATGACCGATGCCTTTCCTACTGAGTTACAACAGGAAGAAGCTTATTTAACCTTATTAACACAGTACAAAACAATACCTGTCACCATGCGAACCACTTGATATCGGAGGCGATAAACAACTTAGTTATTTCCCGATAGTTGAAGAAAATCCCTTTTTAGGTTGGCGAGGTGTACGTTTTACATTAGATCATCCTGAGATATTCTTAATACAAATTCGCGCCATGTTAAAAGCAAATTTAGAGACTCAAAATTTGCGTATTATGTTACCAATGATCAGTTCTATTAACGAAGTCATTGAAGCTAAAAACCTTATTCATCAAGCATGGGATGAGGTGAAGTATGAGTTAATGATATCTGCTGAAGCATTTCCAATGCCGAAGATAGGGGTGATGATTGAAGTACCTTCCTCTATTTTTATTATTCCTCAACTGGCACAGCAAGTTGATTTTATCTCAGTGGGCAGTAACGACCTTACTCAGTACCTGTTAGCGGTAGATCGTAACAATAGTCGTGTGTCCTCATTATTTGATAGTTACCATCCTGCTGTTTTGCAATGTTTAAACATTATTATACATAATGCACAACAGTCTGAACTGGAGGTGAGTGTTTGTGGTGAATTTGCAGGGGATGCAATTGGGGCCATGATATTACTGGGTATGGGTTATAAAAAGCTTAGTATGAATGCCAATAATATGGGCAAGGTTAAATATCTTATTAATTCTCTGCCTAAACACGAACTAGAGGATTGTGTTGAGAAGGCATTAAAAGCTAATACAGGAAAAGAAACACGTGAAATTTATATTCAGTATTTAGACGAAAAAGGGCTTGGAGGTTTTATTCGAGCTGGGAAATAAGACTAGGAGAGATGAGATATCTCCCCTAGTTTTTTGAGTCGCTTCTTTTAGTTTTTCATTTCTTCCGCACGACAAGTCTGCTGTGGTAAATAATACATCTGTTGAACTGTTTAATGCTGTTTCAGCAGAGTCCTGTAAAACTCCAATAATGAAACCAATAGCAACCACTTGCATCGCCACTTCATTTGGCACTCCAAATAAGCTATAAGCTAATGGAATAAGCAATAGAGAACCACCTGCAACACCTGATGCACCACAGGCTGAAACCGCGACTGACAACACTTAATAAAATAGCCGTGGCAATATCAAATTCAATACCTAATGTATGCACAGCGGCTAGAGTTAATACGGTAATGGTAATCGATGCACCGGCCATATTAATGGTCGCACCTAAAGGAATTGAAACGGAATAAGTATCTTCATGTAATTTAAGCTTTTTACAGATTTCCATATTAACAGGAATATTTGTCGCTGAACTACGCGTAAAGAATGCCGTAACACCTGATTCACGTAAACATTGGAAAACTAATGGGTAAGGATTAGTACCTAGTTTGAAATAAACTAATGCTGGGTTAACTACTAAGGCGATAAATATCATACATCCGATTAATACGACTAATAATTGTGAGTACCCTAATAAAGCATCGAACCCTGTTTCTGCAACCGTTTGAGCAACTAATCCGAAGATACCAAAGGGTGCAAAACGGATAACTAGATGAACGATTTTTGTTACTGCATCAGAGATATCATGCAAGGTGCTTTTAGTTGTTTCAGTTGCATGTTGAAGCGCTAACCCCAAACCAACAGCCCAGGCTAAAATACCAATAAAGTTGCCTTTAAGTAATGCGTTAACTGGGTTATCTACTATTTTAAAGAGTAGCGTATCTAATACTTCAACAATGCCCTCTGGTGGCGTAGCTTGAATATCTGTTGCCGTTAAAACTAAGGTAGTTGGAAATAAAACACTAATGATTACCGCTGTGGTTGTTGCTAAAAGTGTACCAATTAAGTATAAGTGAATGACAGGTTTAAGATTGGTATGAGTACCTTTTTCTTGGTTTGCGATAGAGGAAGCAACCAAAACAAATACTAAAATAGGGGCAACTGCTTTCAAGGCACTAACAAATAAACTACCAAAAAATGATAATGACATTGCTGTTTTTGGAGAAATAGTGGCTAATAAAACACCTGCGATAATACCAATCGCAATTTGTAATACTAAACTGCCCTGAAAAAAACGCTGTGTGATAGTGGGATTGGACTTCATATAACTTACCTATTTTATTAATGAATTATAAAACAAAGCGTCACAGTCCTATCGCGAATTGGGCCAAGCAAAAAAATAAATGATTAAATATTATACTCATTATATTTAAATTGAGTCTCTTCAGGCCACTTTGTTATCAATTGTGCGTTACCCTTATGGCAACATTGCGCGCATTGTAGAGAAGTTCAAGATAAAATACTTCATTTAGATCATAGTTTTGGGGGAAATTAATTTTTCTTAATTAATAATACACCTACTCCACAGGTCACCATTAACATGCCAATAATCATATACACAGTGATTGGTTCATCTAATAAATAAATGGCAAGAATAATGGTAAAAATTGGGCCAAGTGTACCCATTACTCCTGTTTGAGTTGGCCCGATGCGTTGAATCGCTTCAGACATCATAAAGCTGGGTAAAACAGTACTAAATATTGCTAAAAGCATTAACCAAACCCAGGCTTCCTGGGTAATTATCAATTGTGAAAAATCGATTTGAATGGCGCCGTGTGCAAAAACTAAAAATGAAGAGGCCGTCATTGCTAAGGCGGTAAATAATAATGACCCTAAGCGTTGAATCATTGCTTTACTGAGTAAAACATAAAATGAAAAACTTAATGCGACTCCCATTACTAAAGAGGTGCCTAATAACACGTTATTACCTGTTATTTGTAATTCTTGCCCCATTACCACCCATAAACCAAGATAAGAGATAATCAATGAAGCAATCATGCGTTTGCTGAGCGGATGTTTAAAAAGAAAGTAACCAATGATGGCCACTAAAAAGGGATAGGTAAATAAGGTTAAGCGTTCAAGTTGCGCGCTAATATACTCAAGCCCCATTAAATCCAGCAAAGAAGATAGGTAATAACCTAAAAATCCAAGCCCTAAAACCTGTAAGGTTATTGGTTTAGAAATAACCGCAACGGCTTCACCTTTTTGTTTAACTAATAAATAAATCAGAATAACAACATAAAAAGGCACTGCAATGGCCATTCGTAAAACTAATACTGAATTAGCATCTAAGCCTTGTGCATAAGCGAATTTTATAAAAATTGATTTTAATGAGAAAAGCAAAGTGCCTAATAGGGCGAGAAACATTCCAACATACATAGTTTAAAACTTAATTTATTTGAAGGGGAAATTAGACTATCTGGTTTCGTAAATGAGTACAAGAAGGTATGATGACGATCTTTATCAAATATTAAAATGAGACAAATAAATGTCTGCTTCAAATTTTGTTTTACCTGAGATAGATCCCGTTGCGATCAGTTTAGGCCCACTTGATGTGCGCTGGTATGGGTTAATGTACCTCGTTGGTTTTATCTTTGCATTTTGGATGTCTAATCGCCAGTGTGATCGTTCAGATGGCGTGTGGACCCGTGAAAATGCAAGTGATCTGTTATTTTACGGTTTTATGGGTGTTATTTTAGGCGGACGAGCTGGTTACGTCTTCTTTTATCAATTTTCACAATTCTTAGATAATCCCTTATACCTATTTAGAATTTGGGAAGGGGGAATGTCCTTCCATGGTGGTGTAGTTGGTGTAATAACGGCAATTATTTTTTATGCATTAAAAAATAAACGTTCTATTTTATCTGTTGGTGACTTTATTGTTCCACTATTGCCTGTTGGTTTAGGGGCAGGGCGGATTGGTAACTTTATTAATTCAGAGCTTTGGGGGCGTGTTACTGACTCTCCTTTTGGTATTATTTTTCCTAACGCAGGGCCGCTTCCTCGTCATCCTTCTCAGCTTTATGAGTTTGCATTAGAAGGTGTAGTCTTATTTGTTATTTTACTTCTATTCATTCGCAAGCCTCGACCAGCTGGCTCTGTCGCTGGAGTGTTTTTGCTGGGTTACGGCGTGTTTAGGATTATTGTCGAATTTGCAAGAGAGCCCGATGCACATCTTGGTTTCTTAACCTTTGGCCTCACTATGGGACAAATTCTGTCTATCCCTATGGTCATTGCTGGTATCACATTAATTGTATTGGGATATCAGCGTCAAAGCGCTCCCAAAATAAAAGGAAAATAATAATGAAGCAGTATTTAGCTTTATGTCAGCGCATTGTTGATGAAGGGGATTGGATTGAGAATGAGCGTACTGGAAAACGTTGTTTAACCGTTATTAATGCGGATCTTGAATACGATGTAAAAAATAATCAGTTCCCGATGATCACTACACGTAAGAGCTTTTACAAATCGGCAATAGCGGAATTTCTAGGTTATATTCGTGGTTATGATAATGTCGCTGATTTTCGTGCATTAGGCACTAAAACCTGGGATGCAAATGCTAATTTAAATGAAGCTTGGCTCAATAATCCTGCCCGTAAAGGTGAAGATGATATGGGCAGGGTATACGGTATCCAAGCTAGAAGCTGGCAAAAACCAGATGGCTCCTTTATGGATCAACTAAAAAAAGTGGTTGATAACCTAACTAATGGTATTGATGATCGCGCGGAAATCATTACTTTTTATAACCCTGGGGAATTTGATCTAGGCTGTTTGCGCCCTTGTATGCATACTCATACCTTTTCATTGGTGGGCGATACCTTGCATTTAACCAGTTATCAAAGATCCTGTGACGTACCATTGGGGCTAAATTTTAATCAAGTTCAAGTTTTTACATTTTTAGCATTGATGGCGCAGATTACCGGTAAAAAAGCAGGTAAGGCATACCATAAAATAGTAAACGCTCACATCTATGAAGATCAGCTTCAAATCATGGTTGATGTGCAATTAAAGCGTGAACCTTTTGATTCACCTCAGCTGAAAATAAACCCTGAAATTAAATCCTTACAAGATTTAGAAACTTGGGTCACTATGGATGATTTTGAAGTTGTTGGTTATCAATGCCACGATGCCATTAAATATCCTTTTGCCGTATAGCCAAAATCAGCCTTTATTATTACAGCTTCAAAAAGGGAGATAGCTAAGACAGTTATCTCCCCTTTAAACTCTCCTTTTTCTTCGTTTAAAAAATAATCAATGAAAAACAGATATTAGATGGGGATCACGTTTTTCTTGCTGTATACTGCGCGACCGAATAAACATATTTTGTTTTATAACTTTCTATTTCGCTTATTGGTAAAGCGAAAGTTTTGATTTCAGCATCTAACATTCCTATGTAATTGTGTGCATGACGTCTTTAACTCGAAACTCTCAATTAATTTTCTCCAAAATTTAGGAATAATAAGTACATGCTCACCACAAATAACATCACCATGCAATTTGGCCCAGAACCATTATTTGAAAACATATCTGCTAAATTTAGTAACGGAAATCGTTACGGCTTAATTGGTGCGAATGGTTGTGGTAAATCCACTTTTATGAAAATTTTGAGCGGTCATTTAGCTCCAACTTCAGGCAATGTTTCCATTACGCCAGGGTTTAAGGTCGGTACATTAAGTCAAGACCAATTCGCCTTTGAAGCCTATAGCGTTATTGATACCGTGATTATGGGAGATACTGCTTTATGGAAAATTAAGCAGGAGCGTGACAGCATTTATGCGAACCCTGATATGACCGAAGAAGATGGTATGCGTGTTGGTGATCTTGAAAGTCAGTTTGCAGAAATGGATGGTTATAGTGCAGAAAGTCGTGCTGGTGAAATTTTACTAGAAGCGGGTATCGCTGAGTCCTTTCATTACGGCTTAATGGAACAGGTTGCACCTGGTTGGAAACTACGTGTTTTATTGGCACAGGCATTGTTTGCAAACCCAGAAATACTATTACTTGATGAACCAACCAATAACCTTGATATTCATACAATTAGTTGGCTGGAAACGGAATTAAATAAACGTAAATGTACGATGATTATTATTTCTCATGATCGCCACTTTTTAAATGCGGTCTGTACTCATATGGCCGATATCGATTATGGTGAGTTACGCATTTATCCTGGTAATTATGAATTCTACCAAGCTCAATCTGCTTTAATACGTGAGCAATTACTAGCAGGAAATGCCAAGAAAAGTGCTGAGATTGAAGAGTTGCAAGACTTTGTTAACCGTTTTGGTGCCAATGCTTCAAAGGCAAAGCAGGCTAGTTCTCGTGCTAAAAAAATGGATAAAATTAAGTTAGATGAAGTGAAATCCTCAAGTCGTCTTACTCCTAATATCAGCTTTGTCGCTGGGAAAAAACTACATCGTCAAGCACTGGTCTTAGAAAATCTAGGACATGGTTTTGACAATGAAATGTTATTTAAAAAAGGTGATTTAATTCTTGAAGCTGGCGCAAAGCTTGCGGTTATTGGTGAAAATGGTGTCGGTAAAACGACTTTTTTACGTTGTTTGATGAATGAACTAGAAAATAAAGAAGGCGTGGTTAAGTGGTCTGAAAATGCCATTTTAGGTTACTGTCCACAGGATAGCGGTAAATTATTTGATAATGATTTAACTATTATGGATTGGATGTCGCAATGGCGTCGCCCATGCCATAACGACTTGATGGTGCGTGGCATGTTAGGACGACTTCTTTTTAGCGAAGATGACGCTAATAAAAAAGCACGTAATTGTTCAGGTGGTGAAAAGAACCGTTTGTTATTTGGCATGTTAATGATGTCTGACTTGAATGTGTTGATTATGGATGAACCAACCAATCACATGGATATGGAAGCAATTGAAGCTTTAAATAATGCTTTGAAAGAATTTGAAGGTACGTTGATTTTTGTCAGTCACGACCGTGAATTTGTTTCTTCATTAGCAACGCGTATTATCGATATTAAAAATAAAAATGTGATTAACTTCCAAGGTACATTAGATGAATATCTAGATAGTCAAGAAGAGGTTAAAAACGCCATTTAATAAACCTTAATGACAAGAAACTGGAATGAATTATTCCAGTTTCTTTTTAATCAACAAGTTAGATTACATATCTTTGTCGACCATTCTTTTTTGCCTGCCACTCCCCAATTAACCACGCTTTTACCTATTTTATATCAATTTTTTTAATTGATATTGATTACAATATACGCAAATATTTTCTGCACTAATTTGATTCAAATATTACTCTAATTATTAATACGATTAGTATTATTCTTCTATAATTTATTTGTCATGATAAATTTGTCCCGAGGAAGATGTGTTTGGCAATATTATTTAAATTTTTCATGAGTAATAAATAACTAAGGCGAACAAACAGATGGAATCATTTCACTGGGATGAACACTTCCTAACAGGCATACCAGAAGTCGATGAACAGCATCATCGCCTTGTTGATATGATTAATCATTTTAGCGATATGTTAGCGAATGATGATGTACTTTTTGAAGAAATGAAGCCCATTTTAGAACAGTTAAATCAGTATGCTGATTATCACTTTCAAGAAGAAGAAGCATTAATGCGCGAAGTGGGAATTGAGCCTCTCCATCTCAATTATCATATGGTTGTGCATAGAGAGTTTATGAATGATTTAAAATCAATGCATGCAGGTTTATCGAAGGAAAATTTTGATGCCTCTAAGGATTTATTAAATTTTCTGATCAATTGGTTGGCCTATCATATTTTGGGTATTGACCAAAATATGGCGAGACAGGTTTTTGCCATAAAATCGGGTATGGATGCACATCAGGCTTACCAAATAGAAGAAAAGCAATCAGCTTCTACAACTGAACCATTGGTTGCAACTTTAAGTAATTTATTTAAACAGGTTTCTGATAAAAATAGAGAGCTTAAGAAACTGAATCAATCATTAGAAGAAAAGGTAAAGGAACGTACCAAGGAGTTATTAGTTGCCAATCAGCATCTTGAAGAGATTTCTTTAACGGATGCGTTAACAGAATTACCTAATCGTCGTAAAGCAATGCGCTGTTTATCTGCATTATGGCAAGAATCTGTTACGCAAAATACACCACTCGTGTGCATGATGATAGATGCGGATCATTTTAAACAGGTGAATGATACCTATGGTCATGATGCCGGAGATGAAGTGTTAATTGAACTGGCTAAAATGCTTAAACATACCCTGCGTAATGATGATATTGTTTGCCGTCTAGGTGGCGATGAATTTCTTGTTATTTGTCCTAATACAGATTTTGAAGGTGGTATTTCTGTTGCCGAATTTATGCGTCAACAAGTCTCTGAATTAAGAGTTGAAACAGGCGGGGAGCCTTGGAAGGGAAGCATTAGTATTGGTGTGGTCGCTCGCACTGCAGATTTGGAAAATTATGAAGCTTTGATTAAACTCTCGGATCAAGGTGTTTATAAATCCAAACAAAAAGGTAAAAACTGCGTCAGTGCCGTATCTTCAAGTACTTGCTAAGTGATGCATAACATGTTCTATTTAATATATTGTTATTTAAGAGAGCATTGTTTTGATAAAAAAGTAGCCAATTATTTATCTTCTATCTTAAAGGTGGAAGAAGAAAATAAACAAAAAGATAACCGTATTGCCATCGCTTCATTACTCTGTGCTGTGGCTTATGCGAATCATGATACTTCTGATGTTGAGTTGATCAGTATCGAAAAGAATTTGATAAAATTACTGGCGCTTGACAAAGAACAGGTTCAAGTTTTGATGAACCTCGCTAAGGAGGAAGTACAGGAGTCAACATCTATATTCGATTTTACTTCTCAACTGGAAGAGCTTGATCATGAAACACGAATTAGTGTGATTGAAGCAATGTGGCACACAGCCTATGCTGATGACCACTTAGATGAGATGGAAGAAGCCATTATTCGCCGTGTTGCAGGGCTCATTTATGTGCCACATAGTGAGTTTATCCGTACCAAACTAAAAGTATTAGATGAAATGAAATAAAAAAGTCCGAGCTTATTTAAGCTCGGACTTTTTGTTAATGCCAACTTTGGTTAAGCCAAAGGGTATTATTTGTATGCGCCTGCTGAGTAATGCAATTCATAGCTGTGGCTATAAATTTCAAGAATATTACCGAATGGGTCTTCCATGTAAATCATACGGTAAGGTTTTTCGCCAGGGAAATAATAACGTGGCGCTTTCATGCGCTTTTTACCACCAGCGACGACGATTTTTTCTGCTAATTCTTCAACATTTGGATCTTGAACACAGAAGTGGAAGATACCTGTTTTCCAGTATTCAAAGTTATCCTCTGGGTTTTCTTGGTTTTTAAATTCAAAAAGCTCTACACCAATGCGGTCGCCCGTTGATAAATGCGCAATACGAAAACGCTCCCAGCCTGCACCAAATACATCTGTGCACATTTCACCGATCGCTGAATCATCCTCAAGAATTTCACTTGGCTCCATAATAATGTACCAACCTAACACTTCGGTATAAAATTTTACCGTCGCTTCTAAATCAGGTACAGAGATACCAATGTGCGAAAAATTACGTGGATAAGGTGTGTTTTTCATAAATATTTTCCTTTTGTGTAAACATGTTTGTTTTGATTTAAGAAAGATACACTTGATCAATTTAAATTATAAATTATGATTAATTATATAAATGATAATTTTTGGTTATGATTTTGTTGGTGATTTAGATTAATGGAGAAATATCTTGCTTAATCCTGTTTGGCTACGAACATTTAAAACTTTAGTGGAAGTCGGACATTTTACCCAGACAGCGGAAAAGTTATTTATGACTCAACCTGGTGTGAGTCAACATATCACTAAGTTAGAGGCAATTTGTGGTCATGCATTAATTAAGCGTTATAACAAAACTTTTGAAGTCACTGAACAAGGAAGGCGAGTTTATCAATATGCTTTAAAACTTGAGGAGCAACAAACACAATTAATTGAAAGCTTAGGGTTTGATAATTCAACCTTAGGGGAATGCCGAATTGCCTGGTTCTGGGCCAATGGCTTTGCATATTTATCCGCAATTATTAGCGATTCAAAAGCAATATTCTCAATTAACTTTTCATATAGAAGCGACGCCTAAAAAACGCATTTTAGAAGGAGTTCAATCAGGACTGTTTGATTTAGGTATTGTTACAGATAAACCAAGTGAACATTTATTTAACAGTGAAAATTGTGGTACAGAAGTCCTTGCATTGATTTTACCAAAGTCCTTAGAAAATAAACCCTTAACGCCAGAACTATTAATGGAATGTGGTTTAATCTCTCATCCTGATGCACTGTATTACCTGTCGTTATATTTTAGCCACTGTAATGAACCCGGCCTTGATAAAATCAATCCTGAAAAGGTGCCATCGGCGGGGTACATTAACCAATTAAGTCAAATCTTAGTGCCTATTTCTCAGGGAATTGGGTTTACTGTATTACCTCAAAGTGCATTAAATGCATTTGCTTTACCCGAGTTATTACACGTTCATCAAGCTAATACAATTGTTTCTGAACCTTTATATTTAGTACATAAAAAAGGGCGAGAATTAGCATCACGATATCAAAGGGTATTAGCTCATTTGAATATTTAAGCGCATGAATGTGTTTCAACAATAAAGCCAATTACTTGTCCTACATCACATCAATTAATTTCATGGTATTTATCGAGGGGTTTTTATCAAATTGATGCTTTTTAGATTTTCAGAAGAAAACAATCGCTACTTAAAAAATCAACTGAAATTGCATAAATATTATTTATCTTATTACTTTTCAGAAGGTTAGGTAAATATAATGACTCTTAATCTAAACCTATAGCTGGTTGCTATTGATACCAGTAACATCATTATTTTTCTTTCTAAGAGCGAAATATCAATTATTTATTTAGAGTGATTACGATCCAATTATTAAACATTTGCCATTTCTTGTAATACAAGATGATGTATCTTGTCGGGGAGAGAGCCAAGATAATTTTGAGTAATGGACTATTTACGCTTTGGCTAATAGCCATTTCATTAACTAAGTAAATGACTTATTTTTGGAATTGCTACGAAATTATTAGTTGGTTTGTTGATATGAATAATATCCGGATCGTTTTTTTCATAAATAGGACTTTTGATGAAACATTATAAACTAAAACAGTACTTAGCTACTTCTATTGTAGTAGCTTTGGCCGGTTGTGCAATGACCGATGATATGGCTGGCGTCCCTACGCCATTACCGATGGGTGTTACTGCATCTAGTCATGATGGTAATGTGCCTGAACATACATTAGATTTAGATCTTAAAACTCGCTGGTCTGCAAATGGCCCAGGTGAGTCAGTTACTTATGACTATGGCAAAAAAGTTAATTTTAATGCTGTTAAAGTCGCTTTCTATAAAGGTGATGCTCGTTCAAGTAAATTTGATATTGAAGTGAGTGCTGATGGCAGTAATTGGACTAAAGTTATTGAACAAGCTGACAGTTCAGGTAAATCAACGGACTTAGAGCGCTTTGATTTTGCAGATGTTAGCGCGCAATATATTAAATTTGTTGGTTTTGGTAACACATCGAATAAGTGGAACAGTATCACTGAATTTGTAGGTGTTAACTGTAAAGTTGATAAATGTGCTCAAAAGCTTGAAGAAGTATTAGTACCGGTTGCTGTTGAATCAAGCGAACCATGATGGAAATGGTCCTGATCGCCTATATGATAACGATATAAAAACACGTTGGTCTGCTAATGGTGAATCATGGGCAACACTAGATTACGGTAAAGTAACTACTTTTGATGCAATACGTGCTTCATTCCATAAGGGCGATCAACGCTCTACTAAATTTAACATTGAAGTCAGTAAAGATGGTAAAACTTGGCAAGAAGTCCTAGTTGATGTCGCCAGCTCTGGTGAAGTATTAGGTTACGAACGTTTTGAGTTTAAAAAGCCAGTACAAGCACGTTACGTTAAATATGTTGGTAAAGGTAATACATCAAACACTTGGAATAGTGTGACAGAATTAGCGGGTCTAAACTGTGAAATTAACGATTGCCCTGTTGAACATATTATTACTGCAGATGTAATTGCAAATGCCAAAGCAAAAGCTGAGAAAGCAAAAGCGATTAAGCATGTCGGTAAAGTGACTACGCTAGATAATTGGAAGTTAACAATACCTGCTACAAATGAAAGCTTTTATGCTTCAAGTGTGAAGGGTAAAGATGCGACTAAATACTTTACTATGCAAGGTACGAAAGCTGAATCTGTCGCTGAAATCCTACCTGGTAACTGTAGCCTAGATAAATCATCTCTAAATACTGATGTTAAGAACCCTTATTTTTGGGCTGATGCAAAGGGTTGGCACTTCCGTACTCCATTAGTAGGTGGCACAACAACACCTAACTCTACTTATATCCGTAGTGAATTACGTGAATTAGGTAATAAGTGGAAACCTTGTGACGAAAGTCCTAAAGCTAACTGGGGTTACGGTGGCGATCATATTTTAACCGCAACTTTAACCTTAGATGAAATTCCTGCGAATCCGCTTAAAAAAGATGGTAAAACGCCGGATGCACCAAAAGTCGTTTTAGGTCAAATTCATGCTAAAGATGTGCATGTCGCGACTGTTAAATTATTATGGGAAGGTTCGAAGAAACCAGTTCGTGTTATCTTAAATAAATCAACTGAGAAAAGCGCTTTTTCAGTTAAGTTAGGTAAGATTGCAGATCCAAGTAAACCTTGGAGCTACATGATTAAGATGACTGACAAAGGTATTGAACTTGTCGCTGGTGGTGTTACTAAAAAGCTAACTTTTGGTAAAGAATTAGATTCGGCTTGGAAGAAAGAGAAATTCTACTTTAAAGCTGGTTTATACCCACAAATCTATAAAAGTTCAGGTGGTGCATTTGAAGCTACTTTCTCTAAGTTAAGTATTCTACATACAGAACGTCCAGGAGACTTTGGTACGCATGTTCCTTTAATTTGTGACCCAGCTGTTTCTGATTGTTCTTGTGTTGTCAGCAGATGCTGATTGTCAGTGGTGGGAAAGTCCACTTCCTTCTCCGACTATTCCGGCTAAGCCTTTACCAGGTAACAAACCAGGTCAGAACTTTGACTTAACAACGTGGTATTTATCACAACCTTTCGACCATGATAATAATGGTAAGCCTGATGATGTACAGGAATGGCATTTAGCACAAGGTTATGAGCATCCAGAGCACTTTTACACTGTCGCTGATGGTGGTTTAACATTTATGTCGTACATTAAAGGTGTTCGTACTTCTAAAAACACTAAATACGTACGTACTGAATTACGTGAAATGCTACGTAAAGGTGATGCATCAATCGCTACTCAAGGTGTTAACAAAAACAACTGGGTATTCAGTTCATCGCCTAAAGCTGATTTAGAAGTCAGCTGCGGCTATTGATGGTGTACTAGAAGCGACATTAAAAATTGACCACACAACAACAACAGGTGAGTTAGGTCAAGTTGGTCGATTCATTATTGGTCAAATACATGATAAAGATGATGAGCCGATTCGTTTGTACTACCGCAAATTACCTAACCGCGAAAAAGGTACAGTTTACTTCGCACATGAAAACACCCTAGAAGGTTCAGATAAATTCTTCGAACTTGTTGGTGGCATGACGGGTGAAAGTGATGATGGTATCGCGCTAGGTGAAGTATTCTCTTACCGCATTGAAGTGGTTGGTAACACAATGACAGTAACTGTTATGCGTGATGGTAAACCAGATGCAGTACAAGTTGTTGATATGAGTAAGAGTGGTTATGACCAAGGCGGTCGTTACATGTACTTTAAAGCAGGTGTTTACAACCAGAATAACTCTGGTGACCCTGAAGACTATGTACAAGCAACATTCTACAAAATCAAAACATCACATAGCCAATATAAAGCTAAATAATATAACTATTAATTAGTTTAAATATGCATAAAAAAGCCAGCTAAATGCTGGCTTTTGTTTGTCTAAAATATTGTCTTATCCTGAAATGATTTTATGCAATACAGCTTATGCTTTATGTGTTGCTTTGAAGCAACACATTCTTATTTAGCGCATTGTTACAAACTCTTCTGAGCCAGTTGGGTGAATAGCAACAACGGCATCGAAGTCTGCTTTGGTTGCACCCATTTTCATTGCAACAGCAAATCCCTGGATCATTTCATCTACTGTAAAGCCAATACCGTGTAATCCAACAACCACTTCATTTTCACCGGCACAGACTAACTTCATTTTACAGGGCTGGCGATGTTTAGTGACTGCCGTATACATTGCAGTAAAACCAGATTGATAAACCTTCACGTTTTTCTCACCATATTGCTCAATGGCTTCTGGCTCTGTTAGACCAAGAGTACCGATAGGAGGGTGGCTAAAGACTACGGTTGGAATTAATTCATAATCCATTTTTGCTTCAGGCTTGTTGTTAAATAAGCGCTCTGAAAGCTGGCGACCCGCTTTTACAGCAACTGGCGTTAATTCAACTGCGCCTTCCATAATATCACCGACACAATAGATGCCTGGAATATTAGTTTCTTGGTAAGCATCTACCTTGATGTATCCCCATTCGTTTGTCTCAACACCGGTTGCCTGTAGGTTGATAACATCCGTTGCTGGATTACGACCGATAGCCCAAATAAGTGTGTCCACATTAAATGAATTACCATTTTCAAGGTGTAGCGTTAAGCTTCCATCTGACTCTTTGTTAACTTCCTTAGGAACGCTATGGGTATGTAGAGTTGGCCCTTCGCTAGCCATGACTTCAACAAGCGTTTCAACCATTAATGGGTCAAAACTACGTAGAGGTGATTCTTTACGTACAAAAAGATGTGTCTCAGTTCCGAGTGCACTTAATACGCCAGCAATTTCAACTGCAATATATCCGGCTCCAACCACAGCAACGCGCTTAGGTTGTTCTGTGATATCAAAGAAACCATTAGAATCGATACCAAACTCAGCCCCTGGAATATTAGGAATGGTTGGGCGACCGCCAGTAGCAATGGTAATATGCTTGGCACGGTATTCTTTTCCATTTACTTCTACTGTGTTTTTATCTACAAAGGTAGCAAAACCTTTAATGACTTCAACTTTGTTATTACCTAAGACACGATCGTATGATTCATGGATACGACCAATATAAGCTTGACGGTTCTCAACCATTTTTGACCAGTTAAAACCTTTAAGATCGACATCGAAGCCGTAATCTTCAGAGTATAAATTAATAGCTTCAGCAACTTGCGCACCATGCCACATCACTTTTTTAGGGACACAACCGACATTCACACAGGTACCGCCTAAATCTTTCGCTTCTATAATGGCGACTTTTGCACCATACATAGACGCTCGGTTCGCAGAGGCAATACCGCCACTACCACCACCAATACAAATGTAATCGAAATCAAAGTGTTGCTCAGTCATAGGTTACCTCGGTTGTTTAAATTGATTCTTAGTATGTTAACAATATATGCCAATAATAAGAAATAATGATTGTGTGCTGTAAAGCAAAATGGGCCTAAAAGGCCCATTTAAACTTAATAATTGTTTGTTTGAGCTTATGCTTGAACACTTTGATATGCCCAAGTTAACCAAGGCATTAAGGCTTCAAGATCGCTCTGCTCAACCGTACTACCGCACCAAATACGTAAACCACTTGGTGCATCTTTATAAGCGCCAATATCAAAGGCAACCTGTTTATCAGCAAGTAGTTTAATAAATGCTTTAATTTTATCGCCACTTAAATCAAGTGATAAACACACACTGGTATTTGAACAAATAGATTCTTTCTCCGCTAAAAAGTGGATCCAATCATTCTCAGCAACAAACTTACTTAGCACAGCAAGGTTTTGTTGTGATTTTTTAATTGAAGCGCTAACACCACCCATTGATTTAATCCAGTTTAAAGCATCTTGATAATCAGAAACACATAACATAGAAGGGGTGTTAATGGTTGCCCCTGTGAAAATACCTTCTATTAACTTACCGCCTGCAGTTAAGCGGAATATTTTAGGTAGTGGCCAGCTTGGAGTATAGCTTTCTAAACGTTCCGCGACGCGTGGGCTGAGAATGATAATACCGTGGCCACCTTCTCCGCCTAATACTTTTTGCCAGCTAAAAGTGGTTACGTCTAATTTTTCCCAGGGCATATCCATTGCGAAGACTGCGGATGTTGCATCACAGATAGTTAAACCTTCACGGTCATCTGCAATAAAATCACCATTTTCGACTTTGACACCTGAAGTTGTACCATTCCAAGTGAAGATACAATCGTTTTTAGGATTCACTTTAGAAAGATCTGGCAGTTTTCCGTAATCTGCAAAAATTTCATTAACCTTTTCAATTTTAAGTTGTTTGGTAATATCGCCATACCAACCTTGACCAAATGATTCCCAATAACAGATATCGACTTCACGTGGACCTAATAAAGACCACATCACCATTTCCATCGCACCTGTATCTGATGCTGGCACAATACCAACGCGATAGCCTGCTGGTAATTGTAAAATTTCAGCCGTATCGGAAATTGCTTTTTGTAATGTTGCTTTACCAACATTAGAGCGATGTGATCGACCTAATGTTGAAATATCTAATTGATTGATATCGTAGCCTGGGCGTTTAGCGCAGGGGCCTGAAGAAAAGTTAGGGTTAGCGGGTTTATTATTAGGTTCGGTAAAGCTCATTAATGAAAAGTCCTTTATCAACAAATGTGAGAGCTAGCAAAATACACCAGACTGTAGTGGCAAGCAATAAAAACAGCGGGGATTTAACTTTCTTAAGTGACTCATTATGTATGGCAACAGAATACTCTTGTAATTATGCTGAAAAATCATATTTTTGTAGGAATAGTAAGCAATCGAAGCTGTTTTTATAAAAAGGAGCTTTACATTATTTTTGGCTTAGGTATTATTCAACGCGTCTGCAGGGGTGTAGTTCCAACGGCAGAACGTCGGATTCCAAATCCGAATGTTGGGAGTTCGAATCTCTCCACCCCTGCCATATTTTAAAGCCTCGACAATTTATTGTTGAGGCTTTGTTGTTTCTGGTACGGTGAAATTTTTATTTACCAAACCAAACTATGAAAAGCCTCGTCATTAATGGTCGAGGCTTTTTCATTTCTGCATTATAAAAGCTTGTTTTTTCTGTTCTAGATAATTTCTTTAAAGTACCTCAAAACTTACCTAATAAAAAAATCTATCATTGTTTGCGTGTTTATGTAATATTTATTGGTCACTAAGTATGCTTAGTGGCTATCTGTAAGTATTTGTATAAATTAGTATTTCAAACGCATGATTTAATATAAGGGATAATATGAAAAACATTTCAAAAAGCTTATCTGGACTGGCGGTAATCGTTGCATTAACTTCTACTTCTTTTGTCTGCTGAGAGTGAATTCACAACAAAAGACCTAAATGAAGAATCAATTTTAGCGTTATCATGGGTACAAAACTCGGCGGAATTTCAGGCTCTTGCTTATCAAGCATTTAATATTGCTAAGTTAAAGTGGGATATGGATAAACAAGGTGGCAAAAAAGCCGTTGTTGTTGATGTTGATGAAACCCTCATTGACAATAGCCCATTTAACGCTGGTTTAATCGGTAAAGATTATGGTTACGGTAGTTCAACCTGGAAAGAATGGTCTGAAGACAGAAGCGCTACTGCTATTCCTGGTGCCGTTGATTTCTTAAATTATGTAGTAAAAACGGGTGGTGATGTTTTTTATGTTACTAATAGAAAATCTCAGCCAGAAAAAGATTACGATTTAAAACCTTCAACAATGGATAATTTAAAAGCGCTAGGCTTCCCGCAAATTGATGATAAACACATGATGCTTAGAACCGATACGTCAAAAAAACAGCCTCGTCGTGATAGCATTACAGAAATGGGTTACCGAACTGTTTTATTAATTGGTGATAACCTAGCTGACTTCGATGTCGCCTTTGATGGAGACACTATGTCTGTTAGAACTAAGGCTGTTGAGGACCATAAAGATAGTTTTGGTGATAAATTCATTATGTTACCAAACCCAATATATGGTAACTGGGAAGGCGCTGTTTACGGTGGTGGAGCATGGTATAAGAAATCTTCAGCTGAAAGATCTGAAATTCGTATTGATACCTTAAGAAAATTCAAGTTCGCTGAATAATATTTTCCCTTTTAAAGTCTCATCAAACTGTGTAGTTGCTTATCCTGAACTGAGGTTAACTACACAGATATTTTTTTAGCTTGCTAAATGATATTTAGTGGCAGTTTGAAGAATTAAACGAGAAAGAAAAAAGCTCAAAGACAGTTAGTCAATGAGCAAAGGGTACTGCTTTAAAAACTTGGCGGGTAAATCGGTAGGCGATTTTTAATGTATTGATTAGTAATCGATTTTATCACGCTAGAAGTACATCTTACCAGCAAGTAGTTCAAATCTAACCTGTAAAATATGACAGGAACCGTTTTAAATTTTAGGACTAATTACACCAGTAATTATTGCTTTAGCAATGGCTTGATAGCGGTTTGCACAACCTAATTTAAGTGTGGCGTTTTTTAAGTGGAAGGTGATAGTTCGCTCAGAAAGGCTTAAAATCCTTGATATTTCCCAAGCACTTTTTCCTTCGGTTGCCCAGGTTAGACATTCTACTTCTCGGGTCGTTAAAATAACTTTTTCTGTTTTAAATAAATCTTTTCTAACCCGTATTAGTGCATCCTGTAAAGTAGGAAGAGTCAATTGAATCACGGTTAAAGCGTCGGTTAATCTTTTTTCTGTTTTTCTTGCTCTGAAGATATCGATAAACTGAACATACCAAATGAGCCCATTGGACCATGTAAAGGTATAGTAAAACCTGCTTGGTTCTCCTGCAAAAATGACCTTTTTAATTCTGGTTGTTTCTTCATTGACAATATTTTCCCAAAAAAGAGGGCTGTGATTATTGGCACAATAATGAATGATTGGGTCGATAGGCATAAGTTGCTGTTCATCATAAACTTTTCGCCAGCCTTCTGGGTAGTTGTCTATGGTAAGTGCATTAGTTTTGTTCATTGATAGAGGTGAGAAAATACCCAGTAAAAAATGATCTACTTCCAATACTTCGATTAAGTGGAAAATTACCTTTTTTATCTGTTGCTCTGTTTCTACTGTTTGTAACTTTGTGATTAATTCATTGGCACGATGCATAATAATTTAAATTTTCCCTGTAAAGGTATACAAGAGCCCTATGATTTTAAATGAGTTAAGGTATGAATTGATTATCCTGATAGGGAGAAGATCCATTTCAGCTTTAACTCTTTTTTGTTGTGTTTAATCTTACAAAACACTAATTTAACATTAATCCTTATAAAACATAAGCTTTCGTTTTTTACGGTGTCACTTTAGACAATAATAGTTAATAATTTATAACGCAAGCTGTAGCAGGATAATAGAAAATAATATAAAGCTAAGGCCTTGCCAAAATCGAACCGGATCACGCTCAATTAAAGGGGCGCGAGTGCGTGCTAAAAAGCGTTTGTTGGGGTGGTGTAAATCATAAATAAACTCTGACAAAACTGGGTAGCGCTTTTCAGGTGAAATTTGTAAGGCTCTTTGAAGTGCGTGATCAATCCATAGAGGCAATTCTGAGTCTTCATTAATAATACTACGATAGGATAACCTGCGTTGTGCAGTGATGCTGGTTGCCTGTGAAATATCGCTCTTGTAGGGAAATTTTCCTGATAACATTTGATAGGTTATCACTGCGATAGAAAAGATATCAGAAGCCTGTGTTCCCCATTGACCTAGAAAGTACTCTGGAGCAGAGTAGCGCATAGTACCTTGCAGTACCTGCTCACTTTTAGCGTCACTGACTCCTGAAATATAAGCAGAGCCAAAATCAATGATCTTCACTGTATTATTATTGTCGATCATAATGTTATTGGGTCGTAAATCTTGATGGAGCATTTCTTGTCGGTGAAATGCTTGAACCCCTTTAACCACTTGTGAAATGATACTGCGTACCTGCTCTAAGGTCGGTTTAGGGTTATCGATTATCCACTGTTTAAGGGAAATTCCTTCGATGTACTCACTAACCAGATATAAAAAGTGACGTTGTCGGTTGGGGGATATTGCTTTAGCAACATTGACATTATCAATTCGTTTAGCGACCCATTCTTCCAGCATAAAGTGTTCAAGATATTGACTGTCGTTACGCATTTCAGTGGAAGGTGTTTTAATAACAACTTTTTGCCCTGTATCTAAGTCCTTTGCTAAAAATACATGACTACGGCTACTGATATATATTTCTCTAATGATTTCATAACCATCAAAAATCATTCTTGGGGTGAGCTTAGGTGGTAAAGGAAGCTGAGTCAGTTGATGCACTTCATCTAATTGATAATCAGGAACGTGCTCAATACGTACAATCTGTACACTTAAATTATCATCACTCCCAGACACTAAAGCCTGTTGTATGATGTCTTTGGTCGCTTCCTGTAAAGATTTACTGTTAGCAATAATCGTGCTGATTTCTGAGCTTTTTATGAATTCGTAAACGCCATCTGTGGCAAGAATAAAAATATCACCCACTTCAAAAGATTGACTTTGATAATCAATTTCTAATGATTGATCAATCCCTAATGCACGTGTTAAATAGCTAACATCCTTCGAGACGACACGGCGATGATCATCCGTTAATTGTTCTAACGTGCCATCTACTAAACGGTAAATACGTGTATCACCAGAATGAAACAGGTGAGCGGTGTTTGATTTTAAAATAAGTGCACTAAAAGTACATACATAACCTTTGTCTTTATTAAACCTATCAGGGCCATGTCGCCCTTGAGCAAATAACCAAGAGTTAATTGATTTAATGACTTTTTGTGCAGAGGTTTTAACAGACCAAGAATCGCTAGTACAATAATAATCCGATAGAAAACTTGATATGGCTGTTTGACTGGCAATGTGACTGACTTTACTTGAGCTAATACCGTCTGCCATGGCAATAGCGATGCCTTTGGTACTAAGTAATGGCTCCTTTGGAGTTGAGCTACCAATAAAATCTTGATTGGATTCTTTGATCCCTTTGTAGGTTTCACTTCCTATAGAGATACTAAGTGGCAGACTCATTCTTTAACTCCTTTAAAGTAAAAAGGCTCCGTAATATTCATCACGAAGCCTTACATCAAAAACTCAGAGGTTGTTAAACTAGATTATGCAAGTTTACGCTCTGGTGATGTTTTAACATGTGTGAAATAAAGTGGTAAACCTACCAGAAATAACCCACCTACTAAATTACCTAATACAGTAGGAATTTCATTCCATAATAAGTAATCGTAAACAGTGAACTCACCACCCATGATCATAGAAAATGGGAATAAAAACATATTAACAATTGAATGCTCAAAACCCATAAAGAAGAACAACATGATAGGCATCCACATTGCCAGCATTTTACCACCTGCTGAGCTTGAGATCATTGCACCAACAACACCCATTGATACCATCCAGTTACATAACATACCGCGGATAAAGATAGTGAACCAACCGCCTGCACCATGTTCTTGATAACCTAAAGTACGTGATTCACCAATAGTGCTCACTTTTGTCTGCGATAGCACCACCATCAGTTGCATAACCATAAGTTAAAATAAATGACATCATAAATGCCGTTGTTAATGCACCAGCAAAATTACCGATAAACACTAATCCCCAGTTACGCATTACACCAGAAAAAGTTACACCAGGACGTTTATCAAGCAGTGATAATGGTACTAAGGTAAATACACCTGTTAATAAGTCGAACTTCATTAGGTACAACATAATAAAGCCAACTGGGAATAGACAGGCACCTAAAATAGCACTGCCTGTTTTAGTTGCGACGGTGATCGCAAAGACAGTTGCTAATGCTAAAATAGCACCGGCCATAAATGCTCGGATAAGTGTATCTTTTGTTGACATGTAAATTTTTGATTCACCTGTATCAACCATTTTTGTAACAAATTCACTAGGTTCTATATACGACATAACATTCCTTAACAAGTTATTAACAATTCTTATTTGTTCTTAAGCAAAATAGATGCCAGTTTTTAAGTTATTGTTTTTGTGTTGTTTGTGGTGTTTTTTGTTATTTGTTTATGATTTTAATGTCCAAATTTATGCATAAAAATTCAAATTGCACCAATAAAGACCATTTAATTTTTATGGTTAATAGGTTTTGTGTGTAACAATTGTGCAACAAATAAATATAAGTGAAGTAGAGGCATTATCATAGTGCCAATACAGCTATGTGTTTTACTAAGTGTATTGGCACTATTTTTTAAATAACGGTACTGTATCGTTTTGCTTATCCAGAACTGAGGTTAAATAATACTTTGTTTTACTAGTAGTTGTGCCGTTTCCTGTTGGGCATGTACAAATGATTGTATATTTAGATCTGATAATTCATCCCGTTCTTCACTGGTATTTACTTTTACCACTAGCTTGGCGTTTGGGAAGTAATTTAATACTGCTTGGCAAATAATTTTCTTCGTCCTAAGGGTATTGACAGTAATAATAATGCTCGCTGTCTGTTCGACTTTTAGCGATTCTAAAACGGGTAGTTTATCGAGGTGTCCAAAATATGCTTTATACCCTGATTTTCGTGCCTTTAAAACATGTTGTAAATTGTCTGAGATAATAACAAAAGTGACTTTCTTTCTTTGTAATTCATCAGCTGTCATTTGACCTAAAGTGGCAAAGCCACAAACAATGGTATGGTTGGTAGCTGTGATTGGTGTAATTTTATCTGATTCATAAAATTCGATAACAAAGAATGAGGCCAGTTTATAAATTTTATTAAGCATAAATGGTGTGATTATCATAGACAACACTGTCACTAATATAAGAAAGCTACCTAATTCATTAGTAATCACATTTTGGCTAATCGCTAGTGAGAAAATGGCAAAGGAAAACTCTCCAATTTGACAAAGTGAAATGGCCGATTTAATCGCATCACTCTTACTGGATTTTTTTCTGATCAACATAAAAATGATTAATGCTTTAATCAACATGGTAATAACTAATACTGCAAACACAATATGTAGATGAGTAATAAAATGAAACATGTCTATTTTAGTGCCAATAGAAAAGAAAAAGCACCTAATAACAAGTCTTTATAGGATGCAATATCGGATTCGACTTTAACATGAAAGGTGGTTTCAGCAATGATCATTCCTGCTATAAAAGCGCCTAAGGAATAGGTGAACCCCATTTCATGAGCTAATAATGATGTGCCCACCACAATGCTTAAAACTGATGCTAAAAAAACCTCCTCAAGCTTTACGTTGCTTGAGAAATGCAGAAGCCATTCAATTAATTTTTTACCTAATGTAAACATAAATAAAATGATAGCTGTGGCTGATAAAGCCGTTTTTAATAGAATATCGCTCACAGACAAATCATCGTAGGATAAAAAGCTAATCAGTAATAAAATTGGAATAACGGCTAAATCTTGGAAAATTAATATTGCTACGGATTTTTGGCCATAGGGGGTGAGGATATCTTTAGAAGTTTTTAAGTAAGTTAAGACAATTGCTGTGGATGATAAGCTAAAGGCAAGTGCGATGACGATTGAAGGCGTGCTATCAATATTGAAAATATAATAAGCAATTACAAAAATGATAGCCGAGCTGAGCACTACTTGTACAAAGCCGTTAAACAGAATGATTTCTTTCATTTTTGATAGTTTAGAAAAGGACATTTCTAGGCCGACGGTAAACATCAGGAAAACAATCCCAAACTCTCCGATTAGCTCTAGTGCATTAAGATCATCATGGCCGTTAAAATCAAACATATTACTGATAATGACACCCGTTATGATGTAACCAATAATATGGGATACGCCGATTTTTTTAAGCAAGATATTGAGAACACTTGCGATGGCTAGAGAAATGAAAATGACAATTAAAATTGATTCCATATTTTTTCCTTAAGAGTTTAATTATTAAAAAACTATTGGAATACGTTGTTTTCTATTCAATAAAGGCTTTTTAAACAAATAATTAAAATCATAAATTAAAAACATGAAATTTACATGCCATAAAATTACTTATTTAAAATTATATAGTTAAAAATTTTATTGACAGTTTTGTGATGGTTTTGCACCAAAAAAAGGCAGGACTATGCCTAAATTTGGGCGAAAGGGTTTTCTGCAATTAAAAAAATAAAAAGACAAAGAATGAATTTATGGCTGGTTTCAATGTCTATTTTAATTCACTTATTTTGATGCGCTGATTTGAAGATGTGTTTGTATTTGTGCTTGCATAAAGTCTGCAATCCAAGGTTGCGCCACTGCTTGAGGGTGTAAGCCGTCTTTCATCATCCACTCTGGTTTAACAATTACTTCTTCTAAAAAGAAATCAAGCACGGGAACATCAAAGCTTTCACCTAGATTGGGATAAATATCCGTAAATAATTGGTTATAGCGTTTTCCGTAATTTGGGGTATCTTGATCTGCATCAATAATACTTGAACAGATTTTGACTGGCTAAGCGTGATCATCTGCGTTAAGTTATCGCTAATGATATTAGTTGAAAAACCACGTAAGCCATCATTTGCACCTAAAGCAATTAATAAATAATCAGGGTTGTGTTGCGCTAATAGGTTAGGGAGTCGCTCTAGCCCGTTTCCCGTAGTATCACCAGAAATGCTGGCGTTAATTACGGTGACAGGCAGATTATCCTGTTGATATTTTTGATTTAACAACACAGGCCAGCTTTGTTCAATTGGCATGTTGTAGCCAGCACTTAAGCTGTCTCCCACAATTAATAAGTTTTTACTGATCGCAACGCTACTTGATATCGTAATAAATACGGTAAATATAAATGTAAATATAAAGGAAAAGAATTTAGTCATGTCTGAGCCTATTTTAAAAGTAAAATCACTGTCTAAATCGATTACCGCTCACGGTAACAAGTTATCTATTCTAAGTGATATTTCATTACAAGTCAGCAAAGCTGAAACCGTGGCAATTATTGGTACCTCTGGCGCGGGAAAATCAACATTGATGACGCTGTTAGCTGGATTAGATGTACCAACTTCTGGGGAGATTGAATTATTAGGCCAACCCCTAAGCAAATTAGATGATGAAGCGAGAGCGCGACTACGTGGTGAGTCGATTGGATTTGTTTTCCAAAGCTTTCTATTGATCCCCTCTCTCAACGCCATTGAAAATGTCACTCTTCCCACCGTCCTTCGGGGAGAGGGTGAAAATCAAACTAAAGCCAAAGCATTATTAAAATCAGTAGGGCTGGCGGGTAGAGAGTTGCATTTACCAACGCAATTATCAGGTGGTGAGCTAGCGACGAGTTGCTTTAGCACGCGCCTTTATGAGTGAACCGAAAATATTATTTGCCGATGAACCAACGGGCAATTTAGATAAAACCACGGCAACAAATATTATTGAGCTTTTGTTTGCCATGAATAGAGATAGTGATACAACATTAATTTTGGTTACCCATGATGAGCAGTTAGCGGCTCGTTGTTCGCGTATTTTACGTATCGATGACGGAAAAATTATAGAAGAGGTCACTCAAGCTGAGCAAAAACAGAATAATACAATAGCGGAGGTTAAGTAACACATGAACGAATCAACCTCTGTTAATCCATCTCAGGCTAAGTCTCCTCTTTTATTGAGGTGGAGTTGGCGAGAAATATATTCCGCGCAATTATGGCCTGTGGTCGCAGCTTTAGTATTGATTGTCGCGTGTGTGGTTGCGCTCTCTGCATTAGCCATGCGTGTTGAAAAAGTCATGACAGCAGAAGGTCGTTCCATGCTTGGTGCTGACTTAGTACAACGCAGTAATAATCCTATTAATCCTTTAATTATTGAAAAAGCAGATCAGCTTGAATTGCCTCAATCTGATCAGGTCAGCTTTAGAACCATGAGTTTTAGTGATACTTCTATGTATCTCATTAGTGTTAAAGCGGTTGATAGCCTTTACCCTTTACGTGGAGAATTACGTTTAAGAACAAAACAAAATACTATTAATTCACATGTATTGCCGGGAGAATTATGGGTATCTGAACGAATACTTGGATTATTAGAGGTAGATATTGGCGATCAAGTTGCTATTGGTGATGCTGAGTTAGTTGTATCGGGTATTATTGATGCTGATCCAGAATTGGTTTTTAATCCCTTTGATAGTATTCCTAATGTATTTATTCATGTGTCAGATATTGAAAAAACAGGGGCATTACAACTCGGTAGTCGTGTTCGTTATAAACGTTTTTTTAACGGCACTGAAAACCAATTAAATGACTTGCAGAATAGTGTAGAGCTTCAACCGGGGAGAGGTGGAGAAGCGATGAGGATGAAAATAATCGTGGCGGTTTTGTTGATAAAGCCAAACAATATCTATCCTTAACCATATTAATGGTTATTGTTATGGCCAGTTTGACCTTGATAATGACCTGTTCTCATTATGTTTCTGGTCGCGCTCAAACCATTGCCATGTTGAAAAGTTTAGGAGCGAGTCGAGTTTGGTTAAAACGTTGGTTAATTTTACAAGTCAGTCTTTTGTTAGTAATTGCTCTAGCCGTTGGTTCCTTATTAGGCATTGTTATTGAAGCTTTACTTCGCTTACCTTTAACGGATGTTTTACCGGAAACTTTACCTAGTTATGGCTCTGCACCTTTTTTATTGGAGGAGCTGTTGCTATTTTGGTGGCCATTCCGGCATTAGGAATTCCACTAAAACAGCTATTGGATACACCTGCGATCAATGTTTTACAACAAACAAAAAGCATCACCAAACCAGCTTGGTGGTTAGTATTATTTCCATTAGTAGCATTTGTTTATTATTACCTTGATGCGCCGATGGTGTGGTTAGTTTTATTGGGTTTGATCGGGCTATTTTTAATTCTGGCGTTGATAAGTTACGGGTTTATCATTTTAGTAGGGCACTTTAAATGGGGAGCATCTATGTCCCTAGCGATCAGCCGTTTAAAACGAAGCCCTAAACAAAGTTTAATGCAACTTGTCGCTTTGTCTGGGTCTTTAATGTTGATTGCAGTTATTTGGTTACTAAGAGCCGACCTGGTTGGCGATTGGCAAGAAGCAGTGCCTGACAATGCGCCGAATGTGTTTGCAATTAATATTAATAGCAACGAACTTGATACTTATTTAAGCCATTTTGATCTGCGCAATATTGAACGCTCCGAGGCTTTTTCTGTTTCTCGTGGACGTTTGAGTTTTATCAATGGTGTTGATGTTTATCGGGCTGAAGAGTATCAAGATAACCCTGCAAATATTCTCAGACGGGAGGTGAATTTCACCTGGGGAGAAACGATACCTGAATACAATAAAGTCATTGAAGGGCAGTGGAGCGACTCCCAAGGTGTTTCTGTTGAGCAAAAGGTGGCTAGAGAATTAAGGTTAAACATTGGTGATGAGTTAACCTTCACGATTAATAGCATACAAGTTAAAGCAACAGTAAATAGTATTCGTGAAGTGTATTGGCAGTCTATGAAGCCTAATTTTGTATTTATTTTTACCCCGGATGTTTTAAAAGATTTACCTGCAACCTGGATGATGAGTGCAAAATTAGAAGAAAAAGATAATGATTTATTGAATCAATTGTCTCGTGAATATCCGACTATTAGTCTACTCGATTTTAGGGTGCTAGGAAGCAAGTTACAGGCGATGCTTGCACAGGTCTCTTTATCCTTGACCGTTCTTTGTCGCTATTGCCGTATTTAGTGGGCTATTATTAATGTTTACCCTACTAAGATTGAGCCTAAAACAACGTCAAAGTGAAGTGATGTTATATCGTACTTTAGGAGCGACCAAACAACGCATAAGTCGCACTTTATGGTCTGAATATGGTTTGCTGGCTGTTGTTGCTGGGCTGGTGGCTACTATTGGTGCTGAGGCATTGGTTTATAATCTTATGCAGTGGGGATTTAAGTTGGTGCCTTCTTTACATGTTTCTTTGTGGGCAACACTACCTATTATCGCATTATTAATTGTGCTCGGTAGTTTACACAGTTTGTTTAAACAATTATTGAAACCACTTTAATTCTAGTAAAACCTTGTGATAAGCCCTTATCACAAGGTTTTTAGGTTTAATGCGAGGCTTAGTGAACAGTAAAACGGTTAATATCTTTGGCTAGTTTTTGAGAACAACTTCCCACTAAACCGGAAATTTGTTGGACTTTGTCAGAAAGAATTTTGCTCTGCGAATTTTTATCATTGAGATTAACGATATTATTATTAATTTCTTCTGAAACATTACTCTGTTGCTCGGTTGCCACGGCTATTTGAGAGGTCAAGTCATTAACCTGGCGGCTTGAGGTTTGAATACCAATAAACATTTCTTTTGTTTTCTCAACAGATTCTACGTTTTGTCGCACTTTTTCTGCACCTTCTTGAATTGAAGTGACTGCATTTTTTACTCCGACCTGTAGTTTATTAATCATTTGTTGAATTTCTTCTGTTGAATGCTGAGTTTTACTTGCCAATGAACGAACTTCATCCGCTACAACTGCAAATCCTCGGCCTTGTTCTCCTGCTCTTGTCGCTTCTATGGTCGCATTTAATGCTAATAAATTAGTTTGTTCTGCAATACTGCGTATAACATCAAGCACGGTTGCAATGTTATCAGAGTCTTCACTGAGGTTTTCAATCACAGTTTTTGCATTTTGAATTGAATGGGATAAGTCTTTTACTTGAAGCTCAGAATGATCGATAACTTGCATACCTTGCTCTGTTAAAAGATCCGTTTCACCAGTCGCATTAGTTGCATTCTGTACATTACTTGCAACCTCTCGAATCGAAACGCTAAATTCATTAACTGCGGTTGCAATCATTTCGATATTATCGCTTTGAAATTGATTGAGTTCTTGGCTACTTTGATAGGTTGAATCTAGAATCTACTGCATTGTGATTAAGTTCATCACTACTTTCACGTAGTTCTTTTATGAGGCCCTGTAATTGGGCAATAAAGTCATCAAATGTATTAGCGAGTTGTCCAAGTTCATCTGTTCTTGTTGAAGAAATACGTTGTGTAAGGTCTCCATCGCCTTCACTAATTTCTTTTATTCTATTGTTCAACCCACGGATGCCATCTACTTGCATTTTAGGAACAAAGTAGGTTAATGCAATAATTAGAATGACAACTAAGCATAAAAAGATGGTTAATGCTTTATTGGTTTTTTGAGTTTCTGCATGGAGTAATTCATCTTCTGTTACCGCTAGTTGGTTAACTGCTTCTCCAGCAATATCATAAAGATCTCTTAGTTTGGAAAATTGGCTAGCGCTATCAGAATGAATTAATTGGTAAGCCTCATCTTTTTTATTATTATCAACCAATACTAATACTTGATCTGCTACTTTTTTCCAGCTCTTAAATTGTCCATCAAACTGAGTAAGTTTAGCACTAATATCGGGGTAATCTGATAGGGTGGAAAGGTATACCTTCATTCGATCAAATGCTTGTTGAGCATTTTCTTCGTAATCATTTTTTTGCTCAGCTGAAGCTGTTTCAATATAGATAAGTTGTGCTACATAAGCCTGATATAAATCTCTATCTGCATTGAGAATCGCAGACTGAGAGGGCATAAATTTTGTCCCTAAATTGGTGATTCCGGTGTTTAGATTATTAGTTAAATTACCATATACTAAGAACATTATTATTAAACATAAAGACACTAGCCCCATTGCAAGAGAAAGTTTTGCTCTGATGCTTTTTTTATCACATTAATCATTTCAGCTTTTCCTTAAACATTAGTTATTAAAAATAAGAATAGGCAAGAAATGAGGAAAGTATAGGAGATAGAAAAAAAAGCGTTTTTAAGTTACTAAAATGTTAATGGAATTCACATTAAATGTATTTAAATAAATACTCTGAATTGAGTTTTTGGTGAGGCGAAAAAATTAGATGCTTATTAATTATTAATAAGCATCTAATTATCACTTTTCTAAAGGTAACCAATCTACTTTTACCCCTGATTGATTAAACATTTCTTCGCTAAGTTGAATTTTATCGCCCCAGCGAGATAAAAAATCTTCACTTTGTTCTGTGCAATGCACCACGCTAATACCAGTTTGAATAATTTTCGTCGCACAGTTAGGACAGGGAAAATGTGTTACCCAAATCTCACAACCTTTTAAATCGCGCTTTGCATAAAGAATAGCATTCTCTTCTGCGTGTAATGTTTTTAGTAATTTTAATTCTCTGTTATCGGTGATCGCGCTGTCTGAAATACCGTGCGGATAACCATTAAAACCTAAAGAAACAATACGGTTATGCTCAGTAATGACGGCACCAACTTGTGTTGAAGGGTCTTTACTCCAAGATGCTACTAATTCAGCCATTTGCAGAAATCTTTCCGCCCATTTAGTCATTTTAATCATCCTTTTATATTGTTATTAGCGTCGCTATCTTACAGCTACATTGGCCCTTTTAACAAATAATTTACGTTACGGTTTAAACAGTGAATATAGCGCGATAAAAAGTAATCGTTACATGTTATTTTCAGAATGTTATTATTACCTTTCAAACATTATTTCTGAGCTGGTTATGTTGCATCAAAAAGCCTTTTATTTACAAGAAATGGGGATCACTCATTGGCAGGTTCGTAAACCCGCATTATTTGCTCAGGGTAGTGGTTTTCCATTGCTTGATTTGAGTGATTGTCATTTGTTATTTGTTGCTACACAAGAGGAATTTGAACACCCTTTAACCATCGCAATTTTAAAAGCCTTCAATATTAAAAAAGCCATGTTTGTTGCTGTAGTTTAGAACAGTTTGAAAACCAACAGGGTAATCTTCCCGATATTATTTGGTCAACACTTGGAAAAATAAAACAAATGAGTGGGCATCATCTATTAACCTCTCCACCAATTGCAAGCATTGATGCATCAACCAAAAGCTAAAAAACAACTCTGGGAACAATTTTGTGCACTGTGAAGTATCATTATTAAACATTCAACCTATGGGATTGGCTGATATAAACGCGGTGACGCAAATAGAAGCAAAATCACATACTCATCCTTGGTCTGAAAAGGTCTTTTTAAGTAACTTTGGAAAACGATATTTTAATCATTTAATTATGCTAAATGATGAGGTGATTGGTTACTTCGTAGCTAGCTCTGTGGCGGGTGAAGTAACCTTGATGAATATTGCAATTTCACCAGAATATCAAGGGCAGGGTATTGGACGTGTATTATTACAGTATTTATTAGACTATAGCCGTGAAAACAATGAACAAGAAATTTGGTTGGAGGTGCGTGCTTCGAACCAAAATGCGATTCATCTTTACCAAGGCTTAGGTTTTGTAGAAGTAGACATTCGCAAGGACTATTACCCAAGTGAAACGGGTCGCGAAGATGCCCTTGTTATGTGTTGTTACTTATAAATAGCTATGTGTTGTTACTTATAAAAAAGCATATTAATCCAATTCAGGAAAAAAATGATTTCTAAAAATCAGTTAAAACTTATTAGATCTCTTGAATCTAAAAAACATCGCAAAAATAATAACTTGTTTTTAGTTCAGGGTGAGAAAAATGTGTTGGAGTTGTTTAATAGCCCTTTCACTATTAAACACTTGTTTGCTACAACAAACTTTATCAATAAAAACAGTGCATTATTAACAGCGCATAATGTTATTGGTAAAACACTGGAAGCGAGTGAAGATGAATTAAAAAAAGCGGGTACTTTACTCTCTAATAATAGCGCCTTAGCAATAGTGGAATGTATCGAAGGAAAACTTCCTGAAATACAAGAAAATGAGCTTATTTTAGTATTAGATCAAGTGGGAGATCCTGGTAATTTAGGAACGATCCTACGTGTTGCTGATTGGTATGGAATTAACAATGTTGTTTGTAGTACTGATTGTGCTGATTTTTATAATCCAAAGGTAATCGGCGCAACTATGGGATCTTTTGCGCGTGTTAATGTTGCGCATGCCGACTTAAATACTTATTTAAACGCTCAAACAAAGCCAATTTATGGCGCCTTTTTAGAGGGCAATAATATCCATAAAACAACTTTAGCTAATAGTGCTTTTATTGTCATGGGCAGTGAGTCTCACGGTATTTCAGAGCCTATTGAAAAGTTGATATCCGATAAAATTACCATTCCTAATTTTGGTCAAGCGGAATCATTAAATGTCGCTATGGCAACGGGCATTATTTTAGACAATTTTAAACGCTGAGCTAAACGCTAGATACAAAAGTTAAAGTGCTTTGACATGCGCGACAACGATATTCAGCACCCTGTTGTACTTTATTGTGTCGCCTAATGGTCAGTTGGTGTGTTGTACAGGCGCATTGATAAGTAAATAGCTTGCCAACGACGTCTTTAATATCAAGTTGATGTGTGGTTAGAGCAGGGCGTTTGAAGACTTCTTGCATGACATATTGCCACTCTTTGCCGTGCGGGCGGACCTTACCATATAACTGAAAGGTAATAAGATGTGCGACTTCGTGAGGAATCACCTGTTGAAAAAATTCTTGTTTATTATTTTTAAATAAAACTGGATTTATTTTTATTAAATTACGCTGTAAGTGTGCAGTGCCCGCGACCTTACCTCTTTGATTAAATAAATAAGTTGGACGCTCAAAAGCACGATCAAAAAAGCACTCAGCTTCAATGAAAAATTCTTCACCTTGAAGCTCAAGTGCTTTTTTATCTTCTGCTGTTAGCATCATTAATATTTAATACGCAATAGAGTTAAGCCATTTGATTTGAGAACCAACAAGAAAGCGCTGAGCTCAGCAAGCTAAGTGAGCACTTTCGATGCTGAAATTGAATCTAATGGCGAGGATCTATAAGTATTACCTTAGAATGCATCAGCTTTTAATGCTTCAACTTTATCTAACGCTTCCCAAGGAAACTGTTCACGACCAAAGTGACCGTATGCGGCTGTTTCTTGATAGATAGGTTTGATCAGATCTAACATTTCAATTAAGCCGTATGGGCGTAAATCGAAGTGTTTGCCAACTAAGCTGACGATTAAATCTTTTGCTACTTTTTCAGTACCAAATGTTTCAACGCTGATTGAAGTTGGCTCCGCAACACCAATTGCGTAAGAAACTTGAATTTCACAACGATCTGCTAATCCTCGTTGCTACAATATTTTTAGCAACGTAACGTGCGGCGTAAGCGACACTACGGTCAACTTTTGATGGATCTTTACCAGAGAATGCACCACCACCATGGCGTGCAGTACCACCGTATGTATCAACAATGATTTTACGTCCTGTTAGACCACAGTCGCCTACTGGCCCACCAATAACAAAACGACCCGTTGGATTAATATGGAACTTAGTACGCTCCGTCAATAATTCTGCAGGTAATACTGGCTTGATGATTTCTTCCATTACCGCTTCAACAAGTTCTTTCTGTTGAATATCTTCAGAATGTTGTGTTGATAGTACAACCGCATCAATACCAACAATAACACCATTTTCATAGGCAAAAGTCACTTGGCTTTTTGCATCAGGACGTAACCATTCAAGCTGACCACTTTTACGTACTTCTGCTTGTTTTTTAACAAGACGATGTGCATAAGTTACAGGAGCAGGCATAAATACTTCAGTTTCATTGGTTGCATAACCAAACATTAAACCTTGGTCTCCAGCGCCTTGTTCACGAGGGTCGCTACGATCAACACCTTGGTTGATATCTGGAGATTGTTTACCAACTACATTTAAAACTGCGCAAGAGTCTGCATCAAAACCCATTTCTGAACTGGTATAACCGATATCACGTACAGTATCACGTGTGATTTCTTCGATATCAACCCAAGCATCAGTCGTGATTTCACCACCGACCATTACCATGCCTGTTTTAACATAGGTTTCACAAGCAACACGTGCTTTTTTATCTTGTTTTAAAATGGCATCAAGCACGGCATCAGAAATTTGATCGGCTATTTTATCTGGATGACCTTCAGAAACTGATTCTGAAGTAAATAAGTCACGAGACATGTGGACTCCTAAAAAAATGAATAATATTTTAGATGTTTTTACATCTAGACGTCTATCTTACCTTTTTTTCATGAAAGCCACTTTAATTTTGTCTGCACATACGCTAATTTTAGTAATTAATAAATATCATCTGTCGCATTAATAATAAATTGACTTAATGCTACTTTGCTTCTTTACCCCCATGGGTATACTACATCTTCACCTATATATTCGTTATTCTTTGAGTTTTATTATGCCTTTTCTGAACCGCCTTAAAGCGTTAATAAGCGCTTTTATTTCCTTTATAAACGATTTACCGCGTAAACATTTTTTTGCCTTAATTATTCTCTTTGTTTGTTTATTAATTATTTCATTTTTACCAAGTCAGGCTGTTGGGCCTAAACAAATTAAACGTCAGCTGATCTTACCCATTGAAAGTGTTTCACAGGATGAATATTCGAAGGCGGAGCCGATCGAACCTAAACGCGAAGTATATGGAAACACTACTATTGATTTTACGGGCACACGTGAAATTCAATGGACAATAAAAGAGGGCGACTCTTTAAGTAACTTATTTCAATCGGAAGGTCTTTCCAGCTGGCGCATTACATGAGCTACAGGAAGCTGATAAATTACATTTACGTTTAGGTAATTTGATGCCTGGCCAAGAAATAAAATTGTTGGTTGATGCAGATAATCATATTTTGGCTTTAAAAATAAAAATAGATTTTGCTAATACTTTATCCTTTGTTTTAAAAGAAGGGGGTTATGTCTCATTACTCGAAACAGAAGAGGGTGAGTGGCGTAATAGTTATTTTAAAGGAAGTGTTACAGGTAGTTTTTATATCAATGCCAAAGAAGCTGGGTTGTCGGCAGGTCAAATACAACAAATATCCGGAGCTTTACAGGAGAAATTTGATTTTAATCGCCAGTTGCGTGTCGGTGATACCTTTCATGTATTGGTTTCAAAACAGTATATCGATGGTCAATATACCTATGATAGTGAAGTATTGGGGATACTGATTAAAACCAGTCGTCAGACTTATAGTGCGTTTTTAAGTGAAGATGGTCGCTATTATGATGAAGATGGTAAAGGCCTAGGTAAAGCCTATCGTCGTTCACCACTTGATGGGCGTAATCGCATTAGTTCCTCCTTTAATCCAAGACGTTTACATCCTATTACAAAAAGAGTTAGTCCACACAACGGTACAGACTTTGCGGTAAGAACAGGTACAAAAGTATATTCAATTGGTGATGGTGTGGTGCAACGCGCAGGTTTTCATCCTGTCGCGGGTAATTATATTGTAATTAAGCACGGCAGAAAATATACCACGCGTTATTTACATTTAAGTAAGATTTATGTGCGTGCAGGGCGCATTGAAAATGGGACATCTTATTGCAAAATCAGGTAACACCGGGCGCTCAACGGGAGCACATTTACATTATGAATTCCATATTTATAATAAACCTGTGGATGCAATGAAAGTTAGCCTGCCACTTTCTCAAGAAATTGCTAAAAAAGATAAAAAAGCGTTTAATGAACGAAGAGATAGCTTTTTGAAGGAGATGGGAGAAATTTAATCACTAATTTTAAGGATAAGTCTCATGTTACTTAATAGCGAAGCCTATGATGCTTGTATTAGTTATTTTGCGGATAACCTAAATCTTTTTGAAGCTTCTAGTGCTTCAAAGGAAGGTACTTTAATTTCTGATATCGTCGCAGATCAAGTTGCAAACATGTTACTGGTTTTTTGTCAGCAACAACCACAATTAGATAATAACGCACGTTTTAAAGTGATTGCCGAAGGCGATAAATTAGTTGAAGATATTGAACAAATATTAGGGCGTCAATGGAATAAGCCTGCTTCAAAAACGCAAACTGAGTTTATTGAGGAATATTTTTTGTTGCTTAAGAATAGCTTAGATTCGCAAATACCTAGCAATTAAATTAGTTTTTATATTACTGGTATTAGAATATGGCAACATCACTGTTGCCATAAGAGAAGTTAATTTAATGTGTGATGTAGATGAACCACTTCAAGTAATTGGTCTTCACGCTCAAATCGCCCTTCCATCACTTGTCCTAACTCAGAAAGATCTTTGTCAAAATCAAGCAATGCTTTGTCACTCGCATTTTCAGCATATTTATCATTAAAATTAAGCGCAATATCCGTTGTGCGGGTAATGCGAGCATATAAATCCTGTGCTATTTTTAGGTTTTCTTCGCCATCAAGTTTGCACTGTTCAATAATATGTTCATAAACCTCAAAATGTCCTCTTGAAGCATAATCTAGAAGTATTTGACAGAAATTAGTAATGTCAGCTTGTGCTGGTAAACTACGTTTTTCCTGTTGATAGGGAGGAAGTCCCGCTATCTGGCAATATAATACGACACATTTTTGACGTGCTTCGAGCCAATTGTCAATAATGGTCAAAGTGCCACCCCATTCTTGTTTTGCTTTTTCTAATTTGGTTAGCATTGCACTTCCTATAGTTGATTTTATTGCTGTTAAGTCTAGCACTAAAATTTAAAGGCTATTAGGATTATCGTCAACTTGAATTTGAATTAAAACCTTATATTCCTGTATAACTGTGAAGTAATTAAGGATTTAAAAGGCAAAGCATGAATACTGAAAAAAACTGTTGGTGGTTTATTGTTGCTGAAGGGCAAATTTTACTGCAACCTCAAGGGGATTTTATTCCCTACGGTAATCTTGATGATCTCTCTCTAGATGAAGCATTAGTCTCTGAAAAAGTGGAATTAGGACACTATCAATCTAGTCCCTGTTACCTGGTAGAATTCAAAACACAAATTGATGTGGGGTTTGGTGAATATTCTGATTTACGAACTTTGTTAGGCACTGTTGATGATCGCCTTTTTGATATTGCAGGACGTGCTTTTCAGATATCTCTGTTTTATAAAACACATCAATTCTGTGGCCAGTGTGGTGAAAAAATGCAGGCGATAGACTGGGAAATTGCCATGCAATGTCAGCACTGTAAACACCGTTGTTATCCGCGTGTATCACCTTGCATCATTGTTGGGATACGTAAAGAAAAGCAAATATTGCTGGCGCTTCATCGTCGCCATCAAAAAAGCAATAATCAAGTTTATACCGTCTTAGCTGGCTTTACTGAGGCAGGGGAAACATTAGAGCATTGCGTAGAGCGAGAAGTGTATGAAGAATCTGGTATAAAAATAACTAATATAGAATATGTAACCAGCCAGCCTTGGCCATTTCCACATTCACTGATGATGGGGTTTACCGCTGATTACCTTTCTGGTGACATAAAAATTGATCCAAGAGAGCTTTCTAGCGCGACTTGGTACGATGTTGATAATTTACCGGCATTACCCGTTGAAGGTACTTTAGCGAGGAAGTTAATCAATCAAATGATAAGTCAGTGCGTTTAGAGAACTATTAAAAGTAACATTAAGTTGGTAGCATACGCGCCATAAAATTTATAACTATTAAGCAGGGTAGATAAGCATGACAGAATTAAAGAATGATCGTTACATTCGCGCATTATTAAAACAAGAAGTGGATAAAACACCTGTATGGATGATGCGCCAAGCTGGAAGATATCTACCTGAATATAAAGCTACTCGCGCACAAGCGGGCGATTTTATGTCTTTATGCCGTAATGCTGATCTTGCCTGTGAAGTAACATTGCAACCTTTACGTCGTTTCGAACTTGATCTTGCTATTTTATTCTCTGATATTTTAACTATTCCTGATGCAATGGGTTTAGGTCTTTATTTTTCAGAAGGTGAAGGTCCTAAATTTGAACGACCTATTAGTTGTAAAAAAGACGTTGATAATTTAATCATGCCAGACCCTGAAGGTGAACTGCAATATGTTATGAATGCTGGTTCGTACAATACGTCGAGAATTAAAAGGTGAAGTGCCTTTAATCGGTTTTTCAGGAAGCCCTTGGACCTTAGCTACTTATATGGTTGAAGGTGGAACGTCGAAGGCTTTTACTAAAATTAAAAAAATGGCCTTTGCTGAACCACAAATATTGCATGCTTTATTAGATAAACTGGCTGATTCTGTGATTGCTTATTTAAATGCCCAAATTGAAGCCGGTGCACAATCTGTAATGGTATTTGATACCTGGGGTGGCGTGCTTTCACCACGTGATTACAAAGATTTTTCATTACAATACATGCATAAAATTGTTGATGGGCTACATCGTAGTTATGAGGGTAAAAAAGTTCCTGTAACATTATTCACCAAAAATGGCGGACAATGGATAGAGCAAATTGCCGATACAGGTTGTGATGGTATTGGTCTTGATTGGACTATTGATATGGCCACAGCAAAGGCACGTGTTGGTTCTCGAGTTGCATTACAGGGTAATATGGATCCTTCTATGTTATACGCTTCACCCGATCGTATTCGCCAAGAAGTAGCAACAATTCTAGAAAGCTTTGGAGAAGGAGCGGGGCATGTGTTTAATTTAGGACACGGCATTCATTTAGATGTGCCACCAGAAAATGCGAAAGTATTTGTTGATGCGGTGCATGAGTTGAGTATTCCTTACCATAATAAGTAAACTCTCATAACGCGACCATTATAAGCCATGTTTTTACATGGCTTTTTTGTATCTATTATTTTATCTATTAGTTTATGTTTTTGATTTAACGTAATTAATTATTCCCTCCAAGTGTTTACTTTGGTTTACCTTTTTTATCTGTGTTTATTGTTCATTAACTGATACAAAATAAAATAAATATTTATAAATAAATAGCTCAAAATGACATCGGTTTTCGGGTAGAATGGCGCTCCCAGATCAAACCAATCAATGTGACTAAGTGACTTAGCCATTAATTTAACCGAGGAATGAGTAAGAAATGGAAACTAGCCGACCAATCAAAAGAGCACTACTGAGTGTTTCTGACAAAGCGGGTATCGTAGAATTTGCACGTGAATTAGCTGAAAAGGGAGTAGAAATACTTTCTACAGGTGGTACTTGTAAACTACTTGCTGATAATGGCATTAACGTAACTGAAGTTTCAGATTACACAGGTTTTCCTGAAATGATGGATGGACGTGTAAAAACACTTCACCCAAAAATTCATGGTGGCATTCTTGCTCGTCGCTGACATTGATGAAGAGATCATGTCAGTTAATGATATTCAAGCAATCGATATGGTTGTTGTGAATCTCTACCCATTTGCGGCAACGGTAGCAAACCCAGATTGTACACTTGAAGATGCGATTGAAAATATCGATATCGGTGGCCCAACTATGGTTCGCTCTCTTGCTAAAAACCATAAAGATGTAACTATCGTAGTAAAAGCGTCTGATTATGCTCGCATTTTAACTGAAATGAATGCAAACGAAGGTAGTTTGACTTATCAAACTCGTTTCGACTTAGCAATTGTCGCCTTTGAGCATACAGCACAATACGATGGCATGATTGCAAACTATTTCGGAACAAAAGTAGCGAGCTACGGTGAGAATAAAGAAGGTGATGAGGAATCTAAATTCCCACGTACTTTCAATATGCAATTCCAAAAGAAACAAGATATGCGTTATGGTGAAAACTCTCATCAAGCAATTGCATTCTATATTGAAAACGAAATTCAAGAAGCGTCAGTGTCAACTGCAACACAACTTCAAGGTAAAGCTCTTTCTTACAATAATATTGCCGATACAGATGCTTGCATTAGAATGTGTGAAAGAATTCTCAGAGCCTGCCTGTGTTATTGTTAAACATGCAAACCCATGTGGTGTGGCAGTGGCTGGAAATATTCTTGATGCCTATGAAGGTGCATATAGAACTGATCCAACATCAGCATTTGGTGGCATTATCGCTTTTAACCGTGAATTAGATGCTGACACAGCAGAAGCAATTGTTTCTCGTCAGTTTGTTGAAGTTATTATTGCACCATCAGTAAGCGCAGAAGCGAGCACAAATTGTAGGCTGCTAAAAAGAACCTACGTTTATTAGAATGTGGACAGTGGGCAGATCAAACTAGTGAATTCGACATTAAGCGTGTTAATGGTGGTTTATTAGTACAGGATCGTGACCAAGGTATGGTTGGTTTTGATGACCTGAAAGTAGTTTCTAAACGTCAACCGACAGAGCAAGAATTTGCTGATTTACTGTTTAGCTGGAAAGTCGCTAAGTTTGTTAAATCAAATGCCATTGTTTATGTTAAAAACAGTGCAACAGTAGGTGTAGGTGCAGGTCAAATGAGCCGTGTTTACAGTGCTAAGATTGCTGGTATTAAAGCCGCTGATGAAGATTTAGTCGTTGAAGGTTCAGTAATGGCATCCGATGCATTCTTCCCATTCCGCGATGGTATCGATGTCTGCGGCAGAAGCTGGTATTAGTTGTGTTATTCAACCAGGTGGTTCAATGCGTGATGATGAAGTAATTGCGGTACGCAGATGAGCATAATATGGCAATGGTATTCACCGGAATGCGTCACTTCCGCCATTAATCGGGACATCTCTTAGCCAGTTGACTCTATATCGGCGTCAAAAGTGCTCACTTGCAGTAGCAAGCTCCGCGCTTTTTCCTTGACCTAGAGCCAACTGGCGTTGAGCTCCCCCAATTAATTTTAATGGTTTTTATATTGTGATTTAGTCCGCCTCGGCGTTAAAAGTGCTCACTTGCAGTAGCAAGCTCCGCGCTTTTGCCTTGATTTAGAACTAAATCACTTAGTAAAAATACAATTAATATATTTAATATTGTTGGACGAACTATGTTCGTCTTTTTATTATTTTAAATAAAATCTTAAGGTTTTCTAAATGAACATTCTTATTATTGGTAATGGTGGCCGTGAGCATGCATTAGCATGGAAAGTGGCACAAAACGAACAAGTTAAAAATATCTTTGTTGCACCGGGTAATGCGGGAAGTGCGTTAGAAACGAAAGTAACAAATGTAAATATTGGTGTTGAAGATATTGATGCCTTGGTTGCATTTGCTAAAGATAACGATGTTGAGCTAACCATTGTTGGTCCTGAAGCTCCATTGGTTATTGGTGTAGTTGATGCGTTCCAGGAAGCGGGTTTAGCGTGCTTTGGTCCAACTAAAGGAGTCGCACAGTTAGAAGGCTCTAAGGCTTTCACTAAAGATTTCCTAGCGCGTCATGATATACCTACTGCTTGGTATCAAAACTTTACCGAAATTGAGCCTGCATTGGCTTATGTTCGTGAAAAAGGTGCTCCAATTGTGATTAAAGCCGACGGCCTTGTCGCTGGTAAGGGCGTGATCGTAGCAATGACTCTGCAGGAAGCTGAAGATGCGATTCAAGATATGCTTGCTGGTAATGCTTTTGGTGAAGCAGGGCATCGTGTTGTTATTGAAGAGTTTTTAGATGGTGAAGAAGCGTCATTTATCGTCATGGTTGACGGTAAAAACATCGTACCAATGGCAACCAGTCAAGATCATAAACGTGTCGGTGATGGTGATACCGGACCAAATACTGGTGGCATGGGGGCATATTCTCCAGCACCAGTAGTAACACCCGAATTACATGAGCGTATTATGGATCTCGTTATTCGCCCAACTGTTGAAGGTATGGTCGCTGAAGGTAATACTTACACTGGTTTCTTATATGCAGGTCTGATGATAATGGCAGATGGTACGCCTAAAGTTATTGAATACAACTGCCGTTTTGGTGACCCTGAAACACAACCTATTATGCTTCGTATGAAGTCAGATATCGTTACTTTATGTTTAGCAGGTGTAAATGGCGAACTGGATGACATGGTTGCTGAGTTTGATGAACGTCTGCTATCGGTGTTGTATTAGTCGCTGGTGGTTACCCTTCTGATTACAAAAAAGGTTTAGTGATCTCTGGTATTCCTGCTGAATCTGAAGGCCTTAAAGTGTTCCATGCAGGCACAGCTGAGGTTGATGGCCAAGTTGTTACTAGTGGTGGACGAGTACTTTGTGCAACAGCATTAGGTAATACGGTTACAGAAGCGCAACAGAAAGCTTATGAGTTAACTAAACAGATTAGCTGGGATGGAATGTTCCATCGTAATGATATCGCTTACCGTGCAATCGCGCGTGAAGCTCAAAAATAAGCTATCAGTCTTCAGATAAGTGACAGACTAATGGCTTCTAGCCTCGAAAAAACTAAAAGCCGATGTTTTCAAATAGAATACATCGGCTTTTTTGTTGTCTATCTTTTAAGCTGATCACTAACAGCTGATCGCTATTTTTTACAGCTCAACAATTACATCAGAATTTGCTTTTGTACTACAGGTTAATACATAACCTAGTTCTATTTGTTCTGCAGTTAAAGTTTCAGTACTAGTGCTGATTACATCGCCTTGAACTTTACATTTGCAGGCACCACAAATACCTGACTTGCATGAATAGGGGACTTTAATGCCTGCACCATGCATCGCATCTAAAAGCGTTTGCTGATCATTTGCCATAAACTCTTTATCTAAGGCTGGCACTGTGATTTGATGATTAATATCAGAAAATACAGGCTCTCCAGCTTTCGCTTCTGGTACAAAGCTTTCTTTATGGAAATAATCAAAATCAAATCCAACTGCGCTAGCAATTTCTTCAACTGACTTCATGTATAAAGAAGGGCCACAAATAAAAATAGTGCGCTCTTTTATTTCTGGGATTAACTGATTAAACATATCAATATCAATTCGACCTTGAAGGTGCTCTGAGTTATCAGTGTTTTCCAAAATAAGTGTTAGTTTAAAATTATTATGTTTTTCTGCTAACTCTGTTAACAGCGAAGCCATGATCACATCATCACTTTTACGTGCGCTATGAATAAAGTGAATGTTGGCTTCTGATTTATTATCTAAGCAGTCCTGTGCAATCGCTAAACAGGGGGTTATACCGCTACCAGCACTCATTAATATCAAGTTATTGGTGGTTTTATTTTCTTGTTGTGTGAAATTACCTGCTGGAGGCATTGCAGGAAGCGCATGACCCGCCTGTAAGTTATCCAGCAGGTAATTTGATACTTTACCTCCAGGCACTCGTTTGATTGCTACAGTGACGCTATTAGGCTTTGCAGGAGAAGAACAAATTGAGTATGCGCGATATAAGAGTTTGTTGTAATAATTTATTTCAAAGGTTAAAAACTGTCCTGCTTGAAAACTAAAGGGAGTTTGATCTAAGTGCTCAAATTCAAAGGTACTGGCATCAGCCGTTTGGTCAATACGTTTAATACAACGCAGGCGTTCGAATTGATTATTATTGTTAGACATACTGATCTCTATTGGGGATAAACGAAGCATCATAGCAAAAAAAGTGAAACCGAAGTTTCACCTTTTCTAAAAATTCTTTTTTGCTAATTGAGGTTAGTCATTAACTGATTCTTTAAGTGCTTTACCAGCAACAAACGCAGGCACATTTGTCGCTTTAATTTCAATATCTGCACCCGTTTGCGGGTTACGGCCTGTACGTCTTTGCACGGTGATTTACTTTGAAAGTACCAAAACCGATCAACTGCACTGGTTCGCCATCTTTAAGGCTATCAGTGATGCTTGAAAGAATTTGTTCTAAAGTCGCTTTTGCTTGTACTTTAGTCAGTTCTGATTTTTCTGCAATATCTGCAACAAGTTGAGTTTTGTTCATTTCTAGATTTCCATTTATATAAGTGTGGATTGAATGTAACTTACCGAATCAATGTATTTCAAGTGCTATTGTTAAGTAAAGTCTAAAGATTGTAAAAGTATGATAAATCACTTTTAAATGTTTTTATTGTGTCAAAAATCACATAAAAGTGATTAATTCAATCAGCTAGCGCAATGCCTAGGTTAGTTACACCATGGCTTTGTACAAATTCTCTGATAGATTTTATTAATTCTGGACTGCGCTCATTATCTAACATTTTTAATAATTCTGTTTGAAATTCAAGCTGTTCAATAAATAAAGGTTCAGTTTCTAATTGTTCATCTTCTATTGCTTTACCACTCTGTAATTCAATAAAACTGGCGATGGTGGAAAAGCTAGTTTGACTTGCATTTAATGCTTCTTCCTTAGACTTAATTAAAAAAGTATTAAATGCACAGCTTAGAATAACACAGTGATCAATAGCAGGGTAAACACCATAAAAATCATGCTCACGAGCGTCAGGAATAAGGCTATCAAAATGCTCCTGTTGTGTTGTGAAATTGATTTTTGCACCTTTGGTGGTCATTTTCTCCCAAAATAATGCATTCAATTTGTCTATTTCTTCAGCTGATGAGCTTTCAATTGCGTCACAAAATAGGTGAAAATGAAGCTTAGTATGTTCGCTCAGAGCCATACAAAATACACTTTGTTGCCAGCTTAATAGGTTTTGCAATGGTTCGTTTATCGAAAGAGAAAGCATATTTTTCCTAAAAACATAGAGTTAAATATGAAGCATATAGTGAATCAATAAAAAAGGCACCGTAAAATTTTAAATTTTTATTCGCAGTAAAGAGAATTCAGCTATGATATTAATAGTGATTATTGAGCTTGTTATGTTGAGCAAAAGGTGGTTATAAATGCCCTTAGAAGTGCAATTAAAAGGGGAAACTATGCAAACTTTATTTTGTATGAAAAGGAAAAATAATGCGTTATTGGTCGGCAACATTAATAAGTGTAACTATTTTAATGGGGTGTGGGGGAAGTGACTCTTCTAATATAGAGATAATTTCGGATTTAATTGATGTAGAGTCGATTATTACAGAGGAAGTTGAGAGCATTATTGAAAGCAGTGAAGTTAATTACAGTTTAATCAGCTGTGAAGATGATTTAGTCAGTGTGCTTACACTAATAAATGCAAAAAGAGCTGAAGCTCAGGTTTGTGGCGAAGATAGTTTTGGCCCTGTTGCTGGAGTAACTTGGAACAGTGCATTAACACTAGCGACAGAGGAGCATTCAGCAAATATGGCTAATTATGATTTCTTTGCTCATACGGGGTTGGATGGCGACACAGTTGCAACACGTGTAACAGATCAAGGTTATAGCTGGTCCTATGTGGCTGAAAATATTGCGACTGGTCAGACAAGTGCTGAGCAGGTAGTGGATGGTTGGATGTCTAGTGATGGTCATTGTCGTAATATTATGAATGAAGATGTTACGGAAATGGGGCTTGCTTGTGTGGCAAATAGTAGTGCCAGTTATCCTTACTATTGGACACAGGTTTTTGCTAGTCCATTATAGTTATTGATGCTTTACTTGTTTGACTGTATAAAAAAATCCGGTGCGTGTGGGCACCGGATTTTTAGTTGAACTGAATTTGACTAGATTACCGTCAATCATCATTTTGAAATGATGGATTTAGCCCATGCCATATTTTTTAATTTTTTACGTAGCGTACCACGGTTAATACCTAGCATTGTTGCTCGCACGAGTTTGATTACCACGTGTGTATTGCATAATGATATCTAACATCGGAGCTTCAACTTCTGATAATACTAACTCGTATAGTTCGGTCGTATCTTGACCATTTAATTGCGCCACGTAACCTGAGACAGCTTGACGCACTGAATCACGTAGTGGTTTTTGAGTTATTTGCCCGGTAGCCGGAATACTGGTTGTGGTTGTAAGTGCTTCTTGAGGAATATTTTGTTCAAACATGGCTATTAACTCTTTAATTATTCAAATAAATTTCTAATGTCTTTAATTGCTCTACTGGGCAATCAATGGCGTTAAATTGTCGTTTAAAGTAACTTAACTTGTCCTGCGATTGTAAATACCAGCCTACATGCTTCCTAGCAATACGAGGCCCCATTACTTCGCCGTAAAAATCATGTAAAGCTTGTACATGATTAAGCAAAATAGAGGTGACTTCCTGTTTTTCCAATGATGACTTATGTTCACCGGTGGTCAGGTAGTGGTTTATTTCGTTGAAAATCCAAGGCGCGCCCTGCGCTCCTCGTCCTATCATAATGGCATCGGCACCTGTGTGTTCAAGCACGTATTTGGCTTTTTCAACACTAGTGATATCACCATTCGCAATAACAGGTATTGTTACGTTTTCTTTAATTATTTTTATTGTATCGTACTCTGCTTCACCTTTATAAAGGCATTGGCGAGTGCGACCGTGCACTGCAAGTGCTTGGATACCAGCGTTTTCGGCAATTTGTGCTATTTCCAGACCATTTCTATTTTCAGGATCCCAACCTGTGCGAATCTTTAAAGTAACAGGTATATCAACTGCATCAACAACACTCTCTAAAATTGCCTTAACAAGTTCAGGGTGAGGCAATAATGCTGAGCCTGCTTTTTTCTTATTCACTTTTTTGGCTGGACACCCCATATTGATATCAACGATCTGTGCGCCTTGTTGTACACATAATTGTGCCGTTTGGGCCATTGCAAGTGGCTCAGAGCCAGCAATTTGCACGGAACGAATGCCTGATTCACCATGGTAATCCATTCTTAATTTAGATTTTCTACTATTCCATACACGCGGATTAGATGACAACATCTCAGAAACAGCAAGTCCAGCACCTTGACTACGACAAAGTTCGCGGAAGGGGCGATCAGTAACCCCTGCCATCGGTGCTAAAATAATATTGTTGCTTAATTTATGTTGTCCAATGTGCATATAAAACAGTCAATTCTCTAACTCAAGGCGGCGTAGTTTACGCACTTTTTCAACCAGAATAAAGGTTAATAATTAACCAAAACGTAATTATTTTGCTTGCAAATTGCTCAATATTCAGATCGATCCCATTTTTGCTGGCTTATTGGCCACTATTTGCATACTTTTTCCCTGATAAGCGTGCCCATTCTTCTTTTACCTCTGCTTTATCCATTTCAAACCACTGTTGGTAGGTTGCAATTAATTCTGTTGCTTGTTGCTCAAGGATGCCAGAAAGAGCCAGTTGACCAGATGGTTTTATTAGTGCTTCAATGCTTGTTGAAAGTTCGCGTAATGGACCGGCAAGAATATTCGCCACTAATACATCTGCTAAAATACCCTCAGGTAAATCTGCTGGTAAGTATAATTCTAATTGATCTGATACATTATTACGCTCAGCGTTATCTCGACTGGCGGTAATGGCTTGCGGATCAATATCAATCCCGATAACACGTTTCGCCCCTAATTTGAGCGCCGCAATTGCTAAGATGCCAGAGCCACAACCAAAATCGATAATAACTTTATTCTGTAAATCTTGTGCATCAAGCCAAGCAAGGCAAAGTGCAGTCGTTGGATGAGTACCAGTACCAAAGGCTAAACCTGGATCTAACATTACATTAACTGCGTTTTCATCAGGTACAGGCTTCCAGCTTGGGCAAATCCATAAACGTTTCCCAAACTGCATGGGATGAAAATTATCCATCCATTCTCTTTCCCAATCTTTATCCTCTAATTGTTCTACTTTATAGGCAAAGTCATCGGCAAGTAATGGACTTGCTTTAAGCGCTTTAAACACATACTGCATATCGGTATCTGCTTCATAAAGCCCAGTTATATCTGTGTCACCCCATAATCTCGTTTCACCTGGAAGAGGTTCAAAAACGGGAGTGTCATGGGCATCTGTAAAGGTCGCTGAAAGTGCGCCATTACTCATTAGTAGCTCACCCAGATCTTCCGCATTTTCTGAGGTTGCATTTAATTTTAATTGTATCCAAGGCATGGTTGCTATCCTGTCTATTTAATTTGCAGTGAGAATACAGGGGATATGATTAATTATCCAATACTGTGAAGATTTGTTTGTTAGTCATAATTGATAGAAAAGTAAGCGCTTTAGCTAACAATTCACCTAAGTTGATTGTAAATAATCTGATTTATTATAAAATTGTCTCTATATTTGAAATGCGAGCTTGCTAATGAATAAAATTGTGATTATTGATGATCATCAGCTATTTTTGCATGGTTTAAAGTTAACCCTTGAGAATAGTGATAATGAGGTGTTCATTTTTGATAACCCTATCGCGGCTTTAATGCAAATTGAGTCGTTACAGCCTGATTTGATTCTTATGGACTTAAATATGCCAGAGATGAATGGCATTGCTATGATTGAAGAATTAACCAAACGACAAGTATTATCTCCTGTTATTGTGCTCTCTGCCTGTGAAGATTATAAAGATATTGCGACTGCCTTAGAAAAGGGCGCAATGGGCTTTATTCCTAAATCCTATGCACCAAATGATATGTTAATGGGGCTTGAGGCGGTATTAAAGGGCGATGTGTTTATACCTGAGGAAGTTCAACAGCAGTTAGAAAAGCTGGATCAGCAGGATAAAAAAATAAAGAACAGTACCATTTATCTGACAGACAGACAGAAATCTTAATATATCTGCATTTAGGAAAAACTAATCGAGAGATTGCACAGTTATTATCTATTTCTCCCGATACGGTAAAATTCCACCAAAAAGGTATTTATCAAATTTTACAGGTCTCTGGTGTTAGAAGCCGTGCCAAAGCGATTGAAAAAGCGGTGAAAGTAGGGTTATTAACTGCTTAAGTATAAGTCAAATTTCATGTCTAATTTTTATTCTATTTTACATTTTAGCTTTTAATAATTGCCTAATTAGAATCCTTAGCGCCGCGGGTTTGATCGGTTTATGTAATACTTTGTAATGCTCAAATTCACCCTCTTGTAGCTTATCAGGATCGACTTCTCCGGTTAATAATACTGATTCAATATCTTGTTTTTGTTGCGCTATTTTAATTAAATCAAGCCCATTTTTAGCACCCGGTAAGCGGTAATCTGAGATAATTAAAGCAAACTGTTGTTTTTCTAATGCTTTAATTGCCTGTTCACTACTTTCTGCACAATGGACAACATATCCCCAGTTTTCTAATAACATAGAAAGCGCTGAAAGAATGCTTTTATCATCATCAATCAGCAGAATGTCTTGTTTTTTTGCCTGCATAGAAGGTTTTGATACAGGCAGTTTAGGCGGTTCTGTGCCTTTTTTATTGTGATAGAAAAACAACTTCCTTTTTCCGAAGTTTTTACTTTAATGCTTGTATTCAACAGGTGCGCTTTACGTTGTGATAAGGCTAAACCCAAGCCTAAACCTAAACCTTTGGCTTTATTATGATTGGGATTTTTTGAGTAATATAATTCATCAAACAATGAATTTAGGTGCTCATTATTGATAGCGACACCTTTATTCCAAATTTGGATGTGTATGGCCTGCGGATTTAGGTGACGAGCAGTTAATAATACGGTGGTGCCTTTTTCCTGTGTACCATGTATAAAGGCATTATCTATTAAGTGATCAATGATGTCGCAAAGTAATTTGCTATCGGTAAAGATAACCGCTTTTACTAATCTCACCTTTAAAAGCATCGATTTTGATTCTGCGATTTTAGTATGTTTTTTGATTACATTAGAAAAGCAACTATCAATAGGAATGTTTTTTTCATTGATAGGCAAGGATTTTGAATCAAGTATTGCTAACTCTAATAAAGAAGATAACCAACGGTCTAATTGATTTGATGATGCTAATAAATTGTCAATTAGCACGGAGTGTTTAGATCCTTCAATTTGCTTTTCAAGAAGGTGGGTATATAGCGCTAAACTACTTAAAGGTTGACGGATATCATGAATAATACTTTTTAAATAGGCTGAATTTTGCTGATTGAAGGTTGGCTTTTGAGGTGTTTTTACTAAGCTTTTTTTGTTTAAATTGGCGTTAATTTTAATATGAGAAGAGAGAGTTAAAAAAATTAATACTAATAAAAGGAACAAATTAACCGTTAAAACCAATCCGCTGGTTTGTCCTACAATGGCGCTAAAAACATAACTCAGAACAACAATAAAGTTGTTTGCGATTAATAATTGAAAATTATAAGAAAGAATATAAGTATAAAAAAGTGGTAATAGCAGTGAGAAATATAAAAAACTATTACGTGAAACTTCTGTCTCAAAATGACCGTTTATAGTGATAAACAAGGTACTGAATAAGGTAAGTACAGGCAATAAAAAAACACTGTGTCTATTTTTATTCTCGATTAAACAATGTATTAAATAAACGCATAAAAAAATAGCTGTTATTGGAATAAATAAGGGTAGATTAAACATTGCTGGTGGCGAAAAAGCACTATAACTTTGTATTGTGCCAAGTGCATAGAAAAATAGGAAAGCACTAAGTATTACGATGTTATAAACTCGTAGAGACTGCCACCTTTTGAATAATACATATTTATTGTTGTGTATATCGCTCATGCGCTCTGTTTACATCAATCATAATTGGTAGATTATAACACTACTGCAGAAGCTGACAAAAAAAGGCAAAAAAAGCCTAACAAAGTTAGGCATGCCTTTAAAATATTTTGCAATGCTACAAATTGATTATAAACATTCAATTCATTTTAGGCATCAAAAGTGGGTTTACTACTTTGTCTCAATTCCTTAAGACAAGCTCATATTGCACTATCTTGATCTTTAAAGTAACTACCTACCCGGGTAGTTTTTTATTCTTTATGTTTAAAAAAGCAAATGTAACACTCATTTTGTGACTTACATTGCTAAAATACATAAGGTTTTTATTTGCTATTTAGCGGATATTTAACTTTTGGATAAATGATCTTGAATAGACTGTAAGGCTAATGAATAACCTCTAGCTCCTAACCCGCAGATGACACCAACCGCTTTGTCAGAAAGAAAAGAATGATGACGAAAGCTTTCACGTGCATGCACGTTAGAAAGGTGTACTTCAATAAAAGGGATATTAACACCAAGCAAAGCATCTCTAATAGCAACACTGGTATGGGTGAAGGTCTGCTGGGTTAATAATAATAAAATCAACCTTATTAAAGGACTCGTGGATTTTTTCGATTAGTTCGTATTCGCGGTTGCTTTGTAGGTGATTAAGCTCAATACCTAATGCAAGGGCTTCTTGGGAAAGTGATTCAATAATGTCTGCTAATGTTTGTTTGCCGTATACTTCAGGTTCGCGTTGTCCCAGTAAATTTAAATTTGGCCCGTTTAAAACTAACACGTTTATTTTTTTGCATAAAAAAGACTCCTAAATCAAGATATTTAGGAGTCTAACTGCTTGTGAATTGCCTGGCTAGTTTTCTCTGTTTATCTAGCTAAAAAGACGAGGGTTAACTCTCACTTCTTAATAGAAAATATTACAGTAAAAATTTAAAGTTCGGCATTTTCTTTTATCAGTTGATCTACAACACTTGGGTCCGCTAATGTTGAAATATCTCCCAATTGATCACTTTCACCGGTTGCTATTTTACGTAAAATTCGACGCATTATCTTACCTGAGCGTGTTTTAGGTAACCCCTCTGCCCAATGTAAAATATCAGGTGTTGCGATAGGACCGATTTCTTTTCGTACCCATTGTTTTACTTCTGCGTATAATTCAGGTGAGGAGTATTCACCTGCATTTAAGGTCACATAGGCATAGATACCTTGGCCTTTGATTTCATGAGGTACACCAACAACTGTCGCTTCTGAAATTTTAGGATGCGAAACTAAAGCACTTTCTATCTCCGCTGTTCCCATTCGATGACCTGACACATTTAATACATCATCAACACGACCAGTTATCCAATAATAGCCATCTTCATCACGACGAGCACCATCACCAGTACAGTACATGTTATGGAATGTAGAGAAATAAGTTTGTTCAAAACGCTCATGATTGTTAAACAGTGTACGCATTTGTCCTGGCCAACTATCAAGCATGACAAGGTTACCTTCAACTGCGCCTTCTAATATCTCTCCTTCATTATCAACCAATGCAGGTTGCACACCAAAGAATGGACGAGTGGCAGAGCCAGGTTTAAGATCTGTTGCACCTGGTAATGGCGTGATTAAAATGCCTCCAGTTTCTGTTTGCCACCATGTATCAACGATTGGGCAAGATTGATTGCCAATTTTGTCGTAGTACCAACGCCATGCTTCTGGATTAATTGGCTCACCTACCGAACCTAAAATTCGCAGAGATTGGCGAGAAGTACCTTGGATCGCATCATCGCCTTTTGCCATTAATGCACGAATCGCAGTAGGCGCAGTATAAAGTAATGTTACATTATGCTTATCAACGACTTCGCTCATACGTGAGGTTGTTGGGTAAGTGGGAACACCCTCAAATAAAAGAGTGGTGGCACCGTTGGCAAGTGGTCCATAAACTAGGTAGCTATGTCCAGTGATCCAGCCTACATCGGCAGTACACCAGTAAATGTCTCCTTCCTGATAATCAAAAACATACTTAAAGGTCATTGTTGCATAAACAAGGTAACCACCTGTTGTATGCAAAACGCCTTTTGGTGTACCGGTAGAGCCAGATGTATAAAGAATAAATAATGGATCTTCTGCATTCATTGCAGTTGGTGGACATTCTTCTGATTGTGGTTCAGTGATGCTTTCCCAGTCGATATCACGCTCATCAAACCAAGCGACATCATTGCCTGTATTTTTAAATACGATCACCTTTTCAACACATTCTGTGCCTTTTTTTGTTAAGGCTTCATCTACATTCGCTTTCAGTGGAACGGGGCGACCTCCACGACGGCCTTGGTCTGCGGTAACAACAATTTTTGACTTACTGTCAATAATTCGCCCTGCAATTGCTTCCGGTGAGAAACCACCAAATACAATAGAGTGAACTGCACCAATACGCGTACAAGCTAGCATTGCGATGGCCGCTTCTGGTGTCATAGGCATGTATAAACAAACAACATCACCTTTTTTTACACCCTGTGATTTTAATGCGTTTGAAAATTTACAAACACGTTTATATAGCTCGTTATAAGTGATGCTTTGGTCTTGATCTGGTGAGTCACCTTCCCATAGGATAGCGACTTGATCACCTTTTGTTGCTAAGTGGCGATCGATACAGTTGGCAGAAACATTCAACTCTCCATCTTCAAACCATTTAATATCAATGTTGCCTGGTGCATAAGAGGTGTTTTTAACTTTAGTATAAGGTTTTATCCAATCTAAAATTTTACCTTTTTCCCCCAGAAGGCTTCAGGGTCATTGATTGATGCGGCGTAGTCTGTCAGGTATTGCTCATTCGTTAATAGGCTTTTTTCAGCAAGCTCTGCTGAAACAGGGTAAATGTTATTTCCAGTCATGATTAAATTAACTCCACATAATTAAAGAGACAAACACTTCACTGCATTTAAATGCTAGAGGCTGTTTGATATTTAGCAAACAGTCTAAAACAGCAAAAAAATAAATTGTGAAGTGGCTAAAGCTTGTTAAATAAATGTTAATAAAAAGAGCATGTAAAATTGTTTTTGCGATCAACATCAATAAAAATAAAATTGTTTGTTTTTTGTACGATAAATTTCAAGGTATGTTATGAGTGTTATTTTAATTTGTCTTTTATTTGACTAATATTGACTGAGAAATAGGCATGTTTGAGTTTGAGGGTAAATGTTTTAATTCGCTAAATGGGATTTTGTTATGTTACCTGTTGTACAGCATAGTATTAGACGAAGATTGCAAGGTTTTGCTGTGTTAACTTCTGTTATTTTGCTTAGTCTTGCTAGTATTGTTTTCACTGCTCACATGGCTTCTTTACAACTAATTGATAACCAAATAATGGCTAATTACTATCGTAATAGTGAAGCCTTTGCAAATGCGGAATCGGGTATTAACTTTGTTCTTGCACAACTAGATGATTCCTTAATTGCTCAATCTATGTTAATTAATTTACCTTTTTATTATGTCGATATAAGTCATCACTACAGTGTGACAGTCGAAGAAATAAAAGTTGGTAAATTAAAAATAACTTCAATCGGCACTTCCATGGATGACAGTGCAACACGTGAAATCTCCGTTAAAGCTGACTTTTATCTTAACTACCCCACACCTGAAGCGGCACTTTCTGCTAATGGTAAATTGAATTTAGATGCGACAGCCATTGTTAATGATGGATGCGAAGGGCTTGGAAGTGATGCTTGTATCAGTGCAGGAAGCATCGCAGAAAAAATGCTTGTCAGCAATCCAAACCTTGAAAGTGAAAGTTCAGATAATCCCTGTCAATCTGGTGAAGAGGGGAGCCAATTTTCCGATGCAGTATTAAAGGGCGAAAGTCCAGTGCAATTAATAAATAAAATAACCACCGAAGAGGGGATTGAGCAATTTGATTGGGGAAAAATATTAATTTCTGATGGTTCAGAAATAGGAGGCGTTTCTACTGATACTGAAATACAAGCAGACTCATTATTTGAAGTGACCTTAGGTTTTGAATTGAACCAAGTTAATCTTGATAATCTGTGGAATCATGTTGCCAGCTTTGACATGACCAGTGGTGGAGATTGTTCAGATATGTTGCAAACTATATCTGAAGATGATGTCATTATTTATATAAAGGGGGATTGTCATATTAATCAGTATTACGCAGTACAAAGTAATACATCTGATAATCAACTATTTACCATTGGCTCAACGGAACATCCCAAATTAATATTAATGGAAGGAGGTACTTTTGTTACTTCCGCTGATATTGAAACCTCTGTCATTGGTATGTTGTATTTATTGCCCAGCACACATGACAGTGTTGATCAACAAGGTAATGTGCAATATGGTGATAATGGCTTGGCGATACAGATTGCAGATGCAACAAGTATCGATATGGCAGGAATTAATGTTGATGGTGCGTTATTAAGTGAATACGACTGTTCCTATGATGATGCTCAACAAAATGAAAATAATCAAAATCAAACAACCTTCTCCGCTCGTTTTAATAAAAGGGTTTTAAATCAACTCTATTCTCAAATGGGAATTGCTAGCACTGGTAGTGGTTATCGACTTTCTCCTGGTACTTGGAAAGATTTTTGATGGGGGATTGCCGTTCTAGTTTTCGTTACTGTTCAGGTTTTTCTTTAATCGAAATATTAGTTTCATTATTCATCGTGTGCATTGTAGCGGTAAATATTTCGGGTTTGCAAAAAATGATCGGAGACCAAAGCCGAGATAATATTTCTCATCTCACTGTGGTTAAATTAGTCGCTAAAAATTTTGAACAAATAAAACAGAATAAAGAAATACAAGACATTGTTAATCTGAACGGGAGCACATCAAGCTATTCGCAGGCTGGCACTACCTTCTTATTAAAGTGGGATGTTGGTTTGGTTTCGGGAGCTTCCATAACCTCATCAATTAGGGATGTTCATATTGAAGTAACTTGGCCTGATGCAAAAGGTGAGATTCAAACTTTTGTTTATTCAGAATTAATTTCTTTAATGATGTTATTAAAAGGAGTCGGTGATGATGAAGGTGGGGGATTTTCCTATCAGATCCCGAATTTATTAAATACTAATGAAATTGGATACTTTGACTCAAAAATGGAATATAAAATAGATGCTTATGTGATTTATAATAGCCAGTTATTTCAAGCCACAGAGGGACATAACTCAATAGCAGATCAACAGAATAATCTCGTTGCACCAATGAGTTTAGATGGAATAGTGTCAGATGGATGGTTACACCTAGGACAAATAGATGATCCGCAATTAGCAACACTGTTTGTAAAGTAAATAAAAAAGTAAAAGGCTTCGCTTTGGTATGCTATTGTATCGATAAATACTAATGCAAAGAGTTATTTTCATGATAGGTAGTCAAGTCAATATCCTTACACAGGCAAAAAGTTATTTGTCTTCAGCGACTTCTGCTCAATATACAGAAGTAGTTGCACCATTATTTATGAGCTCAGCGGGTGCTCATATGCGTCATATATTAGATCATTATATTGCCATTATGAACGGGCTAGAAATTGGCTTGGTTGATTATGATAAACGTAGTCGAGGTGGCTCTGTAGAAACAGATATAGATGTCGCATTACAACAAATTGCAAAAATAGAATCGTTTTTATTATCACTTACCGATGAGTTATTAGCGAAAAGCTTTTTATTATCAACGGAAGTTTCGATAGAAAAGAAACAGGTTGAAACTATCCCAACAACCTTAGCAAGGGAACTTATCTTTGTTTCAAGCCATGCTATTCATCATTTTGCAATGATTGAACAAATTTCAAAAGCACAAAAAATAACAACTCCTAAAGAATTTGGGATTGCGCCGGCAACGGCGACATTCTTACGAAGTAATAGCGACTCAAACGCTAGGAAAGAAAAATGTGCACGTTAACTTACCGGTTAACTGAATCGGGTTATGAGTTGTTCTTTAACCGTGATGAACAAAGAAGCCGTGCCCAAGCTCTTCATCCAATTGTTGATCCTGATCTTAATGCTATTTATCCGATTGACCCAATAGGAAAAGGTACTTGGCTTGCGGTGCATCAAAGTGGTTTATCACTCGCCTTATTAAATTTTTATCAGGCTCAACAAAAGTCCCCAACTAGAACTTTTAATAGCCGTGGCGAAATTATTTTATCATTATTAAAAAATACGGGTAATGTACTTGAGTTGATAAATAGCCTTTCTTTAAAAGATTACCAGCCATTTCAGTTATGTGTATTTCTGCCAAATACTTCATCAGTGAATAATAAAATATATTGTTTTCAGTGGGATGGTATAAATTTAACAAAAGTAGATAAAAACTTACCTATTACCTCTTCAGGTGTGCAATATGATCGCGTTTATGAAGCACGAAAATTAGCATTCCAACAACTTGTTGAAGATGAAAAATCAGATACAGATACTTTTCTGAAATATCATCAATTTCAACAAGAAAATGGCATGTTATCAGTCAAAATGTCACGAGAAGATGCACAAACAGTGAGTTTTAGTCATATAACTGTGGGTCAAAAACAAACCAATGATATCGTTTTTAATTATGTTGATTACTTAAATGATCAACAAAAAACACGTTTAATGACACGTAAACTTTAAGCATCATTTACTTTTTAATATCATATTAATAAGTGAATGATGATTTATCTTGTTAATCGTCATCGCCTCTAGTTTTACACTCCATTTCATTGACTCATTTTCAAAAATTATTAAATATTGTTAGAAGAATCATTATTCTGCTTTTGGGAATAAGGAAATATCTTGTTTTTAATGATAGACAAGTAGAAACTATTGAAATTTATACTGATAATAAATTACAAAAGCTCTAGGAGAAGGGATCGTGAGTGTTTCTTGGTTATTTGCAAAAAGTTGGTCGTGCGTTAATGGTACCAGTTGCTGTTTTACCTGCAATTGCTATTTTAATGGGAATTGGTTATTGGATTGACCCTAATGGCTGGGGTGGAGATTCTGCCTTAGTCGCTTTTTTAATTAAAGCCGGCAGCGCCGTGATTGATAATATGCCAGTTTTATTTGCAGTTGGTGTTGCCTATGGTTTATCTAAAGATAAAGATGGTGTCACGCACTTTCAGGGTTAGTTGGTTTTTTAGTGGTGACAACTTTGCTTTCACCAAGTGCCGTTGCTCAAATTGAAAGTATTCCCGTGAGTGAAGTTTCCTCTGCCTTTAATAAAATTAACAATCAATTTATCGGCATTATTGTTGGCATTATTGCGACTGAACTTTATAACAAGTTCTCTGATGTTGAATTACATCATGCTCTCGCATTTTTCTCCGGGCGTCGATTAGTGCCGATTATCGTTTCTATAGTCATGATTATCGTATCATTTATATTAATGCTTGTTTGGCCAATCATCTTCACTGGATTACAGTCCTTTGGGGAGAATATTTCTGAACTTGGTGAATTTGGCGCTGGTATTTATGCTTTCTTTAATCGCTTATTAATTCCAGTGGGGCTCCATCATGCATTAAATTCAGTGTTTTGGTTTGATGTCGCAGGTATTAATGATATCCCTAATTTTTTAAGTGGCCAGGCTGGCATTGATGCGGGTACAGCAATCATTGGTAAAACAGGCATGTATCAAGCTGGATTCTTCCCTATTATGATGTTTGGTTTACCAGGTGCCGCACTTGCTATTTACACTGCGGCTTTACCTGATCAGAAGGAGAAAGTTGCTTCTATTATGCTTGTACTGCTTTGTCATCTTTTTTTACTGGGGTGACTGAACCCCTTGAGTTTTCATTCATGTTTGTTGCGCCCTTACTTTATATTATCCATGCATTATTAACAGGAATTTCAGTTTTCCTTGTCGCTAATATGGAGTGGATGGCAGGTTTTGGTTTCTCTGCGGGCTTAGTGGATATGGTCTTATCGTCACGAAATCCGTTGGCCAAACAATGGTATATGTTAATTTTTCAAGGACTTGCATTTTTTGCTGTTTATTACTTTGTGTTTTTAGCCTTAATTAAGGGCTTTGACCTAAAAACACCCGGTAGAGAAGCGATACAAAGCCAACCTAGGAAAAGAAATGCAACCAAAAAAGTCACTGAGGAGTTAGCACAACAATATATTGTTGCACTAGGTGGAGCAGTGAATCTGGAATCTGTAGATGCCTGTATTACTCGATTGAGAGTTACCTTAAAAAATCGTAATTTAATAAATGAAGCCACTTTAAAAAGTATTGGTGCGATGGGAGTAGTTAAGCTTGGAGAGCATAACCTGCAAGTTATCATTGGTCCGCAGGCAGAAACCATTGCCGAAGGTATAAAAGCATTAAAATAAATACAATAAACTATTCGTCTTTGTAGTGTTCTAAAAAAGCATTCTTGTTATGAGGGTGCTTTTTTTTATGACTATTTGCCTTTTCACTTGAGCTTAGGGGCGGAATATTAGATGATTGCCTTCTATATTTTAGTAACTGCTCAGGTCGTCGCTATTTAAGACTATTTAATGGTTGTAAAGTGCTCAATTATATTAATAAACAGTGCTTTTCTGCCTTGAACTAAACATAAATAGCTTAGCCCTAAGCATTTACTGCTTAACTAACTAATAGTCACTTCATTTCAAGGTGTACCTATTAGTCACATATTTTTTTATTATTTTTTAGAGGTAAGCAATGACTCAGGTAGACACTCGCCCAAGCAATTTCATTCGTAATATTATTGATGACGATCTGAAAACGGGCAAACATCAGTCTATCCAGACACGCTTTCCACCTGAACCAAATGGTTACTTACATATTGGGCATGCAAAATCTATTTGCTTGAACTTTGGCATTGCTAAAGATTATGAAAATGCGACCTGTAATCTTCGTTTTGATGATACTAACCCTGTTAAAGAAGATGTAGATTATGTGCATGCTATTGCCAAAGACGTAGCTTGGTTAGGTTTTGAATGGCAGGGGGATATACGTTATTCATCGGATTATTTTGAGCAGATTTATAATTATGCTGTGGAACTGATTGAAAACGATAAAGCCTATGTTTGTGAATTAAATGCAGAACAAACACGTGAATATCGCGGCACATTAACCTGTCCAGGTAAAGACAGTCCTTTCAGATCACGCCCTGTAGCTGAAAGTTTAGATTTATTTAAACGTATGCGAGCCGGCGAGTTCTCTGAAGGTTCAATGATGCTTCGTGCAAAAATTGATATGGCTTCACCTAATATGAAAATGCGTGATCCGGTTATTTATCGAATTCGTTTTGCACATCATCATCAAACAGGCGATAAATGGTGCATTTATCCAATGTATGATTTCACTCATTGTATTTCTGATGCCATCGAAGGCGTGACTCATAGTTTATGTACCTTAGAGTTTGAAGATCATCGCCCTTTGTATGATTGGGTATTGGCAAATATTTCAATTGCGCCGAAACCTCGTCAAATAGAGTTTTCACGCCTAAATTTGCAATATACTTTAACGTCAAAACGAAAGTTAAATGCATTGATTGAAGATAAGTTAGTCTCTGGTTGGGATGATCCACGTATGCCAACTATTTCAGGTATGCGTCGTCGTGGTTATCCGGCGACTGCATTACGTGAATTTTCAAAACGTATCGGTGTAACTAAACAAGAAAATACCGTTGAGCTTGCTTCTTTAGAGGCCTGTGTGCGTGAAGATCTCGAAGCAAATGGTCCGCGAGCAATGGCAGTATTAGATCCTATTAAAGTAATTATTACTAATTATGATGAAGATAAAAGTGAGTCCTTAACGGCGCCTGTTCATCCTAAAGATGAAACTATGGGAACACGATCTTTACCATTTTCTAGAGAGCTTTATATTGATCGTGCTGATTTTAAAGAAGTGGGAAACAAGCATTATAAACGTCTTAAATTAAATCAAGAAGTTCGTTTGCGTAATGCCTACGTGATCCGTGCAGATGATTTTAAAACAGATGATGCGGGAAATATTACTGAGGTTTATTGTACTTACGATGCCGGTACCTTAGGTAAAAACCCTGAAGATGGACGTAAAGTAAAAGGCGTGATCCATTGGGTGGATGCTAAAATTAATAAAACTGCAGAGTTCCGAGTTTATGATCGTTTGTTCTTAGTTGATAATCCAGGTGCAGAAAGTGATGTAAACAGCGTACTAAATCCTGATTCATTAATACTTAAACATGGCTATGTGGAAACTAATTTAGCTGAAGCTGTTGCAGAAAAAGCATATCAATTTGAACGAGAAGGCTACTTCTGTACCGATAATAAGGATTCAACAGCAGAACATTTAGTCTTTAATCGCACTGTTGCATTACGAGCGACCTTTTAATAGGGGTTAAATAGCTATAGTACAGCTTCAACCTAGACTGATTTTAAGTGTAGGTTGAAGTTATGTTCGTTAACTATTTCTTTTCTCTATTATTACCCATCTTTTAAAAAATAAGTAAGTGTTAAAACTCTTTTTATAGAGAAATAAATGGTTCTATTTTTTCTAAAGTACCTTTACCAATCCCCTTCACATTAATAAGTTCATCAGTACTGTTAAATTTCCCATAATTGTTACGATAATCAACAATTGCCTGAGCTTTACTAGGGCCAATTCCTTTAATCATAGAAAGCTCTTCAGTCGCTCGCCTGATTGATATGTATTTTTTCTGTAATTGGCACTGAGTTCATCGTCATTTTATCGCTCATGGCTTTTTCATCGCTCATGGCTACTACAGTCTTGTCAGCTGCTAAAGGCCTGAATACTTGTAGATAGTATAAGTAAAGAGGTGATGATCATTAGATAACGGGTTAATATTTTTAACATGATATTTCCTTATAACAATGAGTGTGACAAAATAATCTATATTAAGTGATTTTAAAGTCAAATAATGAGTTGTTTGTAAATTAAAAAATCAATCATTGGTCACTTATCGGTCATATTTTGCTTGGAAAGTGGATGTTGATGGTAAAATGCAGTTGATAATTATTCTGATTTTATTAACTGTTTTTACCTATTAATAGATTACTATTTCACATTTGTACGATAAATTATTTTTACAATAAATATGTTAATAACTACTATCGTTTAAGCTACTTAAAATGTTGACTTAGAATAAAAACGTGAATCTTTATAGTGCGAAAGAATATTTTCAAAGGGTACTTTTGATTAATGTTAAATTAAAGATCTTAATTTTTTATTTTTATCACTAAAGTTAGTGCTTCTATTTTGCTTTGATTAATAAAAATTGAGATATTTATCTATTAATTATCATCTAAATCATATTATTAGGCTTGCTTGAATTTAAGCTTTGTGCGAATATTTGTAAACGCAAGGTTGATTGTTTTTTATGGTGATCATTAAAATTTGATATTTAGTTGTTTTTGTTGTTTTTTCTCTAGTTTGAGGAATTAAAGCGATAAACAAAAGTGATGTAATTATCCTGTTAGTTAATTGTTTTATCGATTATTTTACTAATTGTTTTTTCTGATAATTATATATAAAAAATAAACCTTTCATACTTGAGTTATTTTTATTAAAGTTTTAATCTAAGTTGTGCTATTTTTAATAGAGCTAATTTAATAGTGCTGTTAGTGGTTCGGCGGATAGATTAGAACATTTGGGGATTAGCATTATATATTGGGTGCTAATGCTTTTTTAATAAGATGACTTTATTGCAATTTTTAACGGCTACTCTCCAAGACGTTAAGTTTAGGGATAAACGTGAAGAGTTGTAAATTTTAATCAAAGGAAAATTGTAATGAAAAAAGTACAAAATGGTTTTACATTAATTGAATTGTTAATCGTTATTGCGATTATCGGTATTTTAGCGACGGTTGCATTGCCTGCTTATCAGACTTATACAGACAGAGCGAAATTTTCAGAGGTTATTTTAGCGGCAACAGGGTATAAAACACCTATAGAGTTGGCTGTTCAAGTTAATGGCATAACAGCAGTAGCTAGTTTAGCTCCTGGGACATATGGCATTCCTGCAGATAATAATGCAGGTGTTATTAATAGTGATTATGTAACTACAGCAACAGTTGCTAGCGGTAAAATCACTGTAACTAGTTCACTTGGCTCTACTGCAACTTACGAATTAACACCAACTATTTCAAATGGTACTGTTAATTGGTCACAAGGTGGTACTTGTCTAGCTCAAGGTTTGTGCAGTGCCGGCAACTAATGGCATCTCATAATATTAGTGGCCTAGCATCGAGCTTGGCCACTCGTGGTTTACTACCCTTCGATGAACTTCAAAAAATAACCTCTGCCGCGGCTAATGAAAAAAAATCATTGGTTAGTTATTTGGTGGAAAATAATTTTATTGCTAGCCTTACCTTAGCTGAATTCTGTGAAGCTGAATATGGTATTCCTCTATTAGATTCTGAAACACTGGAATTGGATAATATTCCTGAAAAGTATATGAATCAGAAATTAATAGAAAAACATCATGTTTTACCTGTCTACGTACAACAAAAACTCTTTATATTGCTATGTCTGATCCCACTAATGTGGGCGCCTTAGAAGATTTTGGTTTTAGTTTTTCAATGCACACTGAAGCCTTATTGGTAGAGGAGCAGTTTTTAAAGGAAGCCATTGATAAATTACTGGAAAGTGATGAAGAAACCCTTGAAGCTATGGACATGGGGGATTTCGATGATATCGAGGTGGATGAATCTGATTCACGTTTAGATGAAACCCAGGGTGTTGATGATGATGCGCCTATTGTAAAATATATCAATGGTATTTTAGTTGATGCGGTACGTAAAGGCGCTTCAGATTTACACTTTGAACCCTATGAAAAAAATATCGAGTCCGTTTTCGTATCGATGGTATTTTAAAAGAAGTTGCAACCCCTCCGGTTAATCTTGCAAATCGATTTTCTGCGCGTTTAAAGGTCATGTCAAAATTAGACATAGCCGAAGCGTCGTTTACCTCAGGATGGGCGGATAAAGCTTAAAATTTCTAATAAACGAAGTATAGATTTACGTGTCAGTACCTTACCCACTATGTGGGGCGAAAAGATCGTAATGCGTATTCTAGACTCTTCCGCTAGCACGCTCTAGATATTGATAAACTTGGTTATAGCAATGAACAGAAAGAAAAATATTTAGGCGCCTTAGAAAAACCCCAGGGTATGATTTTAATCACGGGCCCGACGGGTAGTGGTAAAACAGTTTCGCTTTATACTGGGTTAAATATTCTTAATACTTCTGAACGTAATATCTCAACGGCGGAAGACCCGGTTGAAATTAACTTAACCGGTATTAATCAAGTACAAATTAATGTTAAAGCGGGGCTGACCTTTGCTTCAGCATTACGCTCATTTTTACGTCAAGACCCTGATATTGTTATGGTTGGGGAGATTCGTGATTTAGAAACCGCTGAAATTGGCATTAAAGTCGCACAAACAGGGCATTTGGTACTATCAACTTTACACACAAACTCTGCGACTGAAACCTTAACGCGATTATTAAACATGGGCGTACCAGCCTTTAATATCGCCTCTTCAGTTTCTCTTATTATAGCTCAACGTCTAGCGCGCCGTTTATGTAATGAATGCAAGGTGCCTGATACTTATACCGATGCAGAACTAAAAACAATTGGTTTTAATGCCGCTGATATTGAAAAAGGCTTTACTCTTTACAAACCCGTAGGTTGTAAAATGTGTAGTGATGGTTATAAGGGACGAGTGGGTATCTATGAAGTAATGGCTATGACTGATAATATCGGCCATATTATTTTAAATGATGGCAATGCAATGCAAATCGCCAGTGTTGCTGAGGCAGAGGGGATGTATACACTACGTCAATCTGCCTTACAAAAGGCTATCGAAGGAATTACCAGCTTGAAAGAGGTCACAAGGGTAACATAATTACTTTTCTGTGATGGCTTATTTTTGTCAATCTGGGTATAAATATAGGTATATAAATTAATCACTTATCTGAAATACTTCCTTTTAATTAAAAGCTGGTGAATCATATTGATTATTGAAATGCAAAACCAAGGAATGCATTATGGCGACAAAGAAAAAAGTTAAAGCGACCGTCATTGATACCTATAAATGGAAGGGTATAAACCGTAAAGGTAAAAAAGTTTCTGGTGAATTACAAGCTGAATCTGCAAACTGAAATTAAAGCAGAATTGCGCAAGCAAGGTGTAAATGTTACTAAAACACAGAAAAAAGCTAAACCTCTTTTTCTTTTGGAAATAAGATTACTGCAATGGATATTGCCATAGTTTCGCGTCAAATCGCCACTATGTTAGGTGCCGGAGTACCTTTAGTTCAAAGCCTACAAATGATAGCAAAGGGTAATGAAAAGCCGCCTTTACGCGAATTAATGAGCTCTATTGCTAATGAAGTGGCCTCTGGTACGCCATTATCACAAACCCTACGTGGTCACCCTAAATATTTTGATGATCTGTATTGTGACCTAGTAGATGCTGGAGAACAATCAGGTGCCTTAGAAACTATCTACGACCGTATTTCTATTTATAAAGAAAAATCAGAGTCTTTAAAGTCTAAAATTAAAAAAGCGATGTTTTATCCTGCCGCTGTTTTAGTTGTTGCTGGCGTGGTAACCATGTTATTGCTCTTATTTGTCATACCACAATTTCAGGATATTTTTGAGGGCTTTGGTGCGGAGTTACCCGCTTTCACTTTATTTGTATTAGCTATCTCAGATGCGGTTCAGTCCTACTGGTATATTATTTTAGGTATTGTCATGTTAGCAGTATTTCTGTTTAAAAAAGCACATCTGAAATCGCAAAAAGTACGAAATAATACCGATAAATTTATTTTAAAAATCCCTGTTATTAGTACTATTTTAGATAAAGTCGCCGTTGCACGTTTTGCGCGAACACTGTCTACGACTTTTGTCGCTGGTATTCCTCTGGTTGATGCATTAATTTCCGCCGCTGGTGCTTCGGGTAATTATGTTTACCGAACGGCCATCAATACGGTGCGAACGGAGGTGATGGGAGGCATGCAAATGAATGTCGCTATGAAAACAACCGGTGCTTTTCCTGATATGGTCGGGCAAATGGTAATGATTGGTGAAGAGTCTGGTGATTTAGATGGCATGTTAAGTAAAGTTGCTGATATTTATGAGCAACAGGTTGATGATGCTGTAGATGCTTTAACAAGCCTATTAGAGCCAATGATCATGGTGGTATTAGGTGTGGTTGTTGGTGGTTTGATTGTCGCCATGTATTTACCAATATTCCAATTAGGTAGTGTTATTGGCTAGTTTTTCTAATAGTTAACCTCAGCTCTGGATAATGGAAGCGAAATAATATTAAATTTCAATAGCTTAAAAAATATGTAATACAGTGCTGTTAGTTTTGCGTAGTTCAAGGCGAATTATCGAAGCAATAACGGGTTATTGGGAGATGATTTAACTCAGAAATACGCGTAAATAACGGTACTGTATCGTTTTGCTTATCCAGAACTGAGGTTAGTTAGTATTTAAACCATAAACTATTCAAGCAAATCTATTCAAAGGCAAATATCGTTAAATTGGTATTTGCCTTTTTCTTTCTCTTTTTTTCTTTTTCTTTTAAGGTTTCTCTATGACGGCTATTGTTTTTGTATTGATGATTATTGTGCTTGGTTTTTTATGTGGTCAGATTTTATATCGCCGTTTACCAGAGCATTCTTATCAAATCCAAAGCATTGCTATTTTTATTGCTATGCGCATTACTATTCCACTTTCTGTGCTATTGGCTATTTGGCAATTAAATATTCAAAGCTGGCATTTAGCCTGGTTACCAATCATAGGAACAAGCTTTTTATTGCTAGGATTTGTGATCGGTTGGTTAGTTTCTAAGTGTTATCGATTACCTTCCCTACAACATGCTGTAGTTGCTCCTGCAGGTAGTTTTACAAACTTAGGGGCGATAGGGGCATTAGTGGTATTTGTGTATCTTGGTGAAAGTGGATTTGCGCTGATTCCTTTGTTTAAGCTGTTTGAAGAAGTGGTTTATTTTGGTTTTTTATTTCCCTATGCACAAAGTTATTCACAATTAACGCAGTTGAAAAAGCGCCGATGGTGGCAGGATCCTATTTTAAAAACTATGTTCGTGGTATTGCTTATTGGTGGCTTACTAAACCAAACAGGAATAATTCGTCCTGTTTGGTTTGAATCATTAACCTCGATACTTGTCCCTATTGGTACCTTTAGTTTAATGGTATCAGTTGGTTTAGTATTTAGGTTCAAATCAGTTTTACAGCATTGGCGAGTTGCTCTGACATTAGCATTATGCAAACAAATTATATTACCTATTATTGTTTTTTGTTTGGTGATGATTATCGGACAAGCTGATTTATATAACGGCTTATTTTTACAGGTCGCCGTTTTGTTAGCGGCAATGCCAATGGCTTTTATTGTTATTATGCCAGCAACTATTTATAAATTAGACCAAAATTTAGCTAATGCTTGTTGGATCATTAGTTCTTTGGTTTTCTTAGTTATGTTGCCATTTATACCTAATATCCTTAATTGGATTAGCTAAATTAGTTAACCTCAGTTTTGGATAATGGAAGCGAAATAACGGTACAGCATCCTTTTGCTTATCCAGAACTGAGGTTAGTCATAAAGTAGGTGATTGATATTGTTGATAACTCACTTTTTCCTCAACACCAAAATAAAGGTTTAATAGTTTCTCTGGTGCCTTTGCTAAGTCGACACTTAACAGAAACCCGGGTGTATTATTAAACTGTTTATCAACACCTAAGGCATGAAATTCAGCACCCATTTTATGGTAATGCTTAAGTAAAATTGGGATATCTTTATTATCTTCTTCAATACCTTTAACCAGAGCTGATAATAATGGTAATGGCAGTTTGTATTTTTTAAAATATCCCTCTATTTCTGCGCTATTTAAATTTTTATAGTTGTGATGTGCTTGCACACTAGGTGTATGTTGATTAAGCGTTTTATTAATTAATGTAATTGATAAAGCTTGATACTTTTGGCTAAGCGAGACAGTGCCATAAAGCGTTCGATATTGTGGGTGTGAATAGGCAAAGGCACAAATCCCTTTCCATAATAATAACAGTGCATAAAAGCTGTTTTGATAAGCTGGGCTAATAAAAGAACGTCCCAGTTCTAGGCTTGGTGCTTGCAAGTTAAAAGCATCTTTTTTAAATTCAAAAGTTTGTGAAAGATAAAGTGAAGAAAGCTCATCTTGTTTCAAAAGTATGTCTGTACGACCCATACGATACGCACCTACAATTTTCTCCGCTTGATGATCAAACACAAATAAATGCGTATAGGTTTTATCAAAGTCATCTTTGTCGCATTCTAATCCGCTACCTTCATTTTGTTCACGGAAGGTGATTTCACGTAAACGGGTAATTTCTTTTAAGGTATAAGGAATTTGTTCATACTGCGCGTAATAAGCACTAAAATGACGATAATTAACTAAAGTATTTTTTTCAGGAAGTCGATTAATTTCTTGCTTTAAATCTTCACTATTTTGTTCTTCTTGAATAGGGTTTAGGGTTTGAGTTAATGCTTTCTGTCCTACTTTTGACTGGTTTAAATAACACTGTAAACGTAGATAATCGTTTAGATGTTGGCTATTTTTAAAGTGTTCAAATTGCGATACAGGGACAATATCATTAGATAATAATTGTATCACTTTACCTTTTAACTTAAGCATTTCACGCACTAACATCATTAACCTAAAGCGATAATAGATAGCACCTAGTTGATGAAAACGATCACTATTCTGACCTGATATAAATAAAGGTAAAACGGGGGTTTGTGTTTTTCTTGCTAATGACGCGCTAAGGCGGTTCCATGGGGCATCGCATATCTCCTGTTTATCCTGTTGAAATGAGGAGACACTGCCCGCTGGAAAAATAACTAATAAACCATCATCTTGTAAATGTTGAAAACAAGCCTTAATTGCCTGTTGATTAATGGCAGACTTAGGATTGAGAGGATTAGCAAAAATAAAATAGTCTTGAATTTCCTTAAAAGGGTTAATCCAATATTTGCCATCACTTTAGTGTCTGGTCTGATTGCGGTTAATAAACGTGCGATAATAACCCCTTCAATCATGCCATATGGGTGATTGCAGACAACAATAAAACGACCTGTTTTAGGAATCTTATTGATTAATGCATCTTCGCCTTCAACTGTAACACCTAATACTTTAAGTAATTTCAAGGTAAATGCTTGTTTTTCTAAACCGGCAAAATCATGCTTTAAATAAAGCTTTTGCAGTTTCTTGATTCCAAATAACCTGTCTAGAAGTGGAGTAACGAGGTTTGCCAGCTGACCAACAATGGTTTTTGGCATAAAATAACTGAGGCTAATTTGAGAAGGTGTATTATTCATGTGATTACTTAATTTTTTATTCGCTTTAATTCTTTAAGTTAGTAATGTGGCGGTCGCATATCAACCTGCTCAATACCATCGTTATCGGGCTCTGCCTCTTTTAATTTTGTGACTAAATAGGTAACTTGCTCTGTTAATAGTTGAAGCTTACGTTGCAGATCAAAAATTTCATCATTTAACACTTCTATGTTGTCATCTTGAAATGCAACTTTCATTTCTAATTGTTCAATACGGTTTTCGTTAGACATTTTTTACCTAATTTTTTAATTTTCAATCGGCCAGATTTCAAGAAATCCTGCAGAGCTTTCCGTTACAATGTTATTAGCATCCCACAATGTAGCAGAATATACTACAGCTGTTTTTGGACGAGTTTCTTTTCTCGGTGTCACCGTCCATTTCTGAAGGCTTAAACCACTATTAACATCCCACAGGTTAACTATTTTGGTACCATTTCCTGTGAGCAACATTTTACCTTCATTGACAAAACGAACGGAGGAAAATATAGACTGACGAGCTTTGTAAATCAGGGTACTTTGTAATTCACCTGTTTCTAAATTCCAAATTTGTGATGACTTTTGATTATCGGCAATAAAAGCGAAACGGCCATTATCTTCCAGTTTGACCATGGAAACTCGGTTTTGAAAGTTAAACTCTCGAATAATTTGACCTGTTTGTGTATTCCACAAAAAGGCGCGGTAATCATTGCCACCAGAAAGGGCATAAAAACCATTTGCTGAAAGATCAACGCTATTTATCTTTTGTGTGTGGATCGGCATTTCCAAGCGACGACCTGTTTGTAAATCAATATGAACTAGTTTGCCGTTTACTTGTCCATAAAGCACGTAACGTCCATTTGCCGAGATTCTGATATCTCTAATAGGAGAGTCACTGACTTGATAAAAACCAGCTGACTGACCTGTTTTAATATCCCAAACTGCAAATTCATTGCGACTGGCTGAAAGCGCATAACTATTATCCGAGGCAATACGTACGATATAAATATCATTACTTGCAACATTACGATGTTGCCATTGATATAATAATTTATTATTTCGATTATCCCAAAATCCTAACCCATGATGGATCGAGGATATAATTGAATAATCTCCATTTTGTGAAATTTCCGCAAGAGAAAAGCGCCTTCGATTGCATGCTCATATTGTTGCGAAGGCGTGTCAGATTGCGAGCAAGAAAATACAAAAGTAAGCGTGGATAATAATAAAAGTATTTTTAAAGAAAATTTTAATAACATTTGCTAATTAACTTTTGGTGAAAATTATCATTAAGGTTAGTATAAGCGTATCATTTTTGGTAGTACTTGATTAAATAAGTGACTACCTATTAACAAGTTTTTGTATTTCTTATATTTGGAGTAACAATGAAAAACGTATTTAGAGTTTCTTTATTAGCTGCAGCGGTTGCATTTACAGTCGCTTGTAATGAAGAAAAGAAAGAAGAAGTCGCTGTAGAAGCACCAGTTGCTTTTGAAAACAGTCAAGAAAAAGCGACTTATGCCATTGGCGCTTCATTTGCAAGTTACGTAAATACAACTATTGATAAGCAAGCAGAGTTTGGCATGTCACTAGACAAAGAAGTTATTTTAAAGGGCATCACAGACAAGTTACGTGATAAGTCTCAAATGACCGAAGAAGAAATGATTGAAACGCTTACTGCATATGATGCAGAAGTAAAAGTCGCCGCAGAAAAGGCACAAATTGAACAAGTCGCAAAAGTCGCAGAAGAAGCAAAAACATTTTTAGCTGAAAATGCAAAGGCTGAAGGCGTAACGGTAACCGAATCAGGCTTACAATATTCTGTTATCACTGCTCGCTGAAGGCGCTAAACCAACTGCAGAAGATACAGTTTCTGTTCACTATGTTGGTACTTTAGTTGATGGCACTGAGTTCGATAGTTCAATTCAACGTGGTCAACCTGCTACTTTCCCGCTAAACCGTGTTATTCCTGGGTGGACTGAAGGTGTTCAATTGATGAGTGTTGGCGAAAAATACAAATTCGTTATTCCATCTGAGTTAGCATATGGCGAACAAGGCGCAGGATCTATTCCTCCTGGCGCAACACTTATTTTTGAAGTAGAGCTATTAGAAATCGTTGCCCCTGAAACGACTGAAGAAGTCAGCCGCAGAATAATTCTCAAGCAAGTTAAATAAAAGAGATCGCCACGTGCGATCTTTTTTTGCCTTAAATTTATAGCACTATCTTTTTAAGGCGCGTTTTACTGTATCCTTACGGCCATAAAATAAAGTTGTTAAAAAAGAGAGTGAATAATGTGGGACGTGATCATTATTGGTGCCGGTGCATCTGGATTAATGTGTGCAATTGAAGCGGGTAAACGTGGCCGTAAAGTATTAGTTATTGACCATGCTAAACGAGCAGGGCAAAAAATAATTATGAGTGGAGGAGGGCGTTGTAACTTTACCAACCTTTACGTAGAGCCGGCTAACTTTCTTTGTGATAACCCTCATTTTGTGAAATCTTGCTTAAGTCGTTATAACCAATGGGATTTTATTGCCATGGTTGATAAACATAAGATCAGCTGGCATGAGCGTGATCATGGGCAATTGTTCTGTGATGATAGTGCTAAGCAGATTATTAAAATGTTATTAGATGAAGCGACAACCGTCGGTGTTACTGTACAGTTGCAATGTGACATTATTTCGCAACGAACAAATCGAAGATAACCATTTTACTGTGCAAACCAAATTAGGTAATCACGAGTGTCGTTCTTTGGTGGTCGCAACAGGTGGATTATCATTACCTAAAATGGGGGCAACTCCTTTAGCTTATAAAATTGCAGAACACTACCAGCTTCCTGTTAAACCAACACGAGCAGGTTTAGTTCCGTTCACTTTGCATCAATCTCAGAAAGAGAAATTTGCAGATCTTTCTGGCATTAGTTTTCCTGCGACAGCAAGTTGTGATATTAAACAGGGGAAAAAAACAAAACAAATCAGTTTTAATGAAGCCTTATTATTCACTCATCGTGGTTTAAGTGGTCCGGTTATCTTACAAATTTCCAATTATTGGTTCCCAGGTGAGCCATTATTTTTAGACCTTTTACCTCAAATGGATCTATTACAAGAATTATTAATAACACAAAAAAATCGGCCTGAATTGGGCTTAAAAACATTACTCAGCCATCACTTGCCTAAACGTGTTGTTGAATGTTTATTAGAAAGTGAAGAAATTCTTAGCGTTCCCTTAAAGCAATATAATGAAAAACAATTACAACAAATTGCACAACTCTTCCATCGTTGGTCGCCAGCAATTAACGGCACTGAAGGGTATCGGACAGCTGAAGTAACCTTAGGGGGAGTTGATACGGACATGATTTCATCTAAAACTATGCAGTGTAAATCTGTTCAAGGGTTATATTTTATCGGTGAAGCTTTAGATGTTACTGGCTGGTTGGGAGGCTTTAACTTCCAGTTTGCCTGGAGCAGTGGCTGGGTCGCAGGGCAAGAAGTTTAAAGTATTTGTAGAATTAAAACGAAGACAATGCTTTTGTTTTTTACCTAAGCTTATGTATTTAAATAAAAATAGATTGTCTTCGTTTATATGGTCTAATAATAAATTAATGTAGAACACTATTAATACTCAACAATGAAAAAGTTGTTACACTCTTTAGTTTCCTACCCTGCTAGTTCTGCTTCACTGTCCTGAAAGTTAGTCGCAATTTCAACAAACTTTTCTTCAACGGAAATGAATGCCTGTACAACAGCTGGGCAAAAATGTGTGCCACTGCCTTCAAGGATAATCTGCTTTGCCTTTTCGTGTGAAAATGCTGGTTTGTAGATACGTTTTGATATTAAAGCATCGTAGACATCGGCAAGTGCCATTAAACGTCCTGATATCGGAATGTCTTCGCCTGAAAGCTGATTTGGATAACCCGAGCCATTCCACTTTTCATGATGTGTTAATGCTATTTCTTTTGCTACCTGCAGGAATGAACTACTTCCTAGCTGTTTTTCTGCAATTGATAAAGCTTCTGCACCAATTTGTGGATGACCTTTCATGATTGCAAATTCATCATCGGTCAATTTTCCTGGTTTTAGTAGTATATTATCTGGAATTCCAACCTTACCAACATCATGTAATGGCGCTGATTTGTATAAAATATTAATGTAGTTTTTGGTAAGTTGTTTTGAATAACGATCGGATAGACTTAGATTCTCAGCCAGTACTTTGACATATTCCTGTGTTCGTAAAATATGAGCGCCGGTTTCATTATCACGAGATTCAGCCAGTGCAGATAAGCTGACAATTGCAACATCTCGGGTAGTTTCAACTTCACACTGAGTTGACTCGAGGTTATCCAACATTGAATTCGTTAATGAAGCAGTTGAACCAAGCTCATCATGATCAAATATCGGTAGGCGAGTGTCTATACTCCCTTCTTTAACCATCTCAAGAGCCTGCTCCTGACTTAATAGGATGCTTTTAATTACTTTGCTCCATAGGAGCATAATTGTTACTGCATAACCCATTAGGATAGCAGATAGATAAATTAGTTCTTTAATGACACTAATTTTCCCACTTCCATCTAATATACGAGCAGGGTTGTTTCTCGAGCCAAAATATATCTTTAACAGCTATCATAGTTAACATTGTTGTGAGTATTATTAGCAACATCAAGACTAAGCCAATCATTTGTTTAACCAGTGAGCTTCGTTGACCTGTTAATTTAAAATCGAATTGATTGATACGCTTCATTTCATCTATTTGTGCGAGTTTAGCGGAGAGCTGTAATATGCAACCGGTAAAAAAACCAAATAGGGCCATACCGAAGACTACTTTTATATTGCTATCTAAGGGAAAATCATAACTAAGGTTATAATAAAGAGCGAGTGGAATACTTGCTATAGTGAAACAAATGCTATCGAGTTTAACCTGCCTTATTTCTTTAATTAGCTTATGGTTAGCTAAAAAATAATGACGCACTATTAATAACATAGAGAAGGTGATTGTTACGTGAATGAAAACTTCAACCGGTGTTAAGGTTTCAAGCATCGGACATACTCGCCCACCATAAGTGCCAAATAAGAAAGTTACAAGAATATAAAGCTTAAAAGTAAGAGAGGAGTTATAATTTTTGTTTTGCATCCATACACCTTTTCGAATCGTTTTTACCAGTGTTTAATTACCCGTGTTAGATAATTTGCTTAGGTAACTTGTAGTAGTTAACTCACTTCTTATTTTGCTATGGTAATTGCAGTGTAGATGCAATTATTATCAGTTTAGTCGAAGATCATATAGTTTTCTGAAAATTTGCATCAGTATCATACAAAACTAACACTTTTAGTTCGGCTGGAAATTCTTATTGAAAATGAATATTAATTCCCAAGTATATAGAGACTGAAAATCATTTTAGTATAAAATACTTAAAAATATAAAAACGACTCAACATAACGTAATACCAGAGCCGTTTAATCATCATCAAACGGAATGCTTCACTTAGGGAAAAGTATTATGAATAATCCACAAAATTGGAAAACCCCACATAACTTTTTACTGATTATTTCTATTATTGTGCCAATTGCGTTTGCGAGTTGGATGGCATTATTAAATAACTTTGTTGTTGAAAGCGCTAATTTTACTGGGGCTGATATTGGCTTATTACAGACGGTGCGTGAAATTCCAGGCTTTTTAGCTTTTACTGTGGTGGGAGTGCTTTTATTTATTAAAGAGCGACTGTTTTATGGTGATTTCCTTAGCTATGTTAACCATCGGTGTGGGGATTACTGGTTTCTTTCCCTCTTTATTTGGTTTGTTAGGCACGACCTTGTTAATGTCGATAGGTTTTCATTATTTTGAAACTCTGAAGCAGTCTCTATCCTTGCAGTGGATTTCAAAGGAGGATGCACCAGAGATGTTAGGTAGAATGATTTCAGTAGGAGCCTTTGCATCATTAATAACTTACGGTGCTCTATGGGTGATGTTGGAAGTGTTTAAACTAGATTATCAATGGATTTATCTATTAACCGGAGGCACTGCATTCATATTACTGATGGCACTGCACTGACATTTCCACAGTTTTCAATAAAAACCCAGCAAAACAAGAAGCTTATTTTACGTAAACGTTATTGGTTGTATTACGCTTTGACCTTTATGAGTGGCGCTAGACGTCAGATTTTTGTTGTTTTTGCTGGCTTTTTAATGGTGCAAAAGTTTGGTTATTCCGCCGCAGATGTGACATTACTTTTCTTAATTAATTATTTATTTAATTTCTTGTTTGCCAGAAAAATAGGCAAGTTTATTGGCATTGTTGGTGAGCGTAAAGCGCTACTTGTTGAGTATACCGGGCTTATTTTAGTATTTGTTGGTTACGCATTTGTTGAGTCGGCACACTGGGTCGCTGGGCTTTATGTGGTTGATCATTTATTTTTTGCACTTGCATTAGCAACAAAAACCTATTTTCAAAAAATAGCTGATCCAGCTGATATGGCATCCACAGCGGGTGTTAGTTTTACTATTAATCACATTGCAGCTGGTTGTTATCCCAGTTACTTTTGGTGTCATCTGGATGAGTTCTCCTGCTTTGGTGTTTATACTTGGCGCGTTGATGGCGGTTGTTTCTCTGATGTTATCGGTGAATATTCCAAGACATCCAGAGGCTGGTAATGAAGTGAATGTTTTAAAGTGGGGAGTGCCTGCTACTCAAACATCGTAAAGGAAAAGTTAATAAAAAACATCGCTAATAGTCGGTATTTCAAACTCTTAGCGATGTTTCATGTGTTAGTGATTAACAGCAAACAATTTTAAAGACCATTCTCTCTGATTTTGTCAATAATGACTTGGTATTCAGAGCCATCTTTAAAGGTTTGATATGGTTCAACTGTTTCGCCATTTAAATCTTTAACCATTTGTGTTGCTAAATGCGTCCAACTTCTTTGAGTATCATCGGCAATATCTGGTAGTGATTCACTAATAGTAGTAGGAAGCTCAACTTCATTCCATTCTTTTTTCTCATCCCAAAGATACAATGGGCCTGCACCGTAATTACCTTTGATGTAAATAGAGCCTTTACTGCCATGAAACACTAAATGATCTTCATTAAATCGAGGCACTAATCCGCCGTGTTTAATTAATACTGACACAGGCTGTTTAGCAGGGTAGTCGCTTTCAATTTGCATCATCACGGTATAAGACCATTCAACATTACAGTCCTTCCATTTTAAATCTGGAGAGTTAATGTCTTCAGGAATATAGTTACGGCGTTGCATGAAGTTATGAACACCTTCTACAACAGGCGCTTGTGGCATATCGTTTCGTACTTCACCTTCAAGAGAAATGATGGTTTCTCCAAGTACTGAAGTTACAATTGAAAGCATATGTGTGAAGTTGTTATTTAAACGTCCTCCGCCACTTTCTATTGTATGTGACCAACCAAAGGGAATATTTTTATCTAGGTTAAAATGTGAAATACATTCTGCTTCTAATGGCTCACCAATCGCACCTGATGCGATTAATTGCTTCGCTTGTATAATACGAGGCATATAGCGGAAGCTGGCAACAAACGCTGTTTTTACACCTTTTTCAAGGGCTAGTTGGTAAAGCTCAGTAGCACTGTCACCACTTTCAGATAAAGGCTTTTCACAAAAGATATGACAACCAAATTCAATCGCTTGTTTAATTGGCTCAACATGTGCGCCACCAGGCGTTGCAACTGCAACAATATCGGGATTGCATTGTTCTAAAGCCTGCTTTAAATCTGTGCTTGAATAGGGGATGTCGAGACGTTGTGCCACATCTTCAACCACTGATAATGTTCTACCAACAATGGCAACCACTTCTGCGCCGGCGTCGCGGAAAGCTTTAGCGTGTCCTTCGCCAGCAAACCCTGTTCCAAAAACCAATACCGTTTGTTTCTTAGTCATTACAAATCCTCTTTTAAATATTTCGTTTAAGATTATTGATGTTTATTGATTAGTAATTTAATTACCAATCCCATACCGTGCCATCTTCTAGACGGCAAACTGGAAGATATGAGCGTACATAAGCATATTTTTCAGCTTCTATTTCATCAAACTCAATACCTAGTCCTGGTGCATCACTAACCATGATCATGCCATTTTCAAGGCGCATATCGTGTTTGAATATTTTTTTAGATTGCTCGTTGCCAAAACCAACAAATTCTTGAATACCAAAGTTATGTGTTGAGATATTAAGATGCATATGGGCGACAAAGCAAATCGGGGAAAGATCTGGTGCGCCATGTGGTGCACTTCGGATGTTGAAAATAGCGGCGAAATCGGTGATTTTTTTAACGCCTGTGATCCCTCCTGCATGTGTCGTGGTACGCTCGAATATAATCAATGAGCTGATTTTGCATCAAGTCTTTACAGTCCCAAATGGTATTGTAGGTTTCACCAATCGCCAGTGGGGTAGTAGTGTGATGACGAATTATTTTATAGTTTTCTTGGTTTTCAGCCATTGAAGAGTCTTCTAAAAAAACAAGTTATATTCTTCTAGCATTTTACCTAGTTTTGCAGATTCAATAGGTGTCAAGCGACTGTGAACATCATGGGTAAAATGTATATCATTGCCAAAACGTTCACGTGCCTGTTTAAATAATTCAGGGACTAATTTGAAGTATTTAGCCGTTGACCATTCTTGCTCTGGAGGAAGAGGTCGATTACCTTGCAACTCAAAGTAATCTTTTTTGTCACCTAAAATACCATAGGTCTCAGATAAACCAGGAACTGCGGTTTGTAATCTTATTACTTTAAAACCTTGTTCAATATGTTCCTGTGCTTTATCTAATGTCTCCTCTATATTTTCACCATTAGCGTGAGCATATAATGAAACCCCTTTGCGACATTTACCGCCTAATAATTGATAAACAGGAAGTCCTGCCACTTTACCTTTAATATCCCAAAGAGCCATATCGATAGCGGCAATGGATGCCATGCCAATAGGCCCTTTTCGCCAGTAAACACCACGGTACAAATATTGCCAAATATCTTCAATATTATGAGCATCTCGTCCTACTAGACAAGGTATGACGTGTTCTTCTAGATAGGCAACAACCGCTAATTCACGGCCGTTGACGGTTGCATCACCCACCCCGTAAGTACCGTCCTCTGTAATCACTTTTACAGTAACAAAGTTTCTTCCTGGATTAGATACAAATACTTTAATTTCTTTAATCTTCATCGTTAACTCCAACAATGGTTTATTTGATTCTATTTTTCTTCAAATCGATGACTAAATTAGCTAATTTTTTAATTATTATTTTCTTTTAGCTAATAAAGTAAATCGATTTAGTAAATCGGTTTACTTGACTAGGTTAATACATCTGATTAATATGTCAATCACATAAATTGATACACTTAACAAATAATGAAATTGTATGAGTAAAATTAGAATTATCGATGTAGCAACACTGGCAAATGTTTCAAAAAGTACAGTTTCGCAGTATTTAAATGGCCGTTTTGGCCACATGTCGACGCAAACGAAGGAAAGAATTCGGGATGCAGTAGAGACTTTAAATTACATACCCAACCCCATTGCGCGTAGTTTAAAAAGTGATAAAACAAAAACTATTGGTGTGATTGTTCGTGATATTACTGGTTTTAATACCAGCCGTATTTTACGAGGAATCGATGACTTTTGTAAAAAATGGATATAACGTATTAATCTATAATACTGATTTTGATGAAGAAGTTGAAAAACGTTCGCTTTTAACGCTCAGACAAATGCGCGTGGATGGCATCATTATTACTTCGACAGGTAAAAATTTACAATTGATTAATGAGTATGTGCAGACAGGATTTCCCGTTGTGCAGTTTCAGCTAGAATACGAAAGTTCTCTTAGTCATATTGTGCTTTCCGATGATCGAGAGGCATCACAAAGGGCGACTGAATATTTAATTGGTTTGGGGCATCAACGGATTTGTTTTATCACTCAATCATTTGAAGCAAACCTTTCCAGGTCTGAACGTTATCAAGGTTATGTTAATGCCTTGAAATTAAATCAAATCCCTTTAGATAAATCCTTAATACAGTATTGGGATAGAGATGCAGGGTTTGAGAATTCACCGTTGCGACTTTTACAAATGGAAAATGCACCTACTGCTTTTTTTACTCAGCATCTTCCTATCACCACTGAATTACTGAAATTATTCAATGTCGCTAAAATTGACGTGCCAGAACAAGTTTCTGTGCTTGGTTTTGATGACATACCTATGGTAGAGATGTTTAAAGTGCCTGTTACTGTTGTACAGCAAGACTCCTATAATATTGGCATCGAATCGGCAAAACTATTATTGGATGGTGTGATGAAGGATGAAAAGCTATCTAATCAGGCTAAAAAAGTGATAGTGCCATGTTGCTTAGTAGAAAGAAGTTCTTGTCGAAGAATTGGCTAGGTCTTTAATTTTAAAATAAATTTTGCAAAAAAAAGCCTGTTCAAAACAGGCTTTTTAATATTTAGTGTATTGTTATTTTAAAGATATTATTTTTCTTTCTTTTCTTCTTTAACAACAACTGCAGGAGCATCTAATACGTCCGCGTATGCTTTACCGTAGTAAGAAGCGATTAATACTTCTTTTAATTCTGCGATAAGAGGGTAACGTGGATTAGCACCAGTACATTGGTCATCGAATGCATCTTCAGCTAGTTTTTCAACTTTAGCCATAAACGCAGACTTCATCAACACCCGCTGACTTGGATTGATAATGGAATATCCAATGCAATTTTAAGCTCTTCTAACCAATTTAATAATGCATTGATTTTAGTTTCTGTATTACCGTCACGGAAACCTAAGTGCTCAGCAACTTCTGCATAACGAGCACGTGCTTTAGGGCGATCGTACTGTGAGAATGCAGTTTGTTTAGTTGGGTTATTCGTTGCGTTGTAACGAATAGTGTTTGAAATTAATAATGCATTTGCTAAACCATGTGGAATGTGGAACTCAGCACCTAGTTTATGTGCCATTGAGTGACATACACCAAGGAATGCATTTGCAAAAGACATACCCGCGATAGTTGTCGCATTATGTACTTTTTCACGTGCAATTGGATCTTTCTTACCATTTGCATAAGAGCTAGGTAAGTATTCTTTAAGCATTTTCAGCGCTTGTAACGCATGGCCGTCAGAATATTCATTTGCAAGAACAGATACATAAGCTTCCATTGCGTGAGTAACAGCATCGTAACCACCGAAAGCACATAGAGACTTAGGCATATCCATTACTAGGTTAGCATCAACAACAGCCATATTTGGTGTTAGTTCGTAATCTGCTAATGGGTATTTTTGACCTGTTTGCTCATCGGTAACAACAGCGAATGGTGTTACTTCAGAACCTGTACCAGAAGTAGTTGTAATACATACTAATTCTGCTTTAGAACCCATTTTAGGGAATTTATAAATACGTTTACGGATATCCATAAAGCGCATTGATAGGTCTTCGAAATCTGTTTCTGGGTGCTCGTACATTACCCACATGATTTTCGTCTGCATCCATTGGTGAACCACCACCAACAGCTAGAATCACATCAGGTTGGTAGCTTAGACATGTCTAGCTGCACCTGCTTTAACCACTGCTAATGTTGGATCTGCTTCTACTTCATGGAATACTTCTACTTCCATGCCTTTTTCTTTCAGGATAGCGCGAAGATCATCGATGTAACCGTTATTGAATAAGAAACGGTCTGTTACGATTAATGCACGTTTTTTGCCTTCTAGATCAGTCATTGCAACAGGTAGTGCGCCACGACGGAAGTAAATTGATTTTGGTAGTTTATGCCACAACATATTTTCAGCTCGCTTAGCTACAATTTTCTTGTTGATAAGGTGTTTTGGACCTACGTTTTCAGAGATAGCATTACCACCCCATGAACCACAACCTAATGTTAAAGAAGGTGCAAGTTCGAAGTTGTAAAGGTCACCGATACCACCGTGTGAAGATGGCGTATTAACAAGAATACGTGCAGTCTTCATTTTGTCGCCAAAGTATGCGATACGATCTGCGTTTGCATCTTGGTCTGTGTAAAGTACTGAAGTATGACCAACACCACCTATGTCTAATACGATACCTGCTTGACGTACTGCATCTTCAAAGTTTTTCGCTTTGAAAAGACCTAATGTAGGAGATAATTTTTCGTGAGCAAATTCGTCATCCCATGAAGCTTCTAAGCCTTCACCGATAAGAATCTTAGTTGAAGTAGGTACTTTAACATTTGCAAGTTCAGCAATTTTATATGCAGGTTGACCTACGATTTTAGCGTTAAGAGCGCCATCGATAAGTAATACTTTACGTACTTTCTCAGCATCAGCTTTGTTTAATACCACTGCACCGTATTTAGCGAAACGAGCTTTAACTTCGTCGTAAATAGATTCAACAACAATTGCGACTTTGCTCAGATGCACAGATAACGCCGTTATCGAAAGTTTTAGACATAAGAATTGAAGAAACAGCACGTTTGATATCTGCAGTTTCATCGATAACAACAGGAGTATTACCCGCACCAACACCGATTGCTGGTTTACCTGAAGAGTAAGTCGCTTTAACCATACCTGGACCACCAGTCGCAAGAATAAGGTTGATGTCATCGTGTTTCATTAATTTATTAGAAAGTTCAACAGAAGGTACATCGATCCAACCGATGATATCTTTTGGAGCGCCCGCTGCAATTGCTTGCGTCTAATACTATTTTTGTCGCGAAGTTTGTTGCATTTTTAGCACGTGGATGCGGAGAGAAGATACAGCCATTACGTGTTTTAAGAGAGATCAATGCTTTAAAAATAGCAGTAGAAGTTGGGTTAGTTGTTGGTACGATTGCACAAACGATACCCACTGGTTCTGCTATAGTGATTGTACCGCCTTCGTCATTGCGGTCGATAATTCCACAGGTTTTATCGTCTTTATATTTGTTGTAGATGAACTCAGAAGCAAAGTGGTTCTTGATCACTTTATCTTCCATGATGCCCATGCCTGATTCAGTTGCGACCATTTTAGCTAGCTCGATTCGAGCAGTAGAAGTCGCAAGTGACAGCGCGCGGAAGATTTTATCTACTTGTTCTTGTGAAAAAGTTGCGTATTCTTTTTGAGCCGCTTTTACACGTGCTACCATCGCATCTAATTCAGCAACATTACTTACTGTCATATTTTTCTCCAAAGGTTTATAAAATTAAAAAGTTTAAAAATGTTTTAATAAAATTGAGCTTTGTTTTGAAAACCGATCTTATTGAATCACTTTCGAAACTGATTATATGAATATGTAATTTCCTTAGTATTGATCGAAATCACATTTCGAATGGGATGGTGATTTTTATTGAGTGATCTGCGTCACGTTTTTATATCGATCTATGAATATTGCATATAAGTAGTATTGTAGTATTTATTAAAGTGTGGTTGGTTAATTTATGACTTTTGTTACCTAACTGTTAAAAATTAAATTGTTAACCTAAATTAGCCTCATAAAATTGAGTTGCTTACTGTTGCTTTTTATAATGAATAAAATGGACTTTACCTGTAAGGTAATTATCTCTATATATTTGCTGGAATCATTATGTCACCAATATCTGCTTCTGCCCGTACCGCACTTTATTTTGTCGCTATTGTTATTTCACTCGCGGGTATTAAAGTTGTCGCTCCCATTGTTGTTCCTTTTTTACTTTCATTATTTGTTGCCATTATATGCAACCCAGCTATTAACCTGCTTACAACTAGAAAAGTTCCTCGTGGTATAGCGATTGGTTTGGTCATTGTTTTCATTTTTTCAATGTTTATTGTACTCGGTGGGGTTGTAGGCAGTTCGGTATCTGGTTTTAGGCGACTTTGCCCACTTATGAAGCACAGCTTGCTAATGAACTATCATGGGTTGTTGAATGGATGGCAAGCCATAATATTTCTATTTCAATGACTGAGATACGTGCTTATTTCGATCCTAGTAAAGTCATGAGTTTAGTAACATCAACATTAAGTGGCTTTAGTAGCGTGCTTGGCAATGTCTTTCTACTGTTATTAACAGTGGTTTTTATGTTGTCCGAGGGACAAGGATTCGCGAAGAAATTACATGTTGCTTTTGATGATTCTTCAGAAACGGAAAAGCGATTAGATCATTTCTTAAATCTGGTAAATCGTTATATGGCAATAAAAACCATGATCAGCTTAGCAACTGGAGCAGTCATCGGTTTTGTATTGTGGTTAATGGGGGTCGACTTTTTCGTACTGTGGGCACTGTTGGCATTTTTACTTAACTATATTCCTAATATAGGTTCTATCATTGCGACTGTTCCTGCGGTTATTTTAACTTTTTTACAATTGGGCTGGGTGCCTGCAACTTTTGTGATTGGTTTATTTGTTGCTGTAAATACATTAATGGGGAGTGTTATTGAACCTAAATTTATGGGGCGCAGTTTAGGTTTATCGACCCTAGTTGTTTTCTTATCTTTGATTTTTTGGGGGTGGTTATTAGGCATGGTTGGCATGTTATTATCCGTGCCATTAACGATGATTTTTAAACTTGCTTTAGAAAACAGCCCTGATGGTCGTTGGTTTGCGATGTTATTAAGCTCTGATGAAGAAATTAATATTCTTGAGCAACGCCTTAAGAAAACAGAAGAGACAGAATGAATATATTAGAAAAAATTAATTGGTCCGAGGTTCAATCTTTACCAGAAACAGAATTACAACGTTTATACCATGGCAGAGGATTTCACTGCCCGGAAACGAGCCATATTAATATTGATTGGTTGTCTCCGGTAGTTTTAATTATTTTATATAAAGAAGAAAGCGAACAGTGGTTAGCTCAACTTAGTGAAACATTATTAACTAAATTTCGAGCTATAAATTTCCATGTAACAAGTGTGCAAGTTCAATATCGATGCCGAGAGTTTGCACCCACCTTTGTATTATGGGGAAAAACTGAGACTGACTTTGTGTCTAATGAAATGGGGCTTAAATATAAAATTAACCTAGGCACTAATCAAAATTATGGTATTTTTTTAGACATGAAAAATGGCCGTAAATGGTTACGAGAAAATGCTTCAGGGAAAGCTGTTTTAAATCTTTTTTCCTATACTTGCGCTTTTTCTGTTGCAGCAGTTGCTGGTGGCGCAGATAAAGTGGTTAACCTTGATATGAGTAAAGTCGCTTTGGCAGTAGGCCGAGATAACCATAGATTAAATGAACATGATTTAAGCAAGATAAAATATTTAGGGCATGACTTATTTAAGTCCTGGGGAAAAGTAAAACGCTTAGGACCTTATGATATTGTCATTGCAGATCCACCTTCATTACAAAAGGGGAGTGTCAATATTAAGCGAGATTATCCTAAAATAATTCGTCGTTTACCGGAGTTATTAACGCAAGGAGGCCAAGCTCTTTTATGTTTAAACTCACCAGATCTTGATTTCGAATTTTTACATTCAGTAATAAACTCTGAGTGCCCAGAAGCAAAAATTCTAACAAGCATTGAGCCTGAATCTCACTTTATTAATATTAATCCAGATCGTGGATTAAAGTGTGTGTTAATTCAGTTATAAAAATTTGTTTTTATGGAATACAAAAAGCCCCGTTTGGTTTCATCCAAACGGGGCTTTTAAATTGTAGCTTAAAAATTGTAAATTTTAGCTTTCTTTATTGCCAATTTTTGCCGCTAACTCTTGTGCTTGAGTTGCTTGGATCGCAGTTAATGCGATGGTGTAAACAATATCGTCTACTAATGCGCCACGTGATAAATCATTTACTGGTTTACGCATACCCTGCAACATTGGACCAATACTAATTAAGTCAGCACTACGTTGTACTGCTTTATAAGTGGTGTTACCAGTGTTTAAGTCAGGGAAGATAAATACCGTTGCTTTACCTGCTACTTTAGAATTTGGAGCCTTACTTTTTGCAACATTTTCCATAACAGCCGCATCATATTGAAGAGGTCCATCAATCAATAAGTCAGGACGACGATCCTGTGCAATTTTAGTTGCTTCACGTACTTTTTCTACGTCACTACCTGCACCTGAATCACCCGTTGAGTAACTGATCATTGCAACTTTAGGGTCGATACCAAAGGCGATAGCAGAGTCTGCTGATTGAATTGCGATATCGGCTAATTGATCTGCAGTTGGATCAGGGTTGATAGCACAATCTCCATATACCAATACTTGATCAGGTAATAACATGAAGAAAATAGAAGAAACGATACTTGCACCAGGCGCTGTTTTAATTAACTGTAGTGCTGGGCGAATTGTATTCGCTGTAGTATGAACGGCACCAGATACAAGACCTGCTACTTCATTTTCTGCTAGCATCATTGTGCCAAGTACTACTGTATCTTCAAGTTGCTCACGTGCAACAACTTCTGTTAAACCTTTTGCTTTACGCAGTTCAACCATAGGTGCAACATAGTTTTCTAGTACATCTTTTGGATCGATGATTTCTACATCGTCAGTTAAGGTGATACCTTGTTGTGTTGCAACGCGATGAATTTCCGTTGCGCTACCTAATAAAACTGGTTTTGCGATACCACGTTGTGCACAGATAAGCGCCGCTTGAATAGTACGTGGCTCTTCACCCTCAGGTAATACGATACGTTGGTTAGTTTTACGAGCAAGCTCTGTTAAGTGGTAACGGAATGCAGGTGGCGATAAACGACGTGTTAATGAAGAATCTTCAGTTAATGTATTTAACCAATGCTTATCAATGTGGCTTGCAATGTATTCTTGAACTTTTTCAATACGCTCTACGTCATCAACTGGGATTTCCATATTGAAGTTTTGTAGTCGTTGTGCTGTTTGCCAAGTATTACTCTTGATTAATAAAATCGGTAAACCTGATTCCATTGCTCGGCTACAAAGCTTCATCACTTCTTCTTCAGGTGGGTAATCGCCTGTTAATAATAGACAACCTATTTTCATGCCATTCATTACTGCTAAACAAGTCGCGATGATTACATCACTACGGTCACCAGAGGTTACTAGCATTGAACCAGCTTTAAAATGTTCAACCATGTTAGGAATAGAACGCGCACAGAAAGTAACACTGTGTAAGCGACGGTTTTCAAGATCACCAACATTTAAAATTTGTGCTTGTAAATGTGCAGCAAGGTCCTTCACGCGAGGTGCAATAAGATCTGCACTCCATGGAATGCATCCAAGGATAGGCAATGGGCTTTTGCTAAACATTTGTAATACTTCAAGGTTGTTGTGTACAGAACCTTCAGGAATATCAAACATCTCTGTTAAATCAGGGCGAGATTTTTCATTTTCATCAATCGGCGCACCTACTTTATTAATAATACAGCCGGCGATACGTGTATTGTTTTTACCACCAAATGTTGAAATAGCGATTTCCATACGCTCTTTCAATTGCTGTGAAGAATCATTGCTTGGGTGAGTCACAAACACCATTTCTGCACCTAATGCTTTAGCAATGTTGTAGTTTAACTCATTCGCAAACTGATGCTTATCTGTTGGTACTAAACCTTCAACGATAATTAAATCGCTACCTTTAGTCCCTTCTTTAAAGCGTTCAACAATGTTTTCCAATAGTTCTGAAGAGTTACCAGATGAAATCAAGTTCTCTGCATATTTCATTGGGAAAGGTTCTGGTGGGTTGATTGTTGAGCCGTTACGAAGTGTTGTTGTTGAGCGTTCTGGACCAACATCACCTGGGCGAGGCTGTGAAATTGGTTTAAAGAAGTTAACTGCAACCCCTTGACGCTCCATTGCGCGAACCATTCCAAGACTAACTGAGGTAACACCTACGCCAGAGCCGATGGGAATGAGCATTATTGTGCGAGACATGACGATTCCTTTTTTAAATAAGGTTGTAAATAAGAGTTGGGCAGTAGGATACCAATCCACTCAATAAATGGTGTTTTTTGTTAATGAAAAAGCGAATAGGTGTTTCGCTTTTTTACTTTTACAAATTTTGACCGCTTTATTAAGTTATGTGATTCTACTTCCCGAATAAAGTATTTTAATTATATATTAAGCTGAAACAAGATTTGCAGAATCTTTTGCAATTACCCATTCTTCATTAGTAGGGATAACCATTGCAAGTGGTGAATTATCCTTGGTGATAATACCTTGTTTACCTAATTTTGTTGCTTTATTTTTCTCTGTATCAACTTGGTAACCAAAAATTGTTAACTGATTTAATACTTGTTCACGGATCTGATCGGCATTTTCACCAATACCACCTGTAAATACAAGTGCATCGATACGACCTAGTGGTACTGCGTAAGTCGCAATATATTTTGCTAAACGGTAACAGAAAATATCACGCGCTAATATCGCGCCTTTATTACCTTCTTCACTTGCTTCTAATACATCGCGACAGTCACTTGATACGCCAGAAATACCTAATAAACCACTTTGTTTTTGAAGCATATCCATTACACCTGAAAGTGTATAACCTTCACGTGTAATTAAGTGTTCAATAATACTTGGGTCAATATCACCACTACGCGTTCCCATTACTAGGCCTTCTAAAGGTGTCATACCCATACTTGTATCAACACTTTTACCGCCCTTAATCGCTGTAATTGAGCCACCATTTCCTAAATGTGCAGTGATAACGTTAGTTTCTTCAACTGGTTTGTTAAGTGCTTTTGTCGCTTCTTGGCTAACATATAAATGACTTGTACCGTGCATACCGTAGCGACGCACACCTTTCTCTTTATAAAGGTTGTAAGGAAGTGCATAAAGAAATGCTTTAGCTGGCATAGTTTGATGGAAAGCTGTGTCAAATACGGCAACTTGAGGAAGTTCAGGAAGGTCGCACGTGTCGCTCGAATACCCATTACAGCGACTGGGTTATGAAGTGGCGCAAGTGATGCACATTCATTGATGCTCTTACATACTTCTGGGTCAATAATCACTGATTCAGTAAATTTTTCTCCACCGTGTACAACACGATGTCCTACGGCAACAAATTGTTCTGCTAGACCTTGCTCTTTTTTTATAATCTCTTCTACAATGTAAGAGATGGCTTGAGAGTGCGCGCTATTTGAAGGAAGATGCATGGCTTCTTTTTCACCTGCAATCGTCCATTTAATGCGGGCATCTGGCAGGTTAAAACATTCGGCAAGTCCGCTGATTATCTCTTCACCATTAGTTGCATTGATAACAGCAAATTTAAGAGACGAACTACCACAGTTAAGCACAAGAACTAATTTATTGCTCATAAAAATATTCCATTTTAAATGTTAATTAGTAACACATCTAATAAGAGTAAGATGTGAGTGAGTCGAGAGTATGATCAGTGAAAGTGACTATAATATGACGCCTCTCGTTATTGTATTATTATATTACTCTTCTGTAATAAAATTACAAAGTGCAATTAGGTAATAATTATTTAAAATCAATTTTTTTCTATTAATTATTTAAACTTTGGTTGTGTGTTATAATATATATTTCGTTTATTCTTATATTAAGGGATTCTCTTGGATATATTTTTTCTATTATCAGGCAAGGAGATTTTTATCTTAAAATCTGGCCTAAACAAAAAACCTTAAATTGTCTATTTATCGATAGTAAAGTGGCTTTTTATACTCGTTTAGCAATTAAAGTTATTCCTGCTTTTGTTATGCTGATAATCAGTTTTAATATCTTTTTCCCTAATATGTTGGATTGGCCTGCGACTGCAACGTTAATTCTTTTTTTAATTGGTTTACCGGTTCAAGGGCTATATTGGTTAGGCAAACGATCGTCGACTTTGTTGCCAAATCAATTATTACCTTGGTATGCGTACCATAGAAAAAATTAAATAATAGTAATAACAAAGATGGACTCATGGCCCAAAGGCCACGATATTTAGATCTTGCGTTACTATTGAAAAACGCGTTTAAACGCGGAGGTGACAACTTTTTACAGAATAACGAATTGGTGTAATTAAAGTGTTGATTTCTGATAAACTTCTATATTGAAATCACACTCAATTGACCATTTTTTTCTGCTAACAAAGATTGCATTGTTTGTTGGTTAAATTTCCAAGCGAAGGGGGTCATCTGAATAAGATCTTTTAAGATCTGCTCTTCTTTAATTTCAAGTTTATAGTTAAGTGTTATTTGCTCTACTTTTTTAAATCCAGCTGGTGTTTCATTTTCAGTTGGATGAGCATTAACTTGCTCGTATATCTTTTCACGTAGCTCGAATAAATGTCTTGGGGCAGGAGTGACTGTGATTAAATAACCCTCTGCTTTTATTAGCCTGAAAAGCTCACTGTCGAGTGATGGTGCATAGATGCGCACAAGTGCATCAATGCTTTCATCTGCAAGTGGCACATCATAGGCGCTAGCAACACAGAAGTTTATTTTTTTATAACGTTTGGCGACGATATCGTATTGCTACTTTAGATATATCTAAGGCATTAATAACAGTTGAGCTGGGTAGGTTATTAGCGAGGTAGTTAGTGTAATAACCTTCTCCACAGCCAAGATCTAATATAGTTGCTTCGGTTTTTTCTGCTAATAATTGACTGACTAATCCTGCTAATTTCTCAGCTAAAGGCAAATAACCTTCACTATTCAAAAAATTACGACGAGCCATCATCATTTCTTTATTATCGCCGGGGTTTTTAGAGTTTTTCGCATTAACCGGTAACAGATTAAGGTAGCCCTCTTTAGCGATGTCAAAGTGATGATTATTTTGACAAACTTGAGTGTTCTTTTGTTGTGAAAAAGGACTTTGGCAAAGAGGGCATATAAATGCAGACATGGTCAATGTTACCTATCAGTCATTAATTTAATAAAGTACATTTTCATTATATTGTAGAAGCGTATTTTTAATGTCTTCCATGGTTTCTTTGCTTGGAGGATTAACACCATCTAAGGGATAAACTTCGCCCATCGCGGTCCATTTATGCTTGCCCAATTCGTGATAAGGTAAAAGCTCAATTTTTTCAATATTTTTCATCGGCGCAATAAACTGACCAAGTTTGTGAACGTCTTCAAGGTCATCCGTATAACCAGGTAAAACCACATAACGGAGATAAACCGCTTGCTTCTGTTGCGCCAGATATTTAGCAAACTCTAATGTGTATTTATTACTCACATGGGTTAAATCAATGTGTTTTTTGTTATCCATTTGTTTGATATCGAGTAATACTAAATCAGCGACATCAAGTACACCTTTAGTTGTTTCATCAATTTTACGTACAAAGCCATTGGTATCTAAACATGTATGGATACCTTCCATACGACAGGCTTGAAACATCGCTTTGACGAATTCTGGCTGTAACATGGCTTCACCACCAGAAATGGTAATACCACCACCTGACGCATTAATAAAATGTCGGTATTGTAAAATTTCCTTCATCAGCTCATCAACGGTCATTTCTTTGCCACCTTCAAGATCCCATGTATCTCGGTTATGGCAATATTTACAACGCATTAAACAACCCTGTAAAAAAATGATAAAACGGATCCCCGGTCCATCGACGGTACCGCATGTTTCAATTGAATGGACGTGGCCAGTTACTGACATTAGAAGCTCCTAAAAATAATTATGTAATTAACGTCATAGGAAAAGCGTTAATTATATAATTATTTTTGACATAAAAATAAAGGTTTCATCCTCGCGAATGAAACCTTTTTTATTATAACAGGCAAATGTTAATTTTTTACCTGTAAATATTTATATTTTAAAGTGACGCTGTAAATGTACGTGAAATTACGTCTTGTTTTTGCTCAGCTGTTAATGAGTTAAAACGAACTGCGTAACCAGATACACGGATTGTTAACTGAGGGTACTTATCAGGGTTTTCCATTGCATCTAATAACATATCACGGTTCATTACGTTTACATTTAAGTGTTGACCACCTTCTAATTCAGGTGTGTGCTTAAAGTAACCGTCCATTAGGCCAGCAAGATTCGCTTTTTGTGAATCATCTGTTTTACCTAATGCGTTTGGTACGATTGAGAATGTATAAGAAATACCATCCTGTGCGTAAGCAAACGGTAGTTTAGAAACAGATGTTAATGATGCAACTGCACCTTTTTCATCACGTCCGTGCATTGGGTTTGCACCTGGAGCAAAAGGAGCACCAGAACGACGACCATCAGGTGTGTTACCGGTTTTCTTACCATATACAACATTAGATGTAATAGTAAGAATAGACTGTGTTGCACGTGCATTACGGTACATTGGACGAGCTTTGATTTTTTTCATGAAGCTTTCAACAAGTTCACAGGCAATATCATCAACACGTGATTCATTGTTACCAAATTTAGGGTAATCACCAGAAATATCAAAATCTACAGCAATACCATCTTCATCACGAATCGGTTTAACCGTTCCGTATTTAATTGCAGATAATGAATCCGCCGCAATTGAAAGACCTGCAATACCACATGCCATAGTACGTGATACATCACGGTCATGTAGTGCCATTAGAGACGCTTCATAGCTGTATTTATCGTGCATGTAGTGAATACAGTTAAGTGCAGTCACATATTGCTCTGCTAACCAGTCCATGAATACATCTAAGTTTTTGTAAACTTCATCAAAGTCTAATACTTCAGAAGTAATAGCTGGGATGTGACGTGGTCCAATTTGAGCTTTAGATTTTTCATCTACGCCACCATTGATTGCGTATAATAATGTTTTAGCAAGGTTGGCACGAGCACCAAAAAATTGCATTTGTTTACCAACAATCATTGGTGATACACAACATGCAATTGCATAATCATCGTTATCGAAATCAGTACGCATCAAATCATCATTTTCATACTGGATAGAAGAAGTATCGATAGATACTTTTGCACAGTATTTTTTGAAGTTAATAGGTAAAGACTCAGACCATAAAACAGTAATGTTTGGCTCTGGAGAAGGACCCATTGTGTATTGAGTATGTAGGAAACGGAAACAGTTTTTAGTTACCAATGTACGACCATCAACACCCATACCACCGATAGATTCAGTTGCCCAGATTGGGTCACCAGAGAATAAATCATCGTATTCAGGAGTACGTAGGAAACGAACCATACGTAACTTCATTACAAGGTGATCGATAAGCTCTTGCGCTTCAGTTTCAGTGATCACACCAGCTTGTAAATCTTTTTCGATGAAGATATCTAGGAAAGAAGCAGTACGACCAAATGACATTGCTCGCGCCATTTTGTGATTTGATTGCCGCTAAGTAACCGTAATAAGTCCATTGAATCGCTTCTTTAGCGTTTGTAGCTGGACCTGAGATATCGCTACCGTATTTAGTCGCCATTTCTTTCATTTGACCTAAAGCACGGTACTGTTCGAAAATTTCTTCACGTAATTTAATCGTATCTTCTAATGAAGTACCAGCAACCAATTCAGCTTCTAAGCTTTTATGTTGGCTTGCTTTTTCAGCCATTAGGAAGTCGATTCCGTAAAGTGCAACACGGCGGTAATCACCAATGATACGACCACGGCCGTAAGCATCTGGTAAACCTGTTAGTACACCTGATTTACGACATTTAAGGATGTCACCAGTGTAAACATCGAATACACCTTGGTTATGAGTTTTACGGAACTCAGAGTAAGTTTGACGAATACCAGGATCAAGTTCTTTACCGTATACCTGACAAGAACCGTCGATCATACGAATACCACCATTTGGGATAATCGCACGTTTAAGTGGTTTTTCAGTTTGTAAGCCAACAATTGTTTCGAGATCTTTGTCGATGTAACCTGCATCATGTGCAGTAATTGTTGAAACAACATCAGTATCAAAATCAACAGGAGCATGTGTGCTGTTTTCTTGCTTAATGCCGACCATAACATCTGCCCAAAGCTTATTTGTTGCTTCAGTTGCATCTGCTAGGAAACTTTCATCACCGTCAAATGGCGTGTAGTTGTTTTGGATGAAATCACGAACATTAACTTCAGTTTTCCATGCATCACCAGCAAAGCCATTCCAAGTCGCTGTAAAGTCTTCGTTAAGTTTTGTCATAAAGATTTACCTTGATAGTTAGAGATTAAAAATAATGTATAAAAATTTTTTGCGTTGGAGATAAAATTAATAACCCAATGCTGTATTCTTGTTAATTCGTCACAATTTGTTATGTCTCAAATAGCAACCAATTAAATCATAATGCCGTTTAGCTCTTGTAAATAGTTCCTTGCAACCTTGCCTACAGTCTGGCGCTCAGACCAGAAGAAAAACATCCACTGGGAGCCGTATTGCAAGCACTTTATTGCTTACTCGCATAGCTAAAATGCAAAATAAGTTGTATCAAATTATTACCATATTATACTGAGAAAACAATAAATATAAGTTTGACTACGTAATAATATTTGTTACGTTTTTTCTTCTCACTTATTTATCGTTATAGCAGTAAAACTTTTTTTGCCTGTTCAGTTATTGGTACAAAATCAGTCTAACAAATGATTCTGCAATAAACTTGATGTAAGTCAAAAACACGAATTAAGTTGTAATTTTATTACAGATTTATTGAAAAATTTCAGTTTCCTCGCTTAAATGTTGCTTATTTAATAAATATTGTTACAGATTGTTGCTAATTCTTTTCATTTTTTGATCAATTTAAGTGCTTTAATTATTTTTATTTAGCATATTCGTGACGCCAATAGTTTTTTGTTTAGTTTCAATCATTAACTATTATTTCATTAGTAGTTTACAATTAAATTATAAGGAAGACGTTCCTTGGTTTAAAAATAAAAACAAATTTCGTGTTGTCACTGTGATCTTGGGAGTGAGTTTATGAATATTCAAATAATGGTAACGGTCAGTGGTTCGAACCAAAGCGATTTAATTAAAATACTGTCCGATCAAACACATGAGTTAGGAGGCATTTGGTTAAATAGTAAAATTAGCCATATTGACAATTATGTAGCTGGATTAATTAAAATTGAAATAGATGCAGATAATGCCGAAACCTTAATTACCCAATTTAAAGCACTAGGTATTAATGTTGACTCGGTTAATCTGGGTACAGTAACCCATGAAAAATCGACACCACTAGACCTTAATATTGATGGTAAAGATAGACCTGGTTTAGTGCGCCATATTACTCAAGTACTGAGCGATAATAGTATTCGAGTTGATAATATGGAGTGTAATCGAATCGGTGTTTCTGCGATTGGAGCGACCTTATTCACAAGTCACTTTAAAATAGTGGTGGATGAGCAATTTAATAAAAGTGCAGTTGTTGAAGCTCTGCAAGAGATTGACGATGACTTAATTATTGAATTAAGCGCTTAAAAATAAGCTGTCAGTTCGAGTTACGAGTTACGAACACAGGTTACAGTTTATGAGTTTTGTAGGATTAGGTATCGATGTTCGAAGCTAGAGGCTCGCTACTGTATAGCTTTTCAACGACTTTTAGTTATCAGTAAAAAAACGCGACCATTGAGTTGCGTTTTTTATGTTAGTCATAAAAGTGCCAGTGGTTACGTTACACAATAACTTGAGCTAAATTGTTTTCAAAAAGCCTCTGGGTATATTTAACAATGATGGGCAAAGTTGATTTTGAAGTTGATTTTACTGACTGCTGACAGCTAACCACTAACAGCTTGTCTTCCATATACAAAAAAGGCGCTATAAGTAGCGCCTAATAAATAGATTAGAATTCTATTTATAATAAAGCAGGAATACCATATTTAGCTTCAAACATACCCACTGCAAGCATTGCTAGTAAACAGATAACTAATACACCACATGGAATAACAATTTTATCGATGAAAGATAGTTTTTGTGCACGTTCTTTATCACCAATTAAACCATTATTATCAAGGAACATAGTTAAAGCCCAAGCAAGTACTGGGTTAAATACCGCGACGAGAGAATATGCAAATACCCGCAGACTGGGAGTCTTTAGTGTTTTTAATCATCTGCATACCAGCTTCTAATAGAGGTAAGAATACACCTACTAACAGAGCAACTCGCATTACTGGAGGCCATACTGCTACATCCATTGGGAAACCAAGGATAGCAATGATGATACATAAAGTACCTAGTAAAATAGAACCCGCTGGAATAGGGCGTTTTGCAATAGCGACTGGGATCATATAAGTACCCCATGAAGAAGTGATATTACCACCACCTACCGCAGTACCAACGATTTGACGAATTGAACAAGTGGTCATTGTATCATCAACATCCATTAACACTTTATCAGTATTTCTTGGGTAATTAAGTTCTTGGAAGATACGGTGACCTAAAAAGTCTGGTGACCACATAGCAACCGCTAAAATAGCGAAGGGTAGTGAAGCAATAAAGTGTTGTAGGTTTGGTAAACCAAGCATCCAACCTTCAGTTGTACTTCCCCACCAATAAACAGGGTTTAGATTTGGAAGACCTGTTTCAGTTGTAAAGGTTAAGTCAAAACCAGCGCCAAAAGCTAATGCAATTAATAACCCTGTGATAGCACAGGCGGGGATAGCTAACCAACGCTTATTGATTTTGGCAAGAAAAGCGTATAACACAACATTAACAGCTAGGACGATTAAACCAACGTGTCCCATATCAATGCCTTTCGCCCAATTTTGAATCTGACCAATTTGGCTAAATGCACCTGTAAAACCAAGGAATACTAATAAACCACCAGCGACACCTTCACTGGTTAAATTAACCAATTTAGAGCCACCCTTGAAATAACTTAGTAATAAACCAAAAACACCTAATAACAATGCTAATGCTAAAGGATGTGCTCCAGCTAATGCAATTGCTCCAATTAACGGAATCATTGGGCCGTGGTTACCAGCAAGGTTTGCACGCGGGTTTAAAAAGCCAGAGGCGATAACACAGAAAAGTAAAGCAGGAATCAACATCTCAACACGAGAAACTTCAATCGCAAACTCTTTACCTAATGTAATATGTGGCCAAGCTTCTGTTAAACCATCAGCCCAAGACATCATTACAGCTGAGTACATCGCGATAATACCAATTGTTCCGGCAATCGCAGGAACAAGATCTTCCCATTCAAAGTTAAAGTCACGGCCTGGTAAATTTAATCCCCAACGTCGTGGTTGCATGATTTGTAATTCGTTATCTAAATAATCAGAACGAGAATCAAACTCTCTTGCTGGTTTATGTAGTTCGCGATAACTTTTAGTTGTTTTTTCATCCGACATAATGCGGCTTACTCCCTTCCGGTTATGAGTGTTAATTATTAAAATATTAAATAGTGTTCATGAATAATTTTTTCATTCATGAAGACTATTCCTTTAGGATCGTAAGCTTATCGAAAGTCTTAAATAGATGGTTGATCTGGATCAGAATAGTAACGATGCTGTAATTAAATAACTAAAAAGTAAATTGGCAAGTGTGACAAAAGTCACTAAAGAAAAGAGTATAGCACTAATTTTGGTTAAAAATTGACCGTTGAAGTTGTTTTTTAACCAAATTGTAAAAGGTAATGGAGATGTTATAAATTAACAGAATTGATCTGGTTAGATCTTATCTTGTATTTCTTGCAAAATTTGTAGGCACCATTGCTCAATACGTTCATCGCTCATTTCATATTGTGAATCTTCGTCAATCGCCAGCCCTAAGAAATGTTTTTTATCTTCAGCTAATGCTTTTGATTCAGTAAATTGGTAGCCTTCAATTGGCCATTGTCCTATAAAGATGGGGGCTTGCGGTTGAATTTCGTCATGTAACATACCAACAGCATCAATAAACCATTCTCCATAGCCTTCTTGATCACCGAGACCAAATATGGCAACAATTTTATTATTAACGGATAGTCCAGAAACTTCATCCCATAAATTTCCCCAATCCTCTTGTAATTCACCGTAGTCCCAAGTAGAAATACCAAAAATAAGAATATCGTAGTCGTTTATTTTACTCAGGCCAGAGTCTTTTATGTTATAAATATCGACCAGTTCCTCACCAATAAAGGCTTGAATTTTTTCCGCTACAATTTCTGTGTAGCAAGTACTAGAACCGTAAAATAAGCCAATTTTCATTTGGTTAAACCTTAAATAAAATTTACGTTTTGCCGTTAAATAAGCGTGATTTCAAAACGTTAATGAATGCTCTGAGCTAAGTGATAGATGCTTAGTTCGAATAAAGAAAAGCAGTTTAGTCGTTTAAAACAGGACTTTCAACGCTGAGGCAAGGTTTATTGATTGCTAGAGCCTTATATAAAACAAAAATAGGAATGTAATGACAGTATTAACAATTGATCAATTTTTAGATTCAATATGGCTAGAGCGAGGGTTATCACAAAATACACTGGCTTCTTATCGCTTCGACCTTTGCTTAATTGAAAATTATTTAAATAGTCGAAACATAGTATTAGCTGAAGCAAGTTACCTTGATTTAAGTGATTATTTTAGTTTCCGTTTAAACAGCGATACTGAGTATAAAAATAGTTCTACAGCGCGCTTGATGAGTGCTTTACGCCGATACTTTCAGTTTTTGTGTCGTGAAAAGTCACGTGAAGATGACCCCAGTGCAAAATTACAAAGTCCGAAAACCATTAAACCATTACCTAAATCCTTGTCTGAATCTGAAGTTGATGCCTTATTATCAAGTCCTGATATATCAGATGTTGTGCAGTTTCGAGATAAAGCTATGCTGGAATTATTATATGCAACAGGCTTGCGCGTTTCAGAATTAACAGCTTTAACCACGGAAGAGCTTAATTTACAACAAGGAGTAGTACGTATTACTGGTAAAGGTAATAAAACCCGCTTAGTACCAATGGGAGAAGAGGCAAACTATTGGGTGGAAAGATATATCAATGAAGTGCGCAGTGAATTATTAAATGGTCAAAGTAGTGATATTTTATTTCCAAGCCGCCGAGGTAATGCCATGGTGAGGCAAACTTTTTGGCATCGTATCAAGTTTTATGCTCATGTTTGTATGATCGACAAAGAGTTGATTTCTCCACACGTATTACGCCATGCTTTTGCAACACATCTACTTAATTATGGTGCTGATTTACGTGTCGTCCAGATGTTACTTGGCCACAGTGACCTTTCGACAACACAAATATATACCCATATTGCACAGGACCGCTTAAAAAGCTTACATGAACAACATCATCCAAGAGCTTAATCAAACATCTAAATTTTGAATAAAATAGGAATAAGTTTATTTTTCTAATATTTTTTAATAAATGAAATTAAAGTCTTAAAAAGTCGTTCTGTTAAGATAAGCTGTAAAGCTTCTATGTTTTAGTAAACATTAGCGTTTATATGGGCTTTAAAATTATGCTCAAAATTCATCTTATTAAATTTTGTGTCTGACTGGTTGTAAGGCATAATCGAAATACTCTACTTGCTGAAAATAGGTTTATATTATGCAATTTACTTTTCTTAAAAAACGTTTTATAGGTGCCCTTGCATTTGTTGCTTTTAGTACTTTTTCATTTACAACTACAGCGACGCCTATAGATGATGCTGTTATTGAAAAAATAACACAAAAAATAAGCTCATTAGACATTTCTGTTAAATCAATTTCTCCCGCTGTTATTGATGGTCTTTATGAAGTGGTAACAAATCAAGGTGTTTATTATGTCAGTAAAGACACACAATTTTTTGTGAGCGGTAGTATTTACGATATTGATAATCAAATGGAAAATATAACAGCGAAAAGCTCAGCTGTTTTAGGTAAAGACAAATTGAAGTCTCTTGAAAAAGATATGATTGTATATAAGGCTGAGCAAGAAAAGCATGTGGTCACAGTGTTTACTGATATTAGCTGTGGTTACTGTCAGAAATTACATTCGGAAATGGCAGATTATAATAATAATGGTATTACCGTGCGTTACCTTGCTTTTCCTCGTGGAGGATTAAACTCTGCTACCTATCAATCAATGGTATCTATTTGGTGTGCTGATGACCCTAAACTAGCTATGGATAAAGGAAAGTCACGCCAAAAAGTGGAATATAAAAGTCGCGAGAATAGCGTAAAAGAGCAGTATGAGCTTGGACAATTCTTTGGTGTACGAGGAACACCATCTATAGTATTGGAAGATGGTTCGTTACAGCCAGGGTATTTACCTGTGGGTAACTTGCTAGCGACTATTGCAAAAATTCAAGGCTAATTTGTAATAATGTTTTGTGCAAAAAGCACAGAATAGTTACAAGAAATTCCTTTTCCTATAAACTGCACTAATACTTTTAATTAATTAGTGCAGTTTGTTATGTCTTCCATCCAAGTCAAAAATAGAGCTTACGTAGACCCTGGTTTTCTGACCTTATCTTGCTCGCCATTATTAAAACAACTTTATGCGAATCGTGGTATTAAAGATCCGAGTGAATTAGATAACAGCACTAAAACTTTATTGCATGCGAAACAATTAAAAGGCATTGATAGTGCCTGTGAGCTACTTTATCAAGCTTTATTATCCTCAAAGAAAATAGTGGTTGTTGGTGACTTTGATGCCGATGGTGCAACAAGTACGGCACTGAGCATGCTAGCTTTTCGAGCTCTTGGTTTTAGCAATGTAGATTATCTTGTTCCTAATCGTTTTGATTATGGTTATGGTTTAACACCTGAAACCGTTGACCTTGCTATTGCCAAAGGTGCGCAGATCATTATGACGGTTGATAACGGTATCTCTAGTATTGCTGGTGTGGCACATGCAAAGAAACGGGGTGTTCAAGTACTTGTTACTGATCATCATCTTCCTGCTGAACAATTACCCGATGCCGATGCGATTGTTAACCCAAATCAAGTTGGTCGCCATTTTCCAAGCAAAAACTTAGCTGGGGTGGGGGTTGCTTTTTATCTGATGTTAGCACTTCGAAGTTATCTGTCGGAACGCCATTATTTTACCCAAGCGACACCTAATTTAGCCAGTCTTTTAGATATTGTTGCTTTAGGTACCGTTGCCGACGTGGTGCAATTAGACGCCAATAATAGAACTTTAGTCCAACAGGGATTAGCGCGAATTCGTGCAGGGATTTGTCGTCCGGGTATTAGTGCCTTAGTGAGTGTTTCCAAACGCAATCAAGCGCAATTAGTCGCGAGTGATTTAGGGTTTTCATTGGGTCCAAGGTTAAATGTCGCAGGGCGCTTAGATGAAATGAGTTACGGCGTTGAATTATTACTCTGTGATGACCCCATGCAAGCTAATGTGATGGCAAATGAGCTTGATGCACTGAATCAGTCACGTCGCGAGATTGAACAAGGCATGCAGGCTGAAGCACTCAAAACACTAGCTAGTTTAAAGCTTGACGAAAATAACATCCCACATGCTATCTGCCTATATGATGCGCAATGGCACCAAGGAGTGATTGGTTTAGTCGCTTCACGCATTAAAGAAGCTTATTACCGTCCAACCTTTGTGTTTGCTAAGGGAGACCAAGGTGAGATAAAAGCCTCTGCACGATCCATTCCTGGTATTCATATTCGCGATATATTAGATCTTGTGGATAAAAAAATAGCTGGGGTAATAATAAAATTTGGTGGCCATGCAATGGCTCGCTGGATTGTCGATTAAAGAAAAAGATTTTAATATTTTCCGTGAGACGTTAAATAAGGTGCTGGAAGACCAGGTTGAAGAAGCTACGCTAACTAACGTTTTACTGTCTGATGGACAATTAAATGCTCAACAATTAAACCTAGAGCAAGCCCATGAGTTGCGAGAAGCGGGCCCCTGGGGGCAGGCCTTTCCTGCACCATTATTTCACGGAGAGTTTAAACTATTACAGCAACGTTTAGTGGGTGAAAAGCACCTTAAAATGATCTTGGAAATAGATGGTAAGGCAATTGATGCGATTGCATTTAATGTTGACTTAAAGGTATGGCCAAACCCAATGTGCAAGAAGGTTTTTGCGCTTATCGTTTAGATGTTAACGAGTTTAGAGGTAATCGTAGTGTGCAATTATTAATAGAATTATTACAGGTTGCAGGAGAAAGCTAAAAGGTGCTTTCTCCTAGATTGTAGCCATGTTGTTTATACCGCACCTGTGTAATCAAGTTGCCGCCAGGCTTCATAAACAAAAACAGATACCGCATTAGAGAGATTCATCGAACGACTTTCTGGTTGCATTGGAATACGCAATTTTTGCTCTAAAGGTAAAGCTTCTAAAATTTCACTTGGTAAACCACGTGTTTCAGGGCCAAATAATAAAATATTATTACTTTCAAAATTGGCATTGCTATGAAAGGTTGTTGTTTTAGTGGTACAAGCAAAGATTCGTTTTCCCTGCACTGTTTTTAAAAATTCTTGATAATTTTTGTGATGCTGGATATTTGCTATTTCATGATAATCAAGTCCAGCACGACGTACTCTTTTTCATTAAAATCAAAACCTAATGGTTCAATTAAATGTAAAACACAACCTGTATTGGCGCATAAACGAATAATCGCACCGGTATTTTGTGGGATTTCTGGTTCGTACAGTGCAATTTCAATCATGAGTTTCTCGACTTTAAATAAACTAAATCCGAGAATTGTAAATGTATCGATAGCTGATTGCCAAGTTAATCTGAGCTATTTTTTATTTTAGCTCTTAAAACGTCTTTTTTAATAAGCACAATAGTTCCGCTATTAACTTTGGTTTGCTAAGTATATTAACCGTATTAAGGCTACTTGGATTTTGCATCTGTGATGGCAACAGGGTTATAATAAGCGCTTAATATATAAAAAATTAAGGCATTATTTTGCAAACAAATATAAGCAAGGAAGAGTACGCTCGCTTAGTTAATCTTGCTGGACGTGCCGCAATTGTAGTGGCTTCTTTATTAATTATTGTTAAGTTAATGGCATGGTTCATGACGGACTCATCGAGTATTTTAGCTACCTTAACTGACTCAATAATGGATGTGACCACTTCAATTATTAATCTTTTTGCAATCAAAGTCGCGCTTCAGCCCGCCGATGACGAGCATCGTTTTGGTCATGGCAAAGCGGAAAGTTTAGCTGGATTAGCACAAGTCGCCTTCATTTCTGGTTCATCAATACTGTTAATGTTAACGGGGATTTCTTCATTAGTTAATGGTCATCAAATCGTAGCTACTAATGTGGGTATTGGCGTGATGATTTTCTCTGTATTAATTACTATCGCATTAGTTATTTTTCAAACTAACATTGTTAAGAAAACAGATAGTGTCGCGATTAAAGCGGATTCTCTTCATTATCGAACAGATATTTTTATGAATACCGCTGTATTGTTCGCACTTATTTTAGCGGCAATTGGTTGGCACTGGGCGGACGGCTTATTTGCCATTGTGGTGAGTTTTTATATATTACACGGCGCATGGGAAATTGGCTCTCAATCGGTTGATGCGTTAATGGATAAGCAGATACCTTCTTCTGAAGAAGAGTTAATTATCAAAGAAGCCTATAAAATAAAAGGTGTACGGGGAGTGCATGACTTGCGAGCTCGTCAGTCAGGCAATACTAAATTTATTCAGTTACACCTTGAATTAGATGATAATCAAACGTTATTTGAAGCACATGAAAAAGCAGATATATTAGATGAAGCATTAGAAAAACACTTCCCTAATGCAGATATTTTAATTCATTTAGATCCGCTTTCAACAGTTCCTGAGGAACTATCAGGATTTAATATTGATATTCAAACTGATAATAGCGGAAAGGATAAGAGTTAATGGTTTTTGAACAGAAAAAATTATGGAAAAAAATACGTGAAGAGGCCTGGGAGAGTTCTTCGAATGAGCCTATTCTTGCGAGTTTTTTCCATTCCACTATTTTAAATCACAAAAGTTTTAAATCGGCTTTAAGTTATCAACTGGCTAATCGCTTGGATAGTCACACTATGCCAGCTATTTTAGTGCGTGAAGTTATCGAAGAAGCTTTTATTAAATGTCCTGAAATATTAAATGCGGCTATGACGGATATTATTGCTGTTCAGGAACGTGATCCTGCCGTCGAAGATTATTCAATCCCGCTATTATATTTAAAAGGATTTCATGCCATTCAGGTGTACCGAGTTTCACATTGGCTGTGGAATCAAAAGCGTATTCCTCTAGCATTATATTTACAAAATCGAGGCTCGGAACTATTTGGTGTCGATGTTCACCCTGTCGCCCGCATTGGAAAAGGGATCATGTTTGATCATGCAACAGGTGTGGTCGTTGGAGAAACCGCTGTGATAGAAAATAATGTATCTTTATTACAGGGGGTGACGTTAGGTGGTACTGGAAAAGATTGTGGTGATCGTCATCCTAAGATACGAGAAGGAGTTATGATTGGCGCAGGCGCAAAGGTTTTAGGTAATATTGAAATAGGTGTTGGCGCTAAAATAGGTGCCAGCGCTGTGGTATTAGAATCTGTTCCTGCTCATACCACAGTGGCAGGGGTTCCCGCTAAAGTAGTTGGAAAACCATCCTGCGAGATGCCTTCTATGACCATGGAACAGAATATTTAACTTCAGTTCTAGATAATGGCCGTAAATAATAGTTCAATATCCTTTAGCTTATCCAGAGTTGAAGTTACTTAGTCAATAAATGCAAAACGGGGTTTAACTTCCCCGTTTATATTTACTTCTTCGGTAAACATATCGAGTGGCCTAACCCATAAAGCTTGCTCGCCATATAAAGGGCGGTAAAGGACCATTTTTTCTTCTGTTTCACTGTGCGTGGCAATACCTTCTACTTGATAGAAGTTGCCTTTATAATGCTGGTATTTTCCAAGTTTAAGTAAACTACTCATTTGTTCCTCATCTTTAGCCGTTATAACAAATGAATTTAAACAATGCACAGTTATTGCTCAGGAAACACTATTACTAACAAGCCGTGAGTTGTCGGCGATAGTTGTTCTCACTTCAGCACTCACAACACAATAAGGGATAGCCTTAACAAGCATGACTGATTACTTTCTTAATTCATTTGTTATTATTATTTAATCATCAATGATAACGCCTATAATGGTTAAAAATGAAGTAAAAGCGCATCATATTCGCTTTTATTTTCCTAAATCAAAAACAATGGTTGAATAAGCGTGCTGGAATGCTTATTCTCACTGGATTAGTAAGACGTTATAAATCTTAAGGAAGGGCAAGTCCATGACATTAGAGTTGTTAGAAAAATTAGAAAGTAAAATTCAGAATGCAGTCGATACTATCTCTTTATTACAGATGGAAGTTGAAGAGCTAAGAGAAGCAAATAAAGGCTTAACAGAAAAAGCGGAGGCATTAGCCGCTAATAATACTAAGTTGACAGAAGAGCACCAGCAATGGCAGTCTCGCTTAAGTACTCTAGTGGGTAAAATAGAAGAAGCTGAGCAAACAATGTAGTCTTTTATTTGATTTGGTGGCATTAAAAAAGCCCGATGAATATTTACATTCATCGGGCTTTTTGTTTGTGCGAACAACTAGATTTCGTCGTCTATCTCATCAAGGTCGTCAAGCTCTAGTGGCTCTGGGGAGATGATAATACCAGTGCTATCTGCGTAAAGAATATCTTCAGGTAAAAAGCTAACACCAGCAAAGTTTACAGGAACGTTAATCTCACCAATTTCGTTATCTTCTGCACCAACCGGAATTGCAGTGATCGCTTGAATGCCGATATCTAATTCTTCAAGCGCATCAACTTCTCGAATACAACCATTAACAACTATTCCTTCCCAACCATTTTCTACAGCAAGTTCGGCAATATTTGCATTCACTAAAGCACGACGCAGTGAACCACCACCATCAACGAGTAATACTTTACCTACTCCGTTATCTTCAAGTACTTTATAAATTAATCCGACAGACTCGAAACATTTAATGGTAACGACTTCGCCCGCAAAGGAACTACGCCCACCAAAGTTAGTGAGTAGGGGCTCAACAACATCAACGGTTTCCGCATAAATGTCGCATAGTAAAGAAGTATTATAATCCATGGGTGGCTCACTTATAATTTGAAGTAATGAATCGAGTATAAACTGATACCTATACGACCTCAAGGTGCTTTGTTCAGAGGAACAGGAATATCGGGTCATCCTTGTATCTAGGTCAAAAAATAATTAACAATAATAAATAAATTGGGTAATTCATTTGTATCTTAGAGAAAAGAGGGGGAATTAACACATGCTGTCTTTACCACAGCATGTGTTTTAACTAGGTTAACTAATCTAATTCATTAAAAAATGAATGATCGAATGATTTTTCGCAGTAATGGCATTTCAGTTTTAGTTGTTGTCTTTTATTAACATAAAACTTTGTTTTAACCGGTTCGTTATGGGTAATACAATTGCTATTCGGACAAACTAAAACATCAACAAATGCCTCAGGAAGTTGTACTTTAAATTTATTCACAACTTTAAAGTTTTCAATTAGGTTAATTGTTGCATCTGGTGCAAATAAAGCTAATTGGTTCGCTTGCTCATCATTAATAAATGTATTTTCTACTTTAATCAGGTCTTTGCGTTGGCCGTTATTTTTATTTAAATTTAGTCCGACGGTAATTTTTGCATTTGCCTGTGCAAGTTTAAAAAACTTTAATATTTTTATTCCCTGTTGAGCTGGAATATGGTCAATAACAGAACCATTCTGAATGGCTTCAACCTGTAATTTAGGGATCATTATTTAGCCTCCGCTTTAAAATGGTTCGATAATAGTAGTGCTAACAGCGCTTGTCGGGCATACACCCCGTTCTGGGCCTGTTCAAAGTAATAAGCGTAGGGCGTTGCATCAACATTTTTATCTATTTCATCAATACGTGGTAGCGGATGTAATACTTTTAAGTTATCACGAACACTATTAAGCATGCTTGCATCTAATAAAAATGAAGATTTCATATGTTGATATTCAGTTTCATCAAAGCGTTCTTTTTGTACTCTGGTCATGTATAAAATATCTAATGAGTCGATCACTTCTTCAATACTTGCATGTACTGAGTAACGAATGTTTTTATCAGCGAGTTCTTCAAGAATATAATCTGGCATCGCTAGCGCTTCAGGAGAGATAAAAAATAATTTACAGTTAAAAAGAGACAGGGCTTGGGCAAGAGAATGCACTGGCTTCGTCCGTATTTTAAATCGCCTACAAAAGCAATATTAAGCTCATCTAGAGTTCCCTGGGTTTCATAGATGGTAAAAAGATCTAATAATGTCTGAGTTGGATGTTGATTTGCACCATCACCGCCATTAATCACTGGAATATCAGTAAACTCAGAAGCCAAGCGAGCGACTCCCTCTTGTGGATGGCGCATAAAGAATGCGTCAGCATAGGAGCTAATTACTTTTACCGAATCAGCAAGTGTCTCTCCTTTTTGAGCAAGCGAAGTATTACCGCCACTATCAAAGCCTATAACACTTCCTCCTAAACGCTGTACCGCTGTTTCAAAGGATAATCGGGTACGTGTAGAGGCTTCAAAAAAACAGCTCGCAATAACTTTGTTTTTAAGTAAATCTGGTTGTGGGGTTTGTTTCAAAGATTGGGCGGTTTGTAAAATAAGTTCGAGGTCGCTACGGGCAAGATCTGCAATGGAAATAATATTCTGCTGATATAAAGGGTTATTCATTATTTTAGACTCATGGTTCGCCTGAGAAGATGCTGAATTATACCCTTGAGACTCCAATATGCAAAGTGAGTAATACAAATTGCGTGATAGTTTAGCGTTAATTATTGGTGACTAAAACTGCTGGCATTCTTTAAGTGTTTTCACTTTAAATCAGGGTTATGATGAGTTTTTTTATTTGTGGATATTTTTCATGTTGATACGTTTAATGTTAGTGCTTTCAATTTTTTATAGTGTTAATAGTAGTGCAAATGAGTGGCAGTCTTTACATGCTTTATTGCCTAAGGGAACACAGCTTTCTTATATGGTAGTTGACGCTAATAAACAGAGTGTTATTACACAGTATCAATCAGAAACCCTGCGTACTCCTGCGAGCATGCAGAAGCTTTTAACAGCAACAGTCGCTAAATTATATCTAGGTGGTGATTTTAGATATCAAACTTTGCTGACTGGCTCCTTATCTAATATTAAAAATAATCAATATGCAGGTGATTTAAGCCTGCATTTTGTCGGAGATCCAACGTTAAAACGTCAAAACCTGATTGAGATGCTACTGTCTTTAAAAAAGCTCGGTATCAAAAAGATAGGCGGGGATTTTATTCTCAATGATTCTCATTTTAATGGTTACCAATGGAGTAACGGTCAGGCGTGGAATGATCTAGGTGTTTGTTATACCGCACCTGCAAATGCAATTATTGTTAATAATAACTGTGTCTTAGGCAACTTGAGTCTGAAAACGCCAGAAGCGCAAAAAGCAACGCTTTTTATTCCGAGCTATGAGCCAGTTGAGATAACTGCAAATGTTGATGTGGTAACTAAAACACAACGAGATGAACAATTTTGTGCTCTTGAAGTCACTCGTAATAGCCAAAATAATTTTCATCTATGGGGCTGTATGGTACCGAGAAAGCGTGCCTTTGGTTTAGCCTTTGCGGTTAATGATCCGTTTCAATACGCGACAAAAATCATTGCTAAAGAGTTACAAAACTTAGGTATAACTTTAATGGGAGAAGTACGTTTAGAAAGCAATAAGGAGCTACAAAATAATCTTGATGTGCTAGCGCAGTATCAGTCACCTAAACTTAGTGACTTATTAAATAAAATGATGAAAGAGTCTGATAATTTGATAGCCGATAGTGTGTTCAAAACAATAGGCGCTCATTATTTTCAGCGTGCTGGAAATTTTAGAAACGGTGCCCAAGCAATTACTGATATTTTGCTTGCACAGGGAGTTGACCTTGAAAATGCTTATTTAGCCGATGGTTCTGGTTTGTCTCGGCATAACTTAATGAGCGCAGAGTTATTTATGTCTGTTCTGAACTATGTTTATCAGCATGATAAACAATTAGAATTATTATCAAGTTTCTCAATTGCAGGTGTTGATGGCACATTAAAATATCATAAAGGTGTACGTGGAAAGCAATTTAAAAGGAAAGTGATTGCTAAAACTGGATCAATGAAGGGTGTCGCGAATTTGTTAGGTGTGGTGCACAGTGATAAGGGTGATCGCCTTTTTGTGATGATGCTAAATGGCTATAACAAGCCAGAGGGTGCTTTAGAGTCTGCACTTCCTCGTGATGAAAATGCATCACAATATCAATTTGAAAATGCATTTTTTCAGAGAATATTAGGTAATTAATAGTATTTACTGTAGCGCAATAAAAAAGGGCGCTAGCCCTTTAATAATCTTATTAACGTTATTATTTGAGGTTACATTTTAATAGGGAACCATTGCTTAGGTTTACCATTATTAAACAGTACCACCTGAGTGGATACATCATCTTTGTTAACCCTTTCTAGGTTATGTGTATCGTTTGGATAACTTAATCCATCAAAATCTAAAGTCGACCATTGATTATCTTTTGTGATTAACAAGCTTTGCCATAAATAATGCTGACTGTGTGAAATAATGATTGGTGCATGTACACGAGATACTCTACTTGAGAATCGATAACCTTCTTCTTGGCCTTCAAAAATAAGCATTTCACAACCATTTTTATTTGAACACCAATCAAGCATTACAATTGCTTCTTCAATTCCATCACCATTTAAATCATATTTTACAGCGTTAAAGCCTGTGTCTTTAGGGTCGGTACGATGAATTTGAAAATAATCATTAACTGCTTTTTGTATTTCACTATCAAGCACTAAAGCTTCATTGATTTGTTGAGCATTAAACTGGCGGTCAATACGACTAACTTTCTCCTCTTCAATACTGGCATCAGCATTCATTTTGTTGAAAGTTAATGGCGTAGTAAAAGGTGTAATAATATTATTATCATTAATCTCTTTAGCGTTCAGTGTTAATCCGGTGCGTTCAAAAATGATTTCTTGGCGTATTTTATTACCTTGTTGCTGGGTTAGCATAACAACAACACGTTCTGGTGAATTGGTTTTCCAGAACCCTGTTCTGATCGTTTCTTTTCCATTTATGCTTTGTTTATATTCTACTGTGTAGTTAGTATTCAGGGTTAGGTTTGTTGTACTAGTATTTGCGGTGCTGAGGTAATAACCGCTAAAAGTTGCTCTTCGACAGGCCAACCTGGTTCACCACATCCACTATATTCCCCCCAGATGCTTTCTACTTTTGTGGTATACCCCCAATAAGCTTTATTCTTTAAATCGTAACAATGCCCTGGTTGTATTTTAAGGGTTAATTTCTGGCCTTCTTTATCACTGGTTGTGATGGTATTTATTTGTGTTGTTCTAAAGTTAGCGTCATCTACTTCATAGGCTTGATTACTGGCCTTAGTAGAAAAAAATAATTCTTGATTATCAATGCTTAATCGCCAGTAAGGGTTGTCGCCATTCGCTTTGAATAAAAACGTATCAATGGGTTTATCGCATTGTAGCGATGCTTTTGCAAGCGCCATATGGTGGACTCTATCAACTCTCATGGGCGCTTCTAAAGTGTTATTGCTTGGCTGTACAATTTCACCGGTAAATTCGATATAGACAGGGGTGAAAGGTGTTGCTGAAACTTGTTGGTAGATATTACGTAAAATGAAGTTAGCATCGACCGAAAATTCTTCATTTGCATCGCAGGCTTTAAAGTAACCTTCACCATCTCCTAAACTAAATTGGCCTCTAAAATTCGCACCTAATACATCAGAAAAGGGTCGCTTTATAACAGTTGCGGTCGGCATTTCTTCGACAACTGGCTCAACAACAACTTCTGATGGTGTGCTACAGGCAAGAAGAAAAAAGGCGTTGTAATTAATAGGGGTAAGAGACGCATAAATAAACCTTCATTTCATGAGTAAATAGGAGCAACCTAGTAAGTATAACAGCGCCTATTTATTTTTCATCATATGGTACTTAAATATGTGTCGTAATTACCATTATTTCTCTTTGAATTTCTCGACTTAGGTTAAAAGTAGGTTAAGCTTTGAGGCAACACCGTGCTCCCTTGAGGAGCAAGTCAATTCTGCAGCGGGTAGTGCTTCACGCAGTGCTTTTTGACTATTTTTCATTAATATGGGTTTACCTACTAACGACAGCATTTCAACATCGTTCATCCCATCACCAAAGGCGATCACATCACTAAGTTGTAAACCTTTCTCTTTTACAACTGTTTTTACTGCTGTGCCTTTATTGGTGTTGGCATCCATCACTTCTAGGCATTTCTCAAGTGAAAAGGTGAGATTGATGGTATTGCCAAATCGCTGTTCCAGTTGCCGATATATTTGTTGTAATAGTTGATGTTCACCCCAAAAGAAGATCTTAATAATATTCTCTTTATCCAATGAAATAAGATCCGTAACTTGGCAACGAAAGCTCTTATCTAAGCCCATTTCATCGAGTTCTGGTAAATGGAAGTTGGCATACCAATGTTGATCAGTAAATAGGTTTATTTGTACCGATTCAGGTAATGCTAGCTGGCAAATTTCTGTTGCAATTTTTATAGGTAAGTTTTGTTTTAGAATAATGTCTCCCGCCTTATTATGCACACGAGCACCATTTGAAGTAATTAAATAGATAGGTTCGCCCAAACTTTGCTGTAGTGCTTTAGCTTCTTTGTAATGACGGCCTGTGGCAATAGCAAATTTACGTCCACTTTTAATCCACCGATGAATACTCTCTTTGGTTTGCTCTGAAATTTTATGATCAGGCCCAAGCAGTGTTCCATCTAGGTCAGATATGGCTATTTTATACATGTCAGTTTACCTTGTTCTATTTGCGTAAAAAATTGTAACGTTTGATTTAATGCTGGCAAACGATATTCATCAGCCTCTATTAATATCTCATGTTTTGCATCATCAATGACCACAAACTTATTATATTTACAATATGTTACGTTTTTATAAAAGGCATTTTGTCCTGTGCTTGTTACCACTTTATCTGCGCCAGACTGGAACAGCAAAATAGGAATATTAATTTTATGTGCGTGTTCAACAGCTTGCTCCATTGCGCTAAGGCTAGTGGCAAGCCAGCGCATAGTTGGTTCACCGAGTTGAGTACTAGGATATTGCTGGAAATTAAACTGACTTGAATAGAAGCGTTTTTCACTGTGAGTTAGCACATTATCTGTAAATGATTTTTCTTTATAACCTCCGCCTCCGGGCACATAACAGGCTGTATTAGTAAACCAACTACACACTTCAGAACTTGTATAAGTAATTATTTTTGCTAAAAAGTTGGGCAACACGCCCATATTAATTGACAACATTGGACTAAAAAATACCGATGCTTGAAAGGGATGCTGATATTGTTGTAAATACAAGCTACTAATAGCACCACCCATTGAGTGAGATAATAGATAGCGTTGCGAATACTTTTGAGCTAACTCAAGTGATAAAACATATTGGTTAAGGTCATCGACATAATCTTGGAAAAGTGAGACATGCCCACGGTGAGAGTCACCACCAAAGCGTTCAGAAAATCCTTGGCCTCTGTGGTCAATTAAAAAGATATCATAGCCCTGCTTATTGAGATCGTAAGCTACCTCTTTATATTTCAATACGCTTTCATTGCGTCCTTGACTGATCACAATCGCTTTAGTGTTTCCCGTGACAATGGAAATCGTATGTATGTTTTTATTATCACTACCTAGGAAGTAATGACTTGATGCATTTTCTTTCCAAAAGTCTTCAATTTTTGCATTAAAAGCGCGAGTTAAAGATGATTCTGTACTAAGTTGTAATGGATTTTCAATCATATTAGCATTCGCAACGTTGAAAGAGGTTGATAGGAAAAACAATGAGATTATTAATTTTACTTGTGTTAGCTTTTTCATTTAATCTCTCTAAGATTAGAACTTTTACTGATTATAATTAATTGTGATGTTATGAATATTATTTATTAGGAGTTTTTGTGAAGAAAAAGTTTACCCTGCATTTAGATGCACTTTTGGTTATCGTACTTTTGTTTGTTGTGTTACTGGGCTTAGTATTGTTTCAACAGTCTGAAATAAACACACTAACTTTAGAAAATAAAGAGCGTCAATGGCAATCGCTCGAGGATAGTTTAAATTTAGATTCTCAAGCGAGTTATATCAAAAAATTGCAGGCGCAATTAGAAATACAGACAAAGTAATAAAAAGATAAACCGCAGTGAGTACGGTTTATCTTTTTTGCTATCAGCTATCTAGGCAAATTTTGCTGTGATAAAGTCAACGACTTCATCTATGTTGATTTCTTGTTTTTCACCTGACTGACGGTCTTTATATTCAATTACACCATTATCAATACTACGATCGCCGATCACTAACGTATGTGGGAAACCAATTAGCTCTGCATCAGCAAACATAATACCTGGGCGCTCTTTACGATCATCAAGCAATACTTCGATACCTGCGACTTATAGCTCTGCGTAATATCTTTCGGCAAGTTCAGCAACGCGGTGCGATTTCTTCATATTCATTGGTACGATAACTACAGAGAAGGGCGCTAATGTTTGATTCCAGATAATGCCCTTATCATCAAAATTTTGCTCAATAAGCTGCGACAACAATACGTGAAATACCAATACCATAACAACCCATAGTTAATGTTTGGTTTTTACCCTGCGGATTTAACACCGCATGCTTTCATCGCTTCTGAGTAAGTTGTACCAAGTTGGAAAATATGACCCACTTCGATACCGCGAGCAATAGAAAGTGTGCCTTTACCACAAGGACTTGCATCGCCTTCAACCACATCACGAATATCAGCAATTTCATAACCTTCAATGTCGCGATCCCAGTTAACACCTGTTAGGTGTTTACCTGTTTCATTTGCGCCACAGACAAAATCTGCTAATTTTTCTGCGCTACGATCAACAATAGTACGGATAGTTAAACCTTTAGGGCCAATTGAACCTGCTGAGCAATTAGTCGCTGCTTTAATTTGCTCTTCATTAGCAAAAGTTAGTGGGTTGGCAATTCCATCAAGGTTTTCTGCTTTGATTTCATTAAGGTTATGATCACCACGTAAAACTAAAGCAACGATTGGTGTGGCTTCTCCTTCCTCACAACTACCTTCAACAAGTAAGGTTTTTACCGTTTGAGAGGGCTCTACTTTTAATAACGAACAAACATCTTCAATGCTATGAGTATTAGGTGTATCAACGATTGCTAATTCAGCGCTAGTCGCTGGTCGTTCGAAAGCTGGCGCTAATGCTTCTGCTTTTTCAACATTAGTCGCGTAATCACTTTCTGTAGAGAATACAATTGCGTCTTCTCCGCTTTGAGCAAGTACATGAAATTCATGTGAAGTACTACCACCAATACTGCCCGTATCTGCGATAACTGGGCGGTATTCAAGACCTAAACGATCAAAAATACGGCAGTAAGCGTCGTACATGGTTTGGTAGGTTTTTTCTAAGCATTCTTGTTCTAAATGGAATGTGTAAGCATCTTTCATGGTGAACTCACGTGCGCGCATCACACCAAAACGAGGGCGAGTCTCATCACGAAATTTCGTTTGAATTTGGAAAAGATTAAGTGGTAATTGCTTGTAGTCTGCTGATTTCTTTACGTACAAGTTCGGTGACAACTTCTTCATGTGTTGGCCCTAATACGAAGTCGCGCGTATGACGGTCTTTGACACGTAAAAGCTCACCGCCATATTTATCCCAACGTCCTGTTTCCATCCAAAGGTCGGCAGGCTGTACAACAGGCATTAGAATTTCAATAGAACCAGCACGTTCCATTTCTTCACGTACAATGTTCTCAACTTTACGCATAACACGTAAGCCAGTGGGTAACCAAGTGTATAAGCCAGAGGCTAATTTACGGATCATACCAGCGCGCAACATTAGCTGGTGGCTAACAATGACAGCATCATTGGGTGCTTCTTTTTGTGTGGAAAGTAAATAATTGGTCGTGCGCATGGTAATCCTTATGATTTCAGGTCAATATAAAAGAAAGATTTTATATAAGAAAGAGCCTTAAATGAAGCAGTATCTACAAAGTGGCAAAGTTAGTTTAACGATTATGTTAATGTGCTCGTTAGTTTTCATTATAAATATACTATTGCCTATTAATTTAAATCAGTTTGGCATTGTACCTCGTTCTTTATCACACCTGTCAGGAATCGTCTTTTCTCCTTTCTTACATGGTAGTTGGTTGCACCTTTTTAGTAATTTTTTACCCTTTGTTATTTTAGGTGGTTTAATCGGGCTTAAAAATACAAAACGATTTTGGTGGTTATTTATTATTCACATTATCAGTACCGGTAGTTTAGTTTGGCTTTTTGCTAGAGGGAATAGTGTGCATATCGGCATGAGTGGCGTGATTTATGCTTTTTGGGGGTACCTCATTATTTATGGTCTGGTGCGTCGCCAGTTATTACATATATTTATTTCTATTATTACGCTGGTTTTTTATGGCGGATTAGTTTTTGGTGTAATGCCTAGCACACCAGGAATTTCATTTGAAAGTCATCTTTTAGGGGCGATTGTTGGGGCGTTAAGTGGTTATTATTTTGCTAAATCAGAAAAAAGAGTCCGCTAATACCAAGGCGCACATAAGCAGATTTCATTTTGACTGATATCTGCTTTAAGCTTTTATTGTTTAATATACTTATTTTTCTGCTAAGTTTGCTTTAAAAGAGTTTAGCATTTTAAACAACAATTCTATTTTAACCACAATTTCAGGTAATAACTTTTTATAATGGTCTTCATCGTCAGTTTGAATCGCTTGTAAATCCGCGACTAATTCTTCGACATAGGGTAAAAATGTATCAGAATGATTTTTGAAAGCCGTGTCTGCTTTGCAAAAATTTGTGCAAACCCTGCTTTTTTCTGCTCTCTGAGTTGCGCAAGCATTTTATCTGCATCGACCGCTTTGTGATAAATGATTTTCACATTCTCTTGTAACTGAATTAATACACTTTCTTTACTCATTATTGCTCCTACTGATTTTTTCTTAATTATAATGAATTTATTATCGTTTTACTTGGCTCACCTGCAATTTCTCGGCTTAATTTTGGGACTAAATAACCAGGTAATTCTGCTTTTATCTGTTTGTACAAGGTTTGTGCTTGCTTGGTACTGACATCAAAATGCTGAGCGCCTTGAACTTTATCTAATAAAAATAGGTAATACGGCAAAATATTTGCTTTTGATAAAGCTTCGCTGAGTGCGACTAATGCTTCACAATTATCATTAACTCCCTTTAATAATACACTTTGGTTGAGCAGTTGAATGCCAACCTGATGTAATTTATTAATTGCTTCTGTAAATGTTTGATCAATTTCATTGGCATGGTTGATATGCAAAACAAAAATAACTTTTAAGCGACTACTTTTTAGTAATTGGCAAAGTTCCTTAGTAATACGTTGAGGAATTACGACAGGTAAACGAGTGTGAATGCGAAGACGTTTTAGCTGTGGTAACTTATCTAGTTCAGAAACGATATATTTTAAAAAATCATCTTTACTCATTAGTGGATCACCACCACTCAAAATTACCTCGTTCACTTCTGGGTGGGCTTTTAGGTATTGTAAAACCGCTAAAAACTGTTGTTTATTAAGGTTGTTTTCTTGGTAAGGAAAATGACGACGAAAACAATAACGGCAATTTACTGCACAACCGGTTTTTAAAATCAGTAAAATGCGGCTTTTATATTTATGTAGCACCCCCTGTATGCCATTTTCATGCTCTCCCAGTGGATCTAAACTGTATCCATCAACAACTCTATTCTCATCATCTATTGGTAATACTTGCTGTAATAATGGATCCTTAATATCACCTTTTTTCATTTTTTTAATGAAAGGCATAGGCACTAACATCGGGAAGTCTTTGCGAGCAAGATCACTTAAGTTGGACGTTTCAGGTAATATCTCCAAAAATTGTAAAAGTTGTGCAGGATTTTTCACTGCATTTGCGAGTTCTTTTTGCCAAGAGGGCGTCGCATCGGTATTATTCACGCTAATTATTTTTGTCATTTTAAATTATTTTATTAAAGAGGTTGTTATGGCTACATATAGTACCAGTGAATTCAAAGGTGGGCTAAAATTCATGCTCGATAAAGAGCCCTGTGCGATTATTGATAATGAATTAGTAAAACCAGGTAAAGGCCAAGCTTTTAATCGTGTTAAATTCCGCAAATTATTATCAGGTAAAGTAGTCGAAAAAACCTTTAAATCGGGTGAGTCTGTTGAAGTCGCTGATGTTATGGATATCGATCTTGCTTATCTTTACACTGATGGTGAATTTTTCCACTTTATGAATAATGACACTTTTGAGCAAGTAGTCGCTGAAGCAAAAGCGGTTGGTGAAATGGATAAATGGTTGATTGAACAAGACACTTGTACTATCACACTTTGGAATGATAACCCTATCGCTGTAACTCCACCAAATTTTGTTGAAATTGAAGTAACAGATACAGATCCTGGCCTTAAAGGCGATACTGCTGGGACTGGTGGTAAACCAGCAACCTTAGCAACAGGCGCGATTATTCGTGTACCACTATTTATCCAGATTGGTGAAATAGTGAAAGTTGATACTCGTAGCGCTGAATATGTAGGGCGAGTAAAAAATAAGGTATCTACTCAGGGCGTCGCTATTTAAGCCTATTTCTTCGTTGAAAAATGCTCATTTAAAGTACTAAACTGCGCTTTTTCGCCTTGAACTAAGCATAAATAGCTTAGCCCTGAGCATTTACGGTTTTTATTTTGGTAAGTAGAACCTAGTAGTTTCAAAAATATATTATAATAGAGCCCAGTATAACTGGGCTTTTTTATGCGACGTTAAAAATCTAACTTAAAACATTTGTAGTAACAAAGTAAAAACAAACACACTAACAGCAAAGGCAAAACCATAACTTATTACTTGTTGCCAATCACGACCACGTTTTACTCCAAGGTCATGTAATCCATGAAAAATACGATGTAAGGTATGCCAAAGTGGTAGCGCTACAAGTACTAAAATAATGCCTGCACCATACCAAGTTGTTGCTAAGTTATGGATACTTTGATAATTAAAGTTACCTTTATCAATAATACCTAATGGGATTAACAACCCTGTAATTAATACCATTACCGGTGTAACAAAAGCAGTGAGCATGCCTCCGGCTCCAAATAGCCCCCAAAAGACCGGCTCATGGGAGCGATGATATGTTTTTTGTTTAACTTCAGACATGGTTAGCTCCTTATAAAATAATAATTAAAAAACAAAGCACAGTCGCAAAAACAAATGCGAGCATAATGTACTGAAACAATCACATTGTCACTGAGACGTTTACCTTTTACCCAAATATCCGTCGCTTTCGGAGCAAGCGAAAACCAAGTAATTGTATGATAAAGGGCAAATGCAAAAGTGAGCATATGTAAGAATATTGCAAAGGGGTTTTGTAATGCTTCTAACCAAGCATTAAATGCAACTTCACCTTGGCTTAATCTAAGCACTCCCCAAGCTAGTACTAAGCTATAAAAGGTAATAAATACACTGCTTCCTTCACGAAGCATATATTTGGTATAAAAGAGTTTTTTTGTCCACCAGTCGTTGGAGAGTTCTCGAGTATAAGGTTTACGTTTAGTCATTATTTATTCCTTATCTATTTGTAACCACTCATAGCTTAATCCTGAGTAGTTGCGTGTATTTTTATAAAAAATTGAATTTGGCCATAATTAGTTCATAGGGTGACACACAATCGTTACTCAGGTTTAAACATACCTATTAAATAATCTTTACTGCTTTCTACTTTCAAAAGCTGAATAGACTGCGACAGGATCAACGCCTTTTGGGCATACTACGGAACAGTAACCGACAAAGGTACAGCCCCAAACGCCTTCCTCTTGATTAACAATTTTCATGCGTTCTGCTTCACCAGCATCACGACTATCTCTGTTATAGCGAGCCAATAAAGCAAGTGCGACAGGTCCTGTGAATTTATTATCAAGTGCATACTGAGGGCAAGTCTGCATAACAAAGACCACAGTTAATGCACATTGAATATTGCTTATATTTTTCCATCTGTTCTGGTGTTTGCTTATAAGTGCCTTCAGAAAGACATTTATTTTCTCCAGACTCGGTTTTTTCTGGAATAATATAAGGCTTGATTTCTTCAAGCTTATTAATAAAATCATCCATAACAACCACGAGATCACGTTCAATAGGAAAGTTAGCAAGTGGCTCTAAACTGAGCTTTTTAGGATAATAATCACGTAGGAAAACTTTACAGCCAAGTTTAGGAACGCCATTGACCATCATGCCACAGCTTCCACAAATCGCCATACGACATGACCAACGAAAACTGATCGTACTGTCTAAGTGATCCTTGATGTATTGCAAAGCTTCAAGTACAGACATATCTGGGCTGTAGGGTAATTCAAAAGTTTGTGTAAACGGCGCATCATCCATTTCTGGTCGGTAGCGCAGGACATCTATTTTCATGATTTTCTGAGTCATTATTTATTCTCCTGCGTTGAGGTATCACCTGCTTTGCACCATAGGCTCTAACGGCAGGTTGGCTCTTAGTGATTGTTACATCACTATATTGAATTTTGGGGGATTTATCTGCTTGGTAATAAGCGAGCGAATGTTTCAGGAATTTTTCGTCATCACGGGCTTCAAATCCATCGATGCGTTGATGAGAGCCTCGAGATTCTTCACGTGCAATCGCGCTGTGTGCCATTGCCTCTGCAGTATCAAGTAAATAACCTAATTCAATAGCGTATAAAAACTCAGTATTAAAGACGCTAGATTTATCTTCAATTTTAATATTTTTATAGCGTATTTTTAATTCGGCTAGTTTATCAATGGTTTTTTGCATAGAGTCTTTAGTACGGTAAATACCAACGCCTTCTTCCATACTATCGCCCATTTCCTGACGAATATCTGCCATCTTCTCTGTGCCATTACTGTGCAGAAGTTCTTCGGTACGTTTAATAATATCTTCGGCTTGTTTTCTAATTGGCGTTAATTTCTCATGTTTATTAGCTTTCGCATATTCTGCTTGCTTGCTCGCCTGCCAATTGTCCAAATACAGCAAGTTCTGTTAAAGAATTTGAGCCGAGTCGATTAGCGCCGTGTAAACCAACGGAAGCACATTCACCGATAGCATATAAACCAGCGAGAGAGGTGGCTGTTTTTGCATCGGTTTCGATACCTCCCATAGTGTAATGAACGGTAGGACGAACGGGAATTGGCTCATGCACAGGATCAACACCAACGTAAGCTTTAGCGAGTTCTCTAATAAATGGTAAACGTTCGTTGATTTTTTCTTCTCCAAGATGACGTAAGTCTAAGTGGATATAATCGCCACGCTCACCCTGGAAAACATTACCTTTTTGTTGTTCCTGCCAGAAGCATTGGCTAAGTTTGTCACGAGGACCAAGCTCCATGTATTTGTTTTTAGTTTCGCCAACAGGTACTTCTGGCCCTAAACCATAATCCTGTAAATACCGATAACCATTTTTATTGACCAGAATACCGCCTTCGCCTCGGCAACCTTCAGTCATTAAGATACCACTACCGGGTAAACCTGTTGGATGATATTGAACAAACTCCATATCGCGTAATGCGACACCATGACGGTAGGCGAGTGACATACCATCGCCGGTAACAATGCCACCGTTGGTATTGTAGCTATATACGCGACCAGCACCACCGGTAGCCATGATCACTGATTTTGCTTGGATCAATTTTGCTTCACCTTCGGCAATATCTAAAATAACGACACCTTGAATTTTTTCATTTTCAACAATTAAATCCAAACAAAAGTGTTCATCGAATCGAGTAATTTTAGGATGTTGAATAGAGGTTTGAAAAAGCGTGTGTAAAATATGAAAGCCACTTTTATCTGCGGCAAACCAAGTGCGTTCTATTTTCATACCACCAAAGGCACGAACATTAATACTACCGTCCGGCTTCCGACTCCATGGGCATCCCCAATGTTCTAATTGAGTTAATTGCTTGGATGCATTTTCTACAAAATATTCCACCACATCCTGTTCACATAACCAATCGCCACCGGAAACGGTATCATTAAAATGGTTTATTAAGGAATCATGATCCTGAGCGACTCCTCTTGCGCCACCTTCGGCGGCAACAGTATGGCTTCGCATCGGGTAAACCTTAGAGATAAGGGCGATATCAAGCTCAGGGTGATTTTCTGCGATTTCTATAGCCGCCCTTAAACCGGAACCGCCGGCGCCAATAATGGCAACATCTGTTTTAATTATTTGCACATTTATCTCCTACTTAAGTTTAATAAATTTTAATATCTTTTGAGTCTATCAATGGTTTTTCAAAAATCCGTGAGAAGAGTAAGGTTTTTGTTATTCACTGATAATAGTTAGAGTTTTTATTACGCTCAATCAATAATTTGATAAACTTATGTTGCGCCAGTATTAAACAGGGTAAATTAACTCTAAAGGGCCGATATTTTGAATTAAAGGACAGATATGAACTGGTTACCAACCGCAGAAATTTTATTATTAAAAAAGCGCGCAACTATCATCCAAAGCCTCAGAAATTTTTTCATAAAAAGAGAACTATTAGAAGTAGAAACGCCTAGTTTAAGTCAAGCTGGGGTCACGGATCTGCACCTTTGTTGTTTTAAAACCCATTATGTTGGCCCTGAGATTTCAGATACAAAACCACAGGTTCTAGGTGTTCCTTTATATTTACAAACCTCTCCTGAATTTCATATGAAGCGTTTATTATCTGCAGGTAGTGGTTCAATATTTCAAATTTCAAAAGCCTTTAGAAATGAAGAATCAGGACGTTATCATAATCCTGAATTTACCTTATTAGAATGGTACCGCATCGATTTTGACCATTTTCAGTTAATGGATGAAATGGATCAGTTATTACAAATGGTCTTGCAATGTGGTGAAGCAAAACGTTTGAGTTATCAACATGCTTTTATAGAAATATTAAAAGTGGACCCATTATCAGCTTCTCTTGACGATCTAAAAGAATCCGGCAGACACCTTAACTTAGGTGAAGTATTAGATAATGAAACTGATTTTGATACGCTTTTACAGTTGCTGTTTTGTATCGCTATTGAGCCGGTGATTGCTAATGAAGTGCCTTGTTTTGTTTATGATTTTCCTGCTTCACAAGTCTGCGCTTGCACGTATCAGTACTAAGGACCCTCGTGTCGCTGAGCGTTTTGAGGTTTATTATAAAGGTATTGAATTAGCTAATGGCTTTCATGAGTTAAGTAACAGCGAAGAGCAGTTAAAACGTTTTCAAAATGATAATTTATTACGTAAAAAATACAATCTAGTAGAGATGCCGATTGATCATCGTTTTGTTGCATCATTAAATGATTTACCTGATTGTGCCGGTGTTGCATTAGGTATTGACCGATTAATTATGCTCGCAACACAACAAAAACATATCGATAAAGTGATCAGCTTTACGATTAAAGAGGCATGATTATATGGCTAAATTATGGCTAACAGATAAATCCTATTCTCTATGGGCTAATATTATTCGAGTGCTTTATTGGTTATTAGCGATTTATTTGTCATCGCTTTATCTACAGCATTTTGAACAACAAAGTTGGTTTAAAGTTGGATTAATGGTTATCAGTGTTTTATTTGTGGTGATTTTTTTAGGTTTAGCGAGATATTTAGATCACCTTTTAAAATTAACAAGTAATATTTCTGCTCAGTGAGTCTATACTGTTGATATTAAATTACATTATTAAAACAAAGTACTGTGAATTAATGCTTGGTCAATGAAACTGATATTATTACTTCGAGGTGTCTATGCCAATTACAAAAGTAAAATCTGAATTTAAAAAACTTTCTGATATTTTAGATAACGATATAATCGCAGATGAGTGTACCGCTGGTGACTTAAAGTTGGTACATGATCAATTCCAAGAGGCAATCCTCTCCCGAGACCCCGCAAAATTAATTAGAGATAAAAAACTGACTGAGCAATTATTAGTTTTCGAAGAAAGTAATCCAATTGTGGGAAAAGCCATTAAGGATATCATGACCGCACTTTCAGGGATGGGTATTTAAACTTGAGCTAGAAAGCTGAAAATCTGGAAAGCTAGAAACAAAAAAACCGACATAAGTCGGTTTTTTAATTTAGCTTTTTAAAGCTATTTATATTAAAGAGCTTTAATTTTTGCAGAAAGACGGCTTTTCTTACGAGCTACCATGTTTTTGCTTACTAAGCCTTTAGTTGCGAATTTGTCTAAAGCTGATTGTAGTGATACAAACTCAGCTGAAGCAACTTCTTTGTCACCAGCTTCAATAGCAACAACAACTTTCTTGATGAAAGTACGCATCATTGTACGACGGCTAGCGTTATGTTTACGGCGTTTTTCAGATTGAATTGCGCGTTTTTTAGCAGACTTGATATTAGCCAAGACCTTAACTCCTAAATTCTGTATACAAGGGATAATCAAAGGTCGAGAAATATGCCTTGTAACATATGTATTGTCAAATGGTTTCTTTTATTAACCGAGTGAAGTAACCGCTGAAAAAACTGCGATGAATCCTGACAGGTGGTTAAACTGCGCGCATTTTATACTCAACGCACGCTAGATGCAAATTTACAATGAATTAATTCACACACTTTTTTAGTTTAATTTAGCACTCTTATTAATTCTATGCCGTCATTACAATGAGCATAGCAATTTTACTGGCGCAATTAGTTTATTTCTCTTTTGAAAATTTAGCAAAGGATACAAATATTTACATCATTTTTTGAATTTACCTATGGTATTTTCTGGTGTGAAAATGAGTTCATATATCTAATACAATTGGTATTAGACGACTTTCGCTATAAACTGAGCCACAAAATTGAGTCAGGAAAAATACTTGTGAGTAAAAAATTGTTGAAATCAGGGATGATTGTGAGTGCGATGACGCTGATATCCCGTGTTTTAGGTTTAGTAAGAGATATTGTTATTGCTAACTTGATGGGGGCTGGTGCATCCGCTGATCTTTTCTTTTTTGCTAATAAAATTCCTAATTTCTTGCGACGTTTGTTTGCCGAAGGTGCTTTTGCACAAGCTTTTGTTCCTGTTTTGACCGAATACGAAAAAACCAAATCAAAAAATGAGGTAAGGCGACTTATTGCCGCTGTGTCCGGTACTTTAGGCACTATTATTACAGTTATTACTATTTTAGGCGTTTTAGGCTCAAGTGTGATCACTGCATTATTTGGATTTGGTTGGTTTTTGGAGTGGTATCATGCTGGTCAAGAAGCCTATAAATTTGAACTCGCTTCAAGTATGTTAAAAATAACTTTTCCTTACCTATGGTTTATTACCTTTACTGCGCTTTCTGGCGCGATCTTAAATACCTTGGGGAAATTTGCGGTTGCCGCTTTTACGCCTGTGTTTTTAAATATAGCAATCATCAGTTGTGCTGTTTTTTATCGCCACAGTTAGCTCAACCAGAGTTTGGCCTTGCCATCGGTGTTCTATTAGGTGGCGCTATTCAATTCTTTTTTCAAATACCTTTTATGTTAAAAGAGGGAATGTTAGTTAGACCTAAATGGGATTGGCATCACCCTGGTGTGGTAAAAATTAGAACTTTAATGATCCCGGCATTATTTGGTGTATCCGTTAGCCAAATTAACCTTTTACTAGATACCTTTATTGCCAGCTTTTTACAAACAGGCTCTATCAGCTGGCTTTATTATTCAGATAGACTGTTGGAATTTCCACTCGGATTATTTGGTATTGCCATTGCAACGGTTATTTTGCCCAGCCTGTCCTCTTCACATGTGAGTAAATCAGAGACTCATTTTGCTAAAACCATTGATTGGGGAATGCGTATGGTTTGCTTATTAGGCTTTCCTGCGATGTTAGGATTAATCGTACTCGCAGAGCCAATGTTAAGAGTGCTTTTTATGCGCGGTGAATTTGATATGCAGGATGTGAGTATGGCATCGATCAGTTTATTTGCCTATGGCTCGGGGTTATTGAGTTTTATGATGGTGAAGGTGCTAGCACCTGGTTATTATGCTCGACAAGATACCAAAACCCCCGTTAAGTTCGGTATTATTGCAATGGTGAGTAATATGCTACTGAATATTATTTTTGCTATCCCTTATGGTTATGTTGGTTTGGCGATAGCCACGTCACTGTCCGCAACATTAAATGCAAGCATGCTTTGGTTTGGCTTATATAAGCAGGGAGTTTATCAAAAGCAAAGTGAAACCATTTCTGTTCTATTACGTATTATTGTTTCTGGGGTGGTTATGGCGATATCAGTGCTTTATTTAAATCCTAGTTTAGTTGAATGGGCTAGTTTTTCATTATTAGAGGCCTCTTATAAACTGTTTTCAATGATCTTGATAGCCGTTGTTTGTTACTTTATATGTGCTCGCTTTGATTGGCCTACGTCCTCGTCATTTTAAAATAACCTCATAAATTTCGCTTAGTGATGATTGTTTATAAATAAGAACAGCGAAATTATAAATAAATTCATAAAAATGAGTGCTGATAAGTTATGCAGACTGAGATATAATCGCACTCTTTTGTTAGAGCAAATTAAGTAAATTAAATGGAATTAGTACGTGGTATACACAATATTAAAGCACAACATCAAGGTTGTGCTTTAAGCATTGGAAATTTCGATGGTATTCATCTTGGTCATCAAGCGGTTTTAATGCGTTTGTTACAGGAAGCGAAGCGCTTAAATGTGCCAGCAACGGTGATGACCTTCGAACCACAACCTGAAGAGCTGTTTTTAGGCGATCATGCGCCTGCTCGATTAAGCCGTTTGCGAGATAAATTTGTACAGCTTGAAAAGTTAACGTTAGAACGTTTACTTTGTATTTCATTTACACGCCAGTTTGCCAATATTAGTGCAGAAGCGTTTATTGAAGAACTACTGATCAAAAAATTAAATGTAAAATATTTAGTGGTGGGAGATGATTTTCACTTTGGTTATCAGCGCAAGGGTGATTTTAAATTACTAAAACAAGCTGGTGAAAAATATGGTTTTGAAGTGGTAGATACTCAAAGCCTAGTGCAACATACACAGCGAATTAGTAGTACGCTTATTCGAGACGCGTTAGCACAGGGTGAACTTGACAGCGCTAGTATAATGTTAGGGCGAAAATATAGTATTACTGGAAGAGTGAGTCATGGTAAGAAACTAGGTCGAACGATTGGTGTACCAACGGCCAACCTATTTTTAAAACGTCGTGTTTCTCCTGTCGCAGGCGTATTTGTTGTAACTATAAAAGGCATCGATGATAACACTTATCAAGGTGTTGCAAATATTGGTACTCGTCCAACGGTACAGGGTGAAAGGCAACAGCTTGAAGTACATATTTTTAATTTTCAGGGTGACCTATATGGTCAACAACTTGAAGTGGTATTAGAGAAAAAGTTACGTAATGAAGTCAAATTCGATTCATTTGCACAATTAAAAGAACAGATAGAAAAAGATATTCAAGGCGCTAAGCAATGGCATCAAAATTGTTAGCTAGTTTAAGTAACAAAACAAGCTAAGCAATGCCTTTCAATCATTATTAATTAAATCGTAAGATGGAATGAAAAACCGATGAGTGATTATAAAAGTACATTAAACCTACCTAAAACAGGTTTTCCAATGCGTGCAAATTTGGCCAATCGTGAGCCAAATATGTTGAAAAATTGGTACAAAAACGACCTTTACGGAAAAATTCGTACGGCGAAAAAAGGTAAGAAAACATTTATTTTGCATGATGGTCCTCCTTATGCAAATGGTGATATTCATATCGGTCACTCGGTAAATAAAATTCTAAAAGATATTATTATTAAGTCTAAAACGCTTTCTGATTTCGATGCGCCTTATATTCCTGGTTGGGATTGTCATGGTTTACCGATTGAACTTAAAGTTGAACAAAAACACGGTAAGCCAGGTAAAAAGTTAACTGCAGACAGAGTTTCGTGTTAAGTGTCGTGAATATGCCGCTCGTCAAGTTGACGGCCAACGTAAAGACTTTAAACGCTTAGGTGTTTTAGGTGATTGGGAAAACCCATATTTAACAATGAACTTTGAGACAGAAGCAAATATCGTCCGTGCTTTAGCTCAAATCATTAAAAACGATCATCTTCATAAAGGTTCAAAACCTGTTCATTGGTGTACTGACTGTGGTAGTGCATTAGCTGAAGCAGAAGTTGAATATGAAGATAAGTTATCACCAGCAATTGATGTTGCTTTTACAGCGGTTGATGCTGATGCGGTTGTTGCTTGTTTTAATTTAGAAAGTGATCAAGTTGGTCATGGTGATGTTTGTACTGTTATCTGGACAACAACCCCATGGACTCTTCCTGCTAACCGAGCGGTTGCCTTAGCGACTAAAGTAGAATATTCCTTAGTTCAAGCTGGAGAGCGTCGTTTAATCTTAGCGACTGATTTAGTGGATAGTGCGATGGAGCGTTACGGTATTGAGGATGCTAAAACCTTAGCAATTTGTACCGGTGCAGATCTAGAAAAGCAGTTGTTTAATCATCCTTTCTTGGATTTACAAGTACCTGCTATTGTTGCTGATCACGTTACCATTGATGCAGGTACTGGTTGTGTTCATACTGCACCTGGACATGGTCAAGACGATTACTCTGTCGGCCTAAAATATGATTTAGAAGTTGCTAATCCGGTTGGTGATAACGGCGTGTTTCGTGAAGATACAGAATTCTTTGCTGGTTTACATGTGTTCAAAGCGAACGATAAAGTGCTTGAAGTATTAACGGAACGTAATGCTTTATTACATCAAGTTAATATTAAACACAGCTACCCACATTGTTGGAGACATAAAACACCGATCATCTTCCGTGCAACACCTCAATGGTTTATTTCCATGGATCAAAATGGTTTACGTAACGATGCATTAGGTGAGATTAAAGATGTTAAATGGATCCCAAGTTGGGGCCAGCAGCGTATTGAAAAAATGATTGATAACCGTCCTGATTGGTGTATTTCTCGCCAACGTACCTGGGGCGTGCCAATTACATTATTTGTGCATAAAGAAACAGAAGAATTACACCCAAACAGCATCGAAATGATGGAGCTAATTGCTCTTAAAATTGAAAAAGAGGGTATTCAAGCTTGGTGGGATTTAGATGCAGAAACACTTTTAGGTTTTGAATCAGCAGAATATCGCAAAGTCACAGATACTTTAGATGTTTGGTTTGACTCAGGCACAACACATTCTGCAGTGGTTGGTGTGCGTGATGAATATAAATTAGATGATGGCAGTGTTGCTGAAATTGATTTGTATCTTGAAGGTTCAGATCAACATCGAGGTTGGTTCCAGTCATCTTTAACTACTAGTGTTGCTATTACTAGTAAAGCGCCTTACAAGGAAGTATTAACCCATGGTTTTGTGGTTGATGCTAAGGGTAAGAAGATGTCTAAGTCTGTGGGTAATGTAATGGCGCCACAGAAAGTGATGAATGATTTAGGCGCTGACGTATTGCGTTTATGGGTTGCTTCGACAGATTATACTGGTGAAATTACTGTTTCCGATGAAATTCTAAATCGTAGCGCAGACAGTTATCGCCGTATTCGAAATACTGCACGTTTCTTGCTGTCGAATCTAAATGGTTTTGATCCTCAAACCGATATGGTTGCAAGTGACGATATGGTTGCATTGGATCGTTGGATTGTGGCTAAAGCAGATACACTGCAAACTGAGATCATCAGCGCTTACAATGATTACAACTTGCATGCTGTGCACCAAAAATTAACCCATTTCTGTTCAATTGAGTTAGGTAGTTTTTACCTAGATATTATTAAAGACAGACAATACACTGCCAAAGCAGATGGTATCGCTCGTCGTAGCTGTCAAACTGCAATGTATCACTTGGCAGAAGCAATGGTTCGTTGGATGGCACCAATTTTAAGCTTTACCGCTGATGAAATTTGGGGGCGTTTACCAGGCGAACGTGATGAGTTTGTTTTCACAGGTGTTTGGTATGAAGGTTTATTTGGTTTAACTGATAATGAATTAGTATCTAATGAATCATGGAATCAATTGATTGCAGTTCGTGCTGAAGTTAATAAAGCCTTAGAACTTGCTCGTAAAGAAGGCGCGATAGGTGGTGGTTTAGAAGCTGAAGTAACTTTATATGCTGATGACAACATCGCTCAGTTATTAAATGGCTTAGCAGATGAATTACGTTTCGTGCTTATTACGTCTAAATCCACTGTGGCTGAACTTTCAGATGCGCCAGCAGATGCTCTGAAAACAGACCTTGCAGGTTTAGTCGTTAGTGTTGCTAAAAGTGTTCATGAAAAGTGTGACCGTTGCTGGCATCATAATGAAACAGTAGGTAAAGATGAAACTCATCCATTGCTGTGTGGTCGTTGTATCACTAATGTTGATGGTGATGGCGAATCACGTCAGTTTGCATAACTATAATTTTGCTTATTAACAAGATTTAAACGCCTTAATAAAAGGCGTTTTTTTTATCTATTAAAGAGAAGATAAATGGCTGAAATGATAGAAAAATCTGGATTACGTTGGTTGTGGTTAAGCGCAATTATGTTAATTCTTGATCAAGCAACTAAGTATTGGACAGTACAGGCATTGGATTATCGAGAATCCTATGAGATATTGTCATTTTTTAATTTTACCTATGCACGTAACTATGGGGTCGCATTTAGTTTTCTTGGTGATGCAGGGGCTGGCAAAAATACCTATTTACCTCAATAGCTTTTGCTGTTTCTGCTTTTTTGCTTTATTCATTGAAAAAAATAGTGTGCATAAACGTTGGGAAAATATTGCATTCTCCTTAGTTTTATCAGGCGCGTTAGGTAATGTAATAGACAGATTAATGTTTGGTTATGTCGTTGATTTCTTAGATTTCGATTTAGGGTTTTACCGTTGGCCAACCTTTAATGTCGCTGATATTGTTATCTTCATCGGCGCGACTATGATTATTTTAGACTCACTTTTAAACTCAAACAAAACAGAAAAGGAAAACAAATAATGACAACTGAAACAGTAAAAACCATTAAAAGTGACAGTGAAGTCATGATGCACTTTTCTATTCGTTTAGCTGATGGCTCAGCCGTTGATAGTAGTAAAGTTGATGATAAACCAGCTAAATTTGTTATGGGTGATGGTAGTTTAACTGCAAACTTTGAGCGTTGTTTATTAGGTTTAACTGAAGGGCAGTCAGAAAGTTTTACCTTGGCTCCAGAGGATGCGTTTGGTCTGCCTAATCCTGATAACGTTCACCATTTAGAGTTAAGTAAGTTTAGTAAAGAAGTACCTGCTGAAGTAGGTACAATTATTACTTTTACACAGCCTGATGGCAGTGAATTACCTGGTGTGATTCGTGAAGTTGTTGCAGATAGTGTTACCGTTGATTTTAACCATCCACTTGCAGGGCAAACACTTACCTTTGATGTTGATGTGCTTGAAGTGCTTTAGGAATTAATAATGGAAATTATCTTAGCTAATCCTCGTGGTTTTTGTGCTGGTGTGCACCGCGCAATCTCAATTGTTGAACGTGCATTAGAGCTCTTTCCTGCTCCTATTTATGTACGTCATGAAGTAGTACATAATCAATACGTTGTTGATGACTTAAAGGCCCGTGGTGCGGTATTTGTTGAAGAGCTTGATGAAGTACCTGAAGATAATATTGTTATTTTTAGTGCCCATGGTGTTGCGCAATCTGTTCGTCAAGAAGCAAAACGTCGTGCATTAAAAGTATTTGATGCAACTTGCCCGTTAGTAACAAAAGTACATATGGAAGTCACGCGGGCTAGTCGTCGTGCGCAGGAGTGCATCTTGATTGGTCATGAAGGCCACCCTGAAGTCGTTGGTACAATGGGGCAATATGACAATGAAAAAGGAGGCATCTATTTAGTTGAGTCTCCTGAAGATGTTGAGAAACTAGAAGTTAACAACCCTAATAATCTTTGTTACAGCTCGCAAACAACATTATCAGTAGATGATACTGCGAATATTATTGATGCCTTACGCCAAAAATTTCCTGAAATAGAAGGCCCACGTAAAGATGATATTTGTTATGCCACACAAAATCGCCAAGATTCAGTAAAAGATCTCGCACAAATTACAGACCTGGTTTTGGTGGTTGGTTCTACCAACTCATCTAATTCTAATCGTTTGCGTGAAAAAGCAAGTTGCGAAGGTGTAAATGCTTACCTGATTGACAACGAGCAAGATATAGAATGCCATTGGCTTGATAATGTTAGTAAAGTTGGGGTAACTGCAGGGGCTTCTGCACCGGAAATACTAGTGAAAGCTGTCATTGATAAGCTACAAAGGCTTGGTGGCACCTTAGTGATAGAAAACCCTGGTGTTGAAGAAAACACTGTTTTCGAGGTGCCAGCGGAATTACGTATAAGGATGATAGATTAACGGTAATTACTCAGGCCGTAGGTAGTATTTAAATCACTAAACTGTGCTTTTTCGCCTTGAACTAAACATAAATAGCTTAGCCCTGAGCATTTACGATTTTATTTTGTTAAAAGAAGTTAGTTTTAATGTGTGCTGAGTAAATACTTATTACCTTAATAATTTACATTATTTATGAGGGTAATCTTGTTTTTGAGTTTCTATCTGTATATTTATCTTTATTCGTATTACAGTAACCTTATTCGAGTAGAGTTATTCAGATTAGAGTACTTAATTTAATTAAAAGAGAAAGTTATGAAAAAAATTGAAGCGATTATTAAACCTTTCAAAATGGATGATATCCGTGAAGCACTTGCAGAAATAGATATCAATGGTATGACAGTGTCTGAAGTTAAAGGCTTCGGTCGCCAAAAAGGTCATACTGAGCTTTATCGTGGCGCAGAATATATGGTTGATTTTTTACCTAAAGTAAAAATTGAACTAGTGGTAAAAGATGAAGATGTAGAACGTTGTATTGAAGCTATTATGAGCACTGCTCAAACGGGTAAGATTGGTGACGGGAAAATCTTTGTTACGCCAGTAGAAAGAGTTATTCGTATTCGTACCGGTGAAGAGGATGATGAAGCGGTATAAGAATAGTTTAAAGTTTTTAGTCATCAGTTGTCAGTTAAAAACTGATGACTAATGACTAAGAGCTAACGACTAATTTTTTACCAATCTAAAAATGACCAAATATTACTTAATTTCACTTCTTGTCCATCTGGAAAGTTAAGCAATAAAACTTTTTCAGCATTCTCTTTAGGCTCTACTAATCCAAGTTCGTCATAAGCATTTATCATAATATTTAACGCAGGTTGAACTGATGAAGTATCAGGATAGTTATTAAGTACTAACTTAGTACGATTAATGGGCGCAATATAAGCATCTCGCTCCATATACCATTCAGCAACAGATACTTCGTAGCGCGCTAGACGGTCTTTAATCGCTATCATTCTTAGTCTTGCATCAGTTGCATATTGGCTATTAGGGTAAGATTTTATTAGGTAGTTAAAGTCTTTAAAAGCCTGCAATGAATGGCTAGGATCTCGGTTGTAGCGATCAATACCAAATAGGTTTTGGAAAAATTGTTGATCTGTTGCTAAATGCGTTAAACCACGAAGGTAATAAAGATAATCAAGATCTTCATGTGTCGGGTTTAAGCGAATAAAGCGGTCGATGTTAGCTAATGCTAAAGCAGTTTCATCACGCTTATAATAAGCATAAATAAGATCCATTTGTACTTGATCTGAATGCGCACCAAAGGGGTAACGGCTATCTAGTGCTTCTAATATATCTGTGGCGTTTTCATAGTTTGCCGATGTAAGTGCTTTTTGAGCTTCAATATATAAGTCAACGGGTGGTTTATCTTCTATTTTGGGTTTAGTATTTTTTTGGAGGAACAGCCCACCGTAAAAAAAATAATGAAAACAGAGGTCGTTATTAGTCTGAGGATCTTGTTCATAAGTGTTATAATGCCTGAATGCTTTCTGAAATTGGGTTGATTAAGACACAGTATCAGCTATCAGCCAAAAAAAGAAAAGTTAAAAAAGACAAAATGTGACAAGATTGCACTACAATGCGCAGATCTACATTTATTAATCGCAATTAAGGCCTTATTTTATGAGGCTACTATGAGAAAAGAAGAGAATTATATATGAGTCAAGAGTTACACCTCACCGCAGAAGTCACTGATGAACAGTTGGGTTTCCGTTTAGATAAAGCGTTGGCATCATTGTTTCCTGATTATTCTCGTACGCGTATTAAAGAATGGATCTTAGAAGGTATGGTGCAAATTGACGGTGAAGTCGTTAATACACCTCGTGAGAAAGTTTATACTTATCAAGCCGTTGAGATTAATGCATTTCTAGAAGATGAAGTCGTTTTTAAAGCACAAAATATTAAACTTGATATTGTTTTCGAAGATGAACATATTTTAGTTATTAATAAACCCGCTGGTTTAGTTGTTCACCCGGGGGCGGGTAACCCTGATGGAACTGTATTAAATGCGTTGCTTTATTTATACCCTGAAATCGCTGAGGTGCCACGTGCTGGTATTGTTCATCGTTTAGATAAAGATACAACGGGTCTGATGGTGATTGCAAAAACAATTCCAGCTCAAACGCATCTTGTTACAAGTCTGCAAGCCCGTGAAATTACGCGTGAATACGATGCCATTGCAATGGGCATATTTACCGCTGGTGGACGAGTTGATGCGCCAATCGGACGAGATAAAGTCAATCGTGTAAAAATGGCGGTGGCGACAGTCGGTGGAAAACATGCGGTGACTCATTACCGTGTTGCTGAAAAATATCGTGCCCATACACGTTTACGTTTACGTTTGGAAACGGGTCGTACCCATCAAATTCGTGTTCATATGGCTCATCTTGGCCATGTTTTAGCGGGAGACCCTGTGTATGGCGGTCGTCCTCGTCCACCTAAAGGCGCATCGGAAGAATTGACAACAGCTTTACGCGCCTTTAAGCGCCAAGCATTGCATGCAACTATGTTACGTTTAGATCATCCTATTACTGGTGAATTAATGGAGTGGCATGCACCTGTTCCAGATGACATGCAAAAACTAGTAGCTTTATTACGTGCTGATGCTATTTTCTACGAGAAATAATTCAAAGCTCGAAGAGTTTATGGCTGTAAGGCTGTAAGGCTGTAAGGCTGTAAGGTCATAAGGCTGTAAGGTTATAAGGCTTCAAGCTTTACAGCCTTCAAGCTTTATAGCCTTCAAGCTTTATAGCCTCCAAGCTTCATAGCCTTCAAGCTTTATAGCCTCCAAGCTTCATAGTCTTTCAACCCCTCGGAGTAATCACATGCTTAAACTTATTACCCCAAACTGGTCTGCACCTAAACATATCAAAGCCTTTTCAAGTACAAGGCTTAATGGTGAAAGTATAGGGGTGTTTGAAGGTTTAAACCTAGGTTTACATGTTGATGATGATAAAAATACAGTATTAAAAAATCGCGAATTATTAACAAAGCATTTAAATATCCCCGATAATTTCTGTTGGTTACAGCAAACACATAGCACGATATTACTAAAAATTGACCAACATACACAGCAAGGCATAGAAGCAGATGCATCTTGGTCTGATATAAAAAAACAAGTCTGCGTAGTGATGACCGCGGATTGTTTACCTGTGCTTATCACAGATAAAGCCGGCTCCTTTGTCAGTGCAATTCATGCTGGTTGGCGTGGTTTATGCGATGGCATTATTGAGAAATCAATAGATACTATTTGTCAGGAATTAAATATTGATAGTACTGATTTATTAGTGTGGCTCGGCCCCTGTATTGGTAAAAATGCCTTTGAAGTGGGCGCAGAGGTTCGAGATATGTTTATCAATCAAGATGCACAGGCAAGGCATGCATTTGTTGTTCATCAAGATCGTTATTTAGCTGATTTACAGCAACTTGCTCGTTTACGTATAGCGCCTTTTAATGTGGCAGAAATAACCGCTAGTGAACATTGTACATTCTCACAGCCGGAACTTTTTTATTCTTATCGTAGAGATGGTAAAACCGGTCGTATGGCAACATTTATTTACATAGAATAACTGCAAATTTAACACGCCTCCCTTGAAATACAATTTTTTCACCCTCATCTTTATTTTAGAATAAGGAGGCAATTATGCGTTTAGATAAACTCACTAGTAAATTTCAATTAGCTATTTCCGATGCTCAATCGCTTGCGCTAGGACGTGACCATCAGTACATCGAAGGTTCACACCTGATGTTAGCGTCGCTAAATCAAGATGGAGGCTCTATTCGCCCTATTTTGGCTGATCTTGAGATTGACTTAAATCTATTACGTTCACAACTTTCTACTGAATTAGACCGTATTCCAGCCGTTTCTGGCATTGGCGGTGATGTACAGCTTTCAGCAAAATTAGGGGTACTGTTTAACCTCTGTGATAAATTTGCACAGAAAAATAAAGACAAGTTTATTTCATCAGAACTGTTTTTATTAGTCGCTTGTGAAGACAAAGGTCCGCTTGGAACAATATTAAAAGGCCTAGGGTTAACCACTCAAAAAGTAAATGAATCCATTAAAAAAATCCGTGATGGTCAAAATGTAGATGATCAAAATGATGATGGACAGGAGCAGTCCTTAGCAAAGTATACGATTGATCTCACAGAACGAGCAGAGCAGGGCAAACTTGATCCGGTTATTGGCCGTGATGATGAAGTTAGACGCATGATCCAAGTGTTGCGGCGTCGGACTAAAAACAACCCTGTTATTATTGGTGAACCAGGTGTTGGTAAAACAGCCATTGTTGAAGGTCTCGCACAACGTATTATCAATGGTGAAGTGCCAGAGGGATTAAAAAATAAACGTGTATTATCCCTTGATATGGGATCTTTGATTGCTGGCGCTAAATATCGTGGTGAATTTGAAGAGCGTTTAAAATCGGTTTTAGCTGAATTAGCTCAGGAAGAGGGGCAAGTTATCCTCTTTATTGATGAATTACATACTATGGTTGGAGCGGGTAAAACAGACGGCGCGATGGATGCCAGCAATATGTTAAAACCAGCACTTGCGCGTGGTGAATTACATTGTGTCGGTGCAACAACACTTGATGAATATCGTCAATATATTGAAAAAGACGCGGCTCTTGAGCGACGCTTCCAAAAAGTGCAAGTCGATGAACCAACGGTTGAAGATACCATTGCGATCCTTCGTGGTTTAAAAGAGCGTTATGAATTGCATCATAAGGTTGAGATAACCGATCCTGCTATTGTTGCGGCGACCACCTTATCGCATCGTTATATATCAGACAGACAACTACCAGATAAAGCAATTGACTTGATTGATGAAGCGACTTCAAGCATACGTTTACAAATGGACTCTAAACCTGAAGGTTTAGATAAATTGGGGCGCAAAATTATTCAACTAACGGTTGAGCAAAAAGCGCTAAAAAATGATACCGATGAAGCGACAGTTAAGCGCCTGCAAGATATAGAAAGTGCGCTACAAGTTAAAGGTAAAGAATATAAAGAATTAGATGAAATTTGGAAGACAGAAAAGGTCGCGCTTTCAGGAACACAGAATATTAAAAAAGCACTTGAGCAAACGCGATTAGATTTAGAGGTCGCTAGCCGAGCATCGGATCTGACTCGTATGTCTGAACTACAATACGGTAAAATTCCTGAACTTGAAAAGCAATTAGATCTCGTTGCACAGGCAGAAATGCAAGATATGACCTTGCTTAAACACTGTGTTACTGAAAATGAGATTGCTGAAATTCTTGCACGTTGGACCGGTATTCCCGTTGATAAAATGCTCGAAGGTGAACGCCATAAACTGCTAAGAATGGAAAAACATTTGCACAGTCGTGTCATTGGCCAAAACGAAGCAATTTCAGCTGTATCCAATGCAATTCGTCGTAGTCGTGCTGGCTTAAGTGATCCTAATCGCCCGATTGGTTCCTTCCTATTTTTAGGGCCAACGGGTGTTGGTAAAACCGAATCCTGTAAAGCATTAGCGAATTTCCTGTTTGATAGCGAAGACAATATGGTGCGTATTGATATGTCTGAGTTTATGGAAAAGCATTCTGTTGCTCGTTTAGTAGGCGCGCCTCCAGGATATGTAGGTTATGAAGAAGGAGGTTACTTAACTGAAGCGGTTCGCCGTAAACCTTATTCAGTTATTTTATTAGATGAAATTGAAAAAGCGCATCCCGATGTTTTTAATATTTTGTTACAGGTGTTAGATGATGGACGATTAACCGATGGACAAGGGCGTACCGTTGATTTTCGAAATACAGTGATCATTATGACCTCTAATATTGGTTCAGACATTATTCAAGAAGAGTTTAATAGTGCTGGTTATGAAGATATAAAAGCGAAACTGTTTACGCGCTTGAGAGATCAGTTTAAACCTGAGTTTTTAAATCGTATTGATGAAACTGTGGTTTTTCATCCTTTGGCCGAGAGTCATATCAAATCCATTGCAACGATCCAATTACATCATTTACAAAAACGCTTAAAAGAACAGGATTATCAATTGACCTTTAATGATGAATCGATTGAATTGCTAGTCGGGGCTGGATTTGATCCTGCTTACGGTGCAAGACCATTGAAACGCGCTATTCAACAGTTATTAGAGAATCAACTTGCGGAGCAAATTATTTCTGAGCAATTGGTGAAAGGTCAAAACATATTGGTTGATGTGGTTGACGGAAAAATACATTTTGTACAATAAGTCTAGTGCAGAGGTTTTTCAGTCATTAGATAACTATTTATCAAGCTTACAAGATTACTGGCAATTTGAAGCTTTTCACCATGGTGATTATCCATGGGAAAAAGAAATGCTGATTTGTGCCAGTTTTTAGATAATTTGTCAGATCATGAGGTGCAGTTTTATCAGCAATACCCTGATAAGTCGCACCTTTTATTAAAAGATTTCATTCCCACCTTGCTTGCCAGTAACGATGCTTTATTTCATATTGATGCTTTAACTAAAGAAAGCAGTGATATTCCCTTTTGGTTACAAACTGGCATCAAAGGACGTAAATGGTCTCAAATAACTGCCTTTGCAGAGCAAATAAACACACTTAATCCGATTGTCGAGTGGTGTGCAGGGAAAGGTCATTTAGGGCGACTCATTAGTTGGCAAAAAAAGCTCCCGTTACCTCGATAGAATGGCAACAAACACTCTGTCAAACTGGTCAAGCAGAAGCACTTAAACGACAAATAACACAATCCTTTAAACAGGCTGATGTATTAGCGGGAGAAGCTGATGATGATATTAATGCTTCATCTCATGCTATTGCCTTACATGCCTGTGGTGATTTACATTTACACCTGATAAAACAGGCGGTAGAAAAGCAACCTGCTGAGGTTACTATAAGCCCCTGTTGTTATCACTTAACCCGTCAGAGTACCTATCTCCCTTGTTCTAAATTAGGGCAAAAATCGTCCTTAAAAATATCAAAACAAGTGTTAAAGCTTGCCGTTAGTAAGCAAGCAACAAGTGGTAAAAGGCAGGCTCGTTTAAGTGAACTAGGAAGTATTATGGCGTTTGGCCTTTGATGAATTACAAAAACATGCATTAAAAAATGATGAGTACTGTCCGTTACCGAGTTTTCCGACAACATTATTATCGGGGGCATTTACAGAGTTTGTTATTTGGGCAAAACAACAAAAATCATTAACCTTTGAACTGCCGGTATCATTGACGCCGTTTTTAGATAGGGCGAATAGTCGTCTTAGAAAAATCCGTCGTATGGAATTAGTTAGCCAATTTTTTGTGCGTCCATTGGAGTTATGGTTGGTTTATGATCGGGCATTCGCTTTGTATGACGCTGGTTACAAAGTCGCGGTTTCTACATTCTGCGATGAACATATCACGCCGCGAAACTTATTGATAAAGGCGAGCTTAAAATGATTGATGCTATTTGTACCTTGTATGCACAAGATGATGAAAACAAAGCTGGTAATAAAGTGTTTTCAATTTTTGAATTTAAAGCTTTGCCTGAGTCTGAAATTAATCGTTTACGTTATTCTTTAATTTGTCCCGATTGCAAACAGGTTGCTTACTTTAGAAAAGCTTCGCGAGATGGTAAACAAGCCTGTTTCGGCAGTCGTTATCATGCTCCCGATTGTAAAGAATTTAATCCTTCAGTAAGAAGAGTAGAAGAAGAAAAAGAGATTGCTGAAGTTGAAAAGATATTATTAGAAGCTGATTCACTAAAAATAGATTTTAGTCGCAGTGCACTTAAAAAAAGAACAGAAAAAAACACCTCAAAAATCAAGACAGAAACAATTCAAAGACAAGCCCCAGCTGACTTTAAAGAACAAAATGAAACAGAGCCTGGAGCATTAAAAGATTCAAAGAGTGATAAATTAAATATTAACAAACAGGGGCTAGGAAAGTTATTAACTAGCTTATTACGTGGCAGTTCATTAGCAAATTCTGATTTATGGGTTTATACCAGTGAAAAACATAAATGGCGCGCGAAAAACTTATTTGTTAATGTCAATCAAGCACAGCCAACAGAAAATGGTGCTCCGAGAATGTATTGGGGAACCATTTCTCATGCCGATAATAGCCTTCACTGGCTAAATCCTGCCGAAGAACGAAGCGTTGCTATTCCTATCAGCAAATACCGAGAATCATTATTAGAGCGTTTTGATATTCAAGAAACACGTGATATCGAAGGGGCTGGTTTTATACTGTTTGCAAAATGTGTAGAAAGCAAAGACAAAAAACGTAAATTTTTACAATTGTGGGGAAATGATGTGAATTACTTTTTCTCTCTAAAGCCGAAGAATAGCCCGCCAAGCCTAGAAGAGATTGCGCTTTTGAATTTACTGACAGCTTTTTTTCATAGCCACAAAAAAGGCGCATCAAAGCGCCTTTTTAGCAACTAACTAAATACAACTTAAGCTTCTACAATACCTTGGCTTTTCAGGTATTCAGCATAAGTACCGTGGAAATCAATGACTTTATCAGCTTTGATTTCAATAATACGGGTTGCTAGTGATGAGACAAACTCACGGTCATGAGAAACAAATAATAACGTTCCTTCATAGTTTTCTAGTGCTAAGTTTAATGATTCAATCGATTCCATATCCAAGTGATTGGTTGGCTCATCCATTAATAGAATATTTGGCATATCCATCATTAACTTACCAAATAACATACGCCCTTGCTCACCACCAGAAATTATTTTTACTGATTTCCCAATGTCATTTGAACCAAATAATAAACGCCCTAATGTACCACGAGCAGCTTGCTCGTCATCACCAGGTTTCATCCATTGTGCCATCCATTCCATTAAGGTTTGGTCTTTTTCAAAGGCGTAGGCATGATCCTGTGCGTAGTAACCTAAGTTTGCGTTTTCAGACCATTTAAACGAACCTGAATCTGCTTCAACTTGACCCATTAGTGTGCGTAATAGGGTTGTTTTACCAACACCATTTTGACCAATGATGGCAATACGTTCACCCACTTCAACCATTAAGTTTAGGTCTTTAAATAGAGTTGTTTCAAAACTCTTAGTGACATTTTCCATTTCTAATGCGTTACGGAAAAGTTTCTTCTCTTGTTTGAAAACAATATAAGGATTTACACGACTTGATGCTTTTACTTCTTCAAGTTGAATTTTATCCATTTGTTTAGCACGAGAGGTTGCTTGTTTTGCTTTTGATGCATTTGCAGAGAAGCGGCTTACGAAGTCTTGTAATTCAGAAAGTTGTGCTTTTTTCTTCGCATTTTCATTTAATAGGCGTTCACGAGCCTGTGTTGCCGCTGTCATGTATTCGTCATAGTTGCCTGGGAAAAGGCGTAATTCACCGTAATCGATATCGGCCATATGTGTACACACAGAGTTTAAAAAGTGACGGTCATGAGAAATGATAACCATAGTACACTGACGTGCTTTTAATTCTGTTTCTAACCAACGGATAGTATCGATATCCAAGTTATTGGTAGGCTCATCGAGTAACATGATATCTGGATCAGAGAAAAGTACCTGCGCTAGCAATACACGTAATTTCCAGCCAGGTGCAACTTCTGACATCGGCCCGTAGTGTTGCTCAAGTGGAATACCAACGCTTAATAGAATTTCTCCCGCACGCGAGTCGGCAGTGTAACCATCCATTTCAGCGAATTCGGTTTCAAGGTCGGCGACTTGCATACCTTCTTCTTCAGACATTTCTGGTAATGAATAGATACGATTACGTTCATTCATCACCGCCCACATTTCTTTGTGACCCATTAATACTGTATCGAGTACCGTATGTTCTTCAAAGGCAAACTGATCTTGATGTAGTTTAGCAATACGCTCGTTAGGATCGCGTGAAACATTACCTGCGCTAGGTTCAAGATCACCGGTTAAGATTTTCATGAATGTTGATTTACCACAACCATTGGCACCGATTAAACCATAGCGGTTACCTGTACCAAATTTGACAGAAATGTTTTCAAAAAGTGGTTTTGCACCAAATTGCATGGTGATGTTGTTTGTACTAAGCAAGGCGATATTCCTAAATTAGGTTAATAATAAAATTGGCGACATTATACCGATCAAATTGATTATTTATAGAGCAACGGTGATTTAAATCACATATGTTCTAAACTTTGCTGTAAGCTACGCGATTATTTTACCCCTGTTAATATTATGAATGAGATTAGATTATGAGTTTTGAGTCCCTTGGTTTACCTGAAGAGCTATTATGTGCCGTTACAGAGCAAGGTTATACAGAGCCTTCGCCCATACAAGCACAGGCCATCCCAGTTATTTTGGAAGGTAAAGATATTATGAGTTACGTCGCACAAACAGGAACAGGTAAAACAGCGGGGTTTACATTACCTTTATTAGCTAATTTAGTGGACGGCGAACGTGCAAAAGCAAATCAAGTACGGGTATTAATTTTGACACCGACGCGAGAATTAGGCTGCTCAAATACATGAGAGTGTTAAAAATTATGGTAAAAATTTACCGTTACGAAGTGCAGTGGTATTTGGTGGTGTAAAAATTAATCCTCAAATGCAATTATTACGTCAAGGTGTTGATATTTTAGTTGCTACGCCAGGGCGTTTATTAGACTTATACCAACAAAATGCAGTGCGTTTTAAACAGCTTGAAGTGTTAGTGTTAGACGAAGCCGATAGAATGTTAGACATGGGGTTTATTCACGATATCAAACGTATTATTCGTTTATTGCCCGCAAAACGTCAAAATCTATTATTCTCAGCAACCTTTTCACCTGATATTCGTCAGTTAGCAAAAGGTTTAGTAAATAATCCGGTTGAAATTTCAGTCAGTCCTAGAAATACCACTGCTGAAAGTGTCACTCAATATGTTTATGAAGTGGATAAAACTAAGAAGTCTCCTTTATTAACTCAGTTAATAAAAGACAATGATTGGAAACAAGTATTAGTTTTTTCAAAAACTAAACATGGTGCAAATCGACTTACTAAACAACTTGAAGCGCGAGGTATTCGTGCAGTTGCTATTCATGGTAATAAGAGCCAAGGTGCGCGTACTAAAGCATTAGCGGCTTTCAAGGAAGGACAAATTAATGTGTTAGTGGCGACGGATATTGCCGCTCGTGGTATCGATATTGATCAGTTACCTCAAGTAGTTAATTTTGATTTACCCCATGTAAGTGAAGACTACGTGCATCGTATTGGTCGTACTGGTCGAGCTGGTAATGTTGGACAAGCGATTTCGTTAGTGTGCAATGAAGAATTTAAGTTATTAAAAGATATAGAAAAACTCATTAAAAAACTGATTCCGCGTAAAACCGTTGCTGGTTTTGAACCGGGCACGCCATTGCCTGAATCTGTTTTAGATACTCGAGCACCGAAACCTAAAAAGCCTAAAAAAGTAAAACCAGGGCATCGAGATGGTCAGCGTTCAGGACCTGGTACTGGCAGTCGTCGTCAACAACGCAGTGCTCGTAATAATTTTGTTGGTGAATAACCCGCCATTAAATAGTTGACAATAAAGCCTCAAATATTATTTTATTTGGGGCTTTTTAATTTTAAAACATTATGGTTGCTTAACAAGTTGGGCTAATTCTATGAAAAAAATTGCTATTTTTGCAGATGTACAAAACATTTATTACACCACTCGGCAAAGCTATGGTAGGCAATTTAATTACCGTAAGTTATGGCAACTCATAGAAGCTCAAGGTGAAATAACCCACGCCTTTGCTTATGCCATCGATAAAGGTGATAACCAACAAAAAAATTCCAAGAAATGCTTAAGTATTTAGGATTTGATGTGAAATTAAAAGCTTTTATACAACGTAGCGATGGAACTGCAAAGGGGGATTGGGATGTTGGCATTACCATTGATGTGATGGAAGTTGCTCCGCAGGTTGATTTAGTTATTTTGCTTTCTGGCGATGGTGATTTTTCGATTTTATTAGACAAAATAACTCAAACCTATTCAGTACAAGCAGAAGCTTATGGTGTCCCTAAATTAACGGCTAAAGCATTGATAGATAGTTGCACTGTTTTTCATCCTATCGACAACGAGTTACTACTTTAGTACAGTGGCCTCCTCATTTTATTGATTAAGGGTATCCTTTGAAAATTGTTCTAATTGCGTTGATATTAATTGTGCTGTTTTTTATTTTAAAAGGCTTTGTTGCGGATAAAAATGCACCTCAAAATATTGAACTTGGCAAGCAATTCTTAGCTGAAAACGGCTTAAAAGCAGGTATTCAAAGCACAGCTTCTGGCCTACAATACGAAGTGTTAACTAAGGGTGATGGTGATGTTCATCCGACTGCGACAAGTAAGGTAACAGTGCATTATCACGGAACCCTAATTGATGGCACTGTCTTTGATAGTTCTGTAGATAGAGGTAAAACTATTTCCTTTAAACTAAACCAAGTGATACCTGGTTGGACGGAAGGTTTACAGTTAATGGTTGAAGGTGATAAGTATCGTTTATTTATTCCTAGTAACCTAGCCTATGGAGATAAAAGTGCAGGCAGTATTCCTGCTGGGTCACTATTAATCTTTGATGTTGAGTTATTCTCGGTAGAATAATTTTCAAGCCATTCATTCCCTCAGAAGTTTTTAAATCAAACTTCTGAGGAGAGTCTCAGCAAGTAATTTTCTCTTTATCTGCAATCAACATTTCCCGTATGGTAGTTAAAGCCTTTCCTCTATTAACGGTTTTCCATGCCAAATAAAGTGCTATAGGCTCCTGTTTTGGCGTAATGTTTAACTCGATCAATTGTCCGTTATCAAGATATTGTTGGATCCGCGAGCGGGGTAAAAAACCACACCCAATCCCTTGTAATTGTGCGCGCAATTTATATTCAATACTTGGTACATAAAAGTAATTATCTTTACTGATCACTGAGTGTGTTTGTGTGATCCATTGCTTAGCCGAGTCATGAGCGACCACGGCACGATATTTTTCAATAGTGCTATAAGCAAGGGACGCTTTTCTTTTATTAAGGTATGTTCTGGACTGACTGCAAAAACAGGATCAAAGAAACAAAGTGGGGCGGTTTGTATCCCTTTTTGCTCTGGTATATCACCTGCTTGCACCAATGATCATATCAACCCTATCATCAACTAAAGCTTCCCAAGCGCCATTCATAATTTCTTCACTGATATCCATTTCGATGCTTGGATGGTTATCAAGAAATTTCTTACAAATGCTAAAAATATGATCGCACTGCAAAATAGAGCTAATAGCAATATTTAGCTTTGGCTCCCAACCATTTGAAATAGTTTGTGTTTTATCTGCGAGACGTTGTACTGCTTGTAAGATTAAACGTCCTTCGAGGAGTAAATTTTTCCTGCAGGGGTTAATACTGCTCGACGACCTTGTTTTTGAAAAATAGTGACCTGTAATTGATCTTCTAATTTTTGCACAATGTAAGAAAGCGCTGAGGGGACTTTATTCAGTTGTTCCGCGGCGGTACATAGCTACCCCGTTTATCAATTGCATCTAAGACAGTAATCGCTTCGAGAGTGATGGCATTATTTTTCATGGAGTAATCTCACTCGCTGTATAATTTCTAAGTTAATCTAACGAAAAGAGGCAAGGGTAAAATAATAGTGATGAAAAAAGGGCCAATGACAGCTAATCGCATTAGCCCTGAAAAATTATTTACGTAGTTGTTGTTTTAATTCGTAGTCAAATTCATCGGGAAAGAAAATCAGCCCTTCGCTATTTTGGTCTGGGAAGATAACCAGTGCTAATTCATCATCTTCCAAGCCATGTGTCCAACGATTCTGCCATTTCTCTAAGGAAATCGCTTCTGCGGTGCAATGCGACCATTCTTCTGTTGCCCAGGATAGTGCGAACTCTTTGTTAGGCCAAACTGGAACACAATCTTCTTCTTCGCTGTTGAGCATGACACAGCCATGTTCATCGATTAGTAACCAAATTTGTTGGTTTTTAATCACCTCTTTTAATAGATATTGATAACGTTTATGCGCGTCTAATTTTTCAATATCTTTAATTTGTTGTTCAGTAAGTGCTTGGCTCATAGGTTTTCCTGGATTAAGTTGTTGCTTAACTTTGATGGTTTATTGGTTATGATGATTCACTACTGATGTTATTAATTATTGACGTAGTGGATCACTGGCAAGTAAGTGGTCTAGGATAGGAACCATAATTATGGGTTCATAGGTTCTGTTGATGGCAGTTACCATTTTTATACGTGCTTCTTCATGTTTATCTTGGCAGTTTTGCGCCTTCTTAAAATGATCTTCACTGAGCCATTGGCTATAGGATACCCATTGATTATCTTGGCTTTTATGTAAACGTGAACCGAGTGCGCCATATTTTTCGATATTACGGTGAATAATTTCAGACCAGCCTTCCTTAAAGGCTTGTTCACATTCTGGCTTAATATCCCAACGGAAAAGTACTGTTATCATAAATCCTCACAAAGTATTAACAGGAGCTTTAATCTATAGAGACAATAACCGTTCTGTCAAGATAGATAGCTTTTTTTAAGTCGCTTTTCAGATTGTTATACCATTCCGCTTAAATAATGAGTCAAAAATTGCGAAGGAAAACTAATGAAGGCAAGCCTTTGATTGAGCAATAGCTAGCTATTTGAATTGAAAATGGTATTAGGCATCTCTTGGTAAACCTTTTTCAATTGAACGGATTAATCGGTTATTGAGTCGTTCGTTATGGGTTTGTTCGACAATAGGAATTTGCGAAGCATGTTCTGCTAAGGCCCAATGAATATGTTCATTTAACAATTCTGAATCACTTGTTAATAATTTGTTTTGTAACGCTTCAATTAGTTTTTCAGAACTTGGCGCGTTACCTAATGCTACGGCAATATTACGTAACCAGCGTTGATAACCAATACGTCGAATAGGCGAACCTTCAGTATTGTTCAGAAACTCAGCTTCGCTCCAAGCAAATAAATCTAATAAGGGTTGTTTCTCTAGTTGATGACGGGCCTGATAATCCTGTTCTTGAGTAGTGTTGGCAAAACGATTCCAGGGGCAAATTAACTGGCAGTCATCACAACCGTAAATACGATTGCCAATTGCCTTGCGAAATTCAACGGGGATTGCTCCCTGCAATTCAATGGTGAGATAGGAGATACAACGGCGACCATCTACCACATAAGGCGCGACAATTGCCTGAGTTGGACATATTTTAAGGCAAGCAACGCACTGACCACATTTTCTTCTACGGGCTCATCAACCGGTAGTGGTAGGTCAATCATTAACTCGCCAATAAAAAACCATGACCCTGTTTTGGCATCGATTAATAAAGAATGTTTACCAGTCCAACCTAATCCTGCTTTTTCAGCGAGGGCCTTTCTAAAATTGGCGCACTATCAACAAAGGGACGATAACCTAGCTTTCCTACCTGTTGTTCAATTTTTTGCCCTAATTGTTTTAAGCGTTTACGTAATACTTTGTGGTAGTCTCGACCGAGTGCATAACGACTAATGTAGGCATTATTTTTATTTTTAAGAGTACGTGCAAATTGTGCATTATCTGGCAGGTAATCCATGCGCACGGAAATAACACGCAGTGTACCAGGGTGAAGCTCGGCTGGTCGGGCACGCTTCATGCCGTGTTTTTCCATATAATCCATTTCACCGTGATATTGATTGTCTAACCAGGCTTGCAACTTTTGTTCATGGTGCTTGAGATCAATATCTGAGATGCCGACCTGTTGAAAGCCTAGCGCTTTTCCCAGAGCTTGATATTTTTAACCAAATCAGTTAAATCGATATCTTGAAGGTTCAGTTGATTGTTGTCGATGCTGTTGGTTCTCAACCATTATTTTCTCGTTTTATACAATTTGCGTAACATAGGACAAAAAATGCTTTCTGACCAAATAAAAATGCAACCCAGTTTACCACATTCTTTATATCGTGCGCGACAGATAAAAGATTTTGAAGGGCTTGCTGCAGAGCAAGTGGGAACGACTCTTTATGGATTAATGAAACGTGCCGGAGATGCCTGCTACCAAGTTTTTAAGCATCACTTTCCGGAAGCGACAAGTGTTTTGGTATTAACGGGACGTGGCAATAATGGCGGAGATGGATATGTATTTGCGGCTATTGCAAAAGATGCTGGCTTACATGTGCAACTTTGTCAGGTTGGCGATGACAAAGACTTAACAGGTGATGCTACTCAGGCAAGAAATGCTTGGCGTATTGAGCAAGGTGTTATTGATTCAATTGAAAATGCTGACTTTGAAAAGCCAGATGTAATTGTTGATGCTTTATTAGGCACAGGGCTATTAGGTACGGTGAGAGCTGAATATCAAAGGCTAATTCATAAAATTAATCTTGCTGATAAACCCGTTTTAAGTATTGATATTCCCTCTGGTTTAAACAGCGACACGGGCGAAATTGCAGAGGTTTCGGTAAAAGCGGATGCGACAGTTTGTTTTGTTGGTTTGAAGCAAGGCTTATTCACTGCTCGCTCAGCGGAACATTGCGGTAAAATTTATTTTGCAGGGTTAGGTATTGAACAGGAATTTAAGGCTTTATGTAAAAGCACTGTTTCTCGTGTGACCTATCCTGATATATGTCATTATTTAAAACCTCGATCTCGAACTAGTCACAAGGGCTTTTTTGGTAAGACCTTAGTGATTGGTGGCAATAAAGGCATGCCGAGGGCTGCTCGATTAGCCTCTGAAGCGACACTACGGTGTGGATCTGGCTTAGTAAAAGTTTTAACATTGCCAGAGAACCTGCTCACTATTTTGTCTGGGCGTCCAGAGTTGATGGGAGAAGGTGTTGATCTTGAACATTTTGATGGTCAAGTAATTCAAGATTGGGCAAGTGTGCTGACCATTGGCCCTGGATTAGGTCAAGATGAATGGGCACAAACTTTATTTGATTATGTATTAGCCTCTGATTTACCAACTGTGGTAGATGCTGATGCGTTAAATTTATTAGTTGCAAAACCACAGTGGAAAGAAAATTGGGTGTTAACACCACATCCAGGCGAAGCCGCTACTTTATTAGGCTGTTCTATTAATCAGATTGAAAAAGATCGCTATAGTGCGGTGCGTAATTTGCGGCGCAACTTTGGTGGTGTTGTAGTGTTAAAAGGAGCGGGAACATTGATTTGTGATGGTAAACAAGTCTATGTTAAAAATGTTGGTAATCCTGGCATGGCAAGTGGTGGCATGGGAGATGTACTTTCTGGTATCATCGCAGGGCTGTTAGCGCAGGGTTTAGATGCGCTTCAGGCTTCTACATTAGGGGTATCTATTCATGGTTTAGTCGCCGATCTTAGCTGCACAGCAAAATGAACGAGGATTACTGGCCAGTGATCTGTTTCCACATATTAGAGAGTTAGTTAATCCATAATGGCGAAAAATTTACAATCAACTTTAACAGAAACATTAAGTAATGCAGAACAAACGGTTGCCTTTGGTACTCGGTTGAGTGTGGCCTGTGAAAAGGCTATTTGTATTTACCTTCATGGTGATTTAGGGGCTGGTAAAACCACCTTAACGCGTGGTTTTATTCAAGGTTTAGGTCATCAGGGTAATGTAAAAAGTCCTACTTATACCCTTGTCGAGCCTTATGAGTTGGATAAATGGAATGTTTATCATTTTGATTTATATCGATTAGGAGACCCCGAAGAATTGGAATTTATGGGCATTAGAGACTACTTTTCAGATAGTAGTCATTGTCTTGTTGAATGGCCTGAGCGTGGAGAAGGGGTTTTACCTTTGGCTGATATTGATTTAATGTTACGCTATGATGGTAAACAGCGCGTTATTGAGCTACAAGCAAACACTGAAATAGGCAAACAAGTTATACAAAAATTATGAAGCTAAGTCGTCTTAAATCTTTTATCAAATCACCAATGCTAATAAGTGTTTTACTTATGGCAGTTACTGTTGTGCAAGCGAATCAGCTAGAGGGCGTTCGTGCATGGCCTTCTCCTGATAGTACACGAGTAGTATTAGATTTAAGCGACAAACCAGACTACGACATTAATTATTTGCAAAGCCCAAATCGTTTGATGATTGATATTAAGTCAACAACAAGCAAGGTTAATCTTAGTTCAGTAGCACATAAAGGGCCTTTGGTTAAGAATGTACGGGAGAGCACTAGTAAGAGTAAGGGCACTTACCGATTAGTGATTGATTTGAAAAAAGCAAGTAAAGCGCATATTTTTACCCTAAACCCTGCTAAGCCATACGGTCATCGATTAGTTATCGACTTACCACACAAAACACCTGAACCCGTTAAAGTTGTTGAAAAACCAAAAAGCTCTTTGAAACCGAATGAGGTGGGGCGAAATGTTATTATTGCGATTGATGCAGGGCATGGTGGCGAAGATCCTGGTGCATTAGGACAATTTAGTGTTGAAAAGGTGATTACCTTACAAATTGCAAAGCGCCTGTTAAAACGCATTAACCAACAAACTGGAATGGAAGCATTTCTTATTCGAACAGGCGACTATTACGTTAATTTGAATAAACGTTCTGAGCTTGCTTTTAAAGGTAAGGCTGACTTTTTAGTATCAGTTCATGCCGATGGTTTTACTTCAAGTCGACCTAGTGGTGCGTCTGTTTGGATACTTTCTGATCGTCGCGCTAACTCTGAAATGGGGCGTCGCATGGAGCGCCATGAAATTCACTCTGAATTATTAGGTGGTAAGGGCGAAACAAGTGATAACGCAAGTAGTGTTCCATTTTTAAATAAAGTCTTTTTTGATATGTCTAAATCAAATTCGATGAAGGTGGGGGCCGATGTTGGTCATTTGGTGGTTAAAGAGCTTGGGCAAATTACTAAGCTTCATAAAAAAGAGCCTGTGGGTGCTAGCTTAGCGGTGCTTAAATCACCTTATATTCCTTCGATATTGGTAGAAGCTGGGTTTATTACCAATCACCGAGAAGAACGTTTATTAAACCAAGCTGAATATCAAACAAAAGTTGCTAACTCTGTTTTTAAAGGTATTTATCGCCATTTTATCGAGTCTCCACCGCATGACTCATTATTTGCACAAAAGAAACGAGTGATAAATCATACGGTGCGCAGTGGTGAGTCTTTATCAATTTTAGTCGCTCGTTATAGTGTTAGCCTAAACGAATTAAAATCACACAATCGTTTAAAATCTAATAATTTACGAATTGGCCAAGTGTTAAAAATTCCACCAAATTATCAACTGGTTGTTGATCAAGTTACAGCGCCGATTGCTGTTGCAAAGGCCCCCGTCTTTTCAGCGGAGAAAACGCATAAGGTTGCCCGAGGAGAGTCTTTATCTGTTATCGCCAGTCGTTATGGTTCTAGCACAGGTGAACTGAAAGCCTACAATAAGTTAAAATCTACCTCTCTTGCCATTGGCCAGAAAATAAAAATACCGCCACAACAAATAACACAATCTGCCTCACAAGTTGTGCAAGCTAAACCTGTTGTGCATAAAGTTCGACCTGGCGAGTCTCTATCTGTGATTGCTAAACAATATAACAAGACTATTAATGAGATTAAGCAATATAATCAATTACGTTCAACGTCTTTGGCAATTGGTCAGCAAATTAAAATACCTACCGATGCAACACTGTTAAGCAATTTACCAGTACAACTTGCAATTGTTAAATCAGAACCTAAAGTCGTAGCCCCTGTGATACATAGCGTTAAACGTGGTGAATCTTTATCCGTTATTGCTTCACGTTATGGTAAGAGTACCAATGAGCTTAAAAGGCATAATAAACTCAATTCAACTGTATTATCTGTTGGGCAAAAATTACAAATTCCAGGCAGTGGTATACAACAAAGTAATGAATTACTTGTGCTACAAGAAGAATTACCCGAACTAACCGTGCCAGAATTTCATACCGTAAGACCAGGTGAGTCCTTATCCTTGATAGCGAACGCGCTATAACAAAACAATTACTGAGCTTAAAGCCTTTAATAAATTAAAAACAAATGTTTTAGCGGTTGGTCAGAAGATAGATATTCCGGAAGATAATACTGCAGTTACGAAGATTGCCGTGGCGCCTAAAATTATTAGTATACCAGCGTATCACAAAGTACAGCGTGGTGAATCTTTATCAGTCATTGCCTCTCGTTATAACAAAACAACAAACGAGCTTAAACGATATAATAAACTCAGCTCTACAGTATTATCTGTTGGACAACGTTTAGCTATTCCTGGGGCTACGGCTGAAAATGACCCCGCACCAGCGAAAGTTTTAGTCGCGAAGGCAACAGTACACAGAGTTAAGCGTGGAGAGTCACTTTCTGTTATTGCTGCACGTTACAATCAAACTATTAATAACTTGAAAACTTATAATGACCTACGTTCTAGTTCTTTAGCAATCGGTCAACGAATAAAAATCCCAGCTGGGGATTATGTTGCCAGCGAAGATAAGCGAACTAAGCAAGCCACAGTGCACAAAGTACAACGTGGTGAGTCTTTATCTGTTATTGCTTGCACGTTATGGCACAAGCTCTCGCGTTTTAAAGGATTATAATCGTTTAAAATCGACCTCTCTCTTAGTTGGGCAGAAAATTAATATACCCGCAAATTTAAATAAACCAACGACTCATAAAGTGCGTAGCGGAGAATCTCTATCTGTTATTGCAGAGCGTTACGGTACAACAGCTTCTTTGATAAAGTCTATCAATAAACTGCGTTCAAGTTCACTGGCGATCGGACAGTTGCTCACTATTCCAACGACTTAGATTTTCTGGATTTTATACACATGGATATTCATATTTTACCCGCCCGCCTTGCTAACCAAATAGGCGCGGGCGAGGTGGTCGAGCGTCCCGCTTCGGTGGTCAAGGAATTAATCGAAAATAGTTTAGATGCTGGTGCTACTCATATTGAAATTGATATCGAAAAAGGCGGTACAAAACGTATCGCCATTAAAGATAATGGTTCAGGTGTTAGTAAACAACAATTGACTCTCGCTTTGAGCCGTCATGCCACTAGTAAAATTAGCCACCTTGACGATTTAGAAGCAATTGTTAGCCTCGGATTTCGTGGTGAAGCGCTAGCCAGTATTAGTTCTGTTTCACGTTTGACCTTTACCTCAAAACCGCAGGATCAAGAACAGGCTTGGCAGGCTCTGGCCGAAGGTCGAGATATGCAGGTTAATATACAGCCAGCGACACATCCACAGGGTACCACAGTGGAAGTATTGGATTTATTTTTTAATACACCGGCTAGACGTCGCTTTTTAAAAACTGAAAAAACTGAATTTCAACATATTGATGATTTGATTCGCCGTATCGCATTGAGCTCTTTTGAGATCAGTTTTGTACTAAAACATAACGGTAAAGTGATTCGACAGTATCGAGCGGCGCAAACGAGCACGCAAGTTGAAAAAAGACTAGCCACGATTTGTAGTGAGGGATTTGTTAAAAGTGCCTTAGCCTTTGAAAATGAAGATGCTATAACTAAAGATGCGCAGTTAAAAATTTCCGGTTGGGTGTCAGATAAGTTATCTCCTCGTTTGCTGGCTGATGTGCAATATTGTTATATCAATGGTCGTATGATCCGCGATAAATTAGTGAATCATGCTATTAAGCAAGCCTATGCTCGACAATTACCAGAGGGGCATTTCCCAGGTTATGTGATTTATATTAATTGTCCTGCTGACCAGGTGGATGTTAATGTGCATCCTTCCAAACATGAAGTGCGCTTTCATCAAGCTCGTTGGGTGCATGACTATATTGTTAGCACGTTAAGTAATACCCTTAATAGTGAACCCCTAAATGCCAAACTTTCACAACATGATTATCAGCCTACAAATGAGTATCAAACCTCTGATACGAGAGAATCGAGTAGCGCTATTGCCGATGCTTCAAGCGTTCGAGAAAATGCCCTGCAGGCAACCAAGTACTTCGCGAGGAAACTATCAATCGAGTTATACTCCAAGTGCATTGGATGATAAACAGGTAACTGCTTACTGCGACTTTGTCGCTGACAGTTATAAACCTTTATTGAACTCTGAAAATAACCAAGCTGTTCAGCCTGACAAGCAGTTAGCACAGACATATTTTGAGGTGATAAGTTTAATTGAACATAAATATGCGTTAATTAAACTAACCCAGAGCCAACAACTGATTGTTGTTTCATTAATTAAAGCTTCTGAGCAACTTGCATTAAATCGATTAATGGATGCCTGGGACAATGGCGAAATAATTTCACAGCCTTTGTTATTACCTGTACGTATTGAAATTGATGAAGTAATGTTGGCACTCTGTGACAATTTTCAATCATTATTCTCGCGTTTGGGCTTTACTATTAAAAGTCAGGCAAAAAAACTGATTATTAGTAAAGTGCCAGCAATGCTTCGCCAGGCACCTGTCGCAAAAATTTTGCCAAGGTTATTTGATTTTCTAAATAATTTTGAAGCACCTTTGAGTGAATCAGAGGTAAGGGATTTTTGCGCCTTTATGATAGCTCAAATTTCTAAGGATAAGTTATTTGATATGACTGAAGTGTCACCTTTATTAGTGTCATTTTCCCCGGATGTTTTACTTGCACAAAGTTCGCTTTATATTAAACCGGATCTATCTCTTTTATTACAAGGTTTTTTAGATGAATAATTTCCCAAGCGTACTCTTTTTAATGGGACCAACAGCATCAGGAAAGACAGATCTCGCGATTCGTTTAGCGACTGAATGTAATTGTGAGATCATTAGTGTTGATTCTGCACTGATCTATAAACAGATGGACATTGGAACTGCTAAACCAACCCGTGAAGAGTTAACTAAAGCCCCCCATGCTTTGGTTGATATTATTGACCCTTTAGAGGCTTATTCTGCTGGGGACTTCCGTGAAGATGCGATCAGGATAATGCAGGATATTATTAGCCGAGGTAAAACGCCTTTGTTGGTTGGTGGCACTATGCTTTATTATAAAGCTCTGATTGATGGCCTATCACCTTTACCCAGTGCAAATCCAGACATTAGAGAACAGATAGAAAAAGAGGCAATGCAGTTTGGCTGGCAATATTTACATGACCAACTCGCACAATTTGATCCGGTTTCAGCGAAACGAATTCATGTAAATGATCCGCGGCGTCTATCGCGTGCAATTGAGGTTTACCGTATTTCTGGTAGTAGTTTAACCACTTTAACAGAAGCAAAAGTTGAACCTCTTCCTTTTAATTTTAAGCAATTTGCGATTGCACCTTCTGAGAAGTCGGTATTACATGAGCGCATTGAACGTCGCTTTCATATGATGTTGGATTCTGGTTTTGAACAGGAAGTTGAACGTTTACGAGATCGTGGTGACTTACATCTAGATTTACCTTCGATGCGTTGTGTTGGATACCGACAAATGTGGGAATACCTAGATGGAAAAATGGATCATCCAGAAATGATTTTTCGTGGTATTGTAGCAACAAGGCAACTGGCTAAACGACAAATGACTTGGTTAAGGGGCTGGAAAAGTGACATCATTTGGCTTGAAAGTGGTGATGAAAACAATTTTGATAAGTGTAAGGCTGAGTTAGACTAAAATAAATAATCATTTAAAATATAAACTGATAGTGGTAGAAAGTGTTATTGATCAAAAATTTAAAATTCAAATCGGTTTTTATTTAATCATTGTTTATACTGGTTTTAATAATAAAAATAATTAGGGAAAGATGACGATGGCTAAAGGACAATCATTACAAGACCCATTTCTGAATACACTACGCAAAGAACGCATTCCAGTGGCAATCTATTTAGTGAATGGCATTAAACTTCAAGGGCAAATTGAGTCATTTGATCAGTTTGTGATTTTATTGAAAAATACAGTTAGCCAAATGGTTTACAAACATGCTATTTCAACTGTCGTTCCGACTCGTGCAGTTCCCTCTATTCAGCATGTAGAGTAGTTTGTAAATTTTTGTCATAAGTAGGTTGTTGGTTTTCCATTCCATATTTGTGCTGAATCTATAATGTAATGCGTGATAAATATTGCCACTGATTTTATCTTTTTGCTATGTGATTTCTTTTCTACATGGAAGCCATTTTGCATTGTACAAAATAAATTCGAAAGACCAACAAACTCATGGCTTGCTTCTATATTCATATTGGGAGCAAGCTTTTTTTATTTAAATTTTAAGTTACTTTAAAACGGATATGCTAGTCTTTGTTTTTTTAGATACTCAATTTTTGGAGCGTTATATCATTGTTTGATCGTTACGAAGCCGGTGAACAGGCTGTTTTAGTTCATATCACTTTTTCAGATGACGAAAAAGAAGACCTTGACGAACTCAAGTTATTAGTTAGTTCTGCAGGTGTAACAACGGTTGGTACCGTTATTGGGCCTCGTAAGTCACCACACCCAGGTTATTTTGTGGGCACAGGTAAAGCTCAGGAAATCGCAGATACAGTGCAAACTTTAGGGGCTGATGTTGTTATTTTTAATCATCCACTTTCTCCTGCTCAACAGCGTAACCTAGAAGCATTATGTCAGTGTTTAGTACTCGACAGAACTGCTCTCATCCTAGATATCTTTGCTCAACGTGCGCGTACCTATGAAGGTAAATTACAGGTTGAACTTGCGCAGTTGCGTTTTATGTCAACGCGCTTAATACGTGGCTGGACTCACCTTGATAAGCAAAAAGGTGGGGTTGGTATGCGTGGTCCTGGTGAAACTCAGCTAGAAAGTGATCGACGTTTATTAAGTGCTCGTATTACTGCCATTAAAGGGCGTTTAGCGAAAGTGGCTAAACAACGTGATCAAGGGCGTCGTGCACGCCAGAAAGCAGAATTACCAACGGTTTCCTTAGTTGGTTATACAAACGCAGGTAAATCGACTTTATTTAATCAGATAACAAATGCTGGGGTATATGCGGCGGATCAGCTTTTTGCTACATTGGATCCAACATTACGCCAAATTGATATTGAAGATGTTGGTAACTGTGTTTTAGCTGATACGGTTGGTTTTGTTCGACATCTCCCCCATGATCTAGTGGCGACCTTTAAAGCAACACTACAAGAAACACGTGAAGCAACCTTGTTATTGCATGTGGTTGATTGTTCAGATGAACATTACCGTGACAATATCGATGCGGTACAAAGTGTTTTAGAGGAAATAGATGCAGGTGAAGTGCCTCAATTAGTTATTATGAATAAAATTGATGCGCTAGATGATGTCTCTGCACACATTGACATGGATGATCAGGGTAAACCGAGTCGAGTTTGGTTATCTGCACAAACTGGTGAAGGAGTTGAGCTTTTATTTGAAGCATTAACAGCGCATTTATCAGGACAAATAAGAGCATTGCAGTTAGCGTTACCCCCTGCACAGGGTAAATTACGTCTTGCTTTTTATGAATTAAATTGTATAGATAATGAAAGTTATAGTGAAAACGGCGACTGTTTGCTAGATATACGCATAAATAATGTGGATTTATCGCGCTTACGAAAACAGTTCGACGGTAATCTAGAAGCATGTATCGTTAAAAAATAATAAGAACATAATATGTCATAGTAGCTTTATTATTGTTAATATCATTGCTACATTAATATTTTAAATTTAATCACTTATATATCGAGGGCTAAAATGGCTTGGATGGCTTGGAATGAACCGGGAAAAGATGATAAAAAAGATCAAGACCCGTGGCAAAATGGCGATAAAAAGAAAAATGAGCAGGGGCCACCTGATCTAGATGTTGTGTTTCAAAAAATGTCTGACTTATTTGGTGGTTTATTTGGCAAAAAACCTTCATCGGGAAACCGAGGAAATAAAGGTAATGGTGGGAAATTCGCTGTTATCGCTATTGCTGTTTTATTATTTATTGTTTGGTTTGTTAGTGGTTGGTATACCGTTAAAGAATCAGATCGTGGTGTGGTACTGCGTTTAGGTGCTTATCATAGCCAAGTAGAACCAGGTTTGCATTGGAACCCAAAATTCATCGATAACATTATTCCTGTTAACGTAGAAGCTTTCCGTACTATGCCAACAACGGGTTTTATGCTAACGGAAGATGAAAATATCGTTACCGTTGCGATGGAAGTTCAATACCGCATTGTGATGCCTGAAAAATATCTATTTAGTGTAATCAATGCTGATAATAGTTTATTACAAGCACTAGACAGTTCATTACGTTTTGTTATTGGTCATTCAAGTATGGATGATGTTTCTAACAACAGGTCGTGAAGTTGTTCGTCAAGCGACTTGGGAAATGCTAGAAAAAATCATCGAACCCTATGACTTGGGTATAGAAATCGTGGACGTGAATTTAGAACAAACTCGCCCTCCAGAACAAGTTAAAGAAGCATTCGATGATGCTATTCGTTGCGCAAGAAGATGAAGAGCGTTTTGTACGTGAAGCGGAAGCTTATCAACGTGAAAAAGAACCTATTGCTCGTGGTCAAGTAAAACGTATTGAGCAACAGGCACAAGCTTACAGCGAAGGTATTGTATTAAAAGCACAGGGTGAAGTAGCGCGTTTTAATAATCTACTGCCTGAGTATCAAGCTAATCCTGAAGTAACACGTCAACGTATCTACATTGAAGCGATGGAGTCAGTATTAACTAACAGCTCTAAAGTTTTAATTGATAATAAAGGTGGTAGTAATTTAACCTTTTTACCCCTAGATAAGTTAATGAGCCAAAGCGCAACACCTAAAGCAACTTATTCAACAGAAATCGAGACACGATCTCGAGCAGATGAGGTCACGCTAAAGATGAAAAAGAAGCAACAACAAGCAATGATCGTTTTTTCAGTAGCCGTACAAGCGGGAGAGAATAATCATGAGTAAATTAATAATTATCCCAATCGTATTATTCTTAGCGTTTATCAGTAGTGCATTTGTTGTCACTGAAGGGCAGAGCGGTATCGTGATGCAATTTAGTAAGGTAAAGCGTGATGCAGAAGGCCAACCTGTTGTGTTAGCCCCTGGTTTGCATTTTAAAGTGCCAGTTATTGATTCTATTCGAATTATGGATACGCGTATCCAAACACTCGATGATCAAGCTGATCGTTTTGTGACTTCTGAGAAAAAAGATTTGATTATCGATTCTTATGTAAAATGGCAAATTGATGACCTAGCAGTTTATTACCTCGCAACAGGTGGTAATAAACTACAAGCTGAAGCGCTACTGAAGCGTAAAATCAATAATGGCTTACGTAATGAAATTGGTGCTCATACTATTAAAGAGATCGTCTCAGGTAAACGTGGCGAAGTAATGGAAACTGCGCTAAAACGTATGGCTCGTTCATCAGAGTTAGGTATCAAAGTAATAGATGTTCGCATCAAGAAAATTAACCTACCCGATGAAGTGAGCAACAGTGTTTACAAACGAATGCGTGCTGAGCGACAAGCGGTAGCAAGAGAACATCGCTCAGAAGGACAAGAGAAATCTGAAATCATCCGTGCAAATGTAGACCGTAAAGTATCAATCATGATCGCGGAAGCAAATAAAAACGTCGCTGAAGTTCGTGGTGAAGGTGATGCTCAATCATCTAAAATTTATGCGGACTCTTATGCACAAGATGGTGAATTTTTTGCTTTCCTTCGTAGCATGAAAGCTTACGAAAATAGCTTTTCTGACAAAGATGATGTGATGGTTTTAAGTCCTGATTCTGAGTTCTTTAAGTTTATGAATAGTAAAGAGTAATTTAATCTGGGCTGTTCTGAAAGGGCTTATTGGTAGCCCTTTTTTTGTGCCTGAAATTTAAACTGACAAGGTTTTGAGCATAAAGGGATTGATCAAGGTGATTAATTATTGCTAAAATCCTCGCTCAATTCGCTAGAGATATGTGATTCTGATGGGAAAAAATGTAGTAATTCTTGGCACTCAATGGGGTGACGAAGGCAAAGGTAAGGTCGTAGACCTTCTTACAGACAAAGCACAATGGGTTGTTCGTTATCAAGGGGGCACAATGCTGGCCACACTCTTGTAATTGATGGAGAAAAAACAGTTCTTCATCTTATCCCATCAGGCATACTACGTGAAAACGTAAAGTGTGTTATCGGTAATGGTGTTGTATTAGCACCTGATGCTTTGTTTACTGAAATGAATATGTTAACTGAGCGTGGTATACCAGCTAAAGAACGTTTGTTCATTAGTGAAGGTTGTCCTCTTATTCTGCCTTATCACGTTGCATTAGATGTTGCGCGTGAAAAAGCACGTGGTAATAAAGCAATTGGTACGACAGGTCGTGGTATCGGTCCAGCTTACGAAGATAAAGTAGCGCGTCGTGGTTTACGTATTGATGATTTATACAATATGGAAAAATTTGCAGTAAAACTAAAAGAAGTGATGGAATACCACAACTTCCAATTAGTAAACTACTACAAAGTTGATGCTGTTAGTTATGAAGACGTGCTTGCACAAATGACTGAAATGGCTCCATTATTGATCAGCATGGTTATTGATGTAACTGATGAGCTAGATAAAGCGCGCTTACGTGGCGAAAATATTTTATTCGAAGGCGCACAGGGTACATTGCTTGATATTGACCATGGAACATACCCGTATGTTACCTCTTCAAATACTACCGCTGGTGGTGTTGCAACTGGTAGTGGTTTTGGTCCAACGCACCTTGATTATGTATTAGGTATCGTTAAAGCTTACACCACGCGTGTTGGCTCAGGTCCTTTCCCAACAGAGCTTTATGATGGTATTGATAAGTTAGAGCCTGCTGGTCATCATATGGGGACGGTAGGTCATGAATTTGGTGCAACAACAGGACGTTTACGTCGTACAGGTTGGTTTGATGCTGTTGCTATTAAGCGTGCAGTACAACTTAACAGTATTACTGGTTTCTGTTTAACCAAACTTGATGTATTAGATGGATTAAAAGAAATCAAAATTTGTACTGGTTATGAAATGCCTGGTGGCGAGATTGTTGATGTACCACCAATGAGTGCAGATGGTTATGAAGTTGCGTTACCTGTTTATGAAACAGTAGCTGGTTGGGATGAAGTTTCATTTGGTGTGACATCATTTGACGCATTACCAGAAAATGCAAAAGCTTACATTAAACGCCTAGAAGAAATCACAGGCGTACCAATGGATATTATATCTACTGGCCCAGATCGTAACGAAACAATGATTCAGGTTAACCCATTTAGTTAAGCTAACTGGTTAAATCTAATAAAAAAGGCCGCTATATTGAAAAATATAGTGGCCTTTTTACTTTAAAGGCTGGAAAGTGTTAAAGCTTAAAGGCTAGAAAGTTTGTTTTGATTTTACTGGCGACTAAAAACTGATAGCTGATCGTTTTCTTCAGCTTTTTCTATCTGCTCGCAATATGAGCAAGACTAATTAAGGCCTGTTTATATTCGCTTTCTGGTAATACAGAAAGCGCATCAATGGCTTTGTCAGCTTCTTCTAGGGCTCTCTGCTTTGTATATTGCAGGGCGTTAGTTTCATTTAATGCTTGCATGATTTCATCAAAGTGATCCATGCCATTAGCTTTTTCAATTGCATCACGAATTAACTTCACCTGTGCTTCTGTGCCATGTTGAATCGCGTGAAGTAATGGTAGAGTAGGTTTTCCCTCTGCTAAATCATCGCCTGTGTTTTTACCCATTTCTGCTGCGTCTGAATCATAATCCATGACATCATCGGTTAATTGAAATGCAGTACCAAGATATTTACCGTAATTTAATAAAGCCTCTTCTATTTCTGCTGGTTGGTTCTCCTAATACGGCAACAAGCTGTGTTCGTCGCTTCAAAGAGCTTCGCAGTTTTAAAGTAGATAACATCCATGTAGCTTTTTTCAGTGGTATCAGGGTCATTACAGTTCATTAATTGTAAAACTTCACCCTCAGCAATGACATTAGTTGCATTGGAAAGCACATCCATGACTTTTAAGTTTTGCAAATCAGTCATCATTTGAAAGGAGCGTGTATATAAAAAGTCACCTACCAAAACGCTGGCGGCATTACCAAAGAGAGCGTTTGCAGTTTTTTCACCGCGACGCAGGTCAGATTCATCAACCACATCATCGTGTAATAAGGTAGCGGTATGAATGAATTCAATAATAGTCGCTAACTTAGTGATTTTATCATTATGTAAATTAAGTGCTTGAGTCGCTAAAATAGTGATAAGGGGGCGGATACGTTTACCACCACTATTAACAATATAAAAACCTAGTTGATTGATTAATGCGACATCAGAAGTTAACTGTGCTTGAATTAAGGCATTCACCTGCGACATTTCATTGTCTGTTATTTGCTGAATTTGTTTGATATTCATGGTGTAACTGTTCCGAATTAAGCATTAAAATGATGGTGCTTATTATTGCCCTTTATCGGTTGTATCTCAACTCTGTTGTCACAAAAACTAGAACTAATTTAGTTTATGTTTATAGGAAAACGTTTGACCGTAAGTTGCTGAAAAATAGTATAATGTAGTATTTTTAAACAAACGGTTTTGTTATTTGAAATAGAAGATACAACTATTTCCTTTTTTTCTGAATAGCATTGCCAAGAGGGCCTAATTGCCGTAAACTCCGCCTCCATTGTGATTAATAAGTGCGCTCTTGATGCTAATTCCTATGATGAATAGCACGAGAAGCCTGAACGGAGTAATAAACATGTACGCTGTTATCCAAAGTGGTGGCAAGCAACACCGTGTTGCTGTTGAACAAACTCTTCGTTTGGAAAAACTTGATGTTGAAGCTGGTGCAACTGTTGAATTTGATAAAGTTCTTCTAGTAGCTAACGCAGATGACGTTAAAGTTGGTGTTCCATACGTAGACGGAAGTAAAGTAACTGCAGAAGTAGTTGCACACGGTCGTGGTAAAAAAGTTAAAATCGTTAAGTTCCGCCGTCGTAAACATTCACGTACTCAAGCTGGTCATCGCCAGTGGTTTACTGAAGTTAAAATTACTGCAATTAACGCTTAATTAGGAGTTATTTAAAATGGCACATAAAAAAGCTGGTGGTAGTACTAATAACGGTCGCGACTCAGAAAGTAAACGCTTAGGTGTTAAACGTTTTGGTGGCGAGTCTGTATTAGCTGGTAATATCCTTGTTCGTCAACGTGGTACTAAATTCCACGCTGGTCTGAATGTTGGTCTTGGTAAAGATCATACTCTTTTCGCGAAACAAACTGGTACAGTTAAATTCGAAAAGAAAGGTAAACCACTACGTTCATTCGTGAGCATCGTTGCTGAGTAATTCAGTTACGAATTAGAATTCTAAAGCCTCGCTTATGCGGGGCTTTTTTTCACTTATTTATTTTTATTAGTCATTATACTAATCTAAAGATGTTTAATAAAAATAGGTATAATCAACACGCATCAAATTGTTGTGTGTATTTTTCTTGGAGGTTGGAATGAAGTTTGTTGATGAAGCAAAAATAAAGGTTGATGCTGGTGATGGTGGCAACGGCTGTGTTGGCTTCCGTACAGAAAAATATATTCCTCGTGGTGGCCCTAATGGTGGTGATGGCGGTGATGGTGGTGATGTTTATTTACAAGCTGATGAAAACTTAAATACACTTGTTGATTTTCGCTTTGTGCGCTTTTATGTCGCAGAACGTGGTGAAAATGGTCAAACACGTGATTGTACTGGATCTCGTGGTAACGATCTGGTTATTCCTGTTCCTGTTGGTACTCGTGCGCGTGACGAAGACACAGGTGAAGTAATTGGTGATTTAACTAAGACAGGTCAAAAACTCTTAGTCGCTAAAGGTGGCTTTCACGGGTTAGGTAATGCACGTTTTAAAACAAGTACCAATCGTGCTCCTCGTCAAAAGACAGATGGTACGCCTGGTGAAGTGCGTAACTTGCAGTTAGAGCTATTATTACTTGCCGATGTGGGCATGCTAGGATTACCTAATGCAGGTAAGTCTACTTTTATTCGTAGTGTTTCTGCAGACTAAACCTAAAGTGGCTGATTACCCATTTACGACTTTGATCCCAAACCTTGGGGTTGTAAGTATGGGGCATGGCCGCAGTTTCGTAATTGCAGACATTCCTGGATTAATTGAAGGCGCTTCTGAAGGTGCTGGTTTAGGTACTCGCTTCTTGCGTCACCTTGAACGTTGTCGTGTACTACTGCATATGGTTGATTTATTACCAGCAGATGGAAGTGATCCGGCTGATAACGCAGAAATAATTTTAGAAGAACTAAGCAAACATAGTCCGAAATTAGCGACTAAACAGCGTTGGTTAATTTTTAATAAAACTGACTTATTGTTGCCTGAAGAAGCAGAAGAAGTGATGCAGTCGGTTATTGAACGCTTAAATTGGGACGGTCCAATTTATAAGATTGTCTGCGATTTCAAAAACGGGTACCCAGCAAGTTTGTCAAGACGTAGCTGATCATCTCGAAGAAATGCCAACGGAATACACGGCTGAAGAAGAGCGTCAACAGGTTGAGTTCCAATGGGATGATTACCATGAATCCGCAATGGATGATGCTAATCTGCACTTTGGTGAAGATGACGAAGACGATGATTGGGATGATGAAGACGAAACGATGGAAGTCATTTACGTCAGAGATTAAACATTTTAATGTTAAAAATAAAACCTCGCTTTGATATGATCAATGCGGGGTTTTTTTATATGTATGAAAAATTATTTTTACTTTGAAATTAATAATAGAAAAGGAAGTAATGAAGTGATCAAGTATTGCACAGGAAAATTAGCACTAGCAAGGCGTGAGTTGCAGGAGATAGTTGTTCTCACTTCAATACTCACAACACCGCTAGAAGTAATTTTAACCAGCAAGACAGATCACCTTTTTACTTCTTTTGGTATGAATACATTGCCGATTGCGATGAGGAATAAAAATGCTTGAGCAAATTGAATTATATTTACAGCAATTGTTAGTGTCATTGAACATTGGTAATTGGGTCGCTAACTTCTCGGTGGTGATATTGATTACCTTGATATTACAGTTGGTTTGGCGAGCTTTCGCCAGAAAAACAGAGGTTATTATTGAGCGTACGGAAAATCATTGGGACGATATTGCCTGGTTTGCGGTGTCTAGACCTGTAAATTGGTTAATTGTGTTGATGGGGGGCTCAATGGCATTGCGTGTGGTTGCTGAAAGTGAAGAGCTTTTGCTTTCTGAGTATTTGCCATTGATTCAAAAAATATCAATATTGATTTTGGTTGGTTGGGCATTCCTTCGACTGGTTAATAAAGCCGAAGAGACGTTTGTTGCTCTCGAAGATAAAGATACTACCACTGTGACGGCTATGGCTAAGCTAGCAAAATTATCTTTAGCCGTGATTATTATATTGTCTATTGTGCAAACTCTAGGAGTCAGTGTTTCAGGAGTGTTAGCCTTTGGTGGCATGGGTGGCCTAGTGGTTGGTATGGCGACTAAAGACTTGTTATCTAATTTATTTGGCGCGCTAATGATTTATATGGATAAACCCTTTAAAGTTGGTGATTGGATAAGAAGCCCTGATAAGTCAATAGAAGGCACTGTGGAGGATATCGGATGGCGTGTTAGCCGTATTCGTACCTTTGATAAACGTCCGTTATATGTACCTAATAGTCTGTTTACTCAAATTGTTGTAGAAAATCCATCACGCATGAGTAATCGTCGTATTAAAGAAAGTTTTGGTTTACGTTATAAAGATATTAGCCAAGTTGAAGCTATTATTACTGATGTACGTGATATGCTAAATAACCACCCTGATATCGATACTAATCAGACATTAATTGTTAACTTTGATTTATTTAATAATTCATCCTTGGACTTCTTTATTTATACCTTTACAAAAACCACGGATTGGGTGCAATTCCATCATATTAAGCAGGATGTTTTACTTCAAGTGGCGAAAATAGTTAAACAGCACCAAGCTGAATTTGCTTTTCCGACAAGACAATTACATTTAGATGCAAAAGTATTAGAAGGAAAAGCATAAACTTTATTGATAATGTGCACAGTCATTGAGCACATTATCTAGCTCATCTAATAACTCTAATAGCTCTGGCTCTAATAAGTCAGGGCTAACTCCCTGTTTAAGCTCTTGTTCAATTAAGCCAGTAATTTTTTTCAATTTAGGTACTCCACTGTAACTGCAACCACCATGAAACTTATGAATAATCTGAGCGAAGTGGACATTATCAATTTCACCTATTATGGCTTTTCTGGTATTCACTTTAATTTCTTCAAAGTCATCAAGTAACATTGATAACATTTCCTTTGCTAGAGCTTCTTTACCTGCAGATTGCTTTAAAGCTAATGACCAATCGAAGGACAAATCTTTGCTAGTTGGTAATGTAATGGGATTGTTGGGGTTGATAATAGTACGATTTAAGACCTTCGCATCAGGTGCCCATTTATTAATGATCCGTTGCGGCGCTAGTTCATCAATGGGTTTAGCTAAGCAATCATCCATGCCTTTTTGTAGAAATTGCTCTTTTTCTCCGGGTAGTACATGAGCGGTAACAGCGATAATAGGGGTGTTGGCATTTATTTCACCAGCCTTTATTTGAGAACCAGGCGCTAATGCCATCTAAAATAGGCATTTGAATATCCATAAAAATAATATCGAATTTTTTCTCTGTTGCTTGATCCACCGCTATTTGACCATTTTCACAGATACAGACATGTGTCGCACGATCGCTGAGCATTGCTTGGATTAGTTTTAGATTCGCTGGGTTATCATCAACCGCCATCACACTAATATCTTTACGTAATAAACTAGGAAATTTTGTGCCTGTACAGGAGGCAATTGATTATTTTCTTCTGTAATCAGAGCATTAGCTAATTGTTTATGATTAATTGGTTTACTTAAGCAATGCGTTGCGCCCATTGATTTAACAACTTCAAAAATACTAGGGTCACTAGAATTAATTAAGGCTACGATATTGCTGGTAAAAGCCTGAGCTTTTTCAATATGATCAAAAAGAGGTGTTAGGTTGTCACATTGGCTATGGCCGATCACAATGGTATCGTACTGTTGATCTAGTTTTTGTTGGAATAGAAGCTCAGTTTCAGTCATGGTTAAGGTTGTTTGCCACTGATTAAGTAACTGTGAACAGGCACGAGAAGCAAATTTATTATTTTCATAGACTAAAACAGATTGTTGTTTTAATTGTGATAGAGGTAATTTAGCTAAAAGGTTGTGATTATTTTTTTCTATTTGAATCGTAAACCAGAATGTTGAACCCTGTTCAGGCACGGAAACTAGATCAATACTTCCCTTCATTTCGTTAACTAATTTTTCAGTAATAACGAGCCCTAAACCTGTGCCACCATATTGCCTTGTGACGCTACTATCTGCCTGTCCAAAGGCTTTAAAGAGTTGTTTTTGTTGTTTTTCAGAAATACCAATACCGGTATCGGATATCATTATTTTAAGCGTGACATTGTTATTAGTATCATTTTCCTGCTCAATTCGTTGAATTTGTATTTCAATATTGCCCTGTTGGGTGAATTTAATGGCATTACCAATAAGGTTAGTTAAAATTTGTTGTAAACGCATCGCGTCCCCAATGACATCATAGGGTACTTCGGAGCCAACCATCATGCTTAGTTCAAGTTGTTTTTCATGGGCACTTGGTGCGAGTAAATGCATGGTTTCATCTATGCACTCCCTTAGGTCAAAGGGAATATGTTCAAGTTTTAATTTACCAGCCTCAAGTTTTGAAAAATCTAAAATATCATTAATGATATTTAAAAGATTACCAGCAGAGCGTTCAATGGTTTGTAAGTAATCTAATTGATTGGCTGTCATTTGTGTTTTCAGAAGTTGCCTTGCAAAACCAATGACACCATTGAGCGGGGTACGTAATTCATGACTCATATTAGCCAAGAATTCAGATTTTACGGATGCCGCCTGTTGAGCATCTTTACGAGTAATATCTAACTCAATATTTTGCACTTCCATCAAGTCTAAAGTTTCCCTTAACTCACTGGTTGCTTGGTCGATATTTTCTTGCATTTCCTCATGATGGGTTGACATAGCCAATGCCATTTCATTAATACCATTTTGTAATGATGCTATTTCGCCAGTGTAATCTCCTTCTACACGTGAGTTTAATCGCCCGAGACTGATTTTTTCAACGACAGAGGCCATTTCAGAAATGGGGGCAGTGATACGTCTCGCCTGTCTAAAGGCAATAAATAAACTACCAAAGATACCAATTAGCACCACCATAATTGAAAAAGCCGCATCACGGAAAAGCAATAATTCAATTTGAGTTCGTGTCACTTCTAAGGAAACATAACCCATCATTTTTCTTGGTTGATCAAAGGTCAGTTGGTACTCTAAAAAATTAGATTCATCGATAATAGGGGTTTGGATAACAATACTATTAGCAAGATGAATAACCTGTGTTATTTCTGGGATACCTTCGCCTGGCGCTATTTTTAAGAGATTAAAATTACGGTGCCAATTACTGGTTACTAGCATTTCATTGCGAGCGTCAAAAACGGCGATACTTTTAATTATTTCACTATTTTTTCTGTGGGTTGCACCTAAAATTCGTCGTAAAATAGTACGGCTGTCATCCTGTATGCCATATTCACTGGCGATAGCGAGGGGTTCTGCAATGTTAATCGCACGATTAATCAGGAAGTCATTTGACTGTACATAGCGATGAAATGTGAAATATGCCGCCAGTAATCCCCCAATCAAAATAGTCGGTAAAATCGTATAAGTAATGACTTGTGCACGTAGTCCATATTTTGTCATAGGTAATTTTCTAATTTTTAGTCGATGAAATGAATGCTTTTATTCTGATTTATGTGACAATGTAACCAGTAAAGCTATGATGGCATAGCTTCTCTTACCTGTGAATTACTTATGGCTCAGTTCTTTAAAGCATCACCCAAAAATAATATAAAAAGTCGCATTTTAAAAAATGTATTAATAGAAAAGTTGGATCATCAAGGCAGAGGCTTGTTTTTTTATCAAAACAAACCGATTTTTATTGGTGGCGCATTAATTGGTGAAATACTTGATGTACAAGTAACAGAAAGTAAAAAGCGTTTTAGTAAAGGAAAAATAACCAATATTATCCAAGCAAGTGAGCATCGTGTTACACCTAGTTGCCCACATTATGAAGATTGCGGTGGATGCCATCTTCAACATACGACTGCGAGCGCATCAAGTCGAAATTAAAATGCTCGGTTTGAAAAGTTTATTTACACGTTTTGCCAAAAAAATACCAACTGACTTAGAAGCTCCGATTACATCGGAATCATGGGCTTATCGCCGCAGTGCACGCTTTGGTTTGCAATTTAATAGAAAAACTAAAAAAGTGAATATGGGTTTTCGGCGAGCATTATCTAATGATTTGATCGATCAACAGGTATGCCCTGTATTAAAAACATCGCTAGAAAAATTAATCGAGCCATTAAAGCTATTGTTAAACAGTCTGCAAAGTAAAGCTGATTTAGGCCATATTGAATTGATTGAATCGGATCAAGGCCCTGTGGTATTACTTCGCCACTTAAGTGTTTTACCTAAAAGTGATCTACAGCTAATTAAAGTGTTTTGCGAACAATATCAAGTTAACTTTTTAGCCAACCTTCCAAAAAGAGTATATTTGTTTAAATGGTCAACAAAAGCTTTCTTATCAGTTACCAGAGTGGCAATGCACGCTTAATTTTAGCGCCACAGATTTCTTACAGGTAAATGAGTCAGTTAATAAGAAAATGGTAAAACAAGCTTTAACTTGGTTAGCGTTAACAAAACAGGACAAAGTCTTAGATTTATTCTGTGGTCTTGGTAATTTTACCTTGCCAATTGCGAAACAGGTTGAGTCAGTGGTTGGTGTTGAGGGTGTCCAAAAAATGGTGGACAGGGCAACGAACAACGCCAGTGCTAATTTAATTACTAATGCTGATTTTTTCCAAGCAGATTTAAGCGCAGAAAATTTAAGCAAACAACCCTGGGCAAAAGACTCTTATAACAAGGTATTATTAGATCCAGCTCGCGCTGGTGCATTCGAAGCGATGTCATTTATTATTTCATTGAAACCTTCCCATATTTTGTATGTCTCATGTGATCCCGTTACCCTAGCGCGAGATAGTGAATTATTGCTAAATAAAGGATATCAGCTCGATAAGTTAGGTTTATTAGATATGTTCCCACAAACAGGACATATGGAATCAATGGCTTTATTTGTTAATTGATCAATATTTATTTTCTGCGCTTTGTTTGTTAGGATTTTATTCGTAAATATTTTATATTTTGGAGTTTTTTCATGGTTTCTGTCCGCGATACACACTTTTTTCAAACGGCACAAAAAGATCCTGCAAAATGGGTCACGACACTTGGCTTGAATAAAAAAGATCAGAAAAAACTGCTAGAGAACTATGAAAAAACCATCATGTTATGCGCCCAACCAGAGCAGTTACCATTATTAGAGTTAGGTACTGAGATGGTAGAAATTCTAGTAACGCTTAATATGGATATGGATACATTAAATGCCGCGCTTATTTTTCCATTATTAGATAATAAAATTCTCACCCAAGAACAAGTTGATGAAGTGTGGTCGAAACGCATCGCTAAACTTGTAAAAGGTGCAATGGATATGGAAGGTATTCGCGCATTACAGAACCAAGGTTCAACAAAAATAGTAGCTTCACAGGTTGATAATCTAAGACACATGTTATTAGCAATGGTAGAGGATGTTCGTGCTGTAGTAATTAAACTTGCCGAGCGAATTTGCTATATGCGCCAACTTAAGATTGAAGATGAAGCGACTAAAGTACTCAGCTGCTCGTGAAATCTCCTCTATTTATGCACCATTAGCTAACCGTTTAGGTATTGGGCAATTAAAATGGGAATTGGAAGATTTGGCTTTTCGTTATTTAGAGCCAGAGGTTTACAAAAAAATTGCTAAGAAACTCTCTGAAAAACGTATAGATCGTGAAAACTATATTCAAGATTTCGTTGCCCAAGTACAAAACTCTTTAACAGAAATGAATATAACCGGTAGCGCCTATGGCCGTCCTAAGCATATTTATAGTATCTACCGTAAAATGCAAAAGAAAGACTTACAGTTTGAACAACTTTTTGATGTGCGCGCGGTACGTGTTGTTGTCGAAAAACTACAGGATTGTTATGTCGCTTTAGGTGCGATTCATACTATGTGGTACCACATACCAAGTGAGTTTGATGACTATATTGCTAACCCTAAGGCAAATGGTTACCAGTCGATTCATACGGTTGTATTAGGTGATGAAGGTAAAGCCATTGAGGTGCAAATTCGTACACAACAAATGCATGAAGACTCCGAATTAGGAGTTGTTGCTCATTGGAAATATAAAGAGGGCAGTGCCGGTGGAAAATCTGCTAGTGGTTATGAAGAAAAAATTGCTTGGTTACGTAAATTATTAGCTTGGCAAGATGATTTGGCCGATGACGATAATTTAGTGGATGAGTTAAGAAGCCAAGTATTTGAGGATAGGGTATATGTCTTTACACCTAAAGGGGAAGTGGTTGACCTTCCGGCTGGATCAACGCCACTGGATTTTGCTTATTATATTCATAGCCAAGTGGGCCATCGTTGCATTGGAGCAAAAATAGCTAATCATATTGTGCCCTTTACTTATCAGTTAAAAACCGGTGATCAGGTTGAAATTTTAACCCAAAAAACTGAAAATCCGAGTCGAGACTGGCTGAATCCAAGCCTTGGATATATTAAAGCGCCAAGGGCGCGTCATAAAGTTGCTACCTGGTTTAGACAATTAGATCGTGATAAAAACATTACCGCTGGCCGTGAATTATTGGAGGCAGAACTACATAAAATTAAACTTAAATTAAGTGATGTGACTCCTGCGATTAAACGTTTTAATGTTAGTAGTGATGATGATATTTTTGCTGGAATTGGCAATGGTGATTTGCGTTTAAATCAATTGCTACATTTTTTAGATGATTATCATCATGAACAAACACTAGAGCAACAAGACATGGTCGCCCTAGAGGCATTAGAAAAACGTAAGCAAAGTTTTACCCCTAAACCTTCGAATAGCAATATTATTATTGATGGTGTGGGTAATTTGATGCATAGCATTGCACGTTGTTGTCAGCCCATTCCCGGTGAAAAAATTGAAGGTTATATCACCCAAGGGCGAGGAATTTCAGTGCATCGTCAACAATGTGAACAGCTTGCAGACCTACGAGATGCTCATCCTGAACGTATTATCGAAGCGACTTGGGGGGATGCACAATCAGCGGGATATTCATTGACTTTACGTCTTGAATCTTTAGATAGAAGTGGCTTATTGAAAGATATTACAACCCTATTATCTAACGAAAAAGTAAATGTGCTGGGTGTTAACAGTATGTCTAATATTAAGAATCAATCTGCGACAATTGATCTCAATTTAGAAGTTCAAAATAGTGATGACGTAAAGAAATTAGTTAATAAATTGAAACAGTTAAAAGATATTTTTGAAGTAAGACGTTTGTAGAAAAGATGCATCACAAGATAACACTGAAATCCATCTTGTGATGTTTGAAATTATGATTTAGTTGATTGGCATTGTTTTCGATAACCAACAAATGGAAGTGGGAATCGACTAGCAAGATATTGATTAGCGTGAATAATTCCGACTAGCATACTTAATATAAAAGCTAATATGATGTTTGTGCCTCCAGCGACGCTTGAAATCGCTGGGCCAGGGCAAAAACCAGCTAATCCCCAACCCACACCAAAAATAATCGCTCCCCACATTAATGTCCCATCAACCTGGGTATTGGTGGTCCAGGTAAAAGCATCACCGCTAATCGAATGAGAACGTTTTTTAATGATAAAATGATAAAAAGGAGCAAAAACAGCCAAGGCCCCACCCATAACAAAGATCAAACTTGGATCCCAATTTCCAGTGACATTTAAAAAACCGATCACCTTATCGGGATTGACCATGCCTGAAATTATCATACCTGAACCAAACAGTGCGCCTGAGACCCATCCAACTATTATTCTAATTACTTTAGATTTAGACATGCTAAACAGCTCCAAATAAACTGCGAATGTAAACCGTTACGATAGCTCGCGCCATGAAAATACAGGTAGCATAAATAGAGCGCTTAGAAAGTCGTCCTAGCCCGATTATCCCATGACCACTGGTGCAACCATTTCCTAAGCGAGTCCCAAAGCCGACGAGCAAACCCGCCAATGAAACGAGTAGAATATTATTATTACTGATATCAGGTAATGTAAACCCTAGTGGCAAGACAATTAAAAAGCTCAAAATCATACCGGTTAAAAAAGCGACTCGCCAGCTTGATTCGTGTTTTTGTGGGGTTAATAAGCCACCAATAACGCCACTAATACCGGCAATTTTGCCACTAAATAACATTAATAATGCGACCGAAAGGCCAAGCAGAGCACCACCTAATAATGATGTCCAGGGAGTAAAGTTTTCCATGATAAAACTCCAGAGGTTATTCGTCAGGGCAAAATGCGTTTTGTAACGCACTCAATAATAAACTGACACGTTGATCTGCTATGGAATAAAATACTTGCTGAGATTCTTTACGAATTTTTACAAGTTCATTTTTACGTAATACACCCAAGTGTTGGGAGAAAGCTGATTGACTTAACTTGGTATGTTCTCTTAGCTCTGAAACACCTAACTCACCATCGGATAATAGACATAAAACAATCATACGATCTTTATGAGCCATTAATTTTAATAACTCGCTTACCTCAGATGCCTTTTCATGAATTAATGCTAATTTGTTATTCATATTTTTTCCTCATTTATAATGGCTCAATAATACATTTTGTGACAATAGTTATCAATCTAAATTAGTTTTATGTTATTTAGTTTAATATTTATTAGTAATATCTAATTTAGTTGGTTATGATAGCTGGTAGTTATTAAATAGGAGAAATAAAATGACAATTGAAAATGGTATAAGAGTTTTAGCAGGCACAATGGTTTTACTTTCTGTGATTTTGACACAATTTGTACACCCTAATTTTGTTTGGTTAACCGTTTTTGCTGGCTTAAATTTATTACAAAGTGCCTTTACAGGTTTTTGCCCTGCAACATTTTTTCTAAAATTATTAGGATGTAAGTCAACCACTTGTGTAGATAAAAATAAGGGTATTTAAAGTAGGTCTGCGTAATCAAATGATGCTGTAAGTATCATTTTCAATATTCATTTTAAATTATTTTTTATTTTTAACTTTTGGAAAAACTATGTCTAAAAAAATATTAATCGTTGGTGGTGTCGCTGGTGGCGCCTCAGCAGTAGCGCGTGCTCGTCGTTTAAGTGAAGATGCACAAATTATTATGTTTGAACGAGGCCCTTTTGTCTCATTTGCTAACTGTGGTTTGCCGTACCATATTGGTGGCGATATTAAAGATAAAAGCCAATTATTATTACAAACACCTGAAAGCTTTCTTGCTAGGTTTAATGTTGATGTTCGTCCATTAAGCGAAGTGGTCGCTATTAATCGCGACAGCAAAACTGTTACAGTTCGCCTGCTTGCAGATAACAGTGAATATACTGAAAGCTATGACTTTTTATTACTCAGCCCAGGAGCAGGCCCTATTGTGCCTCCTATTCCAGGCATCAAAAATCCTTTAACGCATTCACTGCGTAATATTCCAGATATGGATAAAATTATTGAAACCATTGCTATCAATAAACCTGAGCATGCAACGGTTGTTGGTGGTGGTTTTATCGGTTTAGAAATGATGGAAGCATTTCATCAGTTAGGTATAAAAACAACTTTAGTTGAATTAGCTGATCAAGTCATGACCCCCGTTGATAGAGAGATGGCTGGTTTTGTTCATCAAGAAATTAGAGATAAAGGCATCGATTTACAATTGGGTGTGGCATTGCAAGGTGTGCAGTTTAACCCAAGTCAAACGGTTGCTAATTTTGATGCAGGTGAAACCAATCAACATCAACATTTACAAGGTAGCTTAACTTTATCTTTAAATAACGGTGAAACACTAGAAACTGATATTTTAATTATGGCGATAGGTGTTAAACCAGAAATTTCTTTAGCAAGCAATGCAGGGCTTGAAATAGGCGAATTAGGTGGGATTAAAACTAATGCCCAGCTACAAACTAGTGATCCTGTTATATATGCTGTTGGTGATGCGATTGAAGAGCAAGACTTTGTGACGGGGAAATCTTCGTTAGTACCACTTGCTGGGCCTGCTAATCGTCAAGGTCGTATGGTCGCTGATAATATGTTTGGGCGAAATGAAAGTTATCAAGGTACTCAGGGAACAGCTATCTGTAAAATATTTGATTTAGCAATTGCTTCTACTGGTAAAAATGAGAAACAATTAATTAGAGATAATATCGCCTTTGAAAAGGTCTATGTACATACGGCAAGTCATGCAAGTTATTACCCAGGCGCTGAAATTGTTTCATTTAAAATGTTATTTGATCCTGTTAATGGAAAAATTTTAGGCGCACAAGCCGTTGGTAAAGATGGCATAGATAAACGTATCGATGTGATGGCGGTTGCACAACGTGCAGGTATGACAGTAGAACAGTTACAGCATATAGAATTGACCTATGCACCACCTTTTGGAAGTGCTAAAGATGTCATCAATCAAGCGGCTTTTGTTGCTAATAATATTATCAAGGGTGATGCCAGAGCAATTCATTTTGATGAGATTGATAACCTTAGCGATCAACAAGTTTTACTTGATGTGCGTAATCCAGGGGAGCTTGAAAATGGCTTCCTAGCAGGTACATTAAATATTCCAGTTGATCAGTTACGCCAACGTATGCACGAATTACCAAAAGATAAAGAAATCATTATTTATTGTCAGGTAGGTTTACGTGGAAATGTGGCTTATCGTCAATTAGTCAATAATGGCTATAAAGCTAAAAATCTGATTGGTGGTTATCGTACCTATCTATTTGCTAAGGCCTAATAAGATAAAAAAGCTCTTAGCTGTTAGCTTTCAGTTGTCATATCAGTAAATTCAAAACAAGTGATGTTTTATTTGTTTTGAATTTAACTGGCAATTGTTAACTAGGGCCAGTTATACCTCCGATAGCGATATCAAACACAAGCTTCTTAAAAACCTCTTTAAAACAATTTCCTAAACAAAATCAATTGGGTCAACATCAATTGACCATCTGACTTTTTCCCTTCAGGTAATTTATCAAATTGCGCTTGTGCTTGATTAAGTGTATTACTGATTAATATGCGTTGATCCGCTTGTAATAACAATTGGAATCGATATTTACCGGCACGTCGTTCCATTGAAGCAGGAATAGGCCCTAATACTAAAAGACGCGTATCAATTTTATTTTGAGAGGTTATCTGTTCAATTATCTGCTTACACAAACCTAAAAAATTTTCTGCTAATGTCGCATTTTCTGATTCAGAACGAAGTAGTGCTTGAAAAGAGTAAGGCGGTAATTGTGCTAACTGACGTTCATTAAGTGCATGACGAGAAAAATCTCCATATCCACTATTCACTAATTCTTGTAATAACGTGTGCTCCGGGTGATGAGTTTGCAATACTACCTGACCGCGTTTTTCTGCACGTCCTGCACGACCAGCAACTTGTGTAAATAATTGTGCTAAACGTTCACTTGCTCGGTAATCGTTACTAAATAGAGCTCCGTCGACATCAATCAAGGCAACTAAAGTGACGTCTGGGAAGTGGTGTCCTTTAGCTAACATTTGTGTGCCTAATAGAATCTTATATTTGCCATCATTAATATCCGCCAAATACTGATTAAAACTTTCTTTTTTACGGGTATTATCGCGATCAATGCGAACGGTTGGATATTGCGGGAAAAGTGCCTGAAGCGTTTCTTCTAATTGTTGCGTGCCTACACCAGTGGACATAAGTTGTGTAGAACCACAATCGTGACATTGTGTTGGTACGGGTTGAGTGGTTCGCGCAGTGATGGCAATGCAAGTAATTAGCCGATTTATGATAGGTATAAAAAGCATCGCGACGACCACATTTTACCAGCCAACCACATTCATGGCACATTAATACTGGAGCATAACCACGGCGGTTTAAAAATAATATCACTTGATTATTTTTTTCGAGATGTTTACCCATTAAATCAATCAATTGTGGTGATAATCCTGCTTGCAATGGCAAACCCGCAAGGTTGATTAAATGGCATGCAGGTGGTTTTGCGTTGCCCGCTCTTTGTGTTAAATGTAGATGTTGGTATTTCCCCTGTAGGGCATTATGCAAGGTCTCAAAGGAAGGCGTCGCAGAGCCCAGCAAAATAGGAATTTGTTCAAGGTGTGCACGCTTTATAGCAAAATCTCGACTGTGATAACGAAAGCCATCCTGTTGTTTAAAAGAAGCATCATGCTCTTCATCTAATATAATTAGGCCTAGATTATTAAAGTCACTAAAAATAGCGCTTCGAGTACCAATAATAATAGCGCCACTACCTAATTTAGCATGACACCAACTATCAAGTTGTTCGCGTGAATTCAATGCCGAATGCTTAAGATAAATTGGCACATTAAAGCGTTGTTGAAAACGTTGCACTGTTTGCGGTGTTAGGCCAATTTCAGGCACAATAATTAATACCTGTTGTCCGCGCTCTAAAATAGGTTTAATGATATTTAAATAAACTTCTGTTTTACCACTGCCTGTGATGCCCTCTAATAAAAAGCATTTAAAAATTTTATTTTGTTGATTAACCGCTGTAATAGCAAGTGCTTGCTCACTGGTTAAATAAGGTTTTTCGGTGGATTCTTCAAAGTCATTAAGCCAATTTAAATTGATCTCGGGCTGTTTTTCAAGAGAGGTGATAATACCTTTATCCTGTAGGGCTTTCAGTGTAATTCGAGCGATGCCCTGAGCTTTAAAATCACTACTCGATAAACATTTATTGCCTAAAAGGGTTAATGCTTGATACTGTTTTTTTGCGCGTTTGAAGTCATTGATATCAATATTTTCATCGACTAATTGCCAATGGTTCGCTACCTTTAAAAGTCGCCTCTTTACCTTGACGAAGTAAGGTTGGAATTGCCTGTTGAAAAACATCACCAAAGGCATGTTGATAATAAAAACTTGCCCAACGTAACAATGACCATAACTTGTCTGTTAACAGAGGAGCCGTATCAATAAGTTGAGTGATATCCTTTAGTTTATCTATAGCGTAATCGAGATCAGGATTGACGGCACAAATGACACCTACCATCTGTCGTTTACCACCAAAGGGTACTCGCACACGACATCCCACTAATTGTTGCTCTGAGTGATTAAGTTTGTTTGCTAAATATTCTGGCAACAGGTAATCAAACTGTTTATGTAGTGGGATCGCTAAGGCGACACGGCAGATTATTGCGTTAGTCATTGGCTACCATTGAAAACGGAAAAAACCATTGTAGCGTTTTTCCCGTTATAGAGAGTAGAAATTTTTTCATATTAAGAAATCATAAATGTGTCTTTACTGTAATATCTTCACAGCTTGAATTTGTTTTTCTGCTAAATAAAGGAAGCTGACAGCGATGGCACAAAATAAAGATGAGGCGATAAAAATAGCATAATAACTAAAGTATTGCGCAATAAGGCCTATTGCGATGCTACTCAGAAGTACACTTAGCATTTGACTATTACTAAAAAGTGTAGAGGCAAGGCCCATCTGTTTTTTCATTAAATCCTGTACGACAACCATTCCAAGACTTGCATTGATGCCAACAAATAAACTATTAAATATTTGCAACACCATAAATTCCCAGGGTTGTGTGGCAACTAACAACCCGAAGTGGAAAATTAAACCATTTAAACAGGCAATAAAAATAAGACGGTGCATTCCTAATTTTTGCGACAAGTAACCAGCACTAAGCATAATAGGAATTTCAATAAAGGCTGCAATTCCCATCAAATAACCCGCCCATTTAGATGCAAATTCGAGTTCTTGGGTGAGGTACAAACTGATAGAAGTAATGTACATATTGTTCGCACCGAAGGCAAAAAACATACATATTAAAAAGAATAAAACACCCGGCACTCTTTGCCATCGAACAAATTTTTCATGCTGGTGGAATATTTCAATATGGATGTCTGGCAAGCCTGTTAAGACAATAAAAAAGACACCTGCACTGCGACTAGCCGCCATTAAGAAGGTTTGTGTAAAGCCATAGTGATCATTGATTAAAAAAGCTAAGGGTGGTGCAATCACCCAAGCAACAGCAATTCTTCGCGCGCATCATAGTGACAAAAAGAACAGAATGTTCACTAAGATATTTGTCTGCATAGTTACGTCCCATTGCAAATACCTGTGGGATTGAGCAGGCACTAAAGGACATAAAAAAGATAACAGTTGCTAGTGCGATATAATAATGGCGTGTTAACGCAAGAATAATAGTTGAACTAATAAAGCCGAGTTGAGCTAATAGAATTATTTTTTCTGCTACGCCCTTGGTCTGATTTTTTTGCTAAGTATTGTGATACGAGCACACCACTTGAAATCATAATGGCAATAAAAAATCCCATGCTGATAGGGGATGCCTGTAATTCATCGATAAGGTATAAACTTAATAACGGGAATACAAAGGCAGTGCTTAAACCGTTAAATAAACAGGTTAATAAATAAATAATAGGTTGTCTGCTGAGTAGTATGCTAAATGACATTATTTTCCCTTGATTGTGCTTTGTATCAATTATTATTGGCAAAAAAGCCTTTTACCCTGTTGCAATAGAAGGGTAATTATTAAACTTTAAGCAATAAATTAATCAAATTAGTGCTATTAACGTTAGCAGGTAATTTACGCCTAAAAAAAGTCACAAGTGATAATAAACAGTCATTTTCTGATACTATTCTCTCATTATCCTTTATTTAAAAGGTGTTTTTTTATGAAACCAAGTATTGAAAAAATTAGTAATAAGCCCGACTTTGGTTGGCGAATTCAACATTATTTTGATTGTATCTCCCACTTTGATTGGCATTATCATGTTGAATATGAATTAGTTTTACACCGAAATTTTATCGGAAAAAAGTTTATTGGCGATTATATTGGTCCAGTTAAACATAACAACTTATCGCTTTATGGTCCCAAATTACCTCATACAGAGATTTTCGAATCGAATATAGACAAACTGCAGAGTGAAACCTATATTGTCTGGTTTAGCCAAGTTTGGGTCAGCAACCTAATAAAGACTTTTCCAGAATTAAATAATCTTCAAGTGATGCTAAATAATTCATTGCAGGGTATTGAGTTCAGTGCTTCGTTATCTGAGCAAGTATTCGATTTATTACAGGATTATCAGTCCTTAAGTCCTGCTTCAGCGATTGCTAACATCATTAAAGTTTTGGTGTTGTTGAGTGAATCAGAGAACCATAAACGCTTAAATAGTTATCATCAGCAAGTACATCAAGAGGATGATAAAACTTTAAGAATAGTCGAAAAAATTTCGTTATTTATTGAAAAAAATTATCGTAACAATATTAAATTAGTGGATTTATGTAACCAGGTACACCTTAGTAAAAGTAGCGTTTCTCGTATTTTTGAGCGACATTTTTTGAGTTCTTTTTCATTACATTTAGCGGAATATCGATTAGGTAAAGCCTGCGAATTGTTGATTAATAGTGATAAAAGTATTGCTTTAATCGCAGATCTGGTTGGTTTTAATAACCTCTCTAATTTTAATCGTCACTTTAAAAGCAAAAAGCAGATGAGTCCAAAGCAATTTAGGCAATTATTTGCTTAAGTTTACTTTTAAAGCAACAGAAGAGTGAAATTTACTCTTCTGTTGCTTTTTATTGGTCATTGTAATTGCATTAATTAAAGCAATTTTTGGTTGCATGACTACAACAATGGCAATCGCATTAACTTCTGTTTTCTTCATCGTTGCTTCATCGGGAATTTCTTGCTGGGTTCGGTTCACAATAACACCGGCTACACAAGGCGCACGCCAACCCTGTGAAGCACACATAGTAAATAGGGTTGAAGACTCCATTTCATAATTTAGTACACCAAGATCTTGCCACTCTTGCATTGAGCCTTTAAAGCGACGAGTGACACGGCCTGATACGGTATCATAGCGTTCTTGGCCTGGATAGAAAGTATCAGAAGAAGCGGTAATACCAATATGCGGTTCAACACCTGAATCTCGACATGCTTCAACCATAGCTGTGGTTGCTTCAAAGTTAGCAACGGCAGGAAATTCCATAGGGGCAAAATGTAAACTTGCACCATCAAGACGAACGGCCGCTTGAGTAACAATCACATCACCAGGCTTAACATGGGCTTGGATGGCGCCCGTTGTACCGATGCGTAAGAAAGTGTCTACACCAAGTTGTGCTAATTCTTCTACTGCGATTGATACTGATGGACCACCAATACCGGTCGAACAAATCACCACGGCTTTTCCATCGATATAAGCTAAGTAGCTTGTATATTCACGATGTCTCGCAAGGAAGGTAGCATTATCCATTAACTCGGCAATACGTTCTACACGATCCGGATCGCCCGGGACAATCGCAACTGTAGCACCATCTAACATGGATTTAGTTAACCCTAAGTGAAATACGTCAGACATAATTGATTCCTTTTTATATTTATTACGTCAAATACTATTAAGTATTTTTAGTGTAAGTAATAATATTTTTGACACTAAAATCAAGCATTTGAAAAATGGTTCGCCAATAACTGATTCACTAACCTTATTTATAACAATGATAATGAATAGTTAGTTGTGACGAAGTGAAATTGTTTCTAATTGCTAGTTAGTGTATTTATTAGCAGGGCAAAGAAGTGAGATCTTGATCGGGTTGGTGATAGGTAATAACAAGTATTTATTATAACTTACAAAATGTGTTGTTTTATGCTGTGTTAAAGGTTAAAGGTTAAAGGTTAAAGGTTAAAGGTTAAAGGTTAAAGGTTAAAGGTTAAAGGTTAAAGGTTAAAGATAACAACGCTAGGGGAGAAGGGGGTAATAAGCGGGAATTAACCCGCTTATTATTTATAGATCTGTTCCTAAGAAAGCAAAGGGTAATAAAGAATCTATACTATGTATTGCAACATCAGTCTCAGAGGCGTAGCAGTATACAGTACAGTCATTTAGTGATTGTTTCTGCAATGACTTGTCGGCAAGATCCACATGGGTAAGGTTGTACTAATAGTTTAGTCGCATTACGCGCTAAAATATGTACTTCTTTTAAATCACCCATTTTTGCGCCTTCAGTGACTGCTGTTTGAATAGCATTACGTTCAGCACAGTTAGTTGTTGGATAAGCGACTGATTCAACATTGACACCTTTAAAATGTCGGCCATCTTTGAGTACTACAATAGACGCGACATTAAAACCAGAATAGGGCGCACAAAGTTGCATCGAGTAATGTTTGTAATTGCGTAAAATAATTCATAGTAATTCCTTTATAGTATTTTTTTGTAGACTTTACCGCTGTCTGTATCAGTACGAATAAAGCCCATTTTTTCCAAATAAAAACAATGATCTTTATCCGTTGCTTTTGTTTTTAACACTTTAATGCCTTTGTCTTTTAAAAATTCAGGGGAGTTATTGTAATAATAGGCGCCTAATTTATAGTCTCGATATTTTGGTGTCACATAATCAATTAATAATGTAAAAGTGCCGTTGTCTTCTTTAAGCCCACTTAAAATACCTGCAATATTATTATCACGTAACATATAAAATGAGCAGTTGGCTTCACCTAAGCTTTTGTGATCAGCTTGTTTGGTTATTTCAGCTTCATTACTGCTTAGAAAATGTAAGTAATAAGCAGAATCGACCTCAGCTTCAACCAACTTAAATTGTTCTTTACTACTGTATATCTGATATAAATAATAAACATTAATCAGGGCAATACTTAAGTTTGCTACAGCTACTGGCCATAATCCAGTTAATAGCCCGTAGTGTGCAAAAATAATACAGCCAACAAAGTTAAATATTCTTAGTTTGATAATTGAGCTCATGGTGAGTGAGATGAAAACGACTAAAGATGCTAAATAGCCGTACCATTCAATCCAATCAAATTCCATGTTTATTCCTTATTTATTATTAGGTGCACTTAGTGCTTGTTGTTTTAGGGGAGTTTATTTTTAGCGATTGAGCTAATAGCAATCGCTAAAAATAAACCCTCTTCAAAATACAAAAAGGGTTTTGTTGTAGACAACGAAATCGTTGTTAATGTGGCTTTAGAACTTGTAAGTTCGTTCGCTACATAGTGGCTCACACCAGATGTTTTACCTGCCCAGCCATCGTCTTTAAGTGCGTAAACTTCTTTGTAAGCTTTTAATCCGTAACCCAATGCAAAACGGTCTGAGTGCCAGTAAATACCGTTAAACATTGCACCGCCATTAGTTGATTTTAACTGTGAAGGTGAATCGTCGACAGCGAAGTTGTAATCGATGTAACCTTGGTAAGAAATAAATGAACCATTCTCAAAGAAGTGAACAGGTTTAAACCAGTTTGTTGAAATTTGGAAACCATCCCAGTCCTTTGCCGTAATATCGTAGTAACGGTAAAGGTTTAAGCCTACTTTACCAAGCCAAGGTACCATCACGTCTGAACCTAGACCGATAGAGATATTTTCTACACTACTGTCACCATTTACATTATAAACAGAGGCAATGTAAAGCTCTTGAACCGCACCCATTGATAAGTCTGTATTAAACAAACCATCCAATGAAATACGTGGTGCAAGTTTTGCGAACATTTTAGGTTGGCCTGATTTATCAGAACTGTCGCTATCGGTTAAGTTAAAGAAATCAACATAACCATAATAATCTAAAATCCCTGCGCGACCGCCAAACTCAAGCTCGAGGTAATCATGTGATGATTCACCCGGTAACTCGTCAAAGGCATACATGATGTTTCCTTGCATCCACTTATAATCATTCTTATGAGTATCACCATCAGTGTAATCCGTTGCAAAAGCAGGCGCTGAACCCAGTGCAAGCAAGCTTGTCGCAATAATTGATTTTTTCATTGTATATTCCTTGTTTTCCATGGTTTTTATAGTTTTTTGAATGTGTATTTAGGCAGTATTGCCAATACATCTTGTTATTAATTTTTTAGCGATGCTTAAATTACTCAGCAATTGCTGCATCTAATGCAATGATTAACATTTCGTTAAAGTTGCTTTGACGCTCATCTGAACTGGTTTGCTCACCAGTACGGATATGGTCAGAAACAGTTAAAATACATAATGCATTTTTACCTTCTTCAGCGACCACGCCGTATAGTCCTGCGACTTCCATTTCTACACCTAGAATATTGTATTTTTCAAGAGTATCGAATACTTCTGGTTCAGGTGTATAAAAAGTATCTGCAGAGAAAATATTACCAATGCGAGCTTTGATACCAAGGGCTTTAGATGCGTTTACGGCTTTTTCTAATAGCTCGTAATTGGCAATAGTCGCAAAGTCGTGTCCTGCAAAACGGATACGGTTTGCTTTTGAGTCTGTTGAAGCACCCATGCCGATAATCACGTCACGAATTTTAATATCTCGGTTCACTGCACCACAGCTACCAACACGAATTATGTTTTGTACACCATATTCACGAAATAACTCAGTTGCATAGATAGAGCATGAAGGGATACCCATGCCACTGCCCATCACTGAAACTTTTTTACCTTTATAGGTACCGGTAAAACCAAGCATGTTACGTACGTCTGTTACTTGTACTGCATCATCTAAAAAGTTTTCTGCAATGTATTTTGCGCGTAAAGGGTCGCCTGGCATTAATACTGTTTCTGCAAATGCGCCTTCAACTGCATTGATATGAGGTGTTGCCATAATAAATCTCCAAAAATGTGTTTGTTAGATTAAAATAAGTATTTATAAAAATTGAGCCAGCGAGTCTAGTTTAAAAGGCTTAAGACAGGCTTGATCTCATTAAGCTATTTGACAATAGAAGTGCCATAATCAAGAGCTTTTAAGTTATGAAAAGCCGCTATAGATTGGCCAATATCAGCAAAAGTATCCCGTAAACCTACTGAACCAGCTTCTACTTTATCGCCATAAAAGATAACAGGGATATGGTTCGCGAGTATGGTCTGTGCCAGGCCATGTAGGATCACAACCATGATCCGCCGTTAGCACTAAAATATCGTCTTCTGTTAATAATTCTAATATTTCAGGTAAACGTGAATCAAAATACTCCAGAGCCGATGCGTAACCAGAAATATTACGACGATGGCCAAAGTCAGCATCAAAGTTAACAAAGTTGGTGAAAATAATACTGTCTGTTTTTGCTTCTTTAAATTCTGCAAGGCTTGCATCAAATAAGCCATCAACACCAAATGCTTTGGTAGCTTTGGTAATGCCTTGTTCAGCAAAAATATCAGAAATTTTACCGATACTGACCACTTCGCCACCACTTGCTTTCATATTATCCAGCAAAGTTGGTGAAGGAGGAGTAACTGAATAATCGTGACGATTAACAGAGCGTTTAAAGTTATCTGCTTTTGTGCCAAGGAAAGGGCGAGCAATGACGCGACCGATGTTATATTCATCAACTAACTCTCGCGCTAATTCACAAAGTTTATACAAACGTTCAAGTCCAAAGCTTTCTTCGTGACAGGCGATTTGAAATACACTATCAGCAGAGGTATAAAAAATTGGCTTGCCTGTTTTAAGATGCTCTTCACCTAATTCTTCAAGGATAACTGTGCCCGATGAATGACAGTTGCCTAAATAACCTGGTAAATCAGCACGTTTAACTAGTTCATCTAATAATGATTGAGGAAAACTATTTTCCTTGTCTGAAAAGTATCCCCAGTCAAATAATACTGGCACACCAGCTATCTCCCAATGTCCACTTGAGGTATCTTTACCCGTTGATAGCTCTTTTGCATATCCATAGGCACCGATCGGTGTGACTGTTTTATCTAAGCCTGCTGGGTATAAACCTGAACTTTCAAAGCATGCTTGTCCAAAACCTAATTTATTCATATTTGGAATATTTAATGGGCCACTTCGACCTTCCTCTGCTTTGCCTTCGAAACAAGCTTTAGCAATATGGCCAAGGGTATTAGCACCGGCATCATTAAATTCACTGCCATCTTCACGAGTGCCTTTAAAAGTATGTGCATCTTCAGTGGCACCGATGCCAAATGAGTCAAGTAATAAAATAAGAGTACGTTTCATTAGTAAGCTCCTTGATGATCTGAGACTTTCTCAGTCAGGTTTAATTCATTTAATAGGTTCACCAAAAGACTTGATGCGCCAAAACGGAAATGCTCTAGGGTTAACCAATCATCTCCCATAATATCTTTGGCAAGTTGTAAATATTCGCCAGCAGTTTTGGCGTCTTTCACACCTCCTGCGACTTTAAAGCCAACGTTTTTGCCAGAGTCTTTAATTGCTTGAAGCATGATCTTCGTTGCTTCTAAAGTTGCATTGACCGGCACTTTACCTGTTGAGGTTTTAATAAAGTCTGCGCCGGATTCAATGCTTATTTCACTCGCAAGTTTAATTAACGCTTCAGTTTTTAATTCTCCCGATTCAATGATCACTTTTAGGCTAACTTGATCGCCACAAATAGTGCGACATTGTGAAATCATCTTTGCACCAATTTCCTGATTGCCGGCAATCAATGCTTGATAGGGAAAAACTACGTCTACCTCATCAGCACCGTAGGCAACTGCGGCACGGGTTTCTGCTAAAGCGATATCTAAATCGTCGTTACCATGCGGAAAATTTGTTACCGTTGCTATTTTCACTGACTCACAACCTTGATTGATAAGTGCTTTTCGTGCAATGGGAATAAAACGCGGGTAAATACAAACCGCGACCGTGTTGCCTGCTAATGTCTGTGCATCCTTGCATAACTGAATGACTTTCTCTGGCGTATCATCGTCGTTTAAAGTTGTTAAATCCATAAATGAAATGGCTTGTTTTGATACAATTTGTAAATCATTCATAATGTTATACCTGTTGATTGAATGGCCACTACAGTGATAGTGGCCGATGTAATATAGTGTTCTTGATTAAGAAACGATTGCGGCACCACTTAGGGCAAAGAAAATACCTACTAATGTTGCGCTCATAAAGTTAGAAAGAGTACCTGCTAGTACCGCTTTCAAACCTAAGCGAGCGATATCTGGACGACGTGATGGCGCTAGCACACCTAAACCACCTAATAAAATAGCCATTGATGATAGATTCGCAAAGCCACATAGTGCCACAGTAACAATCACCTGTGAATGTGCACTTAATGATTCTTTAATACCAACAAAATCAATGTAAGCAACAAATTCATTAACGACAAGCTTTTGACCTAATAAGCTACCAACTGTTGTTGCTTCAGTCCATGGAACACCAATTAGGAAGGCAATAGGAGCAAAAATGTAGCCCAAAATTTGTTGTAGTGATAATGCTTCTAAGCCAAATACACCACCAAATGCACCTAACATAATATTGATTAACGAAATCAATGCAATAAATGCGATTAACATTGCACCTACGTTTAGTGCTAATTGTAAGCCTGATGATGCACCAGTCGTACTTGCATCAATTACGTTTACTGGTTTTTCATTTGCACCTTTATCGCTTTCATCAATGATTTCGTTATTAACGGTTTCAGTTTCAGGGTGTAATAATTTAGCCATTAATAGGCCACCTGGTGCTGCCATAAATGATCTTGCAATAAGGTAATCAAGGTTGACACCTAAAGATGCGTAACCTACTAATACTGCACCCGCAACAGAAGCTAAGCCACCACACATAACAGCAAATAGTTCTGATTGAGTCATATCCTTAATATAAGGTTTAACCACAAGAGGGGCTTCTGTTTGTCCAACAAAAACATTAGCAGTTGCTGACATTGATTCGGTACGGCTGGTTCTAATACTTTTTGCAATGCACCACCAAATATTTTGATAATTATTTGCATAATACCAATGTGGTATAACACGCCCATGAAGGCGACAAAGAAGATGATAACGGGTAAGACTTTAAAGGCAAAAACAAAACCGCCACCGCCAAATACTTCAAACATTTTTCCAGAGACTAAGCCACCAAATAAGAATGCAATACCGTCGTTTGCACTATTGATAACAGCCTGCACGCCAGATGAAACAGCTTGTAAGGCGCTTGATCCAAAGGGGTTAATATTACAAAGGCGGCGATAGTCGCTTGAATTGCAAAAGCGCCCCCAACAGTTCTAATATTAATTGCTTTGCGATCACTTGAAAATATAATCGCGATTAAAATCAGGGAAACAATTCCCACTAAACCCATAACAATATGCATGTTAACTCTCCATTTTAGTTAATTTTTTGTAAATACTCAGGCCGTCGCTATTTAAGCTTATTTCTTCGTTGAAAAATGCTCACAAATTCATCGGGAATGAATTTGAACATCCGTAGGATGGCCCAAAGGGCGAAGTACGGGATGTACGTAGTATTTAAACCACTAAACTGCGCTTTTTCGCCTTGAACTAAACATAAATAGCTTAGCCCTGAGCATTTAGTTTTTATTTAATACAAACTTTTTTATTAAAAGGAGTCTAAATAGATTCTTTTAATAATTTGTTAGATTTAGAGACGATTTTTGATCATCTCCTCTAATGTGTTTTGGTCGATCGCGAAGTTACGTATCCCTTCAGCTAACTTTTCAACAGCCATCGCGTCTTGATTATGTGCCCATAAAAATTGCGCTTCGGTTAATGCTGGTGGTTTTTGATTTTGCATTTTGCTTGCTGACGTTTCTGCACTTAGGAAGGTTTTTATATCACCTTGGGTTTCGCTGAGTGTTTGTAAAAGTTCAGGGCTAATAGTAAGACGGTCACACCCTGCTAGTTGCAAAATCTCACCGATATTTCTAAAGCTTGCACCCATTACTACGGTTTTATAGCCGTTTATTTTGTAGTAGTTATAAATAGAAGTAACTGATTTCACTCCAGGATCATTCTCTGCTGTAAAATCCTTACCTTCTGCCTTTTTATGCCAGTCCATAATACGACCCACAAAAGGAGAAATAAGGTATACGCCAGCTTCGGCACAGGCTTGCGCTTGAGCGAAAGAAAACAATAAAGTTAAATTACAGTTGATGCCTTCTTTTTCTAATATTTCCGCGACACGAATACCTTGCCATGTTGTCGCTAACTTAATTAATATACGTTCATTTTTAATGCCCGCATCGTTATACAGTTTTATGAGTTTTCGTGCTTTGGCCACACTTGCTTGTGTATCGTAAGACAGCTTTGCATCTACTTCTGTAGAGATACGCCCAGGAATGAAATTGAGAATTTCTTTGCCGATATTAACCGCTAACATATCGCAGGTATCATCAATCTGTTGTGTTGGATTATCACTCTGTGCTTTTGCATAACTAATAGCATTGTTAATTAAGGGTTCATAAGCACTTATTTGAGTACGCTTTTAAAATAAGTGATGGATTCGTTGTTGCGTCCTGTGGTTGGTAAAGCTTAATGGCTTCAATATCACCCGTATCGGCTACTACAGTGGTAATTTTTCGTAATTGCGTTAGTTTACTTTCCATTGTTTATTCCTACCTTTCGCTATTATTTTCTAATTATTAGAGTTTATTTTTGTTGAAACAAAGCCACTGATAATAAGTTGGACTCTTCTGTTGTTTAGTTTTCTAATTCATTATTTATTGAAGTGAATGCTCACTTCATGTTTTAGGTGCAAAAATTCAGCGATATTGTGTTTCATACCAAATAATAAATTTACTGTTACAATTTTTTATTAACGGTTATTTTTCAGATGCAATGATTTTAGGCAGTAATGACTGTAGAAATTGTGAGCTAGATCGACTCAGCTAAACTATTTGCTAGCTTTTTTAATCTACTTACAAAATATGTTGTTTAAGCGGAAAGTAGGATTGTTATTTGAATTTGAAGTTTAATCTGGAGGTAAAAGGTAAAAGGTAAAAGGTAAAAGGTAAAAGGTAAAAGGTAAAAGGTAAAAGGTAAAAGGTAAAGGTAAAGGTAAAGGGTATTTTTTATATACCTTGTGGGAGGTAGGAGGATTGGTATTTAATTAAAGTCGTACCCAAAAAAAACGCCTTAAATAAACATTTAAGGCGTTAAAAAAATATACTACGGATTAATATATTCTTACATCAATAACTAACAAATGTTAGTACAAGTTTGCAAATAAAACCTGCTCTTAAGAAGGGCGAACTTCAGACACAGGTTTTAATATAGCGGTTTAATTAAAATAGCTAATTAAAAGTCTACAGATACACCAGCAACGAAACCAAATTGATCTTTATCTTCGTCATAGATTTCTGCATAAGCATCTACATTTTTATAGAAGTTGTAGTTACCACTTAGGTACATGTAAGTAAGATCTTCTGTCTTTGCTGTCGTCATAATCGATAAGAGCAACACCACCTTTAACAGTAACTTTGCTAGTTACTTTGTATTTCTGTTGCTAAATCAATACCTGATGCTTCGTTCATGTCTCCGTAAGAGTATGCGACACCTAAAGTTAAGCCTTTAACGCCAGTGTAAGAAGCTTGAACACCGTATGAGTCGTATGAAATACCGTCAATATCTACATCATAGTATTCTTGAACAGAGTAAACAGCACCAAGTGTTACATCATCTGTCACATCAACTTTAGCAAAAATATCATAACTTGTTTCTTCAGAAGTATCATTATCCTGTAGCTTAGGATCGAAAGACGCAGATACATAGTATCCATCACCTTTGTATTTCACTTGTAATACTGATTTTGAACCACTAGTGTAAGAATCATCAGGGTTAAGCATATCTTTACCAGTCTTAGAATCAAGCTCCTGGTTGATACCGAACTCATCTACAGAATAATCGAAGTCACCAAATTTAACTTCTAGACCACCTTTCTTCGTGACAATCCAGTGATCTTTCAAAAGATCTTTTGCGCTACTTTGCTCTTCACTCCATCCTGCAAATTCAAACGCGTAAAAACCGTATACTTCAACGCCGTTTTCTAATTTGTAACCTGCTTTAACTTCTAAATCAACGTTGTCTGTTTTTGAATCCATTTCATCGCCATCATCAACGTCACGAATTAATTCAAATGCAACTTCACCAGTTAGGTTCAGGTACATGTTATCATCTTGATAGACTGTTTTTGCCATTGCTGAAGTTGAAGACATAACTGCTACGGCAGTTGCTGTTAAAAGAAATTTCTTAGTAGTGTTCATGTTTATTCCCTGTTATGTGTTTTTTAAGGTCTTTTAGAAAAAATAATATAAAAACACAAATTAAATTGAACTTTATATTATTCTTACTGACTTACTAATATGTTTAGATATATTGAAAAACATTAACTTTAGTTAATCTATTTATACTATTTACAAGGCTTTAACTTATCCTAATGCATAAGGTTTCAGCGTTTGTAGATGCAAGTATCAACTCTATTGATTCTCATTAGCAAACTTGATTCTCGTTAGTAAATTTGATTCTCGTTAGCAAACTTTAAATCCGTATAATACTACAAATGAATAGTATCGATGCCGAGATAATAAAGCTAACCCTTGCAAGTAATAATGTGAATCTGTTCAATTTTTTAAAGTTAAAGAGGTTGGTTAATAAGATCGCTATCAATAAATCTTATTTAAAAGATATAATTTTATATTTTTGGGTTGATGTTTTTAACCTTTAATGTTAGCTCATGGGGAGTTTGGCCTCCAGGCCAATAGTAATAGGCATTAAGAGGGTTTATCTTTTATTGATAATTAAGAATGCTGGCAGAGAGCCCTCTATCTTGGTAGTGAAATTGAATATTATTCAAAGAAAAATATCAGTGCTTAAAAACTCTCGCTAGTATTTTTTGCATAATAATTGATATCTAATCTAGCTTTAAATCCCTTGGCTTTGATGCCTTTTTTACAAGTCTTTCTTACCTAAGCATATTTATCTTAATTTGCCTTATTGCGAACTGCTTTGAAACAAAGGGTCTTATGCAACAGCGCCTTTAATAGTTATCGCTGTTGTTTGTTTAAGTCTTTAAGTTTTGTTTTAACGGCTTTTTTTGATTTTTTCTTTGAAGATTTTTAGCTATGTTTTTATTTTCTGATAATTGTGAAGTTTATTTTTCGGAAAAATACAATTATTAGTTGTATTTTAATTGTCTCAATTAATGGCGCTAAAATACGCTCAACTTTTAAATGGCAAATATTTATAGTGAGTAAATATGAAAATAAAAATAGGGCTGTTTTTGTTGTTTTTAAAAAGTTCTTTACAGTAGAGTATTGAAAGTAAATGTTTCATTTTTTATATAGAATAAAAACAGCGCTGATGTCGCGCTGTTTTGTCATTATTATGTTGCTAACTAGGTGCGGATTATAATTGGCAACCTTTTGTACTTAATGAATTAGTGTAAACGATATTATTTGAAGGCGTAAACTCTCCCGTTTTAACCTCTTTTTTATCTTTCAAAAATGTGTAAAGTACTTCTGCATCAACGTAACCTGTCATAATTGGGTTGAGTTTTGGATAGCCATCGCCTCCTGCTCTGCATTGTAACTTGGTACGGTAAAGCTATAGGTTGTTGCTGGATTATAACCTTTACCATTAATATCGCTGATAGCAACACTACTCGCTTTACAGTCAACAGTCATCGATATACCAATTAGTTGCGCATAAGAGCCTGAGCCGACTTGTTTTGTGGCAACCGTATTCAAATACTCTGTAATCTGCGAACCTGTCATAGTACTTTTAGTGATACTGTTACCAAAAGGTTGCACTGTTAGTACATCTTTATAAGTAATATTACCTTCATCAATTGATGCACGTACACCACCAGAGTTCATAATGCCGATATCAGCGTTCACTTTAGTGGCTTGAGCAGTGGCAATTAAATGCCCCATATTGGTTTGCTGTGCGCGCACATTATTTCGTTCACCATCAAGCTTATCGCTGGTGGTTGCAATAACTTCAGACAGCTTTTCTTGTCCTTGCTCTTGGTAGACTCGTAATGTTTCAAGTAAATCACTATTTGGCTCGATAGCTTCTGCAATCAGTACACGTTCGCCTTCTGCATTTTTTTCTTTTAAATTGATCGGGATAAGCTTGTAACTAACCAGATGTAGTTGGTCGTTAAAGTATTCAAAATCGGCACGGCCAACGTATTTACCCCATTCATGTGCTTGCATGATGTAAGTACCGTTTTGTTGATCTGGTTTACAATCATCGCCCGCTTTAAAGTCTGCATACTGCTCACTGTGCTCGGCTCCATACAAACAGGGTTTTGCGAATGACCGCCAACCACTAATTGTAAATCACCTTCGTTTAGTGCACGCGCTAAAGCAACATCACCCGGTGCGTTACTTCCGTGATGGCCATCTTCATAATGGCCCATATGAGTCAGCCGCAAAAATTAGATCTGCAGTGCCTGCTTTATTGATTTCTTTAATGACTTTTTTAATTTCGGTTGTTGGATCGGTAAATGTTAAACCACTCACAAATTCAGGATTACCAATTTTTACTGTGTCTTCTGTGGTTAAACCGATAACCGCGATACGAATGCCGTTAACAGTGAAAATTTTATAGGCATCAAAATAACGTTTGCCTGTTGTTTTGTCATAAATGTTAGCCGCTAACATGGGAAAACTTGCGAGTTCTCTTTGTATTTCAACAACCGAAAGTGGGTTGTCAAATTCATGGTTACCCACTGCCATCGCATCATAACCAATCGCATTCATACCGATGAAATCTGGTTTCGCATCTAATAAGTCTGATTCTGGTACACCCGTATTAATATCACCACCAGATAACAATAATACTTCACCACCTTTAGTCGCTACTTCACTACGTACTGCATCAATAACTGTTTTACGTGCAGACATGCCATATTCACCGTATTTATTTTCCCAAAAACGACCGTGATTATCGTTGGTATGTAACAAGGTAAAGGTTTTACACTGGTCACCTGCATCAGCACAGGTTGCATGAAAGACGTTTTCTGTTGTGGTCACGCAACCGCTTAATGTGCTTAGCACTGCTGTCGCTAATAAGCTCTTTGTTAAAATATTCATGTTACATTTCCCTTTGTTAAGTACGTATTTTAATTAATATATTTCTTGGTATAAGCATAATCACTTTACTATATGAACATTCGTGTTACTAGCCTGAGTATATTTATTGATCAAGTTATAAAGAGTGACAAAGCTCTAGAGATGATTGTGTAACATGAATCATTACACTATGATTACAAAATCTGTTGTTAATTAAGGTGTGATAAATGTTGAAATTTACTAAGGACTATAACTGTTGTAAGACAGTTGGTCATGAAAATTTTGGCGTTACCGATAGTGAGTCATATATACAGCAAAGTGAACGACTCGGCTATGTGTCAACTGAGTGTCAGCTTTGTGGTAGCAATGCTCCTTGGATTAATAATGAATTGGTACAACAGGTACTTGAAGAAAAATTGGATCAACAATTTGCTAAAAAAGTGGTTGGTTGTAAAAAATGCGACTCTTACTTTTTTATTTCCTCGACCCCAGACTCTAAACGACATGGTTACACTTCTGCAGGAACACAGCGTAAGAAATGTAGTCAATGTAATGCTATTTTTACTCTTCCTGATTTTAAAAATACGGTTGCAATGAAAATCGTCTTAGCTTCACTCCTCGGTAATAAAGATATTAAAACAGCAGTGAGTGAAAGTGGCCTATCTGCACGTTTGTATTACTTTTATTTAAATAAACTCGCTATTCTTTTGTCTAATTTTAGTCGTGATAATGAAAGTAAACATTTAACTGGTGATTACATAGGTTTGCATAGTGAAGGTAGGTTACTTGAGTTGAAGCATAAAAGGGGAATTTATTTATTATTTTCGGCAGAGATTGACAGTGGATATATTTTATTACAAACACATAATTTAACGAAACGTGATTTTGCTGAAGAGTTTATTTATCATGAGAAAGAAAGCACTATCGCCACAAATATAAATTCAAATAACTTGGAAACAGTATTATTAGCGCGTTATCAAAGGAATTTAGAGCGTAATCATTTTGAGCAATTAATTATGGGGGATATAAAACCCATCGTAAAATGCAATGCCATTTATCCTGATAAAGTTGCTTATATCCATTTTCAGTTATTAAAAGTTTTTACTGGTAAGGTAAAAAAATATGATCATTTTATCGAACATGAAAGTACACTAAGATCTGCATCATTGATGTCATCCTATAATGAGATCAAAAGTAAAGATGCAAATGTTTATTACTTTTTGCCTTTTGAGGGAGGCGAGCATTTTAATGGTAAACGTTTAGGCTGGTGGAATGATATTTGGTTCAGTAATAACGTAGGGGCTTTTTGCCCAATTACCTGTAAATTAAATCCAGATACACATTTTAGATTAAATAAGGGAGAGGCCATTGAAAGTTTTTTCCAATATTTAAATATGCGAGTTAATAAATCAGTAAGCAGTATGCAAGTTATTGATAATTTATTGGAAATATATCGAGTTATTTATAATTATTGCATACCAATAGAAAATAAGACGCCTGCTTGTGTATTAGGTATTAGTGAGCAATCCTATACGCCAGAGCAATTGTTTGAGCTAGCATTAAAACAGATCACCAGAGAATGATATTTAGTGATTGTATTTATTGAATGGCTTGTTTATAATTCGCGCCTGATTTTTAATGATAACTACGTGTGGTACTCTGTTGATTGAAATAATTCATCAAGCTGAGCAACTGACACGGCCCAATAGAGGTTTTCCAAATGCAAAATGCAATTCACCCAGAATACAAGCAAATTACTGCAACTTGTTCTTGTGGTAACGTAGTTGAAGTTGGTTCAACGGTATGTAAAGATATTACACTAGATATCTGTGGCGCTTGTCACCCATTCTACACTGGTACTCAACGTGTTGTTGACACTGGTGGTCGTATCGACAAGTTCAAAAAACGTTTCGGTGCACTTTCTTCTAAATAAGATTGTTGAACTTAACGTATTAAAGGTACCTTCGGGTGCCTTTTTTATGCCTGAAATCTGAGATTTTAAACACTCAAAGTATTGTTGATACTGGTGGTCGTATCGAAGCTCTTTATCAAATACGGGCAAAAAACGTTTCGGTGCACTTTCTTCTAAATAAGATTGTTGAACTTAACGTATTAAAGGTACCTTCGGGTGCCTTTTTTATGCCTGAAATCTGAGATTTTAAACACTCAAAGTATTGTTGATACTGGTGGTCGTATCGAAGCTCTTTATCAAATACGGGCAAAAAACGTTTCGGTGCACTTTCTTCTAAATAAGATTGTTGAACTTAACGTATTAAAGGTACCTTCGGGTGCCTTTTTTTATGCCTGAAATCTGAGATTTTAAACACTCAAAGTATTGTTGATACTGGTGGTCATATCGAAGCTCTTTATCAAATACGGGCAAAAAACGTTTCGGTGCACTTTCTTCTAAATAAGATTGTTGAACTTAACGTATTAAAGGTACCTTCGGGTGCCTTTTTTTATGCCTGAAATCTGAGATTTTAAAACTCAAAGTATTGTTGATACTGGTGGTCGTATCGAAGCTCTTTATCAAATACGGGCAAAAAACGTTTCGGTGCACTTTCTTCTAAATAAGATTGTTGGGCTTATCATATTAAAGGTACATTCGGGTGCCTTTTTTTATGCCTGAAATCTGAGATTTTAAACACTCAAAGTATTGTTGATACTGGTGGTCGTATCGAAGCTCTTTATCAAATACGGGCAAAAAACGTTTTGGTGCACTTTCTTCTAAATAAGATTGTTGAACTTAACGTATTAAAGGTACCTTCGGGTGCCTTTTTTACGCCTGAAATTTGAGATTTTAAACACTCAGGTATTGTTGATACTGGTAGTCGTATCGAAGCTCTTTATCAAATACGGGCAAAAAACGTTTCGGTGTACTTTCTTCTAAATAAGATTGTTGGACTTAGCGTACTCTTAATGTAGTAAAGGGCATCCTCGGGTGCCTTTTTTATGCCTGAAATCTGAGATTTTAAACACTCAAGGTATTGTTAATACTGGTGGTCGTACCGAAGCTCTTTATCAAATACAGGCAAAAAACGTTTCGGTGCACTTTCTTCTAAATAAGATTGCTGGACTTAGCGTACTCTTAATGTAGTAAAGGGCATCTTCGGGTGCCTTTTTTATGCCTGAAATTTGAGATCTGAGTTTTGATCTTAAGGTATTAAAGATTTTAAAGATTTTAAAGATTTTAAAGATTTTAAAGTTATTAAAGTTATTAAAGTTATTAAAGTTATTAAAGGTATTAAAGGTATTTTCTTATACATCTAATACCTATCATTTTTAAAATTATTAACAGGTGAATTTTTAGTCAATTTAATCTACAGTTATTACTTGTTTTTAAAACAGGTCTTATTGTGAAATATTTTATTATTTTCTTTTTTATATTGTTTCCAGTTAGTCTATTTGCCAGTTGCCCTCGTTATGGCTGGGATGAAACTTTTGTAGTTAAAAAAATCAATGACGGTGATACGGTGACATTAGAAAATGGCCGTTTGGTTCGTTTTATCGGTATTGATACGCCTGAAATTAATTACCGTAACTTGTCTAAATCAGAGCCCTATGCATTAGAGGCAAAAGCCTTATTAGAAAGGTATATCCGTCCAGGTGATAAGTTAAAACTACTTTATGATAAAACCAAGCAAGATAAATATGGGCGAATTCTTGCTTATGTTTACACTAAAACAGGGCGAAACTTAGCTTTACTTCAATTAAAATCTGGTCTTGCGAAGCATTGGGTGATTGGAAAAAATGATTTGTTGTGGCGATGTTTTCAAGATACAGAGCGCCAAGCGAGACTACGTAAAAAAGCTGTGTGGTCAGATTTTGACTCATTAAATGCATCGAGATTAACAAAGTCAGAAAAGGGATATGTGTATGTTAGTGGAAGAGTGACGAATATTGAGCTTTCTAAAAAAGGAATGATATTTGTACTTGATAAAAAGCTATCTGTTTCTATTCGCACTACCAAATTGAAGGTGTTCAAAGAAAATAATATCGATATACATTTGTATGATAAGTTGTTGTTGAGTGGTAAGTTATTTTTTTCAAAGGGAAAGCCCAAAATGACACTTTATCACCCCGCGCAAATATTGCCTTAAAGTAAATTAATACTATAAATTCATTAAAAATTTGACTATCATCACACTTTGTTTTTCTCCTAACCCTTCATCATTTTATTGGAATTTATTAATGTCAGACCAGCGTCAAAAAGCCCTTGATTATCACGCTTTCCCTAAACCAGGAAAAATTAGTGTTGAACTTACTACATCAGCTGAAACAGCGGAAGATTTGTCGCTTGCATACAGTCCTGGTGTAGCTGAACCCGTTCGTGAAATTGCCGCTAATCCTGATGATGTTTATAAATATACAGCGAAGGGCAATTTAGTTGCAGTTATTACTAATGGAACAGCGATTTTAGGGCTAGGAAATTTAGGCCCTTTAGCATCAAAGCCTGTAATGGAAGGCAAGGCATTATTATTTAAACGTTTTGCTGATCTTGATTCTATTGATATCGAAGTCAAGCATAGAACACCTGAAGAGTTTATTGATACAGTGGCCAATATCGCGGATACATTTGGTGGAATTAATCTTGAGGACATCAAAGCGCCAGAATGTTTCGTAATCGAAAAAGCATTAAAACAACGCTGTAGTATTCCGGTATTTCATGATGATCAACACGGCACAGCGATTGTTACAGCCGCTGGTATGATCAATGCGCTGGATATTCAAGGTAAAAAGATTGAAGATGCTAAAATTGTTTGTATGGGGGCAGGTGCTCATGCTATTGCTTGTATGGAATTGTTAATTCAATGTGGAGCTCTACGTGAAAAAATCTATATGTTAGATCGTAAGGGTGTTATCCATACTCGTCGTACCGATATTAATGAATACAAACAACGCTTTGCTAATAATACCGACCAACGTACTTTACAAGATGTTCTTGCAGGCGCAGATGTGTTTGTTGGTGTATCTGGCCCAGATGTATTGTCTGGTGATGATTTAAAACTGATGGCGCCTAATCCTATTGTTTTTGCATGTTCAAATCCAGATCCAGAGATAAAACCTGAGATTGCTCATGCTGTGCGAGATGATTTAATCATGGCAACAGGGCGCAGTGACTACCCTAATCAAGTAAATAATGTTTTATGTTTTCCATTTATTTTCCGTGGTGCACTAGATGTACGAGCAACAGAGATAAATGAAGCAATGAAAGTTGTCGCAGTACACGCTATCCGTGATATTGCTAAACAACCTGTACCAGAATCTGTTTTGAAAGCTAGTGGTGCAACATCACTCGAGTTTGGCAAAAATTATATTATCCCTAAACCGATGGATCCTCGTTTACTGAAAAAAGTGGCTGGTGCAGTGGCGTTGGCGACGGTTGAAACCGGTGTAGCACAAATAGATTTACCTGAAAACTACATGGTTTAAAAGGGCTTAAATCTTGTTTCACTATTTTCTTGTCTGCACTGAGCTATTGAATTTAAAATGATTTCGTTTTTTGCAAAGAAAATGGTTGCGATTGTAACCTCATTAGTTATTTATAATTAATGAGGTTTTTTGTTATTTTCGACACAGAACTCAGTAAATACAAGTGCTTTTCATTACATTGTAAAATCAGTACTGGTATCATCTGTTAATAAGTTGTAAATTACGCGGATCTTTTTTAATTTTTTACTAATCTTTTTGTAAGGGTACTTTATGTCAGGAAAATCTTCCTCTTCTCAGTTTGAAACAAACAACATTGCAGATCCGTTGTTTATTCATGCTGAGCATATAGCAAAAGACTTTTCATTATTTCCGGATAATTCTTTACCATCAAACACAGAAAACCTTGAAGGTTTGATTGAACGCAAACGCATTAAATCAAACTTAGCCGCAATTAAAAAGCTTAGTGTCGATGCTTATATTGCTCGTACAGTGCAACCTGCTGAAGATAACAAGCGTCCAGGTGTAAAATCAATTGTTGCCGGTTTTAATGGCAAAATTGTAACAGAACAATTAAACGGCGCATTTTATAGTGCTGAAATGGAACTCGATTTTGGTGGTTATACTCGTCGAATAGGTCTTATTGGACAGGAAAGAAGTTCTAATAATGGCGCGTGGATGCCTGAACATCATTTAGCCGCTAGTAAAGCGATCCGAAAATTTGCAGATTTGTCTTTGCCAATTGTTTACCTTATTGATACTCCTGGAGCCGATGCCGGAGAAGAAGCCAATAGTCAGAACCAAGCACACAGTATATCTCAAATGATTACTGAGAGTGCCAATGTTGATGTCCCGACTGTGGGTATTGTTGTTGGTGTAGGTTATTCTGGTGGTGCAATCCCATTAGCGACTGCTAATATTTTACTTTCTGTACGTGATGGTATTTTTAATACTATTCAGCCTAAAGGTTTACAGAGTATTGCACGTAAATATAACCTTTCTTGGCAGGAATGTGCTCAATCAGTAGGTGTTTCTCCAGAGGAGTTATATACCAATGGTTGTATCGATGGCATTATTGATTATTCACCCGTAGACCAAGATGAACGCCAGCATAATCTACAAAAAGCAGTGGTATCGAGTATTTTATCAATCGAAGCAACTTCTGTTTCATTTGTACGTGAATACCCTGATATTTTGGTACATTATAATCGTAGTTTAACGCGTTATTTAGAACCTTCTAGTAAATTATTAGCGGTTGAAAGTGCCTCAGAAAGTGCCCACCTTTTAGCGAAAAATCCAACTGTACATAACAATGCATTTGGTACAACTTATCGTTACATGCGCTATTTAACTTTACGTTCTCGTATTAAAGCGATTCAAAAAAATGAATACGGTCGTTTATCAAAAATGACGATCCCTGAGGGGGATTTAAAAGCGCGTATCGCAGATGATCGTAAAAAAGTCTTTGTTAGCTGGTTAAATAATCCAGATAAGTTGATTTACGACGACACACTTAATAAGAATTGGAAGTCATTTCTTGCAAAACGTGAAGATAAAAGCGTAGAGCGTAATGCCTTTACTAAACTTATTTTAGGTGAACCAGTAGCTAACTACGACAGTGCACGTAGTACCTTATTAATAAATCTAACTTGGTCACTGTATAATCGTTGGAAGACTTCTGCAGAAGATAACTTCCGTGCGTTAATTGCCTACCTTGAAGATGTGGATAACTTACCATTAACGGACAGCTGGCCCGAACTTTCTGAACTAACAACAATTGATGTGGTTAGTCACGAAGAAACACGTGAGTGCTTTATTGTGCATTGTCGTCATATGTTGGTATTTAATGCTTTATACGACAATACAATGGGTAACCTTGCTTCGATTGCAAAAGAAGCAATGGCAACAAAAGAATTATCTCGTGATGCTGTTTCATCTTTGGTGCGCAGTTCATTAAAAGGCGCATTAAATAAAGTTAGTGATGATGATTATGAAGAACTAAAAGCAAGTTTTAATGCTTGGATTCAATACTTCACAGACTTAAGCGAACGTGGCGAAATTCTTGCCAAAGTAGAAGAATGGAAGAGTATTGGGGCGCCACAAATGAACGCAAGTTTGTTTGTAATTTTAACCTACTTCTTTGAAAAGATTTTACCGTCTTATTATGCTAGCCATGAAGATGTTTCAGAATATAATGGCGCAATTAACCCTGTACGTATCGGTCGTCGTAAAGATTTCTGGAACCGATTGACAATGGGTTATCAAGACCTTTTGATCCAAGCGGTTCTTCGTTCAGAAAAGAATAAGAAAAACAATTCACACAATGCGATCATCGATAAATTCTTTACTAACTTTAAAGAATTTAAAGCAGATTTAATGACAGCTAACTTATTAGAGTTCCCTGGCTTCCGTCTCTCAATTGAAGATGCATTAGATAAAGACATTAAGCCATGTGGTTTGATTTCAGGTATTGGTCAATTCAAATTAGCTAACGGTGAAACACAGCGCGTAGGTGTAGCAGTATCAAATCTGTCATTCCAAGCCGGTGCTTTTGATATGGCCAGTGCTGAAAAATTCTGTGCGTTATTAGTTGAATGTGCGAAACACCATATTCCTGTTATTTCATTCATTAGTTCTGGCGGTATGCAAACTAAAGAAGGTGCAGTTGCACTATTCTCTATGGCTGTTGTAAATGACCGTATCACACGTTTCATACGTGATAATGATTTACCAGTTATTATGTTTGGTTATGGAGATTGTACAGGTGGTGCGCAGGCGAGTTTTGTAACTCACCCTATGGCACAGACTTATTATTTATCTGGAACAAATATGCCATTTGCCGGACAAATGGTTGTACCTGCATATTTACCATCAACGTCAACCTTGTCTAACTATTTATCACGTTCTGCTGGCGCGATGGATGGCTTGGTGATTAATCCATTCTCTGATGATCTTAATGACAAATTGCGTGATATCGATGAAAATATGCCAATGCCTACGATCACAATCGAAGAAACGATTGAGCGTGCATTAACAGGATTTGTACCTGTATGTGATATTGATGATAGTGATGAATCATTCTCGCAAGCAGATCCTCGCGCATTAATGAAACCTGTTAAGAAAGTATTAATACATGCTCGTGGATGTACTGCGGTTAAATTGATTCGAAAAGCAAAAGCGAATGATATTAACGTTGTATTAGTTGCTTCTGATCCTGATATGACTTCTGTACCTGCTGACATGTTAGGTAAAGGTGATAAGTTAGTTTGTCTTGGGGGTAATACTTCCGATGAAAGTTACTTGAATGCAAGTTCAGTGCTAAAAGTAGCTGAATACGAAGAAGTAGACTCATTACACCCAGGTATTGGTTTCTTATCAGAAAGCCCACAGTTTGCTGATTTATGTGTTACTCATGATATAAACTTTGTTGGCCCAAGTATGACCAGTATGTTAACTATGGGTAACAAATCCAATGCGATTAAAACAGCGCAGGATAATGGTGTACCAGTTGTTCCTGGTTCTCACGGTATTTTGACCGGAGCAGAACCAAGCGCTTGATATTGCTAATAGCATGGGTTACCCAGTACTGCTTAAAGCGGTAAATGGTGGTGGTGGTAAAGGTATCTTAGTTATCAAAAAAGCTGAAGATATGTTTAGAGGTTTTGCTCAGGTATCCGCTGAAGCTCGAAGTGCATTTGGTAACGGTGATCTTTATCTAGAGAAATACATTACTTCATTACGTCATATTGAAGTTCAGTTATTACGTGATAAACACTGTAATACAAAAGTATTAGGTATTCGTGATTGTTCGGTTCAACGTAACAACCAAAAAGTAGTAGAAGAATCTGCTTCAACTATGCTACCTGAAGATCTACAAGCACAAGCTTTAAAACATACTGCGACACTGGCTGATGCTGTTGATTATTTAGGCGCTGGTACGGTTGAGTTTATTTATGACCTTGATGAAAATGCAATTTACTTCATGGAAATGAATACCCGTTTACAAGTAGAACACCCAGTTACTGAAGCAACCTCTTGTATCGATATTGTTAGTGCACAATACAATATTGCTTCTGGTGAAAGCATCGCTGAGTTGAAGCCTGCTAATGAGGGCTACGCAATTGAAGTGCGTGTTACCGCAGAAAAAGCGGCTCTAGACAGTGAGGGTATAATGCAATTATTACCACACCCAGGTAAAGTTGTTGAATACTCTGTGCCAGAGCAGGATGATGTTGAAGTAATTTCAATGATTGGTGAAGGTAAAGAAGTATCACCATATTACGATAGTTTAGTTGCTCAGTTTATTTGTAAAGGTAAAGATCGTAACGATACAGTTAAGAAATTATTAGAGTTCCTAGATAAAGTGGTTATTAAAGGTATCGCAACGAATATACCTTTATTACAACGTATCTTGAAAGATGAAACTTTCTTAGCGGGTAATTACGATACAACTTACTTGCCTAAATTTATGGCAAGACTTGACCAGCAAACTATGATTGATGAGATGGAAGCATCTGCATCATCAGGCGGTAGCGATATTTCAATTACTGTTGATGGCAGTAATGAATTAAAAGTTATCGCAAATAGCGCAGGTATCTTCTACCGCGGTTCTTCACCTGCAGAACCGGACTTCGTTAATGAAGGCGATATTGTAAATGTTGAACAAACGCTTGGTTTGATGGAAGCAATGAAAATGTTTTCACCGATTTCATTATCAAGCTTCAATAAACAAGATGCAGTATTATATGATCCTAAGACTAAGTTCCGTATTGAAAGAATCATCAATACAAACGGTCAACAGGTATCAAGTGGTGACTTGCTTTATATAATAACACCTCTATAAAAGCGGTATTATTGTTAAAAAGCCAGTCGATTGACTGGCTTTTTTATGTCTGAAATTCGGCTACTAGAAGCAATTTTTTTGGGGGAGAGCCTGGGACTGGCTAGATGTTTTTTTGTAGCTAGTAACTCGTAGCTCAACCCAATATCATAAGAGAAAAAATAACCATGGGTATTCCTTTAATTTGTAATGACAGCGCATTAAGTCTTACTGCAAAGAAGTTGCGCGAAAAGTGAGGGTTTGATAATCAACACAGTGATGAGTTTCGCTTACATTTATTGCCAGAGCACCTTGCTTTAGAACAGTTAGATGACCCGAAACAGGGATTTATATTTGTCGATTTTGTTTCTGGTACAACAGCACATCGTCGCAAATTTGGCGGTGGTAAAGGCCAAGCGATTGCCAAAGCAGTTGGTTTGAAAACCGGGACTAATCTCAGTGTGATAGATGCAACAGCAGGATTGGGACGAGATGCTTTTGTTTTAGCTTCGTTAGGCTGTAATGTCACACTCGTGGAACGTTCTCCTGTTGCAACTGCTTTGTTAGATGATGGTTTACAGCGAGCTTATATGAACCTTGAAATTGGCGAATGGATGCAACAACGCATGCAACTTCATTTTGGTTCAAGTATCGATTATTTGAAAGATAATCAAACCGATGTTGTTTATTTAGATCCGATGTTTCCACACAAAAAAATCCGCACTAGTTAAAAAAGAGATGCGTGTTTTTCAAGGCGTTGTAGGAGCAGATTTAGATGCTGATAGTTTGCTTGATGTTGCTTTACAGTCAGCTCGTTACCGAGTGGTAGTAAAGCGACCAGATTACGCTCCTTTTTTAGATAATAAAAAGCCATCCATGAGTATCAAAACAAAGAATAATCGCTTTGATGTTTATGTAAAAAAAGCGATTCCCGTTAAAGATGTGACATAATAGTTAAAGTTTTTTACTAAATCAGCTATTCTGTACACCATAAACTAAAAACTAACTTTTTAGTATTTTGTAGATATAGTGCTCGTTTTTTCTTGACGAAAACAGCTTAAATGGCAAGATACTAAAAAGTTTTAACCAAAGTAGGAAAAATAGATGTTAGTTCTTGGACACCAAAACCCTGATTGCGATAGCCTTTGTAGTGCTATCAGCCTTGTCGCTCTTTTAATAAAATGGGGCGCCCTGCGACACCTGTATTACAAGGTGAGCCAAACCCTGAAGCTCAATTTCTACTTCAGCAATCTGGATTTCCAACACCAGAGATTCGCACTTCCGTTGCTGGTGAAGAGATCTTTATTGTAGATTACTCTGATTGGAATCAAGGCACTGCGGATATGAAAAAAGCCAAAATTCGCGGCATTGTTGACCACCATAAGTTAGGTGATATCACAACAAGTGAACCCTTAGAGTGTTGGATTTGGCCTGTTGGTTGTAGCGCAACTATCGTTTACAACATGTATAAATTTAATAATCAAACACCAGAACAAGCAGTTGCTAAGTTGATGATGGGCGCTATTATTTCTGATACGGTTAATTTCCAAGGTCCAACGACTACTGATATTGATAAAGTGGTCGCTAAAGAGTTAGCTGAAATTGCAGGAGTCGCTGATTTAAACGCCTTTGCTGAAGCACAATTTGAAGCGAAATCAGATATTGCATCTGTGCCTGCCGCTGAACTTATTCTTCGTGACCAAAAAGTATTTGAAATGGCGGGTGATAAATTAGCCATTGGCCAGTTAGAATTAACTTCATTAGATACTGCATTAAGTAAAAAAGCAGATATGTTAGTTGAAATGGAAAAAATTCAAGCAGAGAAACGGCTATCATTCTACTATCGTATTATTAACAGATATTAATAAGTTAGATACGATTGCGCTTATCGTCTCTAAAGATGCTGATAAAGTAGCAAGCGCATTAAATAGCAGTGTTGTTGATGCTGCTTTTGAACTTCCTGGTGTTGTTAGTCGTAAAAAACAAATTATTCCGTTTTTACAGGATGCTTTTGAAGCTTAATTAAACAGCTTTTTAGCATTTGAAAGGGTGAGTACCTCAGGGGCTCGCCCTTTTTTATTGTCACAAGATCAGGTATAACTGGCCTTCATTTTAAATATCATGTTTTCGAGGTCTCAATGCATATTCATATTCTCGGTATCTGTGGCACCTTTATGGGTGGCGTAGCTATTTTGGCTAAGTCTTTAGGTTACAAAGTAACGGGCTCTGATAAAAATGTTTATCCTCCTATGAGCACACAGTTACAAGAGCAGGGGATTGAACTTATTCAAGGCTTTGATCCTAGCCAATTAGATAGTAATCCGGATTTAGTAGTGATCGGAAATGCGATGAGCCGGGGTAATGCCTGCGTTGAAGCGGTACTTGATAAACAAATTCCTTATATCTCTGGTCCTCAGTGGTTATTAGAACATGTTTTAAAAGACAAGTGGGTACTCGCAGTTGCCGGCACACACGGTAAAACATCAACATCAAGTATGCTTGCTTGGATACTTGAATATGCGCATATGCAACCAGGTTTTTTAATTGGTGGTGTGCCAGAGAACTTTGGCTTATCTGCACGATTAGGCGAAACACCTTTTTTTGTCATCGAAGCTGATGAATACGATAGTGCTTTTTTGATAAACGCTCTAAGTTCGTTCATTACCATCCGCGTACATTAGTTTTAAACAATCTTGAGTTTGACCATGCTGATATTTTTGAAGATCTTAATGCGATTAAAAAACAATTTCATCATTTAGTTCGTACTGTACCTAGTAGTGGACGAATTATTATACCAAATCATGACCAAGCATTAATGTCAGTTAAACAAATGGGGTGTTGGAGTGAAGTTGAATATTTAGATAAAGAGTTAGCTGGAAATTGGTCAACACAAAAATTAAAAAAAGACGGATCTCAATTTGAAGTTTTCTTAAACTCCAGCAAACAAGGTCAAGTTAATTGGGGCTTAATGGGCGACCATAATATTGAAAATGCATTAGGCGCAATAGCAGATGAAGAAGACATGTTGGTGTCACACCTGAAATTGCAATTGAAGCATTAGCAAGTTTTAAAAGTATTAAACGTAGAATGGAAGTAAAAGGTAAAATTAATAATATTACGGTTTATGACGATTTTGCACATCACCCTACGGCAATTAAAACTACACTTGCGGGCTTACGCGCTAAAGTCGGTAATGAACGTATTATTGCTGTGCTTGAACCAAGATCAAACACAATGAAATTAGGCATTCATAAAGAGGCAATAGTTAATGCCCTTAATGAAGCCGATTATGTTTACTGCTTTGAAGACTCTGATCTTAATTGGTCTATTAAAGATATGTTTGCAGAACCAAGACAAACTAGTTGATGTCTCAACTGATATTAATGTCCTTTGCGATAAACTTGTTAAAGTAAGTAAAGCGAATGATCATATATTGATCATGAGTAACGGCGGCTTTTCAGGTATTCATCAAAAGTTACTTAATAAATTATAGAGGGTTGTATGTTTACTGAAAAAATTACCTTAGGAGTGACTGGTGCATCAGGTAGTGGCTATTTTTTATCGCTATTGCAAGCACTTGTTGATAATAATTGCCAAGTGTATTTGTTATTATCGGAAGTCGCTCAAATAGTTTTGAAAACTGAAGTTGATGAAGATTGGCCCTCAGATTTACAGGAATTAAATACTTTTTTAATAAAGCGTTTTAATGCTAAAGAAAATCAAATCATTGCTTTAGGCAAGAAAGACTGGTTCTCGCCAGTTGCATCAGGATCTTCAGCCCCTAAAAAAATGATTATTTGCCCTTGCAGTTGTGGCACATTTGCATCGATTTCACAGGGGTTATCAAATAACCTCATCGAACGTGCGACTGATGTTATTTTGAAAGAGCGTGGTTTATTAGTTATTACACCAAGAGAAACTCCATTTTCAACATTACATTTACGCAATATGCTCACCTTGTCAGAACTTGGGGTTACTATCATGCCCCTAGCACCTGGGTTTTATCATAAACCACAATCGATTGAAGATTTACAGGACTTTATGATTGCACGAATATTGGATCATCTTAAAATTGAACACAAAATTAGTAAAAGATGGTGTGAGTAATCTGCAATCTGATTTTAAATAACAAAATAGTAATTATTGTTTGTTAAGTGAGCATAAAAATCAATATTTTAATAACTCGTAAGTTTATTGAAATAAATGCTTGCCAAGAATAATTCAATCCCTATAATGCGCACCCACAGACACGGCGACTAACGCAAGTTAATCAAATGGTCTGGAGCCAGCAAGCTCACTGAGTTTGCAACAACTTTTATGTTTAAAGTAATTTAAAATAAAATGTTGACAAGGTTCAAGGTTAGCGTATTATACGCACCTCGCCGAAAGGCACGCTCTTTAACAATTTAATCAAACAATCTGTGTGAGCATTGATAGGGTTGTATTTGCGCAAGCAAAAACAACCGTCGCTAGATGAATCGCGAAGCGAATCATCGGTAAGCCGGTTTCAAAATAGTCCTTCGGGACAAAAAGAATCAATATCAATGACACACGAATTAATTCATTTACGTTGAAAGATTTATCTTTCAATGATTAACGAGGCGTATTGAACTTGTTCAATCGCAGTTAATTCAGAATAACATTGTACTTCGGTACATAGTTTTAGTCAGTAATATTGAGTCAGGTTGCCTTCTTCTTCGAAGAAAACAACCACATTAAACTTTAAATTGAAGAGTTTGATCATGGCTCAGATTGAACGCTGGCGAGCAGGCTTAACACATGCAAGTCGAACGGTAACATTTCTAGCTTGCTAGAAGATGACGAGTGGCGGACGGGTGAGTAATGCTTGGGAACATGCCTTTACGTGGGGGACAACAGTTGGAAACGACTGCTAATACCGCATAATGTCTTCGGACCAAAGCAGGGGACCTTCGGGCCTTGCGCGTAAAGAGTGGCCCAAGTGGGATTAGCTAGTTGGTAAGGTAATGGCTTACCAAGGCAACGATCCCTAGTTGGTCTTAGAGGATGACCAGCCACACTGGAACTGAGACACGGTCCAGACTCCTACGGGAGGCGGCAGTGGGGAATATTGCACAATGGGGAAACCCTGATGCGACCATGCCGCGTGTGTGAAGAAGGCTTTCGGGTTGTAAAGCACTTTCAGTGGGGAGGAAAGGGTATTAGTTAATAACTAATATCTGTGACGTTACCCACAGAAGAAGCACCGGCTAACTCCGTGCCAGCGTACCGCGGTAATACGGAGGGTGCGAGCGTTAATCGGAATTACTGGGCGTAAAGCGCGCGTAGGTGGTTAATTAAGTCAGATGTGAAAGCCCCGGGCTCAACCTGGGAACGGCATTTGAAACTGGTTAACTAGAGTTTTGTAGAGGGTGGTAGAATTTCAGGTGTAGCGGTGAAATGCGTAGAGATCTGAAGGAATACCAGTGGCGAAGGCTGCCACCTGGACAAAGACTGACACTGAGGCGCGAAGGCGTGGGGAGCAAACGGGATTAGATACCCCGGTAGTCCACGCAGTAAACGATGTCTATTAGAAGTTTGTGGCTATATGCCGTGGGTTTCAAAGCTAACGCATTAAATAGACCGCCTGGGGAGTACGGCCGCAAGGTTAAAACTCAAATGAATTGACGGGGGCCCGCACAAGCGGTGGAGCATGTGGTTTAATTCGATGCAACGCGAAGAACCTTACCATCCCTTGACATCCAGAGAATCACCAAGAGATTGATGAGTGCCTTCGGGAACTCTGAGACAGGTGCTCGCATGGCTGTCGTCAGCTCGTGTTGTGAAATGTTGGGTTAAGTCCCGCAACGAGCGCAACCCTTATCCTTACTTGCCAGCGGGTTATGCCGGGAACTTTAGGGAGACTGCCGGTGATAAACCGGAGGAAGGTGGGGACGACGTCAAGTCATCATGGCCCTTACGGGATGGGCTACACACGTGCTACAATGGCAAATACAAAGGGTTGCTAACCTGCGAGGGTATGCGAATCTCATAAAGTTTGTCGTAGTCCGGATCGGAGTCTGCAACTCGACTCCGTGAAGTTGGAATCGCTAGTAATCGTGGATCAGAATGCCACGGTGAATACGTTCCCGGGCCTTGTACACACCGCCCGTCACACCATGGGAGTGGGTCGCACCAGAAGTCATTAGCTTAACCTTTCGGGGATGGCGATGACCACGGTGTGGTTCATGACTGGGGTGAAGTCGTAACAAGGTAGCCCTAGGGGAACCTGGGGCTGGATCACCTCCTTACGTAAAGAAACTGCTATTAGTGCCCACACAGATTGTTTGATTAGAATGATAAAGAGAATAGATAGACCTTTTATTGGGTCTGTAGCTCAGTTGGTTAGAGCGCACCCCTGATAAGGGTGAGGTCGGCAGTTCAAATCTGCCCAGACCCACCAAAATCGCACTATTACTGCGTTATAAAGCTCGTCGTTTAGTGAACTAAACGTCCTCACTTTATGCCTTGTCCTAGTACGATTTGGTACTGAATAAAAACTATCTAAACCACCATGTTGGGGCTATAGCTCAGCTGGGAGAGCGCCTGCCTTGCACGCAGGAGGTCTGCGGTTCGATCCCGCATAGCTCCACCACTTCATTGAAGTGACCTAACATGACACAGAAGCCTTATATAAGTATCACTACTTACATAAGGCTTTTTTTAGCGAAAAAGCCTGCTCTTTAACAATTAGGAAAGCTGATAAAGTTCTTATTTATCGCACAATAACAATGACACTTAGGTGTTGATTGGTGTGGTAAATAAAACGAAATTTTACATTTCATTTATGAAATGTAAATTGTTCTCAGTATTTAAAATAACGTTTAAGTTAAGTTAGATACTGTAATCAAGCAAAATAAAAACAGCTGTAATTCACGTAAGTGATTTGCAGTTTGTACGTATCTACGAGTTAGTAATTTATTATTGATTCTAGGTGCACGAAAAACGTAAGTGTTTTTCATAGTAAAATATGAGGATCGCAAGCGTCTTGGAAACAACCTACAAACAATAATTATTTTAAAATTCTTAGAATTTGTATGGTTAAGTGAATAAGCGTGCACGGTGGATGCCTAGGCAATTAGAGGCGATGAAGGACGTGGTAATCTGCGATAAGTCCAGGGGAGTTGATAACAAGCGTTATATCCTGGAATCTCCGAATGGGGCAACCCGGCACTTAGTGTCATCTGTATGTGAATACATAGCATATGGAAGCGAACGAGGGGAACTGAAACATCTAAGTACCCTTAGGAAAAGAAATCAACCGAGATCCCGAAAGTAGCGGCGAGCGAAATCGGGCCAGCCCTTAAGCTAGATAAAAGTTAGTGGAATGCTCTGGAAAGTGCAACGGTACAAGGTGATAGTCCTGTACACAAAAACTTCTACTTAGTGAAAACGAGTAGGTCGGGACACGAGAAATCCTGACTGAATATGGGGGGACCATCCTCCAAGGCTAAATACTCCTAATTGACCGATAGTGAACCAGTACCGTGAGGGAAAGGCGAAAAGAACCCCTGTGAGGGGAGTGAAATAGAACCTGAAACCGTGTACGTACAAGCAGTAGGAGCCGACTTAGTTCGGTGACTGCGTACCTTTTGTATAATGGGTCAACGACTTAATTTCAGTAGCAAGGTTAACCATTTAGGGGAGCCGTAGGGAAACCGAGTCTTAACTGGGCGAATAGTTGCTGGGATTAGACCCGAAACTTGGTGATCTAGCCATGAGCAGGTTGAAGGTTGAGTAACATCAACTGGAGGACCGAACCCACTAATGTTGAAAAATTAGGGGATGACTTGTGGCTGGGGGTGAAAGGCCAATCAAACCAAGAGATAGCTGGTTCTCCTCGAAAGCTATTTAGGTAGCGCCTCATGTATCACTGTTGGGGGTAGAGCACTGTTTAGGCTAGGGGGTCATCCCGACTTACCAACCCTATGCAAACTCCGAATACCAACAAGTGCAATCATGGGAGACACACGGCGGGTGCTAACGTCCGTCGTGGAAAGGGAAACAACCCAGACCGCCAGCTAAGGTCCCAAAGTATATGTTAAGTGGGAAACGATGTGGAAAGGCTTAGACAGCTAGGATGTTGGCTTAGAAGCGTACCATCATTTAAAGAAAGCGTAATAGCTCACTAGTCGAGTCGGTCTGCGCGGAAGATTTAACGGGGCTAAACATATCACCGAAGCCGCGGACGCGTATTTATACGCGTGGTAGAGGAGCGTTCTGTAAGCCGTCGAAGGGAAAGGTGTAAACCATCCTGGAGGTATCAGAAGTGCGAATGTTGACATGAGTAACGATAAGGGAGGTGAAAAACCTCCCCGCCGGAAGACCAAGGGTTCCTGTCCAACGTTAATCGGGGCAGGGTGAGTCGACCCCTAAGGCGAGGCCGAAAGGCGTAGTCGATGGGAAACGGGTTAATATTCCCGTACCCTTTATTATTGCGATGGGAGGACGGAGAAGGCTAGGTGGGCCTGGCGATGGTTGTCCAGGTTCAAGTGTGTAGGTAGGTGACTTAGGTAAATCCGGGTGACTATATACTGAGACACGATGTCGAGGCACTAAGGTGCTGAAGTCATCGATGCCATACTTCCAGGAAAAGTCTCTAAGCTTCAGATAATAAAGGATCGTACCCCAAACCGACACAGGTGGTCAGGTAGAGAATACCAAGGCGCTTGAGAGAACTCGGGTAAAGGAACTAGGCAAAATGGTACCGTAACTTCGGGAGAAGGTACGCCTTTGACGGTGATGAGACTTGCTCTTTAAGCTGTTAGAGGCCGAAGATACCAGATGGTCGCAACTGTTTATTAAAAACACAGCACTGTGCTAAATCGCAAGATGACGTATACGGTGTGACGCCTGCCCGGTGCCGGAAGGTTAATTGATGGGGTTAGACTTTTGTCGAAGCTCTTGATCGAAGCCCCGGTAAACGGCGGCCGTAACTATAACGGTCCTAAGGTAGCGAAATTCCTTGTCGGGTAAGTTCCGACCTGCACGAATGGCGTAATGATGGCCATGCTGTCTCTACCCGAGACTCAGTGAAGTTGAAATCGCAGTGAAGATGCTGTGTACCCGCGGCTAGACGGAAAGACCCCGTGAACCTTTACTACAGCTTAGCAGTGAACTTAGAGCCTACATGTGTAGGATAGGTGGGAGGCATTGAAGACAGGTCGCTAGATTTGTTGGAGCCAACCTTGAAATACCACCCTTGTATGTTTTGAGTTCTAACCATGGCCCCTGAATCGGGGTTTGGGACACTGTTTGGTGGGTAGTTTGACTGGGGCGGTCTCCTCCCAAAGCGTAACGGAGGAGTACGAAGGTTGGCTAATCACGGTCGGACATCGTGAGGTTAGTACAATGGTATAAGCCAGCTTAACTGCGAGACAGACACGTCGAGCAGGTACGAAAGTAGGTCATAGTGATCCGGTGGTTCTGAATGGAAGGGCCATCGCTCAACGGATAAAAGGTACTCCGGGGATAACAGGCTGATACCGCCCAAGAGTTCATATCGACGGCGGTGTTTGGCACCTCGATGTCGGCTCATCACATCCTGGGGCTGAAGTCGGTCCCAAGGGTATGGCTGTTCGCCATTTAAAGTGGTACGCGAGCTGGGTTTAGAACGTCGTGAGACAGTTCGGTCCCTATCTGCCGTGGGCGTTTGAGAATTGAGAGGAGTCGCTCCTAGTACGAGAGGACCGGAGTGGACGAACCGCTGGTGTTCGGGTTGTCATGCCAATGGCATTGCCCGGTAGCTACGTTCGGAATCGATAACCGCTGAAAGCATCTAAGCGGGAAGCGAGCCTCAAGATGAGTTCTCACTGGGAATTTAATTCCCCTAAAGGGCCGTTGGAGACTACAACGTTGATAGGCAAGGTGTGTAAGTGCGGTAACGTATTGAGCTAACTTGTACTAATTACCCGTGAGGCTTAACCATACAAACTCTAAGCATTTTGAAGTGTTTGAGATTGTTCCAAGAGATGATGATAGTTCATCAACAAAAATACGTTTGTGATAAACATATTTTACTAAGATATTGCAGATTATAAAAAGAACAAGAAACAGCTTTCTTAATTAAGTTTTTGCTTGGCGACAATAGCACTGTGGTCCCACCTGATCCCATTCCGAACTCAGAAGTGAAACGCAGTTGCGCCGATGGTAGTGTGGGGTTTCCCCATGTGAGAGTAGGTCATCGCCAAGCGCCTAATACGAATAATCCCTGTTGACTTTGTCAGCAGGGATTTTTTCGTTTTAAAGCTTTAGTGCGAGGACCTACGTAGAGAGTAGGGCGAGTATCGCGACAGCGATTTGTCACGAGCGGAGGAGCTCTGCGACGACTTTCCATCGCCAAGCGCCTAATACCGATAAACCCCATCCTTCGAAAGAAGGGTGGGGTTTTTTCGTTATTACGTCTTTTGAATTGACCTACTCACACATGGGGAAGATTGATAGCCTGCCGATACGCTCTTCCTTTTGGACAGCAGAAAAGGATTGATAATCCTTTTTGAGATGAATTGCTATTATGAGTGCCCAACGCAGATAGTGATAGTAGGGTGAGTTTGCCGAAGGCAAGGGGACGAACAATGTCCACCCATCGCCAAGCTTGCTAATCCTAAAATATACGAACAATCCCTGTTGATCATATCAGCAGGGATTTTTTCGTTTTAGGGCTTTAATGATGATGACCTACTCTCGAGAGTAGGGCTAGTTTGCCGACAGGCAAGGTTCACGAGCTTCGGGCCTCTACGCCGACTTGCTATGCATAGTGCTTGTAATCGGTAAATCAAACCACTGCTAAGCTTGAAAAATATTAAATATCCGAATAATTCCTGCTGGGCCTTGTTAGCAGGAATTTTTTTACTGTACCTTAGTTTGATATCATCTTCATGGATTTATAGCTAACTTATTACTAATAAAAAATATCATTTGTTAGCATAATTAATGGTAATTAATTTTGTTTAAAATCATGTAATATTTATTTTATCAAATAATACTTGTAATTTGTGAAGTGGCTTGTATATTTATTTACCGTGGTTTTATTTTTAATCTATGTTTGTTCTTTTTTTGTTCAAAATGATTTCTAAATCATTAATGAACTTTCAATATTTTGATATTGAAATAAAGAATTTAATAAAATAATTACTTTCAAGGACGATTCCTATGAAGACTTTTAAACTAACGGCTCTTGCCATTTCAGTTTCCTTAAGCTTAACAGGGTGCTTTTCAAGTTCAAGTAGTGACGAAGAGGTAAGTTATGTGGCCCCTGCAGTTGCTAAGGCAGTAGAAACTCCCTTTTCAATACAAGTTGTTGATGAAACTGGAGAATTAATAACGGCTAATATTAAGCTCTCTGGAGATGATGTCGCTTATATGATTGATGTTGCTACTGGAGAATCGACTAGTAATAATGAATATACAGCAGAAAATGGATTTTTATTACTGGGCTCATCAAATATCCCAGATAGTTTAACTTCTTTAAGTTTTGATGTTGTTGTAACAGCTGATGGTTATTTTGCAAACAGTGCAGAGGTTTCTTTTTCTGTAGAAGATGACTCTGCTTCAGAAACGATCACTCTTAGTTCAAAAGAGATAACAAACACAGATATTGCTCGCAAAATCTGTTTCACAAGAGTTCACTGTTGATAATTCTTCTGGTGCAACATCCGAAGAAATTACTTTTTCTACAGCCGTCGCGAGTGCAGGAGATAATAACTCAGTTGGTTTAGCAGGAACCTCTGCCTCTGTAACAATTCCTACAGGGACCATTATGAAGGATAGTGATGGTAATATAGTCACAGGGACGCTTACTGCGGCTCTTAATTATTATTCTAATGAGCCAAACGGCACTGGAAGTTCAGAGTTATCTGCACTAGTCTGCATTCCCTGGTGGATTTGATATAGGAACATTAGTTGACGCAACAACAGGAGTTGAAACCGAGGAGAGTTTTAACTTTGTGACTGCGGGTTCGTGGCAATGGAAATTAATGATGAAAATGGCAATAAAGTAAAAGATTTCAGTGCTCCGGTGGATATCAACATTCAAATATCTGCTGATACTATTAATCCAGATACTGGGGTTGCAATTCAACCTGGAGATACCATCCCAACATGGAGTTATGATGAAACAACAGGTAAGTGGTCGGCTGAATCAACAGTAACTGTTGGTAGTGATTTAAATACAACGACAAATACCTATACCGCTACTATGAGTGTGGATCATCTTTCTTATTGGAACTTAGATTGGCATTACAGTTCTTGTCCTGCTAATCCGTTGAACATAAATTTTGAAAATGCGACTGGAGAATTAAATAGCGTGCCATTTACAATCGAGTTAAAACGTAGAGGATATTATAAGAGAGTAAATGCATTTGGTTCATCGATGACCATTGCTAACTCTCCTACTTTTACTGATTTGAATGTATCTGTTGTTGTTAATGGTGAACAGGTTCTATCAAGCGTTGATGGTGTATCTGTAGGTGGTGATGGCATTTATACTGGTTCATTCTGTGACCTTGATGGCACTACAGTTACTTTAGATCTAACTGAACAAGGAGAAACAGTAACTGGTAACTTCACTGTTAACACTGTTTGTGAGTTGGATAACAGCATTTCAACTCAGCAACCTGGTTATGTTTCTATGTATAGAAGGTTTGGTAATTATTATCGTTTTGATCGTTTCTATACAGATGCTAACGAAATTGTTTCTTATCATGATTTAGTTCCTGGAACCTATTCAGTTAGTTATAGTGTATCAGGTGAACGTTCTCAGTACACAACAATAACAGTAGGAAGTGAAGAAACTCAAAACTTTAGTTTTGACATTCCTGTGTATTGTGAAGTTTCTGAAGCTACAGGTGGCACTGGTGCTACTGGAGCCGCTGGTGGTACAGGTATTTAAAATATTTAATAAAACAGTGTTGTTGTTAGTTGCTAAAACTTTAGGTTATTGATTTAAAAATCGGATTATTGCTTAATAAGTGCATTGAGCAATAGTGTAAATAACAACACTGTATTTATATTTTTTAGTTAAATAATTATTTTTATTAAATAGTTGCTAGCTTTCCTTCCAATTTTAGTATTTTCATTCTGTTAATAATTCACCTATCAATTTGCTATGGTATGATAGATCCACTATTAACATTTAATGAGACTAAAATGACTACGTTACAAAATGAAAATATCCACATTCAATCAGAAACTGTTTTAATCACTCCTGCACAGCTTAAAAAACAACTTCCTGCTTCTGATGATGTGTATCGATTTATTAATCAGTCTCGTGAAGTAGTTTCAAACATTGTTCATAAAAAAGACCCTCGCTTTTTGGTTATCTGTGGACCTTGTTCTATTCATGATATTGAAGCGACGAAAGAGTATGCCGTTAAACTAAAAGCATTACATGAAGCATACAAAGATACTTTATATATTGTTATGCGTGTTTACTTTGAAAAACCACGTACAACAGTCGGTTGGAAAGGTTTAATTAATGACCCGCATATGGATGACTCTTTTGATATTGAAACAGGCTTAAAAAAAGCGCGTGAATTATTACTATTTATTTCTGAGTTAGGCTTACCGATTGCAACAGAAGCTTTAGATCCAATTAGTCCTCAATATATCGGTGATTTATTCAGTTGAGTCGCTATTGGTGCACGTACAACAGAGTCACAAACACACCGCGAAATGGCGAGTGGTTTATCTATGCCAGTTGGTTTTAAAAATGGTACTGATGGTAATTTAGCAACTGCGGTAAATGCAATGCAGTCAGCTTCATCTTCACACCGTTTTATGGGGATTAATCAGCTTGGCCAAAGTGCTCTATTACAAACAAACGGTAATAAAGATGGCCATGTTATTTTACGTGGTGGTGGTGGCAAACCAAACTACGACTCATTAAATGTATCATTAGTTGAAAAAGCATTAGCAAAGGTGAACGTTGAACAAGTATTGATTGTTGACTGTAGCCATGAAAATTCAAATAAAAATCATGAACTTCAACCGCTTGTTGCTAAAGACGTATTTCATCAAGTGATAGAAGGTAATAAATCTATTATTGGTATTATGCTAGAAAGTAATCTTAATGCTGGCAATCAATCTGCAGATTTACCTGCTGAAGATCTTAAGTATGGTGTCTCGGTAACGGATGCTTGTATTGATTGGGCAACTACTGAGGATTTACTTGCTGACGCCGTTAAATTATTAACTAATAGTTTACAGAACCGATAAGAGATATTTATGCCTTTAAGTAAATTACGCGATAAAATTGATGCAGTTGATCAAAAGTTAATTGATTTATTAGCTGAACGCTTAGCTTTAGTAGGTGAAGTTGGCGAAGTTAAAACTAAGCATGGCTTACCTATTTATGTACCAGAACGTGAAGCTTCTATGCTTGCTAAACGACGTGCTGAAGCTGAAGCAAAAGGTGTTCCAGCAAGCACTGATCGAAGATATTTTACGTCGAACAATGCGTGAATCCTATGCTAGTGAAAACGATAGAGGGTTTAAAACGATAAATCCTGATATGAAACGAATCGTTATCATTGGCGGAAATGGCTTGTTAGGCAAACGTTTTGTTGAAATGTTTAAATTATCTGGTTATCAAGTGGATGTTTTAGGGCGTGGAAATTGGCATCAAGCAGAACAAATTTGTAGCAAAGCAGGGTTAGTTATTGTCGGTTCTCCAATTGATGTTACTGAAGATGTTATTAGCCAGCTTACTTATTTACCAGAAGATTGTATTCTAGCAGATATTACCAGTGTTAAAGATGCTCCTTTAAAAGCAATGCTAGAGGTTCATAAAGGCCCTGTTGTTGGTTTACATCCTATGTTCGGTCCAGATATCTCAAGCTTTGCTAAACAAGTAATTGTATATTGTGATGGTCGTGGCGAAGATAAATATGCTTGGTTAATCGAACAAATGAAAATTTGGGGCTCACATCTTTATAATGTTAAGGCGCCTACTCACGATGAATCAATGACATTAATTCAGGCATTACGTCATTTCACTAGTTTTGTATATGGTGTACATCTGCAAGCCGTTGATGCTGATTTAGAGCAATTGCTTGATCTTAGCTCGCCAATTTATCGATTAGAGCTTGCAATGGTAGGGCGATTATTTGCTCAGGAACCTGCGCTATATGCAGATATTATCCTTTCTCAGAAAGGTAATCTTGAGATGATTAAGCGTTACCACAAGCACTTTGCCGATGCGATTGAGCTATTAGAGAATTCTGACAGAGAAGCGTTTATTAAGCGTTTTGAGTTAGTAACCGACTGGATGGGAGATTATTCTCAGCTATTCTTAGATGAAAGTCGCTCAATGTTACAACAGGCTCATGATAATCGTCATTACGAAGATAAGTAAATTGTGTATCTGATATTATAAAACTGTTGATAAAAGGAGCTATTAAAAGCTCCTTTATATTTATTTTGAAAAATTCAATTCTCTATAAACCTAAAAAGGAGCTAATTAGCTCCTTTTTGTGTTGATTAAACCGAGATATTATTAAGCGACCGAATTCTTTATTTAGCTTAATTTCTGCGTCAGATTCAATTTCTATTTCTGGCTCTTCAATAGGTTGGCCTGAAATTTCTCCGTTTCTACACATATCTTTACCATTATTTTTTGCTCTATTAGCTTCAGATTTGTGTAAATATTTGTTTAGTTGACGTTCTATTTTTTGGAATAATTGTCCTATAGCAACATAAAGATCATCATGCTCAGCATGAGCGAATACTTTGCCATTTGGCACACCAATGGTGGCTTCTATTTTAATGCCTTTAGGCTCTTTAGTGATAATACAGTGAGGTTTAATTAGTGGGATTTGTAGCTTTTCTAATTTTTGGAAACGTTCCTCTACTTTGTTGCGCATTGTGTCAGTGATAGTAATTTGTTTGCTTGTAATTTCAATTCTCATATAAGACACCTTTAGGTTATACACTTATTGTGTTCATAAATAGATTAGGCTTTTTTCTCGAAATTAAATGTGATGCATGTCACGTTTTTATTTGACTCTAACATTGTGAGAAAAGTTTTTGACCTAAGTAGATTTTTGCAGATTAAAAACAAATATTATTTGTTTAATCTTAAAAATTAGTCCATTCTTTAATGGATAAGTTCCTCCTCTTGTGTAAACTTTTTTATTAAACTAGTTTAATTCAGCCAATCTTTTGTTATCTTTATTGTACTTCTTTGATGATAGCGATGACCTCCATGCATTCTAAGTACACCATTAAGCTTATACCTGTTTTGATATTTTGCACATTTATCTTAACAAGTTTTTTCTCACACGCTTCATCTTGGTCATATGTATTAAGCATGTATGGTGATGTTAAGTACCCTTCGTCTTTTACTCATTTTGATTATGTAAACCCTGATGCCCCTAAGGGCGGAAGCTTTAAACAGGCAACCATTGGTAGTTTTGACTCATTAAATCCTTTTATCGTAAAGGGCAATGCGACTTTCCGGCATCACAATGATTTATGACACTTTGCTCAAACAATCGAGTGATGAACCCTTTACTGCTTATGGGTTAATTGCGCAGAGCATAAAAGTGGCTGATGATTTTTCTTCGGTTAGTTTTAAAATAAACCCAAATGCACGCTTTCATAATAATGAAACAATTACAGCACAAGATGTAAAGTTTAGCTTTGATCTATTGGTCAAGGAAGGGGCCCTCACTACCGCTCATATTATGCAGGTGTTAAAGAAGTCCTTGTCATAGATCCTCTTAATGTGACTTTTTATTTTTCTGAATCAGGCAACAGAGAATTACCATTGATTGTTGGGCAAATTCCTATTTTCTCAGAAGCTTTTTGGAAAGATAAAGATTTTGCTAAGAGCGATCTAATCCAGCCTCTTGGTTCTGGACCCTATAAAGTAGCAAGTTTTGATGCGGGTAAACGAATCACTTATCAGCGTGTTAATGATTATTGGGCAAAGGATTTACCTGTTAATAAGGGGGCTCATAATTTTGACTTCATGGTTTATGATTATTACCGTGATGCGAGTGTTGCCTTTGAGGCGTTTAAGTCCGGTGCCTTTGATTATCGATTAGAAAGCTCAGCGAAACGATGGGCTACAGGTTATAGTGCTGATTTAATTCAGTCTGGGAAAATAATTACCAGTAAAATTAGTGATAAAACTCCACAGGGAATGCAAGGGTTTTGGTTTAACCTACGCAAAGATAAATTCAAAGATAAAAATGTGCGTGAGGCGATCACCCTTTTATTTGATTTTGAATGGGCGAATAAAACGCTTTTTTATGATTCTTATACACGTATCAATAGTTTCTATTCAGGCTCTGAGTTAGCGACTGAAAATATCATTAGTGAAGCAGAAAAAGAAATTTTAATACCTTATAAAGCGCAACTATCAAATCGTGTTTTTCAACCATTTTCATTACCAAAAACGAATGCAGACGGTAATGTTCGTCAGCAAATGAGGCAGGCGGTAGAATTATTTTCAAAAGCGGGCTATCAGCTAAAAGATAGTAAAATGCAGGACAAAAATGGCCAACAATTTGAATTTGAATTTTTACTGTATAGCAAAGACTTTGAGCGTATTGTCCATCCCTTTAGACAAAACTTACAACGCATCGGCATTAAAACATCTATTCGCTTAGTTGATGTTTCTCAATTTATTAATCGCTTAAATGAGTTTGATTTTGATTTGGTGTCTTTACGTAAGGGACAGTCAATTTCCCCGGTAATGAGCAACTTGGCTATTGGGGATGTGAAAGCGCGATGGAAATTGGCACATCAAATTGGGCGGAGTGTGCTCTCCAGTCATTGATAATTTGGTGCAACAATTAATCACGACTGAATCACGAGAACAATTAGTCAATACAACCAAAGCCTTAGACAGAGTACTGTTAAACGAGTTTATGGTAATACCACAGTGGTATTTGCCTGCATATCGTATCGCATATTGGAATAAATTTGAGCACCCGAGCATTGCGCCGATTTATGAACTGGGTTTATCAACTTGGTGGTCTAAAACTGCAGAGGGTTCATTATGAACTTATATATATTAAGGCGGTTATTGTTAATTATTCCTACCTTGCTTGGCATTATGACAATCAATTTTTTTATTGTTCAGGTTGCACCAGGAGGCCCCGTTGAACAGGCTATCGCACAATATCAAGGCTTAGATTCAGGTAATAACAATCGAGTCGCGACAGGAAATAATAGCGATATTCAGACAACGGGGGAAAGTAAATATCGTGGCGCGCAGGGCGTTGACCCTGAATATATAAAAGCACTTGAAAAACTATATGGTTTCGATAAGCCTCTTATTGAAAGATATTTTTTAATGCTATGGCGTTACGCCCAATTTGACTTTGGTGATAGTTTTTATCGAAATGCAAAAGTAACTGATTTAATTTTAGAAAAAATGCCCGTTTCTATTTCTCTAGGGTTGTGGACGACTTTATTGGCTTATTTTATTTCTATTCCCTTAGGCATAAAAAAATCTATTTCCCATGGCAGTCGTTTTGATATCTGGACAAGCACTTTGGTCACTATTGCCTATGCGATCCCTGCCTTTATTTTAGCCATTGCATTGATTGTCATCTTTGCCGGAGGTTCTTATTATGATTGGTTTCCCTTACGAGGGTTAGTTTCTGATAACTTTGCTGAGTTAAGTCTATTGGCAAAAATTAAAGACTATTTCTGGCATTTAACGCTTCCCATATCGGCCTCAGTATTAGCCAGCTTTGCAACGCTAACTATGCTAACCAAAAACTCCTTTTTAGATGAAATTCATAAGCAATATGTGGTCACTGCACGCGCCAAAGGCTGTTCACAAAATCGTATTTTGTATGGGCATATTTTTCGTAATGCAATGTTATTAGTGTTAGCAGGACTTCCGGCGACTTTGATTGGCATTTTTTTTACAGGTTCGATGCTTATTGAAGTGATTTTTTCATTAGATGGATTAGGCCTATTAAGCTTTGAATCGGTTATTAATCGAGATTATCCGGTTATTTTTGCCTCGCTTTATATTTTTACATTAGTGGGTTTAGTGCTGAAGTTAATCAGTGATATTAGCTATACCCTAATTGATCCTCGTATAAATTTTGAAGGGCGTTAATATGTCATTATTACTAACTTGGCAGAAAATACGTCGTAACCCTGTTAATGCGACACGCTGGTCACAATTTAAAGCGAATAAACGTGGTTATTGGTCATTATGGATATTCTCGTCATTATTTTTCTTAAGTCTTATTGCTGAATTATGGATAAATGACAAGCCTATTATGGTCTCCTACCAACAGACTTGGTATTTCCCGATTATTGAAGATATTACCGAAGATAAACTAGGTGGTGACTTTGATATCATCACAGATTATCGCGATCCGTATATGATTAAACAAATAGAAAAAGAAGGTTGGATCCTTTGGCCCTTAGTGCCTTTCTATTTCGATAGTATTAATTTTGAACTCACTCAACGGCGCCTTCCCCACCCGATAGTATTAATTATTTAGGTACAGATGATCAAGGACGAGATTTATTGGCGAGGTTGGTTTATGGATTTCGTATATCAGTATTATTTGCCCTGACATTAACCATTATTAGCTCGATTATTGGCATTATCATTGGCGCGATTCAAGGATATTACGGTGGAAAAGTAGACCTTTGGGGGCAACGTATTTTAGAGATATGGGAAGGCTTACCTATGTTATTTATGCTCATCATATTAGCTAGTTTCGTCGAACCGACCTTTAGTTGGTTATTAGGTTTAATGATCCTGTTTAGTTGGCCGAGTTTAGTGAGCGTGGTGCGCGCTGAGTTTTTGCGTGGTCGTCATCTTGAATATGTAAAAGCGGCCAAAGCACTTGGTGTCACAGATAGTAAAATTATGTTTAAACATATTTTACCTAATGCCATGATAGCAACACTGACTTTTATGCCATATTTGTTTACTGGTGCATTAACCACATTGACCTCGCTTGATTTTTTAGGATTTGGTTTACCGCTGGGTTCTGCGTCCTTAGGAGAAATGGTTGCGCAGGGTAAAGACAATTTACATGCGCCATGGCTGGCTATCACTGCCTTTATTTCATTATCAACTATCTTAATTTTACTTGTTTTTATTGGTGAAGCGACACGAGATGCATTTGATCCTAGGAAAACAATATGAGTAATACTAGCTTATTAAAGGTTGATAATTTAAGCATCAATTTTGCTGATAAATCGATTGTTAGAAATATCAGTTTTAACATTGAGCGTGGCAAAACGCTAGCTATTGTTGGTGAAAGTGGTGCTGGAAAATCCTTGCTTGCTTTGTCAATTTTACAATTATTGCCTTATCCTCATGCACATCATCCCACAGGGGAAATATATTTAGATGGTGAAGCACTTGTTGGTAAAAGTGATGTTATTTTGCAATCAGTGCGTGGCAATAAAGTGAGCATGATATTTCAAGAGCCGATGACCTCTCTTAATCCATTGCATACAATTCAGAAACAAATTACCGAAACTCTCTTGCTACATAAGGGGATGATTGGAAAAGAGGCGATTGCTCGTACGATTGAATTATTAAACCTAGTTGGCATTGAATCACCAGAAACACGTTTAATGTCTTATCCCCATGAACTTTCTGGCGGACAAAGACAAAGGGTAATGATTGCAATGGCGTTAGCAAATGAACCTGAATTATTAATTGCTGATGAACCAACAACCGCGCTTGATGTCACAATTCAAAAGCAGATTATTGATTTATTACAATCCTTACAGCAACGATTGAATATGGCTGTTTTATTGATCACCCATGATTTACATATTGTGAAAAGTATTGCTGATGATGTAATGGTAATGCGCCAAGGGGAGATGATTGAAATACAAGCTAGGCAATCATTATTTGATTCACCAAAAGAAGCCTATACACAATTGTTGTTAGATGCTATCCCTAAGGGAGAAATGCCAAGCTTGAAAGAAAGAGAATTATTATTAACTGCAAAAAATATCAATGTTTCCTTTGCGATGAAAAAGAACTTTTGGGGCAAGGTGACTGACTCACTTGATGCAGTAAAAGGCGTTAGTTTATCTGTTCATAAAGGTGAAACAGTGGCTATTGTAGGTGAGAGTGGGTCTGGGAAAAGCACCCTAGCACAGGCGATTTTACAGTTAACTCAAAGCACTGGAGAAGTTGTTTATTTAGGTCAAAAAATAAATGAAATTGCTCGCTCTGACCTACAAAAACTAAGAGCAAGTTTACAAATTGTGTTTCAAGACCCCTTTGCAAGTTTAAGCCCGAGGCTCAGTGTTGCAGAGATTATTGCTGAAGGATTACAAGTACATCAACCTCAATTAACCCAAGATGAGGTAGATCAGCGTGTTTTTTCAACGCTACAACGGGTTGGGCTAGATGCACAAAGTGCGACGCGTTATCCGCATGAATTTTCTGGTGGGCAACGACAGCGTATTTCTATAGCACGGGCATTAATTTTAAATCCTAAACTAATTGTATTAGATGAACCAACGTCAGCTCTTGATAGAAGTATTCAACAGCAAATTTTATCATTGCTTATTTCACTCCAAGAGGAATTGTCATTGAGTTATTTGTTTATTAGTCATGATTTATCAGTTGTACGTCGGATAAGCCATAGAGTTTTAGTGATGAAAGCGGGAGAAATTGTTGAACAGGGGAAAACAAGTGAACTATTTAACGCCCCAACACACCAATATACTAAAGTATTATTAGCTTCTGCATTATGATAGCGTAAGATGTTTATATCTGTTTTATTGATTTTAAGGTGACTTTTATGGTTCGATTTTTATTAATTATCACTTCTCTTGTATTTTCAACTATAAGTTTAGCTTTGTCATTAAAACAGCAAAGAGAGGTGTTCAGTGAGGCAAAAAGCCTACAACAACAACAACGTTGGGCAGAAGCGAGTGATAAGCTGGCAACTATCCCTAATTATCCATTAACATATCTATTAAAATATCAGCAATTAAAGGCCGACTTTAAACAGCAAGATGTTGCAGAGATTCAACAGTTTGTTGAACAAAATAACCAATATAACATAACTAACCAATTACAGAGAGAGTTCCTTTATTTTCTCGCTAAGCATAAATATTGGTCTGAATTTCTTACCTTCTTTCCAAGCCTTCCACGCAGTAATGCATTAAAATGTTATTCTTTTCAGGCAAAAATGGCAAAGGGGCAAGAAGATGACATTTGGCCAGATGTTAAAAATACTTGGTTATCGGGATACTCCCAATCCAATGCCTGTGACAGTGTTTTTAAACATTATTTAGAACAGGATCTTATTTCACAGAATTTAATCTGGGATCGTTTTGAACTCGCTTTTAATAAAAATCAGTATGGTTTAATGAGGTACCTTATTAAATTATTAAAGGGTGAGAAAAAGCAACTCGCCTCAAATCTTTATGCACTTAATAATAATATTAAAACGCTCGCAAAAAGTGATTTATTTACCAGTAGGGATAATGCTCATTACCCCTTGTTAAATACCTTCTTAAAACGTTTAGCGAGAGCTGATATTGCTCAAGCCTTAGAAACTTATTACGCTTACGAAACCAAAATACCTTTCTCCTTTGCCGATGAAATTTCGCTTAAAAAATACTTTGCATTTAGAATTTTGATTAACGATAGACAAGAGTTATTTCCTTGGTTAGATAAAAACTTAGCAAGTTTAGGTGATACTGGATTGATAGAACAACGTATTCGTTATGCCATTAAATATAATAACTGGCCAGATATTGAATATTGGATTTCTGTATTACCTGAAGATGTAGCAAAAGTCAGTGAAGGAAAAGCTTGGGTTTATTGGCAGGCGCGTATCTTAGAGAATAAAAAACAATTCGAAGAAGCTAATAAATTATATCGAAGCATTGCTGATGAGCGTAAATATTATGGCTTCTTAGTCGCTCAAAAATTAGGACTATCCTATCAACTTAATGCCAAGATAGTAGAGCCTAAAGTGACCAGTTTACGCAATATGCAAGCACGGCTTGATCATATTGAAGAGCTTAATTTTCACCAATATGTTGATCTTGTTAAACGAGAGTGGGAATCTTTATTGAAAGGGCGAGACGAAGAGACTCAAAGACAATTAGGGCTGTACGCCTTTGATAAAGGTTGGGCGCATCTATCGGTACTGGCTAGCATCCGTTCAAAAAGTTGGGATGCAATAAATATTCGCTTTCCTGAAGTTAAACCCGAATTATTCTTGAAAAACACTCAGAAGTATCAAGTACCTTCGAGTTATATTTATGCTATTACGCGACAGGAAAGTGCCTTTGACCAATTTGCCAACTCACCCGTTGGTGCAAGAGGTTATATGCAATTGATGCCTGCTACAGCAAAAGAAACAGCACATAAAATTGGCTTAAAAAGTTATAAAAAACAAGACCAATTAACAGAGGGGGAGATTAATGTGCAATTAGGCACTGCATATTTTGATAGTCTATTAAAACGCTATAATGGTAATCGTATTTTAGCCACTGCAAGATACAATGCAGGTCCCCATAGAGTTGACCGTTGGAAACAAAATGCGAAAGGGCGTGATGATAAAGCATTAGGTATGGATAGCTGGGTAGAAACAATACCTTATAAAGAAACCCGTCAGTATGTTAAAAATGTTTTGGCCTACAATGTGATATATCAACATATCTTAAAAGAGCCAATGCGATTTTTGAATGATAAAGAGCTTGGGGCTTATTATTAACAGACATTAATGCCAGCAATTGGATGGGGTTTGTTCACTATTTTCGTTGATAGTTAAAATAGTACAGCCCACATCATTAATTTGTTGGCCAATGGCAACCGCTTTCATAGAGTAGGTTGTAGCACTTGCTGAGATAACACTAAATTTATAATGAACTGTATTCACTAAGCCTAGAGCGCTTTCATCATCTGAATACAGTGGATTAAGAATATGCAAAGCGGTTTGTTTTAATTGCGCTTTCAGAAGCTCTGTCTGTGCATCTCCTCGATTTGTCCTTAATACATAGGATTGCAGACTCGGATAGGCAATACTTGCTAAAATACCAATAATAGCGATCACGATTAAGAGTTCTATGATTGTTAAACCTGAGTGCTTTTTCATCGCTATGCCCTGTCAGTTCAATCGTGATAATTAGCGGATTTATTTGTGAAAAAATAAAAATCCTTTGTGATGGCCTGTAAATGACTTGATTAACAACAAAACAGTCATCAGAAACCGCCAATGATAGTGTTAGATTGGCCAGCAAATTGTGCATATTGTAACCCCATAAAAAATCATTAGTATGATCTACCTTGGGTTATTGGAATTGCATCTAATTTGATTTTTATAAAATGGCAGGTCAACTAAAAAGTTGTTTAACGACTTTTAACGTTTGGTTTATTTTTTGGCAATTGGTTGGAGTAATAAAAATAGTATCATCGCCGGCAATAGTGCCTAAAATACCTTCGGTTTTTCCAATTGAATCCAATAAACGCGCAATAAGTTGTGCGGCTCCTGGGCTAGTATGAATAACGATTAAACAATCATTACAATCGATATCAACAACGAGGTTTTTTAATGGGCTACTCGTTGTTGGAACACCTAATTCAGCTGGTAAGCAATAAACCATCTCTTGTTTGGCATTGCGAGTTCGTACCGCGCCTGACTTACTTAGCATTCGTGATACTTTGGATTGATTGATATTATGAAAACCTGCCTCTTGTAAAGCATCAACAATTTCGCCTTGAGAACTTAAACGTTCTTTACGCAATAAGGCTTTAAAAAGTCCATTAATTCGATTGGTTGTTTCATAATACCTACTCTATTAAATAATTATGACTATGATAATTAAAGTTTGATCTTTTACAATAGAATATTTGTTTTAATAAATGCATAACTATTCATGATTCGATAAAAATATTCATTTTTTTGTTAACTTATTCAATATTTTCATTGTTCAAATTCATTCTTTTAGGGCATTTTTTAGTGCCTTAAAATACACTTTCAATTGCGAATGCTTATTACTCATAATGCTCAATAAATGCCCATTTATTAATGAGTTGGTTATTTACTCATCGATTTTTTAAAGCTACTAATAAAATATTATTAAATAGACCTAACAGCGATCACATTTGTTTAACATTTTTTACATTTACCGCCAATTTAGATTATTATACTATCTGATTTTATGTTGATTAATTATTTGGGAGTGTGTTATGAAAGTTGCTGTTCTTGGTGCCGCTGGTGGTATCGGTCAAGCCCTTGCTTTATTGTTAAAATTAGATCTTCCTGCAAATTCAGAGTTATCATTATATGATGTTGCTCCGGTTACACCTGGTGTTGCGAAAGATTTAAGCCATATTCCAACGAGTGTAAAAGTAACTGGTTTTGGTGGCGCTGATGTCGCCCCTGCACTTGAAGGTGCTGATGTTGTATTGATTTCTGCTGGTGTTGCTAGAAAACCAGGTATGGATCGTAGTGATTTATTTAATATCAATGCAGGGATCATCAAAAGCTTAGTGGGTGTTGTTGCGAAAGTTGCGCCAGAGGCTTGTATTGGTGTGATCACAAACCCGGTTAATACGACGGTTGCTATTGCCGCTGAAGTATTAAAAGATGCGGGTGTTTACAATAAGAATAAATTGTTTGGTATTACTACCTTAGATGTTATTCGTGCGGAAGAATTTATTGCTGATAAAAAAGGCTTAAAAGCTGAAGACCTTAAAGTTAATGTTATTGGTGGTCATAGTGGTACAACTATCCTTCCTCTGCTTTCACAGGTTCAAAATGTTGATTTTACTGAGCAAGAAGTGATTGATTTAACTGATCGTATCCAAAATGCAGGTACAGAAGTTGTTAACGCTAAAGCTGGTGGCGGATCTGCGACACTTTCAATGGCACGTGCAGCTGCTCTGTTTGGTGTTAATTTAGTACATGCGTTATCAGGTAAACAAGGTATTGTACAAAATGCTTATGTTGAAGGTGGAAATGCGATTTCTCCATTCTTTACACAACCTCTATTATTAGGTTTAAATGGTGTTGAGCGTGTATTACCTGTTGGTGATTTAAGCCCATTTGAAGAGCAAAAACAAAAAGAAATGCTTGATGTATTACATAGTGATATCCAACTCGGTATTGATTTTGTAAAAAATAGCTAGAATTCCATGTTTTTGGGAATTTGATTAAAAACCAGCGCATGCTGGTTTTTTTATGTCTATACTTTTTTAATTGCTCAATTTAAAAAGGACTGATCATGAATGTTGCAGAAGTCATGACAACGCGTGTTGTTTGTGTTGATATGGATGACCGTTTAACGATAGTGAAAGACATATTAGATAAAGCCCCATTTCGCCATTTATTAGTGACAGAAGATAAACAATTACAAGGGATCATCAGCGATCGTGATTTACTTCGTTGCTTAAGTCCATTTATCGGAACCAGATGCTGAATCTGTTCGAGATAGCAAAACAATTGATCAGCGAGCACACCAAGTAATGACCAGATCGCCAATCACTATTGAAGGAAGCATGAAAGTTCACGATGCATTAACCTTAATGTTAGAGCATAATATTGGATGTCTGCCTGTTATCGAAGAAAGTCACATTCAAGGCATCTTTACCTTACATGATGGTATCAAAGCCTTAATGGAATAGTTGTCGTAGATGAAAGATAGGTTTAAAAATAAACTCAATCATTTTTAAACAAAGTATATTCGCTGTTAGAAAGTATTAATTGAAGCAGTTAGATCTTCAACTTTCTGCCTAGAAGTTACTTACCTCACAACTTGCTGAACTTTGCATCTTAAATGGTAACGGGTATAGTGTGCCCTTTAATATCAACTAGGTATCTGCATGGATTATTTACCCATTTTTACTAAATTAGAAAATCGACCTTGTCTTGTGATTGGCGGAGGTAGTATTGCTCTGCGCAAGGTACACCTTTATTAAAAGCAGGCGCAGAAGTTACTGTTTGTGCACTTGATTTCCATGATAAATTATTGCAGAAAGCAGATGCAGGGCAAATTAAAATAATCACAGCTCCCTTTAGCGAAAACTTATTAGATAATAAATGGCTTGTCATTGTCGCGACCAATCAAAAGGACGTAAATCAAGCGATTGCAGAAAGTGCAGATCAGCGTCAGTTATTAGTGAATGTTGTAGATAGTCCTGATCTTTCTAGTTTTATTATGCCTTCTATCGTAGATCGATCTCCTATTATTGTTGCCATATCAAGTGGTGGTAAAGCACCTGTTTTAGCACGTTTGATCCGAGAAAGGTTAGAAACCTTATTACCTATGCATCTTGGCCGATTAGCTAAAATATCAGGTGAGTTTCGTCATCGTGTAAAAGAAACATTACAAAATGTTTCCCTGCGTCGACGTTATTGGGAAAAACTTTTTGGCAATGGTCAATTAGGAAGCCTTTTACAACGTGGAGATAACAAACAGGCACTTGAGCTTATGGAAAGTAGCTTAAATGAAGATGTTGCTCAGGGCGATGTTGCACTTGTTGGTGCTGGGCCCGGTGATCCCTCATTATTGACCCTAAAAGCATTACAATTAATGCAACAAGCTGATGTGGTGTTATATGATCGTCTTGTTTCCTCAGAAATATTAGATCTTATTCGTCGCGATGCGGATCTTATTTCAGTGGGTAAAGAAGCAGGTAATCATGAAGTTGCTCAGTCACGCACTAATCAAATGTTGGTTGAATATGCGCAACAGGGGAAAAAAGTTGTTCGTTTAAAAGGTGGTGACTCATTTATTTTTGGTCGTGGTGGTGAAGAGTTAGAGGAATTGGTTACATCAGGTGTTAGTTTTCAAGTTGTTCCAGGTATTACGGTCGCTTCAGGTTGTAGTGCCTATGCTGGTATTCCCTTAACACATCGTGATTATGCACAGTCAGTTACCTTTGTTACTGGACATAGAAAAGAAAGTGGACAGGAATTGGACTGGCAATCATTAGCCTGTAAACATAATACCTTAGTTGTATATATGGGACTGATTCAGTCGCATGAAATACAGACGCAGTTGCTTAACTTTGGGCGAGGCGAGGATACCCCTGTGGCACTTATTAACAAAGGCACCACTGCGGAGCAACATGTTGTGATTGGCACGTTATCAGAATTAACACAGTTAGGTGGGGGCTAACAGGGCCAACACTAATGATTATCGGAGAAGTGGTCAATTTAGCGAATAAGCTTTCTTGGTATCATCCTGAAACAACTCATAAACTTTCTAGAGACCCTTTTTTGGTTAATTTATCCTGATACAAGGCTAATTTAAATACGCCAAAAAACATGTTGTTTTTTGGCGTATTACTTTTCATCCGTCAATATCTATTATTTGAGATATATTTTATTACTTTCTCTCGTAAATCGTGGTTTTTTAACTAGAATTAATAACCACAGATCATGTCTTTTTTTGACCAGTCTTATAAGGGGTTGTTGGATGTATAGGGAAATATGAAATCTTTTTTTCATTCATTACAATCAAGATTAATTGTACTTATTATATTAGTCACTTTACCTGGGCTTATTGGTATTATCCATCAGTCACTTGTCGCTCGCGATTTCGCAATTAATACCGCTCTACAGAAGGCAATGCATACGGTTGAACTTACTGCCACAAATCAGTCTAAGCTAATTGCACAATCAAAATCTTTTTACAAAATTTGTCCTCCTTTAAATTTGCTATCAATCCAGAATCCTCAGAATGTAGTTCGGTTTTATCCGAAATCCTTAAATTAAATAATAATTATATTAACTTAGGTATACCTGGTGTTGACGGTGATTTATTGTGTAATGCAAAAATGTCAGATAAAACCGTCAATGTGGCTGATAGAAGCTATTTTCAACAAGCAATAAGGAATAAAGATTTCTCTATTGGTCAGTTTCAGGTAGATAGGGTCACAGGAATTATCAGTATCAATTTTGCATACCCTGTGATTAATCCTGAGAATGATGAAATAGTCGGTGTTTCTGTTGCTGTAGTCTCACTTGAGTGGTGGAGTAAATACCTTGCAGAATCACGCTTACCATTCAATTCGGTCGCTTATATTACTGACCATGAAGATAAAATTATTGTCGCCTATCCTGATAACACGGAGCTACTTGGTACTAAGTTAGTTAATGAAGAAGTCAATAAAGTCCCTTTAACCGCAGGTCTATTACCCTTTGGGCAACCAACAGAGCATAGTAGGATGTTTGCAAGTCGGCCTTTATTTGACAATAGTGAACTGATTAATATTAGTGTCGGCATTCCCTTGGATGAAGAATTACAAACAATCAATAAGCGCTTGCTTAATATAGCAGGGTGGTTATTTATTGGTATGTTAGTGATATTTCTTATTGCTAATTGGGCTATTCGTAAAAGTTTACTCAAACCACTTAAAGGTTTATTACACTTCGCTAAAGAACTTGAGTTAGGCAAAGAAATTCCTACTATTCCACTACAAGGCAGTTCAGAACTTATTGAACTGCAAAAGCGTTTTAATTCTATGGCTAAAACTCGTTTACTGGCAGAGCAACAATTAAAAAGTAGTGAGTCCTCTTTAAGAGAAAGTAAAAATAGATTAAAAAATCATATAGAGAACACCCCTCTAGGTTGTATATCATGGGATAAAGACTTTAATTGTACCGATTGGAATCATTCGGCTGAAAAAATATTTGGGTATCATGAAGATGAAGCCTTGGGAGGTCAGGCCTGGTTCTTTGATTATTGCACCGGAATCAAAGCACCAAATAAAGACTGTATATTGTTTTCTTTCTGAGCATCAAAATAGTAAGTACATTAACAAAAGTGTTACCAAGGATGGGCGTACTATTATTTGTGAATGGTATAACACACTCATGACTGATAAAAATGGCAACATAATCGGCATGACTTCTTTGGTGCAAGATATTACTGAAGGTAAGCTACTTGAGGAACAATTAAAATTAGTGGCTAATGTTTTTACCCATGCAAAGGAGGGGATAATAATTACCAATGCATCGGGTAATATTATTGATGTTAATGAAGCATTTGTTTTGATTACAGGTTATGAGCGTAATGAAATTTTAGGAAAGAATCCAAGTATACTGAAATCTGAGCGTCAATCTCCTATGTTTTATAAACAACTTTGGCAGTCTTTACGTCAGAATGGTTATTGGCATGGTGAAATCTGGAATAAACGTAAGGATCACGAAATATATCCTGAGTTGCTGACTATTAGTGCGGTGTATGATGATTCTGGTGAAGTAAAAAATTATGTGGGTTTATTTACCGATATTACAGATATTAAACAGCACCAAATGCAATTAGAGCATATGGCACATTACGACCTGTTAACCAGTTTACCTAATCGAGCCTTATTGGCAGATCGTTTAAACCAAGCCATTATTCAAAGTCAACGTAGTCAAAAAATACTTGCAGTCGCTTTTCTCGATTTAGATGGCTTTAAGGAAATTAATGATATTCATGGTCATGATATGGGGGATCAACTTCTAGTTTCCTTATCTCTCAGATTAAAAGGCGCTTTGCGTGATGGGGATACGCTATCACGTTTTGGGGGAGATGAATTTGTTGCTATTTTGGCAGATTTAGAGAACTTAGATGATTTTAAACCTGTATTGCAACGTTTATTACTTGTCGCATCTAAGCCAATTACCGTGGAAGGTGTTTTATTAAAAGTATCCGTCAGTATTGGTGTTACTTTATATCCAATGGATGGTGCTGAGGCAGATCAATTGATTCGTCATGCAGACCAGGCAATGTATGTAGCTAAACAAAAAGGTAAAAATTGCTATCACCTGTTTGATAGTGAGTCTGAAAGTGTTATCAAAAGTCGTCTTGAAAGCATACAGAACCTTAATTTGGCATTAGAGAATGAAGAATTCGTTCTTTATTATCAACCCAAAGTAAATATGAAAACAGGCGAAGTGATAGGCTCTGAGGCGCTAATTCGTTGGCAACACCCTGTTAAAGGTCTTTTACCGCCAGCGACCTTTCTACCATTAATTGAAAATCATCCTTTAAGTATAAAGTTAGGGAGTGGGTCATTAATGAGTCTTTGCAACAAATATCTGAATGGCAAAAAGTGGGTTTAAATTTATCTGTTAGTGTAAATATAGGTGCCTTACAGCTACAACAGCAGGATTTTGTTCAGCGTTTATCCATGTTACTTAATCAGCATCCTGATGTGTCGCCAAAAGCCTTACAGTTAGAAGTATTAGAAACAAGTGCATTAGGTGATGTCATGGATGTTTCTCATATTATGAACGCGTGTTTAGAATTAGGGGTTAGCTTCGCAATCGATGATTTTGGTACAGGGTATTCTTCATTAACCTATTTGAGACGTTTACCTGCTAATTTGATCAAAGTTGACCAGACCTTTGTCCGTGACATGTTAATTGACCCTGAAGATCACGCTATTGTACTTGGAGTCATAGCATTAGCAGTTTCATTTAACCGTAAAGTGATTGCAGAAGGGGTCGAAACCATTGCTCATGGCGCAGAGTTATTACAACTTGGATGCGAATTAGCACAGGGGTATGGGATTGCTCGTCCTATGCCTGCTGATGATATGTTGGACTGGGTAAATAGTTGGCAACCTGATGTTACTTGGAAAGATATTTCCGAGATAGATTAATAAGGATAAGAAAATAAAGATAATATTTACAAATAATGTTTTTTTGTATCATACTCAATAAGTTATACCAATTCGATAAATCTAATGAATCAAATATAACCCAGAAAAGCTCGCACACTGCTAATACATTTCACTATATCACTGCCTCAAATTAACAACTATATAGGCGTACTAAGGAAGGAAAACCAAATGTCTAACTCATTATCTTTAAAGCTTCGTATGATATGGCTATCATCATTTTTAGCTTTAATTATTATTATCCAAGCAGGAGTAGTCATAAATACTAACCGCACTGTTTTACAACAGGTAGATAGAATTAGTTTAATTGAAATCCCTTTATTGAATTATACCCATGAACTTAAATTAAGTGTGGTACAGGTACAGCAATGGCTAACAGATATTAGTGCAACACGCGCTTTAGATGGCTTAAATGATGGTTTTGATGAAGCTGAAGATAATGCACAGAAGTTTCGTCAATTGATTGTACAGCTTAAGCAATTGGATAAAGATAACATAGCAAGTTACGATAAAATGTCAGTAGCCTTTGAAGCTTACTATGAAGCAGGGAAGGCAATGGCGCAAGCATATATTGACCAAGGAGCTTCTGGCGGTAATAAAACCATGGCAAATTTTGATGCTGTCATGCTGAGGCAATTTATAGCAAAGTGAACCCATTCCTTGAAGAGGTACAGTCAAACCTACAAAACGCCCAATCTAAACAACATGATGCGACTAATTTCTCGATGAACTTTGCATTTTTTGGGCTTGCTATTGTGTTAGTTTTTTTGGTTTTTATTACATTTAATATCACCCGAGCTATCCGCAGAATCCCTGATATTGTTGCTGAAATGGCTACCGCTGATTTAAATAAAAAATTTGCAGGAAAAGGGAAAAATGAACTGAGTGAAATCGTTGTTTCATTGCAGGTTATGCGTGATCGCTTGTTAAAAATGATCGACAACATTTCCGATTCAACGCATATATTATCTCAAGATTCAGAAGAGTTAGTCGCTTTATCTGTGATCACCAATCAAAACATTCAACAGCAATTTTCAGAAACAGAACAAGTGGCAACGGCTATGAATGAAATGACGATTTCAGCACAGGAAGTTGCGAATACTATTGCCTTAACCTCTGATGCGGCAAAAGAAGCCAATGATATCACCTCAAGTGGACAGTTAATTGTAAACGAGGCGACAATGCAAATTAATGCATTAGCCTCTCAAATCGAAGAAGCTTCTGAAACTATTTATCAGTTAGAGCAAGATAGTGTCAGCATTACCAGTGTATTAAATGTAATACAAAGCATTGCTGAACAAACCAACCTATTAGCACTTAATGCCGCTATCGAAGCCGCTCGAGCTGGTGAACCAAGGACGAGGTTTTGCCGTAGTTGCCGATGAAGTGCGTACTCTGGCGAGTAGAACACAAAAGTCGACGGAAGAAGTTAATATGATGCTTGATAAATTATTATTAGGCTCTAAAAAAGCCGTTGATGTGATGGCTAAAAGTAAAGAGCAAGCTGAATCAGCCGTTGATAAAGTTGCCGATACAGGGGAATCTCTCGTTCAAATTTCAAAAGCAGTTGAAAATATTAATGATATGAGTGCTCAAATTTCAAGTGCAACTGGGCAACAAAGTGCTGTAGCCGAAGAGATTAACCAAAATATCGTGCGCATTAATGATATGTCGACGGAAACATTGTCTCATATCGAACAACTTAATATTTCTAGTCAAGATATTGCTAAGCGCTCAACCGCTTTAAAGGATGTTGTTGAACAGTTTAATGCTTAATACTTAAAAGATATTTGGTTAGCAAAGTAGGGAGCTTTTTTGTTCACTACTTTGCTATTATTTCTTCGCATAATAAATAATATTGTGAAATATCGCCTCTTGATCACTGACATTACGATACCCGTGTACTTTATCTGCATTAAATTTTGTTACTTCATTTTGCTGTAAAGGCAACCATTGATTATCAACTAAATATTCCATTTCACCTTTTATCACCAGAATATGTTCAATTGTTCCTATATTATGCGCTTCAGAAGTATGTTGGTATGAAGGTGCGAGTGTTAAACAAAGTACTTCAATATTCGTTATAGAATCAAAGGGAAATAAAGGAGAGACGCTGATCCCTTTATCTGTATTAAATTCATTGTTTATTATGTCATGGTCACTGATAGGGCTTAAAAAGTAGCTTATTGGTAATTCAAATCCATTTGCTATTTTCCATAGTTTTGCAATAGTGGGACTTGATTCACCACGTTCAATTTGACCTAACATTGCTTTTGATACGCCTGTTTTTCGGTAGGTTGCATCAAGGCTCCAGCCATTTTCTACTCTTCGTCGCTTTTAATTGCTTTCCAATTATAAGATTAATATTGTTATTCATTATTTTCCTTGTGCGTTATAACGCACGATGTTATCTTGTGCGCTATAACGCACATTTCGTTTTATTATGGGAAATTTTGATATGTTAGTCAATCGTATTGTGAGTGCTCGCAACTGCTGGAATCGTAGTTGTGATCATCGGCTTTGCAAGTTCTCTTCGCTTTAATTTATCAGACAGTGATAAATTTGGGAGGTGATACCAATCTAGCCTCAAGTTGGATGTTAATGCTGGGTTTGACCATTGGGGGCACTTCTATTGGTTTGTCTCTTTATTATCGTTTACCGATATTAATTGCCTGGTCAACGCCTGGTGCGTCCTTATTAATTGCCAACGTTCAAGGTTTCAGTATTAATGAAGCAATTGCTGGATTTATTGTTTCTGGCGCACTGATTTTATTGTGCGGTTTAACGGGGTGGTTTGAAAAGTTGATCAGTAAAATTCCATTTCAACTCGCTTCAGCAATGTTAGCCGGTATTTTGATTAATTTTGGTGTTGATGTTTTTAGTCAAATGAATGAAGCGCCATGGGTGGTATCAGTGATGCTTGCGACATATTTTATCAGCAAACAAATTATGCCTAAGTTTGCGATGTTATTTGTATTGGTGAGTTGCATTTTATTAGCCTGGCAGTTTCATTTAGTCTCAGATACTGGACTTTCTTGGCAGGTAAGTGAGTTTCATTACATTGCGCCACAATTTACGCTTGATGTCATTTTAGGTATCAGTTTACCTTTATTTATTGTCACTATGGCCGCTCAAAATTTACCGGGAATTGCGGTCTTTAAAGCACATAATTATGATGCACCTGTTTCGTCGATATTAAGTGTGACAGGCTTTGTGAATATGGTGATGGCCCCCTTTGGTTGTTTTTCGATAAATCTGGTCGCGATCACTGTCGCTATATGTATGACTGACGAAGTAAGTGAAAAGCCTTCAGAACGTTATTGGGCGCCGATTGCTGGTGGCATTGTATATTTAATTATGGCCATTTTTTCAAGTTATCTGATGAATGTATTTGCATTATTACCCGATGCACTCATTTATTCATTAGCGGGTATTGCATTATTTTCAACGATCGGAAATAGCCTGCAACAGGCAGTGGTAGCGAGTAAGGTTTCAGAGGCTTCTATTATTACCTTTATTGTTACTGCTTCAAATATTACTTTATGGGGATTGAGTTCAGTACTATGGGGATTAATCGCTGGTGCAACAATACTCTTCATACAGCAGGTTTTTAAAAGAAAAGTAGTAAGCAATTAAGTAAAACGAGAAAGGGTTAAAACAGCTGTTTTAACCCTTTCTCGTTGATTGAAAATATTATTGTAATTTGAACTTTTTAACTAAAGCATCTAATTTCTCATTTGCCATAGTGAGGTTTTCGGTGCTATCTACGGTTGCTTGACCATTATTTTTTAACTCTTGAACCATTTGATGAATATTATTCATATTGCGGCTGACTTCTTCACTAACGGCGCTTTGTTCTTCTGAAGCGGTGGCAATTTGTGTACTAAGATCATTTATTTCTACAATAAAGTTACTCATAGTATCAAGGCTTTCAGTGACACGGTCGGTATTTTCTGCAGTTTGTTCACAACTTGTTTTTGTTGTGCTCATTGCCTCAACAGCATTGCTTGCGTCTTGACGCAAAGTACTTAGTATTGCATTAATTTCTGCTGTGCTAGTTTGCGTACGAGCGGCTAAAGAGCGAACTTCATCGGCAACCACTGCAAACCCTCGACCTTGGTTCGCCAGCTCGTGCGACTTCAATAGGCGCATTAAGCGCTAAAAGATTCGTTTGATCCGCAATTTCACCAATCACACTGAGCACACTAATAATCTGTACTGTATTGTCATTCATGGTATTGATACTACTAGAAGCTGACTGAACCTCGTCTACCAAAGCGATAACACTGTTAGATGCTTCGCGTACCGTTTCCTTAGAAAGTAAAGCTTCATCATTTGCTTTTTGAGTATTGCTTGCTGTATCTGCCGCGCTCTGAGCAACACTTTCGGCGGTTGCATTTAATTCAGTAATGGCACTAACCACTTGATCTGTTTCAGAAGCATGGGCGATTAGAGCTTGATTATTCACTTCAGATTGTTGTTTAAGCTGGCTCACTCCTTCACTAATATTTTTTGACGCTTCCGAAATATCAACAATCATCCTTTGTAGGTAGCAAATAAAATTATTAACGGAATGACTAATATCAGCTAACTCATCATTTGAGGTGATTTCAATACGAGAGGTTAAGTCTGCTTCGCCAGAAGATAGTGTATCAACACGGCCTTTTAATCTCACTAGTCGCTTGATAATGGCACTTACTACCCAAATCGCGATAATAAGAGAGATAATAATTAAAATTGAAGAGACAGTAATAGTTGAGGTGACTTTTTGGTCAAAGATTTGTTCACTGGCATTCGTTAAACTCTCTTCTACAGTAGTAATATCACTTTCAGGCGTCGCCGTTACAATTGTCCATCCCCAATCTGGAAAAATATTACGTGCATAGGCAAATTTACTCTCAGTGCCTGAATTGTCAGAATTTTCATAGTCAATGTTAATAAAAGTATCACTTTGTCCTTGAACACTTTCTGCAATTTTTTTGCTACTGTTAGTAGCTTTACCGACCATCTTTTGATCTGGGTGAGCAAGAATTTTACCGCTTTTATCCTGTACCCAAAAATAGCCATTTTTACCATATTTTGAAAGGGTAATTGTTTGTAGCGCAATATTGATAGAATCTTGTTTAAGCGTATTAATGTACTCACTGGTTGCAAATACCAAATTCAATTTATCGAAATAAAAAGAAGCGGTAATTTTATCTTCAACCTGCTCTGTTTTAGGATTTAAAAAAGAATATTGGCTAAAACCAGGCGTACTTTCTTTTGCTCTGCTGAAACGATTCCTCGCACCACAAAGTTACCATCGGCATCTACTTTATCAAAGCCTTCTGCGCCCGCCGAGTTAGGGTTAATACCATAGGTTTTAGGTCGCATGTAACTGCCATGGTAAGCAAAGAAATAGCGCCCATCTCCCCAACGGTAACTATTAATGAAAGCGATAACATTTTTTTCCGCTAAACTAGGCGAGTCACTAATATCATAAATGTTTTCTATGGTTGCTTTGAAGGTACTGATATCAGTTGCTAAACTAGCTTTAATATTTTCTAATTGTGATTGCTCATAAAAAAGGCTAACAGCACGGGTGACGGTATCAACTTGCCCCTGTAAATTCTCATTTAATAAATCACTTACCTTCGCCTCTACATTTATTTTTTCTTGGTCAAGAACAATATTTTTTGTTTGTACAATATTGTTCAGGAAAAAAATACTTATCAGTAATAAGGGTAAGCATAAGGTTGTGATTAGCTTAGCTTTCATTGTAAATTTCATTGGAACAGTCCTACTTTTGTAATATTACATGTCATGATTCTAGAGTCAGATTATAGTATCGGTTCAAACTCAAAGAATAACAGGCAACTTAGAGAGCATTATTGTAAATTGAGCCATTAATCACAAAAACTAATGCTTTATTTGATCAACAAATATTCCTACTAAAGTAATAAGGGCTAATCTTTTGTAAATAATAAATTTTTAGGAAAATAAGGTGGCTTTTGCGAGAGCCTAGTTGTCAGTTTAGTTGTCAAAAGATGATTTTTGCAAATCACCTGTTTAAAGGTATAGTGACCTATTAGTATGTTGAAATTTATCTTTAATATATCGGTAAGTATTTCAAAAAATGAATTTAAATTAAGTGAGTTTGTATTAACCTTGATGTTGGTCGCAATTTTGTTTAAAGCTACTTTGGAGAAGAGACACTGTGGATGTTTCTGAAAAATTACTGATTGAACCTCATTACGGGGTAGTCATTCATCGGGATTTTAAACCTCTTTATGCGGATGATAATTACGCCAATTTTTATGGTTATCATCGCGCTGAAGAGATCCTTTCTCTGAATAGTGTTTTAGAACTGATTGCCGAAGAAGATCACCCCAAAGCCAAATTTGTAAACGACGAAATTATGTCGGGTAGACAGAAACCTGGAGTACGTACCTTTCAGAATATAGATAAAACAGGTAAAGAGTTAACTGTTTTAGCGATTGATAATATTACCGAATGGGAAGGTTTACCTGCGATGCAGGTTATTATTATTGATTTAAGTTATCAATTTGAAATGCAACGAAGTCTGAAGTTAAGCGAAGAGCGTTACCGCGTGTTAGTCGATGGCTCAATTCAAGGCATTCTAGTACATAAAAACTTCAACCCTTTATTTTGTAATCAGGCTTATGCAGAGATGTTTGGTTTTGAAAATGAACAAGCTTTGTTAGCCAATGAATCTATCTTGGCAACCATATCCTCGGAATATCATCAAATTGCATATCGAGATAATCAAGCATTGATGACAGGTGAAGAAGCCGTCATAAAAGCAGAAAGTAAAGGGGTGCGAACTGATGGTTCGATTGTTTGGTTAAGTTTATTATCAAGACCAGTGCTTTGGGATGGAGAACAAGTTATTCAGGTAACCGCCATTGATATTACAGAACAACATTTACTCAGTGAACGACTTGAATATCGTGCTAATTATGATGCATTAACAAATCTATTAACTCGTCGAGCATTAAATGAACTACTTGAAAAGGAATGCTCTCGAGCACTGCGTCATGCTAATGCATTATGTTGTGTACTAATCGATATTGATAAATTTAAACAAATAAACGATAAAAATGGCCATCATATTGGTGATGAAGTGCTTAAATTATTTGCTTCTACCTGCGAAAAAAGTCTTCGCAAGGGAGATTTTATTGGTCGCTGGGGAGGAGACGAGTTTGTACTCATTTTACCACAAACAGAGCTCGAACAAGCAGTAGTGATTGCTCAACGTCTTTGCTCTGATGTCACTAAACTAAGTGTACCAATCAGTGATGGAGTGGTGACTTTTTCTATTAGCTTAGGTGTTGCTTCTTTATCGTCTACTATATCAAACGTTGAACTATTATTATCTGAAGCTGATACCGCATTATATAAAGCAAAGGACAGAGGAAGAGGTTGTGTTGCTAGTACCTGTTAATAAACGCGACATTACTTAATTGTGCTGATCACGTTATCTTTTAGGCTTTTCCTACCAATTTACACTCGGATGAAAAATAAATGAACATCGAATTCAAACAAATCAACTTGAAGGTCGCTACTTTTACACTGAGTATTGACCACTGGCTTATTCAAGAGAATCAGTCTTGGGGAGTGTTTAGTACACAGGGGGATGTTGGCTCATTATTGGGTAATCTTTTGTGCGATGAGCCACTTTCTTATTCTGGTGTCATTGAAGGAAGAAGGAAAGCGATTGCTCAGGTTTCATTGAGTGAACAGCAACGTTTGTTGGAATCTGAACTGGCTAATGATGATAGTGAATTTTTAGATCGTATCGATACAGGTAGCACAGTCTACTCCCTTATTTATGAGCAGTGTCAGGATAAAAAACTTACTTTAGATCTAATTGAAAAATTGGATTTACAAGCATTACAGGAAAGTGGTTTTAGAATACTTTCTACGGGTGAAACACGTCGAGTGATGTTAGCGAGAGCGCTAGCCACTCAACCTGAATTAATAATATTAGATGAACCCTATGTCGGTTTAGATATCGCTCATCGAAAATCTTTGGCAGATTATTTAGCCCTGTTATCGAATAGCGTACAAATGATTATTATTGTTTCCCGTGAAGAGGAGTTACCTGATTGGGTAGATAAAGTGGCGCTCTTCAGTGAAGGAAAATTAGATAGTTTGATGGACAAAAAAGACTGGGATGAACATCCTGTCATTACTCAAATTAAAGCACAATCAGCTCAGCAAAGTGAAGACATGATGGCTTTAATTCAGCGCCATCGCCATACATCGACATTTGAAAATCCTATATTTGAATTAAAACAAGGTAAGGTCGCTTACGCCGATAAAACTATTTTTACCGATGTTAATTGGCGTATTAATAAAGGAGAACATTGGCAAATTAGTGGTCCTAATGGTTGTGGTAAAAGCACTTTGTTAGGTTTAATCTTTGGTGACCATCCTCAGTGTTATAGCAATGATATTCAAATTTTTGGTAGGCAACGAGGCACGGGAGAAACTATTTGGGAAATCAAAAAACATATTGGCATGGTTTCCTCTGCATTACATTTACAGTATCGTGTTAATTGTACTGCGTTGGATGTGATTGTTTCTGGCTTTTATGATTCAATTGGCCTTTATCAACAACCAACTCTTGAAGAGCAAAATATTGCTAAAGAATGGTTAGATATTCTACATATGAGCCAATTTTCGAAAACTACTTTTAAGCAATTGGAATACTGCCAACAACGCCTATTATTAATTGCCCGTGCAATTGTTAAACAGCCCACTCTATTAATACTAGATGAACCCTATCAAGGGTTAGATTATTTAGGGCGAAGATTGGTAAAAAGTGCATTAGAACTGATTGCCAAGGAAAACTTAAGCCAACTTTTATATGTATCACATTACCAGTCAGATCAACTAGAAAGTATTCATAATTACCTTAACTTTATTACTAATGATGAAGGCGACGCTTATAAAGCTGAACTAAAAAGTACAAAGGTTATTTAACCTCGGTTCTGGATAAGCAAAACGATACAGTACCGATATTTACGCGCATTTCTGCGTTAAATCATCTCCCAATAACTCGTTATTGCTTCGATAATTCGCCTTGAACTACGCAAAACTAACAGCACTGTATTATATATTTTTTAAGCTGTTGAAGTTTAATGTTATTTCGCTTCCATTATCCAGACCTGAGGTTATTTAAGTCATAATCATCCTACCATTTTGCTTCTGTTAAACTAAAAAGAAACTTTAACTAACCCCTTAAGGGTTTTTATTTCATCTTTAGTTTACTATTTTGTGTGTAATTTGCTCTATACTGATTAATTTTTGATCAGTGTCACGGTTAAGTATAGGAGGACACTGCTAAAGTAATTTGACGGCAAAGGCTGTTAAATTAATGGTACAGGCAGACACAAAAGGAGAATAAAATGACCAGTTATGCATTAGGTGAAGCAACAGGCGTTAGTGAAATTGGGTTTCCTGAATTTACAGCGAAACTTGTTACAGACGTATTTGAAGCATTAGTTAACGCGAATCTAACTCAAATGGAGGCATACACAGAGTTATCCACAACAATGGAAGATGGGCTGGAAGCTTATATAAATAATACTAAAAACGATGTCCCACCAGAGGCAATATTAGAGCTTCTAACAGAAAAATTCCCTCAGTAAGTAAAGATTCAACTCCAACAGCATTGGATGCCAGTGCTTTAAATGAACTTGTAAAACCAGATACAGCCTATACCGAAGAAACTAATTTTACAGGTGAAATATGGACAGGTTTATTAGATAGCCTTTCTGCTGTCATTGCACAAAATAAGTTTACACTTTTACAAAATATGGTTAAGCAAGGAATGCTTCGTTTAGTAGTTGATAATGGCACCATAGAAACAAGCCTTACATTTGATGCAAGTAGTACCGCTTCAACCTACGAAAATGTGACTGACTTTGAGAGGACAAATACTAAAAGCACTAGACGTGGCAGTGTGGGGGCAAGATTATTTGGTTTCTTTGGAACAAGTAACTCTAATAAAACAACCAGAAACAACCTTTAATGTTTCTACCTCTCAAAACAAAACAACTACTTCTGACAATACTAATGTGCAAATAACTGGTGGCGTCAAAATTAATTTTAGTACTGATTATCTGAAACTGCTTGAAAGCAGTGAAGCGACAAAGAGTATTGACGAAAAATAATATCAATGATGCTCGATAAATGATCTAAATTTTGCCTAGCAACAGTTGTTGAATTTGAGGCGGAAGTTGAAAAATTGCTTCCTGTTACGAAACCTTTAACAAAGAAGTAAACAATTGTAATCAGTAAAATTGATCTGTTAACTATTGTGGCTGGTAGGTATTAAGACAAAAAAGGGAATAATATGAGTAGCAATGCTGACTTGGATTTAACCGAATTTGTATCAAAATTAATTCAAGATACGTTTAACGCTATCACGATAACATCCAAGGATCAGGCTGAGGTTTATTATGAATTAAAACGTTTAGCTTCTCTTGATTTTGATGTATTTCGGGAAAAATATATCCAGCAATCTGATGTTGATACAAAGTTATTGGAATTATTCCCCTTAGAGAAAGGATCGGAGGGCCTGCATGCAATTAACGTTGGCCTTCCTTATCTGTATGATAATGAAAAAAAACAAGAGCTTCCCTCAATACAAAATAATCTTGACTATGTTACAAGTGATACACAAAAAAATCTAAGTTCCTTACTTCAGAAACGGTGACTGAAATCTATGCCTTAGTGAAAGATTTATTAGCCAAGCAACAGTACACATCATTTCAAGATATTATGTCTCGTGGTATCCCAAGAGTAATGATAGATTCTGGACGAATACTGGCGAAAATATCCTTAAATTACAGCGTTACCGAGGATATTGAAGAGCCAAGTATTTCTGCCGCTAAAGTGAGTGAAACCAACTCCTTAAGTAAGCCTAATGTTGCGGAAAATATTACAATGACTAATTTGAAAGACAAGTACCTGCATTCTAGCATCGCGACTAAATTGGCAAAAACAAGAGTAGGGGTTAGCATCCCCAATCCAACCAATGAGACAACAAGCATAAACAGTAGTTTGTGGGGTGAAATAGAAATAAAGTTTAAAGCTGTTGATTAATCTATGAATATAGAAATACTAACGCAAAAGATAATAGATGATCTAGAAAATGCACTGGCTAATATGTCGGGCTATATTGAAAATCCTCAGGTAAAAATAAATACAATTAATGCAAGAGTTGGCCAATTAAGTTCATCTATTCAAAGCTCAGAAGACTTATCGACGGATATTTTTTCTAAAGATAACGGTTGGGTGGTTGATTTTGAGTTTCAGCCGAGTGTATCAAATATATCTAGGCCTACAGAAAATGATGATTTTACTACTGTCTCAACCTTTCCTTGGTTTGAAGAGCTTCCTATAAACGCGTTAAAGGGGCTAGGCCAAACATGGCAACAACGTTTGAAAGATTTAGATATTACAAACATAAGAGATTTACACTCTAGTAATGCTGAATCGATAAAAAAAATAGCAACAGAGTTTGACTCCGTTATGCCAATGACCTTTAAGCGCATGACAGAATTACTTGATGAACAATTACCGCAGGAAGTTTATCAAAGCTATTTTGGTCTTGCGTTAACGACTCTTTTGAATGATTATATTAAGTTTTCAAATAGCGCATTGCAGGGCAGTTCCCAATCTCAGCTAACCTTGGATTTTATTAACAATTGTCAACTTTGTATTGATCAGAAATTTATAGTTAAAATTATTTTAAACTAGTGCTATTTCTTTTAAGTCGTCCTGCCACAATAGGTTTAGTGATTAGTATGGGGTTAAATTTAGAGCATATTTTCAATGTGTTTTTCCTATGACCCAACCGATGATCACAAACTACTTTTTCGATAGTTTTTTGTTGTTTCTGTTTTCATAAGCCAGCAATTATAGATATACCCGGTACCAATCGAGACGCTTTGTTCAGTCGCTAGCTCGGATTGCAAGACAAGGCGCAACATGATGACCTATCGAGCGATTAACTACGTTAACCCTCTGCCGGTAGATGTAAAAACAAGTATTTACATCTCAAATGGGTAGCCCTTATCAAGTGTTGTAACGCAGATGGAAAATTACTATTTACGGTGCCACCTAATTACATTTACCTAAGCCAGCCAATTACATTTACTCTGCCATAATAATTCGCTCTTAAAAGGCCTGTCATTTTGGGTATATTAGGCACTTATAACGAGGCAGGTTTATGTCAGCAAAGATACGAAACCGGACATAGATGATTTAACCCAAAGTATTTTCTTCTCCAACCACGTGGTCATTGAATTTTTCAAAAATAGATTGTTAGCGAATTACTTCTAAGGTGATCTAGCACCTTAGAAGTAATTCACTATTTATTTGATGAAAATTCAAGATAAAAGGTCTGAACGAATGATAATTTTTATCTATTTTTGAAAAACAAACCAAACGGATTACCTGACTTTTGACGACGTTGATGCAAAACGGTAATGGTCAGTAATAGCGCTAAAAATTCTGCGCTTGGACCTGCGAACCAAATGCCTATTTCATTAAACAATATTGGTAGAATGAAAATCAAAGGCAGGGTGAAAAAGTATACTTTTGCCAATCTTAAAATAGTCGCTCTTTTGGCATCACCCATGGCCTGGAATACAACGCCAATCATCATTAGTGGTCCCAATAAAAATAAAGCCGATGACATAATAGGTAAAATACGCGCCACTTCCGCACTAACATTCATATCATTGACAAACACGCCACCTAATTGGTTTTTAAGCAATAAAACAAACAACTGGCAAAATACACAATAAATAAAAGCGATAATGATGGCGATTTTAATTGCGCTGTTTGATCTTAACCATTCTTTTGCGCCAATGTTATTACCCAAAATCGTTTGAAACGCCATGCTCAAACCCAACAAAGGCAGAAAAATAAACGTCATAATACGCGTGATAATGCCATAAGTCGCAACGATCATACCGTAGGTTTCGCTACTCCAAATTTGTAAGTTATATAAAACAAAAGCAGAAGAAAGTGCGACACCAACATAAGACAAACTCGTTGGCGCACCTAACGCTAAAAAGTCAGACCATAGCTTACGATTATTGGTAAAGCGCACAATAGAAACCTTTAATACGGTTTTACTGTAACGGCGGAATAAATATACAGCAAACAGGGATAGCGCTTGTGCTAACAAAGTACCATAAACCGAACCAACTACGCCGCGACCCAACATCGCAATAAAAATGTAGTTAAATACCACATTAAAAAATACAGATAATAAAGGCACAACCGCCATAAAAGACATCTGCCCTTCACATCGTAAACTGTCGCTGTTAATAGTAAGAATAAACAATAAAGGAGAGAAGAATATCATTAAAGATAAATAGTCATAACTCATACTAGATAAGCTTTCTGAGCCATTATTAACAAACAACACTAAATGCTCACCGCCGGCTAAAAACAGTAAAATTAACACTAAGCAGACACACATAGACAAGGTCATAGCTTGGCGGTAAGCCGAAACAGCTTCATCTTTTTCATTCGCTCCCAACAGCCTTGCCATCACACTTGAAAAACCAGCAGAAACCCAACTGGATAAAGCCACCAATATCATAAAAGCAGGAAATACAGAGGTAACCGCAAGCAAGTGCATGAGCGCCAACATATTCACCAAGAAAGTAGGCATCAACTAAGGAAAACGATCCATTTACCATCATCATTAAAATAATAGGTGCGACGGTTTTCATAAATACAGACGGTAACGAACCGACAAGAAACATATTATTAGAGTGGGGCATTATTTTATTCCTAATTAGATAAAACTATTTAATTGGCAAATAAATGTCAGTGATCACTTCATGCTCAGGCACGTCATGAACAAAATTAACATAATGAAAAAAGACCGGAAAATCACGGCAGTGCTCACCACTTGTCGGTAACCATTGTTGATATAAATAATAAACGCCTTTTGCCAAGTCATCACGATTGCCAATATCACGAACAACAGCACAACGTCCTGCTGGAATAAATTGATTCACCACCCCATATTCATTTTCTGGGATGTCTGCTTTTATAGCGCCACATAAGTCAAAATGAAAATCTTCTGCTTTTACTACATTTGGATCAGAATAAGGAATTCCATAAGTATTACTGGTTTTTATTGGTGATAATTTGGTTTCTTTTCGCCAAGCAATAAATTTCATAGATGTTTGGTAATGAAGCTTTGGATCGCCATAATGAGCCAATGTCGCAACTTTTTGCTCTTTAAAATCAATGATTTTAACATCCATTGTACTATCCGTTTTTTTAGTTGATTGTATAAATAACATATTGATTTTCTCATACCAATTTAGCCATTTGGGTGATCTTCTAAACTCAGAAGGACTTTGCCCAAACTCCCGTTTGAACGCTCTTGAAAATGCCTCAGCACTTTCAAATCGAGCCTCAAAAGCAATGTCGATAATTTTGATATTAGCTTTAAAAACTAGCCTGAAAGATGCACGTTTTAAACGAGACATCTGAATAAACTTAATTAAATTAAGTCCTGTATAAGCCAAAAAATACGATGAAAGTGATATTTAGAAAATCCCGACACCACAATTAACATATCTAACGTTAAATCATCATCAAGGTTTTGATTAATATAATCACACACCCTAATAATATTTTTTTCGTAGTTACTCATTAGATAAAATTTACCCTGTTATTTTATTAATTGCTTTTAGCACTTAGTTCTTTACGTAGTTCAGATTTATTAATCTTAAGTTGATTTTACATGTAGCAGGAAAATAGTATTGATTGAGATTGCTAATTAGTTAAATTTTTAGTCTATCAAAATTATTAACTAATATACGTAAGCACTTATACAGAACGAGGTTGAAAGGATGATTACCAATGACTAGGAATAGCTTCACAAACACCTAGTAAATTTGATTAAAATCATCCCTAATATGTTTATGACCTAACAAAAGCTTATGTCAGCTTATGGCTAACTGTTAACCTAAAGTATGGCCGATAACTAACGTCAAAAATGCGCACTAAGTGATCTTAATTTATTAGTGGCGACCTTAATGTTATTTAGTGGCCACAGTAAGTGTTATTAGGTTGCAGAGTAGGATGAAAATGACTGGCAGTTTCTGATGTAATTGGATGGCACAACGGATGTAATTGTCTAGCAGAATTGCTTTTCGAGCTAGCGACCTGCAGGGCAAGTTTTGAGGCAAGTATCTTCGTTGTTAGAAAGTATTGATTTAACCCGTTAGATCTTTAACTTTCTGCCTAGAAGCCACTCACCTCACAACTTGCTGAACTTTGCATCTTGAATGGTAATGGGTATATAAGCGCATAACTGATTATTATTTAATTTGTTGAAGAGTATCTCTTTTGAAAAATTAAACTAAGTGTCCTAATCTAAAGTGGTGTAATAATACATATATAATTTTCATATTGTCTTGTAATTGTCATTTTTTGTTATTTAAAGAGACAATAATAATAAGGATCCTTTGTGACCTCTGATATTAATTTAAAAATGATTATTCTATTATTTTTTCTTTCTCTAGCCGCATTTTTATCACATCGAATAGGTTTAATGGATACCTCATTTTCTGTTTTGGATGAAACAAAAGACATCCCTAGAAAATTAATTAAGAGTAAAGGTGTAAGTGTATATTTTGATAAAAGTGATGGCCTGGCAGTGCGCTGTCAACTTGAAAACATTGAAGCATATAACTTCTGTGGTGTTGGTATTGCTTTAAGCGGTAAAAGTCTCAAGCAAGGAATAGATTTAAGTGTTTTCAGTCGAGTACAGCTTTCATTAAAATATAATGCACCAATTAGTGATGGAAAATTAAAAATTTCATTTAGAAATTATAATGATAAATATTCCACTGAAAAAGACATGGTTTCATTAAAGTTTAATAGTATTGCCTATAACCCTAATTTATATAACTCTTCTGTCAGGATCCCACTAGCCGCACTAAAAGTCGATAATTGGTGGATTGAGCAATACAAAATAAGTTTTGATAATAGCCAAGTAGAATTATCAAATGTCGCTTTCCTTGAGATTCTTACAAATAGTATGAATGCTCCTGGTGATTATTCTATTGAAATTAAGAGTATAACTTTATATGGAGAAATAATTTCAGAATCAAATCTATTGAGGCTTACATTATTGGTTTGGTTAATTGTTATAATTTATCTCATCACACTACAGCGGAATAAATTAAAGCGTTTATCAATGAGCGATACATTGACAGGACTTCATAATCGTCAAGGCGTGCAGACTTGGACAAATAAAAGAATTTCTTCTTTAAACAAACAAAATCAACTTTATATGTTTTATATAGACCTTGATGACTTTAAAAAAGTTAACGATACCTATGGGCATCATGTCGGAGATAATTTATTAGTTGCTTTTTCTGAGCAGGTTCAAAACTATTTAGATTTAAATCTAAAAACACCCTATGCTTTTTCAAGACTTTCTGGCGATGAATTTGTCCTCGTTACTATAGGTTTGCAAAGAGATAAAATTATTCATTTTACAGAAAACTTACTTAAAACATTGGATGCGCCTCTTTTATTAGAAAATCATCAAACTTATATTCGAGCTAGTTTAGGTATTTCAGAGTTTAAAGACGAGGTTAACTCATTCGATGATTTACTTGGAAGAGCTGATTCAGCAATGTATTACGCTAAAAATGAAGGTAAAAATCGTTATAAACTGTTTGATCAAAGTATTTCTCAAGATATTTTTTTCCATAAACAAACAGCTGAAAAAATTAAGAATGCAATAATTCAAAATGACTTCCACCTAAATTTTATGCCTATCTTTGATGCTAAAAATTTAAAAATAATCAGTGTTGAAGTCTTATTAAGAACAAACTCCGACGCGCTGAAAGGTATTGGTCCTGATGTATTTATTCCAATTGCTGAAAAGTATAATTTGATCAAAGATATTGACCTATGGGTGATTGAAGCGAGTTTTCAGCAAATAGCCCAAGAAAAAGATTTCTTAAGTGAAAACCCACTCATTTTTTGTATTAATATATCTGCGGCAGAACTACATAACCCTCTCTTTGTTACGCAATTAAAGGCCTTGTTGAGCTTATACAAAATATCCCCGAGATCATTGAATTAGAAATTACGGAAACCAGTTTAGTTGAAACAGATGAAATGAGTATCACAACGCTTGAAGATATTCGAAGCTTAGGTATCAAATTATCTTTAGATGATTTTGGTACCGGGTATACCGCATTTTCACAACTCATCAATTATCCAGTCGATACGTTAAAGATTGATAAATCATTTATTGATAATTTAAGCCTTGGCGAAGAAACACAAGGTGCGATGATTAAAGCAATAATTTCAATCGCGAAATCTTATCATTTAAAAACAATTGGGGAAGGTGTTGAGACGAGAGAGCAATATGAGTTTTTAGTTGAGCTGGGCTGTGATTATATACAAGGCTATTTATTTGCTAAACCTATGCTTTGGAATGATGTAAAAAGCTATTTTGATACCTGATGTTCTTCTGATGTTGAAGCTAAGTGACTGAATAAGTGAACAATAATTTATTTTCTATTAACAAAGTGTAGTGGCCATACAAGAGAATACCTTTTAAGTAGAATTAAGTTTATTATCGATCCATCATGCTTTTAGGTTTGGTTTGTATCAAAGTAAATAAAAAGTATGATAAGTTCATTCTTTATTCTAAAAGTTAACGGTTTTATACCTGCAGAGAGGATAAATAAGTCATGCAGTATTCATTTGATAAATATCTAAAGTTACGTACAAACGAGATTAAGTCGAAAACAATGCGAACTACAATTGCGTTATTGCTTCTAATATTATGGCTCTCGTCTAATATAAGACCTACCAGTGCCAACGAACTTTCGATTTACCCTAGCGAATCTCCTTTACCAGTTAATATTAATAAAACACAAGCAGGTCAACTTCCACTTAGTCGTGTCGCTTATGGTACAAAAAATATAGCTAAAGCTTGGTTTGCAGGTGCAACTGATCGTTATCAACATAATGTGCTTGGTGATGCATTAGAGGCATCATTGCTTGTCGTAGAAATGGCCGATGGGAAGCGATTAAAAATAGAACTTCCGAGCAACCGTGTATTTGAAGATCTTGAACCTCGTCTTGTAGATATCAATAATGATGGCTCTGAAGATATTATTGTTATTGAAAGTGATACTCGCTCAGGGGCATCACTTGCGGTATATAGCATTATCGATTTTCAATTGGTAAAAATTGCATCAAGTCCTTTTATTGGAACCCCATATAGGTGGCTTAATCCAGTAGGCGCAGGGGATTTTGATGGCGATGGTGAAGTAGATATTGTCGCTATTATTACGCCACATATTGGTGGTTTCTTGCGATTATACCACCTCACTGGAGATAAACTGATTGAGTTCGCGGAATATTCGGGTGCAAGTACTCATAGTATTGGCAGTACTGAACTTGGTTTGGGGCAAGTTATTGCAAGCATCACCGCGAGATCTATTGCTCGTGCCTAATCGCACTCGTCAAGCCCTGATGTTATTGGAGTGGACAGAAAATGGCTGGCATGAGCGTGGTAAGGTTTCTTTACAGGGTCGACTAACTTCTTCTTTGGTATTAGTTAAAGCAGACCGTTGGCGCTTTCAGCTCGATAATGGTGCTTTTTATGAGGTGCAAATTAATCTCTAATAATTTAAGTCAGTTGCTATTCTTTATTTGTAAACAATTATTACTAGGTTCAAAAAACTGTATTGGCTTACAAATTTAAAGCAGGATTTTTAAAATAATTTTGTAAGGATTCAATAAAAGCTTGTAACTTTGCTGGTACATAGGTCATTTGAGGATAAATGAGGTAAAGGTCATTTGTTTGTGTTGAGACATCTGAAGACAGAATTTCAATTAACTGACCATTAATCAGCTCTTTTTGAACATAATAGCTAGGCACTCGAATGATACCTTTACCCTGAATAGCTAGTTGTTTAAGCACGTGATTATCATTCATTGACATCCACCCATTAACGTCAATATCTGATTTTACCATAGGCCATGTTTGTTGATGCGGAGTGGCCATGCATTGATGTAAATGCATTTCATCGATGCTTTGAGGCTCTCCATACGTGCTGAGATAAGAAGGTGAAGCGACTAATATATGACGATATGAAAACAGTTTTTTAGCGACCATATTCTCGGGTGGGGTAGTTGTTGCCCTAATAGCGATGTCTATTTCATTTTGCATAAGGTCGAAATTAGTATAGCTAGAGTTTATTTCAAAGCTCATTTTGGGGTGAGTAGATTTAAACTGATGACAAATATCAACCAGAAATACTTCTGTAAACATCTTAGGAGCTGTTATTCCTAACTTTCCACTTATGTTTTCATTTTCCTCATGAATATTTTTTTGAAATAGCCGCAATTGTTTTCTAATATCAATTCCATGATTATATGCTCTGTGACCTTCGGATGTTAAACGCATATGCCTAGTAGATCGCACCAGTAATTTTGCTTTCAAATCCTCCTCAAGAATTTTAATTTGTTTTGATAAGAAGCCTTTTGAAATGCCAAGGGTATCCTTTGCTTTTGTAAAACTGCCTTGTTCTACTACCTCCAGAAACATCATCAATCGCTCTACATTTTTAAAATTCATAAGCAGTTACACCATTAATTCATTTTTTGTTTCCAAATAGTAAACAATGAGTTTGCTGTTAGCTACTTTTTTGTTGCATATGAAAGGAATAGTATCGCTATATAACAGAAAAATTAAAGAGGTAAATGATGAAACAATATTCAATTAATAAATACCTGCCTAAAGCAAGTAAGATTGCTTATGGTTGTATGGGGTTAGGTGGCGGATGGAATGAAAACCCAGTAACCACAGAAAATATTAATCAAGCACGCAGTATTATTGAGACAGCTTTAGAATCAGGTATAAATGTATTTGACCATGCTGACATATATACATTCAATAAAGCTGAAACTGCATTCGGAGAGGCTTTAAAGCAAGATCCATCTCTGCGTGAGAAAATGTATATTCAATCAAAGTGTGGTATTCGCTTCGAAGATGATAGCGCTCCTGGGCGTTATGATTTCTCTGCTGATTGGGTTAACAAATCAGTTGATGGCATTTTACAACGCTTACAGATAGAAAAATTAGATGTCTTACTTTTACATAGACCAGACCCTTTAATGAACACTGAAGAACTCGCAGAAGCCTTGCTGAAGTTGCGAAATTCAGGTAAATTTGAACATCTGGGTGTTTCCAATATGAACCACCATCAAATCAATTTTCTTCAGTCGTCACTTAATTTAACCGTAGTAGCAAATCAAGTTGAAATGTCTCTTGCGAACTTAGATTGGTTGAATGAGGGAGTCATGGTAGGTACGCCTGATGAGAATAATAATAATTATGTCGCGGGTATGATGGAATTTTGTCGCTTGAATGATATACAGCTCCAAGCATGGGGGAGCTTAGCAAGAGGTGTTTTTTCTGAAAAAGGAATAAACTCTGAGCACCAACATATACGTGAGACCTCACAGTATGTCATGCAGTTATGTGAAAAGTATGAAGTGCCAAGTGAAGTGATTGTACTGATGTTTTTACTTCGTCACCCTGCAAATATTCAACCTATTATTGGCACCACAAATCTGGACCGTATAAGAGCAAGTACGACCGCCACTGAGAACTCACTTTCTCGTGAAGAGTGGTATCACTTATTCGTAAAAGCGAGAAATAGTAAGTTGCCTTAGTTGCATCTAAACCTAATATTTATAAGCCTTTAGAAAGCAAAAGCATCTTTAAGTGATTGTAACGAACGTTTTCAAATTACTTTAAAGGTGCCTCTTAGTATTGCTTAAACCAGAGCGTTGTCGTTTTCAGTTCGATATTGTGGCTTACTATGAGATTGAATTGAATAGCATTGAGCATCAAGATTTAATAGCACTTAATGTCATATTAAAAAATATAAAACCTGCTAAGTACATCGCGGTATGTCTGTTTTAGCTCAAATCTAAACTAACAGTTACCATTAAAAAACGGGTAACTGTCAAATCAAGTCTGAGCTATTACAGCTAAAGCAAATCTCCTAAGCCGTTAAATACTGACTCCAAGCCTGTTGATAAAGTTGCTGTGATTCTTTTCTGAGTTTATTGATAGAAGCTACCTCTATTTCGCTTAACTCCCGATTATCTGTCAGTTGTAAACGTTCTATTTGTTGAATCTGTTCGTAATTATCATGTTCTTTACCGTTTTTAATAACCGAAAAAGCTTCTAAATGTAGTTGAACTTCAGCAATGATTTTACTTTCTGGTAATCGTACTAAGAGATTTAAATCTCGGTATCCAGATGCTTTAGGTGTAGTGAAATTATTTTTAATGCGCACCAGTTCTCGCCTTCTGATCAAATAATGCAAAAGTGTCCATCAATGTTGGTACATCTTGGGAAACAATAGTCGTGCGGGCTAAATCAGTGATTTTCTCATTAGCACCAGAAAGATCACTGTTAATTTTATCTATCGCACGTAATTTTGATTTAACACCAGAAGTAAGCAGTGTGCTGTTACTTTGCATTGCAATCTCTTTACTTAGCACTTCTAATTCCGTTTGTCCGGCGATAGCATTTTGGTATAACAGTTCAAATTCACTATAGGGTTGCTTAATCTGAACACTTTGAAATGCTTTCACATTGTATAACTTAGTCAGAGATTCACTGTTTGAATCTTTGTGTATTGATTGTGCAGATTGTATTGAAGGTAATAAAAAACTATCGGATACAATATCTCGATTTAGTTGAGTCGGTTGCGCATTAGCTTGAGATGAAATGGCTAATAAAACACAAAGGGTCTGGAATAACTTTTTCATTAAAAACTCCCAATTTAAATAACGGTGTTTCATTGGTCTGAAATAGAAAGGTGTGTTCTATTTGTACAATATCAGTGGGAAGGTTAATTATGAGTTAACAGGTGAGCTATTAATATTAACTAGGCGAATATTACTGGTTAGTTTGAATTATCACATACATGATGGGTAGGGTACTTGTAGTAATACGGTAATCGTAGTTAATTCGTATGAGAAGAGAAAGTGGTCATTAACTTAGTAACAGTTTGTTGGTGTTACTTACAGTGTTACTTAAAATTGTGGATATTACAAATCGTTATAAAACGTAGTTGGAAGCTAAACCCAGTGTTTATGGGGCTTTAGAAAGCAAAAAAGACGCTAAAAAGCGTCTTTAATGTTAAAAGTGGTGGCCCCTCCCCGACTTGAACGGGGGACCTGACGATTATGAGTCGTATGCTCTAACCAACTGAGCTAAGGGGCCAAATTTTGTATTATTAGCGAGCTTACTCTAACCATCTATTTCAGGCTAGGCTAAGGGGCCAAATTTTGTATTATTAGCGAGCTTACTCTAACCATCTATTTCAGGCTAGGCTAAGGGGCCAAATTTTGTAATATTAGCGAGCTTACTCTAACCATCTATTTCAGGCTAGGCTAAGGGGCCAAATTTTGTATTATTAGCGAGCTTACTCTAACCATCTATTTCAGGCTAGGCTAAGGGGCCAAATTTTGTATTATTAGCGAGCTTACTCTAACCATCTATTTCAGGCTAGGCTAAGGGGCCAAATTTTGTATTATTAGCGAGCTTACTCTAACCATCTATTTCAGGCTAGGCTAAGGGGCCAATATTATTGCTAATATTTGAGACGCGATTATATAAGCTCTTATTTTTCCTGTCTACCTTATGTTATTCGTTTGCCTATTTATTCTACAGAGTTCGCAAAATAACTAGTTTTAAACGATTCATACCTATGAATAAACTTTTTGGCGTTCATCAGTTATTGTTTTTAAAGCAAAAAAATCCTGCCGTAGCAGGATTTCTTAGCTTCTAGCTTCTTATTCGTCTAAGAAGTCAGCGAAGTTGTTCGCTTCGGCTTGGGTGACGTAGCTTACGTAATGCTTTTGCTTAAAATAGACGTTCACGGTTTTTATGAGGTAAGGTTCGAATGGCTTACCTTAATAACAGGCAAAAAAATCCTGCCGTAGCAGGATTTCTTAGCTTCTAGCTTCTAGCTTCTTATTCGTCTAAGAAGCTACGAAGTTGTTCGCTTCGGCTTGGGTGACGTAGTTTACGTAATGCTTTTGCTTCAATTTGACGGATACGCTCACGTGTCACGTCGAATTGCTTACCAACTTCCTCTAAGGTGTGGTCTGTATTCATATCGATACCAAAACGCATACGTAATACTTTTGCTTCACGTGCCGTTAAACCTTCTAATACATCATTGGTTGCATTTTTAAGGCTTTCACTTGTTGCACAGTCAACAGGTAATGCAATAGTAGTATCTTCAATAAAGTCACCTAAGTGCGAATCTTCATCGTCACCAATTGGCGTTTCCATTGAAATTGGCTCTTTCGCTATTTTTAATACCTTACGGATTTTATCTTCAGGCATCATCATTCGTTCAGCAAGTTCTTCTGGCTGTGGCTCACGGCCCATTTCTTGTAACATTTGACGAGAGATACGGTTAAGTTTATTAATCGTTTCAATCATATGTACAGGAATACGGATAGTACGCGCTTGGTCAGCAATAGAACGAGTAATCGCTTGACGGATCCACCATGTTGCATAAGTTGAGAATTTGTAACCACGACGGTATTCAAATTTATCTACTGCTTTCATTAGGCCGATATTACCCTCTTGGATAAGGTCTAAGAATTGCAAGCCACGGTTAGTGTATTTTTTAGCAATCGAGATAACTAGACGTAAGTTAGCTTCTACCATTTCTTTTTTAGCACGACGAGCTTTCGCTTCACCAATGCTCATGTTACGAGAAATTTCTTTTAAGTTAGCTATGGTTAAAGCAGTTTCTTGCTCAACACTGATCATTTTACGTAAACAACGTTGCAAATCTTCATCAAACTCTTTGATGCGCTCTGCGTAATCAGTTTTAGTTGCATAAATTGCTTCAATCCAACTTTCGTTAGTTTCGTTACCTTTAAACAAGCTAATAAATGCTTTTTTCGGCATTTTATTTTGTTCAACACAGATTTTTAATACTAAACGTTCCTGTGTACGTACGGTTGTCATCGACGCGCGAATAGCGGTTACCATGCGATCGAATTGTTTTGGTATCAGTTTAAATTGTTGGAAAAACTCTGCTTGTTCGATAATTGCCGCACGTGTTTTAGCGTGACCTCGGCCATTTTTAGCAATTGAGTCTTCTACAACTTTATTTAGTTTACGTAATTCAGCAAATTTTTCTGCAGATTCTTCAGGACAAGGGCCTTTTGGACCTTCTTCTTCACTATCAAGATCATCATCTTCGTCGTCTTCATCATCATCTTTATCTTCATCTTTAAGTTGAGATTCTGTTAATTCTGAACCGATATGTGTTGCTGAAACTGATTGTGAGATTTCATCGTTAGGGTCAACAAAGCCACTGATCATATCTGTGAGCTTCATTTCATCTGCTTCGTAGCTATCCCAATTATCTAATAAACCGGTAATAGTCGCAGGGTATTCTGATACTGAGTTTTGAACTTCTTTGATGCCTTCTTCAATACGTTTCGCAATGACAATTTCGCCTTCACGTGTAAGAAGTTCAACGGTTCCCATTTCTCGCATATACATACGTACAGGATCCGTTGTTCGGCCAATTTCTGATTCTACCGTTGCTAGTACTTGTGCGTACCGCTTCTACCGCATCTTCGTCTGCAGTATCGTTACTTTCTTCACCTAGGCTAATTTCATCAGCATCAGGAGCATTTTCATAAACTTTAATGCCCATATCACCGATCATTTGAATGATATCTTCAATTTGTTCTGGTTCAAAAATGTCTTGTGGTAAATGATCGTTAACTTCGGCGTAGGTTAAAAAGCCTTTCTCTTTACCTTTAATAATAAGTTCTTTAAGCTGTGACTGAGGTGTTTGAGCCATAGATACCGTCCAAAATAGAAAGATGTTATTGAAAAAAATGCAAGCGCCAAATTATACGCTTTAATTGCAAATTTTTCCAGTTTGATTATATTTGTTTTTGTTCGCTAAGTAGTATTGCCAGCTGTTGTGTTTCTTCGCTTGTTAATGCATCACTAGATCGCGCTTTTTGTTTTAAATATTCGATTTTATTATTGAGATGAAGGTTAAGAAATTTCTCTAATATATCGAGGAAAAGATCCTCATGCTTATCTTCCTTCACATCATTTTTCCATACTGCTAATTGATTCAATTGCTTGCTTTGTGGCGTTTCTCGCCAATGTTCAAGCAACTGACCTGTAGTTATATTGGGACTCTCTCGACAAATTTCAAGGAGAGAGTTCAATATATTTAATCCTGGTAGCTGTAATTCTTTAAATTCAGGAAAATTAGGCAATCCGTAGCCTATTTGCGGGTGCTCTGCAACAATAAAGATATGGCTAGGCGCATCGGTGTTGTTTTGTTTTGCACCGCTTTTTTAGTGTTATTTTCCTGTTTAGGTAATAATTTTTGTAAGCCTTCTAATTCTATACCTAATAATTTTGTTAATCGTTCTTCCATCATCTGCCTGAAAATAGATTCATTTAATTGGCTGATTAGCGGAATTGCTAGCTGTGCTAATTTTGATTTGCTATCACTACTGCTCATATCAACCTGTGCTAATAGTTGCTGAAACAGAAAATCCGAAAGTGGGATAGATTGGCCAATTAAATGCTCAAATTGCTCTTTACCCTCTTTTTGCACAAAACTATCTGGGTCTTCACCATCCGCTAAGAACATAAAACGTAATGACCTGCCATCTTGAATATAGGGAAGGGCATTTTCTAAAGCACGCCAAGCGAGCACTTCTGCCTGCCTTATCACCATCAAAACAGCAGACTATTTCACTGGTATGACGAAACAGTGTATGAATATGATCAGGTGTTGTGGCTGTGCCAAGGGAAGCAACAGAATAATCGATGCCATATTGAGCAAGTGCAACCACATCCATATAACCTTCGACGACTAATATGCGTTCGATGGTTTTATGGGCTTGCTTTACTTGGTATAAACCGTAAAGCTCTTTGCCTTTATGAAATAGGGGCGTTTCAGGTGAGTTAAGGTATTTAGGTTCTTGATTATCAAAAACTCGTCCACCAAAACCAACTACTCGACCGCGTCTATCAAGAATAGGAAACATTAAGCGATCATTAAAGAAATCGTAATTACCACCACTGTCACGGTTTTTTATCATACCCGCTTCAAGCAGTTGTTTCTGTGTTTCTGCTGAGTTGGCAAAACGTTTGCAAATATTATCCCAACCTTCAGGGGCATAACCGATTTTAAAATGCTTGACGGTTTTGCCTGAAAGGCCACGACCTTTTAAGTAGTTTATTACTTTTTCACTATTTTTATGTTGTGACAGTTGTTGTTGGTAATATTTGGTGATTTCTTCCATTAACAGATAGGTATCTTTTCTATCCACATAGGGTACGGGCTGTCCGCCAGATTGAATATTGTCTTCTCTTGGGACTTCGAGGCCTAGTTTTGAGGCGAGTGTTTCGATGGCATCAACAAACTCTAACCCTTCGTATTCCATGACAAAGGTAAGTGCATTGCCACTCGCTCCACAGTTGAAACAATGATAAAACTGTTGTTTATCATTAACTGAAAAACTGGTGTCATTATTACCATTATGGAAAGGACAACGGGCGCGATAACTGCCACCTTTTTTTTCAGTTTTATCTGACTGTCAATTAGGTCAACAATATCTGTACGGGAAATTAAGTCATCAATAAAGTTTCGAGGAATGCGACCAGCCATGTTCTCACCAATTACTCACACCAATTGTATTAATTATATGCCCAAAATGTTATCTAGAAAAATTGTTTAGTTTGAGTTGGAAGTAAGCAATTTTAATAGTATTATCGGGAAGCTAATTATTACGATTGGTATAATTATTAAAAAACAAAATTACAAACAAAAAAGCCTCAAACTTATTGCTAAGTATGAGGCTTTTTTAATTCAAAAGAAACGTTTGTTTAAACTAAGCCCGCTCTTACGAGAGCACTTACTTCACCCATATCCGCTTTTCCTGAAATATCTTTTTTCAGTACGCCCATCACTTTACCCATGTCTTGCATGCCACTTGCTCCTGTTGACGCGATAGCTTGCTCGATTAAAGCTTTTACTTCATCAGAAGTGAGTGGTTGGGGTAGAAACTCTTGCAAAACTGCAAGTTCTGTCTTCTCTATATCAGCAAGATCAGCTCGATTTGCTTTTTCAAATTGAGAAATTGAATCTTTACGTTGCTTCACTGATTTAATAACAACAGCCGTCACTGCGTCATCATCTAGTTCAATACGTTCATCAACTTCAATTTGTTTAATCGTTGCAAGCAACATACGGATAGTACCTAAACGGATCTTATCCTTCGCTCGCATTGCGAGTATTTGTTGCTCTTTTAATTTTGCTTTTAAAGACATAGGTTACCTTTTCTAAGTCAGTTGAATTAGTAAAGGCGAACGCGACGTGCGTTTTCACGAGAAAGTTTTTTCAAGTGACGTTTAACTGCAGCTGCTTTAGCGCGTTTACGTACTGTAGTAGGTTTCTCAAAGTATTCACGTTTACGTGTTTCTGCTAAGATACCTGCTTTTTCACAAGAACGTTTAAAACGACGAAGTGCTACGTCAAATGGTTCGTTTTCACGAAGTTTAATTACTGGCATGTGCCTATTACCTTTATGGTTACGGTCGTAAAGCGACCAATGCATTTAAAATGGTGCGAGATTTTAATCCTATTTGGGGTTAAAAGTAAAGGCTTACCGTATTAAATTTTCAGAAATACGATAAAAGATTTTTTTAGCATCATATTTAAATAACTATATTTGTATTTTTAGGGAGTAAAAACAGATCTATCACGGTAAACTATGCTTTTTATTATTGTATTTAAGGACTGGCTCGCTATGCGAATCTTAGGTATCGAAACCTCCTGTGATGAAACAGGCATTGCGATCTATGATGATCAATTAGGATTACTTTCACACCAACTTTATAGCCAAGTGGCTGTGCATGCAGATTATGGTGGTGTTGTACCTGAACTGGCTTCTCGTGATCATGTACGTAAAACCATCCCTTTAATTAAAGAAGCGCTGGCGCTTGCTAATTGTACTAAAGAAGATATTGATGCAATCGCCTTTACTGCTGGCCCTGGCTTAGTGGGAGCATTATTAGTTGGCTCATGTATTGGCCGTAGTTTAGCTTTTGCTTGGGGCGTACCTGCTATTGCAGTACACCATATGGAAGGGCATTTATTAGCACCTATGCTAGAAGACAATAAACCTGATTTCCTTTTTAGCTTTATTAGTCTCAGGTGGCCACACCTTAATGGTAAAGGTAGAAAACATAGGTGAATATGAAGTTTTAGGTGAAAGCATTGATGATCTCGCCGGTGAGGCCTTTGATAAAACAGCTAAACTATTAGGCTTGGATTATCCCGGTGGCCCTCGATTAGCAAAAATGGCCGAGCAGGGCACTCCAGGACGTTTTGTTTTTCCTCGTCCGATGACTAACAAGCCTGGTTTAGATTTTAGCTTCAGTGGCTTAAAAACAGCAACTGCTATTACCATTGCTGAACTAGGGAGATGATGCACAAACTCAAGCTGATATCGCCTGTGCATTTCAGGATGCGGTAATTGATACCATTGCCATAAAATGTAAACGTGCTTTAAAACAAACTGGCCTAAAACGTCTTGTGGTTGCAGGCGGCGTGAGTGCGAATACTTCCCTGCGTGAACAGTTAGCTGTGTTGATGAAAAATAATGGTGGCGAAGCCTTTTATCCGCGAAATGAATTTTGTACTGATAATGGTGCAATGATTGCTTATGCTGGCATGCAACGTTTAAAAGCAGGACAATTTGAATCTTTAGCGATTAAAGCAAAACCGCGCTGGCCTTTAGATACCTTAGAGAGCGTCGATTAGCCGTTGCTAGGTTAATATTTTTGTCATGATTTTCAAATAATAAACCCGCTTTGATAGCGGGTTTATTATTTATTTGCTATTTGCTATTTGCTATTTGCTATTTGCTATTTGCTATTTGCTATTTGCTATTTTTGCTGTTGTTCTTCTTTTAACCAAATCGCGACTTGTTTGGCGAAGTAGGTTAGTACGCCATTTGCACCTGCTCGTTTAAAGCACAGCAGTGATTCCATCACACATTCTTTCTCTTTTAACCAGCCGTTATCAATGGTCGCTTTATGCATCGCATATTCGCCACTTACTTGATAGGCAAAGGTCGGTACTTGTAATTCAGTTTTGACACGACGGACAATATCAAGGTAAGGCATACCGGGTTTCACCATTACCATATCAGCACCTTCGCTGATATCTAATGCAACTTCATGAATCGCTTCATCACTGTTGGCTGGATCCATTTGGTAGGTTGATTTATTCCCCCTTTTAAGTTACTTGCTGCGCTGACGGCATCACGAAATGGTCCATAGTAGTTTGATGCATATTTAGCACTGTAAGCCATAATTTGAGTGTTGATATAACCTGCTTGCTCTAGTGCTTTACGTATTGCACCGATACGGCCGTCCATCATATCGGAAGGGGCGACAATATCTGCACCAGCCTGTGCGTGTGAGAGTGCTTGTTTTACCAGTATTTCTGTGGTGATATCGTTAAGTACATAACCATTATCATCAATAATGCCATCTTGGCCATGTGTGGTAAAAGGGTCTAGAGCAACATCGGTGATCACACCTAAATCAGGGCATGCTTCTTTAATTTGCATCACTGCTCGTTGAGCAAGTCCTTCGGCGTTATAAGCTTCTTCAGCCATTTCTGTTTTTATATCATCGGGTGTTACTGGAAATAGCGCTACGGCTGGAATACCTAAGGCTTCAAGCTCTAGACATTCTGCGACTAATAAATCCAGAGAAAGTCTTTCAATACCTGGCATTGATGGAATTGCTTCACGGCGATTAGTGCCTTCTAAAACAAACATTGGATAAATGAGATCATTAACGGATAACTGGTTTTCAGCAACAAGACGGCGAGAAAAATCGTGCTTACGTAAACGGCGTAAACGACGAGCAGGAAAACTTTGAGAGATGGCCATGCGGGATCCTTTTGTTTTAATCATTAAATTTTAAAAAACAGTCTACTGTTTTGCTCTGTTTGTTGCACTAATTGTTTCAGTGACTCACCTCGTGCATTAGCGATTGTTTCTGCAATATAAGGTAAATACTTAGGTTCATTGCGACTTGATTTAGGTTTTGGGCGCATTGAGCGAGGTAACAAGTAAGGCCCGTCAGTTTCAATCATCAAACGGTCACTTGGAATTAATTTCACTAATTCATATAACTCAGTGCCTCGTCGTTCATCACAAATCCAGCCTGTAATGCCAATATGAATGTCTAGTGCAAGACAAGCTTCTAAATCCTCACGAGAGCCAGTAAAGCAATGCAATACTGCATTAGGTAGTTGTTTGATAAAAGGCTTTAGTATTTCAATAAAACGCTTATTTGCATCACGTTCATGCATAAAAACAGGTAATTGTAATTCAACCGCTAAAGCAAGTTGTTGTTCAAAGGCGAACTCTTGTTCTTTAGGTGTCGAAAAATTACGATTAAAGTCTAAACCACATTCTCCAATTACCTTTACCTGCTGGTTACTGGCAATTGTTCGTAGCATGTTCAGGCTATCCTTGTTAAAGGTTTTTGCGTCATGGGGATGAATGCCTGCAGTACAATAAAGGTAATCTGGATATTGCAAACACAGCTCAAGTGCCTGTTCACTTTCTTCAATTGATGTGCCAGTAACAATTAAATTGTTAACATTCGCTTGTTTAGCATTAGTGATCACTTGATCAAGATCTTTATCAAAGCGCTTATTGGTTAAATTGATGCCAATATCGATCATATTTGTTGTTCCCATAAAACAAAAAAGGGTAAATAGTTTAACTATTTACCCTTAAAAAAACATTGTTTATTACGTTTAATTTATCTTAACTAGCAATAAATTTAGTTAAGTAAACGAGCTCTAATAGTACCTTCAATTGCTTTTAGTTTAAGCAATGCAGTATCTGCATCTTCACTGTCGACATCAATAACAACGTAACCAATATTCGCGTCCGTTTGTAGGTATTGTGCGAGCAATGTTGATATTCGCTTCAGCAAAAGCCAAGTTGATTTTTGTTAAAATACCAGGCTGATTTTTATGGATATGCAATAGTCGACTTGCATCTGCATGGCTTGGTAACGATACTTCAGGGAAGTTTTTAGAAGACAGCGTTGAACCATTGTCAGAATATTTAACAAGTTTACCCGCTACTTCGTAACCGATGTTTTCCTGTGCTTCCTGTGTGCTACCACCTACGTGAGGCGTTAAAATAACATTATCGAATTTACGCAGAGGAGATACAAATTCTTCTTTGTTAGATTTAGGCTCTGTCGGGAATACGTCAATCGCGACGCCTGACAGTTTTTTGCTTTCAAGTGCATCACAAAGAGCAGGGATATCAACTACCGTACCACGTGCCGCATTCATGAAAATAGCGCCATCTTTCATTTGAGAAAATTCTTTTGCGCCAATCATGTTTTTAGTTGAATCAACTTCAGGTACGTGCAAGCTAACCACATCTGATTGACCAAGTAACTCTTCAAGTGAAGCAATTTGAGTTGCATTACCTAGGGTTAATTTATTTTCAACGTCATAAAAAGAAACACGGAAACCTAAATTTTCAGCCAAGATACCGAATTGTGTTCCGATATGACCGTAACCAATAATGCCTAAGTTTTTACCACGAGCTTCGTATGAACCGTTTGCAGACTTATCCCACTCACCACGGTGAGCTTTAGCGTTACGCTCAGGAATGCCACGTAATAATAATAACGCTTGTCCTAATACTAATTCTGCTACGCTTCGTGTATTTGAAAAAGGTGCGTTAAATACAACTACGCCTTTTTTCTGTGTCGCTTCTAAGTCAACTTGGTTTGTACCAATACAGAAACAACCAATACCAACGAGTTTATCAGCAGTTGCTAATACTTTTTCATTCAGGTTTGAACGGCTACGAATACCAATAAAATGAACACCCTTAATTTTCTCGATTAAATCTTCTTCGCTAAGGGACGTTTTAATGCTTTCGATATTTTTATAACCAGCGGCAATAAAAGTATCTACTGAGCTTTGGTGTAAGCCTTCTAAAAGAAGGATTTTGATTTTATCTTTGTCGAGTGAAAACTTGGTCATTTTAGTTCCTTGCAACCTACAGGTGAGGTAAATGGGCAAACAATAATTAAAAAAATGGGTGAAAAATTTTAGTTGGCATAAAATAGCAAAAATAAGTGCTATTGGAAACTTATGTGAGCTAATTCACATATAAAAAATGATGATTTTTAATACTTTATTCTTATATACAAGAAACTTGTTAATAGCTTACTTAACCATTAACAAGTTGCCGAATATAACAAGCTGGTTTATTTTAGCGTTTTCACGCCATCAGCTGTTCCAACTAGCACCACATCGGCACCACGGTCAGCAAATAAACCATTTGTTACTACGCCAACAATGGCATTAATTTGTGCTTCTAATTTTAGTGGCTCAGAAATTTTCATATTGTGTACATCTAATATGATATTACCGTTATCTGTTATCACACCTTCACGGTAAACAGGATCACCACCTAATTTCACAAGCTGACGAGCAACATAACTGCGCGCCATCGGGATCACTTCAACAGGTAATGGGAAGTCACCTAAAATATCAACATTTTTAGTATCATCAACGATACAAATAAATTTTTTGGCTACAGTCGCAACGATTTTTTCTCGTGTTAATGCCGCACCACCACCTTTGATCATGTGGTTAAATGGATTGATTTCATCCGCGCCATCAACATAAACACTTAAATCAGAAACAGAGTTCAGTTCAAAGACTTCAATGCCATATTCTTTAAGTTTTGCTGTTGATGCTTCAGAACTTGAAACAGCGCCTTCGATGTCATTTTTCATTGTTGCTAAAGCATCAATAAAGTGATTAACCGTAGAGCCCGTGCCTACACCAACAATACTGTCTTTTTCGACGTATTCTAATGCCGCAAAGCGTACTGCTTTTTTCTTATCATCCTGAGTCATTATTTTATTTCCTGAAGTGAGCGCTAATAAATTGGCGAGATTATAGCCTGATATTACGCATACAGTACAATAAAACTGTTAAATTTTTATGTTAAAAACGGTGCACTTTAGAAGGGGTAATTATTTTAGGAAGAGGAACATCCCAAGACTCAATAGGAAGTTGTGCGACCTGTTGGCAATCATGTGCGAGGCCAATCGGATATGGCCCAGTTTGTTGCTTAAACCAGGGCGCCAAGGTACGATCATAATACCCGCCACCCATACCAATTCTGTTGCCTTGTGCATCGAAGGCAACTAATGGTGTGCATATCATGTCAAGCTTTTTAACAGGCAAAACTAACTGGATATCTAATTTTGGCTCAGCAATACCATATTGGTTTTTGATCATTTCTGTTGTTGCTGTGTAATGTAAAAACAGCAAATGGCCTTTAGTAAATGGATGAAGTACAGGTAAATACACCTGTTTATTATTCTTCCAGCACCACTCGATAAAAGGTTGTGTTGATATTTCTCCGTCAAAGGCTAATGAAATAGCTATATGAGTCGATTGTTGTACCTGTGGCAGTGTGATTAGATTAGATAAAAGCTTTTTCGCATCAATAGTTTGTTGTTGTAGCGATAAAGAGCGTCGTGCTAAACGAACTTTTTGACGAATTTGATTACGGGAAAGTACATTAGTCATAGATAGTATTTTAAAGGTAAGAGATGCACAGATTTTGCTTTTAACTGATAGCTTAATACTGACAGCTAAGTGTAAGAAACCCAAGGATATCGTTATTGACTGTGACCTTAAACCCGAAGGTCAAGGTGGCGTCTCAGTGTTTACCGCAGGCTTCTCGATACAAGCCGAGCTTGCTCAATAGTAAACAATCCAAGTCGCCGGGGTATTACTTATCGGCTCAGGGACTTAGTCAAGATTAGCGGATACCCGAGGGTTGAAATAACCTTACGCGTTTTTTATTCTGTTTAAAAGTACTTTTTGAGGATTTTGGTTTGTTTGGTGATTGATCGAACAATTTGAAATCACATTTTTTAAGAAAATTTATCGATAGCAATTTGGGTATGAAAAAGTCAAAGACACGTTGAAAAAAACAAAGGTTAATGTTAATCAATCGGATGAAATTGAGGTATGTTTGTTTTGCTTTTACTCAATCTTTTCAGTTGTTGGGCGTAACGCTTGTTCGATAGAATCTTGTAATAACTGAATGCGTTCATTTAACTCACGCGTATATTGTTCGTTTTTGATTCTTTCGACATTTAACTGATGACAATAGTTAAGAGCGACCATCACAATATGCTGTTCATTACGACGTCCAGGCGCCTGAGCTTTCATGCTTTTTAGTTTGTCATTAAATTGAATCACTGACTTTTCTAGGTTTTCCTCTTCACCATCAGGACAGCCCATTTTGTAGTGTTGACCTAAAATAGTGATATCAAGATGTGCCATAACCTACCTATATAAGAAAGAAGCCTAGAAAAGAAACTCTAATATAGCTAGCTAGTTAGCAACTTTCAAGTAAATACTAGCGACAAGAGTTATGTAAGGGTAGTATTCTGTTTATAATTAATCGTGATAGAGTAACGCTGATGAGTATTGAACCTTTGCCAAGTTTTAACCAAATAACCGATGTTTTACAGGAAGCTGAACTATTTACTAGTGCCTCTGAGGTGCATGGTTTATTGTCGGGCTTTATCTGTGGAGGCACTGATCTCAATTCAAATAGCTGGCAGTCCCATTTTAATGACATAGTAAATGAAGGAATGGGCTTACCGCAAAAAGCCAAGAAACTGATTATTTCTATACATAGCCAAGTAGTTAGTCAATTTACTGATGATGGTTTAGGTTTTAATTTATTATTACCAGACGATGAACAACCACTGGATGATCGTTGTGATTTGATGTCGCAATGGGCGCAGGGTTTTTTAGTCGGTTTTGGCATGGTACAACCTGCACTTAAGGAAGCCAGTGAAGAAATTCAGGAGCTGATTAAAGATATCCGTGATATCTCTCAGGTCAGTTTAGAATTTGAACAAGAAGATGAAGAATCTGAAATCGCCTACGCAGAAATTGTTGAATATTTGCGTGTTGGTGCGATGCTTTGTTTTAACCATTTCTCGCGCAAGCCTAATGCGCCTTCATCGAAGACTATCCACTAATAACTAGAAGAACATAATAATGAGCCTATTTCAGCAACGAAGAATTGAATTTATTAATAAAATGCAGGCAAATAGCATGGCATTATTTCCTGTCGCCCATGAAACAATACGTAATAATGACTGCGAATACCCATTTCGACAAAATAGTGACTTTCATTATCTGACTGGATTTAGTGAACCAGATGCGTTGCTGATGTTAACCAATATCGATGGTGTTGCTCGCGTTATTTTATTTAATCGTAAAAAAGACAAAAGTGCTGAAATTTGGCATGGCTACCGTTTAGGTCAAGAAGAAGCGCCAGCTAAGTTAGCGGTTGACCAAGCCTATGGCATTGATGAATTTGAAACGCGACTTGAGTCGATGATTAATGGTATCGATGCCTTGTATTACCCAATGTTTCAAAACGATGCCTTAGATCACACCCTGAAAACCATTATTAACAAATTACGCGCTTCAAAACGCAAAGGCGCAATTGTGCCAAATTGTTATTTTGATTGTTTACCGATTTTACATGAAATGCGTGTTATTAAATCCGAACGAGAAGCAGAATTACTTGCTGAAGCCGCTGAGATTTCAGCCTCTGGACATATTCGCGCGATGCAAGCCTGTTATCCGGGGATGTGGGAATACCAATTAGAAGCAGAAATAAAACATCAGTTTGCACTACAGGGAACACGTGATGTTGCTTATAACAGTATTGTTGCAGGTGGCAATAACGCCTGTATTTTGCATTACACTGAAAATAACAAACAATTAAAAAGTGGCGATTTAGTGCTAATAGATGCGGGAGCTGAGTATCAAGGTTATGCCGGTGATATTACTCGTACTTTTCCTGTTAACGGTAAATTTACAGATCATCAAGCGCAGTTATATCAATTAGTATTAGACATTCAAGTGTCGGCCATTAATCAGGTAAAACCTGGTGTAGCGATGGCAGATATCAATAAAAAAGTAGTTTCAAAACTCGTTGATGGATTATTAGCATTAGGGCTTTTAAGTGGCGATAGCGAAGCATTAATTGCCGATGAAAGTTACAAAGACTTTTACATGCATGGCATTGGTCATTATTTAGGCTTAGATGTACATGATGCAGGTAGCTATGGCACCTTAGATGATCCTCGTGTTTTAGAAGCAGGTATGGCTATTACCATTGAACCTGGTTTATATGTAAGCAACGATGCGGACGTGGATGATTGCTGGAAAGGCATTGGTATTCGTATCGAAGACGACTTATTAGTGACAGAGCAAGGGGCTGAAGTGCTTAGCGCCGATGTGCCTAAAACCATTGATGAAATCGAAGCATTGATGGCGGACGCCAAAGCCCATGGTTGAAAAAAGACACAACAATCAAAGACAGAGAAATCACTACAAGCAATGCAACAGGCTGATATTGTTATTGTGGGAGCAGGTATGTCCGGCTGTTTGTTGGCGCTTGCTATCGTCAAGCAGTCTCCTGCACTTGATGTTGTGTTAATTGATGATAACCCTGAAAAAGTCGATAAAGGGGCTCACCCAGGGTTTGATAATCGTAGTATTGCACTGAGTGCCGGTAGTTGTGATTTGTTAGATGAATTGGGGTTATGGCATAGATTACAAAAAAATGCCCAACCAATTGATGATATTCATATTTCAGATCGCGGTAATTTGGGCATTGTTAATCTTGACAAACCCAAGGGCAACTTACCCTTTGGTTCTGTTGTTGAATTACAAGATGTAGGTGCTGTGTTGCAACAACAATTAGCACAATTTCCACAGGTAAAACGTATTTACAATAGCGCTTTGACTAATATACAAAAGCAAGCGCACACTATCACCTGCACCATACAAAACAAGTTAGAAAACAGCTTAGAAAATGCAACACAAATCGAAGCGAAACTATGTGTTGCTCGCCGATGGGGCGAATAGTTTAACTAATCAACTTTTATCAATTTCTAACACACAATATGATTATCAATGTTCAGCCATTATTGCCAATGTAAGTGTTGATAAAGCCCATCTGAATAAAGCCTATGAACGCTTTACCGATGCTGGCCCTCTTGCATTATTGCCTCTTTCTGAAAATCGTTATTCCTTAGTCTGGTCAGTAAAAAATAGTGAAGTAAATGACTTAATGGACTTGGAAGATGCCGACTTTTTAACTGCTCTACAAAAGGCTTTTGGCTATCGCGCAGGTATCTTTGAAAAAGCTGGAAAACGATTTAGTTATCCACTTAAATTAATTGTCTCAGCTAAACCAATCACACATCGAGGTGTTGCGATAGGCAATGCGACACATTGTTTACATCCAGTAATGGGACAAGGTTTTAACCTTGGTATGCGAGATATTAGTGTACTTGCTAAGGTTATCTCTGAACTTGATGATATTAAACAATTAGGTGACTATTCAATGTTAGCGGGCTACTGGCAAGCACGACAAAAAGACCAGCAACGTACCATTAATATGACTGATTCGATTGTGCATATTTTTAGCAATAGCCATTTTCCCTTTGTTGTTGGGCGCACCATGGCCTTAAAAGCAATGTCTTTATTTCCTTCATTGAGTAGTCCCATTGTGAAACAAGCCAAAGGGCAATTTAACCTATTAACACAAGAAGAAAGATCATGATGTTATCCTATGATTTAACCATTATCGGTGGTGGTATGGTGGGGCTGACACTGGCCGCTACATTAGCTAAAAGTAACTTAAATATCGCTATCATTGAAAATAAAGAAGCGAAGCCATTACAGGATTCACCTGCTACTCGCGTCAGCGCTATTAGTGCGACCAGTAAAACAATCTTTGAAAAAATGAATGTTTGGCAACATATCGATACACAACGCATCACACCTTATCAAACGATGTATGTTTGGGAAAAAGATAGTTTTGGCAAAATTGCTTTTGATGCACAACAGGTAGAAGCGGAACAGCTAGGTTATATTATTGAAAATGAACAAATTCAACATGCTTTACAGGCAAGTGTTCAAAAACAAGCTAATGTGACTTTTTATCACCCCGATAAGTTAACCAATATTGCATTAGGCGAGGGTGAAGCTTGGTTAACACTGGAAAGCGGAAAAAATATAACCACTAAGCTGGTGGTTGGTGCAGATGGTGCAAACTCTTGGGTACGTAATAAAGTTGATATTCCACTCACACATTGGGATTATAATCACCATGCCTTAGTGGCCACTGTTAAAACCGATCTTGCTCATGAATATTGTGCCAGACAGGTGTTTACGCCAGAGGGGCCATTAGCCTTTTTACCGCTTTTTGAAGAAAACCTCTGCTCAATTGTATGGTCTGTTTCACCTGAAAAAGCAAAACAACTACAAGCACTTTCTGAGCTTGAATTTAATAAGCAATTAACCCGTACCTTCGATAATCGTTTAGGCTTTTGTGAAGTTCAAAGTGAGCGACATAGTTTCCCGCTAACCATGCGTTATGCTCGTGATTTTGCAAAACATCGTATTGCATTGATTGGTGATGCGGCGCATACCATTCACCCGCTAGCCGGTCAGGGAGTCAATTTAGGTTTATTAGATGCAGTTAGCCTTGCACAGTGCATCTTAGAAAATAACCAAGCTGATAAAGATATTGGTGTTTATGCTAATTTGCGTCATTTTGAACGTTGGCGTAAAACGGAAGCCGCACAAATGGTGGCTTCAATGGAAGTATTAAAGCAACTCTTCCATGGGGATAATCCAGTGCAAAAAACAATCCGAGACTTAGCATTAGTTTTTGCTGATAATGTTAACCCGCTAAAAAAACAATTTATTAAACAAGCAATGGGCTTAAGTGGTGAGTTGCCGAGTATTTTGAATCCCTAGTAAAACGTAATTACTCAGGCCGTTGCTATTTAAGCCTATTTCATCGTTGGAAAATGCTCACAAATTCATCGGGAATGAATTTGAACATCCGAAGGATGGCCCGAAGGGCGTAGCACAGGACGTGCGCAGTCTTTAAACCACTAAACTGCGCTTTTCCGCCTTGAACTAAGCATAAATAGCTTAGCCCTGAGCATTTACAGACTAATTTAATAAAAATACCTCCATTTTGAAGGAGTATTGAGTAGATACACTAAAATAAGGTATATTGTGCTCCATTCAAATTATGCTAATCAAAAAATCATTTAACAAAAGAGATTAAATTATGATCATCAAACCAAAAATTCGTGGCTTTATTTGTACAACTACACATCCTGTTGGTTGTGAAAAAAATGTACAGGCGCAAATTGAATACACAAAAGAACAGGGCAAAATTAAAAATGGTCCTAAACGTGTATTAGTGATCGGCTCTTCAGCGGGTTACGGTATGTCATCACGTATCGCGTACTGCATACGGCTCAGACGCTTCTACGATTGGTGTGTTCTTTGAAAAACCAGCAACAGATCGCAAACCAGGTTCTGCGGGTTGGTACAACAGTGCCGCTTTTGAAAAACAAGCAAAAGCTGATGGTCTATATGCAAAAAGCATCAATGCTGACGCTTTCTCACATGAAACTAAAGCAAAAGTGATTGAGCTTATCAAAGAAGATTTAGGACAAATAGACGCAATTATTTATTCAGTTGCGAGCACCTGTTCGTAAAATGCCAGATACAGGTGAAGTTATTCGTTCATCACTGAAACCAATTGGTGAAGCTTATGTTTCAACTGCAATTGATACTAATAAAGACACCATCATCGAAGCGACTGTAGAACCAGCAACAGAAGAAGAAGTTGCTAACACAGTAACAGTAATGGGCGGTCAAGATTGGGAATTATGGTTAAGTGCACTTGGCGAAGCGGGTGTATTAGCTGAAGGTGTTAAAACCGTTGCTTACTCATACATTGGTACAGAAACTAACATGGCCTATCTATTGGAACGGCGCTTTGGGTCAAGCGAAAATCGATTTAGATCGTGCTTCAACGGCAATTCAAGCACAACTTGCGCCTTTAAATGGTGAAGCTTATGTATCAGTACAAAAAAGTGTTGTAACACAAGCAAGCTCAGCGATTCCTGTAATGCCTTTATACCTTTCTATGGTATTTAGAATCATGAAAGAAAAAGGTTTACATGAAGGCTGTATGGAGCAAATCCATCGTTTATTCACTACTCAGTTATACAAAGAAGATGGTAGTGCTGTAACAACGGATGATGCGCGTCGTTTACGTCTTGATGACTGGGAACTTCGTGATGAAGTACAACAAGCATGTACTGACTTGTGGCCTCAGATCACCACTGAAAACTTATTCGAATTAACTGATTACCAAGATTACAAAGATGAGTTTTTACAACTGTTTGGTTTTGGTGTCGAAGGCGTAGATTATGAAGCCGATGTTGATACATTAGTTGAGTTTGATTGCTTAACGGTTTAATAAAATAGCTTATTCAAATACTAAATATTAATACCCATCTTTTGATGGGTATTTTTTTGCCCCAAAAGCTGTTTACTTCTTAATCGATTGAAAATTAAATAAAATAATGACTCTTTTAGGTTGCATAGTATCGATAAATTATTAAAATAGCCCAAATCGGTATGTAGCGCGACTTGGTAGCGCACTGCTCTGGGGGAGCAGGGGTCACAGGTTCGAATCCTGTCATACCGACCATTTTCATTAGCTTTTAGCGACCAGCTGTTAGCTATTAGTTAAAACCCAAAACCCAAAACCCACAATCTTTTTCTCTAAAGTAGCGTCTATTATAAGTATAAGTTAACTGTGGCTTTCTGCAGTTTCGAATCTTCTTATATACCGACCATTTTTTATCAGCTTCTAGCCTCTAGCGATCAGCTTTCAGTAAAACCACAAACCACAAAAGCCAAAACAACACTTAAAACCCAACACCTAAAAATCATTTTTCGCTAAAGTTACTCTGGTTAAACATTTGTCGCTCAACAAGATACTTAGTGGCGCTTGTGAGTTACTCATGAGGTTCGACTTGGGAAGTTTTGGTATTTTTTCCCTCTATCTTCAAGATGTACAGTGATTTATATCTGATCTAAATATTAAAAAATGTAAAATTAAAGACTTGCCCTCAATCTTACTGTATATCAATAAAGCTAGAAATTATGTCACTATGACGCTTTTTCTGGAAACTGATAAAAAATGTTTCAATTGAAGGTGATAAAAAGCTAATGCAATTTTACTTATAAAACAGTAGCTTAGTTAAACTTTAAGAAATGTAGCCATGCAATAAAGTGACGCATTAGTCTGTTCATGATTTTGTGTAATAGTTTTTATGGTTTGTTGATTTAATTTGTTTATATCGTTATTGTGTAGGTTTTAATAATTTAAGATATACAACAATAGGTTTTACGTCATGTCGTTGTATATAAAACTGTTATATTTAGGGCGTATCATTATGGAGAAAGTTTCCAACACCAACAAATTCATGTCCATTGCGATGATCATAGGAGGCTTTTTTGTCTCATTGATTCATTAATTATTCAATTAGAAATTGATGAATTAGATAAAAAATCACTATATAAAACTTCAGGTGTAATTAAATCATTCAGATGTCGTAACGCTAAAGGTATGTCCCGTATAAATATGACAATCGAGACTGAAACCTCAAAAGTCTCGTACGTAATAACAAGGAACCCCCTTGGTGCAAAGTAGATGATGCTTGGACCATTGGAAAAGACGTGATTGTACACTCTAGTAAAACCTTTGATAAGAACATCACAAGCAGAACACGAGGTAGTAGTATTTGGGAGTTACATATAGCGGGAAAAGAAGTTATTAACTTTGATAAAAAAATAAATACAGTATTACATTATTCAAATAAGTCTTTCTATGTTGGTTTATATTTAATTTTAACGTCAATAGGCATTTACTTTTGGTTATTAAGAAAAAATATAACAAACAGTTAAACACGGAAGCGTAAACGGTTGCCATCGTTTTTGCAAAAAGACCAAAGGCGCAAAAACAATATCAACCTACGCTCCGGTTAACTGGGCGTTGAGGCTGTAGAATTTCTCCCAAAAGAGCGTTTATCGCTCTTTTTTAATTTTGCGGCATTGTACGAAAAATGAACTTGAATGCGGTGATCGACTGTGATCTAATAGTTATTATTCGCTCAGAGTTAAATGTGATGGCCAACTATAAACCTGACTTATCCTGCCAAAGTAAATTCATTCCGATTGATTTTGCACAGCAAATTATCCCCGGTACCTTTGAATACGCGCTTTCTCATATCGTTGATAAGCACCTTGATTTATCCTCCTTTGATAGCTTCTATAAAAATGATCGATGCGGTGCATCTGCTTATCCTCCTTCTGTTATGTTAAAAATTATACTGTTTGCGTATTCTAGAGGATTAGTGGGGAGTCGCCGTATTGCTGAAGCTTGTGAAAAAAATATTACCTTTATGAGTTTATCGGGCGATGTACAACCTCATTACACTTCCATTGCTAGCTTCGTTGCTAAAATGAAAGATCAAATCGAACCACTTTTTACTCAAGTATTAATGATATGTGACCGCGAAGGTTTGATAGGCCGTAACATGTTTGCGATTGACGGATGTAAAATCAGATCGAATGCCAGTAAAGAATGGAGTGGTACATTTGATGAACTTGAACGCAAACAAGCTAAGTTACGTCGAGCGAGCCAACGCATATTAGCTCGTCATCAAGCACAAGATAGTTTGAGTGAAGATGAAGTTGCACATGATTTAAAACAGCAGGCTAAACTTGATAAAAGTGCAGATAAAATCAAAGAATTTTTAGCGACCAATGAAGAAAAGCTAGGTAGTCAGAGAAAGCCTGTGAAAAGTAATATTACCGATCCAGACAGCGCCAAAATGACGACCAGTAAAGGGACGATTCAAGGCTATAACGGCATAGCCATTAACGATGATAAGCACCAAGTGATTATGCAGGCCCAAGTTTGGGGAAGTGTGGGAGAGCAACAAACGTTAAAACCCGCTATCGAAGATTTAAAAAAACAACTGACTGAACTTGGTACACCTGATGCTTTGTGTGAAGCAAAGTTTACTGCTGATAGCGGTTTTCATAGTGAAGTGAACCTTGAGTTTATGGCGACAACAGGGCTCGATGCTTACATTGCCGATACTGCATTTAGAAGCCGGAATCCATTATTTAAAGAGAGCGAAACCTATCATACAGAGCAAGAAAAACGACGATTGAAACGCAGTAAAGGCCGGGCGAGATTGTTTAATAGCAAAGACTTTTACTTTGATAAAAAGAAAAATGAATGCCACTGTCCAGCAGGAAAAGAGATGTGGTTAAGTGTTAAAAATGTTGAAACCGCCGGTCGGCAATATGTTCGGTTCTCTGGTTATTTAAAAGATTGCCGTGTTTGCCCATTACAAAAGCAATGCATGCGAAAAGCGCCCACTAAACAAGGTCGGCAAGTGCAATTTGAAACAGGCAAAACAACGAAGAGCATTTCTTATACCGATAGAATGCGAGTGAAAATAGATAGTAGCCCTGGCAGACGTGAATACAGTAAACGACTCGGTGCTATTGAGCCTGTGTTTGGTAATATTACTGTGAATAAAGGCATGAATAAATTCACACTGCGCGGTCAAGAGAAAGTGAATACCCAGTGGCAGATGTATTGCCTTGTTCATAACATTGAGAAATTAAGGAATAGTTTACATTAACCCAAGGGTTAAGCCCTTAAACCGCAATAATCCAGCCTATTTAGCCTCATAAACACTTTTACAACTCAAATTAATCAATCATTTATTGAAAATCGAATAATCTATTGGAATCTCAACTAAATATGAATTAATGTGGTTTTTATTTTAATTAATCAGGCTGAAAATGAGAAATTCTACAGCCTCATTATAAGGCGTAAGCAAGTATGGATAAACAGTCAAGGATGGAACTTCGAAGAAAGGATGGCTATCGAGATCTACCTGAGCCTCAGATTAAAGTTCATGGGCCAGTGTATTCTATGTCTTTTGCTTGTTGTAACTGTAAAACGTCAAATATGCGCCAATTTAATCTTGCTCCATCTGATTATCCAAGAACTATTGAGTGCCCTGTTTGTAAAGGTGTGGCTGTTAACTTGGGACGTCACTTCAAACCGCCTAAAAAATCAGATACAGCTCAATGGAAAAAAGTTGAGTATTTAATTGAGCATGGTTTTGTATTCCAAAAAATTCGGACAATTAAAAATAGCTATGACAGCGTGCCTTATCCTGAAACTTTAGCTCAAGCAAAAGAGTTTGTTGTAAAGTATCAGCAATATGCAGTTAAACCGCCTTATAACAAGGCCATCAAGTCGGATTCGTAATAGTTGGCTAAGTTTCGTTTCGCTACACAGTATAGCCAACTATTACTCACCGTTTATGGCGACGTTAGCTATTCGTTCATCATTCATCGTTTAGGAACAAGGAAAAAATGAATAAACTAGAAGAATAATATGATTGGGGTCGAGCAGGCTGAGGGCCAGGTCTTTCATTTTGCATTTTTGGTAATTAGGTTCTTTTCGAAGGGTCGCGAAGGGCTGAGGGTCAAGTCTTTCATTTTGCATTTTTTGGTAATTAGGTTCTTTTCTAAGTCGCTTAGTGGGGGGCGACTCGGCTTTCTATCTCGCTAACTCCCAATTCCGAGCATTTTACTTGTCTATTGCTGAAAAGTTATATTATGATCACCATCTACACTTTTGGGATAAATGACTTACTGTTATTAGACAAATCAGTAATTTATACAACCTAAACCCAGTATGGAACAGAATTAATCATGGATGATAATAAAAAGTCTTTTTTAAAAAGGCTTGTCAAACGAACATTAGAAACTGATGCAAAAATAAAATCTGAGCAAAAAAACAACAACAGTTAGAAGATCATATTTCTGCTTTAGAAAAAATGACAGACTTAAAAAGATCCAAAATAACAGAAATTGCTAATGAAATTATTATAGAAGATGAAGAATACTCTCATTCTCAGTTAAAAAAAGCATCGCCTACTCCAACGGGGACATATGCTATATTTATTGCTCTGATTCTTTTAATCACGATTATTTTTCTAATATTCAATTCTACTACTAGTGAATTAGAGCCAGAGTTAACTGCGATAAAAACAGATATTAGTGCTAATAATACTAGTGATATTAAAGCAATAGTTGTAGACCCCCTTCCTCCAAGAGAGCTACCAATAGTTCCACAAATAGAATATGAGGTAACAGAGATAAAAAAGAAACACCTAAAGTAAGGCTTATTACAACAGGTGCAACAAAAACTTGGGGCGATGATTTAAACCCCCAAAATGAAATGCCACTTAATTCATTTAAAGCTTTTTACATTAATACTAATAATAGAAAAAAGTTATTGCTACCAGCCACGTTAAACAGGCACGCTATAAAGTATTCCTATAAAGATTTACATGATATTGATTCAAATGATTTTGGTGCTTATTGGGTTGGTATGTTCGAGTTTACAGAAGATCAAGAGTTACAATTTAATGTACATTTAAGTTGGGCTTCAACAAGAATTATTGTTGATGGTTTTGTGGTTTATGAAGGGGGCTCAAAGACTAAAGTACCTTATTTATTTACTAAGGGTAGGCATAAAATAGAAGTAGAGTTTACTAACAATTGGCATACAACCAATTTCAGCGCTATTTTGGAAGAAAAAATGTAGAGGGTATTCATGTATGAGCGGATCAAATTTCATGCTGATTTGTTCCCAAACTGAGCTAGAAAAACTATTTTTAATATCTTATTGCCCGAGCCTATCGTAAGTTGCTTTGAAAAAATGGGGTCTTTCATTGTGATTAAAAATACCATGAGGGCTAGGTCTTTCATTTTGCAATAAAACAAAATTGGCAAACGTTTAAGTATTTTTGAGTCTATATATTTAGCAAGAGCACGGTGAATAAAGACAAGATTATATTCTCGGTAGATGACCAACAAAAAGAGAATACCCAATGGTAAATGATTTGTTTTGTTCAAACTGATTCTTAAGACGATGAGAAGCTAAGCAATAGTTTACATTAACAAAAGGCAAAGTCCTTAAAACGCAATAACCCATCCTAATTCGCCTCATGAAAATCTTTATAACTCAATTTAATCAATTGCTTATTGAAAAGTGAATAATCTATTTTAATCCCAAGAAAATGTGGATTAATATGTTTGTTTTTAAATAATTAGGCTGAAAATGGGAAATTCTACAGCTTCGTTAGAGCTACTTTGACATTTTTCTCTAGCGTACATACAATGTACATATGATAAAATTTGAATGGAATACAGCAAAAGCTGTAACAAATATTAAAAAGCACGGTATTTCTTTTGAGGAAGCTAAATCCGTATTTTTTGATGATTTTGCATTACAGTTCTTTGACCAAGAGAATTCCAATACCGAAGATCGTTTTTTGATGCTTGGAATGAGTAATGAATCGAATCTATTACTTATTTGCCATTGTGAGCGTGATGATGGAAATACTATTAGATTAATTTCCGCGCCAAAAGCAACTAAAAATGAAAGTAAAAACTATCAGCGAGGGCATTAATTATGAAAGCAGAATATGATTTATCTAAAATGAAATCGCGTAAAAATCCGTACGCTAGTAAATTGAAAAAACCGGTAACTATGCGCCTTGGAGAAGATGTCATCTCTTACTTTAAAACTATGGCAGAAGAGTCTGGTGTCCCTTATCAAAGCCTTATAAACCTTTATTTAAGGGACTGTGTTGCAACAAATAAGAAAATTGATATAAATTGGCATGCGTAACGCAGACTCTATAGAACGTAAACTGTAGGTACTTACTATATGATTATCAGGTCTTTCATTGCGATTAGTATTAAGAGGAGGGCTGAGGGCCAAGTCTTTCATTTTTCACTATTTGCTAATTAGGTTCTGTTCTAAGTCGCTAAGTGGGCGTTTGCGACTCGGCTTTCTACCTCGCTAACTCCCGGTTCCGAGCATTTCACTGCTATTCGGGTAAGGTCTTTCATTTTGATATTTAATTGAAGGCCATTAAATTGGAAAAAGGCCAGGACGTGTGGATCCTAGAGTGAGGAAAAGAAGAGCTTCAGCATATAGCTTATTAATGGTACCAAGGCACATTGCTAGGGCTAAAATTCAAGTCTCTGTCACTTTTTCACGAAATATTAATTTCTCAGTATGCCCATAATAAATGCTCCAAGAACCTATCAATCAGTTATTTCACTTTAAAAGTGCCACGCCTATTTCCGGTTATTTTTTTAGCCATGAATCATAGTTAATCGTCTTATTTTTAAAATTTATTAAAATACTTTGAAATTTTATTCTATATGAATGGGTCTCCTAGATTGATAACACACTTATATCGTCTAACTTTTATATGAACATTAATCAGGAGAATAACAAATGAATAAAGCAAACTTAACTAAAGCATTACTAGTTGGCGCATCAGTAGCAGTATTAAGCGCAGGCGCAACAGCTGGTGCAAATAACCAATTATCAATTGCTGAAGGTGCGACTCCTAAAGTACAAGAACAACTAACAAATTGGTTAGCTGGCGATAAAGTGCGTGGTCGTAAAGACAAGTGTTACGGTATTGCTTTAGCTGGTGAGAATGATTGTAAAGCGGGTGCAGGTACAAGTTGTGAAGGTACTTCGACGGTAGATTTTCAAGCAAATGCTTGGACTTACGCACCTAAAGGAACATGTGAGTCAATTATAACACCTAACGGGACTGGTTCTCTTGAAGGTTAATCACTTACACTCCCCCAGCACATTCATGCTGGGGATCATTTAGGTGCAGGTTTAAGTTTAAAGCCTGAACATCTAGATGATATTTTAGCTTTACCTTTACAACAGCAATCTACAAATAATTTATGGTTTGAGGTACATACCGAAAATTTTTTCGTAGAAGGTGGACCACGATTAAATTACTTAAGCGCGATTCGTGAAAATTATAATGTCAGCTTTCATGGTGTAGGTGGCTCTTTAGGATCTGATCATAAATCTATGGTAGCGCATACCAAACAAGTAAAAGCTCTAATAGATAAGTTTCAACCGAGCTTAGTCTCAGAGCACGCAGTATGGTCTAAATCGCAAGGTAAATATTTTGCAGATTTACTGCCATTGCCTCGCACTCAAGATGCACTACAATCTTTAATTGATGGTATCGATGCTTATCAGTCGGGCATTGGTCGTTCTATTTTAATTGAAAACCCAAGTAACTACTTAGACTTTGTGAGTGATATGGATGAACCTCAATTTTTAGTTGAGGCGACTAAGCGCACAGGTTGTGGCTTACTTATCGATATTAATAACCTCTATATTAGTAGTCAAAATACGGGCATTGACGCCCTGAACTATTTACAACAGATACCAAGCGACCTTGTTGGAGAAATCCATATTGCAGGCCATGATGAAGACCCTTCGCTTGGCCAGTCTTTGTTAATTGATAGTCATGCAGTTGCAGTAGCAACACCTGTCTGGCAATTGTTGCAACAAGCACTAACATTATTTGGTCATGTTCCCGTTCTTATTGAACGAGACGCAAATATTCCTTCCTTCGATGAGCTAATGAGTGAACGTAAAATAGCACAAAATTATTTGGATCAATGCAAGAATAAACATAGCGCCAATATCTCTTTAAAAGAAGAAGTAAGCGAATGAGTACACAAGACTACATTGACGCTTTTGCCGAGTATCTGCGTAGCGGAGATTCAAATGGCATAGACGCTTTTTGTGAAAACTCATCGCATATTAATCGATTAGCCGTGTACCGCAATGGCTTTTATAAAGGCTGTATTGATGCATTATCTGCCAACTTTCCTATGTGTGAAAAAAAGCTCTCTACTGATCGCTTTCGTGATGTGGCTCGACTGTATGTTGATCATTTTCCACCTGAGCAAGGAACCTTAGTTGGGTACGGAATCAATTTCCCTCAATTTTTAGAAAAATTACTGAGTGACACAAAACTTAACCGCAAAGGGAGCGATGCATTAGCTGAGTCGCGACACGTTGAATCTGATGAAAATACGAACCTAGTGAATATGGCTCAGCTAGATTACGCGTGGCTAATGAGTTTAATGAGTGCCGACTCAAAGGATACATTAACAATAGATTATGTGAATGCACTTTTACAAGAAGGAATTGAACTGACAGAACTCAATGTCAGACTTAACCCGAGTGTGCGGTTAGTGAAAGTCGATGAAAGCGCTTTTTATGAATGGGTTTCACTGAAAACGAATAATGACCAGCAAGCATCTACCTGAAAGCGCTGAAGAGAGCTTTGTGATGTTTTGGCGTATTCAAAGCGCCGTGCAAGCACGTTTATTGACATGTGCAGAAGTTGCATTAATGCAAACATTGCTAGGTAAAAGTACCCCGTTAAATGCGGCCTTTGAAGCGACGATAACAATAGATGAAAACTTTGATGTCAGTGAAGCCTTTACTGCATGCTTGCAAAATGAATTATTAGAAATAAAAACATTATAAATATTAAGGAATAAACATGGATATGGTCAAGAAGTTACAATCGTTGTACGTACGAATGGGCGAGCAATTATCAAAGTATTTAGAGCCTTTAGCACTATTTTCTTTGCGCTTTATGGTAGCCAAAGTTTTCTTAGATTCAGGTTTAAGCAAATGGGATGGTTTTTTACAGTTTAATGTAGATAAATACGACTTGTTTAAATATGAGTTTTTCTGCCCAGAACCAATAAGAGAAGGCGCTTTACTACTTTGTGACCCTCAAACATTAGATTATGTCGATGGTTCACTTATGGTAACAATTATTGAGTCATTAGCTGTGGTAGCCGGTGTTGTAGAAGTACTACTTCCGATATTGCTCATAATTGGTTTGTTTTCTCGTTTTGCGACCTTTGGTCTTCTTGGTATGACGATGTTTATTCAGTTAGCCGTTTTCCCAACCTTAGATCATTGGATTAACCCGGCGTCTTGGTGGGTCGCAACGTTATTAGTCATTTTTGCACGTGGGCCAGGCTTTTTATCAATTGATAGATTTTTAGGATTAGATGCTAAACGCACACCAACTAAATAATCTTTAAGAAGACTTAAATGTCATCAATGTTAATGATAACCGGCCAAGCGCCGGTTATTTTTTAGGTGAAGTAACGCAATAGACTATTGAGATGATTGGGGCGTGATGGTTGGTTGGGGGCAAGTCTTTCAATGTGATTAGTATTAATAGTCTTTTCACTCCGCTCGGGGCTCTACTTTTGTAAATACAATTGGTTACTTTCCTTTAAATACAAAAAAGCCTGCTACTGCGTTTTTCAGACAGTTAGCAGGCTCATTAAGCTGATTAAATGACTAAATGATTAACTGCCGTTATTCATTTGTTTAATAAACTTGTTTGATTCGTCAATTGATTCGTTCATGTCGCTCATTAACTGTTGAATATCACGTTTTAGATTGGTGAATTCACCTTTAATTTCTGACACTGCACGCGCATTTAAATTATGTTTTAAGTACAAAACGTTATCGTTTAAAGAAGCTAATACTGGCTCCATCTTGCTTTCAGCGTTACGCATCGAGCGTAAAAGGGTACTAAATTGACGCTGTGTCTCTGCTAGTTTTTGACTGCTTTGGCGTTTTAAAGATGCACTTTTATAGAGTTCAAGCTCATCGCTCCATTCGTCAAATAAGGCATTGGCTACTTCTTCCACTTTATCAATGTTAGTTGATACTTCGTTTCTCGCTTATAGGCTAGACTGATAATCATCGTTTAATGCGTCATAAGTCTTTTGTAGCTCACCACCTTTAAAGTCGATCAGAGTGGTTAGACCTTCCAGTGCGGATTGAAACTCTTGTTGCGATTCTTGTTGTGACTCTTTTGTTTCTTCAACACGGTCAATAAGAATATCGCGCTTGTGAATTCCGACCTTTTCCATGGCTGAGTAATAAGCTGATGAACAGCCTGCTAATGTAAATGTTAGTGCAAGTAATGAAGCACCTAATAGTGTCTTTTTTTCATTTTTAATCCCTGTTTATAAAGATGTATGGGGTCATTCTTTCATTTTGCATTATTTAGTAATTATGTTCTAGTTTAAGTCACAATAGGGCGCAAGCTATATTGCTAATTACGTTCGCTTCTTATGTTTGTTTCTTACGTTTGCTGATAGGAGAAGCCGAAAGGGGCGCCTTCGATTATGGATAGCGATTTGTTGGACTTTTCATTAAACTGAATTTTTAAAGATTGTTAGCTTGTCCCATTTTTTATTAATATCCAGGAAGATGAAAATGCAAAAGATCACGATCTTAAAGGGGAATATTGTATTTACGGCTGTAGCAGAAAAGTTTGAGGTTTATGCCGATAGCTTTATTGTTTCCGTCGATGGATATATTAAGGGGATTTTTAAAACCCTTCCGGAAACCTACCAAAATGAGCAAGTCATTGATCATGGAAATCGTTTAATTATTCCAGGATTTGTTGATCTTCATTTACACGCTGCTCAGTTCCCTCAATGTGGTGTGGGAATGACCCATCAGCTTTTGCAATGGTTAGAAGATTACACCTTCGATTTAGAAAGGGAGTATCAAAACCCAGAGTTTGCTGAAAAAGTATACACAGCCTTTGTCGACAAATTAGTCGCTTATGGCACTTTACGTTCCTGTATGTTTGCATCCTCTTCGACTCAAGGAACAGAAATCCTTTTTGAAATTTTGAAGAAGAAAGGGCTGGGTGCGCTTGTTGGTAAAGTCAATATGGACACCAATGCCCCGGACTTTATCATCGAATCTACAGCAGGTTCTTTAAAAGGAACTGAGTATTTAATTAATAAATACAAGGATGAACCACTGGTTCGGCCTGTTATTACTCCTCGCTTTGCGCCCACTTCAACATCGCAATTATTAAAAGGATTAGGAGATTTGGCCATTAAATATGGCCTACCAGTTCAGTCGCATGTGAGTGAAAACCCGGATGAGATTGCTTGGGTTAAGGCGCTTTTTAATGATGCCAAAAACTATTCAGACGTTTACCACCAAAATCAATTATTTGGTCAAACTCCAACTGTTATGGCACACGCGATTCATCTTGAGAAAGAGGAAATTGAATTAGCTTTAAAAAACAATGTTTTTTTAATCCATTGTCCAGATTCCAATATCAATGTTCGCAGTGGCATTATGCCGATTCGTCAATATTTAAATATGGGGCTGAAAATCGGCTTGGGAAGTGATATTGCTGGTGGCCATAAAATTGGCATGAACGAAGCAGTTGTCAGAGCAATTCAGTTATCTAAATTGTACAGTTTAGAGCACCCAGATGATAAGCCAATATCGATTTCAGAAGGGGTTTATCTCGGTACTAAAGGTGGCGGTGAATTTTTTGGAAAAACCGGCAGTTTTGAAAACGGCTATGCTTTAGATGCGTTGGTGATCGAAGATGATGAGTTCACATCTGAGCGCTATTCTCTGGAGGATAGATTAGAGCGATTTATCTATATTGGCGATGATCGCAATATTATTGCTCGATATGTTGAAGGAAATGCTATTTAGCTTCGTATATACCCGTTGCCATTCAAGATGCAAAGTTCAGCAAGTTGTGAGGTGAGTAGCTTCTAGGCAGAAAGTTGAAGATCTAACTGGTTCAATCAAGACTTTCTAACAACGAAGATGCTTGCCTCAAAACTTGCCCTGTGGGTCGCTAGCTCGAAAAGCAATTCTGCGTTACAACATTCGATAAGGACTAGTCATTGTCATCACGTTGCGCCTTGCCTTGCAGTCCGAGCTAACGACTGAACAAAGCATCTCGATTGGTAACGGGTATACATATTTAACCTCAATTCTGGATACGTTAATTTACTAAGGAGTTATGCATAACTATGGTTGATTTTAGTCGACTGGCCTATGTTGATCTTGAAACGACAGGCGGTAAGCCAACCCGAGATAGTATTACTGAGATTGCCATCGTACAAACCCTAGATGGGGTGGTAACAAATAAGTGGCAATCGCTGGTTTGCCCTGATACTTACATCCCGTTGATGATTCAAAAGCTGACCGATATTACGCCGGAGATGGTTGCTGATGCACCGAATATAGACGAGCTGATCCCGACGATTATTGAGATGTTTGAAGGGCATGTTGTTGTCGCGCATAATGCCCGATTTGATGTGAGCTTTTTACGCAATGCCTTTAAACAATATGGTGTCGAATTTAAGTATCCAGTTGTTTGCACTGTTAAGCTTTCACGAAAAATGTACCCTCAATTTAAAGTGCATAACCTTGACAGTATCATTAAGCGCTTTGATTTAAGCTGTGATGCACGCCATAGAGCAATGGGTGATACAGCGGCGTTACCGCAGTTAGTGTCACGTATGATAGATGATTGTAATGCGGAGAATGTATTCAGCTGCCATGCAATCACAGCAAAAACTTTCTAGTATTCCACCTCATTTAAACCCTGAACTATTCGATAAAATGCCCAATGAACACTAGGGTTTATTTATTCTATGGAGAAGGTGGTAACTTATTATACGTGGGTAAAAGCGTACAAATTAGAGCCCGTGTTATTTCTCACTTCTCTAGTGATTATCGTCATGACCGAGAAATGCGTATCGCGCAACAGGTGCACAATATTGAATGGATTGTCACTGCTGGTGAGTTTAGCGCGTTGATTTTAGAGTCAGAGTTAGTGAAGTCGCGTTCGCCTTTATTTAACAGGAAGCTACGTAAACAAAAAACGCTGTTCACCCTGTATTGGGAAGATGATTTTAAAGAAGCAGTTTCGACACCCAAAATTATTGATATAAACAGCCTAAGCACTGAGTCAAAAAAAGCGTCATTAGAAAATACCTATGGCCTCTATAAAGGACGAAAAGGCGCAAATGATTCACTGCGTAAATTGAAAGACGAACATAATTTATGCGCGATTCAACTGGGCTTAGAAAAAGGCAAAGGGCCTTGTTTTGCTTATCAACTTAAAAAATGTAAAGGCATCTGTTGCGGTAAAGAAAACCCACTTATGTATCAAATTCGCATGAAGCAGGCTTTAGCCCCCATTAAAATTAAAGGTTGGCCATACCCAGGTGCTATTGGCATCAAAGAATACAATGAAGAAAGCGATATAAGTTGTATTCATATTATTTCGCATTGGCTGTATTTAGGTAATGTGAGTAATGAAAGTGAGTTGGAATATTTTGATTTTGATAAGACGGTTAAACTCGATACCGATTTTTATAAGATATGTATCTCTCAACTACAAAAGAAGCATACACTTATCACCTTATAAAATATTGAGAATACTATTAAGAATGAAATTCCGGTTAATGTGTATTTGATTTTCAATCATTAGGCTGAAAATCAAAATTCTACAACTGTATTTCCCAAACAGCTCACAAGGGCTAATATTGCGATACATTTTTCTTCGGGGATTATTATGAAAGTAGAATTAGAAACAATACTGAAACGTCAAGCAATGAAGATATTATCAGAATTTCACTCTTCTAAAGAGCCTGTATTAATTACCGAACATGGTCAACCATCAGCATACCTTGTCGATTTTGAGCACTTCGAATTTATGCAAAAACGTATGCAAATTTTTGAGGCCTTCGCTAAAGGCGAACAAGCAATAAGCTGTGGGGAAACCAAATCTAATATTGAAGCTAAAAAGGATATGAATAAATGGCTCAAATAATTTAGACAAATCCTGCTCTTGAAGAATTAAACGATATAGCTGAATATATTGCATTGAGTAATTTTCTGTCTGCTAAAAAATTGGTGGCAAAAATATTTGATAAAGTTGAACGCCTTGAGGATTTTCCTGAATCAGGAAAAAAGCCGGTAGAATTAAACAACTTTAATTATCGGGAAGTTGTTGTATTTTTACAAAATAGAAAACGATAAGGTTTATATTTTACATGTTATTCGTATTTTTCATCTATCGGAGGGTATTTTATGGAAATTGATGAAGACAAAATTGATGATGCAACCTTGGCTCTGTTTTATCTCACCTTGCACGATAAATGTAGAGCATGGAAACAAGTTGACTGGGAGGTAACGAATAGGTTGTTTGAAAAGGGATTAATTTGTAATCCGGTTGGAAAAACAAAATCTGTTGTTTTAACGGAAGAAGGTTTACAAAAATCGGAAGAGTTGTTTAATAAATTATTTTCAAAGTAACTATTCTTTCAACAGTGTTAAGTAGTGCCTTTTTTCTAAGTTGCAATGGAGCACAAAGAGAGATAGAAAGTTATCTAATTCCATTAATAAATATTTCCTTAGACAGTTTGCTATACTTTTATAACACGTTGGCACATAATTTTAATTTTCTGTGGTTGTTATGGAATTATTCTGTCTAATAATACGGTTTATACATTAATTAATGTTGGAGCTCATATTTTGTTAATTGGTCAAGTTGCTGAACTTACAGGCGCTACTCGTAAGGCTATTCGTCATTATGAAACGATAGAATTAATACCATCTCCAAAAGAAGCGGCACTTATCGAATTTATAGCGAGCATGACGTAATGGTAATAAGTATGATTCGACAAGCTCAAACCCTAGGGTTTAGTCTCAAGGAGCTTAAAGATATTGTATCTAAAAAAATTACCGATCAAAAACTTCCTCTCCCGCTTGTTTCTGCCCATATCGACGACAAAATAACCGAATTGAAAAAAGAATCGGAGGCCTTGCAGTCTAAGATTATAAAATTAAATCAATTTAAAATTGATTTAATTAAAGAATTTTCTTGACCTTACCCTTAAGGGCAAGGGTTATATTTATCTCTAAACTTATCAACGGAGATATTTATAATGGAAAATTTAAATTTCAATAACAAGACGGTATTAATCACAGGGGCATCTTCTGGTATTGGTAAAGAGTTCGCTCATCAATTGTCTAGTCTGAAAGCAAACTTAATAATCACAGCGAGAACAAAAAGTGATCTTGTTGATTTAGCTAAAATATTACAATCTGAGAATCCAAGTATTTGGGTAAAAACGATAGATTTAGACCTTAGCGAACCTGCTGGCGCCCAATTGCTATTTTCAAAAATTAACGACATGGGGCTATCAGTCGACTTTCTAATAAATAATGCTGGATTTGGTAAGTTCTGTGAATTTTCAGGCGAAACTTATTCAAACTATAATACAATGATGATGTTAAATATGAATGCCCTTGTCGAGCTTACTCACTTATTTCTTCCACATATGAAGGAGAAAAATAGTGGAGGTATTATTAATGTTGGATCTACGGGATCTTTTCAACCTTTGCCTTATCAAGCTATATATGGCGCATGTAAAGCTTTCGTATTAAGCTTCTCAGAAGCTTTATCAGGTGAATTGTTAGATACAAATATTCGAGTTATGGCTTTATGTCCTGGTGTAACCGAATCTAAATTTATGAAAAGAGCAAATGCTGACACATCACAAATGAAGTTTTCATCTCCCAAGAAAGTTGTGAGCTCAGCATTAAGTGCATATGGTAAAAACCGCGTATATGTAATACCTGGTTGCGTTAATTATTTAACCTCATTAATTCCTCGGTTTATTTCACGAAAGAAAACAATAAAAATTGTTGCCAACATGTTCACACATAGTGTGGTAGGCATTAAAAACTAAAAATACATGACAAAAATTAAGACTTTTGGAAAAAATTTAGCGCAAGTTATTGAGTAACTATTCTTTGCTTATCTTACATTGAAATAATTAATATCATATCCGTTTATTTGAGTGCATTTTTGAATAAATGGCTCACGATTAATGGATAAATAGGTGGTTTATACTACCTATACTCAAACTGTCATTTATGCATTTATTAAAGGGGACACTTAAGGGATAAAATCGTTTCAAAATCAGATTCTAGATATGTTGGCGTTATAATTGCAATTTGAATTATTTAAGCACACTTTGTAAGGTTTAAATATATGATTCCTATTATTGATCATTCAGTATTAACGTTTGAATCCTTATTATCTGGATTCCATAAACGTAGCATCTCTTTGAATACAATATTAAGTAACCCACAGGATCCAGAAAACCAAGTGTTCTATATTGTTTCAGGTACATTGCGTGTTTATTTAAGTTATGAGGATAAAGTATTTACCTTAGCGTTATTAAGTGCGGGTGATGTTTATTGCACACATACACGAGCCTATGTAGAAGCGATAGAAGAAAGCGAGGTTTATTTTTCTGATTTACGTACTTTTTCACAACGTTTGCAGGAACATCCTAAGTTAGTTGGGGCTGTAACACGTGTGTTATCTAGCACATTATCTGGGTGTATTGATACGATTGAAAACTTAGCATTTAGAGATGTGCGCTCTCGATTTGCTTGTTTTTTGCTAAGTCAGTTGCAAGATGAAAAAAATATGTCCTCGCTTTCAATTAAGTTACCTTTTAGCACTGAGCTCCTTGCGCAATCAATTGGTACCTCTAGGCAAACCTTATCTAGCATCATTTCAGATTTGCAAAAAAACGGTATTTTAGAGCGTAAAGGAAAAGGTTTTTTGTTGATTCTTGATAAAGAAAAGTTAATAAAAATAGCTAATTTATAAGTGTTTGTCAGCTAGCTGACAGACGCTTATAAATGCACCGTATAAAATACTAACCTCAAATAATTTAATTTTTAGGAGGTAGTATGTTACAAAAATCCGATAATCATAATACTGTACAACTTAATAGTGTTAGTGCCGAATCCACAGATCGTTATGTTTCATTTTGCGGTTTAGATTGTGATTTAAAAGCAGATCGATTGATGGAAATGCTTGAGAGTAATCTTAATGCAGGAAAGGGCGATCAAAAATGGCATGTTTATTTTAAGGATAGGATTGCGTTACAACAAAAAATTAAAAACGATAATCTTAATTTTGTTGGACATCAGACTAATACTTTATACGAATATTTTGAGCAATGTGCAGACAAAGAAGCACAAATTTTATTGTATGATATAGAGCAAAACTGTTGCTAAACAAACAATGTTGATTGTTCAGCCATTGTATTTTTGTTCGGTGACAACCATTTTCCCTATTATCTTTTAGATGTAGGGGATAAAAGTAGCCCATCCGTTTAGCAACTTACTCTATCTTACAAACAGTGCTTTGTTGCTTTGATTATTAGCTGGCCCCAATACCGAGCCAGAATTGTTATTTTTATAAACTTTCTGGATAAAGCTTTCATATCTCACTTTTGGGTGTTTGCTACTTAGCTTTATAGCGCGCTTAAGGGCATAAAGCGACTTAGCCTTTTGATTAATCCTACAGAAATATGACCAAACAAACTAATCTACTCTGGTTGAAAAACTAACCGACGATAGTGGCTAGCGCCTTAATGGGAAGTCATTATGTCTATCCAGCAATAGCGACATACGTCACTAAGAATACCCCCTTAGCTAACTCGCCATGCTTACTTTCAAATCTATGAGGAGTTGAAGCATTAAAGGAAGTCATTTGCCCTGACTTTAAATTCACGACTTCATTGACAAGGTAGATCGTTAATTTTCCTTGTTCTAGCCAGATATATTTAGTTGCTCCTGGAATGTTGGCAGAGAAAGCCGTTTTTCCATATTCCGAAAAATGAAAGTAATAAAAATCAGTTGGGATCTTGCCCGTCTTTGTCATTAGTTGATGGCAAACAAAAGAGCTTTTTTATTACTTATTTTATTATTTTCACTTGGCTCAAAAATTTTTATCTTTATTGAGTCATGAGGTGCTTGTACTAAGTCGCCAATTTTTATATTCATTGCGTCGGCTAGCTTAGATAGAACAACAATCGTTGGACTGGTTTTTTCGCTCTCAATTTGAGAAATCATTGAGCGACTAACCCCCGAACGGTTTGCTAAAGATTGAAGGCTTTCTCCATTTGCTTGTCTGTAACTTCTAATAAAAGAACTAATATGGTTTTGTAACACAAATCCTCCGTTATATTGGATATCGTGCATTATAGTGTATTTATAAGTTTTGAAAAAAGATACTCTTAATTCTCAAATTCTAATTTAAGGTTAATCATGATGAAAAAACGTATTGTTGCAATTACTGGCGGGAACTCAGGTATAGGACTTGCCACTACAAATCTATTTTTACAAAAAGGCTACAAGGTCGCTATCTTCGCTCAATCGCAGGATTCATTAAATGATATTAAAACTAAAGATCCTGATAATATTTTCATATTTTCAGGGAATGTAGCGTGTTTAAATGATTTAGATAATTTTTATAAATCATGTTTTGAACAATGGGGCAGTATTGATAGTGTTATTGCAAATGCTGGTATAGCTAAGCCTCTAAACATAGAAGAAGTTACTGAAAGCAGTTTTGATGAAACAATGAACGTGAATGTAAAAGGTGTCTTTTTTACCGTACAAAAGTCATTACCATACCTAAGTGACAAAGCCTCTATGGTTTTAGTTTCCTCGATTCAAGCACAAAAAGGGGCTGGTATTTGGTCAGTTTATGGAGCTTCAAAGGCTTCTGTACGTTCTCTTGCTCGTTCTTTCGCTCATGATTTAGGTGCTAAAGGAATAAGAGTTAATACAATTTCTCCTGGTGTTACAGAAACACCTATATTTGATAAATTTGGCTTCGGAGATAACCTTCCTTCTATTATTGAATCAGTTAAATCGAGTACACCGCTTGGGCGTATTGGCGAGCCCAATGAAATTGCTAAAGCAATTTACTTTTTAGCGTCTGAATCTGCATCGTTTATTACAGGCTCAGATTTACAAGTTGACGGAGGGTTGGCTCAAATATAATGGTGAGGAATCAAACCTTAACCTTCTTAAAGTTAGGGAGATCCACTGGAGAAAGTAGCTATCTATACGGAAGAGCTTCTAAAAAATCGTTATGATAATTTCCTTGCTGATTTTTCAGAAAGTGCCGGTGATATATCATATGGCCAAATCTATTCAAGAGGAGACCTCGATTTAAAAACTAGATTTCTTATTTCTATCTCGTTTGGGGCACATTGCACCCTAGGGAAATGCTACATTGGACTCAAAGTTAGTGGCCATAATCACTTAACCACAACACCTTAGTCGATTCAAGCAGATAAGTTGACGATACCGGACTGATTTTACCTTTTTATTAAACAAACAAAGTCGCCTAAGTTTATAGTTACTTTTCGGCGACTTTAAGATAGCTCCTTTCCTATTATTTCTGCCAAAATTTTTTATTTGCCTCAATTATTACATCATTTTTAGAGAGACCGATGTCTTTGAGGCGATCAGCATCTTCTATTAACCCTTTTAGTTCATGCCGTTGTTCTGCTCTTTCTTGCCAGTATTGAAGAGTATCAAATGCATTACTTACACTCTGTTTGAGGTTAAGTAACACTTGATAAGGGCGTTTCTTTTGTCCGATAGTGGCACCGAATTTTGAAGTATTCATAGGCTATTCAACTGCTGAAGGTTGTGTTGAAGAATACTGTTTGTACAAGTACGCGCAATACCTGACTTGCTAAGGTCAGTGTGCCAATTGACATCTTCTTGCGATAAACAATCTGCATGGTTTATCCCTGTATTCTCCCCTTTGTTACTTTGCGCGACGACACCGCCGACTAAAAATAACGTCAATATTGAAGCTGAAACTGTTAATGATGTTTTCATAATGTACCTCCTTTAATTGATTTCGTAACTAGATTAGAAGGTTGACACACATTTAACAAACGAATACATTTGATGTAATACATCAATTAATCTTAGGTATTAAAACATGTCAGATAATTTGGATATTGAATTGCTACGCACGTTGATTGCGATTGCTGATACAGGCAGTTATGGCAAGGCGAGCGTTAACAGTGCATCGATCGCAATCTGCGATAAGTATGCAGATGAAGCGTTTGGAAGAGACTGTAAAACAACCATTATTTGAGAAACAAGGGCGTCGTTCGGTGCTCACCTCGCATGGCGAAAACCTTTTATTGTATGCAAGAAGAATCGTTAAATTACAAGACGAAGTGATGTCGACCTTAGGTGATCCTGAAATACATGGTAACGTACGATTTGGTGTGTGTGATGATTATATGGTGAGGTTGATGCCACCAATATTAGTCAGTTATGCAGAAAAATACCCGAATGTTCACATCAATTTAAGTTCGGAAAGTAGTACGCAACTTATTGCCAATACACTAAGTGGGGACTTGGATTTTTCATTGGTGAATTTACACGCCAATGAACAAGGGTTTGAATCATTGAACAGCGATGCTTTGGTGTGGGTCTGTTCAAAAAACAACCTTACCCACGAGCAAGATCCATTGCCTATTGCTGTAGAAAATGGTTGTACTTGGGGGAAGTGGGCACAGCAGAGTTTGGAGAATGCAGGTATCAATTATCGATTAGCGTATTCTACGTTTAACCATGCAGGGATTTTAGCCTTTGTTGAATCTGGTCTTGCCGTTTCAGTTATGTCACTAAGTACTGGTTCCACCGACATTACGTATTCTTAGAGAAGCTGATGGATTTCCTGCTTTACCGACTACTTCAATTGGGTTGGTGCAAAAGCCTACTTTTTTGACGCCAGCTGCACGCAAACTTGCTGATCATGTTCGCCAAGAGATAAGCATGAACCTCGCTAAAGTGACCTGATTTTAAATCAATCGAGAATATGATTACATAGTTGAAATAAACATATCTGGTCTATCATTAAAAAAGGCTGATAATCATCATATTATCAGCCTTTTTGGGCTTAATAGCACTTAGGTTTGCTTATTTTTACAACACGCAATCCACAAAATAAGTGGTTTTACCATCATGCGTCTCTGCGACTAAACCATGTATGAAGGTTTCAAAACCCGGTAGCTGTTGGTTAAAGTCACGTGCGAATTTTAAGTATTTAACAATGGTTTCGTTAAATACTTCACCCGGTACAAGTAGTGGAATACCCGGTGGGTATGGTGTCAGCATTACGGCGGTAACACGGCCCACTAACTCATCAATTGGCACACGCTCAATTTTCTTGTGTGCCATTTTAGCAAAGGCATCCGCTGGGATCATCGCAGGTACTAAATCAGACAGGTACATTGATGTGGTCAACCTAGCTACATCGTGTTGCGTATAAACCTGATGTATTTGGTTACATAAATCACGTAGCCCGGTGCGTTCATATTGTGGGAATTGGCCAATAAACTCAGGCAGAATACGCCACAGCGGGGCATTTTTATCGTAGTCATCTTTGAACTGTTGTAATGACGTTACCATGGTGTTCCAACGGCCTTTAGTGATACCAATGGTAAACATGATAAAGAATGAATATAAGCCTGTTTTTTCAATGACAACGCCGTGTTCTGCTAGGTATTTTGCAACAATCGCCGCTGGAATTCCGGTGTCATTAAAACCACCGTCTGTGTTTAATCCCGGTGTTAAAATGGTTGCTTTAATTGGATCAAGCAGGTTAAAACCTTCTTCTATCGCACCAAAACCATGCCAATCTTCATCGGCTCTAAGCTCCCAAGATTCACGTTCGTCTAAGCCTTCATCGGTTAAATCATCAGGGCCCCACACTTTAAACCACCAGTCATCTCCGTATTCGTCGTCGACTTTGCGCATTGCACGGCGAAATTCTAAGGCTTCTTCTAATGATTCTTCAACGAGTGCAGTACCTGCTGGCGCTTCCATCATTGACGCGACTACGTCACAAGATGCAATAATGGCATACTGTGGGCTGGTGGACATGTGCATTAAATATGCTTCATTAAATAAGTCAGTATCTAACTGATTATTAGTGGCGTTTTGCACCAGTATTTGTGAAGCTTGTGATAGGCCAGCCAATAGTTTGTGAGTTGATTGTGTTGAGAATACCATTGAGCTATCACAAGGTGTACGGTCTTCACCAATTGCATGGTAATCACCGTAAAAGTCATGGAATGCCGCGTGTGGCAACCATGCTTCATCAAAATGTAAGCTGTCGATTTCACCGTCTAATAATGTTTTTATCTCTTCTACATTATACAAAATACCATCATAGGTAGATTGTGTGATGGTTAAAATACGCGGTTTTAAAATTGCATCGTCTTCTAATAATTGTTTAATAAAGGGATTTTTTTCCATCTTTTCGCGAATTCTTGCAGGTTCAAATTCTTTGCGCGGAATAGGGCCAATAATGCCGTAATGGTTGCGCGTTGGCATAAGGAACACAGGGATTGCGCCAGTCATCATTATTGCGTGCAAAATGGATTTATGACAATTACGGTCCACCACTACAATATCATTACGGGCGACGGTCGAATTCCAAACAATTTTATTAGAAGTAGAGGTACCGTTGGTCACAAAGAACAGGTGATCGGCATTAAAAATACGGGATGCATTACGCTCTGATGCGGCAATTGCGCCAGTGTGGTCTAATAATTGGCCTAACTCTTCTACGGCATTACATACATCAGCACGCGACATGTTTTCACCAAAAACTGGTGGAACATTCTGCCCACTGGGGATTTTAAGAAGGCAACACCACCTGAGTGACCTGGGCAATGCCAAGAGTACGAACCATCTTCTGCGTAATGGGTGAGTGCTTTAAAAAAGGGTGGTGCTAAGCTGTCTAGGTAGCTTTTAGCTTCACGAATAATATGTTTCGCCACAAAATCAGGGGTATCTTCGTGCATGTGTATAAAGCCATGTAATTCACGCAGAATTTGATTTGGAATATGACGTGCTGTACGTGTTTCACCGTACAAGTAGATTGGAATTTCTGGGTTACGATGACGGATGTTATCAACAAATTTTTGTAATTCAGACAGCACTGCTTGCGCATCTTCTTCGCTACCATTACCAAACTCTTCATCATCAATGGATAAAATAAAACCCGATGCACGACTTTGTTGCTGTGCAAAGGAGGCTAAATCACCGTAATGCGTATAACCAATGACACTCATATCAGCTTTTTCAATAGCTTCAGCCAGTTCTCGAATACCTGAACCACTGGTGTTTTCAGAGCGAAAATCTTCATCAATGATGATAATCGGAAAATCAAAACGCATGCTTCTTCCTTAATTTATGGAAATAAATTGAATTTTGATATTACCCTCAGGTATGGGGAACAGCAAGCGCCAATGACTATGTCAAAGAAGATGTTATGGTTTATGTGATTGCGCAATTTCTATCGTTGATTGGTATCTATTCTGCACTCCTTCAAAAAGAAGAAATTTTTAATAAATTAGGCTGTAAATGCTAAGGGTTAAACTATTTATGCTTAGTTCAAGCTTGTATGACATTTAAACTTTAAAAATATCAAAAAATGGGAGATTGTCAGTTAAACTATCCAATAATAATACTGATTGGATTAAACACATGGCTCACCACTACACTCCTACTTTTAAAGACTGGCTTTCTCTGTTGTTACTCATTCTGCTGTGGGGGACGTCTTTTATGTTTACCGCTGTCTCACTGCAAAGCTTTAGCCCTGTGGGTATAGTCTCTCTTAGAGTATTGATTGCGCGATTATCCTAACTACCTTTATGTATGCCAAAGGTTGGCGTTTACCTGCCGAACCATTGGCTTGGGCGATATTTTTACTGCTAGGTATTATGGGGAACTTGTTACCATTTCTTCTGATCTCTACAGGTCAGAAGGATATTAGCTCAGGTATTGCGGGACTGTTGATGGCATTTATGCCACTGGCGACAATGATTTTAGCACATTATTTTGTGTTAGGAGAAAGCCTTAATCGCTTTAAAATATTAGGCTTTGTGTTAGGTATTACTGGTGTAGTGATTGTACTTTCGCCATCCTTAGTAGGAACTCACACTAATTTACTGAGTGGCCTATTGATTTTACTTGCCACTTTTAGTTATGCGATAAATGCTATTTTAGTGAGAAGATTACCCTCCTATAACCCTGTTGTAACGGCGGCTGGCGTGATGATTATTTCCAGCATCGCTATAGTGCCATTGTGGCTATGGCAAGATTTACCCTGGCAACAAAGCTATTCTTTAAAAGCCATATTATCCATGTTGTGGTTAGGTATCGGCCCGACAGCGTTTGCCACCATGCTGTTGTTTGCAGTTATCGCCACGGCAGGTCCAACGTTCCTTTCTTACATTAATTACGTGATTCCTATCGTTGCCTATTTTACTGGCGCGCTTCTTTTGGGCGAAGCAATTGAATGGCACAGCCTAGCGGCCATGTTATTAATAATTTTAGGGATAGCGCTAACGCGCAAAAGAGTTTCTGATTGAAAAATCATAGCTACCACAAATCAGTAAGCAAATGGGTAATTGCCAACTTAAGCTTAAATAACTTAATGGCGTATATATTCTAGAGGTTGATCTTTAACTTCTTGTTAAACGGTTTATTTGCCTCCTGCCAAATCAATAAATGCTCCAGTTATATAAGATGCATCTTTTGATAAAAGAAAAGCAATCGATGAAGCGACTTCTTCAGGCTCTCCACCACGTTGAAGAGGAATTAAACTTTTCACTCGCTCAATACGATCTGGTTCACCCCCATCAGCATGCATCTCTGTATTGATAAATCCAGGTCTAACGCAATTAACGCGGATGTTATCCTTTGCAACTTCAAGAGATAGCCCTGTAGTAAAAGTATCGATGGCACCTTTAGAAGTCTGCGTAATCAATATACTCTGAGGGAGAGCCTAAACGAGATGCTACCGATGATACATTTACAATAGAGCCTCCATTTTTCATCCGTTTAATCGCTTCCTTGCTACATAAGAAATAGCTAGTAACATTAGTCGATAACACTTTGTTAATGCGCTCCGCAGACATTTCTGAGACACGCTTTTGTGTAAATAAAATGCCAGCATTGTTTACTAAATGTGTAATTTTACCTAAGGAGTTATCAATGATTTTAAATAAACGGATCACATCATTTTCATTTGATACGTCAGCTTGTACAGCAATTGCCTTGCCACCACTATCTTCAATCTCAGTTACCACATAATTCGCTTCTATTTCATTTGAAATATAATTAACGCAAACAGTGTAACCTAATTTAGCAAGGTGCTTTGCTGTTGTCGCTCCAATTCCTCTGGATCCGCCTGTTACTAATACGATTGAATTCATGGAAGCTCCATTTGCCGTTTAAACGCTTTATTATGCCTGCTCTAGCCCTTTCAAGGTACTCGGTACTATTATTTTATGAAACGGAGTTACGAAGAACATATAGATTTTACCAAATACATTGTTCACATGAACCACGGTGTTTGCATGAACGATTGCAGTTTCCCCTTCAGACTCAACTAGAAATGAAACTCGGACATTAAGGTGTTTATCACGGTCTTCTAATACAATTTCATTCTCAGTTAAACTGACCAACGTAAAAATACCGATTCGTTCACCTACTAAATATTCTGAACTTGACTTATCTTGGGATACGTCTTGTAGAGCACCCAAATTTTTCAAGCCGAATTTAGATACAACCCAGTTTCTCATGGACATCAGAAATGAAACCCAAGTAGGCGTTTGATTCACTATTTCAAGAAATACTTCAATAGCTGTTTGGTTATTGTTTTTTATTCTTCTCGAAAAGCTATCTTCGAAATATGAACCTTTTGAATACTCGCTCAATATTGATTTCGTGGGTATAGGCATAAACTCTCCATCAAAAAGAATAAAAGTATTATTAGACAGAATCATTCAGTATTTACGGTGTAAAGGCAACTACAGATTTACTCATAGTATATAAAAAATATCAGGCTTGGTTTTTCCCGAAAGCGAACATTACTCTACTCACTTATTTTTAGTTCTGTAACTCGATGTATGGACTCCGCAACTTTAGTGACTAGCCTAGAATTGCAAATTACGTGGAGTCCATATACGTCAAGGGCACTGAACGCCTCAGTACTTGCGGTATTTTTTACTCACGTTCTCCGAATTGCGAACAAAATGAGTTTGTTGATCTGGGCAAAATTGAACCGATAGTTTGAATCAATACTCATATAAGGACGTTAAATATGTTTCCAATCTAGATTACTGCATTCTCAATATGCAGTCTTAGTGTGCTAATCACTAAATTATGATCATCTTCCTGTGCTAACCCAGACACTGTGATTGCTCCGATTAAACCACTGCCTTTAAGGCGAATAGGAACGCGCCTCCATGAGCGCAGTATTGCTTGGCGTCGATATGTAGCTGTTTTTCAAACTCTCGTTGTTTGACGGCATTGTACTGGCCAAGGTAAAAAGAACTGTGCCCAAAGCGCATTACCGATTGGCGCTTTCGTCTTGCCCAATCCTGATTATCCATACTTGTTCCAGCCATCGCATAGCTAAATAGCACACGCTCAAATGCGTAAACTTCAATGGTCACTGTCGCTGAAATATTTTCCGCCACTAGTTTTAGCGCAGAACCCAGTTCCCATGCTGTATCATTGTTAAACTGGGTTAATTGCAACTCTGTCTCTTGGGCTAAAAGCTTTGATAAAATGTCATGATTCATTGATAGCACCGCTCATTACTTATTTACTGGTAGTGTTTTGCCTAAACGGCTACTTTCCATTGCTAGCTCGATTAGCTTGATATTCCATAACGAGTCTTCTGCTTTGACAGGTGGCGCCACATTGATGTGAATAGCATGCGCGATCTGTTGAAAGTATTGCTGATAACAACCACGTTCGGTCGCAATGGTTTCCACGTTATCTGCGCTATAAAACTGACCGTATTGCTTGGGTGTTTCATCCGACCACTCAGGGGTATTTGGTAATGCACCTGCAATCAAACGCTCTTCCTGTGGGTCTAATCCGTATTTTTCATAGCTACCGTTTGTTCCCTTTAGAGTGAAACGTTTGTTTAAGCCCGCGCTAAACAGATCTGCGTGCAAAGTCGTTAATTGATTCGGGTAATGCAGAACAAGGTTAAAGTAATCTACATTGGTAGAGCCTTCGCGCATAATTTCACATTGGGCGGTAATGGAATCAGGGATACCAAATAAAACCAGTGCTTGATCGATAAGGTGAGACCCCAAATCAAATAAAATACCGCCACCATTAGTTGCCTGTTCACGCCAACGTTGACGAACTTGAGGGCGGAAACGATCGAAATGGGATTCAAAATGCTTTAGATCACCAAAGCGTTTATCCTCAATCATCTTTTTACTGTTAGGAAGTCACCATCCCAGCGTCGATTGTGGTAGACGCTCAATACTAGTTTCTTTTCTTTTGCTAATGCAATTAGCGCTTCACCATCCACTACATTGGTAACAAATGGCTTTTCAATAATCACGTGTTTGCCATTCTCAAGCGCTTGCTTAGCTAAAGCAAAATGCACCTCGTTAGGCGCAGTAATGATCACAAGTTCAGCGTCAGACTTAATAAGTAAATCACTTCCCAAATCGTAGTGTTGTACATTAGGCCAGTCTTTGGCTACAAGATCGCCATTACTGGTACTCACAGCTGTAAATTCAAACTCAGGCAAGGTGCTGATAAAAGGGATGTGGAATGTTTTAGCCGAAAATCCGTAACCAATAACGGCGGTTTTGATTGGAGTATAAGCCATACTGTCTAACTCTCATTTTTTTGGGTAACCACTCTGCTGTAGGGTTACGATTCAGTGGATGTCATTTTATTGGGTAAAATGACTCATAAGTACATGATTGGTGCTTCGCTTAAATTTAATTACAAACGCTTACAAGGAAGATAAAAAACTAGTTTTTAATAATTATAATGCATTATTGCTTACGTCTTTTCAAGTGTATTTAATTAAAAGTATAACTGCTCCATTTGAATTTACCTGTAGTATGGAATTGTAAGTGATGATAAGTGAAGGGAAGTGTTTTGATGAAAATATTAAGTTATACTGCTTGCCTAAAGTCTGAATGGAAAGGTTGGCTATGACCCAAGAAGAACGATTGATAGCATTAGAAGAGCATATAAAACAGCATGGCAAGATCACGATAGAAGAGATCTGCCACGCCTATGGCATTTCTTATGACTCTGCCAGAAGAGATCTTGTAAAACTGTCTTCTCGCCCAGGTATTTTGCGTATTCGAGGCGGAGCAATCTTAGACGAGAAAAAAGTTAGTCTGTCATATTATCAAAGGTCGAAGTCTGACCCTATCAAGCAAAAACTTGTCGCATTTGGAGCCTCTCTTGTGAAAGAGCACGACATTATTATTGTCGATGCAGGTACCACCGGATCTGCATTAGCTTTTTATCTTGATGTTTCTTCAAGCGTTATCACTAACTCATTAGAGTGTTTAAACGAACTCAGTAACAAAGCGAATATAAAAAAGTGCGTGCTTGGCGGTACATTCGATGATTTTTCACACGCGATACTAGGTGACATGACCATTGAGCAAATAAAAAAGTTTCAAGCGAATAAGGCTTTTATCGGTGTGAGTGCGTTATCAGAATCAGGGATAAGCACCGATTTAGAAACCGACGCTAACCTAAAGATAGCGATGGCTAAGCAAGCTAAACAGGTGATTTGTATTACTGAAGGGAATAAATTTAATACTCAATTGATGTTTCAATCTTGCACTTGGTCTGATATCGACTTTATTGTCACAGATCAGCGCCCACCGGAGAATATTGTCAAGCAAATAGAAATACATGACGTAGAGCTGATTATAATAAATGAATAATGAAGAAAAATACTTAAATGCATAAGTCGTGAGAATGATTGCATAGAGCAAAAGATCACTCATAAGTGATAATGCTTTATTATTATAGTCACGGGTTTGTTAGTTCGGTAACTCACTTGTTGCGAAAACGAGTTAGCATTTTGGCTCACCATTGGACAAAGACCTTAGAAGGTTTTAATGATATGGCTAGTCAAAATCAACTAACTTCTAAGCACTCAACTCTAACCACTAAAAACTAATCTTTGCCTTGCTCTTCCCCAAAAGGTTAAACATAAGTACACTTGCTGTTACTGACTTTAAGGAATTCTTATGACCCAATTTTCTCTTTCTAATGAACAACTATTAACTGAAATTCGTACCGTATTTGATGTGCAAAGTAATGCGATTACAAGGCATAGTAAGGCACTCGGTGATGAATATTTAAAAGCGTTAGGGCTTATAAAAGATTGCTCTGGTCGTGTGATAGTTTGTGGCATGGGGAAGTCGGGTCATATTGGTAAAAAAATATCTGCAAGTTTGGCATCACTGGGCACACCTTCATTTTTCTTACATCCTGGAGAAGCCTTCCATGGTGATTTAGGCATGGTGACTAAGGATGATCTTTTATTACTTATTTCCTATAGTGGCGAGACCGATGAGTTATTAAAAATCATTCCATCACTGCAACACTTTGGAAATAAAATTATTTCTATCACTGGTGGATTAAACTCATCATTAGCTAAAAACTCACATGTGGTTTTAGATGCGAGTGTCGAAAAAGAAACTTGCCCTAATAATTTAGCGCCAACAACGTCAACTACCTTAACTTTAGTTATTGGTGATGCGCTTGCTTCTGTTTCGACCTTAGAAAAAGGCTTTACACCAATGGATTTTGCACGCTTTCATCCAGGAGGCAGTTTAGGTCGTCGTTTATTAACCTTTGTTAAAAATGAAATGCGCAGTGAGAATCTACCTTTTGTTGAAGCGAATACATCATTAACCGATGCATTGTTTATTATGACAGAAACACGTACAGGTCTTGCATTAGTAATGAAAGATAATGAGCTACAAGGTGTGATAAGTGATGGCGATTTACGTCGTTTCTTATTATCAGGTAAAAGCATTAATGAATCAGTTGCTAGCGAATTGATGAACAGTAACCCTTGTTTTATATCGCCTGATGCGCGCTTATCAGAAGCTGAGGAAATTATGCGTGAAAAACATATTAAATGGTTGATTGTTAGTGAAAATGGCAAAGAAATACAAGGTATTATTGAATGGGGTCAATAATATTTTATGCATAGAATAGGCAAAGCAAGGAGAGTTATTCTCCTTTTTTGTATTGCATTGATGACAAGTCTTTCTGCGCTTGCAGAAAGTACTGAGCAGTTTGATTGGTTACCTTTTTTGACTGCTAATATGAACATAAAAAGGTTACAACTAGATAAAACTTGTCCTCAGAATGAAATTGTTGATTTACAAGTCGATAAGAAAAAAGTACAAATAAAAGGCAAGATTGCAGAAGTGAACTGGGATTTCTCATGTGTTCATAGTGAAAGTCCAAATACTCAAACCGATACTCAAGCCAAGACACAGACAAACACCACACTACAACAAATTCCCCAATTATTAAGCCAGCTTATTGCTTTGCCAGATCTTATCTTTGATGTGCAAAAAATTAATTTAACCTCTGACATTTTCAAAGTTGTTCTAGCGAGCCAATTATCGATTAAAAAATCCGATTCTCAGTTCTCTGTTATTTTTAATAATGAGGCTTTTCAGGGGAACATTCGTTTGAATTTGCTTACTAAACAACTTACTGCTGAAGCAAATATTCATTTAGATAAATTACCACAATATATTCATTTAGATGCGCAACAGGCGCATTTTTTAAATCATGATTTATTGCTGACTTATGATAGCGATCTTAATCAGTGGCAAACAGGTCAATTTACGGCAAGTTGGCAAGGAGACATTGGTGATTTCTCTAAACAAGCTGACTTAATAGTAGCAGGACGTGTAGATATTTTAAAACAGCAAACTAACACTATCGAAACTTGCCGTTAATGCAAAAAATATCTTAATGCCTATTTCCGAGGAGCAAGATTGGCAAACAAATTATATTAAAATTAACAATAGTGATGACATTGTCTTTCATTATGGGCAAAAGAAAATTGAAAAGTCTGCTTTACAAATCAGGGTAGGAAGCAGTTACTTACTCACTAAAGTTGTACGCGGGCAAAGTCAACGGATTCGTATTGATAAACAAAAGCTACCAGCACTTTATGCGCTAGTGAATACTTCGGGTACTGAAAAGGATCTGCTGGTGGATTGGCAATTAAGTAGTTTAAATCAAAAATTGTTTGGTAAGGTATTATTAACACCTGAATTGTTCACCTTAGCGATTCAGGAAAATAATATTGAGGTAAAATCATTAATTGAGGCAAGTCGTCCTTATTTGGAACCGTTAACGGCATTAACCATTGAATCGGGAAATATTCAATTTGAGGCTTTGTTGCAATATCACCCTGTGAAAAATACTTTGATGATTAATAGTGATGTGGTCAGTGATGATATTTCCGGGAAACATGAAGAGATTCTTTTTGATGGGTTGACCTTAGATAGTCATTTACATTACTTGTTTGATAAACAAAAAAATCTGTCTATTTTAGAAGATAAACAACAGGTTAATATCGCCAACTTATTTGTTGGTTTGCCTATTCAGTCGGTACAGGTTGATGGCAAGTTTGAAGCTGGAGATGCATTGATACAGCATTTCAAAGCTCGTCTGTTAGGCGGGCGCGTTGATTTTGATGATTTTAAAATATCTGCTCCGAGTCAAACTATCTTAAACGTTAGTGGAATAAGTCTTGCAGAGATAATTAAATATAGTGCTTATCCAGAAATATCCAGTAAGGGCATTATAGATGCGATGTTACCACTGAAATTAACCGATGATGGGCCTGAAATAACTGAAGGTATCATTTTTGCTCGTGCACCAGGAGGCTATATTAAAGTGCCTGAAAATACGGTGATTACAGCAATGGGACGCGCAAATCCTGCTTTTTCATTAACCATGCAAATATTATCTAATTTTCAGTTTGATACTATGCTTGGTAAGTTAGGTTATACTAGTGATGGTGAGAGCGATTTAAAAGTGGAAATAAAAGGGTTAAGTCCCACCGTGAGTGGTACACAACCGGTTCACTTTAATTACACTCATCAAGAGAATATTTTACAACTATTAAAATCATTACGCTTTAACGACGAGTTAGCGCGCGATATAAAGGAGAGATATTAGTGCCAGCTAAAACATATTTGCTCAACATTTCAATGGCGACTGGTCTACTATTGTTGTTTGCGTGTACTCCCCGCATCGAATTAGCCGTACCGGACAAGCCCATTACCATAAATTTAAATGTCAAAGTAGACCATGAAATACGGGTTAAAGTTGATAAAGAACTTGATGATTTATTTGATGATGAAAGTGGGCTATTTTAATCCTGCGAAGAAAATCAGTCGGTTGTTAATACTGAATGAGTAACCATTAAAATATTATAAAGAGAGAGAGTAATGAAAAAATATTCCTTTTATGCACCTTATTATTCGCATTTTCAAGCTTTGCTATCGAACTATCGGATGCAAAAGAGCAAGGGTTAATTGGCGAACAAACTAATGGTTTATTAGGCGTTGTAGAAAGCTCTGCAGAAGTCGAAGCATTAGTAAAAGAAATAAATGCTTTACGCTTAGCTAAATATTCAGAAATTGCCGAAAAAAATGGCATGACAGTTAACCAAGTTTCGGTTTTAGCGGGCGAAAAAACTATTCAAAAGACAGTGGCGGGACAATATATTCAAAATGCTTCCGGGCAATGGGTTGTCAAATAATATCTTCCTAAGAAAAAGGCAAATATTTTTAGGATATTTGCCTTTTTCTTTCATATCGTTTTGTTTCATATCAATACTTGAGTTTTTTACTTGGTTATAGTTATTTGCAATTTTTAACACAAAACGAGAGATAAGAAATGAGCGAATCTATTCACGGCCATCAGGTGATGGAGATGATGGCAACATCAGGAAAAAGTTACAATAAAGTTGAACTTAAGTCTGAAATAGCCTCTAAATTTGGCGCTGAGGCTCGTTTCCATACCTGTATGGGGAGTGATTTAACAGCTGATGATTTAATCGAATTTTTAGCATCAAAGGGAAAAATTATAGAGTCAGAGCAGGGAATGAGCATGCCTGAAGAGCATCTTTGCTAGAATACTCTTGCTTAAAGGTGCGCTGATAGCGCACCTTTAATTAATTATTTGATACGTTCTTTAATTTGCCATAATTTAAACACACCAAAAATAAATATTTGTAGTGCCTCAGACTTAGTTAATTTCAATTTTTCAGAAAAAGCGCCATAAATCATTAATAATTGAATCAGGTGCATAAAAATCATAAAACCTAATAATAAATAAAAAACAATTTCAGCTTTGCCCGGAAAGGGAAAAAATAAGTTGGAAAGTAGTAAAACCCAAATTAGTAGCATCACTATCTTTGCAAATGTAAGAAAATAATTCATGGTTATCCTTGGCGGTATAATTGGTAAGTTACTTGACCTGTACTTTTTTCTTTTAATAAGTTCCATGAACTCGGCAGGGTAATGTTGGTTAACTCAACTTCTTTTTCAATATAAATTAGTGCATCTTCCGCTAAATAGCCGTTTGCCTGTAAAGCATCACAGCAGGGTTGAATTAAACCTTTATTAAAAGGCGGATCGATAAAAATAATATTGTATTGTTGTGTTGCTTTTTGATTTAAATAATCAATTGAATTGGTTGATACTAGCTCGGCATTATCGACCTTAAGCACGGATAAATTTTCCTGAAGCTGTTTTACAACACTTTTGTCTTTTTCTAGTAAGGTAACTTTATTAGCAAAACGAGATAATGCTTCAAAGGCTAAGCTTCCACTTCCACTAAAACAATCTAAACAATTTGCATTATTAATATCGTGCATTAGCCAATTAAATAATGTTTCTTTTGTGCGATCCGTTGTTGGGCGTAACCCTTCGATATCTTTAACGGGAAGTTTTTTTCCACGCCATTTTCCTGATATTAGACGAATAAACCCGCCTTTGATCGGTTTTCTACTTTTTTCAGTGGATTTAGTGTGTTGATTTCGACTCATATAATTTTTAGTCCGGCGATAAAGTGTTAATATAGTAACCAATTTTTCAAGGTTTGCTATTTTAGCAGGTCAGTTGGTTGTGAGTAAGGTTTTTAATTAATGGCAAAGAAGAAAGGCATATTTTCCTGGTTCGGAAAAAAATCGACAGTAGAAACAGAAGAGCTAGAGGTCGCAAAGTTAGAGGCCGAAAGATTAGAAGCTGAAAAATTAGAAGCTGAGAAACTAGAGGCTGAAAGGCTGGAAGCTTTAAGGCTAGAAGCAGAAAAACTAGAGGCTGAAAGGCTGGAAGCTTTAAGGCTAGAAGCAGAAAAACTAGAGGCTGAAAGGCTGGAAGCAGAAAAACTAGAAGCTGAGAAATTAGAGACTGATAAGCTTGAGGCTGAGAGGCTGGAAGCTTTAAGGCTAGAAGCTGAGAAATTAGAGGCTGATAAGCTAGAGGCTGAAAAGTTAGAGGCTGAAAGGCTGGAAGCTTTAAAGCTTGAGGCTGAGAAGTTAGAAGCGGAGAAGCTAGAAGCTGAGAAATTAGAAGCTGAAAGGCTTGAAGCTGAAAGGTTAGCCATTGAAAAGCTAGAAGCTGAGAAGCTAGAGGCTGAAAGGCTGGAAGCTTTAAGGCTGGAGGCTGAGAAGTTAGCTACTAAAAAATTAGAAGCTGAAAAGCTTGAAGCAGAAGAGCGCGAAGCTAAAAGGCAAGCTACAAAAAAACGTATAACAGAACAGTTAGAAGCTCAACGATTAGAAGCTCAAAGATTAGAACTAGAACAGCTAGAAGCTGAAAATCTAGAGGCTGAAAAGCTAGAAGCTGAAAGGCTAGAAGCTGAAAGGCTAGAATCTGAAAGGCTAGAAGCTGAAAGGCTAGAGGCTGAAAGACTAGAGGCTGAGAAGCTAGAAGCTGAAAAAGCAAAAAACAGAAAAACCTTTAGGCTTCTTTGCGCGCTTCAAACGCAGTTTAACTAAAACAAGATTAAGTATTGGTAGCGGTTTATTTTCTTTGTTTAAAGGGAAAAAAATTGATGACGATTTATTCGAAGAATTAGAAGAACAATTAATTGTTGCTGATATTGGTGTTGATACTTCATTAAAAATTATCGACAGTTTGACGGAACAAGCTGATAGAAAACAACTTAAAGATGCAGATGCATTATACGGTTTATTAAAAGATGAACTATTTCAAATAATAAAAGAAGTAGAAAAACCCTTAGAAATTGATAAGGCTAAATCACCCTACGTTATTTTAATGGTTGGTGTAAATGGTGTTGGTAAAACAACAACTATTGGTAAGCTGGCTAAACAGTATCAAAGCCAGGGTAAATCAGTGATGTTAGTCGCCGGAGATACATTTAGAGCGACGACCGTTGAACAATTACAGGTTTGGGGTGAAAGAAATAATATTCCTGTTATTGCTCAACAAACAGGTGCTGATAGTGCATCCGTATTGTTTGATGCGATGGATCTTGCAAAAGCCCGTGGTGCAGATATATTAATTGCGGATACTGCGGGGCGTTTGCAAAATAAAGATCACTTGATGGACGAGTTAAGTAAAGTGGTTCGTATTATGCGCAAAAAAGATACTACTGCTCCTCACGAAATTATGTTGACGATTGATGCTGGTACAGGTCAAAATGCAATCAGTCAAGTTAACCTATTTAATCAAGCTGTTGGATTAACTGGTATTACATTAACTAAGCTAGATGGCACAGCAAAGGGTGGCATCATCTTTTCAATTGCAGATAAATTTAAATTGCCCATTCGTTATATTGGTACGGGTGAAGGCATTGATGATCTGCGTGAATTTAATGCAAAAGAATTTATCGATGCATTATTCTCTAACGAGGAAAATTCAAAGGATGAAAATTAGACATGATTTTATTTGAAGAGGTTAGCAAGATATATCCGGGTGATCAGGTCGCACTAAAGGACGTTGACTTTCATTTGAAACAGGCAGAAATGGCTTTTTTAACGGGACATTCTGGTTCGGGTAAGAGTACACTTTTAAAGCTGATCAGTTTAATGGAGCGTCCAACAACTGGCCGTATCGTATTAAATGGCAATGATATTAGCCATATTAAAGGCAATGATATTCCTTATTTACGTCGTCATATTGGCATGATCTTTCAAGATCATCGCTTATTAATGAATCGTAGTGTCTTAGAAAATGTTGGTTTACCGTTATTGATAGAAGGCTATAGTCGTTATGAAATTAAGCGACGCAGTTTAGGCGCCCTTGATAAAGTGGGGCTAATGGGTAAAGAAGATTACGCGCCTATCCACTTATCGGGTGGAGAACAACAACGTGTTGGTATTGCTCGTGCCATTATCAATCAACCGCCTTTGTTGTTAGCCGATGAGCCAACAGGTAACCTTGATCCTAAACTATCCCTAGAAATTTTAAGTTTATTTGAGTCTTTAAATGAATTTGGTATGTCCGTTTTAATTGCGACCCATGATTTAGGTTTAATCGCTAAAATGCGTTACCGTACTTTAACCTTAAAAAATGGTGAAATGATAAATGATGGACTAATGAGAGAACGCAATGGCTAATAGAATGGAAAATAAGAAAGTATTATCTGGCTCTCCTCGCATCACTAAAATTTCTTTTTTGGGCGTGTTTCAGCGGGTATTAATCAGCATGTTCAGCAAGTTTTTAGCGACTTTTCTGAAATATGGAAAACACCCTTTGCGACAATAATGACGATTTGTGTATTAGGACTCGCATTATCTTTACCAACCGTATTCCACCTTTTATATAAAAATGCTGAACGCGTAACAGGGCAGTGGGATGGTGCATCTGAAATTAGTCTTTTTCTTAAAAAAGATATGTCAGAGCCAAGAGTTCAGGTTTTGATCAATAAGTTAGCCCTTTATAACGATATTGACTCTGTTACCTATATTTCAAGCCATCAAGCCCTTGAAGAATTTAAAGAAATGTCTTCGTTTTCTAAAGCTCTCAATTATCTAGATGAAAATCCATTGCCTGCCGTATTAGTGGTGGTACCAACCAAGGAGGCGATGAATTCTGCTGGCAGTAAATTATTAGTCGCTAAACTAGAACGAGAACAAGGTATTGACCTGGTCAGGGTCGATGTCGACTGGATTGAAAAGCTACAGGCTATTTTAACCTTAATGGTTGATATAGTGATTGCGATTGCAGTGTTATTACTGATCTCTGTTTTATTAATCGTGAGTAATACTATTCGTCTAAATATTCTTAATCAGCGCGACGAAATCGAAGTGTTGAAATTAGTTGGAGCAACCAATAGCTTTATTCAGCTTCCTTACCTTTATATTGGTGCATGGTATGGCTTATTAGGTGGAGCGGTTGCGTGGCTATTAACCTTTGTCATGGTCACTTGGTTGCAGGATGGTGTGATGAGTTTAATGGGCTTATACCAATTACAATTTAAGGTTTCCTTATTAACCTTTGATGAAGTTGTTATTTTATTAGGTGTTGCTACCTTTTTAGCTTTTATTGCTTCTTATATTTCTGTGAAACAATATTTGGTAAAAATAGAGCCTAAATAGCCTCAACTCGAGATAAGCAAAACAATACAATACCTTTCTTTGCGCAGATCTCTGCGTTAAATCATCCTAGCAATAGCCAGCTATTGTTAGGATGATTTGACTTGAACTCCCCAAAACTAACAGCACTGTATAGAGCTTTATTGTAAGCTTTTGATTCAATATTAAATTGTGCTTTCATTATACCAATTCCACTAAATAAGTGATCAATCTTACTGGTTAAAATAAGCTATTTTTGCGTTGGAAGTCTTGTAAAGGGAGCAACCATTTACAGCAACTTCCGCCTTAAACTAGCTCTTTTTTCTGCGTAATATTTGATCATTAAATTAACGGAATTGGTATTATCCCGAACTGAGGTTAAATAAAGCGATTCTTTATTGTGATTATTGTCTTTTTATTATCGCAATAAGCATATAATTTGAACTATTATTTTTACTTTTGATAAAGAGATCATTACTTGATCTCTTTTTTTAAGTGTAATATGAGGCATTGGTCACAAAAAAAATGTTTATTTGGTCTTTTGAGAGAGTATATGCATAAAACTATTGATTTAAAAATAACCTCTATTTTTTCTCCTATTTGTCAAACACTTATCCATGAGACTATGCAAAACTCATTAAGTGATTCAATTCGAAATCTGATAAAAAATAGTAAAGAATTGTTAGTTATTCGTTTAAACAATACAGTGATAGGTTATGCCCTTTTTGAATTAATTAATGGTGTTGAGTTCGTATTAGATTCTTTACACTTCAGAAGTATGATTAAAAATAATACAATTGGTGAGTATTGCTTTTCTCGTTTATTGACGCGTCGTCTCAAAAACACTAACTACAAGCAATTATTACTAGCTAGTTAATTTTTTATTGTTTTTTTATTGAACTTCTACTATATAATGACGTACTAAGTAACACAGTCTATAAAAGAAACATATAAGGATGAAACATGAGTAGCACAATAAATTCGATGAGTTTAGTTCCTCAAGGAAGTATTGAAGCCTATGTTCAATCGGTCAATCATTTTCCTATGCTTACTGCTGACGAAGAAAAAGAGTTAGCAACAAGCCTATTTAATGATGGCAACTTAGAAGCCGCGAAAAAATTAGTTATGTCACACCTACGCTTTGTTGCATATGTTGCTAAAAGCTATGCAGGTTATGGTTTGCCACAGGCTGATTTAATCCAGGAAGGTAATATTGGTTTGATGAAAGCGGTAAAACGTTTTGATCCTTCTGTGGGTGTTCGTCTTGTCTCTTTTGCAGTACATTGGATTAAAGCGGAAATACACGAATATGTTATCCGTAATTGGCGCATGGTAAAAATTGCGACCACTAAAGCACAACGTAAATTATTCTTTAATCTACGTAAAGCTAAAAAACGTCTTGGTTGGTTCAGCCAAGAAGAAGTTGAAAATGTAGCAAATAATCTTAATGTGACAACAAAAGATGTATTAGAAATGGAATCTCGACTAAATGGTCAAGACCAATCTTTTGATCTTAGTGACGATGACGATGAAAATAACTATGCGCCTATACAATATCTTGAAGATAAAAGCGCTGACGTAGCATCACAATATGAAGCTGAAAGTTCACAACTAACGATGAAGAATAAGCTTTATTCTGCACTTTCTACGCTTGATGCACGAAGCCAGGATATAGTCAGTGCTCGATGGTTAAATGAACCTAAAGCAACATTACATGAATTAGCTGAGCGATATAATATCTCTGCAGAAACGTGTAAGACAGCTAGAGAATAATGCCATTAAGAAATTGCAAGGTAATATGGATTTTGCATAAAATTAAAAGGTGAGTTTAACTCACCTTTTTTGATCTCCTGTTAAACTTATTTTGTATCTCCTCTGTATACCCTTTAAAATAGGGGCATTTTTTATATAGCTCTTTGGTAATTTATGCTTAACATTGCAACTCTTGGCCCAAAAGAAACCTTTTCAGATTTAGCTACACAGCAATATATCAAATCACAAACCCAGTCCTTTAATATCAAATATTATTCATCTCTTTCTGATGCATTTAATGCAATTGGTAATGAGTGTGAATACGGTGTATTACCTATTGAAAACCTTTCTGAAGGGTATGTTCAGGTTGTTTTAGACCATTTATTAAGCACTGATTTAGTTGTAGTCTCGGAGTTATTATTATCAATTCAATTTTCCTTTGTGGGCGATTGTGAGCAACTTTCTGAATTAAGCGACCTGTATGTGCAATTTGTCGCACACGGTCAGTGCTCTGAGTTTATTAATCAATTAAGTGGCGTAAAAATACATAATACACAAAGTAATATTGAGTCTTTATTACTGGCTGAAAACAAAGGTAAGGGGGCTGGAGCGATTATTCCGTTGCATGCTTTAGAAATGGTTAACCGTCATTTTTTAATTAATAAAAACGTGACTAATTATGAGAACAATCAAACCCGTTTTCTGGTGTTATCTAAACAGTCCCAACCTCGCCTTGAAAATGAATCCTACAAAACCAGTTTAGTGGTAAAAAATGACAATGATTGTCCTGGGGTATTAGGTAATATTGTTAATGCTTTTGCGGGGCAAAAAGTTAATTTAACCTCAATCATGTCTCGCCCAACCAAATCACAATTTGGTAAATATCACTTTTTCATTGATATTGATGGTCATCAACTTGATGAAAATATTGATGTCGCTTTAAAGCAGATAAAAGCGCAATATCCAGTTACCGTAATTGGTTCTTATATTAAAGCTAACTAGCTTAATAGCAATGATATCAATCCTCTTCGTTTAATGGGTAAATCAATAAAAATTGTTTATTTGAGGCTATTTTTGATGTAAATATAGCCTCACATGCACTTCATCGGCATTAGACTCAAGCAAAGTTAATTCTCCATGATGCGATCTTGCAATTTCACGGGATAAACTTAAACCTAGACCACTTCCTTTTTTAACGTTATCTGTGGCATAACTGCCACGATAAAAGCGGTCAAACATCTGTGAGCGTTGTTCTGAGTTTAGCGAGATGCATTTGTTACCAAAAATTATCTCTACCCCACTTTTAATTCGCTTAGCTTTGATCGATATAACAGAGTTAGGCTGATGATAGCGAATAGCATTACTAAACAAATTATTGATTAGTTGGCGAAGCAACACTAAGTCACCCTGTACCTCTAGAGCTGTTTCTATATTTGTATCCCAAGTAATTTGGTCATTAATTAGGTCTACGTCTTCGAACAATTCAGTAAGTAGTAATGTGAGGTCAATGTTTTGATATTGGATAGCCAGTGTTCCAGCATCGGCTTGTGATAGTAACAGTAGCTTACGAGTGATGGCAGAGAGTGTTCCCACTTCATCGAGTAAATTATTGATATCTAATAAGGCAGGATTTGAATTATTTACCGCTTGCTCTAACCGTCCACGTAATATAGTTAGTGGCGTTTTTAGTTCGTGAGTCGCATCGGCAGAAAATCGAGACGCTTGTTGAAAGCTTCGTTCCAAGCGTTCTAACATATCATTATAGGCTTCAATGAGTATGGCAAACTCTTTATCTTCACCCGAAGTTGGCAAGCGTTGATTGAGATCTTTTTGCGTGATGCTTTTCATCGCATCAGTAAGCCTGTTTATCGGGCGCATTGTCATGCTTGCGATCAACCATGCACTTAAGGCACTCAATAGTAAAGCAAAGGGTAAAATCCAATACAAAATAGAATGAATCGCTTGTTGCAATTCATTTTCTGTTACAGCTAGATCAACTGCAATAATGGTACTTACGCCATTTTTTGAGTAAAGGCTCGCACGCCATTGTTTCTGTTGCCAATCAAACGTACTTAACTGACATGTTTCAACTCGCTGACTTTTAGGTAGAGATTGTCTGTTTTCAATCTTAGCTGAATAGGTTTTTGGTACTGGTTTTGGGGAAGACCATTGCACCTCTTTAGTAGGTAATTGTTTATACCAAAGAGAAGATGCTACCCATGATGTATTCTCTCTCTGAATCGACCACTGCAATTGAGATTCAGAGTCCACTCGTAATTTACTGGCCAAATTTTCTGATAATCGAACTGAAAGTGATTGCCCATAATCTGGAGAAGCAATGCGTTTAGCTTCTATGCATAACTGAGTATCAAGACGAGCAATTTCAAACTGCATTACTCTCGACCAGCCAAGAAGCATTACCAGGGTTAAAACCGATGCAACAATTGCAGTCGTACTTGCAAATAGTCGCGCTTTAAAGGTCATCATGAACATGGCACTAGTCTATATCCAGTGCCTCTAACTGCAACTATTTTCCATCCTACTTGATCATTAATGTCGATAGCCTTAATTTTTTCTCGGATCCGTTTAACACAAACATCAACCACATTGGTTAATGGGTCGAAATCGTATCCCCATACGTGCTCTAAAATCTGTCCACGGGTAAAAACTTGTTTTGGCGAGCGCATTAAATATTCTAAAAGTGTAAATTCTCGAGAGGTTAGTTTTACTGATTCTCCATTGCAACTAGCTTGTCGTTTAATACAATCTAAAATTAAAGCTCCGGCTTCAAGTATATGCTCTCTCTCACCCGATTGACGTCTCAATAGGGCATTGATTCTTGCTACTAACTCTTCAACAAAGAAAGGCTTCGCTAAATAATCATCTGCACCTAGCTCTAAACCATGAACTCTATCTCCAAGTTCATTGCGTGCCGTGAGTAATAACACAGGAGTCTGATTTCCAAGAGCTCGTAGTGATGACAAAATATCGAGACCATCTCTCCCTGGTAACATGATATCAAGGACAATTGCACTATACTCGCCAGATTTTGCGACTTCAAAACCTAAGTGCCCAGTGCTAAATACGCTAACTTCAAAGCCTCTTTCAGACAATCCGCTTTGTACAATGTCGGCAATTTGTAGCTCATCTTCTACCACTAATATCTTCATTGATTTTGCTAGCCCCTTTTATATTATCGTTCATGTGCATTCACAGATAGTTTATATTGACAGAGTGATTCTCCTAGCGTTATTGACCACATCACAAATAGGCGTTTTTAAATTCCGATGTGTTCTAAACGCTATTCTATTTAGTCTCGCAATCCTTCATCTCATGTAGTTTACTGGAGCAAAATAATTCACTTATAAACTGCTTAATATCTTCTAAAATTAGATATAAACAGGGTAAAAGAATAAGTGTAAGTAAAGTCGCGACAACAATACCAAAACCAAGAGAAATGGCCATTGGAACCATCAGTTGCGCTTGGTTCGAGGTTTCAAGTATCATCGGCGCTAATCCACCAAATGTGGTTAGGGTGGTTAGAATGATTGGCCTGAATCGTCTCGTACTCGCTTTTTCCAATGACGCCCAAAGCGTTACTTCAGATGCTCTATTTCGATTAATTTCCGAGAGTAAAATCAAACTATCATTGATGACAACACCACTTAATGCTAATACACCTAATAAACTAACCACACTGAGAGTGTATCCTAACAAAGCATGACCCGCGATCGCACCAATAATACCAAAGGGGATAATCATCATGATTAAAAAAGGTTGTGTATAGCTACGTAATGGAATGGCAAGCAAGCAATACAAGGCTAATGCGACTAATAATCCATTGATAGTCAGACTATCTAAACTTTCTTTTTGTTCAGCTTGATCTCCTCCAAAGCTCATTTTTAAACCTGGGTAAGTGTTTTCTAGCACCGGGAAAACATCTCGGGTTAAGGTTTGAGTGAGAATCAAGGCTTCTGATGCTGGTGTGATATCTGCACTGACAGTAACATGTCGTTTACCATTGAAGCGTTGTATTTGCGAAGCAGAAAATTCACGCTCTACATGTGCAATTTCAGTTAAGGGCACCATATTGTCACCGAGTTTAATCGGTAATTGTTCAAGGTGGTATAGACTCGAACGTTGCCAATCAGTCAGCTTAACCATTACATCAACTTCATCACCACCACGTTGTTGTCGAATAGCCCGAACACCGGCAAAGGCGTTTCGAACTTGACGAATAAAAGTTTGCTCGGTTAGGCCCATACTTTTACCTTCGGCGCGCAACGATAATTTCACCTGTTGACTGCCAGACATCAGGCTGTTTTCAATATCTACCACACCCTCATATTGTTCTAACATATTGCTAAACTGTTCACTCGCTTGTTGCAATATATGATTGTCACGGTGACTAAGGTCTACTGTCACACCAGCCAAATCATCAGAAGGGCCATTGCCTGCGGCAGAAAACCTGATTGAGTTAGCTTCATGTATTTCACCTACCTTTTTCGCCATAACTGTGAAACCTCACGAGTGCTTATTAAGCGTTGTTCTGAGGGAAGTAAAAAGATACGAGAGATGATCGACAGCTCCCCATCCCTGTTACGAATTTGAGTTGATAGTCCTTTTGCAAGCTTATCACCTCCGTTGTCTTTTATGACTTCTCGAGTCGCGTCCTCCAGTTGTTGTTTAACGGAATAGATCTCATCATCACTCACACCAATTTGTAAGGTTGCTGTTGCGGTTGAAAATTCAGATTCTACTCGAGGCATTGTCCTAAAACCTAGGTGTCCTCCCCATACATAAGATAAACTGACTGCAAGGGTCACGACTGCTATCGCCGTAACCAAATAGCGATGATCAAGTAAGCGTTTTAAAAAGGAGAGGTAGTAATGGTGGATCAGACGTTGTAATCCACGGTCAAACAAAGATTGTAAACGTACAAATGCTTTGAAGCGATGTGACTCTTTACTCTTTTTGATTCGAGCTAGGTGTGCTGGCAGGATATACAGAGCTTCAAACCAAGAAATAACAAATACGCATATAATGACGACCGGAATGACTTTAAATGTTAGTCCAAGCGTACCTGGCAAAAACCATATTGGGATGAAGGCGACAATATTCGTCAATATGCTAAAAGTTAAAGGGACAGCAATACTTTTCGCTCCCTCTATTGTCGCATCAAATAAACTACTCCCCTCAGTTATTTTTTCATGGATATTTTCACCTGCAATAATCGCATCATCAACAACAATACCAAGTGCGATAATAAAAGCAAACATCGAAATCATGTTGATAGATACATCAAATACTGGCAAAAAGAGTAGTGAACCAAGGAAAGCTGTGGGTATCCCTACAGTCACCCAGAATGCCAAACGAACATCAAGAAACAGAGCAAGTAGAAGCAACACAACTAGTAAGCCAAAAAAAGCATTTTTTAATAATAAAGACATGCGTTGTTGGTAAACTACAGCATCATCATTGAGAATATTAAGGGAGATTCCTGGGCGAAGAGCTTCTTCAATTTGTGGCATAAGATTATAAACAGCTTCAGAAATTGAAGCTGGCGTTTGTTCACCTAAACGGTAAATTCGTAAGCTCGCAGAGGGCTGGCCATCATAAAAAAAACGATTACGTTGATCAGCGAAGCCATCCTTTATAGTGGCTATATCCTCAAGCATCAAGGATGAACCAGTGGTAAGTTGAAGTACACTGATGTTATTAAAATCTTCAGCCCAATTACGACTTTCATCTAATTGAAGTAGCACTTCTCCAGCGTCAGTATCTAATTTACCACCTGACTGATTGATAGCATTTCGACTGATGCTGTTAGCCACGTCATCCAAGCCTAAATTGTAATATTGCAAAGTGTCACTGTCGACTTCAATTTGTACTTCATACTTCGAGAAACCAATCAGTTCTACTTGGGTGAGGGCGGGTGAATCAAGCAAAATGCTTTTTATTTCTGCACTGGTTTCACGAAGCACGATAGGATCCACATCGCCATATAATACTATTTCAAATGACTCATTACGTTTTTCATATCGGTAAATCTTAGGGGATTCTGCTCCAGATGGCAGTGATGCACCATTGACTGCACTTTCAATTTCTCTGAGCACTGATTCCACATTGACGCCATTCATTAATTCCGCAGTGATTCTACTATTACTGGCGTTGACACGACTGTGTATTTCTTTGATCCCTTCAATGTCAGCAATCGCATTTTCAATTGGTAGTGTGACGCCTTGCTCCATTTCTGATGGCGTAGAACCAGAATAGGAAACAGATATCCTTATTGAGTTTTGAGGGTAACTTGGATATACCTCTTTGCGAATTTGCATAGACATCAATAACCCCCCGATGATAAATACCAACATAAGTAGGTTTGCTGTCACGCCATTGTTAACCATCCATGCGATAGGTCCCTTTGAAGGTTTCATTTGTCTCGTCCCTCAGCTGAATTTGAACCCTTTTTTTCTTTTCTTTAGAGGCGTCTTTTGTTTGTACACTGACATCTTTTTCAAAAGTATCTTCTTTGCCTTTATTGCGTTTGTTTAGTTGGAGAGATTTATCCTGTTCGGCTTTAACTGCGATACCTTCAACAGCGCCAGGAAGTGAACTGGTAATAATACGATCTCCTGCATTCAAGCCTGAATCAATCACCAGGATCTTTTCATCTCGGAATGCAATACTGACTTGACGAGCTTCTAAACGTTTTTGATTATTCATGACCCAGACAAAATTGCCTTGTTGAAGGTTTTTTCGTTCAATCGCAACCACGTTCTTGAAAGGCTTAGCCTCAATATTTGCTTGTAATACTGAGTTTATTAACACTTTTGGTTTACCTTTATTTTCTGGACGTAGTGCCAAAGGATCGGCGATTTCGATAATCAATACTGCTGTTTTTATTTTACTATCAACATTGGGAAGTAAACTCATTACACAACCTTCGCGATAGTCGTCTTTTGCCCATCCAACGGAATTGTGGATAGTAACTTTAGCGCCACTGCAGGTATTTGAGCTATTTTTTGAATGTGTATCAGGAATATTGATGTGCCTGAGTTGATGGGGAGGGACGTTAACTCTAAGCCAGAATGTATCTGTAGCAACAAGGTTCATGATATTGGTATTGTCTCTCAGTAAACTACCCTCGGTCACTCCGATTGATAGCAATTGCGCATCAAAGGGGGCAACAATTTTGGCGCGTCCTAGTTCAACTTCTGCGCGCTTAAGTGATGCTTCGTAACGAGCCATTTCTGCTTTAACCTCTGCAAGTTGTGGCTGGCGCAATACTAAAGCCTTTTTCATTGTTAGGTAATTGGTGCCCTGAGATTGCAAGTTCCATGGTCGTCGCTTGACTACGCCCTTGTTCAATATCGTAAAGGGCTCTTTGGCGGGCCATTTGCGCCTTTGCTTCCGCTAGGGCAAATTGATAATCTCGATCATCTACTTTTACTAATAGATCTCCCTGTTTGATAATGGAGCCTGGGATGAGATATTCCCCCAGTTGAAGGATTTCACCTCGAATTTGAGATTGAATATTAACGGTACGATTAGCCTCCACAGTGCCATGCACAGTAACGGTTGGGGTTAGTGTTACTTTTTGTACCTTGTCTATTTGAACAATTCGCACTGGATCTTTTGTATTGCGGGCTTTTTTAGGTGGCAGAGGAGCGAGAAAGTGGTTAACTAGCATTCCTCCTATCGCTAAAACTATAATAACAAGTAGCCATTTAACCCAAAGGTTTTGAGATCCTAGTGCTCGTGTACATTGCTTTTCAGAATCATGTCCATCTAATTGTTTGTGAGTTGTTTCCACGTTAAATAGCCTCTTCTGATTGATTACTTGTGTTATTTGACAAATCACCCGCAACTGATTGATATAAAGAGATATGGGTTAATAAAAGTTGTCGTTCTGCGTTGAGCTTTTGCTTTTGTAGGGTAAATAGTTTTTCTTGTGCACTAAGCACATCAAGATAGCTTTGTATGCCGTTCGAATATCTTATTAACTCGACTTTTAATATCATTTCCGATTGTTTTAAGCGTATATTTAAACTTTCCAAATTCGCTGTATAGCTATCAATTTCAATCAAGTTAACCTCAACTTCTCGAATCGCCTCAAGCACCGTTTGTGTATAGTCGTAAAAAGCGTATTGTGCATCAGTTTGCGCGCGTTCTGTTTCTGTCGCTAATCGACCTGCGCTGAAAATTGGTATGTTCAATTGCAACTCTAAATCTAGTTCCCAAAATTCAAAAAGTTTGGAGACCTCATCTGAACTTAGGCCTGATGATAGAGAGATGTTGGGTAGTTGCGTCGCTTTTGCGACTCCAATTTTATGGTGTTGTCCCAAATAGTCATACCATGCTTGGCGTACATCAGGGCGTTGTTTAAGTCGCTCTGAAGAAAATTCATCAATATTTGAAGTAGGGATATAAATTGATGGACTATAGTGCCAACTGACTGGTGCATTTGGACTTCTACCGAGCAAAATATTCATCTGCTTTTCTAAAATACGAAGCTCAAAGCTTGATTGTGTATACTGAGATTGAAGTGATTCAAGTAGTTGCTTTTGACGTAAAACTGCACTAATACTTTGTTGTGCATAGCGAAATTGTTGTTCTGAGATTGTGGTTATTTTTTGGGTATTAATCAGCTGTTCTTCGAGAAGGTTTTGTTGTTTAACTTGTTCATGCAGTAAATACCATTGTCTAGCAACATTTCCTGCTAAGGCTTGCTGACTTATGATGTACTGTTCTTGAGTAGACAGTAAGTTAAAATAGGCGATATCTGTATTGAGTTGGTTTTTCCCCCACAGATCTCATTTCCCAGCTAGCTTTTAATTCAACTTCATTGCTTGTTTCCGATGTTCTTTTATCGGAATCATAATTATAACTGGGCGTTAATTCTCCTGTCATAGTAGGGTAACGTCGAGCCCCTTCAATATTCAAAGATGCGATTGCGCGAGCTACTCTCGTTTGCGCGACTTTAATTGAAAAATTGTCATTCAGAGCTACTTCTATAAGTTGGTTCAATTGAGGTTGTTGAAAGACTGTCCACCAAGTTGACAGAGGTGTAATGTCGGCATGTTCATCTAAGAACAGTTCAATTTCAAGTTCCTCACGTTCAGGTAATTGTGTACATCCAAGTGCAAATAATTGAGTGATTAGTAAACTACATATAATAAAATGCCGTTGTTTTTGAAAAACTCGATATATTATCTCGTAAATGTATCTGTCTAACGAGCCAACGAATCATCGTTATCATGCTCAACGCCTTTTAAATTATAAATAGAGTCAATAGGTTAAATATACCGCTTGAAATAATTCCTAGGATGACAATTTTGTCATTTACGATGATTAGATTGCTGTGGAGGTGATCGGGTTTCCAATAAAGGACACTAAGCTAAACAGACTCCCATAGTTGTCGCTATGAGTATAAAAGAAATATGTCTAGAGCGTTCTAAGCTAGGCTATTAGAACTGAAAGTTCAAAGATTGCTTGTGAAAAAATAAATCATAAGATGTTGATTTTATTTTGAAAAGTATTCCATCTAAGGTGGAGGAGTGAATTGAAGTACGAAATTGCATCATTATTGTCAATCTCGTACCCATAGTTAATTTCAACTTATTTATTTAACGCACTTTTTACTTTTTAAATAAACACCAGCTTCTGTGTGGTGTGTATATGGGAATTGATCAAAAAGTGCGAAACGTTCAACATTGTGTGTTTCGTTAAACACCTGCATGTTTGCTTCAAGTGTATCCGGATTACAGCTTATGTATAAAATATTGTCATAGGTTTGCACCATTTTTACTGTTTCATCATCCAAACCTGCACGCGATGGATCCACAAAAATAGTATTACATTGGTACTCATCAAGATCTATTCCCTCTAAACGCGTGAACTCTCGCTCTTTATTAATTGCTTGGGTAAAATCTTCCGCTGACATACGAATAATGGTGAGGTTATCAACCTTATTTTCGGCAATATTATACTGTGCTGAATGCACCGAAGGCTTGGCTATCTCAGTTGCTAATACCTTGTCGAAATTTTTAGCCAGTGCAATCGAGAAATTACCATTACCACAATATAGTTCTAATAAATCGCCTTGACTATTACGGGTACAATCAATCGCCCACTCTAGCATTTTTATAGAAATCATGGCGTTAGGTTGGGTAAAGCTATTTTCAACTTGCTGATAAATGAGTGTTTGCCCATCGACTGGTAATGATTCAACAACATATTCTTTATCGAGCAGAAACTTTTGTTTTTTCGCTCGACCAATAAAGTTGATATTAAACTGTTTTGAAAGCGTTGCTTTTAATTTTTCGGCTTCCGCTTGCCATAAATCATCAAGCTGTTTGTGGTAAAGCAAACTCACCAGAATTTCACCACTTAATGTAGACAGAAATTCAATTTGAAATAGCTTAAAACGCAGTGTTTTGTTTACTTTGATCTGCTCAATTAACGGGCTCATGACATCATTAATGAGTTGGCTTGCTGGTGGAAATTGATCCACACGAATTTTTTGTTTGGTTTGTTGGTCAAACATTATGTAATAAAGATCATCACCTTCATGCCAAACACGAAACTCACTGCGCATGCGGTAATGGGTATTAGGTGACGCAAATACTTCTAATTCAGGTAGATTAAAAGTGGCAAATTGTTCGTTAAACTGCATTTTTTTAGCATCTAACTGTTTTTCATAATTATCGGGATCAACAAATTGCATCGTCACTTTAACCTTTTTCATAAATTTTATTGGGGCTGAATTTTAAAGTAGCGAGACTTTATTGACCAGTACTATTATAGTTATTTCTTTATTCGCCAATAGCAGGTTAAAATGACGCAATAAATAAACCAATATAGGCCACAATATCCATCATGCCAGTTAAACAACTTTTAATATTTGACTCCGGAGTCGGTGGATTATCTATTTTTCAAGAAGTGATCAAACGAGTTACTAATATAAATTGTTATTACCTTTCTGATAATGCTTATTTTCCCTATGGTGAATTAGATGAAAACGCGCTTATTTCTCGATTAACAGAATTATTGCAGAGGTTTGTAGAAAAACACCCTGTGGATATGATTGTGATTGCTTGTAATTCTGCCAGCACAGTTGCATTAACTGCCCTGAGAGCATTTTTTAGCATACCCATTGTTGGTGTTGTACCAGCAATAAAACCCGCTAACTTGATGACTACCAATGGCATTATTGGTTTAGTTGCTACTCCTGCCACAATCAATCGAGAATATACGCAAAAGTTAGTAAATGAATTTGCTCGCGATAAAAGTGTCTTGAAATTAGGCTCTACTCAATTAGTGAAAATAGCAGAACAAAAATTGCAGGGAAAGGTGGTTGACTTAGATGCCATTAAAGCTGTTTTTCAACCATGGCTAAGCTTAAATAATAAACCGGATACCTTAGTTTTAGGTTGTACGCATTTTCCATTATTAAAAACAGAAATTAGTGAGTGTTTCAACGACCAAATCCAATTGGTAGACTCTGGTGAGGCCATTGCAAATCGTGTTGTGGCATTATTAGGTGGAGCAAAGTCAGAGGGTAAAATACAACAAAAAGCAGATTATGATGCTTTTTATACCTTAACTGATGAAAAGCAGTTGTTATTGGAAAGTACTTTTTTGAAGTTAAATTTTAAGTCTTTTTCATTATTTGAGGCGTGAGTCAAAGCTTGTGAAATGGGTCAAAACATATGTTTATTTTTGACCCAAACAAAGTATCTGAATTATCTTTTGCACCAACTTCTTGGTAAGTTCGTTTGCAAGCGGTCCCATCTTTCTTGAATAAATGGCATCGATGTTCTGGTAATCTAAATTTAAATTGTTGCCCAAGTGCCACATCTGCAACGTCAAAATAACGAATAATCAGATCACTTTCAATACAGGTCGCTTCGACATAAATTTGAGTTTCATGACCAAGCTGTTCAAGCACTTGAATTTCACTACTTAAAATCAGCCCGCCAACTTCCGGTTCACCATTATTACATTGCTTTGAAACAGAAGTATCAATATGTTTCTGGGCGTATCCCTACGGATACCGAGTCTCCAATACTAAGATTATCATGTTCAACTTGGACAATCAGTTTGGCCTCGTTAGCCAGTTTAACTTGAACACCAGTGTCTGTAAGCGCAATCACTTTAGCATTAATAAAATTCATTTTAGGAGAGCCAATAAAACCAGCTACAAAACGATTAGTTGGATAATGGTATAGCTCCAGTGGTGAGCCAACCTGGGCAATTCTTCCTCCTTCTAATACAACAATGCGATCTGCCATTGTCATTGCTTCTACCTGATCATGAGTAACATACACCATGGTAGAGTTTAAACGTTTATGCAGTTTAGATATTTCAATGCGCATTTGTACACGTAAGGATGCATCAAGGTTAGAAAGTGGCTCATCAAAAAGTAATACTTTAGGGCGGTTTACTAATGTACGACCTATCGCGACACGTTGTTGTTGTCCGCCAGACAGTTCCTTTGGTTTTTTATCTAATTGATTACCTAATTGCAGAATTGAAGAGGCATAATCAAGGCGTTTTTCTATTTCTTTGGGATCTGTTTTTTTAAGGCGTAAACCAAAGGTCATATTCTCTTTTAAATTTAGATGCGGATAAAGCGCATAGGATTGAAATACCATGCTGATTGAACGCTCAGAGGGCGGTATATCATTCACTTTGACATTATCAATATAAAGCTCACCAGAGGTAATATTTTCAAGGCCGGCAATCATACGTAAAAGAGTTGTTTTACCACATCCAGAGGGGCCTACAAATGCGATAAATTCACCATCAACTATTTCCAAATCGATATCTTTTTGTACTACTACATCACCAAATGCTTTAGTTACTTTTTTTAATACGACACTTGCCATTTGTTCCGCCTCTTACTGTTTGCTTTTTATTGGAGTCTATTGTGACTCAGGGAACTGCACAATTCATCCTCCCAAAGGGGGCGTAGAAACATTTTTTAATTCATTAACAGAAGGGCTTAATTATTTTGCTTGGGGTTTTGAGGAGGTTGATAGAGTTAAAGCATTAAATAAGTGCAACCAATTGCTCACTGAGTTGTAGTGCTTCTTTACGATCCTCCAGACCAAGTTTTTGGTATACATTACGAATATGCGTTTTGATGGTCGTAGGCGCAACGCCCATGGTTTTTGCAATTTCATGATTACGATAACCAGAATAGATTAACCCAAGCACCTGCCATTCTCGAGGCGTTAAGGGAATATTTTTTACCAAACGTGGTGTACGAGTATGATTAATTATTTTTAAAACCGCGCACTATCAAAGGGGTTTTTAGGGCCTTTATTCAAGTTGATGCCAGACAAAGATAGCAGTGACATTAATTTTGTTTTAACCGAATCAATTAAGGATGGGTCATTCGCTAACTCTTGATACATTGGTTTAAGGTTTTCAGACTCTCTAATAAAGCAAGTATCTAAACCGGTATAAAGAGAAGACTCAACCGCTTGATGTAAGTGTTCGCTTGGCCTTTGAATATTTTTGTAACTTAGTTTCTATGCTGGTTAATAAAATGAGATTACGGTTTATTTCCATTTGTAATTGGCATGCCTGTGCATCACACATATTCTTTTGCGCTATCTCAAGTGCTTCATCAAATAATCCCAGTTTAATATAAGCTCGAATTAAATTACGGTTGTGGCACTGATCAAAATGATTAAGCGCACTGGCTGGACGTGGCGCTTGTTGTAACCACTTTTCAATGGCCGCAATATCATTATTGATTCGCCAATACTTCAAGCGCGCGTAGTTAGCCGATGCAATCCAATCGGTATGGTAGTTTTGGTTACGTAATAAACGCTCAATTTCAGCAATTAATATATCTGCTTGTTGTTCTTGTTCTAATGCAATCTTTGCCTGCAGGGTATAAGTATACAACAACCACTGTTCATCTTGGGGTTTCAGTACCTCAATGGCTTTTTTACAGAGTTCTTCTGCAAGTTCAAATTGGCCTGCTTGATATGCGCGTTGTACTTTATAGTGTAACGGGAATGCGTATAACGGTAAGGACTCTAAATGGTGCAATTTGATTAAGTCGATGGCTTTTTGTAGATGCTCTTCTGCTTTTTGGTGCAAGCTTTGTGCTTGTAATATTTCAGCCTGTTGATACAGAGACCAAATAATACTTTGAAACATATCTTGTTCACTAGCAAGGTCTAAAACCTCTTGAAAATACTGGTACGCAAGATCTAATTTACCTAAGCAATGATAGGCTTCGCCAATGATCGTTTGTGCAATAATACTGGTTCGAGCACTTGGATTAGGAAGGTATGATAATGTTGCTTGAGCTTGTGTTAAGGCGTCACTAATTCGACCTTGGTTAATCGAAATTTGCGCTTTTATCACCATAAATTCGCTTAACATTTCCTGTGATAACTTCAGGTTTAACTTGTTGAATACTTTCTCTGCTTGCTTAATAAAAGGAGCGACTTTGTAGTGTTGATGATGACTTTGTAACATCCAGGCTTTTAATATAACTAACTCAGGATATTGCATAATGACTTGTTTAATGAGATTAAAACAAGCTTGTAAATGGTTAAATTGGCCATCATGAAATAATGCCCATCCACCTTGCTGTAATAACTCAATAATCAGATCTTGATCGGCGCTACGAATGGCATGAGGTAAGGCTTCGGCAAGTTGTTGTTGGTCTAATAACAGATAGGCTATTTCAGTATCGCTAAGGTGTTGAACATTTTGTTGTTTGCTTTTATGCATCAAAAAGCTTTTAAAAAAGCTATTACAGGTATACCAGCTACATTGTTTTGGTAATTTGATAATTAGATTACTTTGCTTATTAAGTTGCGCTAATAAAGCCTCTCCATTATCAGTATTACAAAGTTGATTTATCATTTGAGCATTTATTTTACTTAAAGGGGCAGTGCGTAGTAATAGTGTTTGTAATTCGCTAGGAAGATGTACAAAAACCTCTTCGTCAAAGTATTCCCACAAATAAATGTGTTCATTTTTTGAAATTTGTTGAGCACAAACAGTAAAGCTGTCTATATTTTTACTTAAAATAGCGGTTAATTGTAATGCTGTCGGCCAACCAATGATCTGTCGATTAAGTGCTAAAATTGCATTTTCTGGTAATTCAAAGGAAACACTTTTTTCAAAAATAAAATGCTTTCTTGGTCACTAAATGCAAGCTCTTTGATATTTAACTCAAGGAGTTGTTGTTTAATACGTAAGTTTGAAACGGGTAATTGAGTCGGAAAGCGGGTGGCTATCAGTATTTGCCAGTTATGAGGCATATGTTTAATAAAAAAGCTTAACGCATTTAAAATATTATCATCAGTAATATGATGAAAGTTATCTAAAACAATACTAATTGGCGCTTCTAATTCAGAGGTTTCATTAAAAAAAGCGTGAATAAAGTGATTAAATCTATGTGATTATTCTGCTTTACCATTTCAAGGCTGGCTGGACAATGAACACTTTCTAAGGTGGCAAGACTAAAAATAAAGTATTCAGCAAATTGCTGTGCGTCATTATCATAGTTATCGATGCTGAACCAAGCGTTATGAGGTTGATGTTCAGACCACTCAGTCATAAGGCTTGTTTTTCCATAACCGGCAGGTGCATTAATTAATGCTAATTTAGTCGCTTCAAAGTCATTCAGCAGGTGTAGTCGTGGAATGGCATTCTTGAGTGGACGTGGCGCGGTGATTTTTGACTTTATTAGCATTTATAACCTTTCAAATAAAACTTGGCTGTTATGAATTAATTCTTAATATACTGGTTTAACTAATTCGATGAATTTAGCCTTATATTTAAGCCAGTAATGTTTTACTTATGCTTTCCTGCTTAAATTACGCCCTATGAATTTTCTCCAAAAATCAGTGTAGCAAAGTTCTAAATATAGATTCAACTTTACAATTCAGTTTCTGTGCTTACAAACACTTATGTTTATACCAATTTCGTAAATTTAATGAGCAAATATTACGCAGGAAAAAAGAGCTAGTTTAAGGTGGGAGTTGCTTAGGTGTAAATGTAAGCATTTAGCACCTTTAATGGTTGCTCCCTTTGTCAGACTTGCAACGCGAAAATAGCTTTTTTAACCACTAAGATGGATCACTTATTTAATGGAGTTGGTATTAGTATAGATCATATATAAAGGGGGGCGTAGTTAGCAGGGGGATGACCTAAAAATTAATCAGGAATATGATCCCTATCGTTAAATAAAAAGCAAAATAATTAATCGTCAATAATCATACTATTAAGGATCTTATTATGAAAAAAACACTTACTACGCTTGCTGTTTCAGTTCTTATTGCACTAGGTAGCGGCAATGTTGCTCACGCCAAAATGGATGAAGGTAAACTCACTATTTGGATCAATGGGGATAAAGGTTATAACGGATTGGCAGAAGTGGGTAAGAAGTTTTTGGAAGAAACTGGTGTGGAAGTGATTGTCGCTCACCCAGATAAACTAGAAGAAAAATACCAGCAGGTAGCGACCACAGGTGATGGTCCTGATATCGTATTTTGGGCTCACGACCGTTTTGGACAATGGGCGCAAGCTGGTTTACTTGCCGAAGTAAAACCAAGTGCTTCTTTACAGGAGAAAATGATTGATTTTACTTGGGACGCAGTTACTTATAATAATAAGTTTGTAGGTTACCCTATTGCAGTTGAGTCGCTTTCACTAATTTATAATAAAGATTTAGTGCCTAATCCACCTAAATCATGGGAAGAGATGGAAGCGCTAAATAAAAAACTCAAAAAAGATGGTAAGTCCGCAATCATGTGGAACTTAAGCGAACCTTTCTTCTCGTGGCCATTACTTGCTACCGATGGTTATGCTTTTGATTTTAATAATGGTGTTTACGACCCTCAAAATACGGGGGTTAATACAGCGGGTGCAAAATCTGCATTACAATTTATTGTGGATATGATTGAGCGTAAAGATATCAGCGCTGATGTTGATTATTCGATTGCAGAATCTGCTTTCAACACAGGCCAAACAGCAATGACGATTAATGGTCCTTGGGCTTGGGGGAATATTGATAAAAGTGGTATTAACTACGGCGTAACTGTATTACCAACTTACAAAGGTAAATCTGCTAAACCATTTGTTGGCGTATTAACTGCGGGCATTAACAGTGCAAGTCCTAATAAAGACTTAGCAAAAGAGTTTATTGAAAACTACCTGTTAACCAATGAAGGATTAGCGCTTGTGAATAAGGATAAGCCTCTTGGTGCAGTAGCATTACAATCTTACCAACTTGAGCTTGAAAATGATTCACGTATTACCGCTACGATGAGCAATGCAGAGAATGGTGAAGTAATGCCTAATATCGCAGAAATGTCGAAATTCTGGTACGCAGAAAAAGCGGCGATTATTAATGCAACACAGGGGCGTCAATCTGTTTCTGAAGCACTAGATGATGCAGTTGCTCGCATTATTAAGCAGTAATTGAAAACGAGGCCATCATTTTATGATGGCCTTTATTGATCAAAGTTCTACAGGTGAGGGTTTTATGGAACTGGCTATGAATTTAGGAAAAAATAATAGGTCGCGTGCTGTATGGATAAAGTGGATTGTATTATCACTTGTTTCTTTAATCGCAGGTTATGCCATTATTTTAATGTACGCGCAAAATGAAATTATATTTGCGTTATTAACATTGGTTATTGTTGCTTCTGGTGTGGTTATTTTTGCTCGCGAAGATACCTATTCTCACCGATATATTTATCCGGGGATAGCGGCAATTTGCCTGTTCATTATTTTTCCTTTGCTTTATACCATAGGTATTGCCTTTACAAATTATAGTGGCTCTAATCAACTCTCCTTTGAACGAGTTCAATCACAATTTTTAAGTAAAACCTATCAATTACCTGACTCTGCTTTTGCATTTGCATTATACCAAATTGATGAAAATCGGGTTCAGGTTCATTTAAGTAAAGACGATAAGAAATTATTTTCACCTGCCATTGATTTATCTGACATTCAAAATCCCATTCAATTACAGACTAGCAACGCATTTACGGAAGCTAAAAAAGCGAAATTGCGTTTTGTTATCAAAAATAGAAGTTTAATAGGGAAACTGGTTTTATTAAATGAACAAGGACAGTCACTTATTATGACTGGCCTACGAGAGTTTTCGCAAAGCACCCCTCTATCAATTACAAAATGATAAAGAAACCTTAATTAACCTAATGGATAATCAAGTGTTAAAACCAAATATGGACATTGGTTATTATCAAGCGGTTGATGAAAATGGAAACTTTATTGGACATGAAATTTCACCAGGTTTTGTTGTTGCAGATGGCTGGACTAATTTTACACGTATCTTTTTAGATAAAGGTATTCAAGGTCCTTTTATTCAGATTTTTATTTGGACATTAATATTTTCCGGATTAACGGTTCTCTTCACATTAGCCGTTGGCTTAGTGCTAGCGTCGGTTGTGCAGTGGGATGAATTAAAAGGTAAAGCGGTTTACCGAATGTTGCTTATTTTACCCTATGCCGTACCCGCGTTTATTTCCATTCTAATTTTTAAAGGGCTTTTTAATCAGAGTTTTGGTGAGATTAATCAGTTATTAGAGGGCATATTTAATTTTAAAGTGAATTGGTTTACAGACCCTTATATGGCTAAAACCATGATCCTTATTGTTAATACCTGGTTGGGGTACCCATATATTATGATTTTATGTATGGGGTTATTAAAGTCTATTCCTAGTGATTTATATGAAGCATCCGCTATTGATGGGGCAACACCTCTTGATAATTTCTTTAAGATCACTTTGCCGTTAATGATAAAACCCTTAACACCATTATTAATTGCCAGCTTTGCATTCAACTTTAATAATTTTGTATTAATTCAGTTATTAACCAATGGCGCGCCGGATATCATTGGTTCTTCAACACCTGCTGGACATACTGACTTATTAGTGAGTTATACCTACCGTATCGCCTTTGAAGGTGGTGGCGGTCAAGACTTTGGACTTGCAAGTGCGATTGCGACATTAATTTTCTTAGTAGTAGGTGCATTAGCATTACTTAACCTACGACTCTCTAAAAACCAAGACGCTTAGGAGAACCTCATGCCGATAGTAAAATCTAAAAATCAAAATAAACGTGTTTGGTTCGCACATGCATTTTTATGGCTATTTTGTGCCGCAATTATGTTCCCGTTGTTAATGGTGATTGCCATCTCTTTTCGAGAGGGAATTTTGCGACGGGTTCATTAATTCCATCTGATCCAACCTTAGAGCATTGGAAGTTAGCATTAGGCATTAGTATAGAGAATGCTGATGGTAGTATCAGCCATCCTCCATTCCCTGTTTTATTGTGGTTATGGAACTCGATAAAGGTTGTCGCAATAACTTCTGTGATTGTTCTGTCGCTATCAACAACCTGTGCTTATGCCTTTGCGCGAATGCAATTTGCTGGAAAAAAAGCCTTGTTAGAAGGTATGCTTATTTTTCAGATGTTTCCTGCTGTGTTAGCGCTAGTCGCACTTTATGCACTCTTTGATAAAGTCGGGCAGTACATTCCTTTTTTAGGCTTAAATACTCATGGCGGGTTAATTTTTGCGTATCTTGGCGGGATTGCGTTACATGTGTGGACTATAAAAGGCTATTTTGAAACCATCGATAAATCCCTTGAAGAAGCGACTTCGCTTGATGGTGCAACTCCCTGGCAAACCTTTAGGATGATTTTATTACCTTTGTCGGTGCCTATTTTGGCGGTGGTGTTTATTCTTTCATTTGTTGCTCGCTATTACCGAAGTGCCAGTTGCTTCAATTCTGCTGGTGGATGTTGATAAATACACTCTAGCTGTGGGAATGCAACAATACTTATATCCGCAAAACTATTTGTGGGGCGATTTTGTCGCTGCCGCAGTGTTATCGGCGCTACCGATTACTATCGTATTTTTACTCGCACAGAAATGGTTGGTTGGTGGATTAACGGCCGGTGGGAATAAAGGCTAAAATTTAAGTGTAATTATCTATTTATCAATATCTTGTGGTTTTATCTGCGAACTCTTACGTAATCATTTATTAGCATCGATAAAGTTTTGTAATGTGGCCATTTAAAACTACTTTTTCGCTTCAGAGTGAGACTTCTCTAATTAAAGTAAAGGATATACTATGCAGGACTTGCTAGGAAAATTATCAATACGCTTTCAAATACTAATTCCTGTTTTTTTTGTTGCTGTATTTGTGATCGCCAGTTTGTTTGTTGCCAAATTCAAACTAATAAATGAAACTGAGAAAATGGCCACCTCTTCAGTTCAGATTGCCCAACAAAAAGACAAATTAAGTACATTAAAAACCAATATTTTAAATGTCAGAATTGTTACTTTAATGGCAACTCAAGATCGAGATATTATTCCAGGGCTTCCTGATGTCTTTAGTGCATCGCAACTAGAAAACTCAACTTTATTTAGCGAGCTCGCTAGTATTAATGAGATTTCTGATGAAGTTACACTGTTAAAGGAATCATTCGATTCGTACATTTTATTTGGCTCAGAAAAGTTACCCTCGCTATTACGAAAAAAACATTCAAGAATGTTGCGTGATGACAAATTCATTTTGCAAACTAAAGATTTTTATGAAACAGGATCTCAAATGGGGAGCTCTCTGGAAAATCTATCACTTAAACTCAATAATGTAGCAGATTCAAATAATTCAAAGTCAATAGCGCAAATGGACTCGATGTTAAACTTTGTTGTGTATGCAATTATAGGCATTATTTTTATCGGTATTATTAATGGGTGGTTAGTGGCAGGCATGATTGTTTCACCCATAAAAGAGATAAATCAAGCAATGAATAAACTTGCATCTGGAGAGTTATTTAGTAAGGCAAACGTTAAAGGTAGCAATGAAATTGCTCATTTGGCAAAAGATATGAATGCAACATCTGATAAACTAAATCAGACTGTCACCGGTTTAATGCGTATTGGTGATGAAGTACTTAACTCATCAAGAAATTTAGCAACAACAATGGAAAAAGCGTCAATTAACTCAGAAACAGAGCTGAAACAAATAGAACAAATAGCCACGGCCATCACAGAGATGTCGAGTAGTGCAGATGAAGTTGCAAGAAATGCCTCTTATGCAGAAAGTGCTCGCTATGCAGGCCAATAACCTCGCTTGTAATAGCATTGAATTGTTTGCGAAGAGAAATGAAAAGAATCTAGAGTTAATAGATAAATTGACCGACGCGACTGAAAAAGTAACTGTGCTTAGAGAGCAGTCCCTAGATATTTCAAAAGTTCTTGATGTTATTCAGGGCATTGCAGAACAAACCAACCTTCTTGCATTAAACGCAAGAATTGAAGTCGCGCGTGCTGGTGAATTCGGTCGTGGTTTTGCTGTTGTTGCGGATGAAGTTAGAAGTCTTGCATCAAAAACACAAAAATCAACTGAAGAGATTGAAAACATCATTAATTTACTTCAGAAACAGTCTTCCGAAGCAAATGATGTAATGCTGGAAAGCTTAGATGATATTAATAATAATGAAGCATTGTCAGCAGAGGTTACGGCGCTGCTCTCTGATATTACAACTGCGATTGAAGAAATTAGTAATCAGAACTCTTTAGTTGCCACTGTCGCTACGGAGCAAAGTGTCGCCACAACGGCAATTAATAGGAATGTAACGAGTATCAAAGATCTCGTTACCGATAACTCTGCTGGTATTAATGAAAGCACGGCTTCGAGTGAAAACTTAACAAAAATGGCCAATGATCAAAATAATCAGCTCAGCTTCTTTTCGTTAAAGCGTTAATTAAAATAATAAGGCTAAATATAATCAGTGACAGCTGAACAATGCTAGTTGTTCAGCTTTGCCGTTTAAATTTTGTTCTTCGCTGGGCATTATGCTCTTTGTTGTTAAATAACTAGGCAGACAACTCGTTGCAAAATAAACCTGAAAGGTTAGCAGGCCCTATGATTTTGGAATATTGAGGCCACTCAAACATTTTTGTAGCACTCAGCTAAATTATTTTTGCTAATCACTCTCACCTCTATGTTTTAAACGTCTCTATTTTATTTTTTATAAGCAACTGTTATTAATTTTTTTGTTTTTATATGACCATTTAATAGCTTCTCATATTCAGTTTTTTTGAGTTGTTTCTAGCGAAATTTACAAGAAATAATTTTGTGATTTAAATCTACTTTTTGAGGTTTTTTTATCCCTTGTTTTATCAGGAAAAGTGGGGATTTATAGGACTTTTATTGGTGAAATTTATTTTATCTATGGATGTTGGGTGTAAGTGATATTTCACTCTATGTCATTTACTGCCTATTATCGAATTATTAATTTTAGTTAAATTTTTTGGACAGTATTTTTAATGAAAATCTCCTCATCACCAACGCAAAGACAAGATAAAAAATGGTGGCATAACGCTGTCGTTTATCAAATATATCCACGCAGTTTTATGGACTTAAATAATGATGGTATTGGAGATATTGCGGGCATCATTAGCAAGTTAGGATATTTAAAATTATTAGGTGTTAATGTTATTTGGTTATCTCCAGTCTTTAAATCTCCGATGGATGATAATGGCTACGATATTTCTGACTATCAGGACATCGCTTCTGAATTTGGTACCTTGGCTGAAATGGATAAGCTTATTTCTGTCGCTAATGAGCATGATATTAGTATTGTCATGGATTTAGTGGTTAATCACACCAGCGATGAACATACATGGTTTACTGAAGCGAAAAAATCAGTCGATAACCCTTTTCGTGATTATTATATTTGGCGTAAACCTCAAGCGGATGGTAGCGCTCCTAATGACTTTCATTCTTACTTTGGTGGTAGCGGTTGGCAATTTGATGAAACCACTGGCGAGTATTATTTTCATCAATTCTCTAAAAAACAACCAGATTTAAACTGGGATAACCCTAAAGCACAGCAAGCCGTGCACAAGATGATGAACTGGTGGTTAGACAGAGGCATTGGCGGTTTTAGAATGGATGTTATTGACCTGATAGGAAAAGACGTCGATAACAAAATAATGAGTAATGGCCCGCGTTTACATCCGCTTTTACAGGAAATGAATAAAGCCACCTTTGGTGAACATAATGTATTAACGGTTGGTGAAACCTGGAGTGCTACCCCTGAAATTGCCAAGTTATACTCAGAGCCGGCGCGACAAGAGTTATCAATGGTTTTTCAGTTTGAGCATATTACCATCACTTTTGACCCTCATGAAGGTAAGTGGAAACCACGTACTTTTGATCTGGTTGAATTCAAACAAGTGATCAGCAAGTGGCAAATAGGCTTAGCAGATAGTGGTTGGAATTCGTTATTTTGGAATAATCATGATTTACCGCGTGCTGTTTCAAAATATGGTGACCCTGGTCAATACCGAGTGCAGTCAGCAAAAATGTTAGCGACTGCATTGCACTTTTTAAAAGGCACGCCTTATATCTATCAAGGCGAAGAAATTGGCATGACTAACGTGCAATTTGAAAATATTGAAGAATATCAAGATATTGAAACCCTTAACCTTTATAAAGAACGCATTGCAGAGGGCTGTTCACATGAACAGATGATGCAAGGTATTTATGAAAACGGCAGAGATAATGCGCGTACCCCGATGCAATGGAAAAACACCATAAATGGCGGTTTTAGTCAGGTTTCTCCTTGGCTGAAAACTAATAAAAATTATTGCGATATTAACGTTGAAAGCGCCTTAAATGATCCTGATTCTATTTTTTATCATTACCAAAAACTCATTAAATTACGCAAACAACATGAGGTGATGGTTTATGGTGATTACGTGCCTTTATTTGAATCTCATACTCAGGTTTTTGCCTACCAGCGTCAGTTAGATAATGTACAAATTATAGTATTTAATAATTTCACTAAGGACTCAGTGCAATTGCCTTTACCTGAATATTTACAAGGGTTAACAGGGCAATGTTTGATCTCTAATTATGAGCCACGCACGCAATTAACAGAACTTTTAGAACTGGCTCCCTATGAGTCCTTTGCGCTTGTCATTAATCGCGCTAGCTGAATGAAATTTATCAATTTTTAGAATCGTAAAATGGAAGAAAAATATGACAACTTATAGTTTAGTCGGAGATGTTGGTGGCACAAATGCGCGATTAGCATTGTGTGAATTAGAAACAGGCCATATCTCTCATGCGTTGACCTTTTCAGGTTTAGATTACCCATCTCTAGAATCTGTTATACAGGCTTATTTGCAACAAAAAAGTATACAAGTTGATAAAGCTTGTATTGCTATTGCCTGCCCGATTCAAGGTGATAGGGTGGAGATGACAAATCATACCTGGGCATTTTCTATTACAGAAATGCAAGCCAACCTAGGTTTGGAGCAACTGACTGTGATCAATGATTTTACCGCTGTTTCAATGGCTATTCCTGTGCTTGCTGATGATGAGAAAATTCAGTTAGGTGGCGAATCTGTTGAACAGGATAAACCGATTGCCATTTATGGTGCTGGCACAGGGTTAGGTGTTGCGCATCTTGTTCCCAATGAAGGTCGTTGGCTGAGTTTAGCGGGTGAAGGGGGGCACATGGATATGGCTAGTAATAACCAAATAGAAGACCAAATATTACAGCAATTGCGTAAAGAATTTGGTCATGTTTCTGCTGAAAGGTTATTGTCAGGGCCTGGTTTGGTTAATATTTATAATGCCTTGGTGAAATCTGATGACCGTACTCCTGAATTATTAACGCCTCAACAGGTCAGTGAACGAGCTATTTCCGAACAGTGTAAGGATTGTCATCAAGCTCTTAGTCAATTTTGTATATTTATGGGACGTTTTGCCGGAAATCTCGCATTAAACCTAGGTACTTTTGGTGGTGTTTATATTGCTGGTGGCATAGTACCTCGCTTTATTGATTTTTTACAAGCATCAGAATTTCGCGATGCTTTCGAGGACAAAGGCCGATTTAAAGCTTATTTAAAAGCTATCCCTATTTACCTTATTACACACCCTCAGGCTGGTTTGCTTGGTGCAGGCGCTTATTTACGTCAATCCTTAGGCATTCGTTTATAACAATTAATCCGGAAAGAGTGGCAGTTAAAGCATCAATAAATTGACTTTAAACTGTTTTATTCCATCAATAGTAAAAGATAAAAATATGCAAAATGAAATGATTAACAACAATGAAAAATTCCATAATATTCAACGCAGTTGGTGGAAAGAGGCAGTCGTTTACCAAATCTACCCTCGTAGTTTTATGGACTCAAATGGAGATGGTATTGGCGATTTGCGTGGCATCATCGAGCGTTTAGATTACCTTCAAGAGTTAGGCATAGATGTGATTTGGATTTGCCCTATGTTCAAGTCTCCTAATGATGATAATGGTTATGATATCAGCGACTACCAAGACATTATGGATGAATTTGGTGATATGCAGGACTTTGATGATTTATTAGTCGCTATTCATGCGCGAGGAATGCGCTTGATTTTAGATTTAGTCGTCAATCATACTTCAGACGAGCATCCATGGTTTATTGAATCTCGCTCATCAAAAGATAGCCCTAAACGAGATTGGTATATTTGGCGTGACGCAGAGGAAGATAAAGCCCCTAATAACTGGGAAAGTATCTTTAAAGGTTCTGCTTGGCAAAAAGATGAAGCGACCAAGCAATATTACATGCATCTTTTTTCTCGCAAACAACCGGATTTAAATTGGGAAAATCAAGCTGTCCGTGATGCGATTTATAAAATGATTAATTGGTGGCTAGACAAAGGTATCGATGGCTTCCGATTAGATGCCATTACTCACATGAAAAAAGAACCTGGTTTAGCGAATATGCCAAACCCTAAAGGCCTTAAAAATGTGCCTTGTTGGGATAAAATGATGAACGTTGATGGTGTCCTCGATTATATCGATGATATGTGCAAACATACTTTTAACCACTATGACATTATGACCGTTGGTGAAGCAAATGGCGTGTCTGTTGAGCAAGCAGGGCAGTGGGTTGGCGAAGAACAACAGCGTTTAAATATGATTTTTCAATTCGATCATTTGAAACTTTGGAATGAAGATTCAGAGGCGAAATTGGACCTTACTAAAATTAAAGGTATTTTTAGTAAGTGGCAAAAAGGCTTACAAAATGCCGGTTGGAACGCGCTGTTTTTGGAAAATCATGATGTGCCTAGAATTGTCTCAAAATGGGGTGATGCTGAAAATTATTGGTATGAAAGCGCAACCTCTTTAGCGGTTATGTACTTCATGATGCAGGGCACTCCTTTTATTTATCAGGGCCAAGAAATCGGCATGACAAATACTCAGTTTGATCATATTGATGATTTTGATTGTGTTGGTACTAAAAACCATTATGCAGAGTTACTTGAACAGGGCATGCCAGAACAGGAAATTTTACATTTTTTAAGTCGAATTGGCCGAGATAATTCACGTACTCCGATGCAATGGGACGCAACAAAAAATGCTGGTTTCAGTGCAAACGAACCTTGGTTGAAGGTTAACCCTAATTATCAAAGTATTAATGTAGAAGAGCAGAAAAAAGACCAAAATTCGGTGTTTAATTTCTACCGTCGCCTTATTGCACTGCGCAAAGCAGAGCCTGTTTTAGTGTACGGTGATTATGATTTGGTGCTCGAAGATGATGTAAATATTTATGCCTATACGCGTAGCTTAAAAGAACAGCAACTGCTGATTATTTGTAACCTCAGCAAAGAAACTGTGCCAGTTGATTATTATAAAAGCGACCTTTCTGAAGAAAATTTGCTATTAACTAATTACGCTAATAACAATAATGAACATTATCAACTTCAGCCCTTTGAAACTAAAATATACCGCTTAGCATAGGCTTATTAGATAGATAAATTCGTTTCTTTTATAAACCTGCTAGCGCTATAAGTTTAGCGTTAGCAGAGGTCCTTCCACCTTTTATCTTTTACCTTTCGCTTTCCATCATCTTTTCATCGTATTTATCTATTTGCTAACAATTCTCATTTAAAGTTCTATACTCATTAATTCTATTATCTGCAGGAAGCAATTAATGAGAATTTGTATAACAGTTATTCTATTATTTTATAGCTCGTTAAATTATTCGCAAGGGACAAAGATAATCGTATGGGATAGTCTATGGAATAACCAGACAACCATTATGATGGATTATTTGAAGCGGGCGTTACAATTAACAGAAGCGGAATATGGCGATTATGAACTAATAAAGTCGATTGAAATGGAGCAGGGACGGTCGCTACTTGAAATCGCTAAATTAAAAAATTCAAAACTTGATATTGCCGGTTATGGCGCCACCAAGGAGCGAGAAGAAATCGCTATTCCTATTCGCATTCCTATGCTTAATGGTTTGATGGGTTACAGGATCTGTTTGATTAAAGAAGGTCATCAAGGCCTGTTTGATGGCATTAAAAATAAACAACAGTTAATTGAAAGGAATATTATCATCGGCCAACATAAAGACTGGCCAGACACTGATATTTTACGCGCTAATCAGTTACCTGTTCATACAACCTATAAAAAAGAGCTTTTATTTCAACAACTCATACGAGATCGTTTTAATTGTTTCAGTCGAGGAACAAGTGAGATTAATGCGGAGTATTTAGCCTATCAAGATCAGGGCATTGTCATTGAGGATTCATTATTAATCTATTATCCACTGCCTCTGTTTTTCTTTGTTAATAAATCTCGACCACTTTTAGCGCAACGTTTACAGCTAGGATTAGAACGGTTAATTGAGTCAGGTGAGTTCGAATCTATCTTTAACCAGAATTTTGCATCTGTTATTAATGAATTGAGATTAACCGATCGCGTTATTATGGATTTGAATAATCCTACTTTGTCTGAGGAAACTATCAAAGCAACAGCTAGCTCGACTGTATTATTTAGAAGCCAATATTTTAGAAAAGATCTGGGATTGATAGATATGACGGGGCAATAGAAAAGAAACTATCGTAGTGTTTAAAGGCGATAAAATAGTTTCTATTTTTTTAGGTTTAGAGCGTGAGTGGAAATCATTAACTTTTAATATGAGGGTTATTTTTTATTAATTCTTTAAACTGCTCTAACAGCGCTAAACTTTGTTTATCTTGTCGACCATCTTTATGCAGATAAGCGCCAATAGTGGCTCTATTAAAGCACTCTTGCATTTGTAATGGCACAATATCAAAGGTTTCAAAATAGGCTTTCATATTCACCGGATAAGGCAATATGGCATCACTGGTTTGTAATAAATCGATCGCCGTTAAAAATGAATTGGTGGTGTAGGTGACCTTTTCTTGCAAGTAATGGCGCTTGTAAAAAGAGCTACGCTCAGGGGTTGGTTGTTGTAAATGTGCATAACGTTTTTTCGATGAACCTAAGTCTACCGAGGGAAAACGTGCCGTATCTTCATTACTACAAACAATCTCTAATAGTGGATGTCCTTTTCTCACGTAAACTTCTTCATGACTGCTAAAAAGCGGGTAGAAAAGAATATCTTCATACTGTGCTAAGCCGACAATTTCATGGCCGACAAAAATACTCAGCTCATTAGTCAGTAATAGGTTCATCAGTTGTAGATGATCTCCAACATCTACGGTGATATTGGTGTGAGGATAAGTATCTCGGAAATCTTTCACGCAATCTCTAATAAATAGGTGCCACCATGCATCACCACAGCCTATTTTCAATTCAGCTTGATGTCTTAACTTATTATTTTCTAATTTGATCAAGGTGTTGTCGTATAAATGTTGCATTAATTTAGCTTGCTCAAAAAGTAACTCACCACCCTTAGTCAGTGTGATGCCTTTTGAGTTACGATTAAACAACTTACAATCCAGCTTCTCCTCCAGTTTTTGCATATTATGGCTTAAAGTAGGTTGGCTTAAACAAAGTTGGTTAGCCGCTTGAGTAACATTTTTTGCTTTAGCTACTTCAATAAATTGCAACATTAATTTGAACATAATTGATTGATCTCGCTGTTATTAGAAAAACTAAGTGTCTGAATTATTATTTCATTCACAAACTACAAAAAATGAGTTTAACAACATCTTGTTAAACTCATCAAAAAGCTTAACCATTATAGTTTATAAATGGCAAAGCCAAATGCAGGCAGTGTTAATGTCTCTGCCATTTGGTAGGGGGTGTTATTATAAATATCTAATACTTTTCTACCAGAAAGAGATTCCGAAAGTTTTAGCTGGGAAGGTTTATTGCTGTTATTCATCACAATAACAATCTTTTCATCATCATCTTCCTTTTGAAAAATGACACTATTTTGTTTTTCATCAACTAACAACCATGACATGTTGTGAGATCTTAATGCGACGTGTTTTTTACGCAGTTTAATGATGTTTTTTATGTGCGCTTTCATGTCTAAATCATGTTGCGTTTCATCCCAAACCATACATTTACGGTTAAGTGGATCTTCGCCGCCATCTAATCCAATTTCACCTCCGTAATAAATACAAGGAGAGCCAGTTTGAGTGAATTGAAATAGGTAGGCTAATTTAGCTTTGTCTTTATTCGCCGAGCACTTGTTGATAAGACGAGGCGTATCATGGCTATCTAACAATAAAAACGATACTTCATTAACATTGATCGGGTAGTTAACATGAAGTTCATTAATCAAAGACGTAAACTGTTGAGCATTTAACGTATCAGTAGCGAAAAAACCTAAAATAGCATCGGTAAGAGGGTAATTCATCACCGCATCAAATTGATCCCCTTTTAACCAGTTCATAGAATCATGCCAAATCTCTCCTAGGATATAGATCTCAGGTTTGATTGCTTTCAATTCGTCACGGAAAAGTCGCCAGAATCTTTGATCAACTTCATTGGCTACGTCTAATCGCCAGGCATCAATATCAAAGTTACGAACCCAATAACGACCGACTTCTAATAAATATTCTATGACTTCTGGATTTTCTGTATTCAGTTTTGGCATATATTCAGAAAATGAAAAGGCACGATAGTTAAGCATTTCTTTACTGTGACGTTTGCGTTTAGATTCGTTAATTAATGGAAACTGTTCAATATAAAACCAATCGACATACTTTGAGTCTTTGCCATATTCAAGCACATCCTGCCACTGTTTCGAGCTTGAACCAATATGATTAAAAACGGCGTCAAACATGACTTTTATTGAGCGTTTATGAGCCTCTTCAATTAACACTTTTATTGTCTTTTCATCACCAAAGGCCGGGTCAACTTTAAAATAGTCAGTGGTATCATATTTATGATTACTTTCCCCCTCAGTGATAGGAGTTAGATAAATACCGGTAATACCGATATCTTGAATATAATCTAGGTGATCAATAATGCCCTGTATATCACCCCCAAAGAAACTTTTGCTTTTAGGATCCTGCGATCCCCAGGGTAGGGTATTTTCTGGCGAAATATCGGGATTACCATTAGCAAAACGCTCAGGAAAGATTTGATACCAAATGGTGTTTTTAACCCAGGATGGCGCTGTGAATACATCCGTCGGATTGATATAAGGGAAACCATAAAAGTTGTACAGTTGCGATAACGCAGGATCATCCTCGCGGCTCGTTATGGGTACAACCTGTTTTTCTCCAAATAATAAAAGTTCGTCATCTTTACCCTCAAGAATAAAAGCATATCGAGCGCGGTAAAATTGTGGGCGAGCTTCGCAAAACCAATAATCAAAAAGCTCTGTTTCACATTCTTTTTGCATTAATATATTTTCAGCACCGCTCCATCCTTTTGCATTTTCTGCATTTAGGTTACCACCGCCACCTCCATCGGACCAATCGTAAGGGTCGCCTATACGAAGTGTGGCATTGTTTATTTCACCCTTCGCTGGTTCGTATACGTAAGTGAAGCGTTTCCTTATTATATGCGTATGAGTAACTAGAATGAGAACGGTGATAAATAGTCGCTTTTGTTATCATTTTTTTGAACCTTAATAATGTATTGCTTCAACATATATCTTTAAATGTGTAAGTGATTAATCGTGAATTAACGTTTTATTTCGTTGTAAACCAGTAATAATTTCTGCACCTCTGCCTGTGTGAAGTTAAGGTTTTTACTGTTTTCATATTGCCAAAGTGGCTCAATCTGTACTGACTCTTCTGATGGCAAAGCTCTCATAGCGACAATACGATTTTGATTTTTATCGGAAATAAAAAACAGGTAGGGCTGAGGCGCATTGAGTAATGCGCTGTAAAGTGATGAGGGTGTATAAACGGCATTGACCGCTTTAACATCCTCACTATCAAAAAAATCTTGAGCTGTGGTTATGACTGATAATGCGACCTGTTGAAGTTGCTCGTAGCTACTTTCAACATGACGCATTTTGCAATTAGGTGGCACCTCACGGTCAATCAATGCCTTTAAGGATTGATATTGTGCTGAGACATCCACTAATGGTAATTGTCGGTAACTTTTTTCAAAGGCATTTACAGTGTCAAAAAGTGATGGGTTATTGACACACTGTTTAAACTGCTGTTGCTCGCTGATAAAATCAGAGTAAGCAAATTGTTGTTTTGGTAAGTTATTGTAAACAATAATAAACCCGACGATAAATATCATCACTGCGACAGCAATATGAAACATATAATCGTGAATACGTTGTAATTGACCTTTAAATCTCAAAACTTTTTCCTTATATAAACCGGCTTAGTTATTTGCTTGTTGTGAGGTTATATTTAATGGACTCTTCGGTTTCAGAATCAAAAAAGTGAAGTTTGGTATTATCAATCACTAATGTAATTTTCTCGTCAATGTCCACTTCTCTTTCGCCCGTGCCTAAGGTGCCAACAAACATATTCTGAGGTCGCGCCTCGAAGAAAACGTTGACGCTATCGCCTAGGTATTCAACATTCATTGCAGTTGTTTCAAAGCAAGAATCTGGGAAGGCTTGTTCATATTTTTTACCTGAACGGATAGCACTTGAACGGGCGCCTAAGAAAATTGATTTACCGTCATATCCGGCATCATCAAGAATGGCGCGATCTGAATCGCACACAGAAATACTGAAAGCGGGGCAACTGAACTTGCCATTTTTATAATTACCTTCAATAAGGTTCATTGAAGGCATACCAATAAAGGTGGCAACAAAACAGTTTTTAGGGTTGGTAAATAGCTCTTTAGGTGTTCCGATTTGTTGAATTTTACCCATCGACATTAATACAATGCGGTCGGCCATGGTCATGGCTTCTACTTGGTCATGAGTAACATAAATCGTAATAGCGCCTTTATTACGATGCATACGTGATATTTCAGTACGTGTTGTGGTACGAAGTTTGGCATCTAAATTACTGAGTGGCTCATCCATCAAATATAGTTTAGGCGTTCTCACCATGGCTCTACCAAGTGCAACACGTTGTCGTTGACCGCCAGAAAGTTCTTTGGGTTTACGTTCAAGGTATTGTGTTAAAAATAGATCTTCAGATATGCCATCAACCTGTTTTTTTACGGTACTTGCTGGGTAGTTTCGAAGTTTTAAACCATAACCAATGTTTTCACGCACTGACATATGTGGGTACAGCGCATAACTTTGAAATACCATGGCAATATCACGGTCTTTAGAGCTCACATTATTTACCACTTCACCATCAAGAATGAACTCACCTTCGGTGATATCTTCTAAGCCCGCAATCATGCGTAGGGTGGTTGATTTACCACATCCAGAAGGCCCTACTAGTACAATAAACTCACCCTCTTCAATGTCGAGGTTAAAATCTCGCACTGAACAGTGATCTGAGTTAGGGTATTTTTTATTAATATTTTTTAAAGAAATCTTGCTCATTATCCTTTCACTCCACCTGACGTTAATCCGCCAACAATATAATTTTGAAATTTGTAGAAAACTAAAACAGGCGGGATTGCGGCTAACACTGCGCCCGCCGCAAATACGTTATAATTTGAATCTTTGATATCGTTAATTAATCCCATCAAACCAACTGCTAAGGTTTTTGATTCACTGCTCATGCTGGCAATCAGGAATTTTGGCATGATGATGTCGCCAATTGGCCCGAGGAAACAGAAGATGGCAATCACCACAATCATAGGTTTAACAAGGGGAAGTAATATTTCTAAAAATATTTGTAATTGAGTCGCCCCATCAATCTTTGCTGATTCATCTAAATCACGTGGAATTGAATCGTAGTAGCCTTTCATCAGTAGGGTATTCATGGTGGTGCCCATAGCGGTATAAATAAGCATCATAAAGATGTAAGTATAAAGCGTGGCATTTTCTGAGCTGTAGATACCTATTGAGCTAGCCATAGCGTAAAGCGCAATTAATCCACTGCCTGAGGGTACAATTTGTATTAACAATAATGACATTAAGGCTGTTTTTCGTGATTGATAACGATAACGCGAATAAACAAAACCAGAAATCACCACGATAACCGTTGAAAGTACCATTGTCGTAATCGACAAAATAAAGGTGTTGAAGTACCAACTTCCGTATGCGGTATTGCTAAATAATTGTTTAAAATTTTCCGTCCAACTAAAGTTCTCTGGAAAGAATGACGTTGAATAGAGTGAGTTACTGACATTAAAGGCGCTCATTATTGTCACTAATATTGGATAAATAATGATAATCGCCATAGTGATAAGAAAAAGGTAACTCATGATTGTTCCCAGGTTGCGGGTAACAATATTTTGTTTTAAAGATTTTGATGTGCTCATTACATGACCTCTTCGTTTTTAAAGGCACCCGCTTTAAGCCAGGTGTAAAGGACAATTGCGCCAACAAAGGTGCTCGCTATTAAGGTATAAACGGTCGCTTCACTATATTTTGCATCCATCATTAAACGGAAGCCGAGAGAAGAAATGGTATCTAGGGGTTTATACACAGCGCCCACTGTTTGTATGGTTGCTTCCCCTAACATGTATACAATGGTGACGTTGTTAAAATTGAAGGTAAATTGCGTGATAAACACTGGGGCGACACTAATTAATATTAGCGGTAATGTAATATCAAAGAAGTTAGTCCAGGCATTACCGCCATCAATGCTACTTGCTTCGTAAAGGTCATCAGGAATGGTTTGTAATACACCAGTGACTAAGATGAATACGTAAGGAAAACCAAGCCAAGCTTGAATTAAAATGATGGTAATTTTGGCGTAATCTGCATTCAGGAAAAATCCGATTGCTGTTGCTACATCATATTCATTACCTGTAAAGAAAGGGATGACCATAGTATTCATGCCACCTACTTTTGAGAAAAATAGTTGGAAAACTAATATGGTTAAGAATGCTGGTACTGCCCAAGGAAGAATATAAACAGTTCGAAAGAATTTTTTGCCTTTGATTTTTTTATTATTAGCAACAACCGCTAAGACTGTGCCTAACACTATGGTTAATGCCGAGGCACAAAAGGTCCAGGTCATTGTCCAGCTTAATGTATCCCAGAACCCTGAGGCTAATCGTTCATTAGTAAAAAGGCGTTCAAAATTCGAGAAACCTTTCCATTCGAGTAAAAATGCCGGTGGCAGGATAGGGCGTTTATAGTTTGTAAATGCCACTGCAATAGAGACTATTGCTGGTAAAAAAGAGAATACAAACAGCAAAATAAATTTTGGTGCGGTAATAATGTTGGGCACTATTTCATGGGATAAGCCCCTTACTTTTTCTGTAAAAGTAATGGCATATCCATTTACATCTATTTGACGTTTAACGTCTTTGGCGTCGCGCGCAAAGGCATAATGCAAGGCTACAAACAATAAAAGCATGATTGCACCAAAGGTGGAGCCAACCATGATAAGAAAAGAATCATCTACAAAACGTTCTAAACCAATGGTTAATTTTCCATTAGCTTGCTCAACGAATAATAAACGGAAATTAGGCAGAATAAATTGGATATAAACGAGTATCTCTAAAGCGAGAAGTGAAAATCCAAATAATGTTTCTCGTAATCGGCGTAGCATCATGTGCCCACTACCCGGTATTAGCATCGAGATCCAGAAAACAAAACGTTGACTCATTGTTAACCCACTTTTAATAAATATAATTTAAACTATTGTTTAATAAGAGTTGTGAATTCAGACACGTGATCAATATCAGTGAGTTCACGTGTCTGAGGTAAAATTAAGTGCTCTATCAAAGCACTTAACAGAGGTTACATTTCTTCAATATCCATTTTGATATTGTCAACGGCGCCTTCTAATGCACCTTTTACATCTTGTCCCTGTGCAATTTGACCAAGTGCGGTTTTCATCGGGCCCCATACTTTTCCGAATTGTGGGATATTAGGCATAGGTAAACCTGCATTAGTCGCATCAAAAATGGCTTTATGGACTGAGCCTTCAGCATAATTTACAGAAAGGTTTGGTGAGATTTCACGTGTCATGTCATACCATTTATTGGCATATTCTGGTGTCGCTAAAAATTCAAGAAAGGCCTTAGCACCATCTTTATTACTACTGTAACCATTAATAGCGATACCTTTTGTACCGGTTAATGCTTGGTATGTATGACTACCATCCCAGCTTGGAATTGGCGCAAGCACCAACATTGATACCTGCTTTTTCAATATCAGCGATTGCCCAAGGGCCATTGATAATTGCGTTTATTTTTCCTTCGGTGAAGTTTTTCATCATGATGTCATAAGCAACGGTATCGTCTTGCATCAGTGTCCAATGCTCAACACCACTGCTGTATAAGTCTTTTGCTCGCAAAGCCGGCTTTGATTGCACCTGCATTAGCTAAACCAATATCGGCAGGGTTATTATCTTTAAAGATGTAACCTTGGTTTGCCATGAAAAGACCACCGGTAAAATAAAAGTCAGTGAATTTGGCGACCCAGTCAGATGCTGGAAGTTCTTTTAATGTTTTTGGCTGGCGTTTTAAGTTTGTCTTTGTTATAAAGGAACAGTGTTGTATCAGTCGACATTGGAAGCATGTAGGTTTTGCCATCGTAACCAGCTGACTCTGTTGCTGTCTCTGTATAACCTGAAATTGTAAAGTTAGTTGGTTCAATTAAACGCTGATTAGCGAGATCACCAATGCGATCATTAGGGACCATAAATAGGTCGGCAATATTACCTTTCTGGGTTGGTAAAGCGTCTAATAGGTCAAACATTTTAGTAGTGGTAACTTCTACTTTAAAATCTTTTCCTTGATTGAATTTGTCTGCTAGCTCTGTGAAATATGGGATATATGCTTTTTCCACACCAACGACCACATTGTCTGCCGCCATTGCACCATGTGAACAAAGTAGCGCAATTGAAGTGGCCATCGTTATTTTCTTAATCATGTTGACTCCTAGTAGGATTAAAATAGTTAAAGGGCAAATACCTTGCTGAATAGGGCTAGACAACAAGGTGATACGGTTAAAATGGGTCTTAAAAATAATGCGACGGATAAGCGCTAGACCAAGATTAATTGGTCGCCATGATATGCCAGCGAAAAGATGGGTTGAAATATGGATTATTCTGATAAGCCATAGATAAAATGCATTTCATTGTGAAAATGCGTTATCTAGCGCGTGAATAATGCTGGCATGTTGATTTTTGTATGGTTATAAAATGTGAGCTTGTCGCTAAAAAATTATGTGTTTTTTAGTGGCGTAATTGTTCTTAATATTTTTCTATTTTATTTCATAAAATTCATATTAAAAAAATTAAAGAGAGCTTTGTCACGATATTCGAATGTGCTTTTTTTGCTCAATGCGGGTAGTTAAGAATATTTTTTGTTTTAGTTAACGCTTTATCTATTAGCCATGCATTTTTTCTATGGATGTCGTGGATAAATTGTATTTCCTGCTTGCTGATGACCCTCCTATTATAACCACCAATTAAGGACACCTGATTACTTTCATACGTATTCTTAATTAAAAAAGTAAATGGAAGCTAAATAGAGCAAGGTTATCTTCCGAAGCCTTTTCTTCCAGATACGATTTTTAAAATGGTTTATCACGGGTTTGGGTACCGCCCTTAACTCAAACTCGTGATAACGATTAATTAGCTAAAGAAGTTGCATTTTAGACGTTTTTTTAAATGCATTTATAAGAAAAAACATGGAAAGGAATTAAAAATGAAAATGAATAAATATAATTTATTAGCTGTGGCGGTTTCTACTGCTTTATTTTCTGGCTCAGTATTAGCTGAAAAAGCAACAGATGTATTAAAAGATGGCTGGGAAGTGCATGGCTATGGCTCAATGAATTTACGTATGCTTGATGGTGAATCAGTGGATACTGAATTTGGTAAGCCTGATTACAAAACAGCGGAACCACACGGCAAAAGTACTAACCAAATTGAATTCACAATCAAAAAACATACTGAGCATCAAAATGGTGTGTGGTCTAATTTTGTTGTCAGATCAGAGTTTGGTAATGGTAATTCTTATGCTTATTCATCTTCAGGTGGCCAAAAGCAAAATACAGACTCTCAGTTTGAAATAAAAGAAGGTTTTGTAGAAATTGGTGGCTTTTCTTTCCTAGGTGAAGATACGTCTATTTGGGCTGGTCAACGCTTTTTAAATCGTTCTGCAGGCATTTTATCGGGTGAGTTTTGGAAACAATCATCGGGTGTTGGTGCCGGTATTCAAACAAAATTAGCAGGTAATACAGCAGGTTTTGCCATTGTAACAGCCGATCCTGATGCTGGTTCAACCTCTCCAGGTGTTGAGCGTACAACCCTGACATCTTATGATTTTTATTATTATGGTGTGGATGCAGGTATTGGTAGTTTAGACTTTGACTTTAAATATATGAAGCAAGCAAATGTTGAAGATGACAATGGTTTTGGTGCTTCTATGACTTTAAATTCTAGTTATTATGGCCTAGATGGTTGGACGCAAACAGCAATTGCTTACGGTAAAGGCACGGCACAAAATCGAGGTGTTAACTTCGGTGGCTGGGCTGGTGGTAATGATAATGCAGAGTCTATTTTCCTAACTTCTTACGGTGTATTAAATATCTCTGAAAATTGGCAAATGGGTTCAGAGTTCACTTATTTTGTCGCTTTAGATGAATTATTTACTGCTTCTGGCTTAGTTCGTTATATTGCTCGCAGTACGCCCATCTTACAAAGTAAACGATAATCTTCGCCTTGAAGCTACTGCTTCATATGGGCATGAAGAAGGTGACGAAGGTTACTGGGGACGCTCTGGTGATGCTCTTGAAAGTGACATCTTTAACGCTGAAATAGCAGTTGCTTTCACGGTTAATGCTGATTACTTTGGCCGTCCACAAATCAAACCTTATATCAGCTATATTTCTGCGGATGATAAAGCGAGTGCAAGTCAAATCGGTATTGAAGATGCAACATCAGAGACGATTGTTGGTGTACATGCTGAAATTTGGTTCTAAATAATAATTATTTTTCGCTAATAAAAAAGGCAGTCTTTAAGGTCGCCTTAATGTGTTTTAAAGGAGTATCAATGTGAACATAAAGAATAGTTTAACAGCTTTATTAACTGCTATTTTATTAAGTGCATGCTCTTCTGTGGAATTGCCATCAAAATCAATTTCTTCGATAGATACCTCTGAGGTATGTTGTGACCATTTTTCTCAATTTCCCTGGATACAGCTTGAGAGTGAAGAAGACATTGAATTTAAATTAGCGACTGATTCACCTATTGGACGATTTAGCGATGGTGATAGTTATTTTAGTGCATTTAAATTTTCACCTCGCTCTATGAAAGTATCCTTAGGCCTTTCTAGTTTTATGAGCAATCACTCTGTGCTTGCGCCCAAGCTAGTTACTCTTAATCATGATTTTGAAGTGGTCAGAAGTATCAACCTAGATGAATTTAGCATTGCCACCTCTAGCGCTTTTACCGCTAGTCAATTTCAATTAAACATTGAACTTGATGCCTCTAAAACGCCTTATTTTATTATTTATACACCTGAATCATATTTAGGGAAAACAATTAAAGTGAAACATCCGGCTAGGGTAAGAGCTGAAGAATTTAGTGAAGTGATGCCAATGGTGACTGATCCATCATATATCTATGGGCGTTTTGGTTCGTTGAAATTAAATATAAAAACGCTTTCATTAAAAGCACAGCAATTGAAGACTGCACTTGGTAGCAAAGCAATATTATTACCAACATCCCCTCAAACAATAGATACACCTGTCCTGCCAGAAACTGAACTTTTTTATAAACAGTCAATGACTGATGCAATCAAAAATAAAGAGTTTGATAAAGCATTAAGTTTATTAGAAGAGGCAAAAAAAGTAGGCGTAAAGGATGCTCAAAGCATTTTTATTAAAGCATTAGAAACCACTAACAAATAAACCATCGCAGGAGAAAATTGTGAATAAATGTAATCTCAAATATAAATTGTTACATAAAAAATACCTTGCCCCTATTGCTACATTATTTTTATCAGCTTGCATGAGCATTGATGTCGCAGATACTTCTGACTCGAAAGAATCAATGATTCCTTATGCATGTAATGCATCTATTACTTCCAAAGTTGATGATTTGCGAATGTATCAGGTGATGGTTGAAAGTTTTGTGAACGGTGATGAAAATATTGGCTATGGCACCGGATATGGAACCAGCCATCATCAAGGTGATTTGCAAGGCATTATTGATTCACTGGAATATATTCAATCTTTAGGTGTAAATGCTATTTGGCTTACCCCCATATTTGATTCAGTGCCTATTGCAGGACAAGATCATTGGGCAGATAGACTCGATGCGACAGGCTATTATGCCAGTAACTATTTTGCAATTGATCCACGTTTCGGAACGATGGAAAAAGCAAAGGAGTTAGTGGATGAAGCACATAAACGTGGCTTATATGTTTTTTTTGATGGGGTATTTGGCCATCATAAAGATAATATTGTGGCTTCTCCTCAAGGTAATTTACCACAGGGGAAAGTAACCCGGTTAGCTATCCAGAAAGTATGGCATTTTATAAAGAAGTGGCAACTTATTGGATTACAGAGTTAAAAATTGACGGTTGGCGTTTAGATCAAGCTTATCAAGTGCCAACTGATGCATGGACAGAATTACGAAAAAGTGTAGATGTCGCTTCTAAATCGGTTACCTACATTAATGAAAATGGTGAAGAAGTTAATCCGCTTGGCTACATGGTCGCGGAAATTTGGAATAACGAAAACTATATTAATAAAACGGGTTATGGCTCAGCAGAGAATCCGGCGTTATGCTCTGCTTTCGATTTTCCTGTCCGCAGTCGAATTGTTGAAACCTTTGCTGTTAACGAAAATGGACATGGCAATAAAGGTGGTGAATGGCTAGATGAAGGCATGTCATTACATAGCCTTTACCCTGACCATGCACAGCCGAATTTAATGCTTGGTAATCATGATTTAGTGCGCTTTGGTGATTTACTGCAACGTGGCAATATTACTGATGTGGAAGAGGCTGAATACTGGCAACGCCATAAAGCGAGACTTTCTTTCCAAGCCGCTTATAGCGGACCTATTACTTTGTATTATGGCGATGAAATTGGCGATCAGGTAGAGAATTTCTCTGAAAAAGCACCTAGTTCAAGCTGTGCAGTTAATGGACTATGTGATGACCATGTCGCTCGTTCAAGTGCAAAAATAGAAGGTGTTAGCATTGATTTAAATGATCTTAGCGCCTCGCAAATTGATCTAAAAAAATATGTGTCTCAATTAATGACCTTACGTGCGCAGTATCCTGCTTTATCTCAAGGGAAGCGCGTAAATATAATGGCAAATAAAGACGTGTATGTGGATCATAAACAGTCTGGTAATGATGTTTTATTGTATATGGTTAGCACCCAATCTGAGTATGGTGAAATCGTCATAAATGCATCAAGTGCAGGTTCAGAGGGGGATTTAGTTGATTTAATAACAGGTGAATCCTTTTCAATAAATGCAGGGCAATATTTAATTCCATTAAATGCTTTTGAAGCTAAATTCTTGAAAATTGAATCACCTTCTTTAGTGGCTGTAAAACAAAAGAATAATACTATGGCCATCGCTGGATCTGGTTTTATGGCACAGTGTGATAACCCAACTGTCGAACAAAAAGGACCTATCGATAAGACCATCTATGTGGTTGGTGATTTTCCGGATGCCAATTGGAAGCATATAGATAAACGTGCTTTTGAATATAAAGGAGATAATACTTATCAAGTAGTAGTTGATGAAGATGCAGGTAGTTATCGAATGCAATATGCAAGTAAATCTTGGTCACCGCAGTTTACTGCTGATGGTTTGGTGGTGAAACCGGGCACTGAAAATACACTAATTAGCGGAGGTTACGGAAAGGATACGGTCGCTATGTTACCTGAAGCGGGTAAATATGTTTGGAGTTTAAAGTTCTCCGGTGCTGGTTTACCTGAAAAAGTGATGGTCTCTCGTTGTCCTTAACACACTGCTATTGTTAATTTTCTATTAATAAAAGAAACTAAAATATCCATTTAAACTAGGATATCCTGTGGCAGGGATATCCTATTATCAAACTTTCCATACTTCCTTTATAAATCTACTTCATATTGATTGTGCTTATACCAATTCCACTAAATAAGTGATCAATTTTACTGGTTAAAAAAAGCTATTTTCGCGTTGGAAGTCTTGTAAAGGGAATAACCATTAAAGGTGTAAATGCTTGCATTTACACCTAAGCAACTTCCGCCTTAAACTAGCTCCTTTTTCCTGCGTAATATTTGATCATTAAATTAACGGAATTGGTATTATTATCTGTGAACAGTAAAAAACATAGTATATTCGACTACTACTCTTTGTTTTATCTAAGAAAAAGTGATCTTCAACGCGAACTTATCCCTTTCCTATTCATTAATAATTTGTAAATAACAATTGCCTTTTTTGGTGCTTGATTAATAGGCATTTATTCAAGGTTTTAGAGGTAAACCTGTTTATTCGATCAACTCAAAATAGCTTTTTATTGACAGATTTCATCTCGTAAGTAGTTGTTTTAGATCTCTACTTATACAGAGTAATTTGTTTTTTCTATGAATAATGCATCAAAAAAGCATTTCATACTCTGTGCTTGACTACCTAATATCGTGCTTCGTTTTACTGCGTTTTTTGTATGAATCTCGCTCGTTTAGATTAATGCCTTACTTTCAATCATTAATTCAATGTCGAGCAAATTTATCTTTATTATTAAAAACAGGAATCAAAATGGAATTTAAATTCAAAAAAATAGCCCGTTTTAGTGTACCTCTATTTGTCGCCACAATACTGTTCGCTTGTGATACTAGTGAATTAAAAACTACTTCAGACTCTGATGAGGTTCTTGAGCCAAGTCCCATTGAATCAAACCCAGAAGTAAGCAATATAGCTACGCTTAATTACCTGCGCAAAGATGCTAACTATGATGGTTGGGGGTTACATATTTGGAATGATGACCCAAATTGTGATGGCGCGACTGATAGTGCGGTCACGGATTGGGATAATCCTTTATTGGCAATCAGTGAGGGTGAGAATGGTGGCGTTTATGATATTCCATTAAAGCCTGGTGCGACCTGTGTGACTTATATTATGCATAAAGGCGGTGAAAAAGAGCCAGGAGGAGATCGCCAATGGGATATGCAATCATTAGGTAAAAATGTTTACCTTGTTCAGGGTAAAGCAGATCTTTCTATGACACCAAGTGCCTTGTCTGTATATGAAGGAACAAAAGGTGTCTTAATTGATGCTACAAGTATCGCTTGGCAGGTAGGGAGCGCAGACTCTTACGAAATGCATTACCTAGAAAATGGCGGTTTTGAAATAAATGATAATACTGGAGTCATTACTTCTGAAACAATTGCCATCCCTCTTATTGAAGATGCTCTCACTGATGTCGCTAAGCGTTATAGTGATTATGCAGGTTTTACTTTTTCATTGCCTGAAGGCATTTCGATAGATACTTTAGTTAATGGCCAGTTAGTATTGGTGGCTAAAAATGCGCAAGGGCAAGTATTTGATGCGACAGGCGTTCAACTTGCTCCTGGATTAGATGCTGTATATGCCATCTCAGAAGGTGCGCAAAATGAAGCATTAGGTGCAATTGTCTCTGGCAATGGTGCCTCTTTTAAATTATGGGCGCCGACGGCAAAAAATGTTTCGCTTTATCTTTATGATGATAATTTGAACATGATACCAGGTGCTGTATTGCCAATGCGACGTAAAGCAAATGGTACTTGGGAAACGGAGCAAATGGTTGCTGATGCACTTGGCAAATATTATCGCTACGAAGTGACGGTTTATCATTCGGCCCTTGATAGCGTTGAAACGTTACAAGTCACCGACCCTTACTCTTTGAGCTTATCTAGCAATAGTTTGTATTCTCAAGTAGTAGATTTATCAATTGAGGCAAAGCCTGTTGATTGGGATACACATATTATTCCTACTGTGAATAATCCTGAAGCGCAGGTGATTTATGAAACACATCTTCGTGATTTAAGTTCTGCACCCGGTGATGGTGGAACAGATGAGTTAGATGGTAAATATATGGCCATTACAGAAACTGAGCGTGAAAGTGTTAAGCAATTAACATCACTTGTCGCAAATGGTTTAAATGTTATTCACTTAATGAATGTATTTGATATTGCAACGGTTAATGAAGATCCTGCATTAAGAGTGGAATTGAATGATACAGTGGCAAAACTTTGTAAATTAAATGCAAGTGCTAACATATGTGATACAGGTGTTGGTCAATCAACAATACGCGAAGTACTCGAAGGTTATGGCCCACAGTCTGCTGATGCGCAAGCTTTAATGAACGATTTACGCATGTTGGATAGTTTCAACTGGGGGTATGATCCTTTCCACTACACCACACCTGAGGGCAGTTACGCAACAAATGCTAAAGGCACTATCCGTATTGAAGAGTTTCGCACGCTTATAATGAAACTACATGAAATGGGTTATCGCGTTATTATGGATGTTGTATATAACCATACTAATTCGGCTGGTATAGATGATAAATCTGTGTTGGATAAAATTGTCCCTGGGTATTACCAGCGCTTAAATGCCTCTGGTTATATTGAAACATCAACCTGTTGTTCAAATACTGCTACAGAAAATGTCATGATGGGTAAATTAATGACTGACTCTTTGGTGACATGGGCAAAAGATTATAAAGTTGATGGTTTCCGTTTTGATTTAATGGGCCATCAGCCTAAACAACTTATGCTCGATTCATTAGTCATGCCGTTAAATTAGTTGATGAAGATACCTATTTCTACGGAGAAGGTTGGAACTTTGGTGAAGTACAAGATGACGCATTATTTGTACAGGCAACACAAGCTAATATGGCAGGCACTGAAATAGGTACTTTTTCAGACCGAATGCGTGATGCTGTTCGTGGAGGTGGTCCTTTTGATGGAGGAGATACATTACGTATTAACCAAGGTTTTGCAAATGCGGGTGTTTGGAATGCACAGCAAACTAATGAAACAGAATCTATCAATAAGCTAAGAGTCGATACAGATCTAATCCGTTTAGGCATGGCGGGTAACTTAGCTAACTTTGTTTTATTAGATCAAGCAGGTGAGACTAAACGAGGCCAAGATATTGACTATAATGGTCAAAAAGCGGGTTACACGCTAGATCCACAAGAAAATATTTCCTATGTGTCTAAGCACGATAATCAGACTCTTTGGGACAATAATATGTACAAGGTTGCCTCTCAAGTAACACCAGAGCAACGTGCTCAAATGCAAATATTGGCATTAAGCACGAATATGCTCGGACAAGGCATTCCTTTCCTGCATATGGGCTCTGAATTATTACGTTCGAAATCAATGCAACGTGATAGTTACGACTCTGGTGATTGGTTTAATATCGTCAATTACGATATGAGTGATAATAATTGGAATGTTGGTTTGCCAAGGGAAGATAAAGATGGCGCTAATTGGCCATTAATTAAAACCATTATTAGTGACGTCAATGCACAGCCTAGCTCTGCAGATATTGAATGGACAAATACGCGTTTTAAAGAGCTTTTAAACATTCGTACCAGTTCGCCTTTGTTCAGCCTTGAAACTGAAGCAGAGGTAAAAGAAAGAGTTGATTTTCGTAATACAGGCGTTGATTCTATTGCTGGTTTAATTGTCATGACGATTGATGATGGTATTTCTGCTGGCGAAGATTTAGACCCTGCTATTGATGCCATTGTCACGATAATCAATGCCACTAATGAGCAAATAGTATTTCCTATAAATGGGGCGACGGGGTTTACATTACATCCAACATTAGTTGATGGAACGGCCTCTTTTAGTGGAAATGAGTTTACTGTTCCAGCCTTAACCTCTGCTGTATTTGTGAAAAATCAAACTGCTATACAAGGGACTGGCTTAGCGGTTGATCATAGTACAAAAGAGCTTTCTTCTATTCCTCCCTTTGCTGATGTAATTCCGCACGTACGTGGTGATATGAATGGCTGGGGAGATACAAATGCGATGACCTTCGTTGGAGATGGCGTCTATAACACAACAATCAACTTAGATGCTGGCACTTATCAGTTTAAAGTGGCCGATCCTACCTGGAGTACCATTAATTACGGTACGACAGAAATATTGGTGCTCGGTGAAACTTTAGCATTAGACGGGAGTGATAATATTTCACTGACATTAGCATCGGATTCAGTGGTTACTTTTAAGCTTGATGCTAACGACATCACGATGGCAACCTTAAAAGTAATGGCTACTGACGTTAACTGATAATATCAATCACCATAATATGTTTATATTTCATAATTAATGTTATTAACATACCAAGTGATTAAACCACTTGGTGTGTTAACAACAGCTTCATCATCAACTTCTTTTTTAATAGCGCTCGTGCCATAGGACTATCGATAGAAATATAATCTTTGCGTTGTATCACTTCACCACGCTGATAAATTTCATCGGGACCAACGATTTTAAAGCGCTTTTGTTCGCCCTGTTCATTTTCAATATCAACCCAAGCCCCAAAAAAGACTTTACCCTGTTGCTGTTTGCTTGGTTCGACAACCGTGAGTTGTTCTAAACGTTTATTTAAAAAGCGAATACGCGAATCAATTTGACGTAATAATCGTTTGTTCTCTTTGTAATCAGCATTTTCAGATTCTATCACCAAGGCTAGCGACCCAGGCCACTTTTTCAGTTATTTCTGGGCGGTATTCTTGCCATAAATAATTAAGTTCTTGTTTGAGCTTTTTAAAACCTGTTGGTGTGATTAAATTAGTACGCAAGTGGTTAAACCTTTAAATTCTGGCATTAAATATCAATTGAATAAGATTTTGAACTATTTTAAAAACTTTGTCTCTAAATTGTTAGTGTGATTTTTTTGAGGTTTACATGCAACATAAACGTACTTTCTATTTATTTTTGACCATGATGTCTGCTATTTTTTTAAATGGCTGTGATGATCAAGCAATGATGAAGGATGAAGCAATAAGTTTGTTGCAGACTGAAGTGGTATATTATGACTCAATGGTTTTACCAGAAGGAGCAATGCTTGAAGTAAGCTTGCACGATACCACTAAAGTTGATGCGCCTTTTATGGTTAGTCATGCCTCTAGAACGATAAAAAATAGTCCCCCATTTCTTATTCAGCTGGCTATACCTCATCATGTGATAAAAATAGACCATCATTATGATTTGCAAGCCTTGATTAAGGTCGATGGTGAAGTTTATTTTAATTCTAGATCTGTGGTTAACCCCTTCGAGTTTGGAGTCGTGTCTCCTATTACGCTAAGTGTAGAATTACTTCGTCATGAACATGATTAGTATTGATTTGTTTGTACTTTATATTGTTTTAAAAGTGGGGGCATAATTATAAACTCCTAGAGCATTTCTATATTTTAGCAATAAAGTATACTTACTAACTATTATACTTAATTAGATAGCATTTTATGCAATGTAGAAATAGTTGTGGTGCCTGTTGTATTGCACCTTCGATCAATACCCCTTTACCGGGAATGCCAAATGGAAAACCCGCAGGAGTAAAATGTTTACACTTGAGCGAAGATTATTTATGTAAAATATTTACTGATCCTGCAAGACCGAGCTTGTGTGATGAGTTTAAGGCTGGTATTGATGTTTGTGGTACTAATCGGCAGGAGGCATTACAATTAATTTCAATATTAGAAATAGAGACTTCCCCAAATTAGTGTTCTTTGAACGTTAACTATGGCTTCAGGGTAATAATTAGAATTAAAAAAGGAAACATAATCAAAGATCATGTTTCCTTTTTTACATTTTCTACATTTTCTAAGCCATCATTTTAGCTATTATTTTGGTAACAATACTTTATCAATAACGTGTATCACCCCGTTACTTGCTTTAACGTCAGCCATTACAACATGCGCATCATTGATCATGACTTTATCACCTACAACCTTAACCATTACATCTTGTCCTTGTACTGTGGTCGCATTAGTCATTTTAACAACATCAGTCTGCCATTACTTTGCCTGCCACGACATGATAGGTTAAAACTGCCACTAATTTATCTTTGTTTTCTGGTTTCAATAACATATCAACGGTGCCTTCTGGTAAGGTCGCAAAAGCGTCATCAGTTGGAGCGAAAACGGTAAATGGACCTTCCCCCTTGAGTGTTTCAACTAATCCGGTCGCTTTAACGGTCGCCACTAAAGTATTAAATGAACCATTTTCAGCGGCAACATCAACAATGTCTTTTTTCTCGCCGTGATGATTTGCGTATGAAGCAGGAATGAATGCAAAGCTAGCAACGACAATTGAAATAGTAGTAAGTAATTTTTTTAACATGATATTTCCCTTTTAATTATGATTCGTCAGTTTGTGTGTTCAAAAATAGATACGCGGGATAAATACATTAGGATCACTGACCTAGAAATAATTAAATCTGACCAGACTGTGTAGATTAAATTGAAAACTATCATGTTATGATGAAATACTTTTTTCTAAGAGCCTCTATCATGACTATCAATCAGACTAAAAATACTGCCCCAATGGCAACTAAAAAACCTTATATCCATGAAATTCATCAATGCCAACGCAAAGATGATTATTTTTGGTTACGTGATGATAAACGTGAAAACCCAGAGGTGTTGGATTATTTAAATCAAGAAAATGAGTACACTCAGGCTCAAATGTCGCCATTAAGCGAATTACAAGCAACACTTTATGATGAAATGGTTGCCCGTCAAGAGCCTGCACTTGAATCCGTCCCTTATTTTAAAAAAGGGTTTTGGTATATCTCACGCTTTGATGAAGGTAAAGACTTTAGTGTTTATAGTCGCTATCAAGGCACAGTAGATGGTCAGCAACAAACAACGGAAAGCGTTTTTTTAGATTGCAATCAACGTGCACAAGGGCATGCTTATTATGAGCTAGGTGATTTGACACTATCACCTAACTCTATGTTATTAGCTTATTCTGAGGATACTCTGAGCCGTCGCCAATATACATTACGTTTCAAAAATCTTGCAACAGGGCAAGACTTAGAGGATGTTATTGAAGATGTCTCCGCAGTAGTTTGGGCAAATGATAATAAGACCATATTTTATGTCAAAAAACACCCTGAAACCTTATTACCTTACCGGGTTTATCGACATTTTTTAGGTGATGATTTAGCGAATGATGTGTTGGTTTATGAAGAGCTAGATGATACTTTTTATGTCAACCTTTATAAAACACGCTCAGAGCAATATATTGTGATTTGTATTGATAGTACTCAAACCTCTGAGTGTTTATTATTGGATGCGAATACACCAGATGGGCAGTTTGTTTCTTTTTACCTCGTCAAAAAGATCACGAATACAGTATTGATCATCTGCAAGATACCTTTTATATCCGCACTAATAGCAGTGGTAAAAACTTTGCACTAAAAACCTCCTCTAAAGCCGTACATTCACATTATGATGATTGGCAAACTTTGATCGAATCACGCCCAGATACTTTATTAGAGGGTTATGAGTTACTTAATAATTGGATTATCGTAGAAGAACGTTTTGATGGCTTACCGCAAGCTACGACAAATCAATATTGCCTCTGGTGAGTCTAAAATCTTAACCTTTCAAGATCCTGTTTATACCGTTTTTAGTCATTATAATCCTGACCCGAAACACAGAGAAGTTTCGTTACCAATACACCTCTTTCACGACACCTTCCACTGTGTATGAATTGGATTTAAATACTGGTAAAACAGAGCTGTTAAAACAGACTCAAGTGATGGGCTTGTTTAACGATGTCGATGGCAAGCAAAAGCCTTTTAATAGTGAAAACTATCAGAGTGAGCGCGTTTGGGTAACTGCTCGAGATGGGGTGAAAGTACCTGTTTCACTGGTATACCATAAAGCGTTTTTTAATCATAATAATCCGTTATTGATTTATGCTTACGGCTCCTATGGTTACAGTATGGATATAGGTTTTAGCAGTGCGAATCTAAGTTTATTGGAGCGTGGCTTTGTTTATGCGGTTGCGCATATTCGTGGTGGCGAAGAACTTGGACGAGATTGGTATGAATCAGGAAAACTACTCAATAAAAAAAATACTTTTAACGATTTTATTGATGTTTCTAAAAGTTTAGTTGAGCAAAACTATGGCGATAAAGAACGTGTTTTTGCTATGGGAGGCAGTGCTGGTGGAATGCTTATGGGCGTGGTAATTAATCAAGCCCCTGAATTATATAAGGGGGTTGTGGCGACCGTTCCTTTTGTTGATATTGTTTCTACTATGCTTGATGAAAGCATTCCTTTAACCACTGGTGAGTATGATGAATGGGGGAATCCAAATGATAAAGTTTTCCATAATTATATGCTTTCCTACAGTCCTTATGATCAAGTGAAGGCGCAAAACTATCCAAATATGTTAGTGACAACTGGGTTACACGATTCTCAGGTGCAGTATTGGGAGCCAGCTAAATGGGTTGCGAAGTTAAGAGAAATGAAAACAGATAATAATCAACTACTTTTATATACTGATATGGAATCGGGACATGGAGGAAAATCAGGTCGCTTCCAACACTTCGAAGATACAGCTAGGGAGTTTGCGTTCTTGTTAGATTTAGCCCAAAAAGACTAATGACTAATCGCTTCGAGGCTAATGCGCGTTATTCCAGACACAAAAAAACGCTCATTTGAGCGTTTATCTTTTAACCTGAAATAGGATTAAAAATTAATTCTGAGCAGGTTGCTCTGTGCGTGGAGTGCGTTCATTTGCTTCACGTACTTTCAGAGAGCGATCTTGAAACTCTTTCTCATTTAATGCATTAATTGCTTTTTGTGCATCTTTCTCTGGCATTTCAACAAATCCGAATCCACGACGTTTACCTGTGTGTTTGTCTTTCATTAAACGAACAGAAAGTACTTTTCCTTGTTCAGCGAAAAGTGTACGAATTGCCATTTCGTTTGCACGGTAAGGTAAATTTCCCACGTAAAGCGTTGTTGTTACAAACTCACCTTCAGGTTCATTACTACCTTCTTCTGCAGGAGACGTTTTTCCTTTAGAAGTTGACTGAACTGCAAAGCCGGCGATGATAGCGCCAAGTGCAAATGCAACAGGTGACGGAATTGAGAAGGGTACAACATTTATAACGATAAAACCTACAATCGCAATGGCGATAACAAGCAAAATTGAAGTGTTTGACTTCATAATAAAATAACCTCAAAGGTAAATAGGGTAAATAGGGTAAATAAAGCGTTACTCATTAAACCTTTTTAGGATGCCCCTGTAGTTAACATCATTAACCAGTGTTTCTGTGCTGGCTCATGTGCCTACGTAATTAATCATCCTTAAAAAAGCTAATGTATTGTAAGCTAATTTCGCAAATTACGTTAATTTCTTTAACAAAATGAGAATTAAGTAGAGTAACAACTGTCCTATTTTGTGAATTAGGGCACGCTTGAAGAATAAGCAATCGATTTTTTATTATACTTAACTCTCGAATTGCTAACGAAAAAAAGCAGTTTGTTAAAGAAAAGTATTCAGTCTAAAAATTATTCTTAGTCTATTTATTTTTTTCTAATCAAATAAAAGAGTTACACAAGATAATGTTTGTTAGGTAATAAATAAAGGAAATAATTAACTTTTTGCTAGCTCAATTTGAATACTAAAATTAGCTCATTTTTATGAATTATTTTGTAATTTTTAAAGATGGTGATCTGACTACAAATTCGCTAGAATGCCGAGTCATTGTATACCCAAGCTTCTTGTTATGTATAGGTGGTTTAGGTATGTGTATCAACGCACTCTATTAGTAAGGTATTAGCCGTTTAATGAAAAATATTCGTAACTTCTCAATCATCGCTCATATTGACCATGGTAAATCGACATTATCTGATCGTTTAATTAGCACCTGTGGTGGATTAAGTGAACGTGAAATGGCCGCTCAAGTTCTTGATTCAATGGATATTGAACGTGAACGAGGCATCACAATTAAAGCACAAAGTGTGACTCTTGATTATAAAGCTTCTGATGGTGAAATTTATCAGCTAAATTTCATCGATACACCTGGGCACGTGGACTTTTCCTATGAAGTATCTCGTTCACTTGTCGCCTGTGAAGGTGCTTTATTAGTAGTTGATGCAGGGCAGGGGGTTGAAGCACAAACCTTAGCTAACTGTTATACCGCATTAGATATGGACCTAGAAGTTGTTCCTATTTTAAATAAAATTGACTTACCAGTCGCTGAGCCTGAACGTGTAAGCCAAGAAATTGAAGATATTATTGGTATCGATGCCAGCACTGCAGTACGTTGTTTCTGCGAAAACCGGTTTAGGTGTCGACTTAGTATTAGAAGAAATTGTGCGTGCCATTCCGCCTCCAGAGGGAGATGTTAATGCACCGTTACAAGCGTTAATTATTGATTCTTGGTTTGATAGCTATCAAGGTGTTGTTTCTTTAGTTCGTATCAAACACGGCCAAATTAAAGTCGGCGATAAAATGAAAGTTATGTCGACTGGCGGCGTACACCTTGTTGGCAAAGTAGGCTATTTTACCCCTAAACAATTTGAAACGGGTATCTTAAAAGCGGGTGAAGTAGGTTATGTAATTGCCGGTATTAAAGAGATCCTAGGTGCACCTGTTGGTGACACTCTTACTTTAGCAAGTGATCCTGCACCTAAGGCGCTTGGTGGTTTTAAACGTGTCACACCACAGGTTTACGCTGGACTTTTCCCAGTTAGTTCTGATGATTATGAAAGCTTCCGTGATGCGTTAGGAAAATTGAGTATTAATGATGCTTCATTATTTTATGAACCAGAAAACTCATCGGCACTAGGTTTTGGCTTCCGCTGTGGTTTCCTTGGTTTATTACACATGGAGATTATCCAGGAGCGTTTAGAGCGTGAATATGACATTGACCTTATCACCACAGCTCCTACAGTAATTTATGAAGTTGAAACAAGTGATGGTGAAGTGCAGTATGTTGATAGCCCTGCAAAGTTACCGCCTGTCAATAATATTCAAGAAATCCGCGAACCAATCGCAGAGTGTAATATGCTTGTACCGCAAGATTATTTGGGTAACGTAATTACCCTATGTATCGAAAAACGTGGTGTACAAACAAATATGGTTTATCACGGTAACCAAGTCGCATTAACTTATCATATCCCAATGGGTGAGGTTGTGATGGACTTCTTCGACCGTTTGAAATCAACTAGTCGTGGTTACGCTTCGTTAGAATATAATTTTATTAAATTTGAACCAGCAGACATGGTACGTGTTGACGTATTGATTAATAGTGAGCGTGTTGATGCATTAGCATTAATTACTCATCGTGCTAATTCAGAAACTTACGGTCGAGACTTAGTCGAAAAAATGAAAGATCTCATTCCTAGACAAATGTTTAATATTGCAATACAAGCGTACCATTGGTAGCAAAATTATTGCACGTTCAACGGTTAAGCAGACTGACTAAGAATGTATTAGCAAAATGTTATGGTGGTGATATTAGCCGTAAGAAAAAACTCTTGAAGAAACAGAAAGAGGGTAAAAAACGTATGAAGTCGGTTGGTAATGTCGACATTCCTCAAGAAGCGTTCTTAGCGGTTTTACATATCGGTAAAGATAAATAGTCGCGTGTTTATTCGTTCTTTCTCATTTTAAAAACAATGCGTTGCACCTGTGGCGCATTTTCTTTTAAACACTAGGAAAATAAAATGGCAAATACTTTTGCATTAATATTAGTGGTTTTAACCTTTGTCACCGGGATTATCTGGGTGATTGATAAATTAACCTGGGGCCCTGCGCGTAAAGTCGCCCGTCAGGTCGCACAGGATCAAGCTGAAGTCGGTTTAGATGAAAAAACACTGGCTCAAATTCACCCTGAAAATGTTGTTATCGAAAATGCGCGCTCACTTTTTCCTGTGATTGCGGTGGTATTTGTACTGCGCTCATTCTTATATGAACCATTTCAAATTCCATCGGGTTCGATGATGCCAACATTATTAATTGGTGACTTCATTTTAGTAGAGAAGTTTTCCTACGGTGTGAAAGAACCGGTTTGGCAAAATACATTAATTCCTATGGGCTCACCTGAGCGTGGTGATGTTGCTGTGTTTAAATACCCTGAAGACCAGCGCGTTGATTTTATTAAACGTGTGGTTGGCTTGCCTGGTGATCGAGTTGTATATAAAGACAAACAACTTTATTTAGTGCCTGCTTGTGAAGAAGCACAATGTGGTAATTATAAAGCTCTGGATATGCAATTTTTAGGTGATCAAAAATTCAAAGATGAAGAATCAACAATGCAACTTTACAGTGAAATTTTAGGCTCGGTTGCACACCAAATTATTGTGAACCCAAATCGTCGTGACCATGTCGCTTATTATTATCAACAGGATGATGTTAAAACTGTTGCCTATGAGTGGGTCGTTCCAGAGGGTAATTATTTTGTTATGGGAGATAACCGTGACAATAGTAAAGATAGCCGTTACTGGGGGTTTGTTCCTGAGCAAAATCTAGTCGGTAAAGCGATTGCTACCTGGATCAGTTTTGAATTCTATCGTGATGCAAATGATTTATTACCTACTTGGGTTCCAAGTGCCGTTCGATTTGACCGCATTGGTAGTATCAAATGAGTGATGAAATGAAAGAAGCAGAAATAAAGCGCTTAGAACAACGCATAGGTTATACCTTTAATGATTTTTCTTTATTAAAGCAGGCGCTGACACATCGCAGTGCACTTGGTGCGCATAATGAGCGCTTAGAATTTCTTGGTGATTCAATATTAAGCTTTGCGATTTCGACGGATCTTTATTTGCGTTTTCCTAAGGTAACCGAGGGTGATCTTAGCCGTATGCGAGCAACCTTAGTGTGTGGAAAAATGCTTGCAGAGGTGGGACGAGAATTTAACCTGAGTGATTGTTTGATATTAGGGCCAGGAGAATTAAAAAGTGGTGGCTTCCGTCGTGATTCAATTATTGCCGATGGCGTAGAAGCGATTATTGGTGCTACATTTTTAGATTCCGATATCGATACGGTTAAGGCACTAATTTTAAAATGGTTTGATAGTCGTTTAAAGACAATAAAACCTGGTATTAGCCAAAAAGATCCTAAAACACGTTTGCAAGAGCATTTACAATCTCGCAAGCAACCTTTACCTCAATATGAAGTATTAGATATAAAAGGCGAAGCACACAATCAGCAATTTACTATGTCTTGTCGTATAGATGGTATTGAAGCGGTAGAAGGTAAAGGTACCAGTCGCCGTAAAGCCGAGCAAATCGCGGCGGGTAAAATGCTTGAGGCATTATTAGGAGATAAATCATGACACAAAAATGTGGATTAGTGGCGATTGTAGGTCGTCCTAATGTCGGTAAATCGACGTTAATTAATGCCTTACTTGGACAAAAAGTCAGTATTACATCACGTAAAGCACAAACCACGCGCCATCGTATTTTAGGTATTGATACCGACGGTGATTACCAAACGGTTTATGTTGATACTCCAGGGTTACACATCGAAGAAAAGCGTGCCATTAATCGTTTAATGAATCGCGTGACCTCTAGCTCAATTAATGACGTTGAAATGGTCATTTTTGTGGTCGAAGGAACACATTGGAACGAAGATGATGAGATGGTGTTAAGTAAGTTTGAATACTTAAAATGTCCAGTTATTTTAGCCGTTAATAAAATTGATAACGTCGAAGATAAAGAGTTATTGTTACCGCATTTAGAAGAATTAGGTAAACGTTATAATTTTAAACATATTTTACCAATGTCAGCTAAAAAAGGTGACAACATAGAGAAAATACGTCAATGGTCGCAAGAAATTTTACCTGAGTCAGAGTTTTATTTTCCTGAAGATTATATTACCGATCGTTCTTCTCGTTTTATGGCCTCTGAAATTGTTCGTGAAAAATTAATGCGTTATTTAGGAGACGAATTACCTTATTCAGTAACCGTTGAAATTGAGCAGTTCAAACAACAAGCCAACGGAATATTGCATATTAATGCCTTGATTTTGGTTGAGCGTGATGGTCAAAAACGTATGGTCATTGGTAACAAAGGCGAAAAAATTAAAGCGATTAGCACACAATCACGTCTTGATATGGAAGAGCTTTTTGATGCTAAAGTGTTTTTAGAGGTTTGGGTTAAAGTGAAAACTGGTTGGTCAGATGATATGCGTGCATTGCATAGTCTAGGCTACAGTGACGACTACTCTGGAAAATAATGTTTAATCGCGTTGATCTTTAGCACTAACTCGGCGTCGGAGATACTCATTTGCAACTGCAAACTGCGTGTCTCCTCCTTGATTTAGTACCAAATATCTTAGCGCTGAAGCATTATTAATTTTTATTACTAAATAAATCGCCATTAAACTGTCTTAATAATCGGACTTTTTCGAGAAACAAACATCTATGTCAGTTGAGTGCCACAACGCATTTATTTTACATCGCAGACCCTATCGAGAGACCAGTCAGTTATTGGATTTGTTTTGTCAGGATGTGGGTAAAGTCAGTCTTATCTTTAAAGGTGGGCGAAGCGGAACACGTATGCGAAGAGGTACGGCGCAACCTTTTACTTTATTACAAGCGACTTATTTTGGCCGTGGTAGCTTAAAGACCGTAAAATCTCTTGAAGCACAAACACAAGTGGTGCCTTTAACGGGCAATCGTTTATACATGGCTATGTATATCAATGAGCTACTGTATCATTTATTACAGGCAGAAACGGCCTGTGATGGATTGTTTAACGTTTATCAAGATACTTTACTGTCGATTGCTGGTGATGATGACCCGCAAATAGGTCTGAGGAATTTTGAATTAACACTATTGGAAACCTTAGGGTATGGTGTTAATTTTGATCAAGATATTTACAGTGGTGAGCAACTTGAATGCGGTTTTGATTATCAATACCTGCAACAGGAAGGTTTTTTTGCTAAGCAAGCGATCCATAATAAACAACATATTTATACCGGTAAACAGATTCAAGCATTAGCTTATCGTGACTTTTCTGAGCCAGATTCTTTACAGGCGACAGAAACGTTTTTGTCGCCAAGCTCTAGCTCATTTATTGGGTGGTAAACCATTACATAGCAGGGCTCTTTTTGTCGCTTCAAAATAAAATGTTATCAATAAACATTAAGCATTAGTTCCCTTTTTTAGGGGCAAACTATATAAACAGTCGAGGCCTTTTTGCAGGCTCGAAATAGAGGAACATCATGAGTAAATTATTATTAGGCGTTAATATCGATCACATCGCAACACTGCGTAATGCTCGTGGCACCTGTTTTCCTGAACCTGCTCATTTAGTCGCTATTGCAGAAACATCGGGTGCAGATGGTATTACTATCCATTTACGCGAAGACAGACGACATATTAACGATAGAGACGTTGCTGTGCTTGCACAGACCTTACAAACGCGCATGAATCTTGAAATGGCTGTCACCGATGAAATGGTTGATATTGCGATTCGAACACAACCAGTTTTTGTTTGTTTAGTCCCTGAAAAACGTGAAGAACTAACTACGGAAGGTGGTTTGGATGTTGTTGGTTCTTACAATAAAATAGCTTCTGCAGTTGAGCGCTTAAATGCGACTAACATCCAAGTATCACTATTTATTGACCCTGAAAATGATCAAATTGATGCTCGCTATTAAAACCGGTGCTACTTATATTGAATTACATACTGGTCAGTATGCTGATGCAAAGGATGAAGCTGAGCAAGAAACTGAATTACAACGTATTAAATCAGCGGCAACTTACGCACATAATGCTGGCATTAAAGTAAATGCAGGTCATGGTCTTAATTATCATAATGTTAAACCGATTGCGGCTCTTCCTGAAATTATTGAGCTGAATATTGGCCATGCGATTGTTGCTCGTGCCGTAGTGGATGGTTTTGCAAATGCAGTCTCAGAAATGAAACGTTTGATGATTGAAGGACGCAACGGTCTGTAAATACTTTAGGTATGGTCTTTGTAAAGAAAGCGCATTTGTTATAAGCAAATAGCGCTTTTTTACTTTCAACCGCAATAATATAGCAATCGTAATATAGCGATTAACGGAAATGATAAGGGTAAAGAAAATGCAACATAAACTTTTTTCAGTAAATGATTTCCGTGAACAATTTCCTATCTTAGATCAACAGGTCAATGACCACTCGTTGATTTACCTTGATAATGCAGACAACCACTCAGAAACCAATGTCAGTAGTTGAAGCAATTACTCACTACTATCTGAATAACAATGCTAATGTACATCGTGCAAGTCACCACTTAAGCAGTCAAGCAACCACATCTTTTGAACAAGCCCGTTTAACAGTACAAAAGTTTATTAATGCTAAAAGCCATAAAGAAATTATCTGGACAAAGGGTACGACAGAAGGCTTTAATCTGCTCACTCATGTTTTTGCATCGCAATTACAAGCAGGTGATGAAGTGATTATTAGCACTCTTGAGCATCATGCTAATATTGTGCCTTGGCAAATGTTAGTCGCTTCTAAACATATTGTGTTAAAAGTGATCCCTTTAAAAGAAGATAATAGTTTAGATATAAATGCTTATCTGAAATTGCTAAATAAGCGCACTAAATTTGTCTCTGTTGCACATATTTCCAATGCCTTAGGGATTGTTAATCCGATTGAAGAGATTATTAACCTTGCTCATCAAGTGGATGCGCAGGTTATTATTGATGGGGCCCAAGCCGTTGCGCACATGCCAGTAGATGTACAGGCATTAGATTGTGATTATTATCTGTTTTCTGCTCATAAATTATTTGCCCCCACTGGTGTAGGTGTTTTATATGGAAAACAAGAATTATTAGAGGCACTTCCTCCTTGGCAGGGAGGGGGAGAAATGATCAAAAGTGTGAGCTTTACTGAAACTATTTATAACGATTTGCCCTTCAAGTTTGAAGCCGGCACACCTAATATTGCTGGTGTTATTGGTTTAGGCTGCGCTATTGAGTTTTTGAGTCAATATGATCAGAAAATGATGATGTTACATGAGCAAATGTTATTAGCGGTTGCAGAGAGTGGTTTGCTGGCGATTCCCGAGGTTTCTGTTTTTTCCGCTGGTATACCTAAATCCGGCGCGATAAGTTTTAGTGTTGCTGAGGAGCATCATAGCGATATTGCTATGTTATTGGATGCACAGGGCATTGCAGTACGCAGTGGTAGTCATTGTGCGATGCCTTTGTTAAGTGCGCTTAACTGTGAAGGGACAGTACGAGTATCATTTTCATTTTACAATACGCTAACAGAAGTAAATCAGTTCCTAAGCGCATTAAAAAACGTGATTAGCTTGTTAAAAGAATAAAAGCTATTTTAGTGTCAGCCGTCAGCCTGATTTTGAACTTACTGACAGCTGACAGCTAAAAACTGACAGCTTATCTTTTTAGTATAAAACTCAGACTTTCTATTTCTAACCCTGCTTGCACAAAATTAATATTGAGCTGATGTAAACCTTTCTCTAGATTTACTTCTAATCCCTGTACATTGATGACTTTGCCATCGGTACCATTAACAGAAAATGACATGCTGTAAATACCATTAAAGCTCAGGCGACAGGTTGATTGTGAAACAGGGCTACTATCGTAACGTATATTACTGCTACATTGATAAACACCTGACTCTGCCACTTCTAAAATTAAAACCTTATTTGCTTTGCAGTTTAATTGAATGGGTTGTTCAATGGGCAGGGCATTTTCACCTGCAATATCAGTATTAGCAGTAAATTCTTTTAGAGGGTCATAGGCTTTTAAAGGACGATTCATTACAGGTGTATCTAGGATAAATCGACAAATATTGATTGCACTGCGTTGTAATTCACCAATAGTTAAAGAGCCATTTTCTAGTGCTTCCAACGTATCATCATTCATTGAGTTCCGCTTTGCGCCATCATTTTCAGCCACCATATAAAGATCGTTTTGTGAACGAATCATATATGAGGTGTAGGTTTTAGTTGCTTCACCTGCTTTAACAGGGTCATTCATTTTAGCCCACCAATCTGTCATAACGATGCCAGTAAAGCCCCATTCTTCACGTAAAATACGAGTATTCAGATCGTAATTAGAGGCGTTCCAATGCGCATTGACTGGATTATAAGTGGTCATAATAGTTGATGCTTGTCCTTCTTTTACTGCGATTTCAAAGGGTTTAAGGTGTATTTCACGAAGTGCACGTTGTGAAATTACACTATCAACATCAACACGATAGGTTTCTTGGTCATTAGCAACTAAGTGTTTGATGGTACCTGATACGCCTGCTTTTTTTAGACCACGAGTTTGTGCCTGCCCCGATTTCACCAGTTATTAATGGGTCTTCAGAAAAGTATTCAAAGTTTCTGCCGTTTAGTGGGTGACGATGAATATTAATGCCCGGGCCTAATAAAGTATCAATTTGGTTGGCATTTAATTCTTCGCCGACTAAATAAAATAATTGTTCATTAAGAGCTTTGTTCCAGGTACAACCTAATAAGGTGCCGATAGGTACTTGAGTTGCTTTATGGCCACTATCCATGCGAATACCCGATGGTCCGTCAGCCGCAGTCGCGATAGGAATACCTAACTGAAATAAATCATCTGAAACACCGCCAAAAGCGTACCATGTTCCTGGGGTTACTTTAGGGCTACACATACCTTCACCTCGTACAATAGTGGCGAGTTGTTCAATCGTCATTTGAGCCACAAAATCTTGCATCAATGCATTACCCTTTTTCACATCAATCAATTTGATGCCTTGATCGCCGGTGATAGGGTAAGTGGCTGGCATATTCTTTTGAATACGTTTTGCTAATGAAATAGTGCGTTGAGGAACGCTTTCAAGCGTTTTTTGATATGAACCGTCCTGATTTCTTTTGCTTGGTTTTAGTCGCTCAAAGGGCTTTATTGGTGCCATCGCTTCACTTAGTTGCTCAAGAAAAATCAATGTTTCGATACTTAGGCTTGCAGGAAGTAATTGCGCATGACGGACACTTGCTCCAAGGTAAAATTGATATTTACCTTCTTCAACAACAAAGCTATTAATAAAACCTGTGGCGCCACTATCATCGTAGGAAGCTAACTTATTCATATCGATAGAAACGCGTAAATTTTGTTTTTCACCAGGTTTCAATATGTTAGTTTTATCAAAACCAGCTAAGACTCGTGCGGGTTTGCCTAGTTTTCCCTGTGGTGCTTGAACATATAGTTGCACAACTTCTTTACTACTATAAATTGAACCAATATTTTCCACTTCGATATCAAAATGAAGAATTTGTGTTACGCCACTGCCTTCAATAGTGTAATTTATTAGCTCACGTTTAAACTCGGTATATGAAAGGCCTGCCCCGAATTCATACTGTACTGCCTGTGGCTTAAAGGTTTCAAAATAGCGATAACCAACATATATATCTTCTTCATAAAGATTAAAGTCTTTACCACCAAAATTGCTAGATGAGGGATAATCACAAAGTTGATAGGCAATGGTATCTGTTAATCGTCCACTAGGTGATACGTCACCAGAAAGCACATCCGCCAAGGCGTGACCACCTTCCATTCCTGTCGCCCAACTATACAGGACAGCGCTAATTGACTCTTTGTTTTTGATTGAATCTAACCAAGACAGGTCAATTATATTAGTGACATTAAGTACAAGGATAACATCATTAAAATAGGTATTAACTTGTTCTACCATGGCTAATTCATTTGCTGTTAAGCGATAACTGCCAGGCTCATCAGCATTATCTTGATCTTCGCCAGCAGTGCGACCAATAATAATAATGGCTTTATCAGAGGCTTCAGCCGCTTGTTGAACGGTATCGGTATGAAGTGGCATTTCTTCTTGAAACCAAGGTTCAGTTGCCCATCCACCTCCGCCATCATTGAAAGGGTTCGCTTCAACCCATCGCTGGTAAATCGTAATTAAGCTCTCGTTTAATGTAATGCTTGGATTTTCTCGAAGGCCTTGCAATGCACTTACTGCATAGGGCACATTCACAGCACCACCTGAGCCAGTGCCACTTCGATAGGTATCAATTTGACAGCGACCAAAAAGTGAAATTATTTGACCTTTTTTAAGGGGAAGACTGTGATTTTTATTCTCTAATAATACGATACCCTCATTAGCGGTTTGGCGCTGATAGGAATAAGGTTTTGTTGCGCCATGCTAATCTTTTCTGTGTGCATATGTGTTTGTCCAATTCATATAGTTGAGAGTATCAGTATTTTTTATAAAACTATTTATAGCGGAATAACTCTGTTAAAAATATTTTCGCCTATAGTGCTTTAGCTTGTAAACGAGACAATTTATATCATGATTAAAAAACACAAAAGTTGATAGATAGATCAACTACAAAACAATCCCATGAAATAATTTATAAAATGTTTCATAAATACTCGCAATGACTGTTTCTAACCTGAAGTGAAAAGCTTCAAGATATTTTTAACGATGTAAAACAATTTAAAAGATGAATGATGAAGGTAGGGGGAGTCTTTAATATTAAGGGCTTTAATAGGAAGATAAAATAGATGAACGCAAAGATACGTTCATCTATTTTTTAATAAAAAGGCTAGCAATTACTTATTAGCATCACTTTTCATTGCTTTACGAATACAGAAGGTCGCGCCTCCCCAAGTGATGCCCAAACCTAGTAGCATCATTACAATTGCACCAGTAGTCATATTATTTCTCCTCAGAAATGATCATTTTGCTTTTTTGTTGATAATAATAGCAACAACTAGCATAGCAACGACAAGTCCCCACCCTAACATCAGTAAGTCTGATTGTTCATAACCACCGTAACCTTTTGTTAAGGTGGTGTAGAGGTTGGTTACTAGAATTACAATTAGGAATGCTGGGCTAATGTAACGAAGACAAATCTCGAACCAATTACCGATAGTGAATTCAGACACTTTATTAACGTGTTGATGAATGCCCGATAGTTTGATGATCCATCCCATGATAATAAGTTCAATGATACAACTTGCTAATAATGCAACATTGTTCATGAAATAATCAACAAGATCTAATAATAATAAACCACCGTTTGTCGCAAAAGATAATGAAACAACAAGGCCAATACCACAAACCATTGAAGCGACCACTTTACGAGAAAGGTTTAATTTATCAATAAATGCAGAGGTCACCGCTTCAATAATAGAAATATGCGAGCTAAGGCCTGCAATCACTAATGCAAAGAATAATACCGGACCTAAAATGTAAGGCGCAGGTAATAAGTTGATTGCAGAAGGGATAGTAATAAAGGCTAAACCAACCCCTGAAGTAACAACTTCAGTTAATGGTTTTGCTTGTTCATGTGCCATATTACCTAAAATCGAAAATACTAAAATACCTGCCACGATTGAGAAACCACAGTTGATTAATACTGTCATGAAGGCATTGTTAGTGACATCTGATTTCTTCGGTAAGTAGCTTGAATAAGCTAACATGATGGCAAAACCAATACTCAGTGTGAAGAATATTTGCCCATAAGCGGCAGACCAAACTTTAGGATCAGTAATTTTGCTGAAATCAGGTTCGAATAAGTAATTTAAACCATCTAAAGCGCCAGGTAACATTAGCATGCGAACAATCAGGGCAATTACCATGAAGAATAATAGAGGCATTAACACTTTATTCGCGCGTTCAATCCCGCCTTTTACACCAGTAAAAATAGCACCAAAAGTGATTAACCAGGCGATAGCCATTGGAATTGCAATATGCCATTGAATTGAACCTAGTTTACTTGGGCTATTCTCTCCACCTAGTTGTAGGTATTCACTAAAGAAGAAGGCATTTGTATCTGCGCCCCAAGCCTGTGTAAATGACATACTAAAATAGGAAATTGCCCAGCCAATTACCGCGACATAATAGACCGCAATAATAGCGACTAGCATGACTTGGAACCAACCTAGCCATTCAAATTTACTATTCAAACTTGCAAATACGCGAGGCAGCTGCGCCACGATATTTATGACCCATACCAAATTCCATGATCATAAATGGAATACCCGCTGTTAGCATTGCAAAAAGATAAGGAATAAAAAATGCACCACCGCCATTTTCATATGCCATATACGGGAAACGCCAAATATTTCCCAGTCCAATTGCTGAACCTACTCGTTGCGAGGATAAACCCTGCTCGGGATCCCCATTGTTTCTCGTTTCATAAAAATTCCTTTATAAAAACTAAGTTAGTTTATTTTTGTGTGTTGTGCTTTTGTCATGACAAAAGCGTAGAAGGAGGGTACCTATTTAATGGTAGTGAGGCAATAAAACGCTTAATAATTGATGAATAATTTGATTTGTTAACATGTAAATAGGTATTTGATATCTTTAAAGAAACAATTTTTTAACAACTGGTGAATAAGTGATTAGTTTTGTTGTTTAGGATTTAGGCAGAGTCGTTAAAAGGGAATGTGACGAGGTTAGAATTTTTTGTTTCTGAATAAATAATTTTAACTATTTACAAATTTACTGCACATTTATTTATTATGCTCCAGTTCCTTTTACTAACTGCCTTGGCATCATCAATTGTTAGAAAAGGTTTTAAAGTTAAGTCATATTTAGTTTTTTTAACTAATTGTTGTTTAATATTTTATTCGCAAAATTGAGAATTTGGTATATGGTTTAATTATCTATTAATAAAATAATATCTACATTCGTTGTATTTATAAATAAATGAGGTTTGAAAATGAAGAAACAGTCTGGCTTTACATTAATTGAATTAGTTATTGTGATTATCATTTTAGGTATTTTAGCCGCAACAGCTGTGCCTAAATTTGTTGATCTACAAAGTGATGCGCGTCAATCAGCCATGAAAGGTGTTAAAGGTGCACTTGAAGGCGCGACGACGTTAACTTATTCTCGTGTCGCGATTGATGGTGTTGAGAAATTGACTGGTCAAACAGTTAATGGTATTGTCGCCGAATATGGTTATCCTGCTGGAACTGTTGTCGCATTACAAGAAGTCGCTGGCTTAGCGAGTACAGACTGGACTATTACAGCTGGTTCAGGCACCGCTGCCGCTATTATTGTAGCTCAAGATGCTCCAACTGGTGCGGATACGGCTGGCGATGCATCAGAATGTCGAGTTACTTATTTAGAAGCAACAAGTATCGCTCGTCCAACAATCACTGTTATTGATACTGGTTGTTAATTTATAAGCCACTAGTTTATAAATACCCGCCAAGAGCGGGTATTTTTTTATCTTTAGTTCAAGCAAATTATCATAATTAGTCTCGAATAAAACAGAAACTTTTCTTATACTTATAGTTCTATTCACCTATCAGCATTCAATCAAGGTATTACTGTTAATGATTTCAAACCCTAAAAAAATCACACAAGGTTTTACTCTGATAGAGCTAGTGGTGGTGATTATTGTTTTAGGTGTGCTTGCTGTAGTTGCGATACCTAAGTTTGTTAATCGCTCTGGTTTTGAAGATTATACTGTACGTGATCAAATGATTGCTCGTTTACGTTTAGTGCAATTGCAGGGAATGAATGCAGACCCTTCCAATGGTGCAACAACAAACGCTTGTTATTGGTTGGTTGTTAAAAACACCTGTTTTTATAACGAACATAGCAGTAAAACAGGGGCAAGTTGTAATGCTCCCTCTGCATCAAATGTGTGCAATGATGATAGTTATAATGATTTTTCACCTGTTACATTTCCAGCGGGTATGTTAAACGAAACAAACTATCGCTTTGACATTCAGGGCCGTCCCATTTCAGGTGTTACTTCGATAGCAATCAATGGTGATAATAATCTCTCTATCACTATTGAAACAGAGGGGTTTATCCATGAATAATCGTGGTTTTACCCTAGTGGAATTAGTCATCGGCATTGTGGTGCTGGCTATCGCTATGATGGTCATGAATACCATGTTAATTTCGCAAAGCAAAGACGCTTTAGAACCATTGTATCGTTTACGTGCTTCTCAACTCGGTCAAAGTATTATGCAAAATGTGCTAGCACGTGCCTATGATGAAAATTCAGATCACAATGGAGGATTATACCGTTGTGGTGAAGTTTGGCCCTCAACGGGAACCACACAAGACTGTTCCACAGTATTAGGGCGAGACACTGGTGAGGTTGAGGGAGAGCATCAAGATTATAATGATGTGGATGATTTTATTACCAGTGGATTTGAACCGGCAGTCAATTATGGTGATGCATTAGGAAATGATTTACCCAGTCAATATAACAATTATCAGATTAAAATCGACGTAGTAGAGGTTGTTGCTAATAGCCGTAAAAAAATCAGTGTGACCATTAATACACCTAGCAATGAAGATATTCGTTTTAGCGCATTAAAAGGAAACTATTAATGAAGCTATCGAAACATATAGTTAAAGGGTTTACCTTAGTTGAGCTAGTGATTGTGATTGTTATTTTATCGGCCCTTGGCATTGCAACAACCACTTATATTTCCACTGGGGTAAATATTTATACCAATATTAATGAGCAAGATAGTGAGCTCAATAGCACTCGTTTTGTGATGGAGCGCCTGCGTCGAGATATATTAAATTCATTACCTAATAGCTTAAAAGTTTCTTCCGATAATCAGTGCCTGACTTTTACTCCTATTATAAAAAGCAGTCTTTATGGTGTTGATTTCCCTATTTTTCCACAAAATTCGATAACCGCGACAATAGCGTCTCTTGATGACTATACTTTTACAGCGGGTGATAAAGCGGTTGTGTATCTTTTAGATGAAAGTGAACTCAGTACAGATAAAGTACAGAATATAGTCGCTATAAGTGGTGAACTTATCACCTTTGATAGTGCAGTTAGTTTTCCGCAAGGATCTCCAATAAAACGCTTTTATATTATTAATAGTTCAAAAAGTTATTACTTTAACCTTGCTGATGAGCTTGTTTTCGCTAATGACTGTGCTTCATCGGGCAGTATTATGGCTAATAATATAAAAGGAGACTTTGAAGTTGCTCAGCCAACATTACAGCGAAACGGACTGGCAAAGGTTACATTTTCTTTAGACTTCGATGGGCAGGAGGTGCCAATTGAACAAACCCTGCATGTTACCAATGCACCATAAACTAGTTTGTCTAAGCAAAAATCAATTAAAAAGTCACTCATTACAAAAGCAAAGTGGTAGTGCTATTGTGCTGGCCATTTTTGTGATTTTGATTATTTCAATGCTTGGTGTCGCATTAGTTTCATTGCAACAGGATGGTGCCAAGGGGACTAGTTATGAGGTGTATGCGTCGCGTGCTTATCTGAGTGCCTATTCGGCAAGTGAAGTGGCGTTATTAGCATTATTTCCACTTAATAGTAGCGGTGCTGATACCAGCACTTGCACTAGCGCTTCTTTTCCAGTTTCATTAGACACTAGCGATACTGGCTTTCATGGTTGTAGCGCTAATTATCAATGTCAGATACTATCACCTGTTAGCTCAGCCAGCTTACCAACCCGTTATAGGGTTGTCAGTACTGCTGTGTGCGAAAATGCACAAACAGTAACCCGTCGACAAATCATGGTTGAAGCAACTAGCCAGTAATAGATTTAGTCAAAAACTTCTTGGCGATAGATGATTCTATCGTTACCTCGATATAAGCCGAAGGTGGCATTAGCCGAAGGGTTTTCATCATAGCTTTCATCAATCACAGACCAATCATATTTTAGCCATGAGGGGACATTTTGTTCAATCGTGATTGAGCCCCTGACATCTGCCCCGGGAGATTCCACGGTTAATTCACTTGTCTCTCCGCTAGTAAATAAACCAGAGCCTACAATATTAGGTGTTGTTGCAGGGGATAATTGATTATCTGTAATATTGGCATCCGTTGCGTTGAATGAGGTGAAGCTATCTTCGTTATTAATAACAAAGTAGCTTGCATTCCAATATTGAATCGACATGGGTATACGGATGTCTGAAATTTCAGGCCCGTAACTATTTTCCATGATCCAACGCCCGAAGCGAATCTCTAGCCCAAGGGGTTGCAAAGTCAAAATACCATTGCTTGTATCGCTATCAAGATCGGTTGCTTGAATATTATCGCTATCAGTCACCGAGTTTATCAGCAATTCAATATCCGAAGTAAAAGGTGCAATAAGAGAATTAGCATTACGTGTATAAACAAAATGATCGCTACTGTTATATTGGTATTTAAGCACACCAGGCGAGTATTCTGCGAATATTGGATTGTTTAGAGTTGCGTTTAGATCGACTTTATTTGTGGCATCCTTACCTAATTGGCTAGCATCCTGTGTTGGTGTATCTCGACTGATACTGGTTGCTAATAATTTAATAAAATCGCCAGTATAATTTAGTGTAGTGTTACCATCTTCGGATTTAGCTGTAATAGTAAATTCAGGCGCAGTTAAATAGGATATTTGTCCAAGCGAAGATGTTGTCGTTTGCATTTGTCCTGTATACACAAAAGGATTTCCACCACTCAATTCTCCATTATTTATGTCACCTAATTGATAATAATCAGGCGTAAACCTGCCGATACTTGCGCTTGTTGCTGGGGAAATAGTTTCCGTAAAGTAAAGGTTATTAGGCGCTGCAGTGATGCTAAAAACACCTACTTCAGAAATGCTTTGTGTACTTTCGTCATGAGAACCATTGTCAGCATCACTAATATCAATAGTGGAAATGCCTAATGATACTGGGTTACTAAGAGCTGGGGCAATATCGTTAACGGATAATGTTATGTCGTCCATTTGAAAATTAGGAGTGATAGTGCCATCAGCACAAGTCGCACTAACTGTCATATTGAAGTCTTCGCCTGTCTGCTTTAAAAGCACTGCAGTTTGCATCATTACTTGCGCAATTGGCGTTACTCTCCGTTGCCTCTACGACGAGTTGCGCAGGCACGCTGACAAATTGGTGTTCTCCTTCCATTCTTAAATCCGAGGCGCTACTACTAGAACTCTCATCATAACTGGCATTTAGCGTTAGTTGCCCAGCATCAGGATAAGTCACTTGGAATACTGCCTCACCGTTTGCATCAAAACTAATAGGAACAGCAGTACCTTCAGTATTTGCTAATGTGTAATCAGTTGAATTTTGCGTTAATGTGATTGATCGAGTACCAGTGCTTGGATTGTCAAAATCATTCCAAAATTTTAAGGTTTTATCGACACTGCTGAAACTAGGGACACATTGTTGGCTAGTGTCATCTTTACGTACTGCACTGATGGTGATTTCATCGGAAATAGCACAGGCGGTTTGTGTTGGAACGTCGAAAATAAAACCGCTATCAGAGAAACTCATGTCGCAACTTGTGCCTGTTGAGTCACTACATACAGTTGCATTGGATGCATTAATATTTTCATTTGCGATTGAAAGGGTAATTGTTTCAGCCGTAAAGTGGTTAAATGAGACTTCGCCGAAGCCGTTATCAAAAGTCACTGAGCTTTTAGTTTCTGTTCCTGATGATGCGCTGGTGGCTTGTAAATCTAAGGTGATTGATTCTGAACTCAAGCTATTACATGCACTATCAGTACAAGCTTTAATAGTGACTGATTCAACATTACAGGTTAAACCGTTCCCATCGTGAATGATTTCATAGTGATCTACTGCTGGTTCATCACAGGCATGCCTTTCTGCCATAATAGTATTGATTTGAGCAGTTGTTAGAGAACCCTCATAAATACGTACCTCATCTAGAAAGCCTTGGAAATCATAAGCTGTATTAATTGACCAGCCACCGATGCGGAATTCACTGTCTACTCGGGCTCGACTATTATTTGGTGTTCTTCGGCGTTGCGTCAGAGTTTGCTCGACACCATCAATGTAAATTCTGTTGTTTGTTACACTACCATTAGTAAATTCAACAGCGACATGATGCCAACTATTAGCTAATCCATTACTGGAAATGCCATATATATCACCATTGCCAGTATTGAAACCCATGTCTCCATTTACCATCCATATATCATGAATATACCAACCAATTGGCATGACATTATTGATACCATTCCATTTCATCCAAAATGTGACTGTTGTCTTTACTCCTGTTGTTGAGGTATCTAAAGGCAATCCTGTTACTTGAATTGAGCCACTACTCTGGCTAGCATAACCACAGGTGCCTGGATTACCAGTTAATGCGACTGGAGCATTTGTGGGAGCTGGATTAACAAGAGTAGAGTCTCTTAAGGGGTTCCATGAAAACCATTGCCACTACTATCAAGTATTTGATTGTTACTTCCATTCCAATTATCTTCTTCAAAACGGTATTCAGCTAATGGTGCCAACGTTTCAGGTATCGGACAAGTTCTAACACTGCCGTCATAACCTAACCCATTACTCTGATTTTTATATATTTCACTTACTTGATCAGCAGAAATAGCACTATCAAAGATTAATAATTCATCAATTAATCCGTTAAAAGCCTGTGAAGCAACAAAACGCCCGCCTACGCTGTCTTGTTCTTGACCTAAAATTAAACTGTCTATTTCGAGAATGTCTGCGGATTGGGTAATGCGACCCTGTAAGGCATTATCAACAAATAAACAACTTTGGGTGCCTGAACGGGTCCAGACCAAATGGTGCCATGTATCACCAGCAATAGAATCGATATTTAATGTGCCATTGTGTCGGTTTTGCAAATGTGGTTGAAACCCTGTGTTGCTGGTAAACCACATGATTAATTCGTTAAAACTTCCCGATGTTGCCCCAGATATAAAGCTTTGAGTAGAGGTTTTGGCTGTTTTAGTCCAGAGTGAAATTGTGAAATCAGTTTTGTTGTCTAGAATGCCGTTATCGAGAATGACATAATCCTCTGTGCCCGTGTCTGAAAGATCTACCGCATTACAAACCATTCCTTCTACTGGTTGTGCGCTTTTAGCTTGTCCATGAAAGTTGCCGATACTATCAATAACTTCATCGGCTTCATCGTTATATTGTATTTCGTCAAAGCGGAGCTCGGCTATAGGTTGATTACTACAACCATTTCCTATTAATACATCTGTTACATCTTCATAATATACTTTTGCATTATTGAGTACCGCTAACTTTGCTTCAACTGAAATGGCGCCAGTTAATTGAGCTTGCATTGTCATTTCTACGTTATTGCCATAAAGAGATGCTGATACTTTAGCGTTATCTGTCATTGATACTGTTGACCAATTTACAATTGCTAAGTCAGAAGCTAAGCCATTTCCATTGTCATAATTTAACTCTCCTTGATCTTCAATTACTAAATCCCCGTTAACATATAATGTAACAGGGCCTTCAATATTAACTTTTGCATTTGCACTAATAGTTAATTCATTAAACCAATAAATACCACTTTGGAGAGTGACTTCAGATTGTTCTAAAAAACTAGCGCTATTAATTTTATAAGGGGAGTTTTCAGAAAGGAATGTTAGGTTGGATCCTCTTTGAGCGGTTAATGTTTGTATATCAGAAACTGTAATTTCTACAGATTGGGAGTAGTTACCATTATTTGGGTATGTAGGGCTATCTCCTTCTGTAGTTGTTTGAAAATCGGGTAAAATAAAAGAGGGTGCTGGCACACCTGAAATAGTACAGGCAACCTCTCTTCCATTTACAGAACAAATTTCATTTCCGTTGTTGCTTTGATTATCCAAAATATCAAATGCTAATTCGGTGTTAATGGGGTTCATGATTCTACCCTGAGCACTGAAGCCGATAGTAGAATTTGTAGCATGCCCTTGAACAACGTCAGGAAAATAGATATTGCATGTTTCAGCAAAAACTTTTGTCATAGTAATGATGCAGATTACGCCCATTAATAATAAACGACTAATCATAAATAATACCTAACTTAAAAAACTATATGAGAGATGCATTTGCATGCATATTGACTGCTATAAGTTTATGGATTTTTATTTTCAATGTTTAATTGAGGTTACTTTGGCCTTGAATTCACCTTGGTGTAGGTGCACTGAAATTTCATCGTCTAGTTGTATGGTCGCCACATCGGTAGTTACTTTACCTTTTTCATCCTTAACAATAGCATACCCTCGCGCAAGCGTTGCAAGCGGGCTTACGGTATTCAATTGATTAATACTATTTTGTAGAGCACTTTCACTTTCTTTTAATTTAGTTTGCATCGCTTTCTTGAGGCGCGTTTTCAGTTGTAATTGATTTTGCAATGCAAGATTAATGGTTTGTTTCGGACTGTGTTGAAGCAAAGATGCTTTAAGTTGACTATCTTGACGTGATTTTGTGTTCAATAATGCACCCATAGCATGTTGTAGGCGCAGGTTAAGATCGTCTGCAATTAATGTTTGTTGTTGTAATTTATGTTTTGGATCTTGGGTTAATAGGTGTTTGGCTAATAAAGCCTGTTGATGTTGCTTTTGTTGTAACCTTGATTGCATCGCCATTTTTAAGCGAGTTAATAAAGTCTCCAGTTGTGTGCTAACAAAAGCTTTATTTTGGCTAACCAGTTCATTGCTTTGCAGAAGGTGTTGCGACACGAACATCGGCAACAAAATCACTGATGGTGATATCTATTTCATGACCAACGGCACTGATAATAGGTAATTGGCTATTAAATATGGCATGAGCAACAACCGCTTCATTAAAACACCATAAATCTTCTAAGGAACCGCCACCTCGTCCAACAATCAATAAGTCACATTCGTTCCGCGCATTAGCTAAAGTAATTTGTGATGCAACGGAGTCAGCACTACCAGCACCTTGTACTTGACTTGGATAAATAATTACCTGTAAACGAGGATCGCGTCGTTTCAAAACACTTAAAATATCATGTAGTGCGACACCCGTAGAAGAAGTAACAATACCGATACGTTTAATGATTTGTGGTAATGGTTTTTTATGTACTTCGGAAAATAAACCTTCAGTAGCTAGCTGACATTTTAATTGTTCAAATTGTTGTTTTAATAAACCATCACCCTCAGGTTGCATACTTTCAACAATAAGTTGGTAGTCTCCACGCGCTTCATAAAGACTTAACTTTGCGCGAACAAGTACCTGTTGACCATGCTTTGGCGTAAAACCTGTGCGTCGATTATTGCCTTTAAACATAGCGCAACGTACTGTCTGCACTATGATCCTTTAAGGTGAAGTACCAATGCCCGGAAACGGCAATGGTTAAATTTGATATTTCGCCCGATAACCATACGACACCTAAGCCTGTTTCTAAAAGTGATTTTGCTAGCGCGGTTTAGGTACACTGACACTATAAATATTACTGTTTTGAGTGTTCATTATGTTCATCGTTATCTGCTAAATAGGGGGAATACTAACACTAATATTTTTAAGAAAAAGAATGTATAATTAGCGATTTTTTAATTGTACTTGCATCACAAAACGATTAAAATGCATCCGCAATATCCTACCCAATAAATATTGGGTAATGGACAATCCTCCCAACTATAAGTGAGATATTGCAAATGCTACGAATTGCCAAAGATGCATTAACTTTTGATGATGTATTACTAGTACCAGCTCATTCGACTGTACTGCCAAACACTGCTGATTTAAAAACACAGCTAACAAAAACCATTCAAATGAATATTCCAATTCTTTCTGCTTGCAATGGATACAGTCACGGAAGCACGCTTTGCAATTGCATTAGCTCAAGAAGGTGGCATCGGTTTTATTCATAAAAACATGTCTATTGAGGTGCAAGCGGAGCAAGTTCGTCTTGTGAAAATCCATGAAAGTGGTGTTATTCTTTGCTCCTGTAACTGTTTCTCCAGATACAACCTTATTAGAAATAAAAGAACTAACTGAAAAAAATGGTTTTGCTGGTTACCCTGTTGTTGAATCAACGGGTGAATTAGTAGGTATTATTACAGGGCGTGATGTTTTATTTGAAACAGATTTAAATAAACCTGCTTCAGCAGTAATGACGCCTAAAACTCAGCTTGTGACAGCAAAGTCAGATACACCACGAGACGAAGTAGAAGCATTAATGCATAAACATCGTATCGAAAAAGTGTTATTAACCGATGATAACTTTAAGCTAAAAGGTATGATCACGGTTAAAGATTTCCGTAAAGCGGAACGTAAACCAAATGCTTGTAAAGATGAATTCGGTCGTTTACGTGTTGGCGCGCTGTTGGTGCAGGTGCTGGTAATGAAGAACGTATCGATGCATTAGTGGAAGCGGGTGTTGATGTGTTATTAATTGATTCTTCACATGGTCATTCACAGGGCGTGTTAGATAGAATTAAAGCAACTCGAGCTAGTTACCCAGACTTACAAATTATTGGCGGAAATATCGCAACAGCTGAAGGTGCAAAAGCGTTAGTAGAAGCTGGCTGTAGCGCAGTAAAAGTAGGTATCGGCCCTGGTTCTATTTGTACTACACGTATCGTAACCGGTGTAGGTGTACCACAAATAACTGCTATTTCAGATGCGGTTGATGCACTTGAAGGAACAGGTATTCCGGTTATCGCTGATGGTGGTATTCGTTTCTCTGGTGATATTGCTAAAGCACTAGCGAGCAGGCGCATCATGCGTAATGATGGGTAGTATGTTTGCGGGTACTGAAGAATCTCCTGGTGAAATTATTTTATATCAAGGTCGTTCATACAAATCATACCGTGGTATGGGGTCACTTGGTGCTATGTCTCAAGGTTCATCGGATCGTTACTTCCAAAGTGATAATGCAGCCGATAAATTAGTACCTGAAGGTATTGAAGGACGTGTTGCTTATAAAGGTAAAGTAAAAGAGATTATTCATCAACAAATGGGTGGCGTTCGCTCTTCAATGGGGCTAACGGGTTGTGCAACCATTAAAGAAATGAATACTAAAGCGATGTTTGTGAAAATTACCAGTGCCGGAATGGGTGAAAGCCATGTTCATGACGTAGCAATCACGAAAGAAGCGCCAAACTATCGCTCAGCAGGCTAGCTTTTATTGTAACGACTCAGGTCGTCGCCATTTAAGCTTACTTCTGCGTTGGGAAATGCTCATTTAAAGCACTAAACTGCGCTTTCCCGCCTTGAATTAAGCAGAAATGGCTTAGCCCTAAGCCGTTACGCTATTCAAATTCATAAGAGTTTGAAAGTAATGTATTAAATTACAATAGAATTAATGAAATTTTAAAGAGGGTTTACTCCTCTTTTATTATTTTTGAAAGGATAAAAAATGATTACTAACATCCATGAACAACGCATCTTAATTTTGGACTTCGGTTCTCAATACACTCAGTTAATCGCGCGTCGTATCCGTGAAATTGGTGTGTACTGTGAGCTTTGGAGCTGGGATGTTTCAGAAGAAGACATTAAAGAGTTTAACCCTAACGGTATTGTATTAGCGGGGGCCCTGAAAGTGTTACTGCGGAAAACTCTCCTCGTGCACCAGAATATGTGTTCACTGCTGGTGTACCTGTTTTAGGTATATGTTACGGCATGCAAACCATGTCTAAACAACTTGGTGGCGAAGTCATTAAAGGCGAAGGTGAAGGCGAATTTGGTTATGCTCAAATTGAAATGCAAACTCCCTCTGAGTTATTCAAAGCGATTGAAGATGCTGTATCTCCTGACGGTAAAGCATTATTAGATGTTTGGATGAGTCATGGTGATAAAGTTTCAGCTATTCCTGAAGGTTTTGTTACGGTTGCTAAAACGGCAACTTGTCAATTCTGTTGCTATGGCAAATGAAGAAAAACGTTTTTACGGTGTTCAATTTCACCCTGAAGTAACTCACACTCGTCAAGGAGAGCGTATACTTTCGCACTTTGTTAAAGATATTTGTGGTTGTGATGGGCTTTGGACATCCGCTTCAATTATCGAAGATGCCGTTGCACGTATGAAAGAGCAAATCGGTGATGATGAAGTTATCCTCGGTTTATCAGGCGGTGTTGATTCATCAGTGGTAGCAATGTTATTACAACGTGCTATCGGCGATAAATTGACCTGTGTATTTGTTGATAACGGTTTACTTCGTCTCAACGAAGGCAAACAAGTGATGGAAATGTTTGGTGATCATTTCGGATTAAATATTATTCACGTCAATGCTGAACATCGTTTCCTTGAGCAAATGGCTGGTGTGGATGATCCTGAAGCGAAACGTAAAATCATCGGACGTGTATTTGTTGAAATTTTTGATGAAGAATCAAAGAAACTGTCTAATGCAAAATGGTTAGCACAGGGCACGATTTACCCTGATGTTATTGAATCGGCGGCATCGAAAAATGGTAAAGCACATGTTATCAAATCTCACCATAATGTTGGTGGATTACCAGATGATATGGCAATGGGCCTAGTTGAACCTTTACGTGAATTATTTAAAGATGAAGTACGTAAAATTGGCTTAGAGTTAGGTTTACCTTATGACATGTTATACCGTCACCCATTCCCAGGGCCTGGCTTAGGTGTGCGTGTATTAGGTGAAGTTAAAAAAGAATACTGTGATTTATTACGTCGCGCAGATGCAATTTTCATTGAGGAATTACATAAAGCAGACTTGTACCATAAAGTGAGTCAAGCTTTTGTTGTGTTCTTACCGGTTCGCTCAGTTGGTGTTATGGGGGACTGTCGTAAATACGATTGGGTTGTTTCACTACGTTGTGTTGAAACCATTGACTTTATGACTGCTCGTTGGTCACATCTTCCTTACGAATTAATTGGTCATGTTTCTAATCGAATTATCAATGAAATTGATGGCATTTCTCGTGTTGTTTACGATGTGTCTGGTAAGCCACCTGCAACTATAGAATGGGAATAAGCCTTCTATTGGTTGTAATTAATTTTTAATAAAGCGCTCTCGGAGCGCTTTTTTTCACCTTTTTTTAGAGTTTAAACTAAATATCACAGATTCAAAGATGAATTTTTAGTCTTTTTTACTGTACTATGCGACTCTTTTAATGTGGAGGAAGTCATGTCAATAATTGTTGAAGTATTGGGTTGGACAAGTGTTGCTTTTTATATTTTATTATTATTGTTCAATGGTATGAAAAACATGCGCTTAGCTTCCTTTTTATCGGTTGCGAATGATGTTGTTTGGGGATTTATGATAGGTGTTTTGCCCAAAGTATTATTAAATTTAATTGTGGGGAGTGTTACTTTTTATCGTTATCTTTGTGATTTTACCGATGCTTCAAAAAAGCTTATCAATACAGTACTTGTATTGATGATTATTGGCTTAGCTTATTTTGTTTATTTTGTCGCTAACGATTATCTTGCTAATCCGTCATTAGGTTTGTTGTTGACTTGGTTTGATTTTGTGATCATTTTAACGGCACTAAGTGTTAAAAATATACGAGTATTTCAATTGTTTATGCTGTGTTCTGCATTTGTTGGTGGTTATGCTTACTTTTTATTAGGCATTGAACAGATGATAGTGATTAAAGTAATAGTCGCCTGTATAACCGCTTATAAGCTGTTTATTCATCCAAAGTATCCTGAGCTTGAAGGAAAAATTATATTCTGGAAACAAACCTAGAATCTGTTTGTTTTCTCTGTAAAATGAATACTAATCATATTTTTATAAAGGTTATTTAATGCGTCTTTTTTTCTGGTATTACTTTGTGTCTTTGCCCTAGAGCAATACCATCTATGGTGGGGGAAAAATGGGATGAAAGAACACCATCAACTTGAAAATGCGGTGATGTTGGCAAAGCAAGGTAATAATGATTTAATGAAACGAAATAATATGATGTTTTCTGAAATAGATGATCTGAAAAGTGGTTCAGAAGCTATTGAAGAGCGTGCTCGAAATGAATTAGGGCTAGTAAAAGAGGGAGAAACTTTTTTCGTATAATACCAAAAGAATAATAAGACATAAAAATGGAAATATAATGATTAAAAGAAATTTATCAGTTGTTATCCCTGCAGCTGGCATTGGACAGCGAGTAGGGGCTTCTGTCCCTAAACAGTATCTTTCAATATTAGGTAAAACCATTATTGAACATAGTTTGACCCCTTTTTAGAGCACCCAAGTATTACCCGTGTCATTGTTTCATTAGCTAAGAATGATCAGTGGTTCAAGGCTTTACCCATCGCTCAACATCATAAAATAGAAACCGTTATTGGTGGTAAAGAGCGTGTTGATTCTGTTTTAGCGACTTTAAATATTCTTTCCCCTGATGATTATGTCTTGGTGCATGATGCGACTAGACCTTGCATTAATGGGGAAGATATTAATAAACTTATAGATGCGGTTGAACAACATCAGCAAGGCGCTATTCTCGCCTGTAAAGTACGCGATACCATGAAGCGTAGTGATCAATCCAATAGTATTACTGAAACGGTAGAACGAAATAATCTTTGGCATGCATTAACACCACAAATGTTTGTTAACCAGCAACTTATTGATGCAATTACTGCCAATTCCTGTTCTCAAAAAATCACTGATGAAGCTTCGGCATTAGAAATGTCTGGAGTACCTGTCATGATTATTGAAGGACGTTTCTGATAATTTAAAAGTTACTCGAGAAGAGGATTTAAGCTTAGTCGCTTTTTACCTTTCTCAAGGAGAGTTGAAATGATCCGTATTGGTCATGGTTTTGATGTACATAAATTTGGTGGTAATGGGCCTATTACGATTGCTGGGATTAAAATCCCGTATCATCAGGGCTTAGTGGCTCATTCTGATGGTGATGTAACCTTGCATGCCTTATCTGATGCTATTTTGGGATCGCTTGCTCTGGGCGATATTGGCCATCATTTTCCAGATAATGATGAAAAGTACGCTGGTATTGATAGCCGTGAATTATTAAAAGAAGTTTTTCAACTAGCCTTAAATAAAGGTTATCAAATAGGTAATATTGATCTTACTATTGTTGCTGAAGCACCTAAAATGGCTCCTCATATTAGCGCAATGCGAGCACAAATTGCCTCTTTAGTTGAAACCGACATTGATAACGTTAATGTTAAAGCGACAACCACAGAGAAACTAGGATATATTGGTCGTAAAGAAGGCATCGCAACACATGCTGTTGTTATATTATTAAAAAGAGTTATTCATGAATAATGAGCAAGTTGCAGAGCAAATTTCGACACAGCAAAAGCAAACCTTCAATTTAGACTTTAACTATTTATATGGTAAACCAAAGAGCAGTGGTCGATATAAACAAACCTGTGAAGATTTCATTGTAAAGGAAGAACTAGGCTTTGAGTTAACGGGTGAAGGTGAACATGTTTGTCTTTGGGTACAAAAAATAGGTGAAAATACTCAATATTTAGCAAAGCAATTAGCAAAGTTTGCGGGCATTGCAAAGACGTAATGTTAGCTATGCGGGTTTAAAGGATAGACAAGGTGATACTTGGCAGTGGTTTTCTCTGCATATCCCAGGCAAAGTAACACCTGATTTTTCTTTGTTTGAATCACCTGGGGTTAACATTCATAAAGTAATTCGCCATCATAAAAAAATAAAAACGGGTGCCTTAGCTGGTAATCACTTCTCGATTACTTTGCGAGAAATAACGGATAAAGTTGCACTTGAGTTAGCGATTGAAAAAGTCAAAAAAGGTGTGCCAAATTATTTTGGTGAGCAACGCTTTGGTTTTGATGGTCATAATGTCAGTGCTCGCAGTTTCTATGTTTTCAGGGCGTAAAATTAAAGACCGTTTTAAACGTGGTATTTATTTAAGTGCGACGACGCAGTTATTTATTTAATCAAGTGGTTTCAGCAAGGATTGCAGACAGCTTGTATGAGCAACCAATGTTGGGAGATTGTGTGCAGTTTGTTGGCAATCGTTCATTCTTTCCCCTTCCTGATGTTGAACCGTCAAGTTTACAGCGTTTACAATCACGTGAAGTTTGTTTAACAGCTCCGTTATGGGGAGCCGGTGAACTTCCTAGTGAATCTCAAGCTAAGATATATGAAAGCGAAGTATTAGAGGAATATAAAGTATTACAGGCAGGGCTTGCTAATAATGGCTTACGACAAGAGCGTAGACCATTATTATTAGTGCCAGATAATTTAACTGCTACTTGGATAGATGAGCAAAGTGTTTGCATTAATTTTTATTTACCTTCAGGGTGTTATGCAACCACTGTGCTCAGAGAGTTAATACAATGATGTCGAGATACCAGTAAGTTTGAAAATAGACTATTTTTCTTTAATAAATGGAAAGCAAAATTAACATGAAAATATTTTCCCTTTATACAATAAGGTCATGCTTTGGTCTAAACATAAGTATGCACCATTATATCTTTACCTTACTGCCTTTGTAGAATCTATCTTTTGGCCCATTCCTGTTGATATTATGCTAGCCCCAATGGCACTTGCAAACCGCGCTTTAGCGTGGAGATTTGCACTTGGTGCCAGTGTTTTTTCTGTTTTGGGTGGTGCAGTAGGGTATTATTTAGGTTATGCATTGTACGATCCTGTTGTTTTACCTTTAATTGAATTTATGGGTTATCACGATAAAATGGTTACGGCGCAAGCTTGGTTTTCTGAATGGGGAGTAATGGTCATTTTTATTGCTAGCTTTACACCTATTCCTTTTAAAGTTTTTACTGTTACTGCTGGGGTAATGAGTATGGCTTTTTTACCCTTTATGATAACCGCTTTAATTGGTCGTGGATTAAGGTTTTTTAGTGGCAGGATTAATGGTGGTCGGGGGGCAAAAAATGGAAGCAAAACTAGGTCGATATATCGACATACTAGGATGGCTAACTATTTTAGCCGCAGTTATTCTTTATTTGGTACTTAAACACTAATGCCTTATCGTTTTTATCCTTTAATATTATGCCTATTAGGCTTGTTCGCCTGTTCATCATCGGGTGGGCGCGCTCCTGTTTCTAATGTGGGTAATAATATTTCGGAAAAAATGAGAAAAACTAAAAATACCTTACATCAAGATACCTATACGGTAAAAACAGGTGATACCTTATACGGCATTGCCTGGAGAGCTGGAGTTCATGTCAACGAGTTGATCAAACTTAATCAAATAAAAAACCTTATATTATTAAAAAAGGTCAAGTTATAAAGCTAACTGCCGATAAAGGAGGTAATACTTCAAAAATAAATAGCAAAGGTAAACTTGCCTCTCAAAATATTAATAAAAAGAGTGACTCAGACTGCACAGCTCAAAACTGTCAGAAAAATAAGGCTAAAGTGGTTGCTCCAGTAAAAACAAAAGCATATTCTAATAATATTGATAAAAAAACAATCGCAAAAAACTGAATTGTTGCAAGATAAGAAAATTAGTGGTTGGTCTTGGCCCGCAAAGGGAAAAGTTAGCAAGTCATTTTCAGCATCACAATCAGCTATGCAGGGTATTAGCATTGCTGGTAAACGAGGTAGCGCTATTTATGTCACAGCATCAGGGAAGGTCGTGTATGCGGGAAATGGATTACGTGGCTATGGTAATTTGATCATTATTAAACATAACGATGACTATTTAAGTGCCTATGCACATAATGAAAGGTTATTAGTAGGTGAAAATGATGATATTAAAAATAATCAAATAATTGCAGAAATGGGAGATAGTGGAAGTGGTCACGTTCACCTTCACTTTGAAATCCGTTATAGAGGTAAATCGGTTGATCCATCGCGTTATCTACCTAAAAGGTAATAACGTTCATTACTCTGTCATAAAAAATGATTACCTTTAGGGGGAAGTTATGATCCATGATGTCGCCACAAAAGAAATAAATAATAAGAAAAGCATCAGTGTAGTAAAGGGAGCGTTAAAAATGGTGTTAGCCAGCAAAGATGAAGTGCTAGAAGAAAATCAGATTGATGAAGATACTACTGATGAGGTAATTTCGAACATAGGCAGTACTGATAATAAAGTAATGGATGCAACCCAACTTTATCTCGGCGAAATAGGCTTCTCTCCCTTATTAACAGCTCAAGAAGAAATTTATTACGCAAGACGTTTATTACGTGGTGATGAAGTTGCTCGTAAACGTATGATAGAAAGTAACTTACGTTTAGTAGTTAAAATTTCTCGTCGTTATAATAATCGTGGTTTATCGTTATTAGATCTGGTTGAAGAAGGAAACCTAGGTTTAATTCGTGCGGTTGAGAAGTTTGATCCAGAAAAAGGCTTTCGTTTTTCTACCTATGCCACTTGGTGGATCCGCCAAACGATTGAACGCGCTATTATGAATCAAACTCGCACCATTCGTTTACCGATTCATATTGTTAAAAAATTAAATGTCTATTTACGAACTGCGCGTGAATTAACCCACACTTTAACCCATGAACCAACTCCTGAAGATATCGCCAAAGAGTTAAATGTATCAGCGAAAGAAGTGGCGAAAATTTTGAAACTAAATGAACGTATCGGTTCTGTTGATACACCAATAGGTAATAATTCAGATAAAGAGCTGTTGGATATAATCCCTGACCGCAAAGAAGCAACTCCTGAGCATGAATTGCAAGATAATGATATGAAATTACGTATTGTGGATTGGTTAGAGGATTTAAACCCTAAACAACGTGAAGTTTTAGCGAGACGTTTTGGGTTATTAGGTTATGAAGCGCGCAACACTTGAAAATGTCGGTAAAGAAATTGGTTTAACTCGCGAACGTGTTCGCCAAATCCAAGTCGAAGCATTGAAATGTTTGCGTGATGTTTTATCAAAACAAGGTTTGTCGATAGAATCTTTATTTCAAATTTAATGTTTAGAATATCTATAAAAAAACGCATCTAGAAGATGCGTTTTTTTATTATTAGTTTTACAACTTTACACCAGATCTGAAAGGGAATAAGCAAAGCTTTGATCAATTTCTTGTAGTTCTTTATTTAATCTATGCTGTGCTTTAATTTCTTCAATCTCACGCCATTTTCGAACGCGAGTATTTTTTTCTTAGGGGTGAAAAATAGCGAATTATCATCAACTTTAGTAGTTTGTGTATTATGTATTTGCATATTTTAATCCTCATCATGTTTAGTTGTACTACCATTTGGATGATTCAACAATACTTAGATTATGTTTCAGTTTTATGAAAGAAATAAGCAATTTAAGAATTATTTTTATAATAAAAAGCGCTTTAAATAACATTAATTTTTTGTCTATTTGGTTAAACTTATTTATTCTAATCAGTTACACTAAATAATTACATTTTTTGGATAAGCGAAAGGATACAGTACTGTTATTTACGTGTGTTTTTGCGTTAAATCATCTACAAATAAACCTTTATTGTTATGATGATTCTTCTTGAACTTCGAAAAATGAATGACAGAGTACGATATTTTCAAATTGTTGTTATTTAATTGTATTTTGATTCTATTATTCTGAGCAGAGGTTCAAAATATTTAATAAAATAAAACAATGAGTTAAAGATTTCCAACTAAAACAGCTATTAAATAATCTCGTTAATAACGTATAAAAAATAGTTCGATAATTAGTTCAATTCTCCATTTTATATGTAGGTCTTATTTATATGGCATTACCGAGTAATTTCTTTTCTAGTCAATCAGCACTTGTCGTCGATGATCTCGATACTATTCGTAGTGCGGTGAAAGGAATGGTACAAATGTTAGGTACGCAAAAAAATTGCAGTAGCAAACAATGGCAACCGAGCAATTGAGCTATGCCAAACAACAGCTTTTAATTTTATTTTATGTGATTTTAATTTAGGTGATGGTAAAGATGGTTACCAACTCTTTGAGGAGCTAAAGTTACGAGGCTTGATGGAACCAAGTACCGTATTTATTCTAATTAGTGCCGAGACAACATTACAGGTCGTTCATGGTCTTATTGAACTACAGCCAGATGATTATATTTTAAAGCCTTTTTCCTATAAAAAACTAGAACATAGGCTGGTTAGAGCTTTTGAAAAAAGGAAGGTATTAGGGAAAATTTATGACTCTTTAGTCACTAAAGATTATAAAAGAGCATTAAATGAATGTACTAAAGCAACTACAGCCAACCCCAATTATAGTTTTCCAATATTACGCCTGAAAGGTGAAGTATTATTACATCTAAAAAAACCACAGTCAGCTTATAATCTCTATGAGTCAGCTTTGGAATTTCGCGGATTCCCTGGGCAAAACTTGGTAAAGCGATCGCAAGTTATCACTTACAGAGATATAGTCATGCAGTTGAAATTTTAAATGAGCTTACTGAATTACCTGAAACACGCATTGAAGCACTTAATTGGCTTGCCAGTATTTATGCTCATCGCAAATCATACTTAGAAGCAAAGGAAGTCTTATCCGAATCTGTCAGGCTTTCACCTAAAAATATACCAAGGCAAAGAGCCCTCGCTAATTTAGCTTTATTGGAGGGTGACTGGGAAGTTGCACAACGTTGTTTTAAAACAGTTTTGTATAACACCCGTTTTTCTGTGCACGATCATATTAGACATCACTTTAATTATATCCATTGTATTTTAGATAAAGCCACTACCTGTAATGAATTAGAGCAGGCTAAATCCTTTTCACAATGCCAGGCGGTATTAAAAAGTGCTCATCAACGATTTGATAAAGCTATTTTTGTTGAATTAGAAAAAGTGGTTTATGCACGTATTATGATCATGAAAAAGCAATTAAAAGATGCTTCCGATTCATTAAATAAGTGTCAGACTGAGATTGTTATTAAGTGTGGACGAGACTGTGGCTTATCCTTAGCAAAGGCCTGGTTTGAATTAGGAGACTATGAAAAATATTATAAAATTATTGCCTTAATTGAATTACCTGAAACTGATAATAGCATCGAAATGATCAGTGATCTATTGGTCATTGAAAGAGCTCAACTAACTAATAAAAATAAAGTATCTAAATTACTTGAACTCAATGAACAAGGTGTCAAATTATTTAGAACAGGTTTGTATCCTGCTTCAAGTAGTATCTTTTTAGAGGCACATGAAATTATGCCAAATAATGTTCCTTTAGCGCTTAACTTAGGGCAATCGTTAACTAAGGGCTGGCCGGCAAATGTTTCCTTTATTAAAAAGAAACAAACAGCAAAACACTGCATTAATGTTGTTGAGTCAAATCAACTCGATGAATTATCTGATAAACGATATCGCTCAATTGAATCTGCTTTGAAGTCCATTGAATGAAAAAACAAAATGCTTTTACATTAATAGAACTATTAGTTGCAATGACGGTACTGTTAATTCTAATTGCTATTGGCAGTCAATCCTACCATCGTCTTTTTGCTCATCAAGCGCTTGTATCAAGTGCTGAAAAGCTATATCAGTTTCTTAAATTAGCAAATGAGGAATCAATAAAAGAAAATAAAAAAGTATATGTGCACTTTTGTCAAAAGGGGGCTTCTTCAGAGTGGAAAATGGCCTTGAGTGAAACGAGTAGTCGCGATTGTTTTATTGAAAATAGTTGCCTCTTGAATGGGAAACAACAAAATACAAGCTTAACGGATGGTAAGTTTGTATTTACTTCTCCTGCTGATATCACTTTTTCAGGTAATAAAGTGTCTTATAATACAATGCGCTTCTCCGTAAACGCGGGTAGTGTAACCTTGAAGGATAGTGATAATAATACCATAAAGGTGATTCAATCAGCGATGCGTCTTCGAATTTGTACCCCAAACAGTGCAAGGTTAGGTTATCAACAATGTTAAATAATCAACTGGCTATCAATAGTAAATTAATGAATGGTTTTTCATTAATAGAATTGCTTATCGCTTTATTATTGAGTTCAATATTATTAGCTATGGTGATTGGGTTATATGTAACAGGTGTTACGAGTGGTTCTAAAAGCTTAAAGTACTCTCGTTTACGTACGGATATACAATCGCTTGTTACTATGATTGAAAAGGATGTGCGTCGAGCTGGTTTTGGTGGAAGTGATTATTTGGTAGGGATCAGTGCGAATAAGAGCATTGATATTAATAGTGCTAAAAATTGTATTGTTTATTATTACAATCATAATCAATCATCATCACTTGAGCATAGTAATAAAATGGCTATTAGTTTAAAAAATAATGCTATTAAATTTAAAACCGGTGTAGGAAAAGTTGCTGAGGATGTTTGTTCTGCAACCTCTGGTTGGAAGGGCCTTTCTGATGATAAATTTATTTCTATCAGTCAGTTCATCTTAACAGAGATGGTTACTTCTAGTGCAACGGCCACTATTCGTAGTTTAGATATAACTCTTAGCGGAGAATTAGTTTCAGATAGTCAATATAGTCAGTCAGTTTCATCTCGTGTGCAAATACGTAATCCTGAGTTTAATTAAAAAACTAAATTAATTATTGGTTTTTAAGGTTTTGCAGATTAATATTAACCTCCTCTAAGCAATTTCTAATAATCTATACCCGTTACCAATCGAGCTAACGACCCGCGAGGTAAACTGTGAAGCAAGCTCTTCGTTGTTAGAAAGTCTTGATGGAACCCGTTAGATCTTCAACTTTCTGCCTAGAAGTTACTCGCCTCAAACTTGCTGAACTTTGCATCTTGAATGGTAACGGGTATATTTCTTGTTTTCTTTTCATTTGGCCTATTTATCTTTATGGGTTTTCCGTTATTAAGGTTCTCACTTGTTTACTCTTTCTGCTAAAACATGGCTAACAACTTATTTTATTAATTTCTATTTTATATGGGGAATTTTTCTACCTTTTTGGGGCATTTGGCTAACGGGACAAGGGGTAACAACTGAGCAGGTTGGGGTATTATTTTCTATCGGACTTGTATTACGTTTTGCGAGTAATTTAACGATTTTACCGCAAGTCTCAAGTGGCAGTGCAACGCTTAGACTTATCCGCATATTAGCCTTTGTCACTTTATTATGTTTTGCCTCCTTATTTTATCTTCTTGATTATATTTGGTTAGCGATACTCACTTTATTGGTCAATTTTACAATGGCGCCTCTGATGCCCTTAGGTGATATTGTGGGTAGTCGTCTAGTGCAACAAATTCAACTTGATTACGGTCGAGTGCGCCTGTGGGGGTCTCTCAGTTTTATCGTAGGTTCAACTATTGTTGGTTGGTTGATTGTAGATTATGGATTACAGGCGATATTAGTATTGACGGTTATTTTTTGTGCTATTTTATGGGTAATGTCTTTAGGGAAGTTGAATCCGCAACTAGAGGATAAAGACGATTCAAATATCGCTAGAAAAACATCATTATTGAGCACCATGAAGCAACCTGAAGTATTATTGTTTCTAGTGATTGTGGGAACAATTCAGGGTAGTCATGGTGCTTATTATGCATTTAGTACCATTTACTGGGATAGCTTAGGCATTTCTGGTAGTACGATTGCTTGGTTATGGGCTATTTCGGTGTTTGCAGAGGTGCTCATACTGCGATTTAACATTAAATTATTTGCCTCTTGGTCAGTAAAGCAAATGTTATTGCTCGGTTTAACGGGAGGTGTGATCCGCTGGTGGGTGCTTTCTGCTACTGATAATGTTTACTTATTAGCGAGTGTACAGACCCTACATGCACTGACCTTTGCCGTTACTCATTTGGCGGCTATGCGTTATATTAGTCAGCAGGAACCCTCTAAACTTGTCACTTATCAAAGCCTATATTCCGGTGTTGCACTGGGGTTGCTAATGGCTTTATTTACTTACATTGCCGGTTTAAGTTATGAAACATTACAGGGAGATCTTTTCTTATTATCTGCGTTGTTATTGATGCCCGTGTTTATTCTAATAAAAATATGGAAGGTTAAAGGGGGAACTTTTAAGGTGGAATAGGGACTAATCTATTACATAAGCCTTGAAATGGCATAAACTGTCCATATATCTATATAACAAGGTACTTATTTTAGGACACATCATATGTTTGCAAGGTTATTCGTTTTATTTACCGCCGTTTCATTATTAGAAATTTTTGTTCTCGTCAAAGTGGGCGGTTTTCTTGGTGCATTACCAACCGTTGCTTTGGTTATTGTAACAGCACTAGTTGGATCTGCATTAGTTAGAAGTCAAGGTTTACAGGTTATACAACAATATCAACAACGAGTTGCTAAAGGTGAAATGCCGGGGCAACAGTTAGTTGAAGGTTTGATGCTAATTATTACAGGTGTATTACTGGTGACACCAGGGTTTGTTACTGACCTTTGTGGTTTGTTATTACTACAACCAAGTATACGAGGTAAAATTGCCAAAACATTATTGGCTAATATTAAAGTTTCACCCATTTCTATGACAGGTAATATGACAGGTGATTTTTCTCAATCACAGTCTGGTTTTTCTTCAAAGAATATTGATGATGACGTTATTGAAGGTGAATTTGAACATAAAAAAAGGAGAAGTAATTTTGAAGGTTGTCACAAACAGTGCCAAGTTATTTTTTTAAATGGTTGTTGTGTTAAAAGTTAAATTAGTTTTACTTGAGTTTTTTCCTGGATTCATTAATTTGTCATAAAACTAAGATATTTTAACGCGACTAAAAAATTGAGTTACCAGAAAAAGGATTTAACCGTGGATATTAAAAGTTCAATTACCCTAAGAAGCTTTAAAAAATATCAACCTCGCCAAATAGCCAAATTTGTAAAAGCGTTCTTTAAAGGTCGCATATTTATTGCTGGACTAGGACGTTTAAGAATTGTAGAAGGTCGAGTAGTTGCATATCAGCATCAAAAAACAGAAAAAAGCATCCTTATTGTAGTGAGTGAAATAAATAAAATTGTGAATGAAATGTCGCGGCTGAAATCTGACTATTTAAATATATATTACTAAAAATCTACATTGAAAAATGTAGATTTTTTTTGCCTAAAATTGCCATTAACACTTGATTCCTAATTCTTCATCCCCATCTTTAATTATTAATACCAATCCTATTATTTTTGTTAGTGTTATTTTTAAGGAACTATGATGACTATTCGTCCATTACATGATCGCGTTATTTTAAAACGTACTGAGCAAGAAACTAAATCTGCTGGAGGTATTGTATTAACTGGAAGTGCTGCTGAAAAATCTACCCGTGGTGAAGTCCTTGCCGTAGGTAAAGGCCGTATTATAGAAAATGGTGAAGTGCGCCCTTTAGATGTAAAAGTTGGTGATACTGTTATTTTTAGTGAAGGTTACGGTCTTAAAACTGAAAAAATTGAAGGCCAAGAAGTAATAATTTTAAGCGAAAATGACATTCTAGCGATCGTTGAATAAATCGCTCGTATTCGTCAAGGTAATAATTCATTAAGGAAAAAAGCATGTCTGCAAAAGAAGTTAAATTTGGAAATGATTCTCGTCTAAAAATGTTAGCTGGGGTTAATGTATTAGCCAATGCCGTTAAAGTAACACTTGGTCCTAAAGGTCGAAACGTTGTTATCGATAAAAGTTTTGGCGCGCCACACATTACTAAAGATGGTGTTACTGTTGCTAAAGAAATCGAACTAGAAGATAAGTTTGAAAACATGGGCGCTCAGATGGTTAAAGAAGTCGCTTCTCAAACTAATGACGTCGCGGGTGACGGAACTACAACGGCAACCGTTTTAGCTCAATCAATCATTTCTGAGGGTCTTAAAGCAGTTGTCGCTGGTATGAATCCAATGGATCTTAAACGTGGTATTGATAAAACAGTTAAAGTCGCGGTTGAAGAATTAAAAGCACTATCTACGCCTTGTCTAGATTCTAAAGCGATCACACAGGTCGGTACTATCTCTGCTAATTCAGATATTGAAATTGGTGAAATCATTGCCAAGGCTATGCAAAAAGTGGGTAACGAAGGTGTAATCACAGTTGAAGAAGGCCAAGGTCTTGAAAATGAATTAGATGTTGTAGAGGGTATGCAATTCGACCGTGGTTACCTATCTCCTTACTTCATGACTAACCAAGAAGCAGGTACTGTTGAACTAGAAAATCCATTCATCCTATTAGTTGATAAAAAAATCAACAATATCCGTGAATTATTAACAACACTAGAAGCGGTAGCTAAAGCGTCTAAACCTTTATTAATTATTGCTGAAGACGTTGAAGGTGAAGCGTTGGCAACATTAGTTGTTAATAACATGCGTGGTATTGTAAAAGTAGTCGCTGTTAAAGCGCCTGGTTTTGGTGACCGTCGTAAAGCAATGTTGCAAGATATTGCGATTCTAACTGCTGGAACAGTGATCTCAGAAGAAATTGGTTTAGATCTTGAGAAAGTACAACTAGAAGACTTAGGTCAAGCTAAACGCGTTGTTATCAGTAAAGACGAAACAACTATCATTGATGGAATCGGTGAAGAAACTGCTATTTCAGCACGTGTTAATCAAATCAAACAACAAATCGAAGCTTCAAGCTCTGATTACGATAAAGAAAAACTTCAAGAACGTTCAGCTAAACTAGCTGGCGGTGTTGCAGTTATTAAAGTTGGTGCGACTGACTGAAGTTGAAATGAAAGAGAAAAAAGATCGTGTTGATGATGCATTACACGCAACGAGAGCCGCTGTAGAAGAAGGCGTTGTTGCAGGTGGTGGTGTTGCATTAGTACGTGTTGCCGCATTGCTTAAGGACCTTAAAGGCGATAACGATGAGCAAAATGTAGGTATTCGTGTTGCACTTCGTGCAATGGAATCTCCATTACGTCAAATCGTATCAAACTGTGGTGAAGAAGCTTCTGTTGTTACTAATAACGTGCAAAAAGGCGAAGGTAACTTTGGTTATAATGCAACAACTAGTGAATACGGCGATATGTTAGAAATGGGTATTCTTGACCCAACTAAAGTAACACGTAGCGCATTACAATTTGGCGACTTCTGTTGCAGGTTTGATGATCACTACTGAATGTATGATCACTGACATTCCTGTTGAAGCACCTGTCGCCCCAATGCCTGATATGGGCGGAATGGGTGGCATGGGCGGTATGATGTAGACTGCCTAGTCCTCTTTAACGCTATAATTCAATGAATTAAGCGTTTAAGTGAGACCGTTTGTGGTTCGAAATGTATCACAAACGGTCTCAAAATATTTTATCTGAATCCCTTCCTTTGTAATGCCATTCTCAACTATTAAAACTCTATAAAATCAATTTCATTCAGTCCTAATCCAACCTCATATGATAAGCCAAGCAGAATAAAACCAAGCAACTTAACCCTTTATTAACTATTAGCAGATTACAATTAATAGTTCTTAGTGAAACAAAAACTTCTGAGCTGTCTGGCACAAAGTATGAATCAAAGAATCATAACCATTTAACTCAAGGTGTAGAGCTTAATATGAAAAGAATAAATTTATGGAAAATTACCTCCATTGTAATCTCTGCTAGCTTGATCACCGCTGGTTGTGCCTTAACAGAAAAAGAATTGACACAAAGCATTACATCGCAGAAAGCGATAGTGGAAACTGGTCAAAATGAAGCTTATTCTGCGGATGGTTTAAGTATTGAAGTAGAGGCAGGGCAAGAACTTTTTGGCCAGGATGCTCATTACTCATCATTACCATTTTCATTTATCGATAACGGAGATGGCACTGTAGCCGATCTTAATACCGGCCTCATCTGGTTGCAACAACCGTCGGATATCAAAATGGATTGGTACGATGCGATGGAATATACCCAAAACCTTGAGTTTGCCGGTCGTGATGATTGGAGAGCACCAACACTAACTGAACTTTTTTCAATCGAGAATTTTGGAGATGGATGGCCATACCTTGATATGAAAGTATTTAGTTTCGGTGATCGAGACATAACTAAGGAGCTTCAGTTCTGGTCTAGTAATTTCTATAAAGTAGGCACAACTCATGGGGGAGCGGAATCAGCTTTTGGTGTTAATTTTGCAACAGGTCATATTAAAGCATATCCAGCAGGGGGATATGCCAGCGGGAGATATGCCACCAGGAGGAATGCTTCCGCCTCCTCCATCAAATAACAATAAACCTAGCGATATGAATGTTGCAAATGTTGATGACGAAGCCAATAAAGATTCAAAGGGTAAACCTCGAGGAAATCCAAGGCTGAAGTATGTATGGGCAGTTGCTGGACAAGTATATGGAGAAAGTCAGTTTGTTGATAATGGGGATGGGACTATTTCCGATTTAGGGACAGGACTTATGTGGATGGTTGATGATTCAAAACAAGGCTTAGATTGGCAATCAGCCCTCGCATATAGTGAAAACCTAGAATATGCAGGTTATAGTGACTGGAAGCTACCAAATGTAAAAGAACTACAGACTCTTGTGGATTACTCAGGTGTATACCCAGCAATAGATCAGAGCCTGTTTAACATTTCCGATGAAAATGCTTATTTTTGGACAAGTACTTCTGCTTATTTTTCAAAGAGAGCTAAACAAGAGCACAAACGATACTGGGCATGGTATGTGGCTTTTGGCTATGCAGTAGGCCCTGATGGAAAAGATTCACACGGAGCCGGTGCAGTCCGCTACGATACTAAAAAGTCTGGTGGGCCTGCTGGTGAAGATGCTGAGCGTATTTTTAACTATGTAAGAGCAGTACGTATTATTAAATAACCCCAATTCTGGATAAGCTAATCGATACAATACTGAGATTAAAATAAACAGTTTCTAATTTATTACCATCACAATATTTTACCTGTCATTATGAATTTTTTAAATTTTCTATAAATAAACGATAGACTTAACTAATAGTAAGCTCACTTACTTTACCGTTAAAATTTATTATTAAAAATAATAGTGCTTTTATATTTACTTTGCCTTGAGAAACAGTATTGTTTTTATAGGAAACAAAGCTCTTTTAGCGCAATTACATGGAGTAGATTATGAGTCAGCAACAGTTCGAAAAAGTCATCCGTTTAATTGATGATATCAACAGTGAAGATCCAAACCTAGAGTTAGTTGAAACAAAACAATGGCCAAAGGAGCGTTTATATTCACAGCGTATGACCGATATGTTGGCGCGTTTTAAACCAGAGGCAAGTGATTTGTTAAAAATTGCTGTGCGTGGGCAACATATTCAACGATGGAAATCGCTTCGCAGTGATTATCCGCTAGGCAAACAAGGCTACTATCAGTGGCGAACTAATCTTTATACATTTCATGCGAATAGTGTCGCCGAGTTAATGCTTGAAGCTGGGTATTGCTTGGATGATATTGAACAAGTAAAAAATGCCGTAGGTAAAAAGGCGATTAAGCGTAATGCAGATAGCCAGTTGGTGGAAGATATTGCCAGTTTAGTTTTTATTGAACATTACATGCTAGCCTTTGCAATGAAGCACCCTGAATATACTGAAGAAAAATGGATTGGTATTATTCTTAAAACCTGGAATAAAATGTCTGAGGAAGCTCATCAGTTTGTGTTAGCTGGAAGTATTCAATTACCTGTTTCTCTAAAGGATTTAATTGTTAAAGCGATTAGTTAAAGAATTAATAGGCAGAAATAAAAAATGGCAATAAATGAATGTTTCATATTCAAGTATTGCCATTTTTATACATACTAAAACAGTCTAATTTAAAATCAGACGTAATAGCATATTAACGAATTACTTAGCGAAAAGCGTGTTGAAGTAATCGAATACAACAGGTACGTCATTGTTACCAAGACCTGCATCAACAGCAGACTTGTAGGTTAGCTGAAGTACCTTGAGCGATTAGAGACTCACCACCTAGGTCTGTAACCATTTGGTTAAAGTAACCAAGATCTTTGTTTGCATTAGCAACAGAGAAACCTAATTTTTCTTCGCCATCTACTGCGTAGAATTTAGTGAATTGCATGAATGGAGAGTTTGATGGACCTGCAGACATAATGTCAAATAATTGCTGACCATCAACACCAGCTCGCTTTAGCAACAGCAAATGCTTGTGACATTGCAGTAACTGTAGTCATACCGATGAAGTTGTTGATTAATTTAGTTGTGTGACCTGCACCAAGTGCGCCTAGGTGGAATACGTTTTCACCTTGCTCGTCAAGAACTGGTTTAACTTTGTTGAATGTTTCGATATCACCAGCGACCATGATGTTTAATAAACCATCTTTAGCATGTGCAGGAGTACGACCTAAAGGTGCATCGATCATACCACAACCTTTTTCAGCAAGTGCTTGCACCGATTTTACGAGTAGAATCTGGAATAGAAGTACCGAAATCGATTAGTGTTTTACCAGCAGTCATACCAGCTAAGATACCATCTTCAGCATAAACAACTAATTCAACTACTTTTGAAGTAGTAAGTGCAAGCATTACGATGTCACTTTTTTCAGCTAATTCTTTACCTGAAGCAACTTCAGTCGCATTGCCACGAGCAATAACTTTTGCAACTGCATCTTTGTTAAGATCCATTACATTTACCTGAAAACCACGTGTTTGTAAGTTTTCAACCATGTTGCCGCCCATAAGGCCAAGACCGATAAAACCGATTACTGGTTTAGTCATTTCTAACTCCTAAATATATTGTTGTATGTTAATTTGAGGTAATGATTGTTCACTTTAAAGTACAGATTAGTGAACATGCTTTTGTGTCATTAAATTAGATAAATCTATAAGGTTACGTTTTGTATTTGCTATTTATAATATTAAATACAAGCACCATGATATATGTAAATTCTTCTATAAAAATGGAGCATTTTATAACTTTTGTAAAATAATGATAATGTATTACAAATTAAAATCCAAGAAAAAATTATCAAAGCATGCGCTAGAACATACTTTAATAAAAAATAATATTCCCTAAAACAGAAGAAATAATTGTTATTTTCATAAAAATCAGTGTTTTATGTTTATTTTTCTGTGTTTTTAACAGAAGTTATTAAAAAAACATTAAGTGTTAATAAAGTTAATAAAACTAACAAAATTTCATTTGTATTATTAATTGAATGTAAATTCAACCCTTAAAAAAGCAAAGAATACCAAAAACAATACATCGCTCTCCTTTTTTAATATTAATTAATAATACTATTGATGTTAAATTACGTTACCAGTAACATCTGTTTTTGTGATGCAGTTATTAAAAATATTAGCGATTAAAACTTAGTTAATAGGCTTCAAGATAATTTGCTCATTGTTTATTGTAAATACTATTTAGCTGTTTTTTGTGTCGCTGACTATTAACGGTAATTTGTTTTGCTATTAAAGCATAATTTTACCTTTTATAGCCAAGTATGCAGTCACAGGAGCATTTAAATATAGCTTTACTTGCTTTAAGAACGTCATTTTTATTTTGATACAAAAGCTTATTTGTATTTAATTCATACAATTGTTTTTTGTCATATTTCGAGTTTTTAAAGGTTTTAAACTAGCTTGAATAAAGCTAAATCTTAACAGCAAGTATCTTTGGTGACTTAAATCACGTTATTGAAAGGCGTAATGTGATCTCGAACTAATTACGTAGTTTGAAATATTGTATTTAAATTGTCATACAATAATCTTGATTTCAGAAAGCGATTTTTATAAGGAATGAAATGAAAAACATTAGTGATATTGCTAAGGATGCAGTGGAGTTAACTCTTCCAGCTATCCATAAATTATTTGAGCGATCTAATCGCAAAGAGTTGCATATTGTAATAATGAATCCGCAACTTAAACCTTGGGAAGCGTCATTTGAAGATGCAATTTTATATGAAACTTCTCTTGGTACACCAGAGTCTTGGACCATTCCATTTGACCAGTTTGCACGTAAAAAGGCAAAACAGGCTTGGCGTGAGTCAATGGCAAATATAGAAGTACAAAATTTACACCCTTCGTCTTTGCGTGATGACGATATTCTGTTTTACGGTTCATTTGTATACGGAAATGTTGTTGTTGCTTGCAGTGGCGTTGAACAATGGTATGACATGTTAGTTAGTGGTTGGATTGCGCTTGCAATAGAACAACTAACAATACACGAATACCAAACAACGAAGCTCCAAAATCCTTCACAAATAAATAGAAAGAGGTCTTAACCATGAATAAAATCCTTAAATCCATAATGCTAGTCGCTGGTGTATTAGTGTCAGCGACATCAATGGTCGCAGATTATCCTGCAAAAAATATTCGTCTAGTTGTTCCCTTTGGTGCTGGTGGTGGTACTGATGCTGTTGGTCGTACATTAGCAAATAGTGCTAAAGATATCCTTGGACAAAACATTGCTGTGATGAACCGTACTGGTGGTGCTGGAGCTGTTGGTATGAGTTATGGTGCAGGCCAACGTGCTGATGGATATACATTAACAGTGGTAACACGTGAAATTGCTTCATTACCGCAAATGGGTCTGATGCAACATGATGCAACTGATTTTAAATTAATTCGTATGGTGAACTTAGATCCTGCTGTTGTTTTAGTTGTCACTGATAGCCCTTACAACACAATTAATGATCTTATTAAAGAAGCTAAAGCAAACCCAGGTAAAGTGAAATTTGCTTCTACTGTCGCTCCAAACTTCTATTTAATGACCCTAGAAAAAAGCCAAGACATTAAATTAAATGCAATTCCTTACAATGGTTCTGCTGAAGCGATTCCTGCGGTATTAGGTAATCACACTGAGGTAACTATGGTAACTCCTGGTGAAGCAATTTCTCAATTGCGTTCAGGTCAATTAAAAGCATTAGGTGTTATGTCTAAAGAACGTATTCAGTTCATTCCAGATGTACCAACACTAATGGAACAAGGTGTTGATGTTGTAACAGGTACTTGGCGTGGCATTGGCGCACCAAAAGATACGCCAGATGAAATCATCGAAACTTTAGGTAAAGCATTTGATACTGCTATGGCTTCTGAAGAATTCAAAGCATTCATGGAAAAAGGTGCTATGACTATTCATCCTCTAAATGCACAAGAATTCACTGATTTTGTTGCGGAAGATACAAAAGCACTTGGTTCTTTAATTAACTAATAGTAATTAAACAAACGCGGTAATTCTGTTTATTACAACAGAGATTACTTTTACTGAATACGTAGTATGAAGGGAATCAAGCTACGTATGTTAATCAAAAAACGAAATTTATTAAGGATAGATTCTATGTTAAATAGAAATATCATTTTCCCTTCGATTATTATTTTCTTAAGTGCTATCGCTTTTGCTTTGGTAACTCAATTCGATAAACCGAGATACCAAGACGCAAGTGTTGATGCAACATTTTTCCCTATGGTTATTGCTATCGCCCAAATTGTGCTTTGCTTGGTGCTGATTTTTCAACATATCAATAAAAAAAGAAACAAGCTGCAAGTAAAGAAGTAAGTAGTAAAGAGGAACCTTTAATTTCAAAAATGTCTTTATTTGGATTAGGTTACCTGATTGGTTATGCCCTTTTAATTAGTGTTATCGGTTATTTATATGCAAGTCTTTTTGCCTTCATTTTTTATTTAGTGTATTTCAAAATTAAGAAGCCCCTTTATTACATCATTGCTGTGATCTTTGTTCTCACTGTTTATTACCTATTTGGGGAAGTGTTTTATATCTCTTTACCCCAAGCGATATGGTCATAGGAGCCTATAATGTTTGATTATTTAATAACGGGTATATCAACAGCTGTTAGCTTAGATGTTTTTCCTGTACTTTTCTTTGGTGTTTTAGGTGGGATCATTCTAGGTGCCTTGCCTGGTCTAACGGCAACTATGGGGGTAGCAATTTTATTACCTTTTACCTTTGGTATGTCTGCTACGCCTGCTTTAGTGATGTTAATCGGTGTTTATATCGGTGGTATTTATGGTGGCTCGATTTCTGCCATTTTATTGAAAACACCCGGAACGCCAGCTTCTGCAGACCTCAGTACTCGATGGTCACACAATGGCACTTAGAGGACAAGTCGCACGTGCTCTAAGTATCGCCGCTGTTGCGTCCTTTATTGGTGGCTTATTAAGTACTGTTGTATTGATTGCCGTTGCTCCAAAACTAGCAAACTTTGCATTACGTTTTAATGCGCCAGAGTATTTTGCACTAGCTTTATTCGGACTAACTATTATTGCTAGTGTCTCTGCTAAAAACATTATTAAAGGTTTACTTGCTGGTACGATCGGTTTACTAGTTTGTACCGTTGGTTTAGATCCTATTAGTAGTGTGCCACGTTTTACCTTTGGTGTTATGGATTTATACAGTGGTATTAACGTTATTCCTGTTCTGATTGGTTTATTTGCACTTTCTGAAGGATTAAATCAGTTAGAAAGAATTGCGTCAGAAAAAATTGTTAAGCCACCTAAGTTTGATCGTAAGTTATTAAGCAAAGCTGATGTTAAAGAAATGCTACCAACAGCTGTCAAAAGTGGTTTGATGGGAACAACAATTGGTTCCATTCCTGGTGCGGGTGCCGATATATCTGCTTTTGTTTGTTATAACGAAGCTAAACGTTTCTGCACCGAATCCAGATGAATTTGGGAATGGTGCGGTACGTGGTCTAGCGATGACTGAAGCAGGAAATAATGGTGTAACGGGTGGTTCATTAGTACCACTATTAACCTTAGGTGTTCCTGGTGATGCGGTTTCGGCGGTATTACTTGGTGCATTAATTGTTCAAGGTTTAACACCAGGGCCATTATTATTTTCACAAAACCCTGAAGTTGTTTATGGTGTTTTCAGTTCTATGTTAGTGGCTAACATTATCATGCTAGCGGTTGGTTTATTTGGTATTAGATTCTTCTGCCGAATTATTGAAGTACCAAAAATAATCATGATCCCAATGATTATTTTCTTATCAATTATTGGTGCTTATGCAATTAACAACTCTATGTTTGATGTGGGTATTGCGATCAGTTTTGGTATAGCTGGGTTTATATTTAATAAACTGGAAATTCCATCTTCTCCTATTTTACTTGCGATTATTCTAGGGCCGATGGCGGAAACAAATTTAAGAAAATCTTTGCTGATGTATGAAGGAAGTTGGTCATTCTTATATGATAGACCTATTGCCTTAGCGTTTATTTTATTGGCTGTTTTCTCTGTTTATTCGACAATGAAAATGAAAAAGAAACAACAACAAAAGGAAGCTTTAGCAGAGTAACTTTTGTAACTTAAAAGAAAACATAAAATACCCAATTTCATATTGGGTATTTTTTTATCTGCAGTTTGCCTCATTAATCTAAAAGAAAAACTATCATGGTGATTTTATATATTTTTTGATTGTATTAATATGGTGTTTAAAATTTTTCGAAGGAAAAATTATCGAGAAGAAAGCAAAAGGAGAATTGATAAGCATTTTAATAGTAACATTTAATACTAACAGGGAAGAGGAGGTTTTTGGTACTAATGATATTTATCAAAAACGATAATTTCATCGAGAAAATGCTTTGAACTCAACAAAAAGTATCGATACATTGTTGTGGAGTTAAACTATTTTGTCTTTATGATTACAACTGCCTCATAAAGTAAAACCCTATAAGCTGTAGTAATAATCTTGTCGAAGATTTGCTGTTTCTATGTTGAGAAAACTAGTATCAAATTCTAACTATGGTGTTATGAATTAAGCAATTAATGGTAAACGATGCTTTTCTTCTATTAAATGATTAGCAGAAACTTGTCGTGCTTTTTCACTATTGCCAGCCATAATCGCTTCATATATTTGACGATGTTCATCAATACAAGTACTGCCTTCTTCCGAAGAATGAGCAATAAAGTTAACAAACATAGTTGCTAGAATATTACCAAAAGGAAGGTAAAAATCATTAGCGGTAGAATTGAAGATTAAGCTATGAAATTTCAAGTCAATTTCAGTCCATCCCTGTTGATCAAATTCTTCAGCGTCAGCAATCTCAACCATTTTCTGAAACGTTTCAGAAAGTTCAATGCGTTGTTCTGCAGAGGCATTTTTAGTCGCCAATGCACAGGCTTCTGGTTCAATTGCCTGACGCAATCCTAAGAATTGAGAACAAAATTTATCAACATCAGTTAACCCATCCATCCATTCGATTAGTTGGGAGTCAAGAAAATTCCAATAAGATCTTTCAACGACTCTAGTGCCAATTTTAGGGCGCGATTCTAGTAACCCTTTAGAGGTTAATAATTTGATTGCTTCACGCAGTGCCGTACGGCTAATTCCAAATTGACCACATAATGCGATTTCGCCTGGAATAATAGAACCTTGCGCTAGATTTCCCGACAAGATCCCACGAGCAATTTCTCGTGCAACTTGTACGTGTAGGCTACGTTTTGAGCCTGAAATATAATTAAAGTTGTTAGACATAATTTCGCTTATTTATTTTATGTTTTATAGGTTACTTATTATACCACTTCCGTGGTACTAGGAATACTAGACATGTCAATGAAACCGTGCCCTAGAGCTCAAAGGGAGGAAAATATTTAGTGTTTGTAGTATTTTATTTCAAATTATTATTGACCTAGTTTTATTGTTTCGGACATTAATGTTAGCTTAATAGTTATAATGTTGACTTTGATAACGTTTTGTTAAACAAAAGTGGCCTGAAATATGTCTTTTTTAGTGTGTTTTTGGTGCCCTATAAAGGGGCTTTATAGTTATTTTTAATAGGGGGATCTATGAATTTAAGCACTGATTATCATATTGGTACTACAGGAAAAAAGTGGACAGAAGCAGATAAAAAACAATGGTTATCGGAGCAAAAAGTACAACGGCTTTATAGCGAAGAAGTGTTAAGCGAACTTGATCCATTAAGTAAGGATTTAGAGTTGATCCAACATGGCACCTTGAAAACTTCTCAGCGCGATTATCCTTTGTTTGTTATTCAATCAAAAAATTGGCAAAAAAATAAAGACAATATTTTAGTGACAGGTGGTGTGCACGGTTATGAAACCAGTGGTATTCATGGTGCGATTCGTTTTTCAAAAACTGAAATTAAGCGTTATCAAGAACAATTTAATTTTGTTATTTTTCCCTGTATTAGCCCATGGGGTTATGAAACTATTAACCGTTGGAGTGAAAATACGATTGACCCAAATCGTTCTTTTTACAAAAATAGCCCTTCTCAAGAAGCCTCTATGATGATGGCGTATCTTAGTAAATTGAATGTTGAATTTAAAATGCACATTGATTTACACGAAACTACGGATAGTGATAATAGTGAATTTAGGCCTGCTTTAGCGACTCGAGATGCAATACATCAACATAGTTGGAATATTCCCGATGGTTTTTATTTAGTTGCAGATAGCGCTAAACCCGAAGAAAAATTTCAAAAAGCGGTCATAGATGGCGTTAAAAATGTGACTCATATTGCACCCGCTGATGATAATCAACAATTGATTGGAGTGCCTTTATCACAATTTGGTGTGATAAATTATGATGCTCGAACATTGGGTTTATGCATGGGGTTAACCGGTGCCCCCTTTGTTACAACGACCGAAGTTTATCCTGATAGTCCATTTGTTGATGATGAAAATTGTATTATTGCGCAAGTTGCGACCGTTTCTGTCGCGCTTGATTTTTTAAAATAATTACTTTATTTGTGACATTCTAAATTGATTTATTAAAATTTCATGGATGTCATTATTATTTGAAATTAGATATTTATTTGAATCTTAAGCAAGAATTAAATGTGCGTCATACTCCTTTATGAAAAAATTTGTAAAATGATTTATTTACCCTAGTGTTAGAGATCAAGTGTTTCATAAAATAGGTGATACGAATGACTTCTACGCTTAATCAGAAAAATGATATCTTAGAGCAAATATTTACTCAGCTTAAAAAGCATTTCTCAGCAAAGGATCAAAAAACACTGCAGTTATTTATTAACAGTGTTTATCGTGATGTTTCTATTGCAGATCTGACTCAAATCTCTCAAAAAAACCTTAATGGTTTGACTGTTTCGTTATGGCGAGAAGTGTTAATTCGTAAAGGTGACGTCGCTAAAATTAGAGTTTTTAATCCCGATGTTGAGCAGGATGAATGGCAATCTGCTCACACTATAATTACTGTTGTTTGTCGTAATATTCCCTTTGTTATTGATACCTTAAAGCTTGTATTGAATGAGCTTAATATTAAATTACATCGTGTTTTTTATTGTGAGATGGGCGGTGAACGAAGTAAATCTGGCAAACTATTATCGTTAAATGCAGAGTCTGCAGATGAATTAGTTCTCTACTTTGAAATAGACCATACCAGTGCTATTGAAGATCGCGAAAAAATTGAAAAAAGAATAGAAAGTGCCTTATTGGATGTCAATTTAGTTGTTGATGATTTTGGGGCTTTAAGTTCTCTTGTTCGAAAAGCTTTGAAGCAAAGTAAAAGTGATAAATTCAGTTCTCAAATAGAAGACATTGAGGAGCGAAGCAGACCTTTTTAACTTGGTTGCTAAAAGACCATTTTACTTTTATTGGTTGTGATCAATTTAGTGTCAAAGATGATTGTGTTTATTTAACAGAAAAGAGTCAGTTGGGTTTATTAAAACGATCTGATTTTTTGAAAGAGCCATTGCCTTTTGAGTTGTTCGATATCTTAAAAAAACCGTCACTTATTCACTTTAGTAAAGCTTCTCAACGCGCAATGGTGCATCGTCCTGCTTACCCCGACGTTATTTATATTAAACAATTTAATGAAGCTGGCGAATTAATTTCTGGGTATCGTTTTATCGGTTTGTACACCTCATCGGTTTATAGTGGTTCGCCTAAAAATATTCCCATTGTTGGTAATAAAATTAACAATGTTTTACAGCAATCTGGTTTTAGTCATGGAAGCCATTATTATAAGGAATTATCACAAATTCTTTATACTTTCCCCGTTGAAGATTTGCTTCTTTGTAATGAGGAAACCTTGCTTAATTATGTGGTTGAAATTTTACATGTTCAGGAGCGTAAAGAATTAAAATTGTTTATGCGTTGCGCAGGAAATAGACAGTTTGTTATTGCCACTTTGTATGTCCCAAGAGATGTTTATAGCACTGAAGTTAGGCTTACTTTTGAAGATCTAATTTCACGTACACTTGAAGTGGAAGATATTGATTTCCAAACTTATTTGAGTGAATCTAACCTTGCAAGATTACGCGTAGTATTACGTTTGAAATCCCCGTTAAATCAAGTTTTAGAAGAGCAAGCAATCCAAGAAAGAATGAAGCAATTAACACGTCGTTGGGACGATGAATTACACGATGCTTTAATCGAACAATTTGGCGAAGAAACTGGAGTGAAACTGACTCAAAAATACCAAGATGCTTTTCCTGGTAGTTATCAAGATGGGTTTAGTTCACGTGTCGCTGTGGCTGATATTGAACGTATGGAGTCATTATATAATGATAAAAATCGTTCTATGACACTGCGTTTTTACCGTTCTATTGAGCCTAACAGTAGTGAGCTTAAGTTAAAATTATTTCACCAAGATGGTGCCTTGTTACTATCAGATTTAATCCCAATTTTAGAAAATATGGGATTAAAAGTTGCGGAGGAATATCCCTATAAAGTGGCTCCAATTGGCGAGCAATCTTTCTGGTTGTATGATTTTACCTTGCTCTATTCACAAGTAAAAAACTTTGACCCAGAAGTACACAGAGAACGTTTTGCGGATGCTTTTCTATCGGTTTGGTATGAAAAAACAGACAATGATCGCTTCAATAAGTTGATCTTAGGAGCTGGTCTTAATTGGCGTGATATCAATATGTTGCGCGCTTATGCGAAATATTTAAAACAGCTACGTTTTGGTTTTAGTTTATCTTCGATTGCTAAAACATTATTAGATCATAATAAATTGGTAAAGGACATTGTCGCCTTATTTAGTATACGTTTTGATCCGACAAAACTAACTGACTTAAACAAGCAAGAAAAATTGCAACAGAAGATATTAAATGCCCTCAATGATGTTACTAATCTTAATGAAGACAGAGTGTTACGAAAATATGTTGAGCTGATCATGGCGACGGTTCGATGTAATTATTATCAGAAAATTAATGGTGATTTCCATGATTATATTAGTTTTAAATTTGACCATAATTTAATCTCAGATATCCCATTACCGCGCTTAAATTATGAGATTTTTGTTTATTCCCCTCGTGTTGAAGGCGTGCACCTTCGTGGTGGTAAAGTTGCTCGAGGTGGTTTACGTTGGTCGGATCGTGGAGAGGATTTCCGTACGGAAGTATTAGGGCTGGTTAAAGCACAACAAGTTAAAAATTCTGTGATTGTGCCAGTAGGGGCAAAGGGCGGTTTTTTTGCTAAAAAACTAACCCAAAGTATGGATCGAGAAGCTTTTATGGCGGAAGGTATTGCCTGTTATAAAGTTTTCATTAGTGCTTTATTGAGCATCACCGATAACTTAGATGCGGGTAAAGTGATACCACCACTTGATGTAGTACGTTATGACAATGACGACCCTTATTTAGTTGTAGCGGCAGATAAAGGAACAGCGACTTTTTCTGATATTGCCAATGAACTCGCAACCGATAGAAACTTTTGGTTGGATGATGCCTTTGCTTCTGGTGGAAGCAATGGCTACGATCATAAGAAAATGGGTATTACTGCACGTGGTGCTTGGATTAGTGTACAAAGACATTTCCGAGAATTGGGAATTGATGTGCAAACAAAACCAATCAGTGTCATTGGTATTGGTGATATGGCAGGTGATGTATTTGGTAACGGAATGCTTAGTTCAAAATGTATTTCATTGGTGGTCGCTTTTAATCATTTACATATTTTCATTGATCCTTTGCCGATTGATAATGAGAAGAATTTTAATGAGCGTTTACGTTTATTTGAAACCCCTAGAACCGGTTGGAATGATTATGATAAAAACCTTATCTCAGCCGGCGGAGGAGTATTTGAACGTAGTGCAAAATCTATTTCTGTGACACCTGAAATGGCGAAACGCTTTGATATATATCAGAAGCAAGTAACGCCCACTGAATTAATTACCATCTTATTAAAATCACAGGTTGATTTATTGTGGAATGGTGGCATCGGTACCTATGTGAAAAGTGCAACGGAAAGCCATAACGATGTAGGTGATAAAGCAAATGATGCGTTAAGAATTAATGGTGAAGAGTTACGTTGTCAAGTGATAGGAGAAGGTGGGAATTTAGGCTTTACACAAAGTGCACGAATCGAATATGCCTTAAATGGCGGTTATTGCTTTACCGACGCAATTGATAATGTCACGGGCGTAAACTGCTCTGATTTAGAAGTTAATATCAAGATCTTACTTGATAAATTAGTCTCTAAAGGGGATTTAACAATCAAACAACGTAATGTTTGGTTAGTGAAGATGACCGATGAAGTGGCACAGTTGGTATTAGCAAACAATTATCGCCAAGCACAGTCTATAAGTCATTCCCACCGAGATGGGCCTAAACGAATTGAAGAATTCAGACGTTTAATTATTGATTTAGAAGAAAAAGGAAAACTTAATCGTGCTTTAGAGTTTATTCCAACTGATGATGCTTTAACGGAATATAAAAGCTCTCAGAAAGGGTTAACGCGTCCAAGTATCGCGGTATTACTTTCCTATGCAAAAAATGAATTAAAAGAAGCTTTAGCGCATGAGAAAATTTCTGATGATGCCTATCTTTTAAAAGAGTCAGAAAAAATATTTCCACAGAGCTTAGTTAAACAGTACCAGAAAGAAATCTATGAGCATCCCCTAGTAACAGAAATAGTTGCTACACAGGTGAGTAATGATCTGTTTAATAGTATGGGGCCAACATTTGTTTATCGAATCATGGCCAGTACTGGTTGCTCCTTTTTAGATGTGAGTAAAGCTTGGGTTGCTTCCCGTGATATTTTCTCAATGCGAGAAACATTCAAGGCAATTGAAAGCTTAGATAATATTATTAGTAGTGAAGTGCAAAGTATCTTAAGTGATCGTTTAAAACGTATGGTAAGACACGCAACAAGATGGCTTGTTCGTAATCATCGAATGGAACTTGATACAGGTAAGTTGGTCGAATGTTATCGAGCACCACTGCAAAAGTTAGTTGCTCAATTTGATGAGTTGCTTATAGGAAGCTCTGCAAGTCAAAGAAAAGAGACCATTGAGTGCCTAGTCGCAGATAAAGTGCCAAGATCTTTAGTCGCATCGCTTGCAAGTAGTGATCAGGTTTATGCGATGTTAGGTGTTATTTCTATTGCTACTAAGGCATCTGTTGAACCACAACAGGCAATGCGAGTTTATTTCCATAGTGGTGAATCGTTAAAACTCTTCGACATAGGTAAACAACTAAATCTATTACCCGGTGATACTCATTGGCAATCTCTTGCTCGCGAAGCAATGCGTGATGATTTAGAGTGGCAACAACTGCGGATTAGTAAGGGGATTTTAGAAAAAGTCACTGAAGGGATTGATGTGGCTGATGCATATGCTGATTGGCATACAGCACACCATACACTTTCTGAGCGTTGGCAACGCATGGCGGATGCTATGTTAGTGGTGACCAATCCTGAGTTTAGTATGTGTCAGGTAGCGCTAAGAGAACTACTTGACTTGTCTCAGAGCTAATTTTACTTGCGGAATTTAGCCCGGAAAATGAAAGTGAAATAGGATCTAGAGTTGAAGTTGGTGATTTTGGAGTAACATAAAAACTTCATTTTTTCTGCGTATGCTAGAAAAATGAAGTTTTTTTATGCAAGGTGATTGTATTTATTATTGTTGTTGTCATTATATGTATTATTAAATGATTTAGTGGCAACGAAAGTAAATATTTTTAACAAAACATTACAAATGGTATTACCATTTTAAAAAAATACGAAGGTTTTGTTTAAATAGTTAACAATTGTCACGTTATTGCCTGCGTTAGATCAAACTTTGCTAGACAGATGTTAAAAAAATTGTTAATTTCCTCCTACAAAGTAAATTGGTAATACCATTTTACAATCTGATAGTGAAGGGCAACATGGCTTACGCAAAAATTAAGCAACCGAAATTAGCTGATGTAATAGAAGATCGCATTGAAAGTATGATTTTAGATGGTTCACTTGAACTAGGAGAAAAGCTACCTGCTGAGCGGGAGCTTGCCAAGCAATTTGATGTTTCGCGTCCTTCATTACGTGAGGCTATTCAACGTTTGGAATCCAAAGGATTGTTGATGCGCAGGCAAGGCGGTGGCACTTACGTAAGAGAGGCTCTACGCCAAAAATTAGCCGATCCACTTTTTGAGTTATTAGATACTCATCCAGAATCACAATATGATCTACTTGAGTTTCGCCATGCGCTAGAGGGCTTTTCTGCCTATTATGCAGCCTTACGTGGCACATCGGATGATTTTGATAAAATAAAGTCCTGTTTTGAAGCTATTGAAAATGCTCAAAGAGATAGTAACCTAGACCTTGAAATTCAAAGTGTCGCATTATTTTATTTAGCAGTTATTGAAGCCTCTCGTAATGTTGTTTTTTTGCATTTGGCGCGTGGCATTCAACCTTTATTAGAAAAGAATATCTCAGACAATGTGCGTAAACTTTATGATTATCCCGAAGTTGCTAAGAAAATTCACCATCATCGTCTGCAATTATTAGAAGCGATTCTTTCAAAGCAACCTTTAGTTGCACAAAAAGCATCTGCTCAACACCTTATTTATATTGAAGAAACACGTTCTGTGATGTTACGTGAAGAAAGTTCATTTAAACGCGAATTAGGGCGTTTTTGATTCTTGAAAATCACAAGGGTAGTTATTTAGATTACTTATTGCCACTTGGCATTAACCACTAGGTAGTGGGTGAATCTAAATAGTTGCAAATTAAACACTTAGCTTTGTAGCTAAGATACTTAAGTCTAGAAAAGGAAAGTGTCATGACTGACATCTTAAACAGTGATATTGATGCACAAGAAACTTCAGAATGGCTTTCTGCATTAGCCGACATTCTTGAAGATGAAGGTTCTGAGCGTGCGCAATTTATCCTTGAAAAAGTGATGGAAAAAGCGCGTGCAGAAGGCGTTAATTTGCCACATGGTATTAACACAAACTATGTCAATACAATACCTGCTAGCCAACAACCAGCTTACCCTGGTGATTTGAAACTTGAGCGTCGTATTCGCTCAATTATTCGTTGGAATGCAATAATGATTGTAATGCGAGCTTCTAAAAAAGATTTAGACCTAGGTGGCCATATGGCTTCTTATCAGTCTGCGACTACTTTTTATGAAGTATGTTTTAATCACTTTTTCCGTGCAAGCAAATGAAACGGATGGTGGTGATTTAGTTTATTACCAAGGTCATATCTCTCCTGGTATATATGCTCGTGCCTTTGTTGAAGGTCGTTTATCTGCAAGCACAGTTAGATAATTTCCGTCAAGAAGTGGATGGTCAAGGTCTTCCTTCATACCCGCATCCGAAATTATTACCTGAATTTTGGCAGTTCCCTACGGTTTCTATGGGTCTTGGTCCAATCACTGCTATTTATCAAGCACGTTTCTTGAAATACTTAAACGGTCGTGGTCTTAAAGATACAACTGCTCAACGTGTTTATGCTTTCCTTGGTGATGGCGAAATGGATGAGCCAGAATCTCGTGGTTCTTTATCATTTGCGTCACGTGAAAAACTAGATAATTTATGTTTCTTAGTAAACTGTAATTTACAGCGTTTAGATGGTCCTGTAATGGGTAACGGTAGCATCATTCAAGAACTTGAAGGCCTATTTACAGGTGCAGGCTGGAATGTTGTTAAAGTAATTTGGGGTAGTAACTGGGATGCCTTACTAGCAAAAGATACTTCTGGTAAATTATTACAATTAATGAATGAAACCGTTGATGGTGATTACCAAGCTTTCAAATCAAAAGATGGCGCTTATGTGCGTGAACATTTCTTTGGTAAATACCCAGAAACAGCCGCATTAGTTGCTGATATGACCGATGAAGAGGTTTTTGCTCTGAAACGTGGTGGCCATGATTCATCTAAATTGTTTGTCGCTTTCAAAAATGCTAAGGATACTATGGGTAAACCTACGGTTATTCTTGCTAAAACAGTTAAAGGTTATGGCATGGGTGTCACTGCTGAAGGTAAAAACATTGCTCACGGCGTGAAGAAAATGAATGAGTCTCACATTCAAAGTCTACGTGACCGTTTAGGTTTAGAAGATCTTATCAGTAATGAAAAAGTCGCTGAACTGCCTTACTTAACCTTAGAAGAAGGTAGTGAAGAGCATACTTATTTGCATGGTCAACGTGATGCTCTATTGGGTTACACGCCTAAACGCTCACCTGATTTCTCGGAAAAACTGCCTATCCCAGGTCTTGATAAGTTTGCGCCATTATTACAAGAGCAAAAACGTGAGATTTCTACTACCATGGCTTATGTACGTATCTTAAACGTACTATTGAAAGATAAAGGCATTGGTAAAAATATCGTGCCAATTATTTGTGATGAAGCTCGTACATTTGGTATGGAAGGTCTTTTCCGTCAAGTGGGTATTTATAACCCGGATGGCCAAGAATATACTCCAGAGGATCGCGGTGTTGTTTCTTATTATAAAGAAGCATCATCAGGTCAAGTACTTCAAGAGGGTATTAACGAATTAGGTTCAATGTCTTCATGGGTAGTCAGCTGCAACATCTTACAGCACCAATGATTTACCAATGATTCCGTTCTATATTTACTACTCTATGTTTGGTTTCCAACGTATTGGTGATATGGCATGGCTTGCAGGTGACCAACAAGCTCGTGGTTTCCTATTAGGTGCTACTGCTGGTCGTACTACACTGAATGGTGAAGGTCTACAGCATGAAGATGGCCACAGTCATATTCAAGCAAATACTATCCCTAACTGTGTTTCTTATGACCCAACATTTGCTTATGAATTAGCTGTTATTGTACAAGACGGTATTGAGCGTATGTACGGTGATAACCCTGAAAACATTTATTACTACCTAACTGTAATGAATGAAAACTACGCAATGCCAGCAATGCCAGAAGGTGCAGAAGAGGGTATTCGTAAGGGTATTTACAAACTGAAATCTTATGAAGGTGCTAATAAAGTTCAGTTATTGAGCTCAGGTACTATCATGAATGAAGTGACTAAAGTCTGCTCAAATCCTAAGTGAAGAGTACAATGTAGCTTCTGATGTTTTCTCTGTAACGTCGTTTAACGAATTAACACGTGATGGTCAAAATGTTGAACGTGACAACATGTTAAACCCTGAAGCAGAAGATAAAGTTGCATACATTACTCAGGTACTGGGTAAAGAGCCAACAATTGCCGCAACGGATTACATGAAAAACTATGCGGAGCAAGTACGTGCATTCATCCCGTCTGATACTTATAAAGTATTAGGTACTGATGGATTTGGTCGCTCAGATAGTCGTGACAATCTTCGTCGTCACTTTGAAGTGAATGCGAGTTATGTTGTTGTTGCCGCATTAAGTGAACTTGCAAAACGTGGTGATATTAAAGCATCTGTTGTAACAGAAGCGATTGCTAAGTTTGATATTGATACAAGCAAAGTTAATCCTCTGTTTGCATAAACCAACTTATGGTGAGCACAAATAAGCCTGTGCTCATTAATTAATTAGGAAATTTATTATGTCTGAATTAAAAGAATTTTTACTACCTGATATTGGTGCTGATGCAGCTGATGTTACTGATATTTTAGTCTCTGTCGGTGATGTTATCGTTGAAGATCAAGATGTGATTTCAATTGAAGGTGATAAAGCTTCAATGGATGTACCTGCCGCTTTCGGTGGTACAGTTAAAGAAATCAAAATGAGCGTTGGTGATAGCGTTTCTGAAGGTCAAGTTGTATTAGTGATTGAAGTTGCTGGTGAAGCCTCTGCTGAAGCACCAGCTGCAGCTCCTGCAGAAGAAACAGCCGAAGCGCCTGCTGAAGCGACACCAGTCAGCTGCGACACAATTAAAAGATGTTTGTGTACCTGATATCGGTGGTGATGAAGTAGAAGTTACTGAAGTACTTGTTTCTGTTGGTGATGTTATTGCTGAAGACCAAGATATTCTTTCTGTTGAAGGTGATAAAGCTTCAATGGATGTGCCAGCACCATTTGCAGGTACTGTAAAAGAAATTAAAGTTGCTTCTGGTGATAAAGTTTCTGAAGGAACACTTATTCTTATTGTTGAAGCTGAAGGTAGTGCTCCAGCGCCAGTTGCTCGCACCAGAAAAAGCGACTCCTGCACCAGTTGCGCTCCTGCCGCAAAAGTACACCTGCGCCATCTAAACCTGCTGAACCTGTTACTACAGGGCCAATTAAAGCGTCTCCATCAGTGCGCCGTTTAGCACGTGAATTTGACCTTGATTTAGCACGTATTCCAGCAACTGGTCGTAAAGGTCGTACTAGTAAAGAAGATGTTCAAAAGTTTGTTAAAGCACAATTAGCAATCGCAAAAAGCGGTGGCGGTGGTGGTTTACAAGTATTGCCTTATGCTGATATTGATTACTCTAAATTTGGTGAAATTGAAATTAAACCTCTTTCACGTATTCAGAAAATCTCTGGCCCAACATTACATCGTAACTGGGTAACTATCCCACATGTTACACAGTTTGATGAAGCAGATATCACTGAACTAGAAGCGTTCCGTAAAGAGCAAAACGCAATTGCAGACTTAAACAAGACTTAGGACTTAAAATTAGTCCTCTTGTATTTATGATGAAAGCTGTTGCAAAAGCACTTAAAGAATTCCCTAACTTTAATGCAACCTTATCAAACGATGGCGAAAATGTTATTTTGAAAAAATACATCAATATCGGTATTGCTGTTGATACACCAAACGGTCTTGTTGTACCGGTTGTTAATGACGTTATCAATAAAGGTATTTACGATATTTCTCGTGAATTAGGTGAAATTTCTCAGAAAGCACGTAAAGGTAAATTAACAGCTAAAGATATGCAGGGCGGTAGCATGAGTATCTCTAGCCTTGGCGGTATTGGTGGTACACAATTTACACCTATCGTAAATGCTCCTGAAGTGGCTATTTTAGGTGTATCAAAATCTGCAATGAAACCTGTTTGGAATGGTTCTGAATTTGCACCTCGTCTAATGGTACCACTAGCACTTTCATACGATCATCGAGTGATTGATGGTGCTGACGGTGCACGCTTTATCACAGCAATCAATAACTACTTATCTGATCTACGTACATTGATCTTATAATTATGTTAACAGGTCGGCATTTGTCGGCCTTTTATTTTGCATTTATTTAACATTTGAATAAAATATACACTTATTTAAATACTGACATGATTGATATCAAAACAGAGGTCAAAATGAGTAAAGAAATTAAAGCACAAGTTGTCGTATTAGGTTCTGGTCCTGCGGGCTATTCAGCAGCATTTCGTGCAAGCAGATTTAGGTTTAGAAACGGTTTTAGTAGAAAAATACGAAACACTTGGTGGTGTTTGCCTAAATGTTGGTTGTATCCCATCTAAAGCTTTACTTCATGTATCAAAAGTAATTGAAGAAGCAAAAGCATTATCTGAGCATGGTGTTTTGTTTGGTGAGCCATCAACAGACGTTGACAAAATTCGTATTTGGAAAGATAAAGTAGTATCTCAGTTAACTGGCGGTCTTGCTGGTATGGCTAAAATGCGTAAAGTAACTACTGTAAATGGTTGGGGACGTTTCTCTGGTGCTAACACTATTGAAGCAACTAACCGTGAAGGCGAAGTAACAACTATCACATTTGATAATGCAATCATTGTCGCCGGTTCTCGTCCAGTTAAATTACCATTTATTCCACATGATGATCCACGTGTTTGGGATTCAACAGATGCACTTGATTTGAAATCTGTTCCTAAACGTTTACTTATTTTGGGTGGTGGTATCATCGGTCTAGAAATGGGTACGGTATACAAATCACTAGGTTCTGATGTTGACGTAGTAGAGTTTGCGGATCAACTTGTTCCTGCAAGCTGATAAAGATATTGTTCAAGTTTACACTAAAAAAGTGAAAGACAAATTCAACATTATGTTATCAACTAAAGTAACTGCTGTTGATGCAAAAGAAGATGCGTTATATGTTTCTTTTGAAGGTAAAAATGCACCTGAAGGCGAAAAAGCTTACGATGCAGTATTAGTTGCTGTTGGTCGTGTGCCAAATGGTCTATCAATTGATGCAGAAAAAGCAGGCATTACGGTTACTGAGCGTGGCTTTATTGAAGTTGATAAGCAAATGCACACTAACGTACCACATATTCATGCAATCGGTGACGTAGTTGGTCAGCCAATGCTAGCACATAAAGGTGTGCATGAAGGTCATGTTGTCGCTGAAGTTATTGCGGGTAAAAATCACTTCTTTGATCCTAAAACAATTCCTTCAATCGCATACACTGAGCCAGAAATGGCATGGGTTGGTGTGACTGAAAGAGAAGCAAAAGAGCAAGGTTTAAACTTTGAAAAATCTGTTTTCCCTTGGGTCGCTTCTGGTCGTGCAATCGCTTCTGATTGTTCAGATGGTATGACTAAACTTATTTTCGATAAAGATACTCACCGTATTATTGGTGGTTCTGTTGTTGGTACTAATGCTGGTGAATTACTCGGTGAAATTGGTCTTGCAATCGAAATGGGTTGTGATGCTGAAGATATCGCATTAACTATTCATGCTCACCCAACATTACATGAGTCTGTTGGTCTAGTCGCTGAAATTTACGAAGGTTCAATTACAGACCTTCCAAATGCAAAAGCTGTTAAACGTAAAAAATAATTACATTTAATACTGCATTTAAAAATATAAAGAGCTTGTTATCCTAGTGATAACAAGCTCTTTTTTTGCTTCGAGTTTATTAGTCGCGAAGGATGAGCTTCGAGCATCGAGTTTTCTAGCTCCGAACTTCGAACCTCTAGCACCGCACTAGTCTCTATTAGTGCACTAGTCTCTATTAGTTGCCTCTCGTCGCTATTAGCTCGCCTCTAGAAGGTATGCTTGTCTCTCGTCGCTATCTCTATCTGCTCGCCTCTCGTTGCTATTTGCTAGCTTCTCGTCGCTCTTAAACGACAGCCAATAAAAAAGGGTTACTTGTTTTAGTTGATTGTGAGTTGTTCTCACTCAACCAAAACAAGTAACCCTTAAAGCCTAATATTTAGATTAAGGCTTACCTAAGAATACTTAGATGTCGATTAAAGGACTTTTACAGGTACGTCAGCAAAGTACTTAGTGCTCATTGACTCTGTTGGTGGTACAAAGTCAGTTAGGTTAATACCCGCTACTGCGCTCTTGTACTCTTCGATAGAAGGGAAGCGACCAAGCATAGTTGATAATACAACTAATGGTGTTGAACCAAGTAATGATTCACCTTTCTTCTCTGCAGTATCCGCTACAACACGACCTTGGAATAAACGTGTTGAAGTAGCAATAACCGTGTCACCTGGTTCCGCTTTTTCCTGATTACCCATACATAGGTTACATCCAGGACGTTCTAGATACATGATATTTTCGTATTTAGTACGCGCCGAACCTTTTGGATTTGCATCATCAAATTCAAAACCTGAGTATTTTTGTAAAATTTCCCAATCACCTTCAGCTTTAAGCTCATCAACAATGTTATATGTTGGTGGCGCGATAACTAATGGTGCTTTAAATTCAACTTTACCGTTTTGTTTTTCTATGTTGCGTAGCATTTGTGCGATGATTTGCATATCGCCCTTATGCACCATACATGAACCTACAAAACCTAAATCAACAGATTTGTCTGCGTAATAAGAAACAGGACGAATAACATCATGCGTATAACGCTTAGAGACATCATCGTTATTAACGTCAGGGTCAGCAATCATAGGTTCATCGATTTGGTCTAAATCAACAACTACTTCTGCGTAATATTTAGCATTATCATCTGGGGCTAGAGCTGGGTTAGTCCCTGATTTAATTTCTTCAATACGTTTGTCAGCTAGAGCTATTAAACCGTTTAGTGTTTTTGCCGCGTTCTCCATACCCTTATTGATCATGATTTGGATACGGCTCTTAGCAAGCTCAAGTGATTGAATTAATGTCTCATCTTGAGAAATACAGATAGATGCTTTTGCCTTCATTTCCGCAGACCAATCTGTAAATGTAAATGCTTGGTCAGCTAATAAAGTACCAATGTGAACTTCAATTACACGACCTTGGAAAACATTTTCCCCGCCAAACTGTTTAAGCATTTGTGCTTGTGTTGAATGAACAACATCACGGAAGTCCATGTGGTCTTTCATTTCACCTTTGAAGGTTACTTTCACTGATGTTGGAATTGGCATTGCCGCTTCACCTGTTGCTAATGCGACAGCTACCGTTCCTGAGTCGGCACCAAATGCAACACCTTTAGACATACGTGTATGTGAATCACCACCGATAATAATAGCGCGATCATCAACAGTAATATCATTCAATACTTTATGAATAACATCCGTCATTGCAGGGTAGACACCCTTAGGATCACGAGCAGTGATCAGGCCAAATTTATTCATAAAGCTCATTAATTTAGGAATATTTGCCTGTGCTTTACTATCCCAAACAGATGCTGTGTGACAACCTGACTGATAAGCACCATCTACTAATGGTGAAATAGTTGAAGCCGCCATTGCTTCTAATTCTTGGCAAGTCATTGGACCCGTTGTATCTTGAGAACCAACGATGTTTACTTTTACACGAACATCAGAACCTGCATGTAATGCGGTCTCTGAAGTAACACCAACAGCATTATTATTGAAGATTTTCTCAACGGCAGTTAGACCTTGACCCTCTATAGAAATCTCTTTTGAAAGGGCATACACAGCGGGTGTTTCTATTTCTAATGTTTCAGTCGCAAAGGTTTGTAATTTCTTACCAAATACAACGGCGTATGAACCGCCTGCTTTCATGAATTCAACTTTTTGTGGTGTAAATGCAGATGACACATCAACTAATTCTTCTTCACCATTACAAAGTTTTTGAGTTTTAGTATTAATGGTTAACAGAGTACCTGTTGCAACAGAAAATGCTTCTTCTAATACAGCATCGCCATTATCGTCAACTACAGTATTTCCATTTTCATCTACTTTTTTAACCCAGTTTTTAAGGTCAATACCAATACCACCCGTTACATCAACGGTTGTTAAGAAAATTGGAGAAATACCGTTAGTACCAGCAACAACAGGTGCAATGTTAATAAAAGGAACATAAGGACTTGCTTGCTCACCAGCCCATAATGCAACGTTGTTAACGCCTGACATACGTGATGAACCAACACCCATTGTGCCTTTTTCAGCGATTAGCATTACTTTTGCTTTAGGGTGCTTAGCTTGTAATGCTTGTATTTCTTGTTGTGCTTCAGGTGTGATCATGCATTGACCGTGTAATTCACGGTCAGCTCGAGAATGCGCTTGATGGCCAGGAGATAATAAGTCAGTAGATATATCACCTTCACCTGCAATATATGTTACTACATCAATTTTTTCTGCAATCTCAGGTAATTTGGTAAAGAATTCTGCCTGTGCATAACTTTCTAAAATTTCTTTGGCAATTGCATTACCCGCTTTAAAGGCGACTTCTAAGCGACTGGTGTCGGCTTCGTATAAAAATACCTGCGTCTTTAATACTTCTGCCGCTGACTGTGCAATCGCAGTATCTTCAGATAGTGCTAAATCAAGTAGCACTTCAATCGATTTACCCCCTTCATATGAGACAATAATTCAAAGGCAAAGGTTGGTGTGATTTCAGAAACGACACTTTCAGCTAAAATGATTTCTTTTAAAAATTCTGCTTTTACAGTGGCGAGCACCTGTTGTGCCTGGTAGGGTGTTATAGATAAAGAAGTGAAGTGAATCTTTTCTATGCTCATTATTTAAATCTTTAATTTGACTAATAATTTCTGTCAACAAATCAGCAGAATCAATTGGTAAAGGCGCTAAGCCTAACTCATTCTTACGATTTTCTATTTCTTTGATGTACTCTAAATATAGGCTCATTTGAAACTCTCTCCAGTTCTAATTTACTAATAATACTATCATTAATAGCAAGGACAAATTTATGTCCTAGTTTACCTGATTTTTAAGCGACTACTATTAATTTGGTTAAATAAGAAGTATTCATGTGATTAATGTTACATAAAAGTGATAATTATGTTGCATATGTTAAATTTGTAAATATCTAAAAGACTTTTTTAAGATGATTTTTACTATTTTGATAATTTCTATTTTACTGTTTACCATTAACCACAGGTTTATCTTTAGGCATTTTTAATTAAAAATGCCTTATAATTTAGTTTGTCAGCATAACTGTTTTTGAGAAAAAATAATATTGATAGTTCAATTAAATCAGTTTTTTATTGATTTTCAGCTAAAAAATTAACTTTTTTATGTGGAAATTATGCCATTTTTTAGGTTTTGTACTAAAATATTGATTAGTTCAATTGTTTGTTGTATTGATAAATTAAATTTTGATTGAATATATTCATTGCTTCTAAGTTCCTTTTTCTTTTTGATTAAAGTCAAATTTAACAGTAATTTAAATACGGTTTTTATCGATAAGTAAAAAATTTAGTTAGCTTTGCTTTTATCTAACCTTTTGATAATTATAAAACTAGATAGAACGAATATGTCAAACAGATGAAACAACTCAAATTAGCTTGTTTTTTTACCAAAAATTGATATTATCTTTCAACAAAACATATAAGAGACTGTCTAAACAGTCCAAATATAAAAATATATATGACTTAAATAAGCATAGATCAATAAACAACTGTGCAATTATTGACACAATAACGATCTATTATTAATCATTAATAAAATAATAAAAATCATAAAAGTGGGTACTATTATGTTAGAAAAAAGTTTAGTTGTGGGTGAATACCACATTGACACAAGTCAAAACAGTTTAATTCATGGAAGCCGCAAGGTTTACCTTGGGCCTTTACGTACTTCTTTATTACATTTTTTATGTAAAAATGTAAATACAGTAGTTACTCGTGAAGATCTTGCTCAGCATGTATGGGGTCGCCTTGTGACTGATCATACAATCAATCAGCATATTTCTCAGTTACGTAAAAGCATTGGCTCATTAAGTTTACATGGCTTAAATATTTCTACTATTCCAAAACGTGGATATATTGCGCGTATGGAAGGTGTTGGTGCATCTGAAAACAGCATTTCACCAATAGCAAAATCTGAAGGTTCTTCAAACATCATTACTGCGATGAAAGTTTTAGTCGTTGAAGGTGGTGCTAATGAGCGTATTCAACTAATTGAGTTACTAGAATCGCTTGATGTAGCATACGTTGAAGGCGTTGCAACAACAATTGAAGCAGAGCGTTCAGTTGCACTTCAAGATTTCGACTTAGTTATTGTTGATACTTTATTATCTGATAACTCAGGTGTTGAATTAATTAAGAAAATCCGTACTGGACAAACATCAGTCGCGCTGATATTTGTATTTTAAGTTCACACTTTGATGTACAACGTGAATTACTTGGTTTAAATAGCTTATTAGATATTCAAGGTTTGTTATTGAAACCATATGAAGCTAGCCGTTTAAAACAAATGCTAATGGTTGCAACAAAATCAAATGTTGTTTTAAAACCTCAAGTCGCTTATGAGTTGATCCCAACGAATGTATTAGAAATTGTTGAGACTGCTGAAGCAGTTAATAGCTAAACATCACTCGTTTAAAAAAGGCTCCTATGGCAACATAGGGGCCTTTTTTGTCTTTAGGAGTAAAGGAAAGATGGAATTCGAGTTTAGAAAAGATTTTATTACTGGCTTGGCGACAGTACAAACTGAAATGGACCATGAAGCTTTTGCAACTTGGCTTGAAATGGAAGGGCAGTCTGTCGCGTGGGTAGAAAAATTATTAAGCAATATTTATTCAGTACAAAGTAGAAGCTTAAGTGAATATAAGTTAGTAGGAAGTGAGTTTGATTTATTATTAACTAATTCTGAAGCTCAGGTTGTTAATCATCGTTTATTAGAAGGAGAACAGGAGGCAGAATTGGATGATAGTTTATCCTTTTATAATGCGGAAGTAGAAGCCTGTTGTGGACTAGAGGATTTTGAAAATCTGATCCATTCTTGGCTAGCATTCATTACATAACTAAGGCCTGTGAAGCTTAATAGGCCAGTACTAAGGTTGCCATTCCTAAAAATGAGAATAATCCAATCACATCAGTGACTGTTGTTAAAGCCATACCGCCAGCTAATGCAGGATCTATTTTATATTTATGCATGAGCAGGGGAATAGTTACTCCTGCAATACCTGCTACGGAAAGGTTAATGAACATGGCACCAGCAATAATGAGTGCAACAGATAAGTCTCCTTTCCAAAGCATTACCGCCCCAGCGACTAAAATTGCCCAAACTAAACCATTTAATAAACCTATAGTCGCTTCTTTACCGATCAACCAACGAGTATTACTGCTACCTATATGGCCAACGGCAATACCACGAATTACTAGTGCGAGAGTTTGATTGCCTGCAATTCCGCCCATACTAGGGACAATTGTCATTAAAACAGCTAGGGTGGCCATTTGTTCGAGTGTTGCTTCAAACATATTTGATACTGATGCCGCGATAAAAGCGACCATTAAATTAATAGATAACCAAACCGTGCGACGTTTGGCACTCGGGAGCACTGGTGCGAAGGTATCTTCATCGTCATCCATACCTGCCATACCCATCATTGAATGCTCTGCATTTTCACGGATGATATCAACGACATCATCAATGGTGATACGCCCAAGTAGTTGTTTATCTTGATTTACAACGGGGGCTGAGATCCAATCATGTCGTTCAAATAGTTTGGCAATTTCTAATTCAGGCATTTCAGCTGATAAACTATCCGTTTTGTCATTCATGATTTCTTTAACGGATAAAGCAGGATCAACTGTTAATAATGTTGATAGAGGGACATCACCGATAAGTTTATCTTCACTGTTTACCACATATAATGTATCAGTTGCTTCGGGTAATTCACCTTTAAGGCGAAGGTAACGCAGTACTACATCAACAGATACATCGGGGCGCAGTGTAATAGTATCAGTGTTCATGATTGAACCTGCAGTATCCTCAGGATATGCAAATGCTTGTTCAACTCGATGCCTATCCTGAGCATCCATTTGTTCTAATACAGCTTGGTAGAGGCTATCAGGAATACCACGTAATACGTAGGCGAGATCATCTGTATCCATGCCCTCGGTTGCAGCAACAAGGTTACTGGCATCCATAAGGCTAATAATGCCATCTTTAGCATCTTCATTTAATTCTTCAAGGACTTCACCTTGATGATCATGATCAGTTAAGCTCCAGAGGACTTTACGAGTTGCAGGAGGGGATGATTCGAGCAATAGGGCAACATCACAGGCAGGCATTTTTTCTAAAATACTGCGAGCAAGTACAAACATGCCACTTTCAATGGCTTTATTAACTGATTGGAGTTGTTGCTGGGTATCTTTTAACTCACTATTTTCCAGCATTCTTTTCTCCAGTTATTCTTCTTCTAAAAATTTATCTTCAATTAACTTGGTTACTGCAGACATCGCTTCAGTCGCTTGATTGCCTGTTGCGATAATTTCTATTTCTTGTCCATAGCAGGTTTCTAATACTAACAAACCTAAAACACTGTCAGCATCAGCCTGTTTATTGTTGTGTTTTATGGTTATCTTGGCATCAAAATCATTAACTAATTCAACAAGTTTAATTGTTGCACGTGCATGTAAACCAAGTTTATTTTGTATTGTAATAGTTTGTTTAATTATATTCACTTTATATTATTCTTTTTGCTCTTTAGACAAAGATTTATGCTCAATCTGAACTTGATATTTCTTTTCAAAGCGCATAGCAATTTGTTCTGTTAAATACACTGAACGATGTTTTCCACCGGTACAACCGATAGCGATAGTGACATAGTTACGATTATTATTTTCTAAATGGGGTAACCAAGAATGAAATAAATTTTCAATCTGATTGATTGTTTGTTTTACCAGTGGAAAAGTTTCAAGATACTCAATGACAGGTTGCTCTGTGCCGTTATATTTCTTTAATTCAGTGTTCCAGTGGGGATTCGGTAAAAATCGCACATCAAAAATATAATCAGCATCTTCAGGGTGAATATATTTAAATCCAAAGGATTGGAAAATAATTAATAATTTGCTTTTGCTTGAGCCCTGTAAATATATTTTAATCCGCTCACTCAGATTATGAATAGATAGTGTGGTGGTATCTATTTCTAGTGCGACGCTTTTTTTAAGGGTAATAATAATTTACTTTCTAACTCTAATGCTTGAGATAACGATAGTTTTTGTTTAGAAAGGGGATGCAAACGCCTAGTTTCACTATATCGACGAATAAGCTCTGTGCTGATGGCATCGATATATAATATTTCAATCTCAATTTTTTCTTTGAGAGTTGTTAATAAATCTTCTATTGCAGAGACATCATTAGGTAAATTTCGAATATCTAAAGTAATGGCAATTTTATTATTTTTTGCGTCAACACTCTCTATTAGTTGATCTAAGAGTTGAAAGGGGACGCCATCAATACAGTTGTATCCCAGGTCTTCTAAAACATGAAGAGCAATTGTTTTTCCCGAACCTGAGCGACCACTTATAATGATGAGTTTCATTGTCATTCCCGATGTTTAGTCACGCTGTAATAATTGATATAACTCATCATTATCTTTAGCATTTCTTAATTGTCGTAAATAGTTTTTATCTAATAGTTTTTTGCTAATTTCAGATAGGGCAACAAGGTATTGTTGGCAACGATCTTCAGGTACAAATATAGCAAAGAGTATATCAACTTTGTTGCCATCATATGAATCATAGTCAATTGATGAGCTACATTGCATAAAAATTGCGGTTGCAGGGTAAGCTTTATCAATTTTAATATGAGGGATCGCAATGCCATGTCCAACACCAGTAGAGCCTATTTTTTCTCTGGCAATAAGCTCATTAAATAATAGCTGTGCATCCATATTTAACTTTTCGGCGACTGATGTGACTTATTTTTTCTAAGGCACATTTTTTGTCGCTACAATCTGTTTGATTAAATACAGATTCTTTATTTAATAGTTCAGATATTTTCATAGTTTTTTTCATTGAAACAATTGGCGCGATTTTATCAGGTTAAAAAAGAATGACCATCAAGAAAAGCGCATTTTTTCATATTTATCAACGTAAAAACTGATTGTTTCTTGAGCAATTAATTTAAAGTTGTATAAAAATCGCTATTATAATAACTGTTTACGTTGATTCGAAGGTGGAATTCCTAAAGATTCTCTGTATTTAGCAATCGTACGCCGAGCTACTTTTATGCCCTAGTTCTTCTAATAACTGAGTGATTTTGTTATCACTGAGAGGTTTAGAAGCTAATTCAGCACCGACTAACTTTTTAATTAATGCTCTAATTGCCGTGGAAGAACACTCTCCACCACTTTCAGTTGCAACATGACTTGAAAAGAAGAACTTAAGTTCATAAATGCCACGTGGCGTATGCATAAACTTTTGAGTGGTTACTCGTGATATGGTTGATTCATGCATTTCAACTTCGTAGGCAACATCATTTAATACCATGGGTTTCATGGCTTCATCGCCATATTCAAAAAAAGCTTGTTGTTGTTGTACGATACAATTAGAGACTTTTAAAAGGGTCTCATTACGACTTTCAAGGCTTTTAATAAACCATTTCGCATCTTGAAGGTTACCCTTAATATATTGCGAGTCTGTCTTACTTATCTTGCCATTACACATGTCTGCATATTGCTGGTTAATGGATAAGTTAGGTGCACAGTCTGGATTAAGTGATACATGCCATTGTCCTGATATTTTTTTCACGTACACGTCGGGCACAATATATTGAGCCTGTGTATCTTCAAATTGGTTACCAGGACGAGGTTCTAAAGTTTGAATCAGACGCATAATTTCAGCGAGTTCTGCTTCTTTTAATTTGGTTTTTCGGGCAAGTGTTCGATAATCACGGTTACCCAGAAGATCCATATGTAACTCTAAAATAGTTAGAGCTTCATCTCGCCAGGGTGTATCTTGGGAAAGGTGGCGTAACTGAATTTGCAAACAGTCCTGTGCTGATTTAGCGACCACACCAACAGGATCAAAATGCTGAATACGCTTAAGCACTGCCTCAACTTCATCAAGTTCTAAGTCTTCAACTTCACGAATTAAAGATTCTAAAATAGCGTTACAGTCACTGGTCAAATAGCCAGATTCATCGATAGAGTCAATGATTGCGGTTGCAATAAGCAGGTCTGTTTCACTGAAAGGTGTTAGTTGCATCTGCCATATTAAATGATCTTGTAGGGATGTTGTTGACTCTCCTTGATAGACAGTATCCTCTCCTTCATAGGTCGAGGTGCCTGAAGAGACAGAGGTTGTTGGAGGAGGAGTATAAGCTTCTTCCCAATTACCGTCATCGGGTACGTCTTGTGATAATTCCTGCTGTGTTAAGGCCTCGCTCGTATCTAGCTTGCTTGTGTCTTGTTCCTTGACTACATCTTCCAGACTACTTTTATCTTCTTGCTCAAGTAAAGGATTTTCATCGAGCGCATTCTGTATCTCTTGCTGTAGATCAAGGGTAGAGAGTTGTAATAATTTTATTGCTTGTTGTAATTGAGGAGTCATCGCAAGTTGCTGACCCATCTTCAATTGTAACCCTTGTTTTATCAAAACAGATCCTTCCTCATAAACATAAAATACTCGTTGTTACTAAAGTTTAAATTCTTCACCAAGATATACTTGTTTCACATGATCATTTGCTAATATTTCTTCCTGCGTCCCAATTGCAATAATTTCACCATGACTCACAATGTAGGAGTGCTGACATACATCTAAGGTTTCACGTACGTTATGGTCTGTAATTAATACACCTAGTCCTCTGTCACGAAGTTGACCAATAATATTCTTAATATCAATTACCGAAATAGGATCCACCCCTGCGAAGGGTTCATCGAGTAATATAAATTTTGGTTCAGTGGCAAGCGCGCGAGCAATTTCAACACGACGACGTTCACCACCTGATAAGCTCATGCCTTTATTATGGCGGATATGGGTAATATGAAACTCTTCTAGTAAGGTATTTAGTTTTTCAAGACGTTGCGCTTTTGTCAATTCTTTACGTGTTTCTAAAATACCCATTATATTTTCAGTAACGGTTAAACGCCTGAAAATAGAGGCTTCTTGGGGTAAATAACCAATCCCTTTTTGTGCTCGAATATGCATTGGATGAAGCGAAATATCTTCGCCATCAATCACAATCGAGCCTTCATCTTGTTTTACTAGGCCAACTACCATATAAAAAGAGGTTGTTTTACCTGCGCCATTAGGCCCTAGTAATCCAACAATTTCACCGGTTTTCACGGTTAAGCCAACACCGTTAACGACGGTACGACCTTTATAACTTTTTACTAACCCTTTTGCGATTAATTCAGCCATTATTTACCTTCAGCCTGTTGCTTTTCTTTTTCCTGATTTTCAGGCGTTTGCTGAGTATCTGTTTTCTCAAATTGTGCTGGTAAAAAAACTGTTTTTACTCGCTGTGTACTGCCTTTTTCACTTTCGACCATTAACTCTTCTGTGGCTAACAAATAAGTTATTTTAGAACCATTAATTTGGCTATCAAGTTGTTTAATTTGCGCATTGCCACTCAGTGTTATTTGTCCTTTTGCTACATCATAATGAATTTGATTTGCTTCCGCTTCAAAAGGCTTTCCATCATCTTGTAGTTGGTAAAAAGTGGCAACCTTGCCATCGGCAATCATAATTTCTTGGTTAGGTAACTCGCCTCTGATTACGGTGAGTTTATCGCCTGTAATTTTAATTGTGCCCTGAGTTAATAATACGTCCTGTGAAAAAATAGTGGTATTACTTTTCATTTTTGCGTGTTGACTCACTGAGCTGACACTAATTAGTTGATCATAGTCAGACTCTAATGCCAGTGCAGAAAGAGGCCAAAGGATCACGCCTATGATTAAACTTTTTTTATTTATTTTCATTTAGATATATCGCTTTTACTTGTTTTTTAACAATTAATTCTTCACTAACAAGAGAGGCCCACATACCAACTCCCTGTTGTCTTATTTGAGGGCCTTGCCATTTTACCAGTAAGTTACTACTTAGTTCTTTTTCTTCAAGTAAAATAGTTAGTTCTTCAGTATTCATTGTTTGCACTAGTTGGTCTAGGCTGAGATTTTTGACCCAAACATTATCAGATAACAATAGTTTATTATTACCAGTTAGCACACCTTTGTCGCTACTTGCTTGCCAGATAGTTGGATTATTTTGCTGTTCATTAAGCACATACAAAACAACCTTCAAATTTTCAAATAGAGTAATATCGTTATTACTGTAGCTAGTGGCTTTGCCTGCATAAATTTGTAAGCTCAAATTGCCTGATTCATCAAAGCGCGTATTTTCAAGATCATAAGCAATATAACTTGGGTGATGTTCTTGAGTAGCAACCGTTTCTTTCTGTGGTTTAAAATATATCCAAAGTAAAACAGCGATCAAAAGTAGGCCGAAGGGGACGGCTTGACGTTTATTCATTTATTCACTTTTACCTTGAGTTGAATCGAGTCTGTTATGACATTGTAAAAATAGATCACAGATCTCACGCACAGCACCAAAGCCACCTCTTGTATAAGTTATTAAATCGGCTCCCTTTAAAACTAATGGGTGAGCGTCATTAACTGCAATACCTAAACCACAATTTTGCATCACAGGCAGATCTACTACATCATCACCAATGTAAGCAACTTGTTCACTGCTTAGGTTTAATTCTTTTAGTAATTGATGATAAACACTGAGTTTATCTTCAATGCCTTGCTTGATATAGGTCACGCCTAGGGCCTTCATTCTATTTTCTACAATGTTAGATTGACGCCCTGTGATAATGGCGATTTCAATACCTGCTTGCATAATGGCTTTCATACCAAAACCATCTTTAGTGTGGAATGCTTTTAATTCTTCGCCTCGATTACCTAAATAGATACGACCATCGGAAAATACACCATCGACATCACATATCAATAATCTTATTTGTGTAGCACGTTGGTAATTGTTTTTACTAATTTGGCCATAGGGCGTTGTGATCATTTATTTCTCTTTGTTTTGCTAATCTACTTATTCTTAACATAATGTTTGATTGCTATTGATCCTTAACAATTTTTCAATCGTAGTTTAAGTTAAGGAAAAAAGTATTAATCATTATCTAACTAGCAAACATAGCAAAATGGGGCAATCAAGGCGAGAAATGATTATCTGTTTAGTCATATATTGCGATTAAAAGATAAAAAATTCACGCTTAAGGTTTGATAATCTGCTTTTATCCCATAAACTACCCATCAAATCATCAAATGAAAATCCTATTTTATGAATACATTAAATCACTTAGTGATAAAGCAACTTTCTTTCTCTCGAAATAAACGACTACTGTTCGATAAATTGGACTTTCAGTTTGAGCGTGGAAAAATTACAGCTATATTAGGTCCAAGTGGTATTGGTAAAACAACACTACTCAAACTGATCGGTGGGCAATTGCCTGTTGATAGTGGAGAGATCATATTTGATAACCAGGCTATCCATAATTGTAGTGAAAAAGTACGTTACCAAGCACGCCAAAAAATGGGAATGTTATTTCAAAGTGGTGCTTTATTTAACGACCTTTCTGTTTTTGAAAATGTTGCCTTTCCACTAAGAGAGCACTTTCACTTAGAAGAATCTTTGCTTGAAACCTTAGTATTGATGAAATTAGAGGCTGTTGGCTTACGTGGTGCGAGGGATTTAAAGCCCTCTGAACTATCTGGTGGGATGGCTCGAAGAGTGGCTTTAGCACGTGCGATTGCATTAGACCCAGAATTAGTGATGTATGACGAACCTTTCACTGGGCAAGATCCTATTTCAATGAATGTATTAATTAAACTAATCAAACAACTTAATGTCTCATTGGGACTAACTTCAATTATTGTTTCGCATGATGTCAATGAAGTGCTTTCAATAGCAGATAACGTTTACGTTTTGGCTGAACAAAGTATTATTGCAAGTGGTTCTGTTGACGAAATTTTTAAACAAACAGATAACGCATTATTACAACAGTTTTTATTAGGGCAAAGTGATGGACCGGTTCCTTTTCACTTTGAAGCACCTAGCTTTGCACAAGACTTACAGAAGGTAAATCGATGATCCCTTTTTATATCAGTAAAATAGGTCGTAGCAGTATTGCCTTTATTGAGTTGATTGGACGAGCCTGTTTAATGTTATGGTTTTCACTTTCTGGTAAACCACACAGAAAGTTATTTCCTTTATTCGTGCAACAAGTATTTCAACTCGGAATTTTATCTTTGCCGATTATTTTAACTTCAGGGTTATTTATTGGCATGGTGCTTAGTTTCCAAGGTTATTACGTGTTAGTTGATTATGCGGCGGAGCAAAGTTTAGGTAGTTTATCTGCTTTGTCGTTGTTAAGAGAATTAGGCCCCGTGGTGGTCGCTTTATTATTTGCTGGCCGAGCTGGGTCATCTTTGACGGCAGAAATTGGTTTAATGCAAAGTACCGAACAGATTGCCAGCATGGAAATGATGGCAGTGTCTCCCTATAAACGTGTTATCGCACCGAGATTAATCGCAGGAATTGCGACCTTACCTATGTTGACATTACTGTTTAATGTGATGGCAATTTGGGGAGGGTATTTAATTGGAGTCAGTTGGTTAGGTGTTGATGGTGGTGCTTATTGGTCGGTTATGCAGGGCAGTGTTGATTATTTGCCTGATGTCATGAACGGCGTATTAAAAAGTATTGTGTTTGCAATTATCGTGACTTGGGTTGCCTTGTATAACGGTTATTACACTATCCCAACGGCACAGGGTATTAGCAATTCAACAACAAAAACGGTGGTCATTTCTTCATTGCTGATATTAGCAATGGACTTTGTTTTGACGGCTATAATGTTTGGCGCTTAGAATTTAATCATTTGGAAATCGTTATGTCTCAGAAAAAAATAGAGCTATGGGTAGGTATGTTTGTGGCGGGGGCTTTGTTATCTCTAGCTATTTTAACATTTAGTGTGGCAGGTTTGTCCTTCAAAGGTGATGGAGATAGTTATACCTTGCATGCAAGTTTCTCTAACGTTGGTGGACTTAAGGTTAGGGCGCCGGTAAAAGTAGGTGGCGTTGTTGTTGGGCGTGTTGAAGAAATTAATTTAGATGTCGAAACTTACCGACCAACCGTGCGACTGGCTATGTTTGAAAATAAAGGCCGTTACCCTGAAACTTCATCTCTTGCGATACTTACTTCTGGTTTATTAGGTGAGCAATATATCGGTATTAAACCTGGTTTTATTGATGAAGATATTGCCATGCTTGCCGATGGAGACTCAATTGAAGATACAAAATCTGCTTTGATTTTAGAAGACTTGATTGGTCAATTTATTTACTCGATGAATAAGGAATAACAATGCGTATTGTACTGTTTATATTTTTAAGTTTAGTTTCTTCACTAACTATTGTCGCTAACACTGATCTTAGCAACCCTAATCAAGTAATTCGTTCTGTATCTGAAAGTGCCTTTGCGCGTATGGATAATGAAAAGAATAAACTAAGTAATGACCCAACGCATATCAAGGTGATCATTGAAGAAGAGTTAATTCCTTACTTTGATTATAAATATGCGACTTATAAAGTAATGGGCGCTCATTTAAGAGATACAACCAAAGAGCAACGAGATGACTTTGTTGAAGCCTTCAAACAATATTTAATTAATGCCTATGGACATATTCTCTATGAATACGACCAACAAGAAGTACAAATACTAGATAATAATCATTTCAATGATAAAAGCATTATATCTATTCCTGTTCGTATTAAAGATAAAAATGAGCAGATAACACAAATTGCCTTTAAATTACGAAAAAATAAAAATACTCAAGAGTGGAAAGTATTTGATGTGATTGCAGAAGGTATTAGCATGTTAGATACCAAACAATCTGAGTTTGCTGAGGTACTTCATAAAAAAGGTGTGGATGAAGTGATCGAACTTTTACGCACCAAAAATAGTGAGTTTTAAAGGTGGGTGACACCATGAGTGAGCTTCGAGAAATTACGGGGAACTTAGTTTTAAGTGAATTGTCTAAACAAAAATTCCCACATATTAAAACTTACCTCGACATAAAAAAAATTGATTTGCAGGGGGTAAAAACTATAGACTCTGCGGGCATTGCCTATTTGGCACAAATAAAATCAACCCACTCAAATATACAGTTTGTTAATATAACTGAAAAAATATCTGTATTATCAGAGCTTTATGGGATTGATTTTCTATTTACAGAACGAGGCTTTCAATGAATATTGAAATAATAAAAGAAAAACTAGAAAGTGCATTAGTACTACAAGAATGTATTGTAAAAGGTGAAAATGGCACATTTCAAGTCATTGCTGTTGCCGATTTTTTTGATGGCATGAGTCGCGTAAAAAAACAACAAACAATCTATGCTCCCTTAACTGAAGAAATTGCATCTAATGCTATTCATGCATTAAGCATTAAAGCATTAACGCCAGATGAATGGCAAAAACAAAAACATTTTATTTAGTCAGTGGGAAGGTAGTTCGATGGGTCAATTTTTAATTCAAGGTGGTTGTCAGCTTAACGGTGAAGTAACCATTTCAGGTGCCAAAAACGCAGCATTACCAATTCTTTTTGCTACTTTGCTTTCAAAGGGGATGTTAATTTAACTAATGTTCCACTGCTAAAGGATATCTCTACTACATTAGAGTTATTAAAAGAGCTTGGTGCTAGTGCGTCTCAGGATGCACACAAGGTGCATGTTAATGCATCAACAGTAAAAAACTATACCGCTTCATATGAACTTGTACGAAGCATGAGAGCCTCTATTTTAGCATTAGGGCCATTAGTTGCTCGTTTTGGCGAAGCTGATATTTCATTGCCGGGCGGTTGTGCAATTGGTGCACGACCAGTAAATCTGCATATTCATGGTTTAGAGCAAATGGGCGCGACCATTAAAGTCGAAGATGGCTTTATCAAAGCGCGCGTTGACGGTCGTTTGAAGGGGTGTCACCTTTATATGGACATGGTGAGTGTTACTGGTACTGGCAATTTAATGATGGTCGCTTCACTTGCGCTAGGTATCACTACTATTGAAAATGTCGCAAAAGAGCCTGAAATTGTTGACTTAGCTAACTTTATTAACGCAATGGGCGGAAAAATTACTGGTGCTGGCACAGATACGATTACCATTGAAGGCGTCGAGTCTTTAGGTGATTGTTCATACGAAGTTCAACCAGATCGCATCGAAACGGGCACTTTTTTAGTGGCAGGAGTCGTTAGTGGCGGTAAAGTTAAATGTCTAAAAACTGATCCTAATTTGTTAATGGCGGTATTAGTAAAATTAGAGGAAGCTGGTGCTATAGTAACTACTGGTAAAGATTGGATAGAAGTTGATATGCACGGCAGAGAACTAAAATCGGTCAATATTACCACTGCACCTTACCCCGCTTTTCCTACTGATATGCAAGCTCAATTCACTGTATTAAATACTGTTGCGCCTGGAACTGGGCGTATCAAAGAAAATATTTTTGAGAACCGCTTTATGCATGTGCCTGAATTGCAACGTATGGGTGCTAACATTGAACTTGAAGGAAATTTAGCTATTTGTGGAGATCACGATAAGTTAAGCGGTACTAAAGTGATGGCAACAGATTTAAGAGCTTCGGCAAGTTTAGTAATTGCTGGGTTAATTGCACACGGGGAAACTATCGTTGATGAAATTTATCATATTGATCGTGGATATGAGGCAATAGAAGATAAATTAATACCGCTAGGTGCTAAAATGAAGCGAGTTGAAGTCTGTTAAAAACAGCTTTTGTATTTAATCTTGAAATAAAAAAGGAAGCAAATTTGCTTCCTTTATTTTGAGGTTTTTTTAGAGGGTAGATATTAATTAACAGTATTATTAATGCTAGTAAGCTCACCAACAATAACTGACAACTGAATTTCCTTACCTTTTCTTAATAGGGTTAATGTGGTTTCACTACCAGGTTTAATTTCTGCCACACTATCCATTGCTGTTATCAAGCTCACCACTGGTTTATCACCAATTTTTAATAATATGTCATTCGCCTCAACGCCGGCATTATCAGCAGGCCCATCTTTATTGACAGCTTTAATAATAATGCTGTTTTGAGCTTTAAGGCCCCACAATCTCGCTAATAAAGGATCTAACTTCTCGGCAACTAATCCTAAGGAACCACGAATGACACGGCCATCTTGGATTATATTTTTCATAATTCTTTGTGATAGCTGATAAGGAATTGCAAAACTAATGCCATTGCTAAGGTTTTGAGTATTCGTATAAAACTCAGAGGTGTTTATACCTACTAACTCACCTCTACTATTAATAAGTGCACCACCTGAGTTACCTTCGTTAATGGTCGCATCGGTTTGTAAAAAGTCTTGTCTGCCAGAAGAGCTCATACCGTTACGGCCTGTTGCACTGATAATGCCCTGTGTAATGGTTTGTCCTAAGTTGTAGGGATTACCGATGGCCAAAACAATGTCGCCGACCTGTGGTGTATAGTCTGTATTCTGTGGAATTACAGGTAAATTACTACCTTCGATTTGTAATACTGCTAGATCAGTGATGATATCGGTGCCTACGACTTCTGCGTTAAATAAACGCCCATCTTGTAAAGCAATCAATATTTGGTCTGCCTGCGCCACAACATGATAATTAGTCATGATATAACCCATTTCATCAACAATAATGCCAGATCCTAAACCTATGGGTTGTAAATGTTGCTTATTATCAATACTGGAATCTACGTATTGCTGAGAATATATGTTAACCACTGCGGGCGCTGCTTTATTAACTGCTTTGCTGTAACTAGCAACTTGGTTGTTATTAAGCAGTGTGGCTAAGGACTTAGAAAAAGTTGCGCCATATAAAATGATGATTGCAATACATAATCCGCCCAAAATAGGTTTTATAAAATAAAAAAACGTTTTTTTGAAGTTCATAAAGTAATGCCAATCTTAGAAGAAAAAACAATAGTATATATGAAGGGAGTAAATTTTCTCAGTTTTTTGCTATTAAATATGTTGCATATTGTATTATTTAATGATTTAAGTGACGAGTGTTTTGTTTTTATCGTTCTCTTCAATATTAATTAAAATATTTTTTATTGGTATTATTTTTATTAAAAAGGTAGGGTTATTAATATTTTTATTATAAGGAGATAATATTATGTCTGTGATCAAAATTTTAGTCTTAATGGTTAGTGTCGTATTTTTGAGTGCTTGTTCATCCTTGTTTGAAGGACAACATCAAAGCGAAGAAACTATGCCGGTAAGTAAACCAGTGATTACACCGAAAACTCCCGAGGTTGTTCAAGAGCCCGGTATTGAGGTTTTGAGTAGCTGTTTACATTACGTGCTGATAGAGGGTGATAAATTTATTGGTTATAAACCTCGTTATTTCCATTTTGATGAAAGTGAGCCAATTGAAAAAGCCGATGAACAAATGCAATGTATCGCTGATTTATTAAATGATTACCCTGAGCAGTCAATGGAAATCCGTGGGCATGCTGATACAAAGGGAAGTGAAAGATACAATTTATTGCTTTCAGCTAAACGCTCTGCTTTTATTGAGAAAGAATTATTAACACTAGGTACATCTAATAAACAGCTTACTAGTATGGCACTTGGTGAGAGTGAACCTGTTAGTGAAAATTCAACAGAACCAAGGGCGTCAATTAAATAGAAGAGTGGAATTTGTTTTAATTGGTGATGAATAATCGTAAGCTAAAAAAGGAGATCATTAATGATCTCCTTAGTGTTTTATTACAACTGTAAAAATGCTTTCTTAGCGGCTGTTAATGTATCTTCAATATCTTGATTAGTATGTGCTAAAGATAAAAATCCAGCTTCAAAGGCTGAAGGTGCTAAATAAACTCCTTCAGCAAGCATTAAATGGAAAAACTTTTTGAATTTTTCCACATCACATTGGCAAACCTCTGTAAAGTTAGTTACTTGCTCGGACTTAGTAAAGAAAAACCCAAACATGCCACCGACATAGTTAACGGCTAAATCAACATTCGCCTCTTCAGCCACTTTTTTCAAACCTAATGCAAGCATTTCTGTTTTTTCAGCAAGTTGTTTATATTCAGGTGTATCTAAGGCATTAAGTGTCGCTAACCCTGCGACCATCGCAATTGGATTACCCGAAAGCGTTCCTGCTTGGTAAACAGGGCCTGTTGGCGCAATATGTTGCATTACTTCTTTTTTACCACCGAATGCACCTACAGGCATTCCACCACCAATGACTTTGCCTAAAGTGGTTAAATCTGGTGTGATATTATAATGTGCTTGGGCACCACCGAGAGCAACCCTGAAACCTGTCATAACTTCATCAAGTATTAATAATGCGCCATATTTATCACATATATCACGTAACCCTTGTAAGAAGCCTGGTGCTGGTGGAATACAATTCATATTACCTGCAACAGGCTCAACAATAATACAAGAAATGTCTTCAGGATATTCTTTAAATAAAGCTTCAACAGAGTCTAGATCGTTATAGTTTGCAGTGAGTGTATGTTTTGCAAAATCAGCGGGAATACCCGGTGAGCTAGGTTGACCTAGCGTTAATGCGCCTGAGCCTGCTTTTACCAACAAAGAGTCAGCATGTCCGTGATAACAACCTTCAAATTTTAAAATTTTGTCTCGATTCGTATAACCGCGTGCTAGTCGAATTGCGCTCATGGTCGCTTCTGTGCCTGAACTAACCATGCGTAATTGCTCCATTGAAGGTACTAAACTTCTTACCTTTTTCAGCCATGGTTATTTCAAGTGCAGTAGGTGCACCAAAACTCAGTCCATTTTCGGCGGCTTCAATGACGGCTTTTTTAATACTAGGGTGATTGTGGCCTAGGATCATTGGTCCCCAAGAACCGACGTAATCGATATATTGTTTTTTATCGGCATCATAAATATAAGCGTCCTGTGCTCGCTCAATAAATAATGGGCCACCACCAACGCCATTAAATGCACGAACAGGAGAATTTACGCCACCAGGAATGATGCTTTGTGCGCGTTGAAAAAGAGTATCTGAATGACTCATAGGTTACCTATTTGTAATTATTCATAAAAGAGCCAATATAGCAGATTCTTCCTATGGAGGAGAATAGCAATGACATATATTTAATGATCGCATTTTACACTCTCTATTGAAGCAACTTTAAAGTAAATTTATCTTCTAAGTAGGAATAAATTCTTTCGTATTTATCTTTTTTTAGCTAATATTTATTCACTGATTATTGATTATTTATACACTTTCACTGATATAAAAAGTAAATCTTCGGGTTTTAGTGTTTAAGTTAGAGTAATAAAGATCTCGCTGTAGATATTTTTTTCATATTCGATGATTTATTTGAACTAAATCAAGTTCCTATTTGCTGTTTATTTTATATAATGACCCTTTTTTACTTTTCATCCACATAAAGTTGTTTTTATTCTATGCCAAAAACTGTTTTACCAATTCTTATCTATCATTTACGCCGATTTATTGACCGCTTTTTTACTCGTAAAAGTAGTGCTTTATTGATTTGGTTATCTGTTTTTATTGGCATACTTGCTGGTTTTATGTCGGCAATATTTGATCATGGTATTATTTGGATCAGTGAATTACGGCTTCATATTATTGAAACTTATAGCGATTCAAGTGTGCCACTGTGGGCTGTGGCTATTCCACTCTCATCATTAATGGCCGGTCTTGCTTTTTATATTACCCATCGATTTGCTCCTGAAGCAGGCGGAAGTGGTATCCCTGAAATAGAAGGAGCCATGGAAGGAATGCGTCCAGTACGTTGGAAGCGTGTTATTCCTGTGAAGTTTTTTGGTGGCTTATTAGCACTTGGCAGTGGTATGGCATTGGGACGAGAAGGCCCGTCTGTGCAATTAGGCGCAAATGTCGGACGAATGATTTCGGATATTTTTAAAGTAAATAAAGTGGATGGCCAAGCTTTGCTTGCGGCAGGAGTCGCAGGAGGTCTTCGTCTGCCGCATTTAATGCACCTTTAGCAGGCATTATGTTTGTTATTGAAGAAATGCGTTCACAATTTAACTACAGCTTAACCTCAACCAAAAGTGTTTTTATGAGTGCCGTGATGGCAACGATTGTGATGCGCTTAATTACCGACCAAGATGCGGTTGTTACCGTGACACAATATTCCCATCCAAATTTAATATCTTTATGGTTATATCTTATTTTAGGGTTTTGTTTTGGTGCTATCGGGATCCTGTTTAATAAAATGATTCTTTCGACGCAGGATATGTATTTAAAGATTCATAAAAATCAACGTTGGCGCTTTGTGTTAATTGGCTTATTTTTAGGGGCTGTTTTTGGTGCATTATCAATTGTACAGCCAGATATTGCCTTTAGTGGTATTGAACTAATCCCTGAGGTTGAGGGTGGCCATTATCTTATGGGTGGTTTAATTATGTTGTTTTTATTTAGAACCATAACAACATTAATGAGTTTTGGCTCCGGCGCTCCGGGTGGTGTATTTGCGCCTACCTTAGCCTTAGGTACTTTATTTGGTATGGTATTTGGCCTCGCTTCACAACAGTTATTCCCAGGATTAATGATTGATCCCGGTACCTTTGCGATTGCTGGTATGGGAGGTTTATTTGCAAGCAACTGTAAGAGCACCTATCACTGGCATTTTATTAGTCATTGAGATGACCAGTAACTATGAAATGATTTTGCCATTGATTGTAACTTGCCTTGGAGCAACCATGGTTGCTCAAACGCTTGGTGGCCGACCAATTTATACGCAGTTATTAGAACGTACAATGAAATTGTCTATGCGCAGTAAACGTGAAGAAACCAAACGTAAAGCGATGAAACGATTTACACCAACAGATTCTTCTAAATAAAATTAACAGTTTAATTTAAATGAAGAGTAATATGATGGGTATAAATGGTTTCACTGGTTTTGATAAACCAGAATAATACTTGAACAAATTAGTCGGGTATTGGATAATACTTAATAGATAATATCGAATTAGAGGTTAACATGACATCCGAAGTAGAAATGGCACTACCCATTTATTTTAGCGAAAGTGCAGACAAATCAAGTAAAAAAATTAATGGAAGATGAAGAAGCAGACATGAAGTTACGAGTTTATGTAACTGGAGGAGGGTGTTCTGGCTTTTCCTATGGCTTTACTTTTGATGAAAAAGTGAATGAGGGTGATACGAAAATAGAAAAAAATGACGTTACTTTAATTGTCGATTCAATGAGTTTGCAATATTTAGTTGGTGGTACAGTTGATTATACAAGTGGCTTGGATGGTTCACGCTTTTTTGTTGATAACCCTAATGCAACTTCAACCTGTGGCTGTGGCTCTTCTTTTTCTATTTAAATCTTCTGTTCTGCGTTGAACCCCACAAAACTAGCAGTTCTGTATAATATGTCTTTAAATATTTGATGCTTAAATTTATTTCATTTCTATTATCCAGAACTGAGGTTAATTAGTAATATAGAAGTCATACGTTAAACTCTTTTGATCCTATTAACGAGTAATTTCATCATAACTAATGATAAAGCTTTAAACGACTAACCCATAAAAAGTGATCACACAAATCTGATCATTTTTATTCAAATAATGACATTTTTTTTCAATTTAGTTTTTTTGTCGCATAAAAAAATAATCTCTATACTATGATTCTATTTGCTTTAAATTTTGAGGTTAATCATGCTCACTTCTGTTTTTCGTTTTATCGCATTACGTCCTTATTTTTTAGCTTTATTCATAATTGCCTTATTAATACTTTGGATGTTATCAGCACCAGCGCAAAGCGAGCTTAATGAAACACCAAATGAAGACCAAGAAGCCCCACTACCTAAAGTAGAAGTAACACACGTTGTACCGCAACAAATCATCAAAGAATTGAATTTATATGCTAAAAGCGAAGCAAATAGTCGAGCTATTATTCGGGCTGAAGTAGCTGGGAAAATTGTTAATTTGTCAGCACAAAAAGGTGATTATGTAAATGCTAATACCAGTCTTATTAATATTGAAAAAAATGAATTACCTGAAAGGTTAGCGCAGGCTGAAGCACAGTTAGCTGAAAACGAATTAAACTTTGATGCGGTAAAATCGCTCAATAATAAAGGACTTCAAGGGCGAGCAAGTGTCGCGGAAATGAAGAGTTTATATTTAACTGCTAAAACCAATGTTAAACAATTAAAACTACAATTAGAACGTACACAGGTTGTTGCTCCTTTTTCAGGAATTCTGCAGGAACAGTACGCGGACTTAGGTGATTATTTACAGGTTGGCGATCCAATATTTAATATTGAAAATACAAATCCAATTGTAATTCGTGGTGATGCAACTGAACATTATATTTCTCAGTTAACTCTCGGACAAAAGGTGACAGCGAAATTATTATCAGGTGAAGTTGTCGATGGAAAGCTTACTTTTATTTCCTCTATTGCCGATAGCGAGAGTAGTACTTTCCGTATTGAGGCTGAATTTGATAACCCCGATTTAAAACTATTTTCTGGCATCAGTGCTCAATTAACTTTACCTCTTTACCCGGTCAAAGCAATTTATGTTTCCCCTTCCACATTAGCAATGGATGAATTAGGTAATTTAGGTGTAAAAATAGTACAACAAGGGGTAGTGGTATTTAAAGCAATCAATTTGGTTGAAGCTGATAATGATGGTGCTTGGTTATCTGGTATTGATGAACCAGTTGATATTATTACTCGTGGTCAAGGTTTTGTTAAACCGGGTGCACAGGTTGAAGCTATGGCAGTCGAGGAGTAATCATGTTAACTATCATTGAAGGATCTTTATCGCGTAAGCGAGCGATACTAATGATGCTTACGTTTTTATTAGTGGCTGGATTTTTTGCTTATATTAATATCCCTAAAGAGTCCGACCCAGATGTACCCATTCCTTTTATTTATGTCTCGGTAAGCCATGAAGGTATTTCCCCAGAGGATGCCGAGCGACAATTATTAAGGCCACTTGAGCAAGAGCTTCGTAGTATTGAAGGCATTAAAGAAATGAAATCGACAGCCAGTTCTGGCCATGCATCGATAGTGCTTGAGTTTTATATCAATATTGATATTCATAATGCTTTGATTGATGTCAGAGAGCAGGTTAATCAAACTAAAAGCAAATTACCTTCCGAGACAGATGAACCCATTATTAAGCAAGTCACCTTAGCCACAGAAAATCCTGCTTTAACTATTCTATTATCTGGAGATGTACCAGAAAGAGCAATGATCACACTTGCACGTTTAATGCAGGATAAACTTGAAGGTTTTGCTGAAATCTTAGAGGTCAATATTGGTGGTGACCGAGAAGATATGGTGGAGATTTTGGTTGATCCCTTGCTGATGGAAAGTTATCAGTTAAATATGAGTGATATATACACTTTAATTTCTCGCAATAATCGACTGGTTGCGACTGGGGTTATGGATAATGGCAAAGGGCGCTTCCCTATTAAAGTACCTTCAGTTTTTTCTTCCGTCAAAGATGTAATGGAAATGCCAATTAAAGTAACTGGTGAGAAAGTTATTACCTTTGCCGATGTAGCTCAAATTCGTCGTACTTTTAAAGATTCAGAGAACTATGTGCGAGTGAATGGTTTGCCGACAATTTCCTTAGAGGTTATTAAACGTCCCGGTGAAAATATTATTGAAACCGTAGAAAAAGTGAAGGCAACAGTTGAAGAAAATCGTGAATTTTGGCCTAGTAATATTCATGTGAGTTATGCCGGTGATAGCTCTAAAGATGTAAAGGATATGCTCAAGGATTTACAAAACAATGTCATTAGTGCTGTTTTGTTGGTAGTGATCGTTATTATTGCGACCTTAGGTATTCGTAGTGCAAGTTTAGTAGGCATTGCTATTCCAGGATCGTTTTTAACAGGCATATTAGTACTTTGGGTCTCTGGTATCACGGTCAATATTGTGGTTTTATTCGCGCTTATTATGGCTGTGGGTATGTTAGTGGATGGCGCGATTGTGGTGACCGAATTCGCCGACAGAGAAATGAGTGCAGGTGTCAAACGTCATCATGCTTATTTAACAGTCGCTAAACGCATGGCTTGGCCAATTATTGCCTCGACCGCAACCACACTGGTCGCATTTACACCTCTGTTATTTTGGCCGGGCATTACCGGTGAGTTCATGAAGTACTTACCGTTAACACTGATTGCTACTTTAACCGCTTCACTATTAATGGCACTTATTTTCATTCCGGTATTAGGTAGTATCTTTGGTAAACAACGAGTTTTATCTGAACAGGCGCAAAACCAAGCTATTATTGCCGATAAAGGTGATCTCTTAACCTTAAAAGGGATGACAGGTAGATATGTAAAAGTTCTTAATAAGTCAATTAATAGCCCTTGGATTGTATTGTTAATTGCTATCATTATAGCGGTTTCTGGGTTCGTGCTTTTTGTTAAATCTAATCTTGGTGTTGAATTCTTCCCTGATGTGGAGCCAAGGGGCATAAATGTAAAAGTTCGCTCCTACGGTGATTTCTCGATTGATGAACAAGATAAAATTATGTCCTCAGTTGAACAAAAAATATTACCTTTACAGGATGAAATAGACACTCTTTACGTTAAAACCGGAGACTCTACTGGAGAAACGGTAGGCTCGATGCGTATTAATTTACGTGACTGGCAAGATAGACGAAAAGCGACTGATATTATTGCTGATATTCAATCTCGCACTAAAGATATTCCTGGTGTAGAGATTGAGCTTAAAAAAGATCAATCAGGCCCGCCAACGGGTAAAGCCTTACAAATAGAGCTTAGTTCAAGATACCCTGAGTTGCTTCAATCGGCGACTGATACCTTGCATCATGCATTAGCAAGCAAACCCTATTTTATTAATTTAGAGGATGATGGTGAAAAGCCTGGCGTAGAGTGGCAGTACAAAATTAATCGAGCTAATGCGACTCGTTATGGTGCCGATGCAACCTTGCTTGGAAGTAGTGTGCAATTTTTAACTAATGGTTTGATGTTAGGAACTTACCGACCTGATGATGTTGATGATGAACTTGATATACGTGTACGTTATCCAGAGCATGAACGCAGTCTTAGTGCGCTGTCTGAATTAAGAGTACAAACAGCTTATGGTCAAATACCTGTTAGCCATTTCGTAACACTTTCTCCAACGAGCAAACAGTCTTCTATCAAAAAGGTAGATGGGCGAATTGTGATGACAGTAAGTGCTGATATGGCAGAGGGTTATAATTTAAGCCTTATTTTACCTGAGTTAGAGAAGGAGTTACCAAGTCTAGGTTTGGATGATAGAGTGAGTCTCAAAGTACGTGGCCAAAATGAAGATGAACAGGAGGTCGCTAACTTCCTGCAGAACGCTTTTGTTGTTGCCTTAGCAGTGATGGCACTTATTTTAGTCATGCAATTTAACTCTTTTTATCAATCATTTTTGATTCTAAGTGCCGTTGTTTTTTCTACAGCGGGCGTGTTTATTGGCCTGTTTTTAAGTCAAAGCGCCTTTGGTATTGTCATGTCTGGCATTGGTGTGATTGCGCTAGCGGGGATTGTTGTTAATAATAATATCGTTTTAATCGATACGTATAATGTATTTAAAGCGCGAGGCATGGCAAGCCATGATGCTATTTTAAGAACTGGCGCACAGCGTATCAGGCCTGTTTTATTGACTACGGTCACCACTATTTTAGGCTTAATGCCAATGGTGTTAAAAATGAATATTGATTTTAGTGAGCGTAGCATTGAGTTTGGGGCTCCTTCTACTCAATGGTGGGCACAGTTAGCCACAGCTATCGCCGGTGGATTAACATTTGCCACCTTATTAACATTGATATTAACACCTTGTTTATTAATGATTGGAGCAAATACATCGGCTTGGATTTCAAAATGGCAGTTTAGACGCAATCAACAAAAAGCAAATGTGGGTTGATTAAATGTACTTAATTGCTTCGCTTGCAACCTAGCTATTAGATAGTTAACATTCGCAAACTTATTTTATAGTTATGGAAAGGCAATTAATGCTAGAAAATTTTATCTATTTCTCCGATATGATTGGCGTTATTGTTTGCGCTATTTCTGGTGTGTTAGTGGCTACTCGCTTACGTATGGACCCTTTTGGTATCATTGTTTTGGCGGGAGTGACTGGAATTGGAGGAGGAACGCTTCGAGATATGATGATGGGAGCGACGCCTGTATTTTGGATTGTGGATAACAACTATATTTACGTGATTATTACTACCGCAGTAATTTCTGTTTATTGGTTGCACCGTATTCATCGTTTTCCAGTGTTTTTGTTGCCTATTTTTGATGCCTTCGGCCTTGCTATATTTACCATCGTTGGCGCCCAAAAAGCACTCGCATTTGGTTTTAGCGGGCCTGTTGCTATTGTAATGGGTCGCATTACCGGAGTAGTAGGAGGCATGATCCGAGATTTATTAAGTGGGCAAATTCCTTTTGTGTTACAAAAAGAGATTTATGCAACTGCATCAATCTTAGGTGCAGTCTTATATGTTGCTTGTCATTATTTTGGTTTAAGCCAAATTATAGCAATGCTGATTGCGATGTTAGGTACTCTTACCCTGCGTTTAAGTGCTATTTATTGGCATTTATCCTTGCCGGTTTTTAATCAGGACACTGAAGCCTAAATTTGTTACTTCATGCGTACCAAGATTTAATAAACTACCGGATTTAATATACTAAAGGGTATCGACGTTTTTCCCATTCAATCATATGCCCCTGTAAATCAATTAACTGTGTGAAGCCCTTTGCTTTTAATGTTTGATAAGCTACCTGAGCGCGACGACCTGAACGGCAATAAATAACAATAGGTTTATGTTTATAAGCCACTAAAAGATCACTCTTCGTTTCTAATTGTTCATAGGAAATATTCATTGCAGTGTTAATGTGTCCCTGCTGAAATTCAGCTTCTGAACGAACGTCTAAAATAAGGGGAGCCTGTCCTGTGTTTAATAACTCCAGTAAAGCTTGAGCTGATATTTGCTGAGTATTTGCACTGATAAATGTACTAAAGCAGAGCATTGGTAGCAATTTGACCAAATTTTTCCAGTTCATCAATTATTTTCCTCTATAATTTATACTCTCAGAATATATAACTTGGAGCCTTCTATGTACAGAACTTCACAGGGAAAACCTAACAAGCTAGGCGTGACCTTTACTCAGGAAGGTGCAAATTTTTGTGTTTATGCGCGTTTAGCAGAAACCGTAGAGTTACTTTTTTTCGATGATAAAGATGCAAAACAAGCAAGTGAGATCTTTAAGCTTTCAGATATCAATAATCGTACCGCTTATTATTGGCATATTTTTATTAAAGGGGTTAAAGCGGGACAGCTTTATGCCTTTCGCGTTAATGGGCCTTATCGACCACACGATGGATTATCTTTTCAGCCAGAAAAAATACTTTTAGACCCCTACGGCTTATTAGTTGAGCGAGGTGATAATTTTTCCCGTGAAGCGACAAGAAATAAAGGCTCGAACATAGATACATGCTTAAAAAGTGTGGTCGTTGATATCGATGATTATGATTGGCAAGATGATCAGCATCCTCGTCACCCCTTTGCAACCAGTGTTATTTATGAAATGCATGTCGGTGGTTTTACACGTCATGAAAGTTCTGGTGTCAGTGAGAATAAACGTGGCACCTATGCGGGCTTAATAGAAAAAATCCCCTACCTTAAAAAACTTGGCATCACTGCCGTAGAACTAATGCCAGTGCATCAATTTGACCCGAGTGAGCATCATGCTGGGCTGGTCAATTATTGGGGGTATAGCCCGCTTTCACTTTTTTCTGCACATCGAGAATATAGCTCAGATCAATCTGTGCTTGGCCCCATTAACGAATTCAGAGATATGGTTAAAGCATTGCATGCGCCTAATATCGAAGTGATATTAGATGTGGTTTATAACCATACGGCGGAAGGGGATGAAAATGGGCCTACTTTTTCTTTCCGTGGACTTGATAATGACGCTTATTATATTTTATCAGCAGATAAAAAACATTATATGAACTTTAGTGGCTGTGGTAACACACTTAATGGTACGCATTCTGTTGTGAGGCGTATGATCATTGATAGCTTGCACTTTTGGGTTGAAAAAATGCATGTTGATGGTTTTCGATTTGATTTAGCCTCAATTCTCTCTCGCGATGAAGTAGGCATGCCTATGTTAAGTCCACCAACCCTGTGGAGTATTGATACGGATCCAACGCTTGCACCAGTAAAATTAATCGCAGAGGCTTGGGATGCAGGAGGGTTATATCAGGTTGGTAGCTTAGCGGGGCAACGTTGGCGTGAGTGGAATGGTCATTTTCGCGATGATGTGCGCCGTTTTGTTAGAGGCGATCCTGGACTTGTAAGTCGTTTTGTTTCACGAATAATTGGTAGCCCTGATATTTATGGGGAACATAATTTAGAGCCAGAAAAATCGGTGAACTTTATTACTTGCCATGATGGTTTTACCTTAAACGATCTTGTGAGTTATAACCATAAACATAATCTAGCTAATGGTGAAGGAAATCGAGATGGATGCTCTGAAAACTTTAGCTGGAATCATGGCGTTGAGGGGGAAACTGATGATCCCGTTATTAAAAAATTAAGACTACAACAAATTAAAAACCTACTTGCCATTAACCTTATTTCTCTTGGTACACCAATGATTTTAATGGGGGATGAGTTAGCCCATACCCAACAGGGTAATAATAATGGTTATTGTCAAAATAATGCAGACTTTTGGTTTGACTGGGATAGATTAGATAGCAACAAAGAACTTTTTCGTTTTACCAAAGCATTGATTGAGCAAAGAACGCGATTAGAAGCGGTTCACTTGAGTGATGCTCGTCGTGATTCGTTACATGATATTATTGCTCAATCGGGAATTCGTTGGCATGGTGTAAAGCTCAATCAGCCTGATTGGAGTGAAAACTCACACGCAATCGCGATGGAAAGTAAAAAACTCACTTCTGATCAAGTATCTTATGTGGTATTTAATGCTTATTGGAAAGACTTGAATTTTGAGTTGCCTAAATCTCCGACTGGAAAATGGCAACGTATTGTTGATACCTCATTAGAAGGTGGGCATGATATACATGTGGCAGGTGATAAAAAACATTTTGTTAATAAGGAATACTTAGTTAGTGCACGTTCCATTGTTATTTTAATTGGATAACATCTCGCGAGTTGTTAAAATGTTTTAACAATAAATCGTCTTTAATTATACTAAAAAACAGGTACATAGATGCAAGTTGTACAAGATTCAACACAATTAGTTAACTGGTTTCGTAGTTCAGCACCTTATATTAATGCACATCGCCATAAAACATTTGTTTTGATGATAGGTGGTGAGGCCTTAGAAACGGATAATTTCCAACATATTATTAATGATATTGCCTTACTTAATAGTTTAGGTGTCAAGTTGGTATTAGTACACGGGGTGCGCCCACAGATTCAAAAGCAGTTGGATCTACATGGTCATAAAACTGATTTTGAAAATGACGTGCGTATTACTGATGAAAAAAGTCTATCGATCATTAAACAAGCAGTTGGTGCAGTACAAATTGAATTACAAGCACGCTTATCGATGGGGCTTGCTAACTCACCAATGCAAGGGGCAAGTATCCGCACCGTGATAAGTAACGTTGTTACTGCACAGCCTATTGGCGTTAAAGATGGCATTGATTACTGCCTAGCGGGCAAAGTACGTCGTATTGACGTAGAAGGATTAAAAATTCAACTTAATATGGGAGCCATTCCTGTTATTTCTCCTATTGGTTATTCGGTAACTGGTGAAGTATTTAACTTATTGGCTGAAGATGTTGCAACACAAGTCGCGATTGATTTGAAAGCGGATAAGCTAATTGGTTTTTGTTCTAATATCGGTGTTTTAGATGAGTCAGGTCAGTTAATTACTGAATTATTACCAGAGCAAGCTCTAGAACATGTTGAAGTTTTGGCACAACAGGGTGAAGAAGCATCGGGAACACTGCGTTTTTTACGTGCTCGCCATTGCCGCTTGTAAAGCGGGTGTAACACGCAGTCATCTTGTTAGTTATTATCAAGAAGGTGCATTATTAAAAGAGTTATTTACTCGTGATGGAAGTGGCTCTCAAATAGTAAAGGAAAGTTCTGAGAAGATCCGTACTGCATCAATTGATGATATTGGTGGGTTATTAGAACTTATCGAACCCCTTGAAAAACAAGGCGTGTTAGTAAAGCGATCTCGCGAGTTATTAGAAAATGAAATTCATCATTTTCAAATTGTAGAGCTCGATGGCATGGTCATTGGTTGCGTCGCGCTTTATCCTTTTCAAGAACAGAAAATGGGTGAATTAGCCTGTTTAGTTTGTCATCCTAAGTACCGACGAAGTGCTCGAGCAGATGATCTTGTGGCGCATGTAGAGCGAAAAGCCAAAAAACTAGGCTTAGAGTCTATTTTTGTTTTAACAACGCAAAGTATTCATTGGTTTAGGGAGCGAGGTTTCAATTATTGTGACCTTAATGATTTACCGCCAGCTAAAAAAGAGATGTATAACCTTAAACGTAATTCTAAAGTGTTATTGCGAAGAATTAGTTAACCCTAGGACTGCTTATTTATGCGCTTAACTGAAATTCGTTTTTCATTTTTTTCGATATTATTTTTATTGTTGTTTACGTTTTCTGTTGAAAGCAAAACACAATATATTTCAATAGGAACAGGCGGTGTCACTGGGGTTTATTATCCCACTGGTGGTGCAATTTGTTATTTAGTGAATCAAATATCCGATGCTGATTTTCACTGTGAAATTAAGAGCACGCCTGGCTCTATCTATAATATTGATGGTATTCGAAAAGGTGAGTTAACTATAGGTGTGGTGCAATCGGATTGGCAGTATCATGCCTACGAAGGCTCAGGAATGTATCAGCAGTATGGTCAGTTCTCTGAGCTTCGCTCTTTATTTTCCGTTCATGCTGAACCCTTTACTGTCCTTGCTAGGGCTGATTCAGGTATTACTCACTTTGAAGATTTAAAAGGAAGAAGGGTAAATATTGGTGCGCCAAAATCAGGGCAACGCGCAACCATGGAAGTCTTATTAAATCTCTATCAATGGGATAAAACGGACTTTTCGCAAGTATTTGAGTTAACACCGAGCGAGCAAGCTAAAGCACTGTGTGATGATAAAGTTGATGCCATTATATATGTCGTTGGTCACCCTAATAGCTCTATTAAAGAAGCTACTGGCGCCTGTCAAACAAAATTGGTGAGCGTATCTGGCGAGCCGATAGAGAAATTAACCGAGCAAACAAGTTATTATCAGAAGTCTATTATTCCTGGTGGTATGTATCGTGGTAGTGATGCTGATACCGTAACATTTGGTGTTGGTGCAGTGGTGACAACAACTTCTGCATTATCTGATGATGCTGACCTATCAGTTAGTTAAATCTGTGTTTGAAAATCATGATGAGTTTATTAAGTTACATCCTGCTTTTAAATATTTAAAAAAACATGAAATGGTGTTTAACTCCATCACTGCACCTTTGCATAGTGGTGCAAGTCGATACTATAAAGAGGTGGGTTTAATCGATTAGTTCACAGCAAAGTTCATTCGTATTATCAATATTATTTTGACTTTTAGTCTTTTATCGCATAATTTCTACCTTGAGATTGATAACTTCATCTTCTTATCCCTAAGGTATTGTAAATAATAAAACCCATTACTAATAAGTTGTTTAAGATTTAACCCATTCATTAATTCTAAGAAGCAAACCATGAAAGGGTTTTAAGTTTACAGTAATTTATCTGATTCACTCCTCAAATTGTTTAGTTCATTTTCCTATTTATATGATTTATATAATAAATTTGAATTGGCTGTAATAAAATGTGATCGGTGTGATAAGTAATAGAAAGACCAACTCAATCAAACATAACTATAAGGAACTTCAAGTATGATATTTAAAAAACTGGCAATCACTGCAATGACTGGTGCTACCTTGATGGCATCTGTCGCAATCGCTGAAACTAAACACGTTGTAATCGGCACAGGTGGCCAAACAGGTGTTTATTACCAAGTTGGTGGTGCTATTTGTCGTTTGGTAAATAGAAACACTGCAGATCATGATATTAACTGTACACATAAAACAGGTGGTTCAGTAACTAATATTAATGGTTTACGCTCTGGCGATGTTGATATGGGGGTTGCTCAGTCTGATTGGCAATATCATTCTTATAATGGCACTGCACCAGATACGTTCCTGATGGTGCTTACAAAGAATTGCGTGCAGTATTTTCTGTTTATGCAGAACCTTTCACTGTTATTGCGCGTACTGATTCTGGTATTAAAACCTTTGAAGACTTAAAAGGTAAAAAAGTAAATATCGGTAACCCAGGTTCTGGTAATCGAGCTACGATGAATATCGTCATGGAAAAAATGGGTTGGACTGCTGACGATTTCTCTGTTGCTTCTGAATTAAAAGCATCTGAGCATGCTGCTTGCGTTATGTGACGGTAAAATCGATGCCTTTATTTATGTTGCAGGTCATCCAAATGGTTCAATTAAAGAAGCAACGACAGCCTGTGATGCGATTGTTGTACCAGTAGATAATGAAGTAGTTCATAAACTTGTTGATGACAATGCATATTATTCAATGACCTCTATTCCTGGTGGAATGTACAATGGTACTGACACTGATACTGCTACATTTGGTATCGCGACAACATTTATTAGTTCAACTCGAGCTGATGAAGAAACTGTTTACCAAATGGTTAAAGCTGTATTTGAAAACTTCAAACGCTTCAAAAAAATGCATCCTGCATTTGCTCACTTAGAAGAGAGCAAAATGATCAGTGATAGCCTTTCTGCTCCTTTACACGATGGCGCAATTCGTTACTACAAAGAAAAAGGTTGGATGTAAGTCCTTATTAACTTTTGGGCATAAGGTTACTTATGCCCTTTTTTAAGAGGATATACCCAAGGCTCTTCTCACTATCTATGTACATAATTAAGTGAAATTTTAAAATAGAAGTGGTTTGGGTATAGACAATGATTTAATTAGGTTCATCGTAAACTCTTAAGTGAGCAAATAAATTGATGAGCAAATAAATAGATGATCAAATAAATAGGAAGTTTTGCAATGAGCGAAGAAAAAAATAGCAAAATGAAGCTAAGTGACGAAGAACTTCAAGATTTTGTTTCTTCTAACGATACTGGTGGTCGAAATCCAAAAAATCAATCGATAGTCAAACTGATGGCTGGAGTTGCGCTTTGTTGGTCAATTTTTCAAATATGGATTGCTTCACCACTTCCATTTGCTATTGGTTGGGGAGTATTTTCAAGTGGAGAGGCTCGTTCCATTCATCTGGGTTTTGCTATCTTTTTAGCTTTCCTATCTTACCCTGCTTTTAAGGAATCATCACGTACCAAGATACCTTTAGCTGATTGGGTATTAGCGACTGTTGCCTCTCTATGTGCTTTATATCCATTGATTGCAGATACTATGCTGGTGGATAGCCTTTTTGGCATGCGCCTAAGTAATCGTCCAAGTGCACCTAATAGCTTCGATATCATGGTCTCTATTGCGGGTATGTTATTACTGTTAGAAGCAACAAGACGTGCTCTCGGTCCACCACTGATGGTGGTTGCAATTGTGTTCCTCGGTTATACCTTTTTAGGTCCACATGCTCCTGATTTAATTGCTTGGAAGGGCTCTTCATTTGGTGGTGTAATGGATCATCAATGGTTGTTCTCTGAAGGTGTGTTTGGTATCGCCCTTGGCGTATCTACTGATCTGGTTTTCCTATTTGTATTATTTGGTGCTTTGCTTGATCGCGCTGGAGCAGGTAACTATTTCATAAAAGTAGCCTTCTCGTTAATGGGGCACTTAAGAGGTGGGCCAGCGAAAGTCGCTGTTGTTGCTTCGGGCATGACGGGATTAATTTCTGGTTCTTCAATTGCCAATGTTGTTACCACGGGAACGTTCACGATTCCTATGATGAAACGTGTTGGTTTCTCTGCTGAAAAGGCGGGTGCAATTGAAGTAGCGTCTTCGGTTAATGGTCAGATTATGCCTCCAGTTATGGGAGTCGCTGCTTTCTTAATGGTTGAGTATGTCAATATTCCTTATTTTGAAGTGGTAAAACATGCCTTTTTACCAGCAATCATTTCATATATTGCCTTAGTTTATATCGTGCATTTAGAAGCTTTAAAAGCAGATATGCAAGGTCTGTCTCGTGAAGGTGAAACTAAATCTGCTAAAGACGTATTGATTTCTTGGGCAATGACCTTATTACCTATCTTAGCATTGGCTGGTGGAGGTTATTACCTCTCTGAGCTTTATCATCTGCTTGGAACTGATTCTGCTAGGCTTGCTGGAGTATTATTGATTATTGCCATTCAATATGGCGTAGTAAAAGCACTTAAAGCCAAAGCAACAAAAGAGGCCTTAGCAAAAACCATATCAACGGGGGCGATTGTATTAGGTAATACTATCATTGGGGCATTTGGATTATTCTTCCTGATTAATACCATGAAGGCCCATATTGATGCAGAAATGCTATTTGTTGTGGTCACTATATTAGTACTAATTGCTTATGTAGTTTTAGCAAAAATTAGTAGTGCTTACCCTGACTTGGTGTTGGATGATCCTAATTCCTCAGTGCAAGTGTTACCTGAAACTGAGCCAACCGTAAAATCAGGATTACATTTCTTATTACCGGTATTTGTTTTAATTTGGTGTTTGATGATAGAACGTAAATCACCAGGCCTTTCTGCATTTTATGCAACTGTATTGATGATTTTTATTCTGTTAACGCAACGTTACCTATTTGATTTCTTCCGTAAAAATGAAACCAAAGGCACCTTTAAACGCGGTTTTGATGAATTGGTTGATGGCTTAATTTCCGGTGCTAGAAACATGATTGGTATCGGTATTGCGACAGCGGTACGCGGGTATTATCGTTGGTGCGGTTTCACAAACGGGTGTTGGTCTGAAATTAGCGACTTTGGTAGAATTCTTGTCTATGGGTCATATTATGTTGATCCTACTATGGACGGGTATTCTTAGCTTAATCTTAGGAATGGGGCTACCAACAACGGCTAACTATATCGTTGTATCTTCTTTACTTGCACCGGTTATTGTTAGCCTAGCGCAACAAAATGGCCTAATTGTGCCTTTAATTGCTGTGCATATGTTTGTATTTTACTTTGGTATTATGGCTGATGTTACCCCCGGTGGGCTTAGCATCCTTTGCGTATCGCCGCCGTGTCGGGAGGTGATCCGATTCGGACAGGGTTTATAGCGTTTTTCTATTCATTACGTACCGCTTTATTACCTTTCTTATTCATTTTTAATACTGATTTGTTATTAATGGATGTGAGCTTTTTGGAAGGGATCTTCATCTTTATTATTGCCACAGTCGCCATGTTGATATTTACTGCAGGTACGCAGGGCTATTTCATGACTAAATCTAAATTATGGGAATCTTTTGCCCTAATGGTGATTGCATTTACATTATTTAGACCTGGCTTTTGGATGGATTATGTCATTCCTCCTTATGACGAAAGACCAGGAACAGAATTAGTCCAGGCAATGGGGGAAGTTGAACCTGGCACTGAGCTTCGCATTTTGGTTGATGGACAAAATGAAGTGGGTGATCCGGTCACCTTAACCATGCTTATTGCAGTGGGAGAGGGAGATTCAGGTGAAGATCGTGTTATGGATTATGGCCTAGAATTACTTGCTCAGGATGATGGCTCTATTATGGTTGACGGTATAGGCTTTGATAGTGCGACTGAAAAAGCTGGTTTTGATTTTGACCAAATTATTGTAACAGCGGGTGTGCCAATGGATCGTCCTGCTAAACAATGGTTTTATATTCCAGCACTATTGTTGCTCTTTATTATTATTACCCGTCAACGACGTCGTCATGGTAATAATGGAAGTATGAGGGCTGTTTCAGCTTAGATAATCTGTTTTGATGAGTTCTGATACAGGGCTCATTTTTGAAGTTTTAATTAAGCAAATAAAAAGGGTGAATAATAATATTCACCCTTTTTTTATTCTGAGATTTGTTAAGCTTTAGCCCTGTGGTTTTACAACTAATACATTAATAGGAGATTTTTGTACCACAGTATTTGCAATTGAGCCTAGTAATACTTTACCTACTTTAGAGCGTTTGTGGCTAGGCATAATAATCAGCTCTGCTTCTACTTTCGCGACGTATTCTAAAATACATTTATAAGGTTTTCCCTCGGCAATGTAAGTTTTATAGGTGATATTGTCACCAACGTGTGTGGCGACAAAATCTTTCAATTTTTGCTTCATATCTACTTTCATTTTATGGGTCGCATCTTTAGGGAAGTAGTTTGCCACCATCGACATATGAATGCCTGGAAGTACATTAAGTAAATGTATTTTTGCATTTTCATGTTTTGCGTATACCACCGCTAATTCTACCGCTTTGTCTGCAAAGCCTTGTTCATTCAAATCAACGGGTACAAGGATATTTTTATACATATGCGTTCCTTTGTTATTATAAAATTTAAAGCATTGCTTAGTATAGGTAGAATAAAAAGCTATAGAAAGAAAAAAGCCTTTAATTAAAAAAAGATCAATTGAATAGGACCTAGATCAGGTTTATTTTTTATACAAGTATCAGTTTGCCACTAATAAAATTAACTTATTGTTTTTATTGTATTATTTTATGATTAATTAGGTGGGTAAAGCGAATTACTCTGAGTAGGGGAGTTTCTATCGTGAGGGGGTAAGAAAAAAGGCTTATCAACTGATAAACCTTTTTAGTATTTAATCTTTACAGTGATTACATTCGCCATCAATAGGCTCACCATAAAGGTATAAACTATGGTTAGTTAGTTTAATACCGTATTTTTCAGCGATCAGTTTTTGTTGTTGTTCAATCAAATCATCATTAAATTCGATAACTTCACCACATTTAAGGCACACAAGATGGTCATGATGTTCCTTATGAGTAAGTTCAAAAACAGATTTACCACCTTCAAAATGGTGACGAGAAACAATGCCTGCATCATCAAATTGATTAAGAACACGATAAACGGTTGCAACACCTACTTCATCGCCCTAGTTCGAGTAATTTTTTGTAAAGATCCTCTGCGCTTAGGTGTTGGTTTTCAGGTAGTTGTAATAAACGTAAAATTTTTACGCGAGGAGAAGTTACTTTTAATCCTGCATCTTTTAACGCTTGGTTTTCTAAAGACATAATCGTGTTCCCTACAACAAAAATTAATCGCTAAGTTCAGCGAGGCACATTTCATCAAAAACTTGTTTTGACCACTCTTGTACACGTGATGCGGTTAGCTCTGGTTGGCGGTCTTCATCAATCCCTAGACCAATAAAATGATCATCATCCACAAGGGCTTTAGAAGCTTCAAAATCGTATCCCTGTGTTGGCCAATTACCAACAATAATACCACCTTTACTTTCAACGATATCACCAAGTTGACCCATAGCATCTAAGAAATATTCAGCATAATCTTCTTGATCACCACAACCAAAAATTGCAACAAGCTTTTCATTAAAATCAATATCTTCTAGATCTGGAAAAAAGTCATCCCAATCACATTGAGCCTCACCATAGTACCAAGTTGGAATACCAAATAAAAGTAAACTAAATTCTGCAATTTCTTCTTTGCTACTTTTAGCGATATCTTTTACTTCAACAAGGTTTTTACCTAGCTCTTTTTCGATCATTTTAGCAACAGCTTCTGTGTTACCAGTGTCGCTACCAAAGAAAATACCAACGCTCGCCATATTTTAATACCTTTGTTAATTATTTATATTAATTATTAATTTGTTCATGCAGTAATTGTGAGATCAGTTCACTGCGATTTATATTTCGTTGTTTTGAAAGTTGATTAAGCAAATCAAAAAGTTCACTATCTACTTTTAACTCTATACGCTTCAAACCTTTTTGTTTATCACGCAACACTTGTTTTTGCTTATTAATTTTAAGCTGTACCTTACGAGAGTGCGGATTACTTTTAGGTCTGCCGGGCCGTACTTCGTCAGCAAAAAGATCGTGAGTAATACGATCAGATGATTCTTTTGCCATTTTTCTACCTAAAATTAGCGAATACTTTAATGAGTGGTTGTCCAAAAATTTCAACAACCGCTTTGAAGATAAAACCTACACAACCAAAAAATAACACTCCCCAGACAATATTTCGCCCGAATTTAGGCACATTCGTCGCGTTTTAATACATCTTGTACAGACATCCCCATTAAAATAAAAAGGAATAAATAAAAACCGTACAAGCCAAGTGTCTCAATTTGTTCTGTGTATTGCTGTAACATTATTAAGGCTTCATCAAAAAGGGGAAATATAGCATATAAGTATACCTGTCATCAATTAAAGTACAGTATTGCATATATGCTTAATATCGTATTTTTAGCAGAGGTTTTTGGAATAGGTTTAGTTAAACTTAACTCTTTTTCTATTTGTTCGATTGTTTAGCTTAATACTTCTTTTAGAATTACTTCTTATTAAAAAAATCAGTAACTAGTCGATTAAAGGTTTTTGCCTTTTCAGCATGCAACCAATGCCCTGTATTAGCAATTATTTTTGCATGTGCATTAGGGAACTGCGCCATAATAGTTGGTTGATGTTTTGGCAACATATAATCGGAACTTCCGCCTTTTATAAAAAGGGCAGGGTGTTCAAATGTTTTGCCTGTATATGGCCAGCCTCTGATATGAGTATAATTATCAGCTAATCCTCTAAGATTAAAAAGAAAAGCAAAATCATTACCCTTTTTTTGTAATGACTTTAATAGAAACTGTCTCACTTCAGGGCTATCAATATAACGTGATAGTTGTTCACTGGCCTGCATTCGGTTTTTAATTTTTTTGAAATTAAGTAAAAGTAAACCATTAAATACTTCACTATGTTTATCTTCATAACTGACAGGGGCAATATCGGCAATAACGATACTTTTAACCCGGTTCTGGGTAACTAAGTGCGCAACCCATTGCAATTTTACCTCCCATGGAATGACCAACAATAGAAAATTTTTCCACTTCTAAATGATCAGCAAGTTCCATAATATCTTCAACCATCTCTGGGTAACTCATAGATTTATCTTGTGGGCTTTTTCCATGGTTACGAACATCAATAAGAATCACATGATGATGCGCTTATAGCTCCTTTGCGAGTGTCGATAAATTAGACAAACTGCCAAATAAGCCATGAATAACAAAAATAATCTCAGTTTTATTATCTATATCAAGGTTCGAGGTCTGTTTTATTTGGTAATTAAGTAGCATAAGATCTTATTTTAAGTGAAAATAAAGTGAGATTTGTTTAATGGACAAATAGTAACATAAATGCAACAAATTACGGTATTTTTTAAGAGATCTGTGTTTGATATAGATAGTTTAAATAATAATAAATAGTAGTAAGTGGAGAATAAATGAAAACAATTGATATTGAAGATGATCTATATAAATATATTTTGGCAAATATAGAAGCATTTGGTGAAACGCCTTCTCAAATTCTACGTCGACTACTTCTTCTCCCAACTAAGATTGAGGCTTTTGATTCCGACAAACCAGACAGCGTATCATTACCTAATAAACCTGTCCTACAACCAACTCCTAAGCCTGCACCTCAACCTTCAGTTGAACCAGAAGAAACCTTAACAACATCAACCTCCTCTTTTTCCTTCGATAATGGTTCTTTACCAGAAGCATTTGCAAATGGCGTTGAAGCTTTATTCGATAGTGAAATTTTCCAACAGGAAACGGTGATCACCAATAAATTTAAGATGATGTTAACAACAATGTATTTTGAGAATACCAAGGCATTTATTGAAGCGTCAAAAGTCGCAAAAGGCCGTTCACGGGATTACTTAGGTGAGAATTTAGAAACATTATTAGCATCGGATAACAAAGAAGAAGTCAACTTATTGATTGCGAGTAAACCTAAAGAAATACCTTACACACCATTTTGGGTTGTCACCAATGCTAATACGGGACGTAAGCGAATTATTTTGACCCAGGTAATGGCGTCTATGGGATATCCGCATCATTTAATTGAACGAATTAAAGAAGAAATTTAACGACTAAAACACATTGATTTTGTTTTAGGTCGCTATTGTTTACAGCATTTGAGTATTTTTAAGGGTGCTACATCATTACATTTTATTAATAACAAAGGTAATTTTAATTATGGCAATTCATGACCGAGCTGGCCAACCAGCAATCGCAAGCGATTTAGTAGATATTCCCAAATTAGTATCTGCTTATTATATTAACCTTCCTGATGTATCGGTACCAAGTGAGCAGGTTGCATTTGGTACTTCTGGTCACCGAGGTAGTTCATTAAATAATGCCTTTACGGAACTACATATCTTAGCAATTAGCCAGGCATTAGCTGAATATCGTAAACAACAGGGATACACTGGCCCAATGTTTATTGGTAAAGATACTCATGCTTTATCTGAGCCTGCATTTGCTTCTGCTGTACAGGTTTTAGTTGCAAATGGGATTAAAGTTATAGTGCAAGAAGGGGGCGGTTACACGCCAACACCTGTTATTTCACATGCTATTTTACAATATAACAAAGCAAATCCTGATAATCTGGCTGATGGTATCGTGATCACCCCATCGCATAATCCGCCAGAGGATGGTGGTTTTAAATATAACCCGCCAAATGGTGGCCCTGCAGACAGTGACGTGACTAAAATCATTCAAGATCGTGCCAACGAAATTTTAAATGATAATTTTGATGATATTCTTCAAGAAGATTTTACTGAAGCAATGCAATCAGAATTTGTTGAACAATATGATTACATCAAACCTTATGTTGATGATCTTAAAAATGTTTTAAACCTTGAAGCTATCGCTAAAGCGGGCATTAAAATTGGTGTTGATACGCTAGGTGGTTCGGGTGTTGCTTATTGGCCTGTGATTGCTGAAACCTATGGTTTAGATATTGAAGTGGTTAATGATCGTGTTGATCCTACTTTTGGCTTTATGACGCTGGATAAAGATGGAAAAATTCGAATGGATTGTTCATCTCCTTATGCGATGGCTGGTTTAATCAACTTAAAAGATAAATTTGATGTGGCGATTGCCAACGACCCTGATTATGACCGCCATGGCATTGTTACCAAAAGCTCGGGATTATTAAACCCTAACCATTACCTTGCTGTTGCCATTAATTATTTATTTGAACATCGTAGTGAATGGCCGAAGGATGCCATTGTTGGTAAAACATTAGTATCAAGTTCAATGATAGACCGTGTTGTTGCTGGACTTGGCAAAGAAATGTCTGAGGTACCAGTTGGTTTTAAATGGTTCGTAGATGGTCTATTTGAAGGTAAATTTGGTTTTGGTGGTGAAGAGAGTGCTGGCGCTTCTTTCCTACGTAAAGATGGTACTGTATGGAGTACCGATAAAGATGGGATCATTCTTGCTTTATTAGTCTGCTGAGATTATTGCGGTAACAGGTAAAGATCCGGGTGAACATTATAAAGCCTTTACTGATAAATTTGGTTCTCCTGTGTATACACGCTTTGATGCACCGGCATCACCTGAGCAAAAATCAGTACTAGCAAACTTAAGCCCTGACATGGTTGAGGCTGAAACTTTGGCTGGTGAGAAAATTTTAGAAAAATTAACTCATGCTTCAGGTAATGGTGTCGCGATCGGTGGCTTGAAAGTGACCACTGAAAATGGGTGGTTTCTTTGCTCGCCCATCGGGTACTGAAAATATCTATAAAATTTATTCTGAATCCTTCCTTGGTGAAGAACATATCGCAAAAATTCAAGAGGAAGCACAACAAATTGTTGCCTCTGCATTTGCGAAAGCAGGATTATAGTATTTTATTGACAAGCAGTAGGCATTGATAATATAAAGCGAATAATCCCTTTTAATTTAAAGGGAGATTTCGCTTTTTTTATATCTTTAATAAATATGCGAAGGTGCCCCTGTAATAACGAAATGAATCAAATATAGCGTCAGTAAAGACTATTATTACTGTAAATATTGCTTTTATCCTAAGGTTTATAATTAGCCTTATGATGAAATGTTCATAAATTAATAACGCTTGAAAAATAAACAAAATTAAATTAAATTGAATGAAATTTGAAGTGGATCACAATTACTGTCCATTTTATATCGATGATTTCAGCCAAAAGTATCATTTTAAAATAATAGGTGTCATATGGAAACGGTAAACGAAAGTAAAGCTAAAAGCACTGCGACCAAGAAAGTCGCCCCTAAAAAAACAGCGACTAAGAAAAAAGTCGTAACAAAAAAATTGACGCCCGCAATAAAATGTACCCCTAAACAGATGCAAGAAGCGATTCTCGATAGATTACATAAAGGCTTAGGAACAGATTCACAAAAAGCAAATAACAAGGCATGGTGGAATGCTACTTGTTACGCGGTGAATGAACTTGTTTTTGATAAGTTAACTAAGACACAACAAAGTCACCGAAGTAAAGATACCCGCGCAGTTAACTACTTATCGTTAGAATTTTTAATGGGACGTTTGCTCTCAAATAACTTACAAAACCTAGAATTATTTAAAGTTGCTGAAGATGCATTAAAAGCACTAGGTAAAGATATTTATGAAGTGTGCGATGAAGAGCCAGATATGGCACTGGGTAATGGTGGTTTAGGCCGTTTAGCGACATGTTTCATTGATTCATTAGCAACGCTAGGTTATCCAGCAATTGGTTACGGAATTCATTACGAGCACGGTTTATTTTCACAATCTTTCCAAGATGGTCATCAAATCGAGCGTCCAGATACCTGGAGAGAATATGGTAATCCATGGGAAGTTTGTCGTCCAGAATCTATCCAACATGTGCCATTATACGGTTATGTTGAAACAGTTTTTGATGAACAAGGTGGCTCACGTAAAGTGTGGCATGCAGGTCAAAAACTTAAAGGTGTGCCATGGGATATTCCAATTGTAGGTTACGGTGCTAAAACCGTTAATATTTTGCGTCTATGGGAAAGTCGTGCCGATGAAGCCTTTGACTGGGATGTATTTAACGCAGGTGGATATGTTGACTCACAGGCTGAGAAATCAAAAGCTGAAACCGTGTCTAAAGTACTTTACCCAAATGACACTACCGAAGCGGGTAAAGAATTACGTTTAATTCAACAATACTTCTTCTGTGCCTGTTCAGTGAAAGATATCCTACGTCGCTTTAAACGTGCGAATAGTGATTGGTCTTTATTACCTGAAAAAGTGGCTATCCAATTAAACGATACGCATCCAACCATTGCTATCCCTGAATTAATGCGCATCTTAGTAGATGAAGAACAATTAGAGTGGGATTTTGCTTGGTCACTTTGTCAAAAGACCTTTGCTTACACAAACCATACTTTATTGCCTGAAGCACTTGAGAAATGGAGTGTTGGGTTATTCGAAAAAGTATTACCTCGTCATCTTGAAATCATCTATGAAATCAATCATCAATTCCTAGAATTGGTTGAAGAAAAGTGGCCTGGCGATCAACAGAAAAAGAAAAGCTTTCTGTGATTGAAGAGGGTGGTCATCGTTTAGTACGTATGGCAAATCTTTGTGTTATCACATCTTACAAAGTGAATGGTGTTGTCTGCCGTGCATTCTGCTTTAGTTAAAACAGACTTATTCCCTGAGTTTAATGAACTGGTTCCCAACTAAATTGGTTAATGTTACAAATGGTATTACGCCACGTCGTTGGTTAAAAGCTTGTAACCCTAAATTAGCGGGTTTATATGACTCAACTGTGGGTATTGATTGGGTTGTTAATCTCGATAAACTAAAAGATGCACTGCCTAAAGCAAAACAGGTTACCTTCCAAAAACGTTTCATGGCAATCAAACAAGAGAATAAAGTTGCTCTGGTTAAATTGATTAAAGATTTGGTTGATATCGATGTTTCACCTGATGCGATTTTTGATATTCAAATCAAGCGTTTACACGAGTACAAACGTCAACAGTTAAACTTGATCCATATTTTAACGCTGTACAAACGTTTACTTGAAAATCCTGACTACGATATGGTGCCACGTGTATTTATATTTGGTGCAAAAGCGACCTCAGGTTACCACATGGCAAAACAAATCATTTTTGCTTTGAATAAAATAGCCGATAAAGTCAATAATGACGATCGTATCCAAGGCAAATTAAAAGTTGTATTCCTACCAAACTACCGTGTTACATTAGCGGAAGTGATGATCCCTACTTGCCGATATTTCTGAGCAAATCTCTACAGCTGGTCTAGAAGCTTCTGGTACAGGTAATATGAAACTAGCTCTAAATGGTGCATTAACAGTCGGTACTATGGATGGTGCAAACATTGAGATGGCTGAAGAAATTGGTGCTGAGCACATGTTTATCTTTGGTTTAAGTGTTGCGGAAGTGAAAGCATTGAAGGCAAGTGGTTATAATCCTTATGATTATTACTACAAAAACCCAGAGCTAAAATCAGTATTAGATTGGTTGGACTCTGACTTCTTCACGCCAGGTAAACCGGGGGCGTTGTCAGACATTAAACGTAGTTTATTAGATTGGGGTGATGAATACCTTTGTTTAGCGGATTACGAATCATACGTTCAAGCGCATCAAGATATTGATGTTACTTACCGTGATAAATCTCTATGGGCACAAAAAGCAATTATTAATAGTGCTTCTATGGGTAAATTTAACTCAGACCGCTCAATTGAAGATTATGCTTCAACCATCTGGAATTTAACTAAACACCCATTAAAATAAAACCTAAAATTTTGTTTTAGAACAGTAAAAGGCGATATTAATTTGTATTGATATCGCCTTTTTTATTGTTCGCGCTACAATAGAGTTATTCCATTTTTGCGAACAAATATACAAGAGGTTTTTATGTCAGAGAATAATAATACAACTGAAGCAGATGTGTGCGAAGCATGTGGTACTATTGTCGAATTAGGTAGTGTCATTGAAGCTGGAGATACGGTGTTAGTACTTCCCTTTGAAGGCGCTGATGAAGCGGGTGTTAATAAATTAGCGCAAAAATATATCGATGCGGCTAAAACACGTTTTGAAACTGTTATCGTAACTCAAGAAAACATCGCAACTGAAAATGGCTTTACTAGCAAAGTTACCTTAGAGTTTGACTGTACTGCCGAGAAATTGATCTTTGAAATGGGCTTAAGTGCTATCTAATCCTTTCAGTTATTAACGATTTTTTATAAAGAGCTTTCATACGCTCTTTTTTTCACTTGTTACTAATCTTAATTTCTCCTTTTCTTGCTTAATCGTTATACTATGCTCTTTATTATTTTATTACTTTTAAAATTGGGTTATACCCATTTACTCGCAGGAGAGTCCTTTGCTCATAGAAGATTTACCCGTTGATCGTACGCTGATCACATCCCTTGCACATTTAGGGTTTACTGAAACCACTCAAATTCAAGCTGAAGCTATCCCTGTTGCCGTTGCTGGTAAAGACTTATTAGCATCATCAAAAACAGGTTCAGGTAAAACATTGGCATTTTTATTACCTGCGATGCAACGAGTATTAAAAACACGAGCATTAACAAAACGTGACCCAAGGGTGTTAATTTTAACGCCAACCCGTGAACTCGCAAAACAAGTTTACTCGCGACTACGTTTATTGGTGTCGAATACTAATTTAAAATCAACCTTAGTATTAGGCGGAGAAAACTTTAATGATCAAGTGAAGCAACTTGATAAAGACCCGCACTTTGTTGTTGGCACGCCAGGGCGTATTGTTGACCATCTTAAAAAAGGCTTATTACATCTGCATGGTTTAGAGTTACTGATTTTAGATGAAGCAGATCGAATGCTCGATCTAGGGTTTGCGGAGCAACTAAAAGCAGTGAATGAAGAAGCGAACCATCGCTTACGTCAAACCTTACTTTTTTCAGCGACCTTAGGCCATGCTGAAGTGAATGAGTTTGCAGGCGAACTATTAAAAGCGCCAGTGCGTATCGCGATCGGTGAAGAAAATCAACAGCACAGCGAAATCACACAGCGTTTCTATTTAGCTGATAACCTTAATCAAAAAGAAAAGCTGTTATTTCATTTTGTGCAACAAGAAAGCAATAAACAGATTATTATTTTTGTGGCAACGCGTAAAGATACAGAGCGTTTAAGCACAGTATTGAACGAAAAAGGTTTATCGTCTATTGCCTTACATGGTGATTTATCGCAATCAAGCCGTAATCAAATTATGGACGCCTTTTCGCGTGGTAAGGAACAAATACTCGTAACCACAGATATTGCTTCTCGTGGTTTAGATTTATTAAATGTTTCGCATGTCATTAATTTTGATATTCCAAAACATACGGAAGAATATATCCACCGTATCGGCCGAACTGGACGCGCGGGAGCGACAGGCGATGCAATCTCAATTATTGGACCAAAGGATTGGGATAACTTTAAAAAAGTTGAATCCTTTGTACAACAGTCAATTACCTTTGATCGCGTAGAAGGCATTAATCCAAAATTTAAAGGATTAAAACCAGTTGTACCTCAAGCAGATAAGGGCAATAAAAAAGGTCAAGATAAGCCAAAAGTGGCACAAAAGAAAAAGCCAAAAAATAAAGGCTCAATTAATAAAACCTTCCACGAAGCAGAGGATGTGGGTTTTGCACCTATGCGTCGTAAAAAGAAAACTGACGGTCCCATTGACACAGATGAAGAGTCCTAGACTCTTATACCAATTCCACTAAATAAGTGATCAATCTTACTGGTTAAAAAAAGCTATTTTCGCGTTGGAAGTCTTGTAAAGGGAACAACCATTAAAGGTGCTAAATGTTGCATTTACACCTAAGCAACTTCCGCCTTAAACTAGCTCCTTTTTCCTGCGTAATATTTGATCATTAAATTAACGGAATTGGTATTATTCTATTTTAGGAGGGGCATCCCTCCTTTTTTAAACTCTCAACTCTAACAAGCTCATAACTCCCTTTCAATTGTCATAAAAGCGTCAACATATCTACGTATTATTTCCGCACTTATAATATCTAATCGGAAAAATTATGTTGTTAAAAAAATCACTTTCAATCACCTTAATTGCCTGCGCTAGTGCGACTTCAATGGTTAACGCAAACTCTCTTAATATAGATAAAATCGATAAATCCCAGGGAGCACTACTGCCTTATACCGTGTTGCGATCTGACTTAAAAGATAATGCTAAAGCCGAAGGTATGTTAGAGATACGTAATGGTGGATTTGGTTCAGATATGACGGCCCATCCCACTAATAAAAATCAATTTTATGCACTAACGGATCGTGGTCCAAACGCAGGTTATAACATCGGGGAATTAGGAAAAGGCAAAATGTTCCCAACGCCTGAATATACACCACGCATTGGTTTATTTGAGGTGGGCGAGACAGGCAAAATCAATTTACTGAAAAATATTCTATTAAAACGTCCCGATGGCAGTCCGATCTCTGGCTTACCAAATAGTTCAGCACTTGGTGGAACAGGGGAAACACCTTATAACCATCTAGGTCAGCCAATTGTTGAAGATATGGCACAAGGTTATGATGCTAACACTAACCCTATTAAACTTGATGATTTTGGCCTTGATGGTGAAGGGCTAGTGGCGATGAATGACGGCACCTTTTGGGTAAGTGATGAATATGGTCCACATATGGTTCACTTTGACTCACAGGGCAAGGAAATTGGACGTATAAATGCCTTTGCGCATGATAAACGTACCCAAGTTAACCTTCCTGCTGAATTCGCTAATCGTAGAGCAAATCGAGGCATGGAAGGGTTAGCAATTACACCAGATCAAAAAACCTTGGTGGGTATCATGCAGTCAACTATGTATAACCCAAGTAGTGCAGTGAAAAACCTTAATTTAGTACGAATTGTTACTGTTGATTTACAAACCAATGAAGTTTCACAGTATTTATATCAGCAGGAGAAAAATCAAAACTCTAATTCAGGTATTGCTTCATTATCTGACAGTGAATTTCTAGTGATTGAGCGCGACGGTAAGTTTTTGCGTGATGATAAAAAAGCAATGAAGCATATTTATCGCATCGATATGAGTAAAGCGACCAATATAGAAAGCATTGAAGCTAAGGGAGCATTAACACAAGATGCTAAACTAGGATTATTGATTAATGGTGAAACACTTGAACAAGCCGTATTGAATCATGGTTGGCAGATATTAGAAGAAAATAATATCAAACCAGTCTCTAAATCATTAGTGGTAGACTTGGTAAAAACAGTAAATTATCCACATGATAAATTAGAAGGTATGTGGATCATTAGTCCTACTCAATTTGCAGTGGTCAATGATGATGATTTTGCGACTTGGTCGAGCAAAGGTAAGTTAGAACAAAAATATTTAGACAAGGCTCAAACTGAGATAGATGGTAGCCGTTTGTATATCATTGATGATGTTAAGTTAGATTAAAACCTAACATCATTTTTTGTTGCGATAGCCTGTTTTATTCAAAAATAGGCTTATCGTAATTTTCGGCTTCATCGGTATAAGCCGTAACCATCACATCTTCCACTAACCCTGTTTCTGCTTCCACTTGGTCGCTAAAAAAATGTTGGATTTGTTGACGACGACCGTGAGCAGACCAAGCTTCAGGACTTTCCCAAATTTCATTAAAGACGATGGTAAATTCGCTATTACTGGCACTTGGGTGAGTTATTTGACGCGTAAGCAAGTATTGAATACAACCTTCCTCTCGGTTTGAATCAGGCTCAAGTGCCTTTAAAATTTCAAATAATTCAGCTTCTTTACCTGCTTTAGGTTTAAATTGAGCAAAAACGTAAACACGATTGGACATAATTAGGGCCTTTTGACGTTTGAAGGAGTAATAGTGAATGTTACCTTTTAATGGTTACTTTTAGAAGTCATAGGTGTGAGGTTGAAGGGTAAAGGTTAAAGGTTAAAGGTTAAAGGTGATAGGTAGTTGCGTTTTACGATATAGATTGAAGCGCGCACGCATGTGCCTATTTACATAAATATAGATTGGATCAATACATACTTTCTTTGAAGTTTATTTAGTATTGAATCTATCCATGAACATGGTTAACCGTTGATTTTTAGATTAAAATTTTTATTTAATGTTTGATGAGAGTATCTTATCGTTAACTTTAACAAATAAATATATTTCGTATTTCCACCAAGAAGTACGGAATAGTTCTGTCTAATAATACTGTTAGGAAGTTAGTCTATGTCTGATGAATTCGATAAACTTATGGGCGTAGTTGCTTGGATTGATAAGAATACAAGCGGTATTTGCTTACCTTCTGATGAAAGATCACTGCTTGCTGCTGGTTGCTTTGATTCAGCAATAGAGCATCAAGCGACAATAGCTCTTTTATATAATTCATCTCTATATGGATCAATGTTATCCCTTCTTAGAGTAATAACTGAATCGTTAGTGAGAGGTCTTTGGATACTGAACTGTGCTACAGAAAAAGAAATTATCAAATTTAAAAAAGGGAAATTAGAGAAGCACTTTGATACTTTAATAAAGGAATATGAAAGTAAAATTGGTGATTCAGATGGTATTCTTTCACAGTTTAAAAAACTGTCTTGGAAACCTATGAATGGTTTTGTACATACAGGTTTTATACAAGTTAGTCGTAGGTGTTCACCTGGAAAGCTTGGTGGGAATTATGAGCAAATAGAATTATCTCACGCATTAGGTGTTGCTGGTGCTTTAGGATTAATTGTCAGCTGGACAGTTAGTTGGTATGGCCGGACGAAGTGACTTAACTCAACTATTTTTAGATAAAATGGAAGAGTATCGTAATAAAACCTCCTAACAATTGTTTTCAAGTCGGAATAAAATACTATGAGAGTCTTTCATTTTGCATAATCAAGGCAAAATGAGAATAATAAACCACTTTTAATCATGTTATTTGTTAGCTTTTTCGGGTCTCTGCTTGCTTTAATAACAATGCTAATAATTGGTGCAAATAATTGCACTTAAAAGGATTCTTAAACGAAAAAACCACTAATTTCTGTATATCACAGAAAATAGTGGTTTTATTTTTGTTACTCAGAAGTGCTTAGTTTACTTTAAAGAATGCTAAATCATCTTTTTGAGTTTGTGCAAGTTGTGCTAACTCAGCAGATGCTTATAGCGTTTGATTAATCGCGGACACATTTTCTTGTACTAAGTCATAGGCGATTGATGTATTTTTAGCGATATCTTCCGTCACACTGGTTTGCTGTAAAGAGGCCGTTGCAACCACTGCATTTATTTCAGATATGGTATTTATTGTGTTGGAAATATCTTCAAAGGATGCTTTTACTTGATCCGCCAGTACCACTGAGCCTTCAATTAAATCAACATTTTTGATCATATTACTGCTGGCTTTCTCTGATTGTTCCTGCAATTTAGCAATAATGTCTTGAATGCTGATTGTTGATTCTTGAGTTTTAGATGCTAAGGCACGGACTTCGTCTGCTACAACAGCAAAGCCTCGTCCAGCTTCTCCCGCTCGCTGTTGCTTCAATTCGTTGCATTTAAAGCAAGTAAGTTAGTTTGAGCTGAAATACCATCAATCACTTCGGTAACACTACCAATTTCAATGGCAAATTTTTTCAGTTCATCAACAATAATGGCTGTTTCAGTAACAGAATTATTTATTTGATTAGTGAGGTCAATATTCTCTTCGAGTGTTACTTTACTTTTTGCGATAGTATCAAGGCCGATATTAGTCTCATCTTCAGCACTTACCGCTTTACTACTTACTTCCTGTGAGGTGCTAGAAAGTTCTGAAATAGCGGTTGAAATAAGTTCAACTTGACCTTTTTCGCTTTCCATATTTTTTAATGTATCGTTCATGACTGCGTTTAGTTGTTGAGAAGCAGAGGAAACACTGTCCGAAATACTAAGCGAGCTACTTACAAACTTAGATAATTGAGTTGAAAAACCAACAAGAGAACGATAAATACCCGTGCTATTCTCTGCTTTTGCTAGGTTTAATCTTAATTCTCCTGTTGCCATGTCTTCCATGACTGATGCGATATCTTGTGGCGCACCACCGACAGGTTTTAATACCAATTTATTGATAACAAAAAGTAAAACCAAACAAGCAATAATAAAGCAAATCAGACCTGCAATTAATGAATAGATAAGTTGATCGGTTGCATCCTGGGTAATATATTTTGTTTCAGTAAAGCTTACATATTGCCAACTGTTGATATCCATTTTGCCCCAAAATGCTGTGATATCGACATTTTTCCCATTTAACTCTACGTTGTAGTTTAGTTTAGGGGTTTCTGGATTAAATTGTTCATAATCAGGTCTAACATCCTCTATTTTTTGGCCTAAATGTTCTTCATAGGGAGATACAATAACGGTTCCATTATCTGTGTATACAAAAAGATCTTTCCTGTCTTTCATATTTTTTATAAAAATATCTAGATGTATTGTTGTCATTAGCGCAATTTCAGGGGTTACTTTGATGGCAATCGCTAAAGATACTTTTTTACCTTCTTTACCATAGTTATAGGGAGGCCCAACAAAAAATGTTTTTCCATCTTTAAAGAGTGCATTGTAATAACTACGCCCTTTGTAGTTTTTCTTGGTATCGGTTCCATCTCTTCTATAAGCGGCGCCTGAGATATCAAATAGGTAAACGCCATTACTTCTATCTCTAAGTACATTATATACAGATGTTAGTGCGACAGTATTTTCTTCTGATAACTGCTCTGAGGCTATAATATGTTCCTTTAAATCGATAGATTCGAGTGTCAGCTCGATAGCTTTCAAATTTTTCGGTTATTTCTGCTTGTAAGGCTAAATTTTTCTCACGTAAAATTTGCTCATTTAATTCGACGCTTTTACTTCTAAATGACCAAAAGTCAAACATAGCAATGATGATGATCATTGTTGCAACTAGAATGCCAAGCGTCCCAATAACTTGCAACTTGAACTTTTTCATAACTTTATTACCTTATAGTATTACATTTTATTTATAGGTAAAAAGTATAGTCGCTCATTCGGATATTTCTTAGGTTTAAGAGATATTCAACCAAAAATGAAGCTATTATTGATCTGTGTCGTTATTTTGTTTCGATAGTAGGCGTGATATAAGCTTTAGTTCCCCATAATGGCACAGTTGAAAGGCTATGCTTGAAACTACCTGATGTTTCTTTGGTTGAATAGGAAACATACATTAGGGTCTGATTGTCAGCATCAAATATTCTTCTGATTTTCATATTTTTGAAAAAAATGCTTTTTGATTTTTTAAATATTACTTCACCTGATTTGCTCTTATCTATTTGAGCTATCATTGCAGAGGTTATTTCACCTGTTTGACGGCAGGCAATGGAACTATCACTTGGGTCAGATAAGCTCAGATCTGCTTCGATTGAAGCAATATGACAGGTGACGCCTGTGACAATCTCATCTTGTAATATATTTATTTTGATGTCCTGCGTGGTAAATAATCCTAAGCTGACATCTCCTACTTCATTGTCAGAAACAGGCCGTTATCAGTGTGCTTAAACATAATAGTGTTAATACTTTTTTCATAGGAGAACCTTGTTAATTAAGTTGAAAATAAGTGTTTATTTATAATTACTTAATACTCCTTCGAAAAGAAGGCATTTTAGTAAATTAGGGTAAGTGCTCAGAGCTAAGCTATTTATGCTTAGTTCAAGGCGGAAAAGCGTAGTTTAGTGGTTTAAATGAGCATTTTCCAACGATGAAATAGGCTTAAATAGCGACGATCTGAGTAGTTACGTTTATTTTTTGAAATCCCAGGATAAATTTGAGACCAGCTGGCATTCATCACATTTGAAATCAAAAATATCAAACAGTGGTGTGTCTAAACGCCAATCGCCGTTGCAACTTGGGCACTTTCTATTTTGTTCTTCCTCTAGGCTACTACCAGCAACACGATAAAGATAATAATAAGTGGGGATTTTAGTGACATACTGAATGCGTTTACTGAGATTACTGCCTCGATAAAATAGTTTGCTATTGATATCACCCATTTCTTTAAGAATAGTCTGCTGAAACCGCAGAGCCATTCATTTGTAGTTCATCACAATTGATCCACTCTTCTTGCCACTTAATAATACTCTTTCTATCGCCATTACTAATCGCTTCGGGTGTTCTGTATAAGGGAATAGGTTGTAAGGTTTCACCACATCTTAAGGGAGAGCAGGTATCTAAAAAAGTGGTATATAAAATTTGCCAGCTTGGTTTGAAATCTGGTGCACATTCAAGCGAGTTTAAATCCTCTGCAATGGTTTTAATTTTAGGCGCGAGTAATCCTGCTTGTGTTAATTGATTAAGAGCGTGATTTACCTGCTGACTATTAAAGCTATCCTGTAAGCTATTTTCTTCTGGGCAAACAAGTCGTGTGCTAAAAACTGCGCCCTGCATAGCGATAGGGAACTCCCGACCAAGAATTTGCCCATTATAACGGAGCATGTCAAAGTAATTATTGATGGCACGTTCGACGCTTGCATACTGGGTATTTTGGTAGCATTCAAAGGTAAGTTCTTTAATAAACACTTATTATTTCTCTTTTAGAGCATTTAGCTCTGCTTTTAATTGTTTAATTTCATCTTTCAGTGGAGCGATGATTGTTTTTATTTTCTCTTCAATTTTTGCCTCTAGCAAGGCATCAAAACTGTTTGTTGCAAGCTCTTGATTTGTTTTATGTGTCCCCTCAATAGGTTCACTAATTTCTTTGTTTGGGTTTTCTTGCCACAGTTTTAAACCTTCAATGATAATGGGTAGCGGGACATTTTTAGGTAAGCGCGCTTTTATCATAGCTGTATTGGGTGTTTTACCTTCTTTGGCAAGTTGTTGCGCAATTAAAATAATTTTATCCATTGGGTATCTCTAATGTAGCTGATCTGTTGAATCAAAAGAGCGGTAAACCGGAAATTCAAAGCGTGGACGATGTAACCCGGATAGAAACAAAGTACCTTGGTAACTATTTTCATTGTCACTACTAAATTCAAACAGAAAACTGGCACGTAAAAAATCAGGCCCTAATTTATAATTAAACTTAGAACGTGACACACTTAATAACTGTAAATCCAATTTTACACATTGTTGTTCTATCAAGGCTTTAGCATGTTCAGATTGTTGTCTAAGTCGCCAAATAAGCGTCGCAAAGATCACTGAAAATAAAATGAATAGCAGGTTAGTCACTATTGAGCTCCCTTTGTTTCACTGTGCATAGCAGAAAAAAGTAATCCAATTGCTTCGGATAAGGCTGGAGAGCGAGCAGTTAAACGTAGTTGCTTTAATACTTTTTCGCGTAAGGTTGGGATAGCCACTAAATCAGCAAAAAGTTGTGGGAAAAGCGTGCCTTGATGATTTGCGAGCGCTTCAAAGTAGCGGTTCAAGAGGGTTTCATCTTGTAACTGTGACCAACAACGTCCTGCAATACAAACATACCAATCAGGGCTATAGATTAAGTCTGAATTAAATTGTTGTTCCAGTAAGCTCTTAGTGATGTTGCTATCAGTAATACTGGAAATAGCGCGTAATAATAAAATTGCATTTTCTGTTTGTTTTGCTTGCAAAGCTAGTTGTGCTTGTTTCGCAATAGCTTGTGCTAAATCTGGCTTAATATTTTGCTGATGTTCAAGGCATAACGCTAAGGATTGCAAGGGTTGATGAGGTAAATGGGGTAGCGCCTTGATAAGTGTTTGCTGGTTATTGTCATAATCAAGACGTGCACACAAATCAGCAATGCCCTGGAAACCTAATGATTGCCATTGATCATCCCACTGTGTTTTACCTGAAAAATACTCCAGAGTAGCAGGATAAAAAGTAGATGCAGGACGTACAAAGTTTGTATTCATCATTGCATTAAAAATAGCGAGTTTTTCCATTGCTGGTTTGAAAACAAAGGGATTGCTTGCCAAGCGTTGCTGTAATTTATCGCTTACTTCGACAGTTAAGTTTTCACCCATTGCTTCAATGACCATTTTAATAAAGCTAGTTTGTGCTGTTATTTTTAACAAACCCTGTTCATCTAGTGGTAGTTTTAAAAACCATACAAAATGTTCTTGTTGAGGTTTATTGACCTGCCAGAAGGTCAAACCTATATAAGCATGTTGTTGAATTGGATAAGGGTAGGGGACTGTATTTTCAGCCACTTTTTCGAAGTCTGTATTATTGATCTTAGCAACTTTACGTCCTAAATCATAAACTTGAAACTGGCATTGAGCCTGTTGTAAAAATTCGGTAAGCGTATTTGTGTTCATAAAAGTTCTTTTCTGCGTAACGTAATGGGCATTATATCAAATCAGAAAATTTATACTCATTATCATTATGGATCAAAGTTACTTTTTATTATTACGAATTTGTTGGCAGTAGTGAGCTTGTTTATTTTTATACATTAAGCTATCAGCTTTGCTTAATAAAGATGAAACGGTTTGAGTCTGTGTCATATCAGAACTCACAATGCCTTCACTGAACGAGATATTATAGCCTCGATTTTCCTCTTTATTATATTCATCAAGGCGTTGTTTTAATCTGTACACGGTTTCATTGGCACGTTCAACACAAGTACCAGTTAATAAAACAGCAAATTCATCACCGCCTAAGCGCGCAAATACATCTGAGTCGCGAAATGTGTCAGTCATAATGTCGGCGAATGCAATTAATGCTTTATCACCCTCATCGTGTCCAAAATTATCATTTATTCCTTTAAAGCCATTTAAATCGAAAAAAATAAGTGAGATAGGTGTTTGCTTGCGAGCACATATGTCTAAGCTTTTTTGCGCGAGTAACATAAAGCCACGGCGGTTAGAAATATTGGTTAAATCATCGAGAATGGCTAATTGCACTGCGATTAATTCTTGTTCTGCTAGTTCGGCAAGATCTTTTAGCAGAGTATAGTCTTGTTCATCAAAGTGACGAGGTTTAGTATCAATAATACATAATGTGCCAAGGCCACTTCCATCAACATGTTTTAATGGAAAACCCGCATAAAATCGTATGTAGGGTGACTCTAATACCAAAGGGTTATCGCAAAAACGTTGATCTTTAAAAGTATCTTCAACAATAAAGATACCTTCATCAAGAATGGCATGGCCACAAAAAGAGATGTCGCGTGGAGTTTCGCTGACATTTATACCTGCGCAGGATTTAAACCACTGGCGATTAGTATCGATAAGACAAACTAATGCAATTGGAACATTGAACATTCTTTTGGCTAAGCGGGTTAATCTATCAAAGCGTTCTTCCGCAGAAGTATCCAGTATTTTAAGACTATGTAGTGTTTTTAAACGTAGCTTTTCATTTTCTGGCAAACTGGCTTTTTGCATTCATTTTCTCTCTAATATCAAATAATGTGAGCCTATTGGTATGTCTGTAAAAAACTACTCTGCCAGTTAAGTCACAACACAGATACTAGTATAGTCAGTGATTATTTCCAGTTAAAGTAAGTAAGAACTATTATTGATTAGTGATAATTATCTAAAAGTTGACTTAAAGGCCATTTTTGTATTTTTTATTGCACCTGAATAAGCTTGGATAAACAGTTTTATATTATTTTATTCAATGATAAAGTGCCCCTATGACAAGCTATGAACAACAACATCGCCATCGATTATTTCTTTTACTAACAGAGTTAGAGCAGGCCTTAAAAAGCCTCGACCTATGGCAATTAAATCGACCCACTGAACAAGCCCTCGCAAGTCAGATGCCCTTTGCAATTGATACCTTGAGTTTTCCTGAATGGTTACAATTTATTTTTATTGAAAAAATGAGTCAGATATTACAGTTAGGTTTACCCCTCCCTCAAAAAATGGCTATCACAGCAATGGCGAGTGAATATTTCAAAGTACAATTAATCAACAGTGATATGATTATTGATGTTATTACCCGCATTGATTTGCATATTAATGAGACAAATAAATGTTAGATAAACTTTCACAACCAGTTAATGAAGAATTTAGTGAAACTGCCTCCCAAACAGTAAAAACGCCTGATTTAGACATTATATATCGTGATGATACGTTAATTGCGATTAATAAGCCCTCTGGTTTATTAGTCCATCGTAGTTGGTTGGACTCCCATGCGACTGAGTTTGCAGTACAGAAGTTACGAGACCAGATTGGACAGCATGTTTATCCTGCTCATCGATTAGATAGACCTACCTCGGGGTACTGTTATTTCTTCTCGACAAAAGCCATGCAACAAATTTAATGGATCAGTTTGCTGAGCAGAAAACAGAAAAACGTTATTTAGCTGTCGTGCGAGGGCATATTGGCGAAGGCTTTTTAGATTATGCTTTAAAAAAGAAGCTGGATAAAATTGCCGATAAACATGCCAATCAAGAGCAGGAAGCGCAATCGGCTCAAACAGCTTATAAAGGCATTACTTTCTGTGAGTTGCCTATTGCTGTTCGACCTTATCCTCAATCCCGTTATTCGCTGGTTGAACTTAATCCTAAGACGGGGCGTCGTCATCAATTACGTCGTCATATGAAACACCTTTGTCATCCAATTATTGGAGATACGACACACGGTGATGGCAAACATAATCAAATGTTTCGTGACCATTTTGATTCTGACCGCCTGTTATTACATTCTTCTTACCTTGCAATCACGCACCCGGTTACGGGAAAGAAAGTAGAAATTCATGCGCCACTTGATAGTACTTTTAAGGCGTTATTATCAACATTGAAACTGGATACAAATATATGTCTAAATTAATAAAATGGTTTGCTCTTAGCGTGGTCGCGATTTATTGCGTTATATTTTTCTGGAAGTCTGACTTAGGTGCTTCCTATGAATGTGACGAAGATGTTTGTATCGAGAGCGGCGCTGAAACTAGTGTTGAAGGTAATGTTGAAGGCTCAGTTAAAAAAGATGTAAAAACGCATACTGAGCTGTCTATGGCACAGGTTATCTATGAAAGTATTTCTTCTGATTATCCTATTACCATGAATTATCCAGAAACCGATCTTAAGATAAAAATCGATAAGGTAGAAGAAGTTAAAAATTTATTATATCTCAGTGGACGTTATGAAAAAGAGCTAGAGAAAGCGACAGATACATCTGAGGCTGTTTACGAGCGAGCGACGTTATATTTGAATATGACTAAAATAGCGATTTTAAATAAACAATCACAGGATGTTGTATTTTACAGCTGCGCCTTTTGTAATAAATAGTGAAGGAGCAGAGGTTTTAGGCTACATTGGCCTGTTTTCCTATGATCTTAATACTAAAAAAAGTGAACACTTAGACTCTGAATTATTAGGCGAGCGTGTCGGTCAAGAAAAAATTACCTATACTAAAGACTATTTAAAAGTTGATTATAAAGGTTATGGACCAGGGCAAGACTTTAGTGAATATCCTGAAGAAGAGCGAGTGACTTATTTACAATTAGATGAAGATTTCTTGAACTTTCATGTAGTAAAAAAATAGCTGATTAAGAGAAAAGCAATGAAATTAAACTGTGATGTCGGTGAGGGGTTTTCAACAGATTCACAATTAATGCCTTTTATCCAACAAGCAAATATTGCCTGTGGTGTGCATGCTGGTGATGACGAATTAATGGCTGAAACTATTCGCATTGCTAAAAATAATAACGTTATGATTGGTGCGCATCCCAGTTATGACGACCGCGAAAATTTTGGCCGTTTGCCTATGTCTTTGGATAGCAGGCAAATTAAGCAACTGATTAGCGATCAGGTTGTCGCATTACAACACCTTGCCAACAAACAGCAAGTTGAAGTTGAATATGTAAAACCCCATGGCGCTTTATATAATCAAATGATGCAGGATGAGCGCATTTTTACTGCCATTGTTGAAGCTATCAGTGGCTTTGATGAAACCTTAAAGTTAATGATTTTGGCTCGACCTGATTTACAAAATTATCAACAGATAGCACAAAAAAATGGCGTTGATTTAATCTTTGAAGCGTTTGCTGATAGGGCTTACGATGATCAGGGCTACTTAGTAAAACGTAGTGAAAAAGGGGCATTATTAAGTACTGCAGAGCAAGTCCATAAACAAGTGAAACAGCTGGTCGAAACCTCTACCATTAGCACAATTAATGGTAAAAGGATTGAGCTACAGGTGGATTCTATTTGTGTTCATGGTGATAACTTGTTGGCTGTTAAGCAAATTGAATATTTAGCGACCTTGATAAAATGATAAAACCTATTAATGAAGATTGTTTTTTAATCACCCTTAGTGAGCATATTGATCTTTCATTAACAGCAAAAATTGCAGATCTAGTAAAACAAATAGAAATAAGTTTTGCACAGTGTAATGCGCAAGCATTAGTCGATATAACACCCTCCTATAATACGATTTTAGTACAGTATAACCTGTTAAAAATATCTCCAATAGTCGCAGAAAATTTGTTAATTAGCCTTGTTGATAGTTGCCAGGCAGAGTCAAAATTTGTTGGCAAGTTAATTGAATTGCCGGTTTATTATGATTTATCTGTGGGCTGGGATTTACAAAAAGTAGCTTCAGAAAATCATTTAACTATCGCCGAGGTTATTCAAATTCATAGCGAAAAAGTTTATCAGGTTTGTGCTATTGGTTTTGCGCCTGGTTTTGCTTTTTTGGCAGAGGTAGATGATAAGATAACTCAAACAAGACATGTTTCACCTCGTGCCTTTGGTTCCCGCTGGCAGTGTTGCTATCGCCGATTCACAAACAGCGGTATATCCAAGTAATAGTCCTGGAGGTTGGCATATCATTGGTAATTGTCCTATTTCTTTATTCGATATAAAAAATACGCCCATTAGCCCTTTTAAAATCGGTGATAGGGTTAAATTTAACGCTATTTCTTATCAGCAATTTGTTGAATTAGGTGGTGAGGTAATAGATGAGCAATAAAGCCAGCCTATTAGTTATTAAAGCCGGTATTTTTACACAATTACAGGATCAAGGGCGATTTAAACAAGCACAACAAGGGTTAAGCCAAGGCGGGTTTTGTGATGAACTCGCGGCTGGCTGGGCAAATTATTTACTAGGTAATAGACCTGATTGCACCTTATTAGAAATTTGCTTTGGACAGGCTGAGTTTGAAGCAACCGCTGATATGACTCTTGCATTAACAGGTGCGCCTATGAATGCGCAAATTAAATGTAAATCGGGCAAACTGGTTACACAGGAAAATAACTGTTCTTTTATGTTAAAAAAAGGCCAGCGCTTATTACTTTCCTTTGCAAGCAGTGGAGTACGTGCTTATTTAGCAGTTAAAAATGGATTTGCAGTTTCACCCATGTTAGCGAGCGTCAGCACTGTGCAACGTAATGCAATTGGTGGCTTGAATGGGCAGGGGGGTCTATAGCAAATAATGATGTTTTACCATTATTCACACAAAATACTGAGTTAACACTTAATAAAATACCTGACAAATATATTCCTGATTATCACCAATCTGTAACCTTATCTGTAATTGAATCCTATCAATGTGATTATTTCTCCGCTCAAGAAAAACAGCGTTTTTATCGCAGTGAATATCAGGTTGATAAACAAAGTGACCGCATGGGAATGCGCTTACAGGGCAGCTGCTATTAAAAGTCGTTTGAATACTCTTGTGTCAGAGGGGATTGCCTTAGGTAGTATTCAAATTCCCGCAGACGGGCAACCTATTATTCTATTACAAGACAGACAAACCTTAGGCGGGTACCCGAAAATAGGTTGTGTGGCTCGTTGTGATTTAAGTTTACTGGCGCAACAGCCTCCCGGTAAAATAATTCATTTTAAAAAAGGAGATCTGCACATTGAACAACGTCGTTATGCACAACGATTAAGCTTCTTTAATCAAATCTAAGCCGTTTCTCTGAAACCTTTCTTTTATATATTTTTTATCATTCTGGTTGGTTGTCATTTTTCTGTAAAGCGATGTTTGTAACATCCTTTTTACAAATTAACTAACTAGGTAAAATATAAAATGGAAAACAATCAAGCAGTGATGCCAAGCAGTAGCGAGCATCAAAATTACTTACAATGGGCAACGGTTGCCTTTTTAATTTATTTATTAATATGTGCGGTTGGCATGATTGGTGGTGGTTTTAAAATGGCGACCGGTGGACATGCTAAGGAGCTTTTTGCCTTTGCTAGTAATCCTTTTGCTGGATTGGTTATAGGCATTGTGGCAACAGCGCTGATTCAATCTTCCTCTACAGTGACGTCTATAATCGTTGGCTTAGTGGCTGGTGGACTGCCAGTAGAACTTGCTGTTCCTATGGTGATGGGCGCGAATGTGGGGACTTCTATTACTAATACTATTGTGTCGCTCGGGCATGTCCGCGCTAAAGAAGAGTTTAAACGCGCCTTTGCATTTGCTACAGTTCATGATTTTTTTAACTTATTATCTGTACTGATTTTCCTACCATTAGAAGTTGCCTTTGGTTTCTTGGAAAAAATAGGAGCTTGGTTATCTAGTTTCTTTTATGGTGCGGGAGATTCATCAATGAAGGGCTTAAACTTTGTTAAAGTCGCCACCGCTCCCGTAGTGGATACTTTTAAAGATATTACTCATTCATTCGGGGATCAGGTTGGCGGTATTAGTCTGATTTTCATTGGTATTGTATTGATTTTTATTGCTATTACTATGGTTGGTAAATTATTGAAAAAACTAATGGTAGGCAAAGCAAAAGATATTATGCATACAGCCATTGGTCGTGGTCCTTTATCTGGTATTGCATCAGGCACTTTAGTGACTGTTTTAGTGCAGTCTTCATCAACAACTACGTCTTTAATGGTACCTCTGGCGGGATCTGGGGCGTTCAAATTAAAAGATATTTATCCTTTTACCCTAGGTGCCAACATAGGTACTTGTATTACTGCGGTATTAGTCGCCACTGCGGTGACTGGTAATGTGAATCGTTGCCTTACAAATTGCCTTTATTCATCTTGTTTATAATATTGTTGGAGTGATTGTGATTTATGGAATTCCTGCACTACGTAACATACCTGTTAATGCGACTGAATCTTTAGGGGCTGTTGCCACTGAAAATAAATTCATTGCTCTAGGTTATATTGTAGGCGTCTTTTTTGTCGCTCCTGCGCTATGTTTAGCTGTAAGTAGTATGATTTGATAAAGGAAAATATAATGGATAATTTACAAGTATTAACAACACAAAGATTGATGAAACTTATCGATGAAACACAGTTGACGCTACAGGAATTAAAAGAAGAGGTTATTCGCCGAGAACGCCTGAAACAGGAGCGTGAGGTGATGGATTTAGACCATCACATGAAGAGTGCTGAATTAAACTTAACGCATATTAAAAACTTTATTGCTTATTTAATTGGTGAACATAAAGACAAAAAATAAGTGTGTTAAAGGGTTAAAACATGTTTTCACCTTAATGTATGATTTGAGGTGAAAACAGCCCCTTAGGTGCTTTCTATTATTTTGGTTGAATATTTTTTGGCCAAGTAAAATAAAATGTACTGCCTTGCCCCTCTGTAGACTCAAGTTTGATAGCCCCTGAATAATACTCAACAATTTTTTTAATTAGTGCGAGACCTATGCCACTGCCTTCTATTTCATCTCTAGACTTGAGTGTTTTAAACATTTTAAATATTTGCTCGTGGTGCTTTTCTCTGATCCCTGGTCCATCGTCAGCGAAGGAAAATGTATAAAAATCCTGTGTTTCAAAAACGCCTATTTTGAGATGACCTGATTCTTTGTCGTGATGTTTAATTGCATTGGTTAATAAATTACGCACGACTTGCTCAAAGGGGGAGAAAGAGTGAAAAATTCTGGCATGTTTTCTTCGAGACTTAAGCTAAAACCCTTTGGAGGTGCAATTAACTCGAAGATTTCATTAAATAAATATTTGCAATTGACCTTTGAAAGTTCATGTTTATCTCGATTTGCACGTGAGTATTCCAATAAATCATTAAGTAAATATTCTAATCTTTGTATCCGTGAACGCATCAATGTGATGTGTTCATTTACCTCGGAAAAATTATTATCTTCAATATCCTCTGCAATCCAGCTGACTAATTGATCAATTCCCCGTAAAGGTGCCTTTAAATCATGCGAAGCGACATAGGCAAAGTCATCTAAATCTTGATTGGAGCGAGCCAGTTCCTTTATATTTCGCGTTAACAGCATATTATTTTTAGCTAATTTTTGCGTTCTTTCGGCAACGGTTTTTTCTAAATGTAGATTTTGCTCTTGTAATGTTTTTCTTAAATTATTAATGTGACGGGCGCGTTGCATGGAGAGCTGTAATGCATAAAGTGAAAAACCTAATAATATGCTGATAATAAAACCAGATAATATTATTCCAGTGACAATATCAGGAGAATCCATGGTTTCCTGTAAAAGGAGATTGGGTGACATATCAAGTTGCCAATGACGATCAGGTATTTCTTGATTAAAGCTAAAAGTAGGGCTTTTTTGCTCTTTACCGTAGAGAATGCCACCACTATTTTTGTCTTTGTCTAATAGGGTTAAAATCAAACCCTCTTTATCAGCTTGTTGTTTTGCAATCTCCATTAAATTATTAATACGAAATACACCAGTGACATAACCTAATAGTGCTAATCTTTTTTGTTCAATTGAATCAATGGCAAGTTGATGATCATAAACAGGCGCAATAATTAAAAAGCCATAGGAGTTTTCTTTTTCCTGAACTAGTGTGATTTTTGCTGTTGTTGTCATAACGTCATTGTCTCGAGCATACTCTAGGGAAGTACGGCGAGTGCTATTACTGCTTAGGTCAAATCCGTGTCTTGCTTTATTTATTTGGTATGGGCTAATATAGGTCACTGGAGTGTAAAATGGTTTATTTTCGCTACTGGCCATGTTGCCACTGTTATCACGTGCTTTAATAATAAACTCTGGATAATCTTGTTGTATTTTTTCTATAAAATCAATACGTTGATTTTCTTTGATTAATGGTATCCAGCTTAGTGCTTGAATATGAGGACGGTTTTTAATATCTAATATTTGCATATAATGATTAAAATCCTGTGCAGTCTTCTCTTTTGGGAGTGCACTATAAAAGGCCTGTAATGCTTGCAAATCATTGGTGGATTTATCGATAGCGACTTGGAAGTGAATCGAAACTTGTTTCGCGATATTTTCTAATTTAAGGTAACTTTCGTTTTGTAATTGCTGATTAACTTGTTGTGCGAGAAAGTAAGTGGCAACTAGGCCAATAATGGCAATAGCAATCGAGCGCGATAGGGCTTTGATTAAAATATTATTCATGATGCAATGATCCTACTTTCATAAGCCATACAAATTAAACTTCCATTGTAGACCTTGATTTACATTTTAGTTATATTTTTTATATAAAGTGCCTGTGTATTCGGTGCCTGTGTATTCGTTAATTTCATTTTAGTGAGAGATAACGTAAACTACGCGCTTATTTTTAAAGTCCGATTTAGGCCACTTTTCAAAACATTTTCAGACATTTTTTCAGTCAATAAGCAGGTGAAGTATGATCCGTCTCAACCAAGTAAAATTACCCTTAGACCACAGTGATGACGCACTGCAACAGTTTGTAATAAACAAGCTGAATATCACTGAGAAGCAATTGGTTGATATCCATATTTTTAAGCGAGGTTACGACGCGCGTAAGCGAAATGTGATTACGCTTATTTATACGCTTGACGTGACTTTACAAGATGTAGATGAAACACAATTATTGTTGGTCTTCGAGAAAGATAATAACGTTCGTGTTTCACCTGATACTGAATATAAATTGGTTACACAGGCACCAGCTGGTTTAACTGAGCGTCCGATTGTTATTGGCATGGGACCCTGTGGTTTGTTTACCGGATTAATACTTGCACAAATGGGCTTTAATCCGATTATTTTAGAGCGCGGTAAATCAGTACATGAGACGTGCTAAGGATACCTTTCGGTTTTGGCGTACCAGTGAGCTAAATACTGAATCAAATGTACAATTTGGTGAAGGTGGAGCAGGCACATTTTCCGATGGAAAATTATACAGCCAAGTTAAAGATCCTGGTTTTTTGGGGCTTAAAGTAAAACAAGAATTTGTTGCGGCAGGTGCACCAGCAGAAATTATTTATGTCAGTAAACCGCATATCGGTACCTATAAATTAGTGACTATGGTTGAAAAAATGCGCCGTAAGATCATCGAATTAGGCGGTGAAATTCGTTTTGAAACTCGCGTTGATGAAATCAATATTGAAGGCGAGGGCGATGATCGCCAGGTCACAGGTGTAACCTTAAAGGGTGGAGAAGTACTGCACTCGAAACATGTTACTTTAGCGATAGGCCATAGCGCCCGTGATACTGTGCATATGTTACATGATAAGGGCGTTTATTTACAAGCTCAGTCTTTTTCTATTGGTTTTCGTATCGAACACAAACAGGAGATGATCGATAAATGTCGCTTTGGTATTAATGCTGGGCATCCTATTTTGGGCGCGACTGATTATAAATTAGTTCATCATTGTAAAAATGGTCGCAGTGTTTATAGCTTTTGTATGTGCCCTGGTGGCGTGGTAGTTGTCGCAACGTCAGAAGAGCATGCCGTGGTAACCAATGGTATGAGCCAATATTCGCGTAGTGAGCGTAATGCAAATAGTGCGATTGTGGTGGGTATTGACCCAAGTGATTTTGATAACGATCCGCTTCAAGGAATTGCCCTACAACGTAAATTAGAGCGTAACGCCTATGTGATGGGAGGCAGTAATTATGATGCACCGGCACAAATGGTTGGTGACTTTTTAAATGCCGGTAGCGGTAAACCATTTGAAAATGTTGAGCCTTCTTATAAACCTAACGTTAAAATGACTGATTTAACACCTGCTTTGCCGGGATTTGCCATTGATGCAATTCGGGAGGCCATTCCGGCCTTTTCTAAAAAAATTCGAGGCTTTGATAGTAAAGATGCCATGCTAACAGGTGTTGAAACGCGCACCTCTTCTCCGGTGCAAATTAAACGTGGTAGTGATATGCAAAGTATTAATACCAAAGGTTTATACCCTGCAGGTGAAGGCGCTGGTTATGCGGGAGGTATATTATCAGCAGGTATTGATGGTATTAAAATAGCCGAGTCTGTTGCTTTGGATATGATCAAAAATAATTAATTAGATGTTTAAAACTAATCTTATAGAGATTTAATGTCATCATTTTCCGATAGATTAAAGGATAAATTAATAATGAAAATAGTATTGTTAGACGCGTTAACCTTAGGAGATTGCGATCTCTCTTTGTTTTCTGAATTAGGGAATTTACCCAATACGATGTAACAGAGCCTGAGCAGACGTTAAGTCATATAGGTGATAATGAAATTATTTTAACCAATAAAGTCATGATTGATGAAGCGGTGATGTTGGCTAATCCGCAATTGAAACTTATCTGTATCACAGCGACAGGCACTAATAATGTTGATTTAGTAGCGACAGAAAAAGCGGGCATCATGGTTAAAAATGTGGCTGGATACTCAACGGAAAGTGTTGCTCAGGCGACCATCGCGATGTTGTTACAATTAACCCAGCATAGCCGTTATTACGATGAATATACTTTAACTGGTCAGTGGACAACTAATCCAACCTTTACCCATATTGATAAAGGGTTTTCGGAGCTGAAAGGCAAGAAATGGGGAATCATTGGCTTTGGAGCAATAGGCCAAAGGGTTGCTGAAATTGCTAGCGTATTTGGTTGTGAGCTTTGTTATTTCTCAACCTCTGGTAAAAATTCACAACAAGCCATTGAGCAAGTAGATTTAGAGACATTATTATCGACCTGTGATTTTATTACTATTCATGCGCCTTTAAATGACAATACTGCAAACCTGATTGATAAGTTCGCAATCTCAAAATTAAAACCAGGTGCTATTATTTTGAACTTGGGGCGCGGTGGGATTATCGATGAAGATGCCATGGCAGAGGCCTTAGATGAACAGGATATTTATCATGGAACAGATGTATTAGCTATTGAGCCTATGATTGAAAACCATCCTTATTTACAGATCAAAAACAAAGAGCGTTTAGTGATCACCCCACACACAGCTTGGGCAAGTAAAGAAGCCCGCGATTGTTTGATTGAAAAAGTTGTTGGTAATATAAAGGATAGCTTTTAAACGGTGGGGATGAGATATTAGTGGTTAGTGATTTCCTCTCGTTTCCATGCTCCGCTTGGAAATGCATAGAAGCAATGCGTAACTTACGATAATAAATAAAACAGTATGAATTCCCACGGGGGACCGTGGGAACTAGATTAAAAAGGCCCACTTTATAAAAATATAAAGTGGGCCTTTTAGTTTTTACTGATAGCTGACAGCTAACCGCTGACGGCTCTTTTTTCTAACCTGGGAAAAAGATCAGTTTTAGTAAAAATAGAACTGCTAAGAACCAAACACTTGCACTTAATTCTTTTGCTTTACCGCTCATTACTTTAATAGCCGCAAAGGTAATAAAACCAATCGCGATACCGTTAGCAATAGAGAAGGTTAATGGCATCATGATAGCGATGATCACAACCGGTGCAGACTTCGGTAATATCGTCCCAATTGATGTCTTTTAATCCACCAACCATTAACACTGCAACGTATAATAATGCGCCTGCTGTTGCGTAAGCAGGTACCATTCCTGCAAGGGGTGCAAAGAAGAGAGCTAATAAAAACAGAATACCAACAACTACAGCTGTTAAACCTGTACGGCCACCTTCTGCAACACCGGCAACACTTTCAATATAACTAGTCGTAGTAGAAGTACCGAGCATTGAACCGGTAATTGAAGCGCCACTATCGGCAAGCAAGGCACGGTTTAGGCGTGGTAAATTACCTTTTTCATCTAATAATTTTGCTTTATCTGCAACGGCAATCAAGGTACCCGAAGTATCAAATAAATCGACAAATAAGAAAGCAAAAATAACGCTGATCATGCCAACATTAAAAGCGCCTGCGATATCCATTTGCAAGAAAGTAGGGGCAATACTTGGCAGCATAGAAACAATACCAGAATATTGCACATCACCAAATAGGATACCAAGAGCAGTGACAGCAAGAATTGCAATCATCACACCACCTTTAATACGGTAATGTGCAAGGGCAATGATTAAGAAAAATCCTAATGAAGCAAGCGCGACAGGAAGCTCAGTTAAATCACCTAATGAAACTAATGTCGCAGGGTTATCAATTACGATACCGGCATTCTTAAGTGCGATAAGCGCAAGGAAAAGACCAATACCAGCGACGATACCTTTACGCATTGGTAGAGGAATAGAATTAATGATCCACTCACGAATTTTAAATAAGCTAAGTAGTGTAAAACAGATACCAGAAAGGAAAACAGCGCCAAGTGCTACTTGCCAGCTATAACCCATGTCTAAGACAACAACATAACTAAAAAAAGCGTTTAAACCCATGCCTGGTGCAAGTGCAACTGGGTAGTTCGCATAAAAGCCCATAATGAAACAACCTACAGTCACCGCTAAACAGGTTGCCACAAATACCGCGCCTGGGTCCATTTGTGTAGCTGATAACATCGAAGGGTTAACAAAGATGATATAAGCCATGGTTAAGAAGGTAGTAAAACCAGCAATAACCTCTGTTTTTAGAGAAGTTTTTTGTTCGCTAAGTTTAAATAATTTTTCGAGCATTTGCATTTAATCGAGCCTATTTTAGTTAAGATTGTAAAATTTGCGACGATTATAAGTACTAAGCTCCTTGTTATCTAGTGATTAAAGTTATTAATAAATCATGAAATGATCAATCACAAGTTTAACTAATTGTTTTGATTTTTTAGTGGCAATCAATAGCGCTCTTTTGGGCGCAGGATGACCTTCAACGGTTTTGTTTTTATCATTGGGATCTAAATAGTCTTCTAACGATTCATTAGTCATCCAAGCAGTGTCTTGCGCTGTTCGCCAGTTAATGTGTCATTAATATCCACAATTCTTACATTTTCAAAGTCACATTTTTCAACCCATAGTTTTAATGCTTCAGCACTGGGTAAAAACCAAATATTACGCATTTTGGCATAACGATCATCGGGTACTAACACATCGTTTTTGCCTCCATCGATAACTAAGGTCTCTAGAACTAATTCTCCACCTTCAACTAATTGGTCTTGCAGTTGAGTAATATGGTCCATAGGAGATTTGCGATGATACAAAACACCCATAGAAAAAACTGTATCAAAGGCTTCTAACTTCGGTAACTCTTGAATACCTAAGGGTAATAAATGCACGTTTTGTTCTTTATTAGCAAAGTGACGAACCGCTTCAAATTGACAAAGGAACAGGTCACTAGGATCAATACCCACTACAAATTCAGCGCCTTCACCGCGCATTCGCCACATATGGTAACCACTGCCACAGCCAACATCTAATACATAACGATATTTGAGCGGGCTGATATGTGGTAAAACACGGTCCCATTTCCAATCACTTCGCCATTCCGTATCGATATGAATGCCATGAATATGAAAAGGCCCTTTACGCCAAGGGTGAAATTTTTGTAGCAGGTTTTCTAATTTTTTAGTTTCGCCAAGGGAAAGCTCTTCGGCACTGCCAATTTCAACACGTTCTTTTAGCTCAATATTTTGTGTTTTGATGTCAGGGAATTTATTCAATACACGGATCCAGCTCGCTAATTTTCCATGTACATGAACATTTTCCCAATCATGTAGTCGCTGAGGTAAAATTCGTAACCAATGGCTTAAACGATTTTGGGCGATGATGCTGTAAAAGTTACTGAAGTCGATCATATTGATTTTGTTACCGTTAAATTAAATCTGGAAATAAGTGCTAAAGGATTACTTTATACTTAGAATTGATCCGAAATTGAAACATTGATACCACAAATTATTGTGTTCAAAGCCTGCTTTTTGTAAACGTTGATAATGCTGTTCAACCGTATCGGCAATTAACACGTTCTCAAGAGAAGATCGTTTTTGACTTATTTCTAATTCGCTATAACCATTGTTACGTTTGAAATCTAAATGCAGGTCAATTAACAGCTGGTGGCTTAATTCATCCTCAAATACAAATTTTTCCGATAATACCAACACGCCACCCGGTAATAAGCCATTATAAATATTAGTCAATAATTCAAGGCGTTTTTCTGGGGTTAAAAATTGCAGAGTGAAATTAAGCACTACCACAGAGGCATTCTCAATTTTTATGTTACAGATATCCTCCTGTAAAACACTCACAGGAATATCAGAGCGATAAGCATTAATGGTTTCTGAGCAACGTTTGATCATTGCTTCAGAACTATCAACCGCAATAATTTGGCAACCTTGGGTATTTTTTAATGCGCTACGCATTGACAGTGTGGTCGCGCCTAATGAACAACCGAGATCATAAAGGTTACTGTTTGCCACCGCTTTTCGTTCGGTGATCATAGCGATGGTTTGAATGATTTTTTCATAACCTGGTACCGAGCGCTTAATCATATCTGGGAATACTTGGGCAACCTGTTCATCAAATGTAAAACCACCGATTTGTTGCAAAGGTTTATTATAAATATTGTCTTTGTTTGCCATTTTTCTTCTCATGCATTAATTTTGAAGGCATATTTTACTTAAATAAAGTGTGGTGGTCATTTTTTTCTTTTATAATGAGCGATTATATTTTCTCGAATAAACAAACAGGAATCGATAATGCGCACTATGTATTGTGGAGAAGTGACCGAGGCTAACATTGGTCAACAAGTGGAATTAGTAGGTTGGATAAACAAACAACGCGATCTAGGTGGTGTAACCTTTTTAGATGTACGTGATCGTGAAGGCATTGTGCAAGTTTTCTTTGATAATGATACACCTGAAGCAACGGCTATCGTCGCAACCAGTTCGTAATGAATTTTGTATTAAAATGAAAGGCGAAGTGCGAGCGCGTCCTGAAGGCCAAGTAAACAAAAACATGACCACAGGTGGTATTGAAATTCGTGGTCTTGAACTCGAAGTCTTAAACCGTGCTAAACCTTCTCCATTAGATAGCAATCAAACAAACTCTGAAGAGCAACGTTTACGTTACCGTTATTTAGACCTTCGTCGTCCAGAAATGGCTGAGCGTATGGTGTTCCGTTCAAAAGTAAGTAGCTTTGTTCGTCGTTTCCTAGATGACAATGGTTTCCTAGACGTTGAAACGCCTATTCTAACTAAAGCAACACCAGAAGGTGCACGTGACTACTTAGTACCAAGCCGTACTCATAAAGGTCAGTTCTTTGCATTACCACAGTCACCACAGTTATTTAAACAACTATTAATGATGTCTGGCTTAGATAAATACTATCAGATCGTTAAATGTTTCCGTGATGAAGATTTACGTGCTGATCGTCAACCTGAATTCACGCAAATAGATATCGAAACTTCATTTATGAGTGCTGATGAAGTGATGGAAAAAACCGAAGAAATGGTGGTGAAACTTTTCCAAGAGATGCTAGATGTTGATTTAGGTTTATTCCCTAAAATGACTTATGCAGAAGCCATGCGCCGTTTTGGTAGTGATAAGCCTGACCTCCGTATCGACTTTGAATTAGTTGACGTCGCTGACTTATTAAAAGAAGTAGAGTTTAACGTTTTCTCTGGTCCTGCAAATGATGCAGACAGCCGTGTCGCGGTTATCTGTGTTCCAGGTGGTGCAAAACTTTCACGTAAAAACATCGATGAGTACGGTAAATACGTCAACATCTACGGTGCTAAAGGTTTAGCATGGATGAAAGTCAATGAAGCCGCTAAAGGTCTTGAAGGTGTTCAATCACCAATCGCTAAATTCTTAAACGAAGAAATTGTAACTGAACTTCTAAAACGTACTGATGCAAAAGATGGCGATATCATCCTATTTGGCGCAGACAAAGCCAACGTGGTTGCTGAGGCAATTGGTGCATTACGTTTGAAAGTCGCAGAAGATCTTGGTTTGATTAAAGATGAGTGGAAACCGCTTTGGGTTATCGATTTCCCAATGTTTGAACCGCTTGAAGATGGCTCGTTAACGCCATTACATCACCCGTTCACTGCACCTATTAATATGACTGCTGAAGAACTTGAAGCAAGCCCAGTAGGCGCGATTTCTAATGCTTACGATATGGTATTAAATGGTTGTGAATTAGGTGGTGGTTCTGTTCGTATTCACAAACAAGATATGCAAGTCGCCATTTTCCGCATCTTGAATATTAGTGATGAAGAAGCACAAGACAAGTTCGGTTTCTTATTAGAAGCATTACAATACGGTACACCACCACATGCAGGTTTAGCATTTGGTTTAGACCGTTTGGTAATGCTAATGACTAAGACAACTTCTATTCGTGAAGTGATTGCCTTCCCGAAAACAGCTTCTGCGACTTGTCCTTTAACTAATGCACCAGGCGTTGCTAATCCTGCGGCTCTTGCAGAGTTAAATATTGCACTTGTTAAAGAAAAATAAAAGCTTGTAAAAATGAGATTTAACGATCGTTTTTAACCATGAAAAGCCTTTTTATATAATAAACGGTGCCTTGGGCACCGTTTTTTTTGCTTTTTGCTTATTAAGGATTACATTAAATGGTAGATCGTGATTATTCTTATCATGATTTAAAAATCAATTATGGAGTGCTAGATGTTTGTTGAAATAGAGATCGCTGATTTAAAAGTTGGTATGTATCTCGTTGAAATAATTAAACCGAAGGATAAGTTTCAGCTACTTGATTCTGGTTTGATCAAAAAAGCAAAAACAATTATTTCATTACAACAAAAAGGGGTTGAAATAGTCTTAATTGACCCAGAAAGAGCGCAAATTCCCGCAGAAAAAACAGTACCTAGTGAAAGTAAACAGTCTTTCAAGGAAGCAATTGTTAAAGCTAAAGCAGTTTTTGATGAATCAAAAAACATTCAAAAGAAATTGTTTCAGGTCAGCTGAAAATGGCTCTCCATTAGATTTAGGTTCCGTTAATCTGATCACTGATGAATCGATAGATATTATTTTTGAAAATCCTGATGCTTTAGCTTGTATTCTAAATCTACGTAATAAAGACGAGTATTTGTTAGAACATTCTGTTGCTGTATCTGTATTGATGACGATATTTTCTTGTTATCTTAAAATTGACAAAGCAACCGTAAGGAAACTTGCAGTAGGTGCATTTTTGCATGATGTTGGTAAAATTATGGTGCCTGACAGCATTCTTAATAAACCAGGAAAGTTAACTGACCCAGAATTTGAGGTAATGAAAAGCCACGCTAGTTACTCTATCGAAATTATTAAAAAAACACCCGGTATAGATCCTATAAGCTTAGAGGTAGTCGCGTTACATCATGAACAACTCAGTGGCAATGGTTATCCAAATGGGGTAACTGAGATTTCCAAATATGGGCGCATGATTGCTATCTGTGATATTTTTGATGCGCTTACTTCGATACGTTGTTATAAAGAGGGGATGTCACAGGTAAAAGCATTCGGAATTTTACGCAATTTAGCTAAGAGCAATCATTTAGATGTTGAGCTTGTGGACCAATTTATTCATTGTATGGGAGTTTATCCAGTTGGCGCTATTGTACAGTTAGAATCGAATCGTTTAGCAATTGTGGAATCCCAAAACCCAGGGTCTTCTCTTTTACCTAAAGTGGCTACTTTTTATAATTTAGGAGTCAAAGGTTTTGAAATGGAAGAGAAAATTGATTTAGCAATAAATGAAAACGAACACATCGCAAAATGTGTTCGTGCTGACGATTTTGATTTAGATATGCAACAAATTATTGAGTATCTTGCCCAACAAGGTTAACGAATAATTGTCATTTGACCATCGTCCTTATCCATAGAACATAATTGTGAGCTGTTGATGTCGTAACGCCATCCGTGTAGCGTTAATGTTCCAGCTTCAACACGTTCTTTTATCCATGGGAAAGTCATCAAGTTTTGTAAAGACTGCTGTATGCCTTTCTTTTCACAGTGACTATAACGAGTCGGTTGATCTATAACCGTTTCATCACTTAATATTTCGTTTCTAACACCTTCTAATTGTTGCATCCATTTACCGATAAAAGTATCTGGTTTATTAGTTTCAGGTGTATCCATCAATGCTTTAATACCACCACATTGGGTATGTCCAAGGACAATAATACTTTCTACCTCAAGACCTGTTACTGCAAACTCTAATGCGGCACTTGTACCATGAAAGCTATCAGTCTCTTCCTTTGGTGGTACTAAATTAGCAACATTTCGAATAACAAAAAGGTCGCCTGGTTCGCAATCAAGAATAACACTTGGATCAACACGTGAATCAGAACAGCTGATTAATGCTATTTTAGGGAATTGTCCCTGTTCGGCTAATTGTCGAAGTTTATCTTTATTTTCTTGATAATAACCTTCACGAAAGCGTTGGTATCCAGCAATTAATTTATCTGTAGCAGGCATCAGTATTATTTCCTTATGATTAATTTCTCAATCATAGTGCATTTCTAGTATAAATAATAATTAAAGTATATTATCAGTACCATTAAAAATATTTATGCAATATGTTTGCCGAGGTTTCTATGCGTACTACATTACACCAATTAAAAGTATTCACACAGGTTTCTCGCATGCTGAATTTTACTAAAGCAGGTGAAGTGCTTGGACTAACACAACCCGCTGTGAGTATCCAAATTAAACAATTAGAGGAAAACCTGGGCATTACTCTATTTGAGAAAATAGGCAAAACACTTTATTTAACACCTGCTGGGAAAGAGTTACAGGCTTTTAGTGAAGATATATTTATCCGTTTTGAAAATATGGATATGTCATTAAGTGCTTTAAAAGGAGAGTTACAAGGTGATTTTTATCTCTCGGCGGTGAGTAGTGCAAAATACTTTACGCCTCATTTGTTGGGTGCTTTTCATAAAAAGTATCCTAAAGTAAACCTTCATTTAGAGATTGTAAATCGAGAACATATTATTTTGCGCCTACAGGAGAATAAAGATGACCTCGTTATTATGGGGTTGTTACCAGAGATGCCTTTGGCACGTTACCCCTTCGTTGATAATCCAATTATTTTAATTTCAAGTCCAAACCACCCCTTAGCAAAAAAACGAAACATTGATTTATCAGAGCTTTCTAGTTATCCATTTTTACAACGTGAAAAAGGTTCTGGTACACGTAAAGCTTTAGAGGAGTTCTTACGTGAAAACTCGATTAAATTACAAACTACTATGATGTTAGGCAATAGTGAAACTATTAAGCAAGGTGTAATGGCAGAGCTGGGGATTTCAGCCGTTTCTCGCCATAGCGTTTCCTTGGAGCTGGCAACTAATGCATTGGTAGAGTTGGATGTAATTGGCTTTCCTTTAGTGCGTAGTTGGTATGTTGTACACCATGAGAGTAAAAATCTGACTCCTATTGCTAATGCCTTTATAGAATTTGTTTTATCAGAACAAGAAAATGTTCCTGCTCTATGTAATCGCTTTTTAGAGCACCATTTTGATACTGTCAGCTACCTTAAATAATAGAATACGTTATTATCAAAAGTATTAATTACTTGAAATTAAAAATATTTTTGCGCTAAAGGGCCTCAAGCAGTAAAGTGCAAGCTTGGTTTCGATAAGTGTTAGGGGAATTGTGAGTATTATTCTTGGTATCGACCCAGGATCTCGTATTACAGGTTATGGTGTAATAGAGCAAAAGGGCAGTAAATGCTTTTATATCGCTAGTGGTTGTATTCGTACTAAAGGTGAAACCTTAGCCCCTAAGCTGGATATGATTTTTAAAGGCATTAGTGAAATTATTACTCAATATCAACCAACTGAATTTGGTATTGAACAAGTGTTTATGGCTAAAAATCCAGACTCCGCACTTAAACTCGGTCAAGCACGTGGTGCGGCTATTGTTCGTCGCTACACAAGCTGATCTATATGTTTGTGAATATTCTGCAAGACAAATAAAACAATCGGTGGTCGGGTCAGGCGTCGCTAATAAAGAACAGGTGCAGTCTATGGTAATGCAAATATTAAATCTTTCAGGGAAACCCCAAGCCGATGCCGCTGATGGTTTAGCGGTAGCAATTTGCCATGCACATACGGCACAGTCATTAGTTGCAATGTCTGGTAAAGTGAAAAAAACAGTACGTGGGAGGTTTCGTTGAACTCATTCCCAAAATTGTCTTTTTCTGAAGCTTCAATAGGCATTTTCTATGCGCTTGGCGCCTATTTAATGTGGGGCTTTGCACCAATCTATTTTAAATATTTAGGTTTTGTACCGGTTGACGAAATATTAGCGCACCGAGTTATTTGGTCGGTTGTGGTGACCGGACTTCTGATCACTGTATTAGGAGGCTGGTCTGATGTAAAAGAAGTCTGCTTATCTGCTAAAAAACTTTTATTGTTGTTGGTAACGACGTTGTTAATCAGTAGCAATTGGATGGTTTTTATTTGGGCGGTAAACAATGATCGTATGTTAGAGGCGAGTCTTGGTTATTATATCAATCCGTTAATTAGTGTTTTATTAGGCATGATATTTTTAAAGGAATCACTGAGTCGTATTAGATGGATAGCCGTTGGTTTTGCATTTATAGGTGTTTTAATTCAAGTTTTTTCTTTAGGTGCACTACCTTGGGTTTCACTTGTTTTACCACTTACCTTTGCTTTTTATGGGTTATTACGTAAAAAAGTCAAAATCGAGGCATTAACCGGATTATTTATTGAAACCCTAATAGTCGCTCCTATCGCGCTATATTATTTAGTTTTGATTGCCGATAGTGAGTATTCCAACATGCTTGATAATAGTATGTCTTTAAATCTATGGTTGATGTTTGCTGGCATCGTCACTGCTTCTCCACTTATCTTTTTTGGTCAAGCAACATTAAGGCTAAGCCTGTCTACACTGGGGTTTTTCCAGTATTTAGCACCATCAATATTATTTGTTTTTGCTGTATTAGTATATGGAGAAGAGCTGACCTTTGAAAAAGCAGTTACTTTTTTATTTATTTGGTCAGGTATTGTCCTGTTTGTTTTTGAGAAACAGATACGACAAAAATTAAAATAACACTGGATATAAAATCAGTCTTTTTTTATACTCTTTCTATTATAAATAGTTAGGATTAATGATGATTGGAAGACTGCGTGGTATTTTATTGGAAAAACAACCTCCTGAAGTATTGTTGGATGTATCCGGTGTCGGTTATGAAATTCAATTACCAATGAGTTCCTTTTATCCTTTGCCAGAAATAGGCAAAGAAGCCATTATTTATACCCATTTTGTGGTGCGAGAAGATGCTCAACTGTTATATGGATTTGCTGATAAACATGAACGAGCGATGTTTCGTGAATTAATTAAAGTTAATGGCGTTGGTCCTAAATTGGCTTTGGCCATTTTGTCAGGCATGTCAGCAAATCAGTTTGTACAATGTATCCATAATGATGCTGTAACGAGTTTAGTTAAGTTACCGGGTGTTGGTAAGAAAACTGCTGAACGTTTAGTTGTTGAAATGAAAGACAGATTAAAGAATTGGGTTGGGGCGGATTTATTAACCCCTGAATCTGATACTATGTCCTTTGACAATGGAATGGAAAATCCAACGGTTGCTCATAATGCTAAAGATGAAGCGATCAGTGCATTAATTGCCTTGGGTTATAAAGCGACAAGTGCTGAAAAAACCATTAAGCAAGTATACCAAGCAGGTATGGATAGTGAGGCGTTGATCCGAAGTTCACTAAAGAATATGCTTTAAATACAACATCTTTCTAATTAGGTAACAAAATGATTGAAGAAGATCGCCTTATATCTGCAACCCCAAAAGTGGATGATAACTTTGCTGATCGTGCTATTAGACCAAAACTATTAGTTGATTACGAGGGACAACCTCAAGTTAATAAGCAAATGGAGATTTTTATTGAGGCGACTCGGCAACGTAATGAAGCCTTGGATCATTTATTAATTTTTGGCCCGCCTGGTCTAGGTAAAACGACACTGTCACATATTGTTGCCAATGAATTAGATGTTAATATTAAAACTACCTCTGGACCTATTCTTGAAAAAGCAGGCGATTTAGTCGCTTTATTAACTAATCTTGAAGAAAACGATGTGTTATTTATTGATGAAATACATCGTTTAAGCCCAATTGTTGAAGAAATTCTTTATCCTGCAATGGAAGACTATCAGTTAGATATTATGATAGGGGAAGGGCCGGCGGACGTTCTATTAAGTTAGATTTGCCGCCTTTTACTTTGATTGGCGCAACCACCCGTGCTGGTTCGTTAACTTCGCCATTACGAGATCGCTTTGGAATTGTGCAACGCCTTGAGTATTATGAATTAAAGTCACTCACTAAAATTGTTTTACGCAGTGGTAAACACTTTAATCTTGATTTAGACGAGTCTGGTGCAATTGAAGTTGCTAAACGCTCGCGTGGTACGCCACGTATTGCAAATCGACTATTAAGGCGTGTACGGGATTATGCACAGGTAAAAAATGCCTCTGTGATCGATGCAAATATTGCTAAACAAGCATTAGATATGTTAGAAGTGGATAATCAAGGCTTTGATTATATGGATAGAAAGCTATTAATGGCTATTTTAGATACTTTTTTAGGTGGCCCGGTCGGATTAGACAATCTTGCTCAGCGCCATTGGTGAAGAAAAAGAGACCATCGAAGATGTCTTAGAGCCATACCTCATTCAACAGGGATTTTTACAACGCACGCCTCGAGGACGAATAGCAACCGACAGAACCTACCGACATTTTGGAATGGACAGAAGCTAATATAATCCCCTAAACATTCAATAAAGTATTTTTCTTGGAAAATATCATATCTCGCTCACTAAAATTAGATTTATCTAATTTAACTTTATCTTATTTAATGCTATTCTGAGTACTCCTTTTGGGGTGCTTTTTTTATTTTTGTTACTTTTCTAAATTTTATTTTTAACAGATTGATTTTTTAATTATTGTTATTTACATTAACGCAAATCGAAACAACACATAAAAAATATATTGGTCTTTTTTAAAGAATAATATTGATGTAAATCAATTTGAGTAGTATAAAGAGCCCTGAAATGTAATGTAAGTTATTGATGTTAAAGAAATGTTGTTACTTTTAATCAATTGTTAATTTTTTATTTTTATTTATTAACTTTTCTGTGAAGTTACTAAATAAAAGCAAAAATAACTATTCTGCATGCCATCTATAAAAATATGCCATCAGCTTGGATCATACTTTTTATTCAGATGAGCTTACCCTAAAAATTTAATTCACAATTTTATTAATTTTAAATATAAGGATAGAAATATGGAAGATATCGTTGACCTGTCGAGGTTTCAGTTTGCCATGACAGCTATGTATCATTTTTTATTTGTACCATTGACCTTAGGACTAGCCTGGCTCCTATTGATAATGGAATCACTTTATGTGATGACCAAAAAAGAAATATACAAGGATATGACAAAGTTTTGGGGAAGTTATTTGGTATTAACTTTGCGTTGGGTGTCGCAACTGGTCTAGCAATGGAGTTTCAGTTTGGTACTAACTGGGCTTATTACTCTCATTATGTTGGAGATGTCTTTGGCGCTCCATTAGCAATTGAAGGCTTAATGGCATTCTTTCTAGAGTCTACTTTTGTTGGTTTATTTTTCTTTGGTTGGGATCGATTAAGTAAACTACAACATTTAGTCGCAACCTTTTTAGTTGCTTTAGGTTCTAGCATGTCTGCATTATGGATTTTAGTTGCGAATGCTTGGATGCAAAATCCAGTGGGTGCTGAATTTAACTATGAAACCATGCGTATGGAAATGACTAGTTTTGCTGAGTTAGTGCTTAACCCTGTTGCGCAGGTGAAATTTGTACATACAGTTGCTTGCTGGTTATGTGGCCGGCGCTATGTTTGTATTAGCGATTAGCTCATATTACCTTTTAAAAGGACGTGATATGGCATTTGCTAAACGTTCTTTTTCAATCGCAGTCGCCTTTGGTACAGCAGGCATTCTGTGTACTATTTTACTTGGTGACGAAAGTGGTTATGAAGTGGGGGATGTGCAAAAAGTAAAACTTGCCGCCATTGAATCTGAATGGGAAACACATCCAGCTCCTGCGACTTTTAATCTAATTGGGCTTCCTAATCAAGAAGAACAACGTACAGATTATGCAGTTAAAATTCCGTTCGTATTGGGGATTATTGCGACACGATCATTAGACGAAGAAGTGACAGGTTTAAAAGACTTAATGGTTGAGCATGAAGCGCGTATTCGTAACGGTATGATTGCCTATGGCTTGCTTGAAAAATTGCGTGCCGGAGATGAAACAGTCGCAAATATCGAACGCTTTGAAGCAACCAAAATTGACTTAGGTTATGGCCTGTTAGTAAAACGATATGCGCCTAATGTGGTTGATGCAACTGACGCACAAATTCAGATGGCGGTAGATGATAGTATTCCTCACGTCGCACCATTATTTTGGTCTTTCCGCTTAATGGTCGGCTGTGGTGTCTTGATGTTGTTTATTTTCCTATTCGCCTTTTACCAATCAGCGAGTAATAAGGTCGGTGGTAATAAAACTTTCTTAAAAATATGTCTATATAGTTTGCCACTACCTTGGATTGCCATTGAAATGGGTTGGTATATTGCTGAATATGGACGTCAACCTTGGGCGATAGCAGAAATTTTGCCAACTCATATGGCGGTATCTTCTTTATCTAAAGATCAAATATGGTTCAGTATCATTTCAATCATCGCTTTTTATACAGTGTTGTTAGCGGTAGAGATGTTCTTAATGTTTAAATTTGCGCGCTTAGGTCCAAGCAGTTTAAAAACAGGAAAATACCACTTTGAGCAACTTGAGAACCAACAGGAGAGCAAATAATGTTTGATTATGAAACGTTAAAAGTAATTTGGTGGGTATTGATCAGCGTCCTATTGATCGGCTTTGCAGTCACAGAGGGCTTCGATATGGGTGTTGGTGCCTTAGTACCTATTATCGGGAAAAATGATGAACAGCGTCGTATTATGATCAACAGTATTGCCCCTCACTGGGAAGGTAATCAAGTCTGGTTAGTACTTGGTGCTGGTGCAATTTTTGCAGCTTGGCCTGCGGTATATGCGACTGCATTTTCAGGCTTTTATATTGCCATGATGCTTACCCTGTTTGCGCTTTTCTTCCGTCCGGTTGGTTTTGATTACCGAAGTAAAATTGCTGACCCGCGTTGGAGAAAAAGTTGGGATTGGGGGATCTTTATTGGTAGTACTGTACCACCGATTATCATAGGTGTTGCATTTGGTAACCTGTTACAAGGTGTGCCATTTATGCTAGATGAGTTTTTACGTGCAGATTACCAAGGTAGCTTCTTTGCCTTATTAAATCCATTTGGGTTATTGGTTGGTGTATTTAGTTTATGCTTATTTGTTTTACAAGGTTCTACTTGGTTACAAATGAAAACCGAAGATGAAGTACGTGCAAGTGCTCGTAAGGTAACGCTTATTGTTGCACCTATTACTGTATTGCTATTTGCCCTTGCTGGTTTTTGGTTAGCTAATGGCATCGATGGTTTTGTGATAACCTCGGCGATAGATACAAATGGTCCATCAACTCCATTATTGAAAACTGCAGTTATGCAAGAGGGGGCATGGTTAGAGAATTATGCGAAATATCCAATTACTATGGTTGCACCTTTAATTGGTTTGTTATTTCCACTGATTGCTATGTTGGCTAGTAAATTTAACCGTAGTGCTGTTGCATTTTTCTCAAGCAGTGTTGGTCTATTAGGTGTGTTGCTAACCTGTGGTATTAGTATGTTCCCATTCATTATGCCATCAAGTTTAAATCCAAGTCATAGCTTTACTGTTTGGGATGCAGTTTCGAGTGAATTCACTCTTAATATTATGACCATGGTCGCTGTTATTTTTATCCCTTGCATTCTGTTATATACAGGTTGGGCTTACTTCAAGATGTTTGGACGTATTGGTAAAGAATATATGGCTAAATATAAACATTCAGCGTATTAAATAAGGAATTAAATTATGTGGTATTTTGCTTGGATTTTAGGAATATTATTAGCTTGTTCCTTAGGTATTATTAATGGCTTGTGGTTAGAGCAAGTTGAAACTAATGAAAAAGAAGAAAAGGATAAAGAAGCTTAATTTTTTAGCTTCTTAGAATTTTTAAAACGAGAGTGATCAATTGGTTACTCTCGTTTTTTTAAGTTTTCTGTTTTATATTACACCAATAAGCTGAATCAATTTCTCGTAACCCTTTCCTTTAGAGCCCATTAATAACTTAATTGTTGATGTAAACTAGCGTAGTAAGCGTCCGCTTTTAATAACGTCTGATGCGAACCACTGTTGCGTATTTTGCCTTGCTCCATTAAATAGATGTTATCCATTTTATTCATCGCAGTTAATCTATGACTGATCATTATTACGGTTTTATTTTTAGAAAACTCAAACAGTAACGCTAAAATCTCACGTTCAGTACGTTTATCTAAGCCTTCTGTAGGTTCGTCTAATAGCAGAATCGGAGCATCATGTAATAAAACTCGTGCAACCCCAATACGGCGTTGTTCGCCTCCCGATAGTTGTCGACCGCCTTCACCTATCCAAGCATCTAAAGGCTTTTCACCCTGAGTCAGTGTGCTTAATCCAACTTTATTGAGAACTGAAATTAACAATGCATCATTATCAGTTTGTGACTGACGATTTTTTTCAACATTTTTTTGTGCAAGTATTAAGTTGCTTCTTAAGGTACCACTAAACAAATAAATGCGTTGGCTGACAATAGAAATCCCTGAGGTTAAAGCCATTTGGCTATAATCTTTAATATCTTTTCCATCAACAGTAATATGACCAGCTAAGGCTTGCCATTCGCGAGTCAATAATGACAATAGTGTTGATTTACCACAGCCTGTTTGCCCTAAAATAGCTACTTTTTCACCAGCTTTGATAGATAAATCAATGCCTTTTAAGATACTTTGTTGTTCTAAATTTTGATTTGAGTTCTGCTCAGGTTTATCATTCTCTTGTTTGTTAGTAGGATAAGAAAAGTGAATATCCTTTAATTCGATATTGCCTTTTTTAACCTCTAGGGTACTTTTCTCATTAAAAGTAATATCTGGAGTTTGCTCCACTAAATTATTGATACGTGTAGTCAGCTGCAATGCAGGAGGATAAATGTTGAAAGGCCCCAGCAATAGGCAATAACATTTCAATGCTAGCCAATACCATAAAAGCAATTAATGCTAATAGGGCACCAGGAGGTTGAAACTCACCAATACCTGATGATGCAATGTATAAAACTAAAATAACCAGAGTACCATGGCAAAGAATTAATAAAGCTTGGCTAAAGGCCATGATATTAGCCATTGATTTTTGGCTGGTTAATAAATTTATTTCTGCCTGTGTTAGTCGTTTACGAAAGTCCTGTACTACGCCAAATAAAGAAATCTCAGCTTGGCCCTGGATAAATTCTAATAATTGAACACGATAAATGCGTTTATTATGTAATTGCTCAACACCTGGTTTTTTTCCTAAAAAGTAAAATACCCAGGGTAAAACTAGCCAAATAAGCAATAAGCTACTGCCTATCATCAATGCTAATTGAGCATCAATCCAAGCGACTCCAAAGCACATCACCAGCAGAGTTAAAAAAGCACTGATGACTGGGGTTAACAAACGTAAATACAGATGATCTAGTGCATCGATATCTGCAACTAAACGATTTAATAAGTCTCCTTGACGATGACCCTGTAGATTAGATGCACTCAGTGGTAACAAATGACGCCAAGTCCATACTCGTAATTGTGTGAGCAATTTAAAGGTCGCTTCATGTGTTGCTAAGCGTTCTCCGTAGCGCCCTGCGGTGCGCAAAATAGAAAGAAAACGTACTGCACCACCCGGGGTAAAATAATTAAATGAATGTGCTGTTGCTACTGTTAACCCTGCAATAGCAGAAGCGGATAAAAACCAGCCAGATAATGATAATAAACCTATCCCTGCCATCAATGTAATAGTGCTTAATAGCAAACCAACTGCCATCATTAACCATTGGCTTTTGAATAATTTGATAAAAGGAAGTAATGACTTCATAGGTTTAGCTCCTTACCTTCATCCTTTTGCATTTCGTTAAATAAACCTGGGTATTGATTTAATTCTTTAAAGTCACCTCGTTGTACGATTTGCCCTTTTTCTAATACCAGTATTTGGCTCATGTGTTGCAATTGATCCAAGCGATGTGTGACCATTAAACTGAGCGATTGTGATGTGGCCTGAGTTAATGCACTGAAAATTTCTTGCTCGCTATGTTGGTCTAAGCTGGCCGTTGGTTCATCTAATAAATACACTTGTGCATCCTTTGCAAGCGCGCGTGCAAGTGCGATACGCTGTGCTTGTCCTACTGAAAGACCAGCCATTTGCTCACTAATATTGTGCTTTAATCCTTCTCTTTGTTGTTCTACAAAATCTAAAATATGTGCTTTTTTCAAACATGTTTTCACTTTATTTACGGATATCTCTGCCTTACCCATAGTGACATTTTCAATAATGTCGCCATGAAATAATTGCGGATCTTGTCCAAGCCAGGCCAATTGTGTTCGCCACTGTGTTATATCGATATCTTTTAACTCAATACCATTAATCTGCAGTGATCCTTGGTAGGGTAAAAAACCTAATAATGCATTTAATAAGCTACTTTTTCCTGAACCACTAGGACCTACTAGAGCCATCTGTTCGCCTTTTTTCAGGGTAAAATCTAGCGGTCCAACTAATTGAATACCATCAAGACTATACACACTGAGTTGCTCTGCTTTAATTTGTATATCTGACTGCCAATTAACTTCTGAAGTGCTTTGAGTTGTATTGTTTTGCTGATCAGATACTTGATAATCTAATAAGGCTTTTAGTTCTTCTGTCGCGCCTATGGCCTGTGCTTTTGCATGGTAATGTGTGCCCATATCGCGTAATGGTTGATAAAACTCTGGTGCTAACATTAAGATGAATAACCCAGTAAACAAGCTAATGCTCCCGCCATCAGTGCCATAATGGCCAAAATCTAGATGCCCTAAAAAGCTAAATCCAAAGTAAATTGCCAGCACTGCGATGGAAAGGGCGGAGAAAAATTCTAATACTGCGGAGCTTAAAAAAGCTAATCGTAATACGGACATGGTACGTTCACGGAATGACTCAGAAGCTGATGCTATTTCCTTAATTTCTGCTTCACTGCGGTTAAAAAGTTTAAGTGTTTTTAATCCCTTTAATCTATCCATAAAGTGGCCACTTAATTGTGCTAAGGCACTAAAATTCTTGCTATTCGCTTCGGCTACTCCTTTGCCCACTAAGATCATAAATATTGGGATTAATGGTGCAGTGGAAAATAAAATTAACCCAGTCGCCCAATTAAGTGGAAAAACAGCAATTAAAATACACAGGGGAATAAAACCCGCGAGTAACATTTGTGGTAAATAGCGCGCATAAAAGTCCTGTAGGTCTTCAACCTGCTCAAGAATAATACTTGCCCAGCTACCAGCGGGTTTTCCTTTAATAAAGGCGGGCCCTAACTCACTGATTTTATCTAATACGGCTTTTCGAATTTGTAAACGCAAACGCTTGCCTGCCTCAAAACTCGCTCTTTCGCGCCCAAAAGCTAATAAAGCACGAATAGGAATTAATAAAATCAGGTATAAAAACTCAGTATTAAAAGTGCTTCTAGGTAATTCATTAATAATGATATCTTGCAGGATAGTTGCTAATAGGTATGCCTGTAGCATTAGTGCTAAGCCAGTTAATAAACCAAACAGGACGGTTAACTTAAGAAAAATCCACAGTGGTGTTTTTGCTTTTTTAGCCAAGTTGTTAATTGTTTTTCTAATGCTTTATCCATTTCTGTATTTTTTCCGCGTAAATGCTAGATGTGAGACACTCAAGTATCGCAGGCATCGATGTTGAAATAAACCATTTCAGAGCAATATACGAAAGTAACTAAAAAGGTGATCAGTGATGCTGTTAAAGTTTTCTCTATGTGCTTAATGCGAATAATTAAAATTATAAAAAATCCGATCTGGGAAGATCGGATTTTCGAATAAATTTATTTATTGCAATAGATGATTTTTAAATTATTACGTTAATCCGCAGTGTGACTATTATTAATACTTGATTTGAGTATTATACCTTGTTCGTTGACATCAAGGCCCATTGACATACGGGTATTGTACTCACTAAGAAACATCATTTCCTCTGGAATACTTTCACCGGTAATCTCTGATGCGACCACGACAGGAGTCATCATCTTTTTAAAGTCCAAGCTCAAGCTGTGTAAACCATTTTTTGTTAATGCCTCCGTTGATAGTTTATTTGCTACCTTTTCACCCTAGTTCACCATTATAAATGACAAGGTGTTTGCCTTTGATAGCTAGTTTTGGGGCGATATTCAATTGTTTGGCCATTGGTAATATAGGGCTTAATTCAATCGTGTCTCCGTCTGCTGTAAGAGTTAGCTGTTGTAATTCAGGCAAAAACATTTTTACTGTATTGAATAGTAGGGCAGGGTTGTCTGCTGATAAAGTAAGTAGTGCATCTAAACTTTCTAATTCAGGTACATTGTTTTTATTTGCCATGGTGTAATCCAGTAAAGCAAAACTTAATCCTTTTACTCCATTAGCCATGCTTGCACTCATTCCTAGCATGGCAATTGAGTTGCTGGATTGCTTGATACTTGATTGAATGTTTGCCAGTGGCTGACACTGATAATTAGGCGTTTGTAAATCACTCCATATATTGTTTAATGATGTGCTTAGTTGGTTGATATCTAACCCTAAAGCGATTGCTAATACATTATTTTTAAGGTCATTGATGTAGTTAGGAATAAAACCTCGCAACATAGAAAGTGAATTTAAGATAGTTTGGTTTTGACTTTCTACAACAATAGCAGTTGCAATATTAGATTCAGTATTGTTAATTTCTAAGTTGGTATAACCAGCAATAGTACGAGGCCAATTTTGAACAATAGTTGATAATTCTGAAGCACATTGCTGATTACGTATTAGTGACAGATCTGCATTTTTACCTAAAGCTTGTTCTAGCTTGCTGATTTGTCTAGCAAGTAAATTTTCATTTTCGGTAGTTAAGCCCTTTATTAATTCAACATGGTTGATAAAACCGAGGCCTTCTTTTTGAAATGGTGCTTTTTAATTATGTCATTAATAATTGTAACGTCCGCTAATGAATTATCCGCTTTATCAAGCCCAAGTGCCATAGCCAGTGAAGATTGATCATTATACTGACTATTTAAAGTAACGGTTAAAAGTCCATTTGCCACCGAGATGATTAACTCGACCTTTGCCGGATCACTTTCATCACTGATAAGATAACTTCGGTATGATTGCCCCTTTAGGCTCTTTTTTGATGAGTAAAACCTGTTTCAAGTTCCGTTTTATCAAGTAAATCCCAAATGGCTTGCTGGTTTGCAATTTCTATTTTCAAAACGGGTAATAAACCAATGCTATAGAAGTAGGCTCGCATTTCATCGGCTAAACCAAAGGTTTTTATTAACTCATCGGCATTGCTTAAATTGGTTTGATAAGTGTTTAATAAACTTAGCGCAAAGTTAATTCCTGGATTAGCAGGATCGTATAATTGCTCAAATCCCTCTTGATTGCTTGTTGTCGCTATTCTTGGCGCGGAGGCAATATAATTTTTAATAGGGAAAGGTTCAAGTGATGCCGAAAAAATGGGCGTATCAGCAGGAATATATTCAAGTACATTATAAGATGATGCTACATTATTTTGTTGATAAACGTAAGAACCTGCAACGGCACCAATGGTCGCTATTGCGCCCACTAATAATAATTTTTTCAAGTTATATGCTCCAAAGGAAAGAGGGGAGGTAAGCGCCTATTATAGCGCTTATTATAGCTATAGCGCTTTTTATATTGCTTTAACGAGAGGAGGTATAACGTAAATCTTGTAAATTAAAACCGAGTGGGATATCCGTTTTTAGGGTAACTAATTGTTTTGATAATAAGGCGACCTGTTGGTTATTTTTAACCTTTAATGCACGTTTATCTTTTTCATTGTTAGGGCTTTCAAGAATACCTTGTAAACTACCATATTCATGAAGTAGTAATAGCGCGCCTTTTCCACCTACGCCTTCAACTCCTTTAATAGCACTACTTGATATGCCTGTCATAGCCCAAAAATCTGTCAGCTTTTGTACTGGCAAACTCATTTCATTGAGCACACGTCCGGCATCTGTATAACTGTTTTGAAAGTAATCATAAAGCAAGGTATGTTGATTTAATAATTGATAAAAGCCTTTATCCGTAGAGACGATAATTGATTTTTGGCCATTTAATGACATTTTAGTGGAGAGAGTTGAAATTAAATCATCGGCTTCGTCTGTTTCGGTGACTAGCGATTCAACACCTAGTTCAAAGAAACTATCTTGAATATTTTCTAAATGTGCTTTTAGTGCTTCAGGAATTGGTTTTCTGCCCTGTTTATATTGAGCATATAATTGATGTCGCCAACTTTTAGCGTGACTATCAAAGACGCAGATAACATGAGTAGGTTTGTGCAGGTGTATTAACTTCTGCAAGGCATTACAAGCAGTCGCTGTTGTTATTTCGAGTGCTTTATTAATGTTCGCATGTTGTTTTTCTTGAATGGCATAGATACGACGAATTAAATTCATCGCATCGATAATCAAAAGAGTGGATATCATTAATTGATGATCTTATAACAGGGAGTATAAACCGAGCCGGGTAGTTTCATTCGACCTTGTTTTATGAAGCTTTCTAATAACACATCAATCTTGTTCATCAACTCAGTTTCTCCTTTCAATTGAAAAGGACCTAATTCTTCAATTGATTTTATCCCTTCATCCTTCACATTTCCACCAACAATACCAGAAAAAACACGTCGTAGGTTAGAGGCAAGTTCCTGTATTGGTTGGTTTTTAGTTAACAATAAATTACTCATATTTTCATGGTTGGGGATAAAGGGGTGCTGAAATGGTTTATCAATTTTTAATGACCAATTAAATGAATAAGCATCACCAATAGCACGTCTATATTCGGTAACCTTTTGCATTGATTTTTTAATTATCTGCGCGACTAGGGCTGGATCATCAATGATTATTTGATAATGATTACGTACTTCGTCACCCAGTGTGTCGCCAATAAATTGATCGATAGCTTTAAAGTAATCTTCGCTTTCTTTAGGGCCGGTTAAAATAATTGGTAAAGGTTGACGTTTATTTTCAGGGTGCATCATGATCCCTAAAATATATAACAGTTCTTCTGCTGTGCCAGGCCCACCTGGAAATATAACAATGCTATGTGCGATACGTACAAATGCTTCTAAGCGTTTTTCAATATCGGGTAATATTACTAATTCATTTACAATAGGGTTAGGTGGTTCAGTTGCGATAATACCTGGCTCAGTTAAGCCAATATAACGGCCATTATTGACCCGCTGTTTAGCGTGACCAACAGCGACGCCTTTCATTGGGCCTTCCATTGCTCCCGGACCACAACCGGTGCAGATATTCAACTCACGTAAGCCTAATTGATTACCTACTTCGGCAGTGTAATTAAATTCAATTTCGTTGATGGAATGTCCGCCCCAACAAACGACGATATTAGGCTCAATACCCGCTTTAAGAATATTGGCATTACGTAGGATAGAAAAACCAGACTGGTGATTTGAGTACTATTTTGCTCTTCATTTTCAGTGGTGATTTTTAGGCGAGCATCAACATAAAGCAGATCCCTTAACACAGAAAAAAGGTGTTCTTGAATACCTTTAATTAATTCACCATCAATAAAAGCTTCCTCTGGCGGGTTTTGTAACTCGATTTTAACACCTCGCTCCTGGTGCAGTACTTTGATGCTAAAATCTTGGTATTTTTCTAGTATTTCCTTACTACTGTCAGTGTGACTACCCGAATTAAGCACCGCAAGTGAACAGTTGCGAAAAAGTTGGTAAATTTCACGAGAAGCAGACTCTTGAAGTTGATTTACTTCAAGTTGTGAAAGTAATGCCATGCTACCAACGGGATTAATATGAGAGATCATAAGACTTCCTTAGGTAAAGAGGGAATTGAATAACCATCATTTTTTGATAAGCAGAGAGTTGAATTCAATGTGCTTTTATATAAACCTAACACTATAAATCAAACTTTATTCTTTTCCAGAGAAAATAACTTGGTCTCGGCCATTGTTTTTAGCGTTATATAAGGCTTGATCAGCACGTTCAAAGGCTGTTTCTATCGTATCATTACCAGAAAAGGTAGTAGCGCCAACTGAGATAGTAATACTAATGTTCTGCTTTTTAAATTTGAAAGGGATCCTTTTAATGACTTGGCAGAGCTTATTAAGCGTGTGTTTACATTGTTCACTGGAAATTTCTGGTAATAATAAAGCGAACTCTTCACCTCCAAAGCGCGCTATAAAATCAGTATTACGAATAGATTTTTGTAGGGTTTGGGCAATAACATTAAGCACTTTATCCCCTGCTAAATGTCCAAAAGTATCATTGATAGCTTTAAATTTATCGATATCGATAACGGCTATATTAAGCTGATGCTGATAACGTTGATAACGAGTAAACTCAATTTGCAGGCGATCACTCCAAGTTCGCTCGATTTGGTATTTTAGTTAAGAAGTCAATATGTAACTGTTTGTTCTGTTGCTTTAAAGTGTGTTGATAATTGTTTGTTTCGTTCTGTAATTCTTTAATTTGCCTTGCCATTGCACGAAACTGTTGTCGAACTTCCTGTTCTTTTTGAGACTCTCTAGTTTGAATCATATTTTCAATATTTTCTACGTAATCAGATATATATTTTTGAATGGAAATAATATCTTCACAGTTTTCAGTTGCTTTTTTTAATGCACTAGATTGCTTTTGAATGCTTTTAACACAAGCTTCTTGTTTTACAAAAGCGGATTCCGCGGTTTTAATATTACTAGAAAAATTAAGGTAGAACTGAGTCAGGCTATCGTTAAGGGTATATAAAAAATGACGAGAAGATCGTCGCTCATCACGTGTGCTATCAATAATAATGGAAATAATCGCTAGGCAATGTTCAGGAAGTGCAATCGCTTCCTTTTCATTTGATATTTTTTTCTAATTAGCTCTAGCTTTTTAATATAAGGCGTACCTACATCAAGATGAAGAATGACTTCTTGCAATTCATCACAAAGGTTCTCAACAAGTGGCTCGTTGGAAGGGTTCTCAGCAACCGCATCAACACCAGACTTATTTAGCTCTATCACCACGCGTTGGTATATTTTAATAATATTCTTTAGTTCGAGATGATGTTCAGTAATAGTGTAAGGCTGTACTATATTTTTAGCGTCTTCAATTTGAGTGGAAATTTTATCGGACAAATGGGAAAGCTTTTGTAATTGTATTTGAGATTGAGAAGCAATTAAGCGCCCTTCGGATAAAGTGTCTTCAATCGGGACGTAGAATTCATTAATGTTCTCTAAGCATTCTTCATATAAGTCTTTGGTTACGCCCTCAGAACTACTATTTTGTAATTTTTTTAAAAATGAAATTTGGTATTTATCAAAGGCTTTATTTTGGCGAGACATACCCTTCAATAGCTGTTGTAGTAATTTAAGAGTCACTGCAGATGAGGGCATAGTTATATTCCATTAAAATTTTATTTTTGTTTTTTAAGGCCATTACTGGCCAATGATAGTTAAAAGTAATTTATAGCTAATAATTCTAGTAAGAATCGAAGTATGTGCAAGTTTAATTAATAAGTAAAACAACAAAATAGAAAAATAAGTTATTTATCAATTTCTGGCCAATTAAATTGAAACCCTGGATGGCTAGCGTTTATTTTGACAACACCTTTCTCAATGGCTTTTTGACCAAGCACCCAGAGGTCTCCATCAAAAAGGCTGGTTGCAAGTTATCAATGGCATACAATTCAAGCCAGCTATTTTCATTATGGTGGTCACGTATCTGGCTTGCTCCAAATAATGCTAGGCTACTTAGGTTAAGCATACGAGTCGGCGTTATCGCACGGCTAACATTATTTAAAAAAGGAAAAGCGACAATTCCAATAGATACACCCGCTGGTAATTTGTGCACCTTTATAAAATGGTTAAAAAATAAAGTGATATTTTCCGCGAACAGTTCAGCACTTAATTGTTTTTTTTGTGTGCTAATTAATAACACTTGATTATCTCTAATTTGAAAAATATCTGCTTTGCCTTCAAAAAAACGCATTAATGCTAGACCAAATTTTTTTCTAATTTACTACCCGCAAATAACCCTGAAAGTTCATTCAGTTGAGTTAAAAACGGAATGTTGACTAGGGCATAATAAAGGGGGTCATTATTATAAATATAATCAAAATGGTTTGCTTGGGTCTGCTGAGAAGGTAATAAAGTTCTTGGATGAAGGGTTAACTGGCGTTCAAACTGCTTGTTTGAAGCAAATAGGTTTTTATTACGTACAATAAAGAACAGTAAAATCAGTATGATAATACTGAGCAGGATTAATGCGCCGTAAGTAGTTGCTTCAAATAGATCTTTACTATCTTTTAATGACCTGTTTTCTTGTTCTAATTGGCGTTGCTGTTGAGCAAGCTCAATTAATTGTAATTGCTCATTAATTTGTAATTGTTGTAGCGAAAATAAATGTTCTTTAATATTATTTTGCAACGCATGGAAGTTTTTAAAGTGTAAAATTGCCTGTTGATGATTACCTGTTATTTCGTAACTAGAGGCTAACATATCAAAGGCTTGCACACGTAAATCAGGGTAGTTATCCTGCGCAAGTTGTAATACATTTTCTAACTGCAGAATTGCTAATGCGGGGTCTTCGGTACTAATGTTAAGGTGGGCTAATAACAGTAAGCTTTCTATTTGATAGCGCACTTCTCCTAAACGAGTAAAGTGATAGCGCGCATTTTGTAGGTATTTTTGTGCCAGTAAACGTTCCTTATCATGGTTTTCATTAGTCACGAAACGCCCTGTTAAATAATGACTATAGGTTCTTCCTAACTCAAGGTAGACATGTGCCAAAATATTACTGTGTTTATCTTTTTGAATTAATTCTAATGCGTTAAAAAGGTAAATCAGAGCATTATTTTTTTCGTTATTTTTATCGTTTAAAATGGCTAGCTGAATCAAGCTATCCGCTTGTTTGATTCTATTTTCCGTATTGATAAATAATTCAACACGTTGTTTGGCAATGTTCATTGCTCGTTTAAATAGGTATTTTTGCTGATACAAGTTGGCAATACTTTTTTTAGTTTCACTGCTTAATTTTATTAATTGTTCTTTTTCAGCTAATTCATTGGCACTAAATAAATTAGCTATTGCTAGCTGTTCCTGATTTATTTTTTCAAAGTAAAGCCCATAGTAATAAAATAACCAAGCACTTAGCTCAGTGTTTTTTTTGTTTTTTAATAATTCTTTGACAGACTCTAGGGCAATGTTTGCATTACGGTACTGATTGCTTTCTAAGGATAACTTGCTGATATTCAATAGTAGTTTGGCTTTTATTGCTGTGTCACCTAATAATTGTGGGCTATTTATTTGTTGTAAGTTTATGTTTAAACGCTTTATCAATATTGCATTGTTTAATTCAGGTCTATTTTCTTCGGGAATTTCAGAGGCAATAATGTTATGAGTACGAAGTTGTTGCATTGAAAATGGTTGTCTTGCTAAGAGGTTTGTTAGCAGTTTATAAGCTTCTTGATATTCTTCAATTTGTGCATAACAAAAGGCAAGTAAATGCTCCGCAAGTATATTATTTTCATTTAGCGGTGTGGTTTTATTACTTGAAAGATTAGCATTTTCATAAAAGGGACGCTGGGTTTTTATATAACGCGTTGTGGTATCTATACAAGTATAGGGCGTTGTATAACGCCCGTCATAAGCTTCTTTTAGCGGTTCGGGGATATTGCCATCTATCAATGCAATTGCAAATGTAGAGGATGAAAAAGCAATCAGTAATGATGTAATAAGAAGACTAAAATAATGTGTCATATAGCTTATATAAACTCATGTTTGGTTTATTGGCGTAACAGGCGTATGTTATTTAATGTGTTATTTTTCAATTCATTATTATCTGAGCAACGATAAGGGTTAATATCTAATCCGCCACGGCGAGTATAGCGTGCAAAAACGGAAAGAGTATCTATTTGTGCAAATTTCATGAGGTCACAGTAGATCCTTTCCACACACTGCTCATGAAATTCGTTATGCTGACGAAATGATATAATATAACGCAATAATTTTTCTTGATTTATTTTTTTACCGGTATAACTAATTTCGACACTGCCCCAATCAGGTTGATTTGTAATTAAACAATTTGATTTTAATAAGTTGGAATATAAGGTTTCCGTCACTATTTCAGTACTACATAATCCCTCTAATATAGCGACGTCAAATTGGTAATTATCAACCTCTATGTCCAAATCATCTAAACAAATACCAGAAAAACTGCCCAGTTTTTCAGGGAAACTCTCCATGTCTTGGTGTAACTTAACGCTGACGGGTTTATTCGCACAAGCAGAAAGATCCTTGATTAATAGTTGTTGAACCGCTTCTAGGCTTTCAAATTTACTTTGGTTAAAGCTGTTTAAATAAAGTTTAAATGACTTTGATTCAATAATATTGTCACTATCAAAGGGGATTTTAACAACACCTTTAGCAATAACCGGTTTGCCCTTTAGGTTTAACCAAGATAACTCATAAATATTCCATAAATCACAACCTACAAAAGGCAGTGCATCAGCACTTAATTTTAATTCATCTCGATTTAAGCTACGAGGAACCCCTTGTAACAAGCTCGCGTCATATTCACTGATATATTGAGTAACTTGACCAAGTGGAAGATTCTTTAGTGCAGATGCTTTTTCGTAGAGAGGCTTATTTGTCATGGTGATTTATTTCTCAATGCTTTAAAAATGTAAACTTTAAAAGGGGGTTGCTGTTACCTACAGATTTTTATCTGTGTACAATAACGCTATTGTAACTAATTAAAAGAATTTTTCGAGTAATGAATAATACGATAAAAACAGCCCTTTATGACCTTTTCACTCGTCATGAGCAAATATGGGAAACAGAAAAGGGCACTTTGCCACAACAGGCCTTTGATGCAGAATGGATTTCTCCTTGCCAAGTTGAACGTCTATCGGAAGAGAATATTTGTTGGTCTCCCGTTGAGCGAGAATCTGCAGTAAATTTAAATAATATTGAAGAAGCTTTAGAAGTAAAGCTACACCCTAGTATTGAACAACTTTTTGTTCTTATTTTGCCGATGGAGTTCCTGCTTATTCGATGGTCACCCGATCGATTTGATTCAAGTGTGGAATGAAGACGACTTTAAAATGTTACAAGAAAATATGATTGCACATTTTATAATGCAAAAAAGGCTAAACAAACCCGCTTCAATGTTTATTGCAAGTTGCAGTGATGAAATGCAGGTGATATCAATTGTAAATGAAACAGGAGAAGTGCAATTAGAAACCTTAGGCAAGAAACAAGAAGCAATACTTGCACCTAGCCTAGATGTATTTTTAATGCAATTAACACCGGTTGTGAGTCATTAATCAGTTATTAATCATTCATTAATGTTGTGGTTGTTATTTTTGATTTAATAAAATCTACTACCTCTGTGTTTAAGCAGGCTTTAGAAAGGTATGTTTGTTCACCTGTCTGTAATATAAATATCAGCCCTTTTGGAGTTTCTATTAAGGACTTCATATCCAGCCAAGGTAAATTTTTATTTTGGTAGAGGCTTTCTATTTGAATCGATTGCTCGTTGATTATCAGATTAATTTTATTACCTGAGTTTTTACTCCACATTTGTCTTGATATCCACCAAGCTTTACGGTACTTAAAACTGAAAAACTCTACAAAAGCGAGACCGATAAAGAAAAAGCCAACTGCCACAGATAGCTCGGTTAAAATCATAATGGCAAACCCAAATAGCAGTAATGAGCCAATAAATTTATAACGCATTTTTTTGACAGGTTGTTGAAGAGTCGATTGTTCAAAACATTCAGAAAAATATTCTCGATCAAGTACATAGTGATTGCTAAATTGCATTGTTTACCTTTTGCGTAAGTGCTGTTTAAAATGATTTGAGATGTTAAAATAATATAATGATTTCCATAAAATGCAGATTTAATGGTAAAAACACGCACAATTATAACTAATTAAGAGTGGAAGGCACAGATGAAAAAGAAACAAAAATTGTTAGCTTAGGGCGCGATAAAAAATGGTCAAAAGGTGTTGTAAATCCACCCATATTCCGTGCATCAACCATGTTATTTGAAACCATGGAAGATATGCGTTTTGCCAGCAAAAATAAAGCTAATGGTGAAATGTTCTATGGACGCCGTGGAGGGCCGACTCATTTCGCATTTCAGGTCGCGGTTGCTGAATTAGAGGGCGGTGTTGGTACCGCATTATATCCATCGGGTTCAGTCTGCTATTAGTGGATCTCTGTTATCTTTTTTAAAAGCGGGTGATCACCTTCTAATGGTAGATAGTGCCTATGAACCAACACGTGCTTTGTGTGATGGAATGCTAGCAGGGTTTGGTATTGAAACCACTTATTATGATCCAATGATTGGTGCTGGTATTAAGGACCTTATTAAAGACAATACTAAGGTATTATTTTTGGAATCTCCTGGTTCAATCACTATGGAGGTTCAAGATGTGCCAACCTTGAGCCGTATCGCACATGAACATAATCTTGTTGTAATGTTGGATAATACTTGGGCATCACCAATCAATTCTCGTCCCTTTGAAATGGGCGTTGATATTTCCATTCAAGCCGCTACTAAATATATTGTTGGTCATTCTGATGTGATGATGGGGACGGCTACTTCTAATGAAGAGCATTGGGAACAATTACGTGAAAATAGTTATTTACTTGGACAGTGTACTTCACCGGATGATGTTTATTTGGCAAGCCGTGGTCTTCGAGCCACTCGGTGTGCGTATGGCTCAGCACGAACAAAGCGCACTAAAAATTGCTAATTGGTTAGCGAGCAAGACCGGAAGTTGATCATCTTCGTCACCCGGCCTTTGAGACTTGTCCGGGTCATGAATTTTTTAAGCGAGATTTCAGTGCTTCAAATGGTTTATTTTCCTTTGTCTTAAAAGAGGGAAATTTAAAATCAGTGACGGCATTTGTTGAAAATATGCACCATTTCAAAATGGGCTTTTCCTGGGGAGGCTATGAGAGTTTAATCCTTGGTGTGTTTGGCATTGATAAAATGCGTACTGTGACAAAATGGGATAGTAAAAAACCATTGATTCGTTTACATATTGGACTTGAGAACGTTGATGACTTGATTGCAGATTTGGACGCGACATTTACACGTTTTAATCGTCGCTTTGTAAAATTTTTAGCTTTTAGCCTTGTTTAGCTCGCGACAGCAACTAAACAGGGCATGTTATCTTTGTGTTTTCCTTTCTAATCAGAATACCCTCTAAATAAAAATGGCCACTTTTCAAAACTAAAACCCCAAAAAAATAGATGTTTATTGCATTTTTGCAATTCAATAAATATCCTCCCTATTTTTTTAAAATCACAACTATACTTTTGCTAACAACTAATATTAATGATTAGCTGATCCATTAACTAATACTAATCGTAATGGTTAGCGGATTTATTTTTACTGGTTAAAACTATTTATTTCTTTGTTGAAAGTTTGCTAAAGGAGTAACTGTTAAAGAAGTAATGTCCTTGCATTAATTCTACATTAGAAGAGCAACTGGTTAATCTGTCGATAGTGGTAATTTTCACAGGCACTAATCAATTTTTATAACGCAAGATTTAAAGCATATATTTAATACTATTAGTATAAACAATCCTTTTATAAACAAGGAACGGAGTACACATGAAAAATAACCAACTCTTTACGTATTTATTTATCGCACTATTTGTCGAAAGTTTATTTTTAGGCTTTTTCTATGATGCATTTACCTCTGCGCTTGTGATTGGTTTACCTGCTTTATTGGTACCTGTATATTTTTTCAAAATGGCTCCTAAAGTCATGCGGTCACTCCTCATATAGCGACCATTGGTGTGATGATATATTCTGCGCTTCATATTCATCAAGCTCACGGGTTAATAGAAGTTCATTTTGAAATTTTTATCCTGCTTGCTTTTTTAATTGTTTTTCAAGACTGGCGAGTATTTATCACTGCGGTGTTGGTGGTTGCTGTACATCATATTTCATTTTATTTTTTACAAGTTAATAATGCAGGAGTATTTGTATTTGATGAAAATAGGTTGATCTTTTCGACTGTTATTCTTCACGCTGTATATGCAATAGTAGAGGCAACCATAGCTGGTTATATCGCCCAATCGATGAAAAAAGAAAGTGAAGCAGGTAAAGAGCTTGCTAATGTTGCTAGCGAATTAACGGCAGATATTAATGCTATCGATTTAAGTATCAAGACCACTGCGAATGGTAATAAAACACTTATTTCATTTAATGAGTTGTTAGATCTACTTTCAAATGTCATTAATGGTGTTAAAGAGCAGGTATCAGAATTAAATTCAAACGCAAATCATTTAGTTAATACAAAAAATGAATTAGAAAATTCTTCTGCTAAAAATCTACAGGAAACCGAAGTTATTGCTAGTTCAGCGGAGGAAATGGCGATCACAGTAGCTTCAATCGCTGAAGATACCAATAAGCTCAGTGAGCAAATGTTAGAAGCTAAGAATTATACTCATTTAACCAATGAAAATATTTTAGAAATCAATAAACAAAACCAAGGTTTAAATATTGCTCTATCAAATACTAATGTGCAATTTGAGGAGTTAATGAATTCAACTGAAGCTATTTCTAAGGTGTTGTCGGAAATAAGTGGCATTGCTGAGCAAACTAATTTACTTGCGTTAAATGCCGCCATTGAGGCGACAAGAGCCGGTGAGCAGGGGAGAGGTTTTGCTGTTGTTGCAGATGAAGTACGTGCCTTGGCGACAAGAAACAAAGGAAAGCACTAGCAAAGTTGGTGAAATTCTTGCTCTTTTACAGAGCCGCTCTAAATCAACTACCGACTCGATGATGCAAAGTATAGAAATTGTTGAAGCAGTTATAATAAGTTCTGATAAAGCACAACAACAAATCACCTTGGCATCAAATATTGTCGAACAAGCGAGTGATATCTCGCTAAGTGTTGCGACCGCGATAGAGGAGCAATCTATTACTACAGAAAGTATTGCCAAAAGTGTTGAGATGTTAAGGCATACTGTCCAGGATGATAAAGACAATGTTTTGGCTGTTGCAGAGGAGGCAAATGGATTAAGTCTTGTGGCGAATCAAATGGAACAAAATATAACCCGATTTAAATGATGACTAAATCCCAATGCTGGATATTGATTATTTGGCTTAGTTTTACTGTGCTAGCCTTTGCTTATTTCATTGATGATAAGCTAAAGGACTTTGATGCGGAGCATAAATTAGAAAATATGACGGCGCAAAGCCTTGCGCCTCATTTATTTACCTTTTAGGGGGAAATGATACTGGTAATCGGATCATACATTTTTCTAAAAATAACTGTGATTGCCAGCAAACCAGTGAATTACATATAAAAGAAATAAACCAGCTTGCGTCGGATAATCAGTTTAAGGTTATTAATGTGGAACTTGGCGAGCATAACATTATTCCTTCTACACCTTCGGTTGCAATTATCAGCAATATGGGAGAAGTGATTTATTATGGCCCCTATGGCCAAGGCATTGCCTGCTCACAAACGGCGGGATATGCGCAAACTATGCTGAAAAACTATTTAAAGGGTTATATCGGAAATGTTGTCATAAAGGATGCAAAGGGGTGTTATTGCTCACTTTAAAGGAGATGAGAGTTAGATATTTATAAAAATGGCACCTTAGTATCTTTAAGGTGCCATTTTATTTAAGCGTTTTTTGTTTTAGAAGCTTTGGCTATATTGTAATGCGACTAAAATAGCATCAGCATGGGTCGTACCCGTAATACTAGATACCTCGGTACCACTTGACTCTGTCGTTTCGGTAACAGAAACATCTTCCCCAATTAAATAAGTAGCGCCAAAGTCTATGTTCGCACTGTCGGTGAAATGATAAGTAAAACCAGCTGATAACCATTGTCTATCTGAGTCAGGTACTGAGATTGAAGTAACCTCATCCTGAGCGCTTTGGTCATACATATAACCTGAGCGTAAAGTCCAACGATCATTGACATAATAGGTATTACCGATGGAGAAATGCATTGCATCTTTCCAATGGTATTCGTTAATGACGCCAAATGCTTTTGAATCTAAAGTATCAAAGGCAGACCAACCGATCCATTGAACACTATAATGAACGGCAAATTTTGTACCTGATAAGTGATGGTAACCAGAGAATTCTGCCATATCAGGCAAAGGCATATATAAAGTATCATCTTCGACTGTTGTGCCACCGAAAGTAATATCTCCCTTCGCTTTTAACTCTGGACTGTAATGATAAGATAGTCCGAAACGGTTGTTTTTATCGAGTTCGAACACTGTTCCTACATTAAAACCAAGACCAAAACCTGCCGCATCAGCATCAAGGGCTTCTGTTCCACCTAAATAAACACTGCGTGATCTTTGTAGTTTACCAATGCCATAAATTACATCTAAACCACCGCCAACGCTCCATTGCTCATTTATTCGGTATGAAGTAGCTAATCCTAAATTAATGCTTTTAACGTCGGTTAACCCGCCGTATTCAGCGCCGGTAAAGCTACTGTCAAATTCAGTTCTAGTACCAAAATTTGAATATAAGTCCAACCCTACAGCAAATTTTTCATTTAAAGGAACGATTAGATGAATATTAGGTGCAAGTGAAAGACCTCCGGCATCACTGTAATTAGAATCAACTGCAGTAGGGCTTGTTATAGCTGTGTAACTAGCATCGCTGACACTGATGTCAGTTATTAAGGCGTTTAAACCAAGAGATAGTGATGTTTTATCAAATAGCGCCATGGTCGCTACATTACGCGCCATCACAGAGGCATTATCTGCAATAACAGCATCACCAGAAAAAGCGCGACCTAAACCTGTTGCTGATTGAGTATTAATTTGGAATCCTGCTTTCGCCATGCTCTGTGTTGCACTGAATGTAAGTGCTACCATCATCGCGGTTTTTGTTAGCGATATTTTGCTAAGTAAGGCTGTTTTTTTCATGTGTATTATCCATTAACCATGTATGTTAAGAAGTTGTTATCGAAGTCTAAGTAGTGATCGTAAAAAGAGAAAGGTTTGAAACTAATAAAAGTGAATTAATACGTGATAGTTCTCTAATTTTCGAAGATTGTGCAACAAAATGACAATTATTACCAATTTCATTAACTTAAAAAGCAAGAATTGTGCAGGAAAGTTGCATGAATTTGTATGTAAGTAAGAATTTTGATGGGAGTGTATTTTAAACAAACAGGACATAAAGGCCTGAGTCAGGCCTTTATAAGCATTATCAATTATTGCAAATGTGTGTTTTAAGTTTTACGCTGAGTATTACTCAACACCTAAAAAACCACCGGTTTGGTGTGCCCAAAGTTGCGCGTAAACGCCTTTTCCTTGAATCAATTCTTTATGTGTTCCTTGCTCTAGAATTTTGCCTTCCTCAAGTATAATTAATCTGTCCATAGTCTGCTATAGTTGAAAGGCGATGTGCAATTGCGATGACTGTTTTGCCTTGCATCAATTCATATAGACTCTCTTGAATAGTCGCTTCAACTTCACTATCAAGTGCAGATGTGGCCTCATCAAGTACTAAAATTGGCGCATCTTTGAGTAATACTCGAGCAATAGCAATACGTTGACGTTGCCCACCTGAAAGTTTCACGCCACGTTCACCGACTTGCGCATCGTAACCAATATTACCCGAACTGTCGGTTAAGCCCTGTATAAACTCATGGGCTTCTGCTTGTTTACAGGCATGGATCATTTGTTCTTCCGTTGCATCGGGGCGACCATAAAGAATATTTTCACGAATCGAGCGGTGCAATAAGGAGGTGTCCTGTGTCACCATACCAATTTGTAGGCGCAGACTTTCCTGCTGAACATCATCGATAGCTTGACCATCAATGTGTATCTGGCCATCTTCAAGGTCATAAAAACGCAGTAATAAATTAACCAGTGTTGACTTGCCTGCACCTGAGCGTCCTACTAAGCCAACCTTTTCACCAGGTTTTATTTTTAAATCGAGATTATCAATTACACCTTTGTTTTCACCATAATGGAAACTGATATCTTTAAAATGAATCTCTCCTTGAGATACATTTAATGGTTTTGCATCTTTTTTATCTTCAATAATATTAGGTTTTGCAAGGGTACGCATACCATCGGTGACGGTACCGATATTCTCAAAAAGTGAACTGAGTTCCCACATGATCCATTGTGACATACCATTTAATCGTAAGGACAGGCTGACTGCTATGGCAATAGCGCCAACTGTGATGGCACTTTGCATCCACAGGGAAATTGCGAGTGTGGTGATAACAAAGGCAAGAATATAATTTGAAACTTGAACGGAAACGTTAACCCCTGTTGCTAGGCGCATTTGGCGATATACTGTGTCTAAAAATCCAGCCATGCCTTGCTTTGCATAGGCTGATTCTGAATCAGTATGAGCAAATAGTTTTACCGTTGAAATATTGGTGTAACTATCCACAATACGACCTGTCATGGTTGAGCGAGCATCTGCTTGGTTCTGTGGCGACTTTGCGTAAACGTGGCACAAAATAATACTGCAAACCAATATATACCGCTAACCAAATTAACATTGGAATAGCTAAACGATAATCGGCCTGTGCCACCATCACAACCATAGAAATAAAATATACTAATATGTAAACCATCACGTTTAATAATTTCATAACGGTTTCACGAACAGCTAATGCCGTTTGCATTACTTTTGTTGCAATTCGGCCTGCAAAATCATCCTGATAAAAAGACACACTTTGTTTTAAAAGATAACGATGGGCAAACCAGCGAATTGACATAGGGTAATTGCCAAGCAAGACTTGGTGAACAATCAATGAATGTAATAGTGTTAAAGCAGGAATTAACAATAAAACGGTAATAGCCATGCCAAGCAAAGCGAGGCCTTCATCCTGTAATAAGGTGTCAGGATTTTTAGTCACCAACCAATCAACCAACTGTCCCATAAATCCAAATAAAGAAACTTCTAAAATGGCTAACAATGCAGTGAGTATAGTCATTAAAATAAGTGCTTTACCGTAACCCTTTGTATAATGCATACAAAACGCAACTAAGGTTTTTGGGGGCTGGGTTGGCTCTGCATCATTTAATGCGGGAACTAAATTTTCGAAATATTTAAAAAGCTTTAACATTGTATTACCTGGAATTAAAAGTGACGGCTTCTAATATAAAGCCTTAATCAAACAACACAAGCAATTATAAAAGCTCATGCATTTTGTACTTTACAGAAGGGTTGAGATTAAAGGAGGTTTAAATAGACAACAAATTATGTATCAATTTCAATTCTATCTCGGCCATTTTGTTTGGCTTTGTAGAGTAATTCATCGGCTCGTTGGATTATTAATTCGGCATTATCGTTATTTATGCGCTGGGTTATGCCAACACTGAGTGTGATTGGAATGCTAATACCCTGTTCCGTGAGCGGAAATTCCTTTAAGCGTTTGCTAAGTCTTTCAATAAACTTCTGTGCGCCTTGAGGTGCGGTTAAAGGAAAAATTGCTAGAAATTCATCTCCACCCCAGCGTCCATAAAAGTCACCAGTGCGACTCATTTCATTGACAAGTTGACCAAATAGCTTCAATGCCTTATCACCAACATGATGTCCATAGGTATCATTGATATCTTTAAAATGGTCAAAATCAAAAACGGCAACAGACATTATTAAATTATGTCGATTACTAGTAGAAAGGGTTTTTTCAAGCGTTTCATCAATTGAACGTCGATTTGCTATATCAGTTAACATATCTGTGCTTGCAAGCACTTCGAGTTGCCTATGTGCTTCTTTAAGTGCATTTACATCATTATTTCTTGCTATTTCATGGCCTATCCAAGTAGCAAATAAACGCACCAATTCAATATCTTGTTTGATATAAGGACGAGTTGGATCTGGGCTAGAAAAATTTAAAGTGCCATAACGAACCCCATCAGCAAAAATAGGGGCACCAATATAAGCTTCAAGACCAAAATTGATAAAACAAGGATGTAAAGAAATCTCGCTTTCAGAGACATGGCTAAAGCCTTGGACGTCATTTGCTTGATAAACATGGTCGCAATATGTGTCGCCTAATGGAAATGTCATTCCTTTTTCTAAAGCGTTTTCAGGGTGAATTGCCTGTTTAACAATATAATTATCGCCAACAATTTTACTAAAAATAGCGATAGGTAAATTAAATTGCTGGCTACCGAGTTGAAGAATAGCATCAACACGTTCCTTAAAGTTCAAGTCGCGTGAAGAGGTGATTTCATGTAGTTTAGCCAGAGATTCTTCTGCTTTTAATCGTTCTGATTCATCTGTAACCGAAGCAACAAAAAATAGCACATTGCCCGCTTTATCTTTGATATGTCCACTGCTGGTATTACCGAGGAATAGTTGACCAGATTTAGTTTTGTATTCAACGAAAGATACTTTATTACTTAGTTTTAATTCAGGATTATAACGTTTTTCACCCTGCTCAGAAAAGATAGACTTATTAGCATAAAATACCTCAGTACTATGCTGGAGCAATTCATCATTACGATAACCAAACAATGCTTCAGTCGCTTTATTCATATTTAAAACTTTTCGTTCTACCGAAGCGATAACAAAGGCATTAGGGAGGTGTTCAAAAACTGAAGCAAGGGTATTAATATTTAGCGTTTGTGATGTTTCAGCAGTGTTCAGTTTCAAACTCATTCCTTGGCTAATATTGTTTACATCATTCATACTATTACTTACTAATGCTTTTTTCAAATAACAGAATTGATTTTAGTGAATAAAAAACTAATTGATACTTTTATCATCAGACTTAAGAAATATGAATATGGACTTTAGTAAGCAATTGTCACAGCAACAGATTTTAATTTATCAATATGATAATAAAGGTATTTCATTAACTGTAAAAGAAAATGAACAATTCCGATGGTTTGAATATGGTGGGAGTGAGGTGCAGTCCTTAATGAATAAGGAAAGACCAGAGCAGATTATTTTACCCGTCTATCAGTCCTTATTATTGTTTTTGTTACTTGATAATAATTTCTTTGCTAATCAACCTCGGCAGTTATTAAACCTTGGATTAGGTGGTGCATCCATTGAGCGAGCCTTGGCAACAATATCAGATTTGCATATTAGCTCTGTTGAATCTTCCTTAAACATTGTTGAAATGGCTAAAAAATATTTTAAGGTACCAGCCCAGGTCAAAATTGTTGCTCAAACAGCAGAACATTTTATAGAACAAACGGATGTGTTATATGATGTTGTTTTATGTGATTTATTTATAGATGGGAAAAGTGCAGATTGTATTTTTAATGGCAGTTTTTATTCTCATTTATGCCAAATCACAGCGACTAACGCAACGTTGATGATAAACCTACAGGCGAATAATAATGAACAGTTAATACAGCTATTACTTATTATAAAGCGCTATTTTCCCTATATTGCTTTGAATGAATTTGATGACTATAAAAATATCGTTATGCTTGCCAGTAAACAGACACTACCGCCTCATCAGGCACTCATAGAAAGATTCGAAGGTTTAAAGCAGAGTGGGTTATTATGCTTTCAACATCTTAATTTACAGAAAATAATCAATAGATTGAAATATATTCCTTAACAGAGAAGACAATAATGGGACTAACAAAGATAACTTTTTTGAACGTTTTGAAGCGGATATTGTTTCCGGTAAAAAAACAATTACCATTCGTGATAAATCAGAAAATAATTTTGTAAAAAATACAATCGTGTCGGTGGCTACCTTTGAAACGGGGCGAGAATTTTGCCAAATACGTATTAAAGATGTACAAGCAATTGAAAGGTATCAACTTAATGATTTTCATGCACAGCAAGAGAATATGACTCTCAAAAAATTAAACCAAGTGATTGATGAAATATACCCTGGGGTAAAAAGTTTATATGTGATCTCTTATGAGCGGCTATAACCCTTAATTTTTAGTTTCAGAAAAAATCATTTCACTAGTATGTTTTGGCGTTAATTCGAATACCTGTTGTTGCTCATCTGAATGACGTGTTGCAGTGATAATTAAAAATTGCTTTTCAGGTTCTTTAGCAAAAAGTTTAACCTGAAATTGTAGGGCGTCCATTGCATCTTCATCCTTTAGGTTAAACCTTGCTTTAACCACTAATTCTGACACCGGTTTTTTAGGTGAAAAATGAGGTGTGACACGGGATAGTTTCATCTCTTCTAATGGTTCGCTTAGCGGTTTTATCGGTAATGCTAACATTTTTGACGATCGATGTTTTAATTCGTCGCTTGGTGAGTATCAAACTCATTAACTGATAACATACCATCACCATCATCATCGATACCCGTAAAAGCGGAGACAGGTAAAGATAGCACCATAAATACGATGTTATCGTGAATATTAAGTGTTCCATGTTGGGCTATCATAATATGCGCTTGAGATTGACTCATAGAAACGATGCTCAATAGGGCAAGTGAAAAAATACAAAGTGACTGATTGATAATTTTCATTTTATGGCTTCTATTTAATTATTTTTATCATTACTAATGGTAGGGCATTATTCGCGGAGTAGCAAAAAAATCTCTTGAGAAAGAGTTAGGTTGGGAATTGGAAGTTTTGCTGAAAATAGAGCTGATAAGTATTTTTTTATTTAATAGCGAGTGAAATTAAACAGTTTTTTAAACCGCTGGTTAATTTCAGCTCGCTAAGAATTGTATGCTTAGCCCTTGTAAATCTTTGGATTAAATACATCACGTAACCAATCACCTAACAGATTAATTACAAGTACTAAGCTGACTAATACAATGCCTGGGAAGATAGTTATCCACCACGCACCAGAAAAAATATATTTAAAACCAATACTGATCAACGCGCCTAATGAAGGTTGATCAACAGGTAAACCTAAACCTAAAAACGATAAGGTCGCCTCGGACATAATTGCGTTAGCTACCTGTACTGTTGAAATTACTAAAATAGGTGACAAACAGTTAGGTAAAATATGACGAAACATAATTCGCCCGGATCTAAACCCCATTACTTGCGCGACTTCTACATACTCTTTTTTCTTTTCAGCTAACACAGAGGCGCGAATAGTACGAGCATACTGAGGCCATTCAGCAACACCAATAATAACAACTAGCATGATCACTGCATATTGAGCGAAGAACTCAGCACCAAAACTGGCCTTGAAAATAGCGGTAATAATGATAGCAACCATCATGGTTGAAAAGGACAGTTGTACATCGGCAAAACGCATTAAGAAGCTATCAATACGGCCACCAAAATACCCCGATGACAAACCAATCACGATACCTAAAAACAGTTGTACAGCAACAGCTAAGAAACCAATTGTTAATGATAAACGTGAACCATATAAAATGGTTGATAAGATATCGCGACCTTGGTCATCAGTACCTAATAGGAAACGTACATCACCGCCCTCTAACCAAGAAGGTGGTAATTCAGAATCCATAATATCAATTGCCATTAAATCATAGGGATTAGTCGGAGAAATAAGTGGAGCAAACAAGGTCGCTATAAAAAACGCCAGAAATAATGCGAAACTAAACATTGCCACTTTGTCACGTTTAAAGTGATAGATAAAATCAGAGTTTTTAAAATTTTCCCAGCGACTAGGAACATGTGAAGAAGTAACAGTATTCATTATTATGCTCCCTTACCAGTAATATCAACAGTTGGATTAATAACACCATATAACAAATCAACAATGGTATTGGTGGTAACAAAGATTAAACCAACAAAAATAACATAGGCAGTAATCAAAGGAGTATCAACGCGGTTAATGGCTTCTAAGAAAATAAAACCTGTGCCAGGCCATTGGAAGACGGTTTCCGTTAAAATGGTGTAAGCAACCATAGTTCCTATTTGTACACCACCGACGGTTAGAACAGGTAACATGGTATTTTTAAGAGCATGTTGATAATAAATTTTGTTGCTTACCAAGCCTTTTGCTTTGGCAAACTTAACGTATTCAGAGCTTAATACTTCAAGCATTTCTGAACGTACTAAACGAATAAATAAAGGCATCATAATTGAAGCTAAGGAAATACACGGAAGAATCAAGTGCAATAAACCATCTTTAGTTAGATAACCTGTTTCCCAGCCTAATATATTCATGGTTTCACCACGACCGTAGGAGGGGAGCCAATTTAGTTCGATGGCAAATAAATACATTAACATAATCGCGGTTAAAAATACCGGTACTGAAATGCCGATACTACTCAGGGCTAAAATAATCTTGGTCCAAGTAGTTTTGGGATGAATAGCGGAATACACACCAAGTGGAATCGCTAGAAAAATAATAATAAGTGTCGCACCAAAGACCAGTTCTAAGGTCGCAGGTAGTTTATCTAAAATAACTTCTAAGGCTGGACGTTTAAAGAAATAAGAGGTGCCGAGATCACCCTGTACAGCGTTACCTACAAAGCGAGCGTATTTGGTGATGTAAGGGTCATTTAACCCAAGGTTATCACGTAGTACTTGTCGTTCTTCTTCAGAAACGGATTGACCGACCATTTCACGTAATGGATCACCCAAGTTGTCTTGAATAGCAAATGCCACCAAACTGATGACAAACATCACGATTAGTGCTTGAAACAGTCGATTGACTAGAAATGTAAACATTCCTTGTTCCCTATAAATGTAAAAATAAGCACTCTGTTTTTCTTATTAATTGTTTTTTGTTTTTATTATCGATTAATAATATGAGAAAAAACAGAGTGTTTGATAGTTAATGAAAACTAGATGCTTTAATTGTCCATTAACTTTTTATATGGTTGTTAAATCATAAAATAAATTCAACAACCTTTTAAAACCTTACCAAATCACCTTATTTTACAACAAGGTCACCAAAGTAAGGGAAGTTCATTGCATTAACGATAGGTGCGATATCTAGGTTAGATTTTGCGCCCCAAGCAAGGTTCTGCCAGTGTAATGGAACAAATGCAGACTTCTTTATAAAGAATTTGCTCAACTTCCTGTAGCATCACTTTACGTTTTGCTGGATCAGTTTCTGAGTTTGCGCCATCTACTAAGCTATCAACAGTTGCATTAGAGTAATGACCACAGTTGTAAGCACCTTTACCTGTTTCTTTATTACGAGTCATGGTTAAGAACTCAGAGAAGTTCGCAGAATCCTCTGTATCTGAATGCCAACCGATCATCAACATGTCCGCTGAACATAAGTCAAACTCAGGCCAGTATTGTGCTTTTGGCATGGTTTTAAGGTCAACTTTAATACCGATTTTAGCTAACATAGATGCGTACTGCTTGTGCGATTTGTGCATCATTTACGTAACGGTTATTCGGTGCAATCATAGATAATGAGAAACCATCTTCATAACCTGCTTCCTTCATTAACTCTTTCGCTTTTTTAAGATCGAAACGTGGTACTAATGCTTCATCATAACCTGCGTAACCTGCAGGGCCTTGTTGACCTGCTGTTGTTGCAAAACCTTTCATGATTTTTTGAACAATACCTTCATTGTTAATGGCATGCACAATCGCTTGACGAACACGCACATCTTTTAATGCTGGGTTTGAATTTTGGTTCATTTGGAAAGTGATGATACGAGTACCGGCAACGGTAGTTAAATCGATATCTTTAGTATCAACAACACGTTTCTGATCATTTGGTGCAACAGGATGGATCATATCAACATCGCCTGAAAGAAGCGTCGCAACACGAGTTGCATTTTCTTTAATAGGTACCAGTGTCAATTTATCAACATTACCTGGAGAGTTAGTATCCCAGTAATCATCAAAACGATCAAAGACAACTTTTACGCCTTGCTCGCGAGATGTCACGATGAAAGGGCCGGTTCCTGATACGTTAGTTGAAGCAAAAGAGTTACCGTGTTTTACGATCACTGATTTGTCTTGACCTTCAAGTTCACCTGAATAGAACTCGCTGTCCATTGGGAAGATATAAGTCGCTGTTTGCGGCGACTAATGGGAAAGGTTTAAATGATTTTATTTGAATCGTGTAATCATCTACAGCTTCCATTTTTTCATAAGGAGAGAAAATCGCTTTGAAATCTTGAGAGTTTTGTAAGCGGTTAAAAGTCCAAACAACGTCTTTAGCCGTTAACATGTTTCCTGAGTGAAATTTAACGCCTTTACGAAGCGTAAATTCAAAAGTTGTATCATCGACACGTTTCCATTCCGTTGAAATACGAGGCTCAAAGTCTAAAGATTGAGTTAATCGAACTAAAGGATCAAATAGCATATGAGACATCTGCAAAATACCGCCAGATAATTGCTCATGTGGGTCTAGCGTTACTGGATCTGAATCGTAGGCAACAGTGATATCTGCCGCTGTTGCTGAAAAGCTTAATCCTGCGGCAAGAAGTGCTACGGCTAGTTTGGTTTTTAATAACTTCATTTATTGACTCCTTTGATGGAAAAATTTCCGTTGTATAATATTTAGATAATTAAAATGGTGTTGCATTAAGAAAGCGTATCGTTACTTAATTCTGATTACGTCCGTAAGCCTTTAAACTCAGGCATTAAGGATACTAAGTGTTGACTGTATTGATGTTGAGGTTGAGTGAAAAGTTGCTCCGTGGGTGATATTTCTAATAATTTTCCTTGTTTCATCACGCCAATTCGATCACAAACTTGGCGTATAACAGGTAAATCGTGACTGATAAATAACATAGTCAGGTTTAATTCGTCCTGTAAATCTTTTAATAGGTTGAGTATTTGTGCCTGTACCGATACATCTAAAGCTGATGTTGGTTCATCACAGATTAATAAACGTGGGCGTGTTGCTAGAGCGCGGGCAATAGAAATACGCTGACGTTGGCCACCTGAAAATTCATGCGGGTATTTCACACCAGCCATTTTGCCTAAACCAACATGATCTAATAAATCATGCACAATAGAACGTATTTGTGCCTCAGAATTTGCTAATTTATGGAAACGAATTGGCTCAGCAATAATGTCATATATCTTCATACGAGGGTTCATTGAAGTATAAGGGTTTTGGAATACCATCTGCATTTGACGTCTGATAGGGCGACGTTCACTTTCACTTTTTAGTGCGGTTAAATCGATGCCTTCGAAGGTTACTTTACCTTCATTAGGCGGATATAAACCAGCTATTACTCGGGCAATCGTTGATTTACCTGAGCCTGATTCTCCTACTAAGCCAAAGGTTTCACCTTCGTTGATATGAAAGCTAACATTGTTAGAGGCTTGTACGTATTCACGTTTACTTTCAAAGAAAGAATCTTTAGTTTTAAAGCGTAAACTCACGTTTTCTACGTTAAGTAATGGGCCGGTATATTGACGTTGATCTTCACTTTGCCCTAACCAATGCGTTTTTACATCGAGCTTCTGCATTTCATGTGCTTCTTCGATATAACTCACAAGAGGGAAGCGCTCTAATTTGATATCTGAGCGAGGTACAGCAGAAATCAAACTGCGTGTATAATCGTGGTCTGGATCGCCTAGCACTTTAGCTGTTGGTCCAAATTCCACTAGATCACCACGGTACATTACTGCCACTTTGTCGGTGACATTAGATACTACGCCCATATCGTGTGTGACTAACATACAACCGACATTTTTCTGAATACATAATTCACGAATTAGGGTCAGGATTTGATCTTGAATTGATACATCAAGTGCAGTGGTTGGCTCATCGGCAATAATTAAATCGGGCTCTCCTGATAATGCGATAGCAATAACAACGCGTTGGCGCATACCACCTGAAAATTGATGAGGGTATTGTTTAATACGTAATTCAGGTTCAGGAATGCCAACCTGTTGCATTAAATTGATTGAACGCTGTAGTGCTTCTGCATAACTAACGTCTAAGTTAGCTAGAATTGTTTCTGTTAATTGATGTTCAACAGTAAATAGTGGATTTAATGAAGTCATTGGATCTTGAAAAATAAAGCCAATTTTATTTCCACGTACTTGACGCATTTGTTCACTAGATAAACCTGAGATTTTTTCTCCATCTAGAAATACTTCTCCATCAGCAATTAAACCAGGGGGGCTAAGTAAATCGATTACGGCATTACCAACGGTTGATTTACCTGCACCAGATTCACCTACAACACCAACAATTTCGCCTCGTTCAATAGAGAATGAGAGTGATTTAACGGTCGCATGTACGCCATGGCGTGATGGGTATTCGATGCGAAGATTTTTTATTTCTAATAATGACATTAAGCAGGTCCCTGCAATTTGCTAAAAACTTAGCAATTAAAATAGTTTTGATTTTTATAGTTTTTGTTTTCTATTTCTATTTGCGACTTATTTTTTGATGCTTTTTATTAACTTATGTAAAGGACTAAATCCTTAAATCACAACATCCCATATCACAACATATAGCACTGAAATCTATGTTCTTAAGCAATTCAAAATTGTATATTTAAGTAATACTGAGATTTAAAGCAATTCCGCGAAAGAAATAATGCTGAGCATAATTGATGCCAATAACTTAAGTTATTTAATATCAATGCTTTGCGTTTTACAGCCCTAATTAACAGTTGATTGTTGCACCAAAACAGAAAATTCCTGCATCATAGTTAAGCTTTCGCAGAGTATTTGAACGATCTGTGCTTCAAATTACTCTGTGAGCGTTTCAGAGTACAAAAATTCTGCAAATATGATTAAGCATGTGAATATTCATTCATTTAAATTGCATATAACAAAAAGTTATAAATAAATTAAGCCCCATATTAGTGCAAAGCTTGCATGGCAACAATTACCTAATATTATTTTTGGCTACCACTTCAAAGAATTGAAAACTTGTTTTATATAGGGAATTTTCGTAATTGGTATAATTTTTTGACCTGTAGAGTGCTTTTTGAGCAATATTTAAATATCTGTTTTATGTTTAGGAAAAACCTCAAAATCAAATTTTTTCTCTAATATTGGTTGTTTTTTAACAACATATATTCCAATAAGTTATAAAAAGAAAGCTGCCTATACCAAGTGGTTATATTTGTTAAATAACCGAGATTAACTGTGTTTTGTTTCAAAATAGGGTGTAAGCGATTTCATTTCTGTTTATTATCAGCTTGCAAAAGGAAAAGTGGGCTGTCCATTTTTCATCATAAATGCTAATGGCATAATAGGAGATAAATAGTAAGATGCATCTAATTGATTTTGATAAAGCGCTTTTCATATGAACATTGAAATTAAAAATGTATCTGACAGCACGGCTCCTGAAGTTACTTGTGTTAACTGTTTAGCGACTCTGTTGTCGTTTAGAAGTGATGATTATATCCGATACCGGTGTGCCTGAACGCCATATTGCGGTTGACAAATATGGCGGTGAGACAATGCTTCGTTTAGAGGATGGCCGTTGCTCAGCCTTAGACAGAGATACACAGATGTGTACTATCTATGAAAACCGTCCTTGGATTTGTCGAGAGTTTGAAATGGGCTCCTATGAGTGTATTAATGAGTTTACCCCAAAAACTGCCAAAGCAAGCACTTCCTAAAGACTACTCATCAATGTTAATTTTATGGCAATTAACAATAATGCCATTCCTGCTAGTTTATCTATTTTGCGTTTATGTTGGTTAAAACGTGGTAGCAAGCTTGGATGTGATAATAGCAATGCAACACTGCTGAACCAGATCAAATGTGCCAACATAATAATTAAACCGTAACTTAGCTGTAGCATTATAGGTGTATTCACTGAAACAACTTGAGTGAAAATGCTCATAAAAAATAATGGTGCTTTAGGATTTAACATATTGCAGGTAAACCCTAAACGTAGTGTCGCCAATGCCGGCATATTTTGTGCTTGAGCACTTTGTTGATCGGTTATCAAATCGCGAGTTGTCAATAATTGCCATGCGATATAAATTAAGTAGGTCGCTCCTAAGTATTTAATTGAAATAAAAAACCAAGTTGAATTTGCGATGATCACTGCTAGGCCGGCAATAGAATAACTCGCGTGAATACAGATTGATAAACACACACCTAAGGTCGAATACAAACCCGCTAAACGCCCATTTCGAATACTCGTTCTTGTTACCAACACAAAATCTGCACCCGGCAAAACAGCCATCAAAATTGCAACTGTTGTGACAGCTAAAATTTCGCTGAGGTAGCTTGTTATTATTAGTTCCATATATAGTCTCTCAAGAGTGAATTGCAGTGATAAGAAAGTGTTTTTCGTGTTTTTGTATGTTAATTTATGAGTTAATTTAAACAATATGCTATTTTTAGAAAGGACTTGTGCGCTGTGGACACAAATAAATTAATTCCTTTATTACCGGATATGGCTATTTTTGTGACGGTTATTGAGCAAGGAAATTTTAGCAACGCGGCTAAAAAATTAGGCGTAACTCCCTCGGCGGTGAGTCGGCAGATTAGTCGTTTGGAAGATGCATTAGGTATTAAATTATTACAACGAACCACAAGGCAAATCGCACTAACGGAATCCGGAAAAGTCACGCTTGATTATTGTAAGCAAATGATTGAAAGTGCGGATAATGCAGTAAAAGCGAGTCATTCCGATGGTTCAAGGGTTCGAGGGCTATTAAGAGTAGCCGCACCAAAGTCACTGGCAAGTAGGGTTTTAAGGCCATTATTTGTTGAGTTTTTAAAAAGATATCCTGATATTCAATTACATTTGAAAGTGAGTGATCGAATATTAGATCCGATTCATGATGGTTTAGATTTTCTGATACATATTAATGATTCGCCAATTGAGTCCTTAGTGAATGTTAAAATAGGCCGTGTCGAACAGGTTATCTGTGCAAGTCCTGATTTTATGAAACGGCATAATGAGCCAACACATCCAGATGATTTAAAGCACTTACCTTGTATTTGTTTAGGTGAAAATTCAACAGACAATCGATGGCGGTTTAGTAATCATAATCAACAAGCAACAGTACAAGTTAGTGGTGCTTATTTACTTAATCACAGTGAAATGCGCCGAGATGCTATCGAGCAAGGGATAGGTATCGGCTGTTTACCTAATTACACTGCTCAACAAGGCATTGAAAAAGGAACGCTGATACCATTATTGACAGACTGGCATATGCAGGGAAATTATCATGGAGATATTTGCTTACAGTATGTACAAAGTAAATATTTACCAAATAAGAATCGTATATTTATTGATTTTATGAAGCAAAATTTACTTCAAACTAAGGAAAGTTAAATATGTCAGAGTATATTGCAACGATTAAGTGGCAACGTCATCCACAAGAGAAGTTCATAGACAATAAGTATAGTCGAGGACACCTTTGGATTTTTGATGGTGGTATTGAAGTACCTGCTTCATCATCTCCTTCGATTGTGCCATTACCATTTTCGGTGGCGGATAATGTCGATCCTGAAGAAGCCTTTGTTGCCTCATTATCGAGTTGCCACATGTTATTTTTTCTTTCAATGGCCGTTAAAGCGAAATTCGTGGTTGAGAGTTATTCTGATGCCGCTACGGGGGTCTGGCTAAGGATGAGCAAGGTAAAATAGCTATGACTAAGATTATCTTATCGCCTAAAGTTATTTTTGCAGGTGAATCACCAAGTTATCAACAACTCGAAGAAATGCATCATCAGGCTCATGGTTTATGCTTTATTGCTAACTCGGTTAAAACACAGATTATTACTAAAATAATTGAATAGTTTTTTTAAATACTCAAACAACTAATTGCGCTATGTTGGAGTTTTAATGAGTAATATCATTTAAAATCAGCTTTTATGATTACCTTGTTTAATCGATAAATCAATATGTTAAGGGATAACAGATAAAATGCTTACAGGTAAACGAATTATTATTGTTGGTGGTAGTGCCGGAATCGGTTTAAGAGTCGCTGAGCAGTTGATTGTCGCGGGAGCAAGGTTATATATTGTTGGCCGTACCGAGGGAAAATTGAATGAGGCTAAAAAGAAATTAACCTGTGATGTTTCGGTACATCAGCTTGACGCAAGTATCGAGCAAGACGTGATTGATTTTTTTGAGCAAATTGGACCCTTTGATCATCTTATTTCAACGGTTAAGCACCCACATGTCACGGGTGACTTTGCAACGACTAATAGTTGCGATTTGAAAGCGACTTTTGATACTAAATATTGGGGACAACATAACCTTGTTCAACATGGTATTAAATATGTTCGTCCTGGTGGATCCTTTATTTTAACTTCGGGCATTGCTTCCCGACGCAGTTATCCAGGTTTTTCAACTATGGCGGCTATTAATGGCGCGGTTGAATCATTAGTTAAATCCTTATCCGTTGAACTTGCTCCGATTCGAATTAATGCCGTTTGTCCTGGTTTTATTGAACGTTTTGCTAACGATAGTAAACGATTAGACACGGTAAAAAACCTCGGAGCGCGTTTACCTCTGAAAAGCTTGGGTGGGCAAAATGAAGTGGCTAAAGCTTATATATTCCTGTTACAAAATAACTATGCCAGTGGCACAATTATAGATATTGATGGCGCAGAGTTGAGTAGTTAAGTTTGTACTAAGTTTCACATTATTCTATCTTTGATGAAGTATATTACTTCATCAAATCACCCACATTTCATACCTATTCGTTCAAATAATATGAACAAATCGCACTATTTTCTTACCTCGTTTTATTAATAAACAACTGTTAATTTATCAGTCAAGTAAATCAAAACACGAGAAATGGAAAATATTATGAAAATACTTAATATTATTAATCAACACGCGACTCAGGATGGTGATGGTGTAAATATCTCCCGCATTGCTGATTTTTCGTCTTTAAAATTAGATCCTTATTTGATGATTGATGAAATTAAATCAGGCAATAAAGAGGATTATGTTGGAGGCTTTCCTGAACACCCACACCGAGGTATTGATACTTTTACCTATATGGTTGAGGGCGGTTTTACTCATCAAGATCAATTAGGCAATAAAGAAACGATCCAAGCTGGTGGAGTACAGTGGATGAGTACAGGTTCCGGTGTCATGCACTCTGAAATGCCAGTATTAGGTGAGAATAATAAAATACATGGTTTTCAAATTTGGTTGAATATGCCTGCCAAAGACAAAATGCGACCAGCTATATATCAAGATGCGAAGCATCAGGAATTACCTGTTTTAGATAATAAACAAGGGGCTCTATTAAAGTTATTAGCTGGAACGTGGTCTTTTGCCGAACAACAAGCGGTTTCTCCGTTAATACAATTATCGGGCGATGGCGCAATTGCCGATTTATCACTGCAAGCTAATGCTCAAGCTGAACTTGATTTAGCCCATTTCACCCAAGTATTAGTGATGGTATATCAAGGCTCACTTGATTTGCCTTGTCCTATTAAGGCCGGGCAGTTAGCCATTGTAGACAGCCAAAGGTTATTTCAATGTCAGGCTTCGAGTGAAGGTGCAAGGATGTTGATTTTGACGGGTAATAAAATTAACCAAAAAATTGTTCATATGGGACCTTTTGTGATGAATACACAGGCTGAAATTGAACAAACTATCCGTGATTATCAATCAGGAAAATTTGGTCGAATAGCATGAGTTTTTGCTCAAAAATCAATAATAGAACAGAGGTGAATATGGGGTTATTAGTTAAGGGTACATGGCAAGATAAATGGTACGATACAAGTAAACATAAAGGTGCTTTTCAAAGAGAGGAAGCACAATTAAGAAACTGGATCACTGCCGATGGTGGTGTTGGCCCAAGTGGTGAAAGTGGTTTTAAAGCTGAAAAAGGGCGCTATCATTTATATGTTTCTTTAGCCTGCCCTTGGGCTCATCGAACATTAATTTTTCGACAATTAAAAGGTTTGCAGGACTTTATTTCTGTGTCAGTTGTCAGTACGGATATGTCTGAAAATGGCTGGAGCTTTGACACACAGACTGGTAGTACCGGGGATCATTTATTTTCTTTATCCTTTTTACATCAAATCTACACTAAACATAAAGCTGATTACTCCGGCAGAGTCACGGTGCCTGTCTTATGGGATAAGAAATTACAGCGTATTGTGAGTAATGAGTCTTCAGAAATCATACGCATGTTTAATGGAGCCTTTGATGATTTAACCAATAACAGGCTTGATTTTTATCCTGTTCAACAACAAGGGGTGATTGATGACGTTAATAAATGGGTTTATGAAGATATCAATAATGGCGTTTACCGATGTGGTTTTGCAACGACACAAAGTGCCTATGAAGTCGCTTTTCATCGATTATTTAATGCGTTAGATAAGGTTGAAGCGATTTTGGATAAACAAGCTTTTCTTACTGGCGAAAAAATAACTGAGGCAGATTGGCGTTTATTCACTACCCTGATACGTTTTGATAGTGTTTATCACGGACATTTTAAGTGTAATCGACAGCGAATAGAAGACTACGTTAACATTAGCCAATATTTACGTCAGTTATATCAAGTAAAGGGTATTAAAGAAACGGTGGATCAAAGCCATATTAAACGTCATTACTATTTTAGTCATAAAATGATTAACCCGACGCAGGTTATTCCTTTGGGACCCGATATTGATTATATGCGAGCACATAATCGTTCAACCATGCCACTATAGAATTATTTCAAAGTCGGGAATAACCCTTGAAAATAATATAATTAACCCAATATATAGCTAACAAGAGTTACCTAGGCGCGCATAACTGCGTCTTTATTAAATTATAAAAGAAGCCCATGAATAAAATACGAGCAAGAATTAACCTGAAAGTTGGTTTACACAGTGACATCGATGCCGAGATCGCAACCTTTAAGATGTTTGATGAAAACCATGAACATATCGCGTTAATTTTTCAGCAAGCCGATCAAAAACAAAGTGCGCCTTTAGTTCGTATGCACTCTGAGTGTTTAACCGGGGATGTATTTCATTCATCGCGCTGTGATTGTGGCGAACAACTAGAAGAAACCATTAATTTAATGAAAGACCAGGGTGGTATTATTCTCTATTTACGCCAAGAAGGTCGAGGAATTGGCCTTTATAACAAAATGGATGCTTATGTATTACAAAGCCAAGGCATGAATACTTATCAAGCTAATAAGCATTTAGGTTTTGAAGAAGATGCGCGTACCTTTGAAGATGCTACGGCGATGTTACAGGCATTGCAGATCACCGATTTACGTTTAATAACCAATAACCCGAAAAAGCTAAATGCTTTAAAAGATGATTTTAATATTATCGAGCAAGTAAATACTCGCTTACATCTAAAGGATGATAACAACAGTTATTTACGTACTAAAAAACATCACGGAAAACATGATTTAAATATCGATTAATTTCTTCTATATAAACTCCTATTGTCTTTATTCTCCTATACTCCTTAGCAATCAATATGAAAAAGTATATTGATTGCTAAGGAGTAACTGCTTTAATGTTATCTTTCAATTAACCTCCATTATTTTTTAAGGAATTATTATGTTAGAAATGGCCGTGATTTATCTTATGTACTGCCATCGTTGCCGTGCCTATTGCTAAACGATTAGGTTTAGGCTCAGTATTAGGTTATTTGTTAGCAGGTATTTTAATTGGGCCCTTTTTATTAGGATTTGTAGGAGATCAAACTGACATTATGCACTTTGCTGAGTTTGGCGTGGTGATGATGTTATTTTTAGTGGGATTAGAATTACAACCGGCTCGTTTATGGAAGCTACGTCATTCTATTATGGGATTAGGTGGCCTACAGGTTGTTATCACAACGATTTTGATTTTTGCTGTTGCTTATTATGTTTTTGCATTGCAATGGCAAGTTGCACTTTCAGTTGGCTTGATGTTAGCTTTGTCGTCCACTGCGATTGTATTGCAAACCTTAACTGAAAAAGGCTGGATAAAACAAGAAGCAGGGCAGAACGCTTTTTCAGTGTTGCTGTTTCAAGATATTGCCGTGATCCCTATTCTGGCTTTGTTGCCCTTATTAGCCTTTCAAGATATTACTCAATCTAGCCATACTGGACATAACCTTATTGAAGATTTTCCTGTTTATATTCAAGTAATCATCTCTTTGGGAGTGATTAGCTTGATTATCTTAGCGGGAAAATATGTTTCAGCGCCATTATTTCGTTATATTGCCGAAACTAGGTTACGAGAAATATTTACGGTATTTGCATTATTTTTGGTTATATCTATTGCTTTAATTATGCAAAATATTGGTCTATCACCTGCACTAGGTACTTTTTTAGCAGGAGTTGTTCTCGCAGAAAGTGAATTTAGGCATGAATTAGAAGTTGATATAGAACCCTTTAAAGGACTCCTATTAGGATTATTTTTTATAGCGGTAGGGGCTTCAATCGATTTCCCTTTATTATTTGAAAACACCCTTTTGGTATTAAGTTTAGTGGTGGCTTTAATCGCGATTAAAGCCATGGTATTAGCAGTTTTAGCGCGTCTATTTAAAATGAGAAATGAGCAAAAATTGCTATTTACCTTAGCACTTGCACAGGGAGGGAGTTTGCCTTTGTTTTATTATCACTAACAGGTTCATTAAATATTCTTACAGGGGCGGAATCTAAAATCATTACCTTAGTGGTCGCGATTTCCATGTTATGTGCGCCAATATTATTAATGCTTTACGAGAAATATTTTTATAACAATGCTAAAAATAAAGCGCCTGACTTTGATGATGCGAGCCATATAACCCCAACTCAAAATGTCATCATTGCCGGTTATGGCCGTTTTGGGCAAATAGTCGGGCGATTATTACAGTCACAGGGTTATCATTTATCAGTATTAGATCATAGTCCCGCACAAATTGAGATGTTACGTCGTTTTGATAATGAAGTTTTTTATGGTGACGCGCGCGTAAAGACTTGTTAGAAGCTTCTGGCGCTAGTGAAGCACAGTTATTAGTGGTGGCGGTAGATGAAGCAGACAAAAGTATCGAAATTATTGAAATGACACAAAAGCACTTTCCTAATTTGAAAATAATAGCCAGAGCCATTGATCGTCGTCATGCTTATCAGTTAATGAAATTGAATGTACATGCTTTTAAAAGAGAAACCTTTGATTCAGCTGTTAATCTTGGTATTGATGCTTTGCAATTATTAGGCAACAGTAAGGATGATGCAAAGCGTGCTGGTAACCTGTTTCACCACCATGATAATAGTACATTACAATCACTGGCGGATACCTGGGGAGATGACAAACAATATGGTATTGCCGTTCGCCAACATTTACAGGATCTACGTTTGGTATTAGAGAATGATAAAGTCGAGCAAGAAAAGTTAAATACTTGCCATGGTGAGAATTGTGATTAAGCAAAGTTATTAACTTAATTTTTCTGCAAGTGATCTATTTGTTACATAGAAACATATAAGCCTTTAAATACAGTTTGCATAATAACGGGTATAAGTGTATCTATTGTTTCAGGCTATTTGGAAAATACTAAAATAGGAGTTTTAAGCGTATGAAAATTAAATCTAATGTAATTACTTTAGCGACATCACTTGTTGCATCTTTGGTGAGTTTTAATGCCTTTGCGGTTGATGTTGAGATTGCTGATAAAAAATGGGATGGCAATATTGTTCCAGAAGGTCAACAATGCCAAAAGTTTGGAGGTATTGAACCTTCAACACCTAGATTGTTAGTGACTAACATCCCAAATGGAGCAGATGCTTTATTATTTGAGTACAGTGACCGTGATTCTGAAAGAATGAACAATGGTGGCCATGGTAAAATTCAATTCGCATTACATGGTAAAACTATTCAAGTCGCTATTGACTCTGTTCCAGGACATACTTTTGAAATGCCAGATGGCGTTACTATGATCGCGACTCATGCTGGACCAGGTTGGGATAAAGCGGGTGCTTACATGCCACCTTGTTCTGGTGGTAAAGATCATCAGTATTATGTCACAGTGAAAGCAATGGATGGTGACAAAACCCTTGAGTCTACGGTGTTAGAGCTTGGTAAGTATTAAATTCGTAACTACTCAGGTCGTCGCTATTTAAGCCTATTTCATCGTTGGAAAATGCTCATTTAAACCACTAAACTGCGCTTTTCCGCCTTGAACTAAGCATAAATAGCTTAGTCCTGAGCATTTACCCTAATTTTCTGAAAATTCTTTAATCTTGAAGTAGTGCAGAATAGATAATAAATTTGGATATTAGTATTTTGTAGATAGAATGGTGCCTTTAGGCGCCATTTTTTTAACATCATTTTTAGCAACTTATTTTTTATCAACAAGAGATACTTATGAAACAAGTTTTACGAGATAAAATCATCGCCGTATGTGATCAAAAAATAGCGTCTAAAGGGGATAACGTGGGATTGTCATTTTATGCTTTTTTTGCCAATAAAAATGATGATCCTGAAGCCTTGATGGAAGTAGCAACTTGGTGGATCAAAACACATCAGTTAGACCATTTTGTTAAAGCGCGTTTTATTAAAGAAATGATTGTTAATGGAAAATAAAATGAGATCAGCTATTTATTGCGATTGTTCTTAATTATCTTTACAAATCCTTTACTGAAAACCTTAGAAGAGTTTATTTCTATTGAGTATTATTATCGTTAAGTTATCCTGTGTTATCAATTATTCTGTTAAGGCTAACTTTTGAAAACGATTTTATATACCATAATTGCATTAGTCGCATTTGCAGGAAACTCTGTATTATGCCGATATGCCCTAAAAGGCGATGCCATTGATGCATCAAGTTTTACTTCTATTAGACTACTCTCTGGTGCTGTTTTTCTCATTGCCTTAGTGATGTTAAAAAATAAAGGCGCCTTTAATTTTAAAGGTGGAAGTTGGTCATCTGCTTTTTATCTGTTTGTTTATATGGTGACTTTTTCCTATGCTTATATCACTTTAGATACAGGCATTGGCGCATTGATTTTATTTGGTGCAGTACAGATGACCATGGTGATATTCAGTATCGTTAAAGGTAAAAAATTACAATTGATAGAGTGGATAGGGCTTATTATTGCTTTTGCTGGATTAGCTTTATTATTATTGCCTAGTGGAAGTGCGCCGTCATTAATGGGGTTTGTATTAATGGCTATTTCGGGTATTGCTTGGGGTGGTTATACACTAGCGGGTAAAGGTGCTAAAAATCCATTAATAGCAACCTCAAATAATTTTTTAAAGACAGCCCCCTTTGTAATCGCACTTTTTTTGTTTACCTTTGATAGCACGACAATAAGTAATGATGGTGTCATATTAGCGATTGTCTCTGGCGCTCTGACATCTGGTTTAGGGTACGCTATTTGGTATGCGGCATTAGAAGGATTAAAAGTAACGCAAGTACGCGGTTTTACAATTAACTGTGCCTATTATTGCTTCCTTTGGTGGTGTTATTTTCACCAGTGAAGCTATTACCTTACAATTGGTCATTTCATCCTTATGTGTATTAGGAGGGATTTTAATTATCACCCTAGGTGCTCAAGTGATGGGTAAAAAGTTAAAACAATAAAAGTTAATTTTTTAGCAATTTTCTTTTATTAACCTTCGCTTAACCCTTGCTTCTTTATGCTTGCCTCCATTATGTTAGGAGACAAGCAATATGAACCATTTTAAACAATTTAAACTTTCAATTATTCCCTTAGTATTGCTTGGCGTAACAGGTTGTAGCGCCATTGATAATCATGACTTTGAGCAGTTGGCTGAGGCTTCAAAGGCGAGATCATTCAATTTGGGAATATCAACAAACTAATGCCACACAAATTAATCAAATCACTGATTTAATTGCTATTCCTGAATTAACCCAATTAATTAATCAAGCGGTTGAGCAAAACCCAAGTTTACAACAGACTGCGTTGGCTCTAAAAATTGCCTATGCACAGCGTGGTGTTACTGCTAGTGAGGCTATCCCACAATTGTCTGCTGGATTCAGTGGCAGTAAAGAGGAAAGCAGTGATGCGAGCTACAGTAGCGATCTTACCGTAAGTTGGGAATTAGATTTATGGCGGCAACTAAATGATGGTCTGCGTGCATCAGAAATGGACATTGCAAGCACACAAGCGTTATATCAAAGTGCACGAGATATCTTAGGTGCCAACGTTATGCGTGCTTGGTTGCAAATCAATTTACAACAACAATTAGTCGATATTGAAACGCAAAGATTAACTTTATTAAATAGCAATGAAGATACAATTCTAGAACGCTATCGTTCAGGTCTTGGTGAGTTAGAAGAGCTTGATACAGCGCACAGCACAACGGCATCAACACTTGCAACACTAGCGGAATATGAAGAGCAATTAGCGCAGGACAAACGTAGTTTAGTGTTATTAATTGGTGCCAATAAGCAACAAGTTGATTTAAATATTAGCAGTGAATTTCCAGAGGTATTATTACCGCTAGCTTCTTTACCAGAGCAAGATTTAGGCCGACGCCCTGATTTACAGAGTGCCTATTATGATATCGTAGCACAGCAATATATTACTGATGTCGCTTACAAAGCGTTATTACCTTCAATTAGTTTAGAAGTCGCGCTAACTGATGTCGCTTCCTCGCCAACCAATGCGCTTTTTGCTAGCCCACTTTGGAGTATTTTAGGTCAACTCAGTGCACCTTTATTTCAAGGCGGAGAATTACGCTCAGAAATTGAAATTGCAGAGTTAACCACAGAGCAAAATTATTGGGCATACCAAGAAACCTTGTTAACCGCTGTTAACGAAGTTGAGAATTACCTTGGCCAAGAACAAGCCTTAGATAAACAACAACAACATATTGCCGATGCCTTAAATAGTGCGAAACAAAGTTTTTCAAACTATCAGATTAAATATCGTCAAGGGCTGGTGGATATTCTTGATTTATTAACCGTGCAACAGCAGACCTTTGACCTACAAATACAGTTGGCTCAAATAACTTACAACCGATTAACTAACCGAATTGATTTAGGCCTGGCATTAGGCTTTGGAGTATCACTATGAAATTTAAATCCGCATTACCTGTCATTGTTACGCTAGTTTCTGTTGTGTGTTTAGCGGGTGCTGTTACTTATAATTCATCGCAAATGAAAAGCCCGGGTGAAAAATCAAAACCGGAAATGCCTGCGCAAATGAAATCAGAATTAAGAGCGTCAAACGCACCGAGTGTGGTGGTATTGGAAGTTGAAGCTGATACCTATAAAGCATTAGTGAAAGGTTATGGTGAAGTCGTTCCTCACTATGCCATTGATTATAGTGCTGAAGTAAGCGGACGAGTTGATCAAATCACAGATAAATTTGAAACCGGCAATATCGTTAAAAAAGGCGATATTCTGGTGAAACTTGAAAATACTACCTATCAACAGGCTGTTACAGAAGCGAAATCAGATTTAGCTCAGGCAGAGTTGGATTTATTAGAAGAACAAAGAACCGGTGAACAGGCTCGTTTAGATTGGCAACGTTCTGGAATGACCGGAGAGCCTAGTTCGCCTTTAGTATTACGTGAACCGCAATTGGCGGCCCAACTAGCGGTTGTTGAGAATGCTAAATATAGTCTCAAAAAAGCACAAAGTGATCTTGATAAAACAGTGATTAAAGCGCCTTTTGATGCTTTGATTGTTGAACAAAATATCCAGCCGGGTAGTTATTTGCAAACGGGTGACGCTGTCGCACAGCTTTACAGCATTGATCGCGTTGAAGTTGCTATCCCACTGTCTGCTAAACAATGGGAAAATTTACCTAAAGTAAATAACAGTATGTTATCAGATAAAAACGCAACGACTTGGCCTGTGACTTTGTTTAGTACCGACGGAGATCGTAGTTGGCAAGGATATGTAACACGTGTGGAGCAACATTTAGATAGTACATCACGTCAACGTTCTTTGATTGTTGCTGTTAATCAACCCTTTGATATTGAAGTTGGCCTTTTCCCTGGCACCTTTGTTCAGGCACATATAGAAGGTAAAACACTTGATAATACCTGGGAATTACCTGCCTCTGCTATTTCACAACAGGGTGATATCTGGTTTATTACTGAGGATAATCAGCTTAATAAAGTCGTCGCCAATAAATTGTTCGAAAAATCAGATGCAGTTTATGTCGCACCTATTGAAAATCAAAACTCAGTAAAAATTATTAAAAGACCCTTAAGTAGTTATGTTGTTGGCATGCTCGTTGCGCCGAAAGTAGAAGGCTGATCATTATGCAAAATTTGACACATCAAAGCGCTAGCGCAAATGAAGGTATCATTGGTTGGTTTGCACGTAACTCTGTAGCGGCTAATCTATTATTAATTACCATGATTGTTTTGGGTGTTATGTCTTTGAATGAACTTCGTAAAGAAGCTTTTCCGAGCATGGCACCAGATAGAGTTTCTATTTGGGTGAGCTACGATAGTGGTGATCCTCAGCAGGCAGAAGAAGGTATTGCCATCAAAATAGAAGAAGCTTTAGAAAGTATTGCCGGTATTGATACGATCACCTCTACTTCTACTGCAAGCGGTAGTAGTGTGGTGGTTGAAAAAAACAGTGAGTATTCCTTAGAAACATTATTTACTGATATTAAAACCAATGTCGATTCTATAAATGACTTTCCTTCTGGTGCTGATAATCCTGTTATTGAAAAAGCGACCAGACAAGATCATGCTATTTGGGTACAACTTTATGGCGATGCGGATCGAGAAACCTTTCAAGATTTAGCGGAACGACTCAAGTCAGATTTATTAACTAAAAGCGCTATTCGCGATTTGGAAATTAAAGCCACAGCAGATCCTATGATAGCGGTGGAGCTCGATGAAGCAAAACTGCAAGCTTACGGTTTGACTTTGTCCGATGTTTCCGATGCGATTAATGCTGAATCCTCAAGTTCTACTACTACAAGTTTACGTAATGGCGAAAAAGCGGTGCGTCTAAAAGTATCGCAACAAGCTTATCAACAGCAAGAATTTTCGAGTATTCGTTTATTAACCTTGTCCGATGGTACACACCTTTATTTAGGTGATATTGCTACTGTGACTGAAACCTTTGAAGACGATACATTTACTCTATCTCGTTACAACCAACAAAGTGGTATGGCCATTGAAATAGTGATGGATAGTTACGGTGATGTAACAAAAATTTCTGAGCAAGCACAGGAAGTTGTTGCTAATTGGAATAATAGTAATTATTTACCGGAAAATGTAAAACTAACAACTTGGCAAGACTCCAGTATCACTATCAAAGATCGCTTAAGTTTATTAACTAAAAATGCTTTGACGGGTATTGTCATGGTGTTTGTTATTTTGGCGTTATTTTTGAACTTTAAAGTGGCATTTTGGGTAGTCGCTGGTTTGCCTTTTGTCTTCTTCGGCACGCTTTATTTTATGACCGATAACTTTGCAGGTTTAACCATTAATGAAATGACCACCTTTGGTTTTATCATGGCCTTAGGGATAGTTGTTGATGATGCTGTAGTTGTTGGGGAAAGTATTTATAGTACCCGAAAAGAAGAAGGCGATACGATTGCAAATACTATCAAAGGTACGATGAAAGTCGCTGTTCCTACCATTTTTGGTGTATTAACTACTGTGGTTGCATTTGTGGCAATTTCTAATGTAGAAGGGCGCTTGGGTGAAATTTATGCGCAATTTGCCTCTGTGGTAACTATTTGTTTATTACTATCACTGGTTGAGTCAAAAATCATTTTACCTTCTCACCTTGCGCACCTAAAAACGCATGGTGTAGCAAACAAGGGTATTTGGTCACGTATTCAACATGGTGCTGACTTTGGTTTACAGTGGTTTAGTAAAAATATTTACACTAAAGCCATTGATTTAGCCCTGCAGTATCGTTACGCCGTGTTGATTTTATTCTTCTCTGTTTTTGTGTTGGTTATTGGTTTACCAATGACGGGTAAAGTACGTGTTTCGTTTTTCCCTGATATTGCAGGCGATACAGTTCGCGGTGAAATCTCTATGTATGACGATGCCAGCTTTGGACAAACAGAGGCAAGTTTATTACGTCTGGAGGCAAGCGCGATTCAAGCTGATGCTAATTTGATGGAAAAATACGGCATACAGGAAAGTGAAATTCTAAACTTACAAGTCACAGCTGAAAGTGATGATAGTGGCACAGTGACAGTTGGCCTGGATACTGACAGTGTTTATAAGTCAACAGAATTAGTTGCTGAATGGAAACGTCTAACAGGTAATCCAGAAGGGGTTAAAAAATTAAGCATTGAATCTAAAAAATCCATGGGTGATGACTTTAAAGTGGAAATTAAAGCCTGGGATAGTGAAACTGTATTTGCGGCTGGTGAAGCAATAAAAGCCCAATTACAGAGCATCGACGGTGTTAGTGGCATCGATGATAATATGAGTGCCGGTGAACCTCAGTATCGCTTTGAACTAACAGATCAAGGACGTTCTTTAGGTATCGAAACATCTAGTTTAGCATCGCAAATTTTACGTTCTTTTGGTGGCTCAACGGTACAAAGTTTCCAACGAGATAATGACGAAGTTAGTGTGAAAGTACGTTATCCACAATCGCAAAGACAAACCTTAGCGGATGTAATGGACGCACAGGTGAGAACTGACGATGGCACTATCGTTCCATTAACCAGTGTGGTGACAGTACATAGCGAGTATCAAACATCAACAGTGACACGTATTGATAATTTAAGAGCGGTATACATCAGTGCAAGTGTTGATAAAAACATTATTGCAACCAATGAGTTAGTGCAATTATTGAAAGCCGACATTGTGCCTGAATTGATTAATACTTACTCTAATTTACAGATAGATTTTGCGGGTGAAGCCGAGCGTCAAGAGGAAACAACCAGTTCAATGAGTAGCATGTTTGTGATGGCCTTGATTGCTATTTATGCATTGCTGGCTATTCCCTTGAAATCCTATGTGCAACCGGTGTTGATCATGATGGCCATTCCATTTGGTTTAGTGGGAGCAATTTTAGGACATGTATTGAATGATTTGACCATCAGTATTCTTTCTTTAAATGGTGTGTTAGCGCTAAGTGGGGTGGTAGTGAATGACAGTTTATTACTTGTTTCACGTTATAATGAGTTAATAAAAGATAAACATATGAAGGTTAAGGAAGCGATTAAGTTAGCTTGTACTGGTCGTTTGAGAGCTGTGTTACTGACTTCATTTACTACTTTTGCGGGACTTGCTCCTTTATTAAGTGAAACATCCCTGCAGGCTCAGTTCCTTATACCAGCAATGACATCCTTAGGGTACGGCATTTTATTTGCGACCTTGATTACTTTAGTGTTGATACCTTCATTATTATTGATTCATCATGAGGTTAATAGCATCATAGTGAATGTAATGAAAAAAATTGGCCTGAAAAAGAGAGCTTAGATGGCACTGAAATTATTATTAGTTGAAGACGATATTGATTTAGCAACCGCGGTTATTGATTATCTCGAATTAGAAGATATGCAATGTGACCATGCTATCAATGGATTGGTAGGTTTAAATTTAATAGAAAAAAATAATTACCAGGTGATTATTTTGGATTTAAACTTGCCAAAAATGAGTGGTTTAAATGTTTGCGAATCAATGCGTCGTAAAGGAATTGATACGCCTGTATTAATGCTCACGGCGATGGATAGTTTGCAAGATAAGTTAACCGGATTTGAAAAGGGCACCGATGATTATTTGGTCAAGCCATTTGCAATGAAAGAGTTAATTGTCCGTGTACAGGCTCTTTCGCGTCGCCGAAGTGGACAGGTAAATCGACTGTCATTATTAGATCTTGAATTAGATTTACAAAAAAAACAGGCAACTCGAGCTGAAGTAGTACTTAAATTGTCACCTATCGCCTTAAAAATATTAGAAGTTTTAATGCGTGCGAGCCCGAACCCAGTCACACGAGAAGATTTAATACAAAGTGTTTGGGGGGATGATCAGCCCGATAGTAATAGTTTAAAAGTGCATATTTATAACCTGAGAAAGCAAGTTGACGGTGGTGATGTTACCACTTTGCTTGCAAACTATTTCTGGTTATGGATTTGCCCTGAAACCTGCTGAATGAGACCGAGATAGAAACATAAATGAAGATAAGACTTAGTATTCGATATTATTTTTTAGGCGCAGTACTCTTATTAGCCTCCTGTATGGTGATCGCTTTTTCTGTGCTGACGGCAAATTACTTCAATGAAGGAAGAGATTCTATTTTACACCGCACTATGGTGCAAATGGCAGAAATAGAGGGTGTTACAGACGGACATCCGGTGAATGTGATTGATTTTCAAATTGCCAGTCGTTGGCAGGATTTAACTGAAGATATCCAACTGGTATTTGAGGAGCAAGGTCATAAGGCGATTAAATTAAATAAAATAATCGTCAGTGATTCTATATTCTCACGCCCTAAGGCAGGCTATTTTGTTGTTGATATCTCCAATTCTAAAGGAGAAAAACGTTATGTGGCTAAGGTTTTAGAGCCTGATAATGACGCGCCTATTGAGAAAAGGGGCATGCCTCATTTTATCTGGATTTTTGCTTTTGCTATTAGTGGTATTGCTATTTTTTTATTAATGTTGCTATTGATTATGCGCACCGTTGCTAAGCCTATTGAAGCCTTACGTCATTGGGCAAGTTCATTAAATGAAAAAAGCCTTCAGCAGACTCCACCTGATTTTCAATATAAAGAATTAAATAGCCTCGCAGAAATTGTCCATAATAGCCTTAACACGGTGCAAGACAGTTTACATAGAGAACATGAATTCTTACGCTTTGCCAGCCATGAATTACGTACACCTATTGCGGTCATTCGAACCAATGTGGAGTTATTACGTAAAATCAATGAAAGTGAAAAGGCAAGCATTAAACAAAATCGCGTTGTAGAGCGTATTGAGCGTGCTGGATTTACCATGAGCCATTTAACAGAAACTCTGTTGTGGCTTAGTCGAGGTGATTCTATACCACCTGCAATACAAAAAATTCAACTTAATGAGTTAGTGTTGCGATTAATTGAAGAGTTAAGTTATCTGCTTCAAGGTAAAACTGTTGATGTAACAGTGCAAACATCTGAGTGTCAGATTGAATTACCAGAGACAGCTTGTCGTATTGTGCTAACTAATTTAATTAGAAATGCCTTTCAGCATACACAAAATGGTATCGTGTCCATTTCTCAACAAGGACAAAGCGTCATTATAAATAGTAAAGAGATTGATAATGATGATGAGATGAAAAGTGATAGCAATGAGCTAGGTTTCGGACTTGGATTAAAATTGACTGAAAAGCTGGTCCAGCAATTTAATTGGCAGTGTCAATGTCAAGCGCAACAGACAGGGCATATTGTTGAAGTTAACTTTATAACTGAAAACAACTGAAATTAAACAACGCATCGCTTAAAACAAAAAACCTAGCATTTGCTAGGTTTTTTTATGAGTATTTACTACTTGTATCTGTCTATTACAGTGCTTCTGTAAAAGTACGTGACATTACATCTGCTTTTTGTTCTGCAGTTAATGAGTTAAAACGTACTGCGTAACCTGATACACGTATAGTTAATTGTGGGTAATTTTCAGGATGTTTAATTGCATCTTCTAATGTTTCACGACGTAAAACATTAACGTTTAAGTGTTGACCACCTTCCTGTGCGACTGGTGCTTGGACAGCTACTTCTTTGTACTCGATGTCGCCAAGATCAGCTAGTGCGATAACTTGATCTTCAGCATATGCATTGTCTTTAACACATAAGCAACGAGCCTGTGCATTTGCTTCATCTAATAACCAAAAAGAGTTAAGAAGAGATGCGTTGTCAGATTTAGTGATTTGAATACCAAAAGCCATGTTAAGCTCCTTAAAAGTTAAAGTTTGTAATAAAGTTACAGTTTAGTAATATTTATACATTTATTATAAGCTGTATCTAATCGATCTGCATTGATTATATTACCTACTTTGGTTGATGTAAATCAATAATCACATATTTTTTTTGTGGGTTAATTATTGGTTATTTGAGCTAAATCAATGTAATTATTGGATCTAGTGATCTCGGTATTTCTGGGCTTGTTTTAAGTCAATTTTTGCTTGTGTAATTATGTTTCACGGTGATATGTTAATTGTGTGTAATTTTATTGTTAAATTAAAGTGTTATTTTACAGTGTGTTATAGTTATTTTTGTTGGATGATAAAGAGGAAAAGTGATAATGAGTTGGGAAGCGTTTATTAAGCAAGAAAAAGTGAAGCCTTATTTTAAGGACTTAATTGAATTTTTAGAAAATGAAAAGTTAGCAGGTAAAGAAATCTATCCTGAAAGTAAATTATATTTTAATGCTTTCAATCTCTTTCCGTTAGAAAAGATCAAAGTGGTTATTTTAGGACAGGATCCCTATCACGGAGAAGGACAAGCTCATGGATTAAGTTTTTCAGTTCCAGATGGGGTTAAGGTACCACCTTCTCTAGTAAATATTTACAAGGAATTAGCGAATAGTATTGATGGTTATGCTATTCCTAACTCAGGCAATCTAACCCATTGGGCGGAACAAGGTGTATTGCTTTTGAATTCAGTTTTAACAGTAGAGAAAGGTAATGCAGGAAGTCATGCAAAAAAAGGCTGGGAAACTTTTACCGATAACGCCATTAAATATATTAATGATTCACAAGCGAATATTGTCTTTTTATTATGGGGAAGTTACGCTCAGAAAAAAGGCTCATTCATTGATGAAAATAATCACCATGTTTTAAAATCAAGTCATCCTTCACCTTTATCTGCATACCGAGGGTTTTTAGGATGTGGACATTTTAAAGAGGTAAATGAAATATTAGTGTCATTAGGTAAAAATAAAATAAAGTGGTAGTTTGACTTAAGGCAACGTTTTTTCACGCTGATTATTTATACTAAAGACTAAATCTTACTGCGAGAATCTATTATGCTAGATATTATTCACAATGATCACCGTAATATTAATCAATTATTGAGAATTTTACGAAAAAAATTAAATCATTAGAAGAGGATAAAGAGGTTGATTACCGTTTGGTTAAGGCGATTATCAATTACTTAAGAAATTATTCTGATAAATACCATCATCCAATGGAAGATCTTATTTATGCTTATTATCTTAAGTTTCGTGTTGTGCCAGATGAAGTAGCGATACGTTTATCCCGTGAACATAAACGTCTTAAGGAAGTAACTGTTGAACTTCATGATTTAATTGAGATGGTATTACTAGACGCGATTGTGCCTAAGGAACAATGTCTTGAAAAATTGTCTAACTTTGTTGAGATGCAAGTCGCACATTTGATGTATGAAGAATCTCAGATTTTACCTGCAATACGTGAAAGCTTATCCGCTGATGATTGGTCAAGTCTACAACAACAATGGAAACATAATCATTATGAAGATCCATTGTTTGGCGATAATGTCGGTGAAGAATACAAAGCTCTTGCAGAGCGTATTAATAGCAAAAAATAACAGCGTAAATTGCTAGAAGTTACTTTCCATCCAACTTTCTAATATTAAGGCAGCGGAAACGCTGTCTACTTTGCCTTTATCTAAGGCTTTATAGCCACCTCGGTCAAAAATAAACTCTTTAGCACTGGCAGTGGTAAGTCTTTCATCCTGTAATGCTGTCTTTACGCCGAAGCGTCCATTAAGTCTATTAGCAAATTTTTTAGCTCGTTTCGTGATAGCTTGTTCGCTACCATCCATATTTAAGGGTAAGCCAACGACAACTAAATCAGGTTGCCATTCTTTAATTACTTTTTCGACAATCTCCCAATTAGGAATACCATCATTTGCTTTGATTGCATTTAATGGCTGTGCCGTTGCTGTGATCATTTGTCCGGTTGCGACGCCAATACTTTTAGTGCCAAAATCAAAACCGAGTAAACTTTGTGCTGTGATATTATTATCAGTTAAGTTGCTTGTCATGCATGTCCTGCCGATGTGGTTAATTGTTCTGGTGTAATGCCTAAACGCTCTAAGGAAGCACTCCAACGTTGTTCTGCAGGTATATTAAAAATAATATCGTTTTCACTTTCTATGGTTAGCCAGTGGTTATCATTCATTTCCTGTTCTAATTGTCCAGAACTCCAGCTTGCGTAACCTAATGTCACCATATATTTTTCAGGCTCACTGTCAGTTCCTAGAGTAGATAAAACCGTATTGGAATTTGACATAAGCAATTGTTCATTGAGAGCCGTACTTTGAGAGTTATCTTTTAAGGGGCTATGTAAAACAAAACCGCGTTCAAGCTCAAGTGGCCCACCAAGAAAAACCGATCCAGTTAATGGTGGCTCTGGTTGGTGCTGAATACTTTCAACGTTACTGAGTAGTTCTTGCAAGGTCAACTTAACAGGAAAATTAATAATAAACCCCATTGCACCTTGTTCATCATGTTCACATAAATAAACAACTGACTTTTTAAAATAGGGATCGGTTAATGTTGGCATTGCAATTAAGAAGTGATTTTTAAGGGTGCTCACAACTTCTGTTTGCACATTTTCCACACACACTTCATTTGCTTGATGTTCAGAGTTAATGTTTATATTTTTATTCATATGAACCTCTTCTTTAAAAAGTGAGCGCTTAGAATACCAACCGTAATAAATCTATTTTTTGCATTTAAGTACATATCATAATCTTAAGTATATCTTACATTACAATATGTACTAAAAGTTAATCATGCTGTTATTGTGTAAAAATAATTATGCTTGTTAACTAATGCGCTTTTCGATTGCGTCCATTAGTTTACCGGCAATGTTTGTACCGTATGCGTTATCAATTTCTTGAATACAGGTTGGGCTAGTTACATTAATTTCAGTAACTTTGTCACCAATAACATCAAGTCCTACAAATATAAGACCTTTTTCTTTTAGTTTTGGGCCAATGGTATTAGCAATATGCCAATCAGATTCTGAAAGTGGTTGTGCAACACCACGACCGCCAGCCGCCAGATTACCACGAGTTTCGCCCTTTGCCGGTATACGAGCAAGGGAATATGGCATTGGTTCGCCATCAACAATTAAAATACGTTTGTCGCCCGATTTTATATCAGGAATAAAGGCTTGTGCCATACAGAAACGTGTTTCATGCTCTGTTAGTGTCTCAATAATAACACCTAAATTAGGATCTTTTTCTTTAACACGAAAAATAGACGCACCACCCATGCCATCTAGTGGTTTTAAAATGACATCTTTATGTTTTGCATGAAATTCGCGTATTTTGTCACTACGACGTGTCACTAAAGTGGTTGGGGTAAATTCGCTGAACCAAGCTGTGAATAGTTTTTCGTTTGCATCACGTAAACTTTGTGGTTTGTTTACGATCAAGCAGACCTTCATCTTCAGCACGCTCTAATAGGTATGTTGCATAAACAAATTCAGTGTCGAAGGGCGGATCTTTGCGCATTAATACGGCATCTAAATCTGCTAAGGGATGATCCGTTGCTGGTTCAAGATGATAGAAGTCACCCTCTACTCGTTGTACTGTTAATTTTTTAGAGGTGGCATAGCTACGCCCGTCTTCTAAATAGAGATCTTTCATCTCCATATAATAAAGTTCCCAGCCACGCGCTTGCGCTTCTAGCAACATAGCAAAGCTAGAGTCTTTGTGAATTTTTACGTCTTTAATTGGATCCATTACGATCCCGATTTTAATGGTCATCTTTTATCCTTTAAGCTAAATCGCCAAAGCGACATTGTAATGCAGTAATTGCGGTCAAAGTCGCTGTTTCAGTACGTAATATACGAGGCCCGAGCAAGGTTTCTGTGAAATTAAGTGTTTCAGTGAGTGATACTTCTTGGTCGCTAAAACCACCCTCAGGGCCAATTAGTAAAGCAATATTGTTAATATTTTCTGGCAAGGTGTTAATTGAATATTTAGCGCGTGGATGCAAGGTTAGTTTTACTGCATCATTGTCCGTTGAGCACCAATCAATTAAGGTTTCTGTCATATGAATAGTAGGCACGATATTTCGACCTGATTGCTCACAGGCAGAGATTGCTATTTTTTGCCATTGTTGTTGCTTTTTAGCCATTCTTTCTGGGTTAATTTTAACCCCGCAGCGTTCACTGATAAGCGGAGTGATTTCATTGACGCCTAATTCTACCGCTTTTTGAATAACAAATTCCATACGATCACCTCGCGAAATCACTTGTCCTAAATGCAAATGTAGTGGGCTTTCATTTGAGGTTTCAATAAAGTTTTCAATTTTAACTTCACAACTACGCTTTTGAACATCAACTAATGTTGCTTCAAACTCTCCACCTTGTCCGTTAAATAGAGTAATGGCAGTATTTGCTTTAAGGCGCAACACGTTAATATGTTGCGTCGCGTCATTACCTAGTTTAATAGTGGTATTGATGGTTAAGGGTTGTGGATCATAAAATCTTGGTTGTCGCATAGTCTTTGCACTGTAGAAAGTTAATTACAAAAGGTTAGTATAACGCGAATAGTTTGTTGAAAACTAATTATTAATTAGTACATATCTATGCGACAATTTAATCTTAATTATTTTTAGGAAAAATGTATGTCTGAGTCAATTTTAAAAGCAAGTCGGGTGACCCTAAACAGGGTGTTTATTTCATTGGTACTACGCCACCAAAACAAGACACAGATATTGAGCTGGTTTCAGGGATTGCAGATAAGTTACTACATCGTTTACAAGAAATTGATTATGATGGTTTAATCGTTTATGACATTCAAGATGAAACATCACGTATTGATAAACCAAGACCTTTCCCTTTTAAATATACTCATGATTCAAGATTATATTCAAAGTTATTACATGATAAATGCCATAAACCAGTAATCACCTATAAAAGTGTATCACAACGAGATGAAGCTGATTTTTCAGCTTGGTTGAAAGATGCATGGCATCAGTTTTCCGTGAGAGATATTGTGCTGGTAGGAAGTCCATCAGCTGACGGTGAAATTAAATTATCTTTAAATAATGCCTATAAAGTATTAAATGAGCACAGTTTAGATTTTCATTTGGGTGGTGTCACCATTGCCGAGCGTCATGTTAGTAAAGGTGATGAACATATTCGATTAAGTAATAAAGTTGAACGTGGATGTGATTTCTTCATTTCACAGGCTGTTTATAATGCCCAAGCAACCATTGATTTATTAACTCGTTACGCCTTGCAATGTAAAAAAGATGGCATTAAACCGAAACGTATTGTGTTGACTTTTTCACCCTGTGGTAGTGCAAAGACCTTAGAGTTTATTGAATGGTTGGGCATTTCTGTACCAGAAGCGACCAAGTTACGTATTTTAGAGGCTGAAAACCCACTAAAAGAGTCACTTTTAATCAACCGTAATAATTTTGAGCAGATATTACAGGCATGTTTACCGCTAGATATTCCGCTAGGGTTGAATATCGAAAGTTTAACTAATCGTAAAGAAGAAATTGATGTCGCTATTCTGTTATTTAAACTACTCAAAGCAACACTGGATTTAAAATTAGCTGAATCACAATTATAAATATCGAAGCCGGAACAGCCTTTACTTCGTGAGTTTATAATTTAGATAATATCTCTGTTTTACTGATAAATAACAAAGAATTCTCTAGTTAGTTACTTATGATCATATTTTTCAATGGAGGAAAAATATTTCATGAGTTTAAGTCACGAAGAACAAACTGAGTTAACCCGTATCGCAGTTAAGGCGGGACAAATTTTACATCAGCATGGCGCTGAAAGTAGGCTAGTAGAACAAACAACTCAAAGAATTGGTGTCGCACTCGGTGCCCAAAGTATTGAGCTTTCTGTTAGCTCTGATGCCATTGTGATCACCAGTTTGTTTGATGGCCACTGTGTGACAACAACCCGCCGTTGTTATGACCGTGGTATTAATATGCAGATGGTTTGTGATGTTCTGCGTATTTGTATTATGCTTGAAAAACAATTACTTGATACATCTCAGGTAAAAGAACGTTTAAATCGTTTAACCCCCTATAAGTATAATCGCTGGCTAGTTGTGGTGATGATAGGTTTTTCCTGCGCGAGTTTTAGCCATTTTTTGGTGGTGATTGGCCTGTCTATTTTACTACCTTTTTCGCCTCGGCAGGTGCAATGATCCTTCGTCAAGAATTAGCGCATCGCCACCATAATCCCTTTGTCAATTTTGCTTTAGCTGCTTTTGTTGCTACAACAATTTCGAGCTTTGGGGTTATGTTGGAACTTGGTGAAAACCCTCAAATTGCAATGGGCGCTTCAGTATTATTATTAGTGCCGGGGTTTCCTTTGATAAATGCCGTTTCTGATATGTTAAAAGGGCACATTAGCGCGGGTATTGCACGTTGGGTCTTTGCAAGCTTATTAACAACCAGTGTAGCTATCGGTATTGTTGGGTCAATGACCTTAACTGGTGTATCAGGGTGGTTGAATTAATGGAATTGTTTAAATTATTTATTATTGATGCTTTATTTGCATCTGTACCTGCGGTTGGTTTTGCAATGGTGTTTAATGTACCTAAAAAAATGCTGATATACTGCGCAATTGGCGGTGCCTTTGCTCATAGCCTTAGATTTTTATTGATGAATTTTGGTTTTCATATTGAATGGGCAACACTGATTGCATCAAGTTCAATGGGCTTTGTTGGTTTATACTGGTCGCGTAAACGTTTAATTCCACGCCCGGTATTTACCGTTGCCTCTGTTATTCCTATGATCCCAGGTAGCTTTGCATTTACAACGGTTATTGGTTTGGTTGAAATTAATACGGCAGGTTACAGTGTCGAAATAATGCAAATAGTCGCAGAAAATGGTCTTAAGACCCTGTTTATTTTAGGAGCATTGAGTCTAGGATTAGCCTTACCTTCGATATTAATTTACCGAGGCAGACCGATCGTATAAACTGCGCTCATTAATTTTAGAAGTATCTAAAAGTATATTGTTAAAAATACCATTAAGGTTTCTTAATGGTATTTTTTTTGAAATAAATGCAAAAGAAATACTAATCGCTTAGCTTGGTCTTAACGATTAAAAATTTTAAGGAACAAACTATGTCAGATAAATTTTTCTTTAAGGGAAAAAAGAGAAAAAACCAAAACATTCAAGTTATGGTTTTAATACTAAACGTGCTGTCAAGGCCGGCACTAAAGAGTCTCCGTTCATTTTATCAGTGCAGACTGAAGCTCGAAAGTTAGAAATTGAAGCGATATTAAAAACACATGATTTATTTGCTGATATTGAGGTTAATGATTTAGTAGAGGAAAATATCATCGCGCTTGAAGGTTATTTAAATAAACCAACAACAACAACTTTTGAGAAAAAACCAAAGCGAAATGATCCCTGCTCCTGCGGTAGTGGTCAAAAATATAAAAAATGTCTGCGGTAAGTAGGCTGTGGTTAAATAGATAATAAAGAAGACAAAACTAATTCGTTTGGTCTTCTTTAGATATCCTAAACTAGGCGTTAATCCCCAACCGCTTTTAATGATTTTAATACTAAACCTATTCCACCGACCGCTAGCACTAAAATAACAATTAAATCAAAGGCTGTCATGCTTCTAAAGCTAAAATGAATAGAAGATATCACACCAAAAACAAGTGCTGTGATAGCGCCTAAGGTTAATATCCAGCCAATGATGCTGCGACTATTATAAAAAACCAAACCAATACCAAAGATGAAGGGGATCATGACCATTCCACTGGTTATTGAATATCCGCCCATACTTGAAAGTCGATACAGTTGGCGACTAAAACCAAAATTAGAGGTCACTGAAATCGCATTTAATAATAGATAAAACCCACCAATCATCATCACTAAACCAATAAAAAAGGTACCTATTCCGCCCGATGTTCCACCTGCTCCTTTCATCATTTACCCCTAGTTTCTAATAAACTACGTAGGTCAATCAAGGTCGCATTAGCACGGGATATATAGTTTGCCATCACCAGTGAATGATTAGCAACTAAACCAAAACCACTACCATTTAAAACCATCGGCGCCCAGATTGCTTCCTGCGTTGATTCTAAATCTCGAATTATTTGTTTTAAACTGGCTTTAGCATTTTTCTTTTCAAGTACATCTGCAAAGTCAATTTCAACGGCTTTTAAGAAATGTAAGATAGCCCAAGTCGCACCTCGACTTTCATAAAAAACATCATCAATTTTCCACCATGACGTTTTATCTACCACTTCATTTGCTGTTTGTGTTGATTGTTTAGCTGTTGGATCACCTGCCAATTCAGTATTAAATCTATCGTTGCCTACGCTGGCACTTAAACGTTGTGAAATTGACCCTAAACGTTTTTCAACTTCACGTAACCAGTCCGCTAAATTATCGGCGCGTGTATAAAACTGGGCTTCGGTGGCATTAGGTGAAACTAATCGACTACGGTAACGTTTAAATGCGGCTATGGCATCACCATACTCATTCTCTGCACTCGGTAATTGCCAACTTGTGTGAGAAATATTTAGTTTACTTTGTGCGATTTCTAAATCTTTATCACCGGTAGATTGCGATTGTGAACGGCTGAAGCCTAGTCGCATTGCTAAGGCTAAATCACGAGTTTGCTCAAGTACGCCATATTCAAAGGCTGGCATGTTATCCATTAAAACACCTGGTGGTGTAATATCATTTGTAAGAAAACCACCAGACTTATCGGTTAACCATTCACTAATATCGATCAAAGTAGACGTGATTGTATAACCCGATACGATTTCATGGTTATTTATTTTAGCTGTCTCAACGGTTTTAGCTCTGACATCATATGCACTAGGCATCCAACCCCACCATATTGAAAGTATGAAAATAATAACTGTTAATAAAGGCAGTAAGGTGATAATTAATTTTTTCATAATTCATTTCCATTTTAATCACAGAGTTTAAGGCTTGTTGATCTTTACCTTTCAATGTTTTACAGATCAACAGACTCTAATAATAACCTGCTTAAAACTTTATGCATCATTTAAACTATTTATTTGATAATCTTGTGCTAAATGAAGATAAAAATCCGAGGAATAACATGAAAATTTCAATGATTGCGGCAATGGCTGATGATCGTATTATTGGCTTAGATAATAAAATGCCTTGGCATTTGCCTGCTGACCTACAATTTTTCAAAGCTACAACGCTTGGAAAGCCGGTAGTTATGGGGAGAAAAACCTATCAATCAATTGGTCGCCCTTTACCTGGACGTCTAAACATCGTATTAACGCGTGATATAAACTTACAAATTGAAGGCGTGAAATGTGTACAGACAATAGATCAAGTCAAGCAAGTGGCTGGTGACGTTGATGAAGTAATGATCATTGGCGGTGCAACGATTTATGAGCAATATTTAGCTCAGGCGGATCGCTTGTACCTTACCTTTATTGATTTAAAAACAGAAGGTGATACTCAGTTTCCTGATTTTATGGCAATGTCAGAGTGGCATGAAACACAACGGGTTGCCCATTTGAAAGACGAAAAAAATCCTCATAATTATCAGTTTGTTACTTTAGATCGGGTTTAATAAACAGAAAAAGGCAATCTAAGATTTTGCCTTTTTTGTTGTAGCTATAGTACTAGCCCAAATGAGTAATTTATTGGCTCTTGATTGGACAAGCAAATGAGAACTTTTGTTTGTCCTGCCAGCGTATCATGGTCAAACTGTTTCCCACACACAACCTGTATCTAATGCGTATAAACCTTCCTGATTGACTTTACCTAATAGCGCGACCCAATGGCCGAAGAGGATAGGACTACTGGTATCTCGTCCTTCAATATCAAACCATGGCTTCATAATATTACTATCGGTTTGTTCTGGGCTACGCTTATTTTTAAATTCTAATGAACCATCTGCAAAACAATAACGCATACGGGTAAAGGCATTAATAATAAAACGTAATCGTTCTGTACCATCTAGAGTTTCAGACCAACTACTTGGATGATTACCATACATTCTTTGTAAAACTTTTTTAAATTTCTTACCTTGTAATTGGCTTTCTATTTCTACAGCAAGTTGTTCTGCTTGCTTGATCGTCCATTGTGGCGAAATGCCAGCATGTACCATTACAAAATCAAATTCAGGATGACGTAAAAATAAAGGTTGCAAACGCAACCAATTTAGCAAATTATCGCAATCAGGAGCCTCTAATAAGGGGCCTAATTTATCAGCTTCTTTAGGGTGGTGAATGCCTTGCCAAATTGCTAATAAATGTAAGTCATGATTACCTAGGATAACCTTGGCACTTTTACCTAGGCTTTTCACAAAGCGCAATGTTTCAAGGGATTTAGGGCCACGTGCAACCAGATCACCTGTTATCCAAAGTTCATCCTGCGTTGTATTGAAATCAACTGATTTTAATAATGCCTGTAATTCATCACAACAGCCTTGGATATCACCAACAATATAAGTTGCCATTGAGCTTATTGTGCCTCGTTTTGTTTTCTGTCAAACACATAATTTGCAAGACGAACATATTCCTCAATAGTGATATTTTCAGCACGTTTTGTATGATCAACTTGTAATGTTTGTAACTCTTCAACATCTAATAACTCACGTAAACCATTTCGTATCGTTTTACGGCGTTGATTAAAAGCCATCGAACAAACTTGATTTAAGGTTTTTATGCTTTTGGCAACAAAAGGTGGCACATCATAGGGCTCTAAGCGAACTACTGCTGAATCTACCTTAGGGGCAGGAATAAAGGCAGTGGGAGGCACTTCTAGTACAGGAATGACTTTACAGTAGTATTGTGCCATCACGGTTAAGCGTCCATAGGCTTTACAGTTAGGGCCGGCACAAAGTCGGTTAACCACTTCTTTTTGTAACATGAAGTGCATATCTTTTATTTTGGTAGCAAACTCAAATAGATGAAACATAAGTGGTGTAGAAATATTGTAGGGTAGGTTACCAAACACACGTAATTGATTTTCTTCGCTGGCTAATTGCCCGAAGTCAAACTGCATTGCATCGGCCTGAGTGATATTCAGTTTTTTGCCTAATGTTGGGTGGTTTTGTAAGCGTTCAGCGAGATCTCTATCAAGCTCTACTACATTCAATATATTCACTTTACTGGCCACGGGTTCTGTTAATGCACCGAGACCTGGGCCAATTTCTACAATGTTATCCTCTGCCTGTGGTGCGATAGCCGCCACAATAGAGTCAATAATATAATCATCGTGTAAAAAGTTTTGTCCAAAGCGTTTACGCGCTGTATGGCCTAAGTGTGTTTTGTTATTCATAGTTTCTCTATATTTAAATTCAGCTTACTCAGTAGGTTGCCATTAAAGCTTAGTCAAAGACTTAGGTTAATGGTCTATATTGAGTGGTACTTTTTATTTGTTATTTTGGCTTAAAGTCATAACGATTGCTTCATTAACTGCGCATACTAAACTACCTGCATCAGCTTTACCGGTTGCCGCTAAATCAAGTGCAGTACCATGATCAACTGACGTCCGGATGTAAGGAAGGCCCAGTGTAATATTGACAGCTTTTCCAAACCCTTTGTATTTTAACACGGGCAACCCCTGATCATGATACATTGCTAAAACAACATCTGCTTGATCCAAGTATTTTTCTTGAAAAAGGGTATCCGCGGGAAGTGGGCCTATAAGATTGATCCCTTGCTGGCGTAAGATTTCCAGTGTAGGTTCAATTACTTCTATTTCTTCTCGGCCCATATGTCCACCTTCACCTGCATGTGGATTTAATCCGCAGACGTAAATACGTGGACTAGCAATACCGTAATTAACTTGTAATGACTTATTTAATATCTTGGTGATACTGGTTAATCGTTGCTCAGTAATTGCGGCGGAGATATCTTTCAATGGTAAGTGAGTTGTTACTAACGCAACACGCAAGCCTGTTGTTGCTAACATCATCACTACTAAATCGGTATTTGATTGCTCGGCAAAAAATTCGGTATGGTCGCTAAAACTGATGCCGGCATCGTTGATAATCCCTTTGTGTACAGGGGCGGTTACCACGGCAGAAAATTGTCCTGATAAACAGCCCTTGTTTGCAAAACTTAAGGTATCGAGCACATATTGAGCATTATCTTTATTCAGCTTTCCTGGCTCAGAAGGCGTATTAAGTGGCATATGCGCAACAGTTAACTGGCCAATTTTAGAACTTTGTAGTGCAATTGCATTATCGTAATCAATTAACTGTATATCTAAATTGAGTAATTTGATACGCGATGCTAATAATTGTTTATCACAACAAATTACTAGTGGTACAGACCATTCCTGATTAGCTAATTGCAGAATAATATCGGCACCTATGCCACTGGGCTCACCCGCAGTAACAATAATAGGGGTAACTGTTTTATTAGTATCCATATTATTCATCATCTAATACGTAATCAGGGTTATTAATTTTAATATAGGCTTCTTGACGAATTTCATTCATCCATGCGTATACTTCAGCAGGGAAACGCTGGTTGAATAAAATGCCATAGGCTTTTTGTTTGGTTGCGCTTTCAGTGGTATCAGACTCACGTTTATCCATGACCTGTAAAAGGTGCCAACCATGTGCTGTGCGGAAAGGTTGACTGATTTCACCTATTGGTAAAGAAAGCGAAAGATCTCTAAATTCAGGCACATACATATTTGGATCCGCCCAGCCTAAATCACCGCCTTTCACTGCAGAGCCTGGGTCTTGGGAGTTTTCCTCTGCTATTTTTGCAAAGGTTTTAGTACCAGATAAAATATCTTTACGATAATTTGCTAGTAGGCTTTGAGCTTTATCATCACTTAAAATAATATTAGATTTAATGAGAATATGACGAGCTTTTACTTCAACGGTCATAACATTTTCATCGCCTTTTTTATCTAATACTTGAATAAGGTGAACACCTAAATTAGTGCGGAACGGACCAATGACGTCACCTTTTTTTGTATTGATAGTGTCAAACACATCTGCAAATAAGGTTGGGATTTCTTCTTCTGTACGCCATCCCCAATCACCACCTTCGGTCGCTTTAGGGCCCTCTGAATAAGCGATAGCAAGATTTTGTATATTGGCACCCTGTTTAATTTTATCTGCTAAATCATCCACGGCTTCACGTTGCTCACTTGCATCGGCACCTTTTTCTGCTTTAAGCATGATATGAGCAAAACGAAATTGAGTTGTTTTTTCGCCTTGTTCTGACAAACGTTCTACCATTTGCTGTATTTCTTGATCTGTAATATTGATGCGTCGACGAACTTGTATTTGTCTTATTTCATTGATGGTCAGTTCATTTCGAATAGAATCCTTATAGGCTTCGTAGCTATCACCTCGGTTTTCTAGTTTCTCGACTAATTGTGTAATGGTCAAACCATCATCGGCGACAATTTGTTGAATAGTTTGATCCAACTGTGCGTCACTAATACGCATACCAATTCTGTCTGCAATTTGTAGTTGTAGGCGATCTGTTATTAGTTTATCAAGAACTTGTTTTATAAATTCATTTTCAGGAGGTAAGGTTTGTCCCTTTTTATTATATCTACTAATGATTTCACGCTTTAGGCGTGCCACATCACTACTGAGGATAATCTCTTGATTTACGACGGCTTCAATTTTGTCAATTGATTGTCCTTGTTCTCGTCGCAATAGTCTGTGGTGCAATAAATGCTCGCACAAATAAAGGGTAAAAATAGTTTATTCAAAAGTTTCATTTTATTTCCGTTATTGTAAATAGAAAGGTCGACCATAATCGAACAATCCTTGATCAACTGAATTAAATCCGACACCACCAAGCCCCATTAATTCAAAATTTATACTAATAGTTTGTTCGGTTTCTACATTTTCATCGATATCCTCTATATCATCATAATAGGCTAACATGTGGTTATCGTAAGTGAAACCGAGTGACCAACAACAGGATTGGTATTTCAAACCAACAATACTTTCATAAGATCGATTATACTCAATATCATGATAGTAACTTGCAAATGCGGTCCACTGATTATTGATAGGCCAATTTATTTTTGTGCCTAATTGATTAACTAAAAATTCATTATCATCTTCATCATCGACGGCTATATAACGATAATTTAACTGTGCAAAGGTATTATATAACCAGCGTTTTTCAAGTGTGGTATTTCCCTGCTCAATAATATTGTTATCGTTATCCCACTCAATACCTGCATGGAAAAAGTAGTTGTTTTCAAAGTTTAAATCAAATTCTGCAATCATTGATGAACGAGACTCGCTGGTTAGCTCTGAGGTGCTATCTGGCAGTAATGTTTTTGATGCTTCTAAATAATAATTTTGACCAACGGCAAGTCGCATTTTTTCCTTGCCTCGGCTATTCAAGAAGTCGCTTGAAACACCAAGAGTGATTTGATTTGCGTCGGCAATACGGTCAAAACCGGAATAACGATTATCACGGAATAAGCCATAATAATCCTGCTGTAAATTATCGGTATCGTAGGTACCGATTGCAGATTGGTCTCTGTAGGGCACATATAAATACTGAATTTGTGGCACTAAGGTTTGTTTGTATTGGTTATTTAAAAAGGTAAAGTCTCTTTCAAAGTTAATGCCCGAGTGGATTTTGAAGGAAGGCAAGTAACGTGCTTCACTTTCTTCTAAATATGAATACCAATCTTCTTTGTCTTCATCGGGGAGACTTTGCTGATAATAACTGAGCATGTACTTTAATTCAGTATTCACGAATAAAGAATTGTAATAAAGCGGTAATGAAATTTTAGGTTCAAAATGCACACGAGTGCCGGTATAAACGTCATCATCGGCATGTTCAAATTTAGAAACCTCAGAATATAAGGCAAACTGAAGGCTTCGCCAGTTGAGAGGTCGATAATAATTAAATGCTAATTTAGGCAATACTTTATGGGGAGTATCATCACTACCTAATACTTGGAATTCACGTACTTCAAGTTCACTGTTCCAGTTCTCTTGGCGATAACTTAGTGATGCAGTTTGTAGTAGTTGATTATCGCTTCTATCACCAAAGGGGGTATCAATATCAGTAAAATAATAATCATCGCTGACTTCATTATAACGTGCTTCAAAGTTCCAATTTTGTGCGAAAGTCGCACTGTGATCCCAATGATAAAGGTAGCGATCATAGCCACGGATTTTATCATCATCTAAATATTCACCTTGAATATTACCGCTACCTATATCAAATAAATAACGATATTCACCGGCAAACTGGGTGCCTCGATTTTGAATGTAAGTTGGCGTTATGGTTGCATCCATATTAGGTGCGATATTAATATATAAAGGTTGGGTCATTGATAACCCGTCGGTATCTGAGTAAGCGTAACTCGGGAAAAGTAACCCTGTTTTACGTTTATCACTGAGGGGGTAGGTAATATAAGGAAAATAAAAGACAGGCACATCTTTAATACGTAAGACGGCATTATAAGCACTACCGACATCATTCGCTTTATCAATATAAATAGTAGTTGCGTCGAGCGTCCAGGTTGTATCCTCAGGAGGACAAGCAGTATAAGTTGACGAGTTTAGTTCAAATAACTCTGCACCGTTATCGTAAGCTTTATTAGCGCTACCGCGACCACCTTGCCCATGGAATTGATACTCAACATCATAAAGTGTTTTTTCTGAACTGTTTAGGTTTGCCTCGGCATCACTTGCATTAAGTGTTACAGAACCATTAATAAAATTAACGTTACCCTCAGCAAGTGCATGTTCTTCATCTATATAATAAGTCATCTTATCTGCGGAAAGGAATTTATCTCCCTGAGTTAAATTTACTTCATCCTGATAGATTAATTTACTTTTTGACCCTGAAACAAATAATGCATCAATATTAACAGGGATTTGTTCATCGGGTTGAGTTTGTGTATTTGGCACAATGGGGGGACACGAATATAACATTGACGAAAAAATCTTTCTGAGAACGTGGTGCAATCACTTGTTCTTCACTTAGCTCTATTGCTGTATCTTCTGAACTATTTTGGCTTTCTGCTCTGCATAGCCATTTACTACTGGTTGTAGAAGTAGTAACCATGAAAGTTTTTTTAACATTTATTGCTCACAAAAAATTGCCTAGAATCAGTACCGAGAATTATGAATACGCTAGGCAGATAAAAAGCTAAGAATATCAGCAAACGATCTCGTGCTCCAAGCTTTGAACGTTGTTTTTGATTAATTTTTTTAATTTAAGCTAAAAAATTGGTAAATTAGTGGATACTTGGTCAAAATAGTAAAAATAATTTATTACATGCAAAGGTTAGAATGTTTATGCGCTCTTGGGGAAAAATATTAGGTGGTTTTTTGGGTATATGTTTGGCAATATCTTTGGCATGTTATTGGGAATTTGGTTAGGCCATCGATTTGACCGCGCACGTGCTATTAATTTCAATATTCAAAACGGATTGTTTGGCAATAGTGTGTCTAGTCAAGAAAGACAAAAAATATTCTTTAATGCTACATTTTCTGTGATGGGGCATATTGCCAAAGCGAAGGGCCAAATTACACAAACAGATATTCAAGTTGCTAATGCTTATATGGATCAAATGCGTTTGCAGGCTGAAGCTCGTACATTGGCACAAAGTGCTTTTGCCGTTGGTAAAAGCCCTGATTTTCCGTTACATGATACCTTGATTGAATTTAAGGATATGGTGCGTGGAGACCGTAACGTATTACAAATGTTTCTTGGCATTCAGGTACAAGTGGCTTTTGCAGATGGACGAATTGATGATAAAGAAAAATCGATTCTTTATACCATTGCTGAGCAACTTGGTTTTTCACGCTTTGAATTAGATCGTTTATTGCAGATGATCGAGGGACAACAACATTTTCATCAAGGTCAACAGCAACAACAGCAACAGGCTAGTACAGATGATGCCTATAAAATTTTGGGTGTTGAAGAAAGTGCAACGGATAAAGAGATCAAACGTGCTTACCGTAAATTGATGAGTCAAAACCATCCTGACAAATTAGCATCAAAAGGGTTACCAGAAGAGATGATGAACCTTGCTAAGGAAAAAGCACAGGATATTCAAAAAGCCTATGAAACCCTACGTAAAGATCGCGGATTTAAGTAGTGTTTTTGGCTTTATTGCAACGCTATAGCTTAAAGGTCATTTTTGCTTTGACCTTGTTAATAGGGTTGCAAGTGCCAAGCTTCTCGCATCTTTATGAAACACGTTTAGATGCCCATTTTCAAGAATCAAAGATGCAGTTGAAACAATATCAACAATTAGCAGACAGGTTATTTGAGGGAGATTTAAGTGCGGTTTTAACACATCATAATAAAAGTGATGTTGCTCTTTTTAAAGCAGAAGCCAGTATTATTGAAGCTTTGATAAAACGAACTGACTTTTTAAGTGAGCAAAAAACACGCCTTAAGCAAGTCGCTTTTAAACGTTACTTTTTTCTAATGACCCAAATTAACCAGCCTTTGTTTAATGAAACTAAAAATAACTACCAAGCAAATATCGTTTTGAGCAGTGAAGCGATTATCTTTGGGCTCATTATTGCAACAATAAGTACATTATCTTTAGAGTGCATATTTCTTTTATTTCCCATTCTATTTCGCTCAATTCGTCATAAAACGGCAACAGGAGCTAATTAATTAGTCAGATTTGCATTTATCGCTTTATATCTTCGTTTACTTCATTATGATATCGCTTTATTTTAGATTATATATTATTGGAGCTTAATTCATGTCTACCTTTGCCCTAGCTTTTGGTACAGCCACTAAAAACCGCGATCAAAAAATTATTGAAGCTTTTTTCCCTAATCCGCTTTTAAACCCAAGTGAAGACCTAGTTGCTGTGATTGGTGCCCTTGTTGGATACGAAGGTGGAAATGCGACATTTGAAGTGACTGCGACCCTTGCTGAACAATTAAGTGCGACCTTTAATGGTGTTAATGAAACAGCTAATGCTGATTTTGCAACAGCGGCAACCAAATCAACACAACCGCTTGTGCTAACTATTTTAGCAACCGATGAAGCACCAGCGACAGTCTCTGAAGGTTACCTTAAATTACAACTTATCTCTCACCGTTTGGTACAACCACATGGTTTGGTATTAGATGGCATCTTTGGTGTATTACATAATATCGCTTGGACAAATAAAGGTGCGATTGATTTACCTGAATTGGCTGATCGTCAAATTGAAGCTCGCTTAAAAGGCGAAACTATCACTGTTGATTGTGTTGATAAATTTCCTAAAATGGTTGATTACGTTGTACCAGCAGGCGTTCGTATTGCAGATACATCACGTGTTCGTTTAGGTGCTCATGTTGGTGAGGGTACAACTGTAATGCATGAAGGTTTTATTAACTTCAATGCCGGAACAACTGGTGTTAGCATGGTTGAAGGGCGTATTTCTGCGGGTGTTATGGTAGGCGAAGGTTCTGATATTGGTGGTGGTGCATCTATCATGGGAACACTGAGTGGCGGTGGTAAAATGGTCATTAAAATCGGTGAAAACAGCCTATTAGGCGCTAATGCTGGTTTAGGTATTCCATTGGGAAGTCGTTGTACTATTGAGTCTGGTTTATATGTTACTGCAGGTTCAAAAGTGAAATTACTTGATAATGAAGGTAATGATGCAGGTTTTGCTAAAGCACGAGAATTAGCGAATAAAGATGATCTTTTATTCCGTCGTAATTCAATGACGGGTCAAATTGAATGTCTAGCAAACAAAAGTGCAGTTGAATTAAACAGCATGTTACACTCTAACTAAGCACATCATATTAAAAGGCGACATTTACGTCGCCTTTATCTCTGTTGTCTTCTAAACATCTATTATTTACGCCTCTCTTTTAGGAATTAACAGATATAAAAGAATGCTTTTTTATATTATATTGTTATTTTCTTTTTACAATCATGCTTTTGCCATTATAAAATCATCATTACGTTGTTGACAGTTGTCGGTCGAACTGTGAAAATAAAAAGTAGAATAGTGCCAATAACGGAATAAAATAACTATTGCTAGGGATACAGATGTCTGTTCAAGAAAGCACAACCAATGAAAAGTTGATAATTAACCCTGAATATAAAAAGCAACTTTTAGCACTTAAAACAATTGCAGATGCCGAACTAAACATTCAAATATCCCTAGATAAAATGGTGTCAGATAAAGAATATCGTTTAACAGTTTTGTCGGAATTAGATGGCTTGGGCACACAAGAGCTTAATGATCTTGTCACAGAATTAAAACAAATGTCGGTTTATATTAAAATAGAAACGACAGAGCCCGTTGAAGAATCTATTGAAACACCCGTTAATAGAGAAACGAAAAAATCACCTTTTTCTATTATTTTAATATCATTACTATTGATTATTTTAGTTGCTGGTTTTGTTAGCTGGCAGAGTGGTTACCTTAATATCAGTGTCGGTAATAAAGAAGTAGCTCAACCCCTTGTTAGTGAGCCGCAAATAGAGGCTCCGATTGTTGAAGCTGTTGAACAAAAAATTGAGGTTGAACAGATTGAACAGGCACAGGTAGTAGAAGAATCTCCAATTGAAGAGGTATCTGAGCCAGCTGTTTTGATTGCGCCAGTGGTTAAGAAAACTAATATTCAATTACCAAGTGATGAGCGTACCGTTACACTACGTTTACATGGTTCAAACACTATTGGTGAAAAATTAGCGCCTGCTTTATTAGAGTCCTATCTACTTTCTAAATCCGTGACTAATATGAAATGGGTTGTAAAAGAGGACGCGTCTGCAGAGCGAGAGTTGCAATATGTACAGAATGATCAAGTGTATGCAATTCAGTTACATGCACACGGTTCTAGTACTGGTTTTGAGGATTTGCTTGCCGATACAGCTGATATGGGCATGTCATCACGTAAAATAAAAGAAGATGAAATAGAAGCTTTGCGTCTAACTAAAGGCGATTTATCTTCACCGAACCAAGAATATGTTATCGGTTTAGATAGCTTAGCAATCATTGTTCATAAAGATAATCCGGTAAAAAGCCTAAGCAATGCCGATTTAGCGAAGATTTTTCAGGGGAAATTGTTAATTGGTCGGAAGTTGGTGGTAATGATTTGGAGATTAATTTATATGCTCGTGATAATCATTCAGGTACCTGGGATACTTTTAATAGTTTAGTGCTCAAGGCAAACTTTCGACAGCTAAATAAAAATAGTCAACGTTATGAATCAAGTAGTGATCTTTCGACTCAGGTAGCACAGGATATAGCTGGCATTGGATTTATCAGCTTACCATATGTTAATAATGCTAAGGCATTAGCGATTTCAGCAACCTATGATAGTGCGGTGATTCATCCAACACGTTTTACAACAAGCACTGAAGATTATATATTATCTCGACGCTTATATATGTATGTGCCTGCCTATGGCAATGCCATGGCATTGGATTTTAGCCGCTACATTGTTTCAATAGATGGGCAGAATGTTGTTGACCAAATTGGTTTTGTTTCTCAGAATATACAATTAGAAGAAACCTATAAAGTTATCAATGCGCCAGAAAAATATAATCAATATGCAGAAGTGGCAAGTCGTTTATCGGTAAACTTCCACTTTCAAAGTGGTAGTAATGAATTTGATAATAAAGCTAAAGTTGATATTAAACGTTTAGCTGAGTATTTATCGAGACATAGAGGAAGGCGGGTTGTATTAATGGGCTTCTCTGATTCTTTAGGTGATCCTGAGATGAATGTGAGAATATCATTATTACGAGCAGGCTTGCTCGAAAAAGAGCTTAATGCATATGGGTTAACCATTACTGCAGTAGAAGGTTTTGGCGCTGAATTGCCGATTGCATCAAATGAAACGGTCGCGGGAAGAAGTAAAAATCGTCGTGTTGAAGTTTGGGTCTATTAGGAAAATAATATGAATATTTTACTAAAAAACAAAGAAGCATTAATACATGTGTTTACTAGTTTTAGTGAGCAAGAATTTTTAGAAGTTAATCAAAACTTGATTGCATCATGGCATCTTTTAAAAGTACCACCAACACAACTGTTAAATGCAATAGCAGTGAAGAATGTCGATATCGAACTTTTTTTAGGTAACAAATGTTTACCTCTTGTACGCTTTTATTTGTCAGATAAAGCGTCACAAAAGGCTCTATTCCTCTCTCCGCAATTATTGGCGGAGTTATTTATGGCATTACCACCCGTTGAAGCTATTATTTTCAAAAGGCTAATCAATAAGGCACAACAGGTCAGTAAAAGCTTATTCTCTGAAGCTAATGCCCAGAAAAGAAAGGCAAAAGTGGATCTTGTGATTCAATTTGCTGATTTTCAATCAAGACATAAAAAATCTCATACCAGAGAGTCGTTAAGTAAATTAGCGGAAACAGAAAAACAATATTTAAACTGCTTCTATTATTTAAGAGAAGGGCAAGTCACTGTGTTCCCGATGGAGATTCAATTGATGTTGATACGCTTTTATACAGCGAATTATCTCCGCTACAACAATTAAAAGCTCAGAAATTATTTACTGGTAGTGAGCATACTCATTCTGCAGATCGCATCAAGCAAACAAGCGCTTGACCTGCTTACTTTGCAAAGAAAAAGCCAGTATTTAACTGGCTCTGTTTGTTTAAGGTAAAGCTTGCTTGAATGGTTTTACAATGACTGATGCATATACACCAGCTTCAATATAAGGGTCGGCATCAGCCCATTGTTGAGCCTCTAATAAAGAATCAAACTCGGCTATCACTGTTGAACCAGTAAACCCCGCTTCACCGGGCTCGTTACTATCAACTGCCGGCATTGGTCCTGCAACCAATAAACGACCTTGTTCATTCAACTCCTGCAAGCGAGCTATATGCGCAGGACGAGCTTCAAGACGTAATGGCAAACTATTTTCAATATCCTGTGAAAAAATAACGTATAACATATTATCCTCTTTATTTTGATTCTTCTTCAGATTTATCCGTGGTAGGTAAGTGTTTATAAAGGTACAAACCACTTAAAGCGGTAAATACCAAAGTGACTCCTAACAAACCAAATACCTTAAAGTTAACCCAAATTTCCTGAGATAAATTGAAGGCAACGTAGATATTAAGCAAACCTAATACGGCAAAAAATATTGCCCAAGCTAGATTTAAGTTATTCCAGATTTGATCAGGCAATGTTAATTCTTTACCTAACATTTGTTTGATCGCGGGTTTTTTGAATACAAACTGAGTTACTAATAAACCAATTGCAAAAACAGCATAAACTAGGGTTACCTTCCATTTAATAAAGGCATCATTATGTAAAACTAGGGTCAGGGTGCCAAAAATTAAAATCATCGCAAGGGTGATAATCTGCATTTTTTCAGCTTTTTTGCCATTTTTAAAATAACTATAAATAAATGTGACGGTCATTGCGATCATCAGTGCCCCTGTGGTACGCGTAGATATCAACCATTTTATAAACAATAAAAAAGATAATTAAGGGGATAAATTCTAATAGTTGTTTCATTGTATTCTCTTATGTTGAAAGTCGATTATATAATTCAAATTACTGTAACATATTATGTCTAAAAATATACTATTCTAAAATGTTTGCCAAACCCTAACCCAAGGGTAGCTCTGTTTTTTTCATTACTTCTCGTAAAACAAAACTAGAATGTACACCTGTGACTCCCTCCAACCGGGTGATATGACCAAGTAAGAAACGTTCATAATGTTGCATATCTCGTACTACGACTTTTAATAAGAAATCCGCGGATTGTCCGGTAACAATTAAACACTCTAAAACTTCTGGCAATTGGGTGATCGCTTTTTCAAAGTTTTCAAAGCGTTCAGGTGTATGTCTGTCCATAGTGATACCTATCATAGCGGTTAGGTTTAGTCCTAAAGCTTGAGGCTTCAAAAGAGTGACATGTTTATCTATAATGCCAGATTCTTCAAGTCGCTTAACCCGACGTGAGCAGGGGGTTGGAGATAAACCAATGCTATCAGCAAGTTCTAAATTACTAATACGCGCATTAGCTTGCATAAGTTGCAAAATTTTTTTATCAGTTCTGTCCAATTTTATTGGATCTTGAAGTACTTCTTGCACTATATAACCCCTGTTTAGTTTTAAAAACTACTATTGTATGCATGGTTAGTTATTTATTGCTTTATTGTGCTTAATGAAAGTGATCTTTGCAACCATTCACTCATAAATCTTAGCTATAGTAGCACCATGGATAGCGAGCGAAGTTTCTAACCGGAAACGGGTGGCAATACTCTTACAATGATGAGCCAACTCGCTAATTCGTTTCTCCTCTCAATAAGCCTTAAAGGAAGTGAATCGTGTCAGATCAAGCTAATAACAATACAAAATTTAATCATAACAAATACCGTGCTTTTCAGCCTATTCAAAAAGCAGACCGTCGTTGGCCTAATGAAGTTATTAATAAAGCGCCTCTTTGGTGTAGTGTTGATTTACGCGATGGTAACCAAGCACTGATTGAGCCAATGAGCCCAAGTCAAAAGTTAGATATGTTTAAGTTATTAGTTGACGTTGGTTTCAAAGAAATCGAAGTTGGCTTTCCGGTCGCCTCTGCACCTGATTTTGATTTTGTTCGTCAATTAATCGAACAGGATTTAATTCCTGATGATGTCACTATTCAAGTGTTAACCCAGGCGAGAGAACCTTTAATTGCACGCGACTTTGAAGCATTGAAAGGTTCAAAAAAAGCCATTGTTCATCTTTATAATTCGACTTCTAAAGTTCAACGTGAGCAAGTTTTCAAAAAGTCACGTGATGAAATCAAAGCGATTGCCGTAGAGGGCGCTAAATTTGTGCGCGATTTTGCTATCGCTCAACCTGAAACAAAATGGTCATTTCAATATTCACCTGAAAGTTTTACTGGCACAGAAATGGATTATGCCGTTGAAGTCTGTGATGCAGTGATTGATGTGTGGCAACCGACGATTGAAAATAAAGTAATTATTAATCTACCGGCTACGGTAGAAGTCTCTACACCGAATGTCTATGCAGATCAAATAGAGTGGATTTGCGATAATATTAGCTATCGTGATGCAGTTACTATCAGTTTACATACTCATAATGATAGAGGTTGTGGTGTTGCGTACCGCTGAATTAGGCGTATTAGCTGGGGCAGACCGAATCGAAGGTACATTACTTGGTAATGGAGAGCGCACGGGGAATATGGATATTGTTACTATGGCCATGAATATTTATAGCCAAGGTATTGATCCAAAATTAAATTTTGCCGATATGGACAGAATTATCGCTACCGTAGAGCGTTGTACTCAACTTGCTGTACACCCAAGACACGCCTATGCAGGCGAATTAGTGTTCTGTCGCCTTTTCTGGTAGCCATCAAGACGCAATTAATAAATGTATGGCGATTGATGAAGAAAAACGTTCTGTTGATCCAGAAACTGCCTGGGAAGTCGCTTATCTTCCAATTGACCCCCGAGATTTAGGGCGAACTTATCAGCAGGTTATTCGTATTAATAGCCAGTCTGGTAAAGGTGGTGTCGCTTACGTATTAGAACAGGATTATGGCATTCAAATGCCACGTTGGATGCAGGTTGATTTTAGCCCTTATGTACAAGCTGTTGCTGAAGAAAGCGAAAGCGAAGTATCACCTGTTATTATTCATGAAATATTTACAGAAACCTATTTAGTACCAGAGCAAAATGTGGCAATTAACAGCTATCAACTTAATCGTAATGGCCATAAAGATATTTTGCAGGCGGAGCTATCTGCTGAGCAACAGAAGGTTGCAATTCGTGGTGAAGGTAAAGGTGTGTTAGATGCCTTTGTAAGAGGATTAAGTGAAGCAATTAACCATGATATTGTGTTAATTGATTATAATGAGCATGCTTTACCAAATAAATTAGGTGCTGAAAATGAACAGGCTGAAGCGATTGCCTATGTACAATTAAGCATTCAAGGTACACGTTACTGTGTCTGCAGCTAAGTGTGAAGATATTGTCAGTGCATCTTTGCAGGCTGTGTTAAATGCATTACATAAAAGTGCAGTGCCATTTTCAACGAGCAATAAAAATTCCGTGGCAAGCTTAGCTTAATAATTGAGTTTACTTGTTTTGGATTGATTGGAGTGAAGCCCTATTAGTTAACTAATAGGGCTTTTTGTTTGCGTGGTTATATACCCGTTACCATTCAAGATGCAAAGTTTAGCAAGTTGTGAGGTGAGTAGATTCTAGGCGGAAGCTAGTCGTAAAACTAAAATGGCGCAGGATATTGTTTTAAAACAGATGCAATATCCGTTAATGCTTTTGATGATAGTGGAGCATTAAAGGCTTCTATATCTTCCTTTAACTGATCCATAGTAGTAGCACCAATAATAGTAGAAGTAACACCATTGACTTGATCTACCCATTTTAATGCTAGTTGTGCTCACTGTCATACCATGCGCAATTGCCACATCTTGATAAGCTTTAATCGCAAGCTCCGATGTTGGTGTATCTCGGAATAAACGATTTCGTTGGCTAAAGGTTAATCTACTTCCCTCTGGACGTGCGCCATTTAAGTACTTACCACTTAACATACCCAGCCGCCATTGGAGACCAAGGTAAGTAGGCGATATCTTCATGAACACAGTTTTCAATCAGATATGGCCAATCTTTAGTATGAAGTAAGTTAAATTCATTCTGGATTGATACGACTCTTGGTAGATCATACTTTTCACTGAGTTTTAAGTAAGTATTAATTCCCCAGGGAGTATCATCACTCAGACCACAAAATCTAACTTTACCTGCTTTAATGCATTTATCGAGTGCCTGTAGAATTTCAAGCATTTCCTCTGTGTGTTGTACATTATCAATATCAGTAAAATTAAACGCACCTGGTGCATGTTTGCCAAAATGAGGCGTAGTGCGATTCGGCCAATGCAATTGGAAAAGATCGATATAGTCAGTTTGTAAACGCGCTAGAGAAGCATCAACGGCATCAAGCACTGCTTGCCCCGTGATCGGGCCACCATCGCGAACCCAAGCAAGCCCCGCACCTGCTATTTTACTCGCTAATACAAAATCTTTGCGTTTATGTGGATTAGTCGCGATATAATTGCCAATAATTTGTTCTGTTTTACCGTAGGTATCGGGAGAAGGAGGAATAGCATACATTTCTGCTGTATCAATAAAATTAATACCTTGAGATAAGGCATAGTCAATTTGCTCATTGGCATCTTGCTGATTATTTTGTAATCCCCAGGTCATACTGCCTAAACAGACACGTGAAACGGATAAGCCACTTGAGCCTAATCTAGAAAATTGCATATTTACCTCGTTATTTAGGTTTTTGTTAAGCTACTGTTTTAATTTTATAATCTTCTCATGTTATAAAAAATATCAACTTACTTCAATGAAGCCCATTAAGCCAGTTTTCATATGTTCTATGACATGACAATGATACATCCATCGGCCAGGATTATCGGCAACAAAGGCCACAGTCACGGTTTCGTTTTTGCCTAATAGCACGGTATCGGTATGGTATCCCTGAGGGAAAATTTTTCGTTTATTAGAGCTTAGTACCGTCCAAGTATGACCATGTAAATGAATCGGGTGGTGGTATTGAGTCACATTACGTAATTTAAAAATATAGCTTTTACCAAGTTCTAATTTTACTAAGGGGGCTGGAATGTTGTTTTTGCCCATACCTTCCCAGGCACGCTTATTAATCACCCAAAAATCATGTTGTCCCTTTAATTGCTTATCGGCAGGGGTAATTGCGCCTTCCCATTCAAAGGTGAAATTAATTACTTCTGCTTTGTCTAGGTTCGGTTTAGGAATAACAGGAGCCGGCAGGGTAGGAATATTTTTATTTTTTGGTTCTCTTTTCCCTGCGTTTTTAAGGTGAAAAAGTTGAAATTAAGCTTACCCTGACGGTTTTTAATGCTAATTATTTGTTCTGACTCTGCTGGGGCAATAAAAGCGATATCTAAACGCATACCTGGCCCCATTGCCCATGCATCCTTTAATGCAAAGGGATGTTTAATCGCATTTCCATCAATCGCTATCACTTTAGCATTTAAGTTTTCAGGTATAACCAAGCGATACATGACCGTATTATCGACATTTAAAAAGCGTAGGCGTATTAAAGCACCTGCTTGCACTTTTAACTCTGGAGCAATCATTCCGTTAATGGTTTCAATTCGTCCTGGGTTCCATACGTGCGACTTGTCTTGGTGTCGACAATGGTAACCATTGGCCTTGATCGTCTAAATGCCAGTTCTTAAGTATTAAAGGAATATCCTGGTCAAAGCCAAGTTCAGCTTGCTCTGCCTCAGATTCTTCAACTATAAATGCACCGACTAAGCCTTTACCTAATTGCTCAAGGCTATTGACGTGAGGGTGATACCAAAAGGTACCTGCATCGGGTGGCGTAAATTCGTAAATATAAAAATCGCCAGGTTGAATAGGTGCTTGACTTAAAAGGGTACACCATCCATTTCAATAGGAATACGTAAACCATGCCAATGAATGGTCGTTGGCTCTGTTAATTGATTAATAAATTTGATGCGAATTTTTTTATTTTGTTGCGCTCGAATAACAGGGGCGGGAAATTGTCCATCAAAGGCTAAACCTTCTGTTAAACCACCAGGCGTAATATCGAGAGTAGCCTGCTGTGCCTTTAATACATAATCAAAGCCTTCTTCATCACTTGCTAAGGAAATGCGAGGCAATAAGGAACTAATGGGTAAAAGCAAAGCACTACTAATAAATTGGCGACGGGAAAGTGGCATAAAAATCCTTAATAATATTAACCAACATATTATAACAACTTTTTTATTAATTGTTATTGCAAATCATTATCAATTAGTTTTACAATTAGCAAATCAAGGTTAATGATAATCATAACCATTAACGATATATTATTATTGTCGAAATAAAGGGAAATTAACATGAAAAAAAGTGCCTTAGCATTACTTATTAGCGCAACAGTTATTAGTCAAAATGCCTTAGCAACAGAGCCTAAAGATGTTGTTAATCATTATGCTGATATTGCGTTAGCGGTATACCAAGACGCTGGAACGACGGCTAAAGAGCTTGATACTGCGATTAAAACCCTTATTGCTTCTCCATCTAAAGCTACTTTAGAGCAAGCAAAAAAAGCTTGGCTAGCGACTCGTGTTCCATACCAACAAAGTGAAGTTTTCCGTTTTGGCAATGTAGTGGTTGATGATTGGGAAGGGCAGTTAAATGCATGGCCTCTTGATGAAGGCATGATAGATTATGTTAAAGCGGGTGCTTACCATCATGAATTAGGTAATGCAGGTGCAACGGCAAATATTATTGCTAATAAAACACTTCAAGTAGGTAACAATACCCTTGATGTTAGTGAAATTACTCCTGATTTATTAGCTAGCTTAAATGAACTAGCTGGTTCAGAAGCAAATGTTGCAACAGGTTATCATGCTATTGAGTTCCTTTTATGGGGACAAGATCTTAACGGCACAAATTCAGGCGCAGGTGCTCGTGCTTATACAGACTTTGTAGAAGGTGCAGGGTGTACTGGTGGAAATTGTGATCGTCGTGCTGAATATCTACAGGCGAGCATCAACGTTATTAGTTAATGACCTGACTTGGATGCAATCGGAATGGGCAGATAACGGTCAGAATTACCGTAGTGAATTAACTGCAAAAGCACCTACTGAAGGTTTACGTATTATGTTATTTGGTATGGGATCGCTTTCTCTAGGTGAATTGGCGGGTGAACGTATGAAAGTAGCTTTAGAAGCTAATTCGCCTGAAGATGAGCACGATTGTTTCTCTGATAATACTCATAATTCTCACTACTATAATCAAAAAGGTATTAGTAATGTGTGGTTTGGTAGTTATACTCGTATAGATGGCACAAGAGTCATTGGCCCAAGCCTTAACGAGTTAGTAGCTAAGAGCGATGAGTCTATTGCGACGCAAACTTCAACAGCAGTTTCTGCGACCGATAAGCAAGTCCATACATTAGTTGAATCAGCAGAAAACGGCATAGCATTTGACCAACTGATTGCAACAGGTAACAAAAGCGGTAATGAATTAGTAACTGCGTCAATTAAGAGTTTAGTTGCACAAACAGTTGAAATTGAAAAAGCATCTGCAGTATTAGGTGTTAATAACCTTAATTCAGATACTGCTGACCATGAGTTTTAATTAACTTTTTAAGTTGTCTTAAGCAATTAATTAAGACAACTTAAGTGACATCAAATCTGATGTAATACATTGAAAAAACAGGACGGTCTTTCCGTCCTTTTTAAGTTTAAAAATATGACTAAATTTCGAAAAAATATACTTTATTTTCTATCTTCATTTTTTATAAGTAGCTCGGTTATTGCTGAATCTGCAAAATCGGGTGGTGGTACAACCACAAAGCAAACCGGTAGTAACGCATATTCCATGCCCGCTAGTAATTTAGAATTAATGAAACGTATTGATTTTAGTGTTGGTAATAGTTTTTTCGTAACCCTTGGGTAAGTGCACCAGCGAGTACTGATGCGCGAGATGGATTAGGTCCAGTTATGAATACCAATGCTTGTCAGGGTTGCCACATCAAAGATGGTCGTGGTAAAGCTAAAGAAGCGGGCGAGCCAAACGCAATTAGTATGTTAGTGCGTTTAAGTATTCCAGCAAGCACAGCAGAACAACAAGCACGCCTTATCAAAGAAGGAACTATTGGCGATCCTATTTATGGTGGGCAGTTACAGGATATGGCCATTCAAGGCATAGACTCTGAAGGGCAAGTGCAAATAAGTTACGATTACCATAAAGAGACCTTTAAGGATGGTTTTGAAGTTGAATTACGTAAACCAACGCTAACTATTAGTGATTTAAAATATGGCCCTATGCATAAAGATATTATGATGTCTGTACGTGTTGCTCCAACGATGATTGGTTTAGGATTATTAGAAACCATCAGTGAAGCGGATATTTTAGCTAACGCAGACCCCGATGATGCAAATAATGATGGTATTAGTGGCAAGGCTAATTATGTTTGGGACGTAGAAAAGAAACAAACAACCCTAGGTCGTTTTGGCTGGAAAGCGGGTCAACCTAACTTAATGCAACAAAATGCATCTGCCTTCTCAGGTGACTTAGGCCTGACTTCTAGACTCTTTTTAAGTGATGATTGTACCGATAAGCAAGTGGCTTGTAAGAATGCTCCTCATGGTGGCGAGTTAGAGGTAAGCGATAAAATCCTTGATTTTGTTGAGTTCTATAGTCAACACCTTGCTGTGCCAGCACGCCGTAATATGAACTCTAAAAAAGTAATGCAAGGTAAGCAAATTTTCCAGCAGGCGAACTGTCAATCTTGTCATGTTAGCCAGTATACAACAGCAAAAGGGATGAATTACCCGCATTGTCCGAGCAAGCAATCACGCCTTATACGGATCTTCTTCTTCATGATATGGGTATTGGACTCGCTGATAATCGGCCAGAGTTTTTAGCAAATGGACAGGAATGGCGGACGCCACCTCTGTGGGGACTTGGTTATCAAAAGGAAGTTAATGGCCATACGTTTTTATTACACGATGGTCGAGCACGTAATATTCTAGAGGCGATTCTTTGGCATGGTGGTGAAGCTGAGCAGGCAAAACAATCTGGTTTCTCGCATTAAGCAAAAGTGAACGTGAAGCCTTATTGGCATTCCTTAATTCTTTATAAATAGGCTTTAAAACATGAAAAAAATATTACTACTGAGTTGCTTAGTTGCAACGCCAGCAATAAGTACTGAAGTTAATTTAGTTGAACAAATTAATACATTAAGAATACAACAAAGCCAAAATTTTGAGCAAAAAACGCATGCTTTAGCAGATTCAATTAACGCTTTTTGTTTGGCTGATGATTTTGCTAAGTCACAACAAAATATCCAACAAAATTGGCTAAATACTATGCAAGCTTGGATGCCACTTCAAGGCGTTACAAAGGGGCCGATCACTGAATTTGATCTAGCTTGGTCTTTCCAATTTTGGCCTGACAAAAAAGATATTACTGGACGTAAGATAAAACAATTATTGCAAGCTCAGGAAAGTGATTGGAATACACAAAAAATCAGTGAGCAAAGTGTTGCGGTGAAAGGGTTAGGCGCATTGGAGCTATTAATTTTTGAGCAAACCCTCAATGCTGAAAACTGTTCCTTAGCAACGGCAATTGCTAATAATTTAGGAAACAATAGCCAGCGTATTAGTAGTGCTTGGTCAGAGCAATATGCACCGAGTTTATTGGTGCAAAGTAAAGATTCTAAGCAACAAAAGGATATTGAACAACATATTGTTGCAGAACTTTCGCACCAATTAAGTTATATCAATAAGAAGTTTGATGCTCCTTGGGGTAATGCGCAACCGCGACCTTATCAAGCAGAAGCATGGCGCTCTGAAAGTTCGATGTTACTGCTTAAAACTAGTTATCAAGCGTTACATCAATATTTTGTAGAAGGTGTAAAACCACAGTTAATAAATGAAAAACAGACTGATTTATCGGAAAGTATTGAAGGAACTTTTGAGACTTTATTAAGTAATTGGCCAAATGAGCCAAGTCTAAAAAAACTATTAAGTGATAAATCAGGGTTAAGACAAGTGTTTCTGAGTAAAATGTCGATGGATACATTGACCTACCAATTACAGGAAGAAGTGCCCGTTGCACTTAAGATTGTGGTTGGCTTTAATGCAACGGATGGTGATTAATCTATGTTACGTCGTGATTTTTTGCGTTTTTCAGCACAACTTAGTCTAGCAGGGCTTTTTCCTGCACTGAGTTTTGCTGAGGGGCGAGAGCAATACCCCCATTTTATATGCCTGTGCTAAACACCAAGAGCAATACTTTTTAGTGGGCAGTGATTTACAGGGAAATACCTTAAGTCAAACACCTCTACCGTCACGCGGACATGGCATTACTATTGACCAAGCACATCAACAAGCCGTGGTGTTTGCACGTCGACCCGATAACTATTTTATCCAGTTTTCGCCATCAACAGGTGAAGCGATTAATCAATATCAGATTGAAGCGGGAAAACATTTCTTTGGCCATGGTGTTTTTGATCAGCAAGGCCTGCTGTACGTTACAGAAGGAGATAGTGAGTCATCACAAACCCGCATCGGTATTTATCAATTAGGTAAGCAGATAAAAAAAGTTGGCCAGTTAATTAATGATTTTGGACTTGGTGGACATGAAATTGTTATGCACCCTGATGATCAGCATCTTATTTTAGCGCTCGGCGGAATAAAAACATCGGGACGTGAAAAGCTAAATATTGATAGCATGCAACCCGCGTTACTTTATATCGATAAAAAAACAGGGCAAATAACACAAAAGATAAGTATAGATGATCATCAGTTGAGTATTCGCCATTTAGGGGTAAACACAAAAGGTATTGTTGCTTTTGCTTGCCAGTATCAAGGTGATGAAGATATTCCATCGTTAATTTATCGTCACCAGTTAGGTGAAAAGCAAGCAACGCCTTTGGTCGCTTCGGAAGAAACTTGGTTACGTTTTGATGATTACATTGGCAGTGTTGCTATTGATGAGACAAAAATAGTAGCGACGTCACCCCGTGGTGGATGTTTTGCTACTTGGTCTATTGAAGATAATAAGATGCATCATATTCAACCACTAAATGAAGTCTGTGGCACGCTTTTATATCAGAACCAAGAAACAGTCAGCACTGGTAATGGAGAGTTAAATGTGACCGGTAAAAGCCGACAAACTCAGTGGCACTGGGATAATCATATGGCCATTTGGCTAGGTTAGCCTGATTTAAAAAGGGGAAAGTAAATTTCCCTTGTACTTTTAAATAGCTGTTTATGAAATACTATTGAGGATTAAAGGCCTGTTCAATTTCACTTAAACTGCTTGGGTCATCAATGGTTGAGGGAGTAACATATTGCTCACCATCGGTGACTTGCTTGATGGTTCTGCGTAATACTTTACCAGATCGTGTTTTTGGTAATCGATTAACAATGATTACGTTTCTAAAACTAGCAACTGCACCTATTTCATTACGCACTTTGAGTAATAACTCTTTTTCGATATTCCCATCAACAGAATAATAACCATCTTTTAAAACCACAAAACCAAAGGGTATTTGACCTTTTAACTCATCATGAGCACCAATTACCGCACATTCTGCGACAGCATCATGGGCACCTAAAATTTCTTCCATTTCACCGGTTGATAAACGATGTCCTGCAACATTAATAACATCATCAATACGGCCCATTACAAATAAATATCCATCCTCATCAATATAACCGCCATCACCTGATACATAATAACCAGGAAACTGTGTTAAATAACCACTTTGAAAACGGTCATGATTACGCCATACAGTGGCTAAACAACCTGGTGGAAGCGGGCGCTTGATAACAATAAAGCCCTGTGCATTAGCTTCTAAAGGTTGTCCTGCTTCATCAAATATTTGCACATCAAAGCCTGGTGTTGGTTTGGTTGAGGAGCCAGCTTTTAATGGGAATTGTTGCAAACCTAATGGGTTTCCAGAAATAGCCCAGCCTGTTTCTGTTTGCCACCAGTGATCCACCACTGGACGTTGAGTTTTCTCTTCTACCCATGCCAGTGTTGGCGGATCCAAACGTTCACCGGCCATAAAGATAGTGCGTAAGTCAGACATCGGATATTGTTTAATTAATTCACCATTAGGATCTTCTTTTTTAATTGCTCTAAAAGCCGTCGGGGCAGAAAACAGGATATTAACTTTGTGTTCTTGGCAAACTCGCCAAAATGCGGCGGGATCAGGTGTTCTAACGGGTTTACCCTCATATAAAACAGTCGTACAACCATGAATAAGGGGCGCATAAACAATATATGAGTGACCAACTACCCAACCCACATCTGAGATCGCCCAATAAACATCGCCGGGTTTAGCATCGTAAATAACCGACATACTGTATTTCATGGCAACGGCATGACCACCATTTTCACGTACCACGCCTTTAGGCTTTCCTGTGGTACCAGAAGTATATAAAACATATAAAGGGTCTGTACCATTAACAGGAACACAATCATGAGAAGCAGAGGTTGCAACCTGTTTTGACCAATCTATATCGCGCTCATGGTTAAGTTCTGCGACACATTCAGGACGTTGAAAAACGATGACTTTCTCTGGTTTCCAACGACTATCCATAATGGCTTTATCGACCATTGGCATATAAGGGATAATTTTTTGAATTTCGATACCACAGGAAGCCGCCATGATCACTTTCGGTTCTGCATCTTCAATTCTAATGGCTAACTCGTTGGCCGCAAAGCCACCAAATACAACGGAATGTATCGCACCTAAACGTGCACAGGCTAACATCGCCATCATGGCTTCAGGGATCATTGGCATATAAATAATGACCCGATCACCTTTTGTTACACCCATTTCAGCAAGCATACCCGCAGTACGAGCGACCTGATTAGTTAATTGTTTATAGCTATAGTATTGCTTTTGTCCTGTAACGGGCGAGTCATAAATGAGCGCTGTTTGTTCACCTCGACCGTTTAATACATGATAATCAAGTGCTAGAAAACAAGTGTTTAATTGTCCGTCCGAATACCAACGATCAATGTCATTTTCATCTTTTTGTAATATAGTTTCTGGAAACTTATACCATTCAATGGCTTCAGCTTGTTTTTTCCAAAATGCTGATGGATTATTTTTAGCTAGCTCAAATTCACTTTGATATCCGGACATCGTCATTTTCCTTTTCTATTCGCTATTTTATTGCTGGAATACGCACCCAACCTTCCATTAATATTCTTGCACTACGACTCATTGAAACCTTTTCCACTGCCCATTGGCCGTCTACTTGTTTTGCTTTTGCACCTACTTTTAAGGTGCCAGAGGGGTGACCAAAAACAATAGATTGAGGTTCGCCTCCTCCTGACATTAAATTAACTAAGGTGCCGGGAATAGCTCCCGCTGTACCAATGGCAACGGTCTGCGGTACCCATCATTGCATGGTGTAATTTACCCATAGACAACGCACGAGACCATTGAGGTCAATATCAGTTTTATTGATGTGTTTTCCACTTGATGAAATATAGTCTTGAGCAGGGCTCACAAAGGCTATTTTAGGCGTATGTTGTCGGCTGATTGCTTGCTCAATATCATCTATTAAACCCATTTTTAATGCGGCATAAGCGCGGATAGTTTCAAATTTTTGCAAGGCTATCGCATCGTTATTAATCGCTTCCTGTCCTTCAGTGCCTAAATATCCAAGAGCCTTAGCATCTAAAAAAACCGTGGCAATACCTGCATTGATCATTGTGACTTCAAAGGAGCCTAGTTCAGGAACCTCAAGTGTTTCAATCAGCTTTCCCGTTGGAAACATGGCATTGCTTGCATCGGAAGGGCTAATAAAATCGACTTTAATCTCGGCGAGCTGGAAAGGTCACACCGTCTAGTTCAAAATCACCACATTCTTGCACCTGCCCGTTACAAATTGGAATATGAGCAATAATGGTTTTACTAATATTGACCTGCCAAATACGCACTATCGCGATACCATTTTCAGGAATAAGCATTTTGTCGATTAACCCTGCATTAATGGCAAAAGCACCAACGGTCTGCGGATAAGTTACCGCAGTTGCCGCTCCAATCAATAAAGGCTTTATCAATGGCAACTTGCCCAAATAGATAATCGACATCATGATCTTGTTTACTACTTTTAGAGAGGATCACGGTTTTGCTAGTGCTTGAGGTTGCGCCTCCCATACCATCGGTATGCTTGCCGTAGGGGTCTGGACTACCGATCACTCTTAATAATATTTGATCACGAAGCAAACCAGGAACCTGTGCTTTTTGGGTAGATCCTGATTATTAAAAAACAACCCTTTACTTGTACCGCCACGCATATAAGTAGCGACAATTCTTAGTTGAGGTGGAAAAGTTATTTCACTCATGCTTCAGCCCTTTCTTTAATATTTTCTTCCTTAGAAGAATCAAGAAAATCTTGCGCGAAGCGCTGTAAAATACCGCCAGCTTCGTAAATTGATACTTCTTCTGCGGTATCGAGACGACATTTCACATCGATACTTAGTTGTTCACCGTTAGTTCTCTTGATGAGTAGCTTTAATATTGCGCCCGGGCTTCTTTCGCCGACTACATCAAAGCATTCGCTTCCATCAATCGCGTAGGTTTGGCGATTTTCACCCTGCATAAATTCTACGGGTAATACGCCCATTCCCACTAAATTGGTACGATGTATACGTTCAAATCCCTCTGCGACAATCACTTCAACACCTGCCAAACGCACGCCTTTAGCCTGCCCAGTCTCGAGAGGAACCCTGCCCATAATCTGCGCCAGCTACAATAATTAAGGGCTGTTTACGTTGCATGTAGGTTTCAATTGCTTCCCACATACGCATCACTTCGCCCTCTGGTTCAACACGAGTAAAGGAGCCTTGTTTTGTCGCGCAATTAACATTTGCCATTTCATTAAATAATTTAGGATTAGCAAAGGTTGCTCGTTGTGCTGTTAAGTGATCGCCACGGTGTGTTGCATAGGAGTTGAAATCAACTTCAGGTAAGCCCATTTTATCAAGGTAAGCGCCTGCTCGCGCTGTCTAACATAATGGCGTTAGAGGGCGATAAATGGTCTGTGGTGATATTGTCACCTAAGACTGCAAGAGGGCGCATATTTTTCAGTTGACGTTCACCTGCTAAGGCGCCTTCCCAATATGGCGGTCTGCGTATATAAGTGCTTTGTGGACGCCAATCATAAAGTGGACTGATGCTCTTAGCTTTGTCTCCATAGTCAACTTTAATATCAAACATGGGTTGGTAAACTGCTTTGAATTGTTCTGGTTTAACACATTTTTCAATGACGGCATCAATTTCTGCATCACTTGGCCAGAGATCTTTTAGAGTGATTTCTTTATCATTAATGCCAATGCCTAACACATCTTTTTCAATATCAAATCGAATAGTGCCAGCAATAGCATAAGCGACAACTAAAGGAGGTGATGCAATAAAGGCTTGTTTAGCATAGGGGTGAATACGTCCATCAAAATTACGGTTTCCTGACAAGACTGCGGTGCTATAAAGATCTCGGTCAATTATTTCCTGTTGAATTTTAGGATCTAATGCGCCACTCATACCATTACAGGTGGTGCAAGCAAAACCTACAATGCCAAAGCCAAGTTGCTCTAGTTTCTGTTAATAAATTTGCTTCTTCTAAGTATAATTGAACCGCTTTCGAGCCTGGCGCTAGGGAAGTTTTTACCCAGGGTTTACGTGTTAACCCTTGCTTATTAGCATTTCTAGCGAGTAGGGTACGCGCAATAACATTACGTGGATTAGAGGTATTGGTACAACTGGTGATAGCGGCAATAATACAAGCGCCATCGGGCATTAAATTATCATCACTATTATTATCTACATTATTTTCTACGTAGCCTGATATACCTTTACTGGCTAGATCTGCGGTTGCAACGCGACGATGAGGATTTGAAGGGCCTGCAATGTTTCTTCCAATAGTCGATAAGTCAAAGTTTAATACACGTTGGTATTGTGCTTGTTTAAGCGCATTAGCCCACAGCCCGGTTTGTTTGGCATAGGTTTCGACTAATTGCACCTGTTGTTCATCACGGCCTGTTAAACGCAAATAATCAATGGTTTTGTCATCAATATAAAACATACCCGCCGAAGCACCAAATTCAGGTGTCATATTTGAAATCGTTGCACGATCCCCTAGGGTCAGTTCAGATGCGCCTTCACCGAAAAATTCGAGATAACAGGAAACGACTTTTTGATTACGTAGAAATTCAGTTAATGCTAAAACGATATCGGTGGCGGTAATGCCTTCTTGACGTTTTCCAGAGAGGTTAACGCCAACAATATCGGGTAAACGCATATAAGAAGCACGACCTAACATAACACTTTCAGCTTCTAAACCACCGACTCCTACAGCAATAACCCCTAATGCATCAACGTGTGGAGTGTGACTGTCTGTGCCCACTAAGGTATCAGGGAAGGCAACACCATCTCGACTGTGAACAACGGGTGACATTTTTTCTAAATTAATTTGATGCATAATGCCGTTACCAGGTTGGATAACGTCAATATTTTCAAAGGCTTCCTTTGTCCAATTAATAAAATGAAAACGATCATCATTACGTCTATCTTCGATGGCGCGATTTTTATCAAAGGCATCTTTTTCAAAACCAGCATGTTCTACGGCAAGCGAGTGATCCACAATAAGTTGTGTTGGCACAACCGGGTTGACCTTAGCTGGATCGCCTCCTTTAGCGCGCAATTGCATCACGTAAACCGGCTAAATCAACTAATGCTGTTTGTCCTAAAATATCATGACAAACTACACGAGCAGGGAACCAAGGAAAATCTAAATCTTGTTTGCGTTCGATTAATTGCTTTAAAGAGTCAACTAAGTGCTCTGGCTGACAGCGACGTACTAAATTCTCTGCTAAGACACGAGAGGTATAAGGTAGCCTTTGATAAGCACCTGCTTTGATATCATTAACAGCCTGTTGCACATCAAAATAATCTAGTGAAGTGCCAGGTAAGGATTTTCGGTAATTAGTATTCATAGTCTACCCCTATAATTGCATTTCAACACGTTCACTTATTTCGGTGACAATGCGAGGGTTTTTACCTGTGTAATCGGCGCTTGGGCGGATAATACGATTATTGTCACGTTGCTCCATCACATGAGTCGCCCAGCCAGTTAATCGCGAGCAAACAAAAATAGGCGTAAATAGTTTAGTTGGAATACCTAAGTAGTTATAAGTGGATGCATGGAAGAAATCAGCATTACAGAATAGCTTTTTGCTGGCCCACATAAACTCTTCACAGGCAACTGAAATATCGTACAAACTAGTATCACCATTTTCTTCAGCCAATTTTTTTGACCAAGCTTTTATCACCACATTACGCGGGTCAGAGGTTCGATAAACGGCATGACCAAAACCCATTATTTTTTCTTTACGTTCTAACATCCGTGCCATTTTAGTTTTAGCATCTTCTGGAGAGGTAAATTTAGAAATCATGTCCATGGTCGCTTCATTTGCACCACCGTGTAAAGGACCACGTAATGTGCCTATTGCACCAGTAATACAAGAAAACATATCCGATAGGGTAGAAGCACAAACACGGGCGACAAAAGTGGAGGCATTAAACTCATGTTCCGCATATAAAATTAGGGAAACATCCATCACACGCTGATGTTGTTCTGAAGCGGTTTTACCATTAAGTAATTTTAAGAAATGTCCACCCAGTGATGGCTCATCTGTTTGACAATCTATTTCCACACCTTGATGCGAGTAACGGTACCAATAACACATAATCGCAGGAAAAGTCGCTAATAACCTGTTGGCGGCATGGCGTTGATGTGAGAAGTCTTGTTCAGGTTCGAGATTACCTAAAAATGAACAGCCGGTTCTCATCACATCCATAGGGTGAGCATCGGCAGGGATCAGTTTGAGTACACTTTTTAATGAACCTGGGATGTCACGTAGTGCAAATAATTCAACTTTATAGCTATCGAGTTGTGATTGTGTTGGCAATTCGCCATTAAACAATAAATATGCGACTTCTTCGAAGGTTGAATTTTCTGCGAGATCTGCCACATCATAACCACAATAAGTTAAGCCACTACCTGATTGACCGACTGTACATAACTTTGTTTCGCCTGCACTTTGTCCACGTAATCCTGCACCACCAATATTTCCAGTCATCATGTTTTCCTTATTCATTGTTTAACAACATATTCAATATGCCTACTTTCTTTTATTACTCTTTGTATTTGCTTAGGATTTATTCTTTTCCTCAGCAAATAAAGCATCTAATTTTTGTTCGTACTGGTGATAACCAAGATATTCATACAGCTCCATTCTGGTTTGCATGGTATCTAAAACCGCTTTTTGATCACCGTCAGTTAATAATGTTTTATAGACTAACTCAGTCGCTTTATTCATCGCTCTAAAGGCTGATAGTGGATACAAAACCATAGCGCAACCCCATTCACCAAGTTGTTGTTTGTTCCATAATTCTGTTTCACCAAATTCAGTAATATTGGCTAGAATTGGCGCATCAATGGCTTCAGAAAAGGCGCGATAATGCGCTTCTGTTTTAATCGCCTCTGCAAAAATACCGTCCGCTCCAGTCGCTACGTAGGCTTTAGCACGTTCAATAGCAGACTCTAATCCTTCCTGCGCAAATGAGTCTGTTCTTGCTATAATAAAGAAGTCCTTATCAGTGCGAGCATCGATAGTCGCTTTGATGCGATCTACCATTTCCTGTGTGGAGACAATTTCTTTATTGGGTCTGTGGCCACAGCGTTTCTGGGCAACTTGATCTTCTATATGTACGGCGGCACTCTGCTTTTTCCATATCTCTAATAGTTTTGGCAATATTAAAGGCGCCTCCCCAACCCGTATCGATATCAACTAATAAAGGCAAACTAGATGCAGATGTAATTCTTTGCACATCTGCAATCACATCATTGAGTGATGTCATACCTAAATCAGGTAAACCATAGGAAGCATTGGCTACACCACCTCCCGATAAATATATTGCTTGATGGCCAAGTTGTTCGGCCATCATTGCACAATAAGGATTAATCGTGCCTACAACCTGTAAGGGCTTATTGTTTGTAATCGCTTGTCTAAATTTTTTACCTGGACTCATTTTCTATTCCTCTAACAATTCATTTTCGATTAATAAACGACTGTTTTTTATATGTCGACGCATTAGCATCTCTGCTAGTTCTGGGTCACGTGCTTTGATGGCATTTAAAATGGCAACATGTTCATATAGTGCTTTTTCTGGGCGTGCATTTGTTTGTGGGGATTGGCTACGATACATGCGTACTAAGTGATATAGTTGGCCACATAATAAAGTGATTAACTTTTCATTCTTGCTGGCTTTGATTATCAAATTATGGAAGTCAAAATCGCCTTCTTGATAGAAATAGGAAGCACCTTCGACTTCTTCAATATGTGATTGATGGCGAGCAAGTAATATTTCTAGTGTCTCTATCTCTTCATCGGTGATATTTTTACAAGCTAGGTTAGTCGCCATGCCTTCGAGAGCTTCACGAGCGGCATAGAGTTCAGTTAGCTTTTCTAAACTAAGATTGATAACACGTGCGCCAACGTGTGGAATTCTTTCTACTAAATGCAAAGATTCAACACGCATCATGGCTTCTCGAAGTGGGCCTCGGCTGACATTAAAGACTCTTGCCAATTCAGGCTCAGAGATTTTACTGCCAGCAGGGTATTCGCCACTAACGATTGCTTCAATTAAGCGTTCTGTTAAGTTATCTGATTTTATTTGTTCTTTATTTTCGTTTTCAGATTTTTTCATTTTTTATCCTAATTGCTAGGTCTATTGTTTGTTGACAGTTTGTTAATTGATGGTTAAATAATATGCTTTAAATGTTTCATTTCAACTTTATTGTTAACAATTTGTGTTTTTTTAGCTTTCTATTGGCAAAAAATCTTGTCACGTCACAAAAACTGACCATGATGAGTTATGAGGAGTGGTATAAAAATGAGGGATTGAGCGTTTAAGCCGTTAAAGGTTAGACTCTAAATGTGTTAACAATATCGCTGTTATGTTGCTTTTTCCTGTCTGAGCAAAGTAGGGCATAACGACTATCTGCAGTGACAGCTGATTGTGCCACTTATTTTGATGTAGTTTTAAGCTAGCCAAGTAGGATTGATTTTCCATTGTTTTACCCATGGCTCTATATCTTCTGCGGGCATAGGGCGTGCTATGCCATAACCCTGGGCTAATACACAGCCCAGAGAAAGTAACTGCATACCATGTTCTGCTGTTTCCACACCTTCGGCAATAACTTGGTGATTAAAGGCAGAAGCCAAACCTATTACTCCCATCACGATTGCGCGATCATCAGGATCTTCTAGCATATCTCTGACAAAGCTTTGATCGATTTTTAACATATCAACAGTTAGTCGCTTAAGATAAGTTAATGATGAAAATCCAGTTCCAAAATCATCAATTGCAAAGCTAACACCAATATCAATACAGGATTGCATTATAGGAAGTACTTCCTCCATGTCACCTAAGGCACTGGTTTCTAGAATCTCTAATTGCAATAAAGAGGGATTTATCATTGTTCTTTTAGAGAGTGCTTCACTAAGTTTTTCAACAAAATTATTTTGCTGTAATTGATAAGCATCAATATTAATACTGACGTCAATATCTAAACCCGCAAGTTGCCATTTGGCAATTTGATCTAAGGCGTTATTAATCACCCAGTCTCCTAGCTCGATGCTAATAGGCTGATTAGTAATCATTGGTAGAAAATCAGCAGGGGATAACAAACCGCGTTCAGGATGTTGCCAACGTATTAAGGCCTCTGTGCCAATTCCTTTACCTGTTTTCATATTTATTTTCGGCTGGTGGTATAATACAAACTGATTTTGTTCTAGCGCTTGTTTGATATGTTCAATGGTTTCATGTTGGCTTTGGATTGATTTATCTTGATTAACATCGAATAGGTGAAAACGATTTTTACCCGTTTGTTTTGCTATATACATAGCTTGATCTGCATGACGAATGAGTTGATCAGCATCGACATTATCATGGGGATATATTGTTACACCGATACTTGTTGAAACTTGCATAGAGCGATTACCAATACTGACTCGGCTCATGGTCGCTTGTAATAGTCGTTCTAATGCTAGTTCATAGTCTTTTTGATTTTCTATATCAACCAAAACCGCAACAAATTCATCGCCTCCGATACGTGCAATAGTATCGCTCGCGCGTAGTGATTTTTTCATTAAAGAGGCGAGTTTAATTAATAACTCATCTCCAATACCGTGGCCATAATTATCATTAACAGCTTTAAAGCCATCTAAATCTAAATATACTACCGCAATGGATTGTTGGCGACGATTACTTTGGTGTATAGCATTTTTTAATCGCTCTGAAAGTAGCATACGATTAGGCAGGTTAGTTAATGTGTCATAATGCGCGATATGTTTTAATTGTTGTTGATGTCGCATCATATGGGTAATATCAGAGAAAAGTGCCACATAGTTTTTTATATTCTCCTTAGCATCATATACTGTGCTGATGGTGGCTAAGGTCGCGAATTTTTCGCCATTTTTGCGTTTTTCCCATATTTCCCCAGACCATTCATGGGTTTCTCGTAAAGATGTCCATATGTCATCTAAAAACTCTACACTATGACGACCTTGAGATAATATTGAAGGGTTAGTGCCTAATACTTCTTCACGACTATAACCGGTGATATGAGAGAAGGTTTCATTGACATCAACAATGTTACCCTGCATATCAGCGATTACAATGCCTTCACGAGCGTGGGTGAATACGCTGGCCGCTAATTTTAATTGTTCTTCGGTTTTTTTCCGCACTGAAATATCTCTAATTTCCATAACCCGTGCATTATGGCCTTTGTATAAGATATTTTTACTTTTAATAGCAATGGGATATTTTGTGCCATCTTTACTAATACCAGAAACTTCATAACTCTCTGTGCTAGCACTATGCATATTTTGTTTAGTAAGTTCTGTATCTTCAGGGGCTATCAGTTCAAGGCCATTCATACCAATCAGTTCAGCATAGCTGTATCCTGACATATCAGATAAGCCACTGTTACACTCTAGAATAATGCCTTTGTTATGAATAACAATACCACCATAGGTCGCTTCGCTAAGTGCTTTAAAACGTCCTTCACTTTCTAATAATGTCGTTTGTGTTAGTGATAAACGGCGGTTAAAACGATGCAGGTAGAAGACAATTGATGTCGTTAACATCACTAATAAAATAGTGGTTGCTAGAAAAGGGTGTACCCAAGCAGGAATTTCTGGTGGTTTAGTATCATACATAAATCCATCAAGGTAGCGAGTATCCTTGATTAAACCTGATCGGATAAAGGTATCCGCCATATGCTTCCAACGTTCTGGGTTCATATGACCAATTTGAATTAAGTTAGGAATAATTAATTTGCGCATCGCTTGTGCTTCAAAGCGCAAATGCTCCTGTGTTTTAGTGATATGATACTTGGACTTAAGAAGGTCAATAATTTCCTGTGGGTTATCCATCGCATAACGCCAACCTTTTAAGGTTGCACGACGCATTGCTTCTACGCGTTGCGGATTAAGTTTAAATTCTCTCTCGGAAGTGAAAAATATATCACTGTAAAAATCAATACGATAGGTGCTAGGGTCGATAACATTAAAAGCAATATTATTTTGTTCAAGGAGATATGGCTCATTTGTGGTGTAGGAATTGAATGCATCGACTTGCCCTGAAATCAAATCACTAAGTTGATAACTGCTTGGTACAATATCCAGTTGTGATAATGAAATGCCTTCATTAAGCAACATGGTCAGAAAATCTGCATCCTCATAGCGATTTGCCAACATGACTTTTTTACCAATCAGATCATGAACGGTTCGGATGCCGGATTCTTGTTTTGTTATTAAAACAGAAGGAGAGTGCTGAAAAATAGCGGCTAGTGCAATTAAAGGCTTACCCTGTAAACGCTGATATAATACTTCGCTATTTCCGGTCGCATATAATGCTCGCCCAGATAAAACTTCTTCAACAGGTTGATGATTGGGATCGCCACTTCGTAAATTGACTTCAATGCCTTCATCACGATAATAACCTTTCTCTAAAGCGAGCATAGTAACCTGCAAATTGAAATTGGTGATGCCAGCGTAATTGTATTGTAACGATATCTTTGGATACTGCGTTAACCACAGGATTCCAGGAAAAAAGAGTAACATTACCCCCAAAAAAGCGTAGTAGGGAACGCTGAAGAAAGGTTAAACGACATTTTAATATATATCCAATGAATGATTTATTAATGTTGAATGGTACATGATAAATAATGATAGCTTATTTATGAAGAATTAATACCTCACGCTATAAATAACTCGCTGATTCTTTAAAGAATGAGGTTTACTTGAAAGTTTTTTATATAAATATTAGCGCCTGTTATTTATATTTTTTTGTGATATGTGTGTTTTCTATGTATCTGTTCAAGGCTTGTTGTTTTTTCTTTCAAGTGAATAGAGCATAGATAGAATGAATGCTCTATCGATGGCCAATTGAAGTAAGGCTATAGGAGGGAGTTACTAATCGATAATAACTAGCCCCTTGGTTTCATTTGCCAGTCAGCAAGTTCAACTAATACAAGTAAAGCGCCATGTCCTCCAAATTCAAGAGGAGCTTGATGAAAAGCGAGAATATCGGGGTGTTGAGCTAACCATAAAGGCACTTGTTTTTTTAGTACATAGGTTCCTACACCGTGCAATACACTACAACAATATAAACCTTCTTTTTTACAGCAGGCGATTAATGCACCTAATTCACGTCTTGCTTCAATTTGAGTCAGACCGTGTAAATCAAGAATGATTTCAGGTGAAAAATCACCACGACGAAGTTGCTTCATAAGGTATTTTTCAGCATCACTTCGTTGGTATCGAACCGGCCCTTCAGAATTTAAAAGTGGTTCAAATTGATCAGAAAAATACTCAGTTTCAAAGGTAGCATTGCTTTCTCTTTGATAAGTTGTTTTTTCTTAATGTTTTTAGAGGGCAGTTTTATGGTATCCTGCTTTAACTTTTTAATACCTGAGAATTCTGCGCTAAATAGCGAAAAGTCATCACTACTATTTTCATTTGTCATGGTTTTTCTCGCTTTATATTTTGAACAGGCAGTTTAACTTAATTGGAGAAAAAATTGGAATCGAATTTCCGCGAAGAAGCTATCACCGAATTGAAAACTATTCAGGATATGTTACGTTTTGCTACCACTCAGTTTAATCAAGCTGGACTTTTTTATGGCCATGGTAGTGATAATGCTTTAGATGATGCATTGCAACTTATTTTACCGTCTTTGAGTCTGCCATTAAATGGCGGAACAGAAATGTTAAATGCCAGGCTATTACGCCAGGAACGAGAAATGCTGGTTGATTTAATCAATCAACGTATTGAGCAACGTATTCCTGTGGCCTATTTAACGAATACCGCTTGGTTTGCTGGCCTTGAGTTTTATGTAGATGAACGCACCTTAGTGCCACGATCTCCCTTTGCTGAATTGATCAACGAAGGTTTCAAACCTTGGTTAACAACTCAGCCAGAGCGAATTTTAGATCTTTGTACTGGCAGTGCCTGTATTGCAATTGCCTGCGCCTACGCATTTCCAAATAGTTATGTGGATGCTGTAGATATTTCCGATGATGCTCTAGAAGTTGCAGAAATTAATATTCAAGGCCATGGTGTAGAACAGCAAGTTATTCCGATGCAATCGGATTTATTTTCTAATATTAAAAATGAAAAATATGATTTGATTGTCTCAAATCCACCTTATGTTGATGAAGAAGATATGGCAAACTTACCCGATGAATTTAGGCATGAACCTGAATTAGGGTTAGCAAGTGGCTTTGATGGGCTTGATTTGGTGCGTAAAATGTTAAGCCAAGCGAGCAGACATGTTAACGGATAATGGTTTATTATTTGTAGAAGTTGGTAATTCACAGGTACATTTGCAACAAAAATACCCAGAAATACCTTTTCAGTGGATTGAATTTAAATCCGGTGGGCATGGTGTTTTTGTGTTAACCAAACAACAGTTGCAAGATATAGAAATCAATTAATTTTCTTAATTTAAACAAGTTTATTTTTAATTTCGAGATTTAATTAAGAGCAAAAAAACACCCATATTAAATTGCGTGTTTACAAACTTAGGGAAAAAATAATGGCAGGAAGTAGTATTGGTCAACTTTTTAAAGTGACGACATTTGGTGAAAGTCACGGTGTGGCACTCGGTTGCATCGTTGATGGTATTCCCCCAGGACTTGAAATTTGTGAAGCCGATTTACAACAAGATTTAGATCGTCGTCGTCCTGGCCAATCTCGTTATACCACAATGCGTCAAGAGGGAGATCAAGTAAAAATTCTTTCTGGTGTTTTCGAAGGTAAAACGACGGGCTGTAGCATAGGTTTATTAATTGAAAATACGGATCAGCGTTCAAAGGATTATTCTGCGATTAAAGATCTATTTCGTCCTGGTCATGCTGATTATACCTATCATCAAAAATATGGGCACCGTGATTACCGTGGCGGTGGTCGTTCCTCTGCACGTGAAACTGCAATGCGTGTTGCACGCTGGTGCGATTGCTAAAAAGTACCTAAAAGAATTTTTAGGAGTAGAAATACGTGGTTATTTAAGCCAATTGGGTAATATTACCCCTGATATTATCGATTGGAATGAAGTTGAAAATAATCCTTTCTTCTTCCCTGATAGCAGTAAAATCCCTGCGCTTGAAGATTATATGAAAGCGTTGATTAAAGAGGGTAACTCTATTGGAGCTAAGGTGACAGTGGTTGCTTCTGGTGTACCTGTTGGTTTAGGCGAACCTGTTTTTGACCGTCTTGATGCTGAACTTGCACATTCATTGATGAGCATAAATGCGGTTAAAGGTGTTGAAATTGGTGATGGATTTGCTGTTGCCAATCAAAAAGGCACTGAGCATAGAGATGAAATGACACCTGAAGGTTTCTTATCAAATCATGCGGGTGGTGTTTTAGGTGGTATTTCAACGGGACAGGATATTCTTGCTTCAATTGCACTTAAACCAACTTCTAGTTTAACTATTCCAGGTCGTACGATTACCACAGAAGGTGAAGCGACTGAAATGATTACTAAAGGGCGTCATGATCCCTGTGTTGGTATTCGTGCGGTACCTATTGCCGAAGCGCAAATGGCGATCACTTTATTAGATCATCTGTTACGCCATCGAGCACAAAATTTACATGTGCATACCAGCACACCAAAACTTAAATAACCTGAATTGTAACTACTCAGGGCGTCGCTATTTATGCCTAGCCCTGAGCATTTATCGCCCAAATTACTAAAAATATTTTCTTTTGAAAAAGTGCTGAGTTACCTCTTGTTTTTAAAAGGGCAATTCCCAGTCTTTGCTAAAGTTTATAAATTGTTTTAATAATGGGGTTTGATAACGGTCTTTGTGCCAAATTAACCAATAATCTCGATGCATATCCACATTAATATTTAGTTTTTTCAAACGCTTATCAGCTAGGGCATGACGTACAGCTACCTTGGAAATACAGGCTATACCTAAACCAGCACTGGTACAGTTTATGATTGCTTCGGTACTCTTAAGCTCTAATGAAACATGGTAGTGATTTAACTTTCGACCAATTTGATTAATAAAAAAAGTACGACTACCTGAACCTGGCTCACGTAAAATCCATTGTTGCCCTTCTAAATCATTAATATTTAAATGTTTTTTGTCTGCTAAGTGATGGTCTTTATTAGCTACAATTACCATCTCATCCTTTAACCATTTGATCGATTGTAGATGACTGTCAAATAGGTTTGCTTCAACTAAACCTATATCTAATTCATATTCCTTAATTTGTTCACCAATGGTTTGGCTATTGTCAATCAATAATGATTGATTGTGATGGTCAAATTGTCTGCGGAAATCAGCAAGTAATAGCGGTAATAAATGATTACCCAGTGTATTACTGGCACCAATACGTAACTTCCCACTAAGGGTTGTGTTATTACTGAATAAGCTAGCAATGAGTTTACTGCGTTCAATTTGTTCATCTGCAAGGGGTAATAGTTGTTTACCAAAATCATTAATAAACAAACGATTATTTTTTCGCTCAAAAAGCGAATGCCCGAGTTGTTTTTCTAACTCAGATAAACTCATGCTGACAGCTGGTTTACTCAAAAAAGTTTTTCAGTCTGCAGGCTGTGATTGTCTTTTCTTGAGTAATACAGATAAATACTTGTAATTGCTTTAGGGTAATATTCATTTTAATCCTGTTAATTAAAACTTAACATACTGTTAAATAGTTTAAACTATTTTTAATCTTAAGTGTTGAATACACTCTTAATATATTCACACTGGAGAGTAAAAATGAAAAATAAAATAGCTAATATTTTTGCCGATGTACCGACTGCTTTAGCTGGATTAGCCTTAGGTATTGCAAGTTTAGGTTGGTGTTGGGAAAGTAGCTCTCGCTTTCAAGGACAAGCACAAATGAGTGGCGCCTTTGTGGCGTCAATATTATTGTTAGCATTATTGTTGAAGTTTGTATTTAATCCGCAATTACTAAAAAGCGATCTTTCTCATCATTTACGTGGCAGTGTTGTGCCTACTTTTGCAATGGCGACTATGGTGATAGCAAATAATATTAATCATTCGAATCACTCACTCGCTTTAATTTTATGGCTTGCAACTATAGCGCTTCATTTGTCTTTTTTAGTTGTTTTTATTTATTACCGTTTAAAAGATTTTAAATTCGAACATGTTTTACCGAGTTGGTTTATTCCACCTGTTGGTATTGTAGTCGGGGCGGTATCTTTTCCTGGTGGAGACTTAATTAAGATAGCTAATGCATTGGTATTATTTGGTTTTACTGCTTACTCTGTTTTGTTACCAACACTGTTATATCGTTATTTTTTGTACCATAAAATTGTTGAGCAGGAAAAACCAACCATTGCTATTTTTGCGAGCGCCTGCAAGTTTAAGTTTAGCGGGTTATTTAACCGTGACTGCAAACCCAAGTTACCAAGTGGTTGCGTTACTTGCTGTGATTGCATTATCTATGACCTTGTTTATTTATTACTCTTTTATTAAGTTGTTGCGATTACCCTTTAGCCCTGCATATTCTGCCTTTACCTTTCCTTTAGTGATAGGGGCGACAGCAATGTTTAAAACTAATCAGTATTTGTTAGCAAATGGTGGCAATTTACAATTAGCTAATTTAATAGAGTCAGTAGCTTATTTCGAATTGATTGTGGCAAGTGTGATGGTGGGGTATGTTTCAATACGTTATTTGCTTCACTTTAATCCAATTAAAGTGAAGCAAAAAGTGGTTATTGCTCATTAAGTTTATTAAACAATAAACTAAAAATTGAGCATTAACCGTTATCAATGATGGGATAATTAAAATAGGCTTTTTAGTTTCCCACCTAATTCACTGCCTAATTTTTCCTCTACTTTAGAACCAATTTTTTCCTTTTGTTTCTCAAGTTCAGCTTCAACTTTTTCCTTCGCTTCTGCTTTTAATGCATCAGCTTTGGCTTTTAGTTGCCCTTGTAAGGCACTTTCAGTATCTAATGAAATTTTAGGATCAGTAAAACTGCCTTTAATTAACATTGGAATAGTGACCCCGTTAAGATCAACATAATCTGTTTCTTCTGTGCTTTTTGATAGAGGGCTAATGCTTAGCTTATAATCTAAGGTTTCATTAATGATTTGTACTAACCCTGAGCCATCGAGACGCATAACAGGTGATAACATTAATAACTTTTGGTTATTCACTAGGCCTTTATCAATAGTGAAACCTCCCGTTAATGAAGCAAAATCTGTCTTTTTAATGCTGTCACTTGTTGGCAGAGTTTGGCCTGTGATTTTTGCTTTTAATATACGAATTTCCTGATTAATATTTACGCCATAAAGTTCGCCATCAAGTAATTCAAAGTCACCTTTACCCACTAACCCCTGTTTTATTTTAGTTGCTGTCAGACCTTGTCCTTGGCCACTAAAGTTGAAGTTTGTTGTACCACTCAATATATCCAATTCAGCGACATCGGTTAATAAGGGACGGATTTGAACATCTTTTAGACTAGTGCTGACGTTATATGCATTAGCACCTTTGCTATCACTGACTTCTGAATTAAGTGTTAACAAACCTTCGTATAACTCTACTGTTAATGGTTTTATTTGTGCTTTGCCACTTTTGATGATCAAGTGTTTTTTGATTTGACCTATTTCAATGTTATCAACCTTCACGCCTGCAATATTTAACTGACCGTCAATATCTAAGGTATTCAAGAAGCTTAAATCGGGTTCAACCTCTTCCGCTGTTTCTGTGCTTGTTGGTGCTGGATCGCTTTCATTACTGTCCTCTGTTTTAGTAATATAATTATTGAGATCCAAGGTGTTAGTTTCTAGTTGATAACGCACTTTGGTAATATTACCCGTTTGTACACTTGCTTCACCTGCCAGTTCTATATCATCTACTTTAAGTTTTAAGTTATTGATAGAGGCAAGTTGAGAGTCGAGTAAATAGGTAATAGCCGCATTAAATTGGGTGCTGACTTTCTTATTTGGAAGGTTGTCTGCTTCAATTTGGGTATTAATATCAAGGCCATTTAAAGTCACTTTATTTTCATTAACGGCAAAGTCGACATCCGTTTTTAAGGTGCTTTTTAGTTGCCCATTTGGTAATGCATTTGCTGTTACTAACGTATCTACCTGTAATGCTTTAACTTGTACATTAGAAAGAGCTTCATTGACTAAAATTAATGAGCTTAATTGAATGTCCGCCTGCATATCATCAATGATTAATTTAGTATTAATGGCAAAGTCTGTTTCTTTATCAAAGGCAAACTCACCAAGCTTAATTTCATTGATAGTAATTTTTTGGTAGCTATTTGCCTGTAAATCTTCAACTTCTATAATAGCGTTATTAACATCAATGCCTTCTAATTGGGTTTTATTAAAAGCAAAGAAAGGTGCATCACCTTCATCGTTAGTGGTTTCTGTTTCTGTCGTTACTTGCGTTTCTGAGGATTTTTCTGCGCCCATATTATCAAGGTTAGACACGCCTTGTTTGTCAGTTAACAGGGTAACTTCAAATCCATTTAGGGTTAATTTCCCAATTGATATTTCACCCTTTAATAATGGTAAAATATTAATGCCTAATGACGCTTCATTAATTTTGAGGAGGTGAGGGCGACTAAATCCAGCTAAGTTATCCAACTGTATTTCGCCACTTGAAAAACCAAGTTGCGGATAGAGTGTCCAGCCAATGTCGCCATTGATATGTAAGTCACGATTAAGGTTGCTTTTGACCTGTGCCTCTATTTCACTTTTATAATTGTTTGGATCTACAAACACCATTAATAGGGCAATGGTTACAAACATTAATACAATAACGCCGATAAAAATTTTAAGTAATAATTTCATTTTATATTCCTTTAACTGCCAGCTAATTTTACTGTGTAACCCATTTTTTCTAATATTGTTTTGATTAATTCACGTTGCTCGCCTTGAATCTCAATAACAAAACCTTTAACAGCACCGCCTGTACCTGTACGTTTTTTAATATCTTTAGCTAATGCTTTAAGCGCTTTTTCATCTAAGTTTAAGCCCTTTATTAATGTCACTCCTTTACCTTTACGGCCTTTGGTTTCTCGGTGCAAGCGAATAATGCCATCACCCTCAGGAGGTTTTTCTTTTACTTTAGGTTGCTCAATTTTGCCACCATCCGTTGAATAAACTAAATTAAGTTCACTTAAGTCCATGCTTGTTCCTTATTTACAAAAGTTAGTTACTAGCACAGTCTAACAGAGAGTGATTTAAGTTTGATCAAAAACATGGGTTGCTTTTTATTTTATTTTTTACAACAAATAAGTTGTTTCGTTAAGCTGATTGCAATTTTTGTTTTAATTATTTAGTTGTAGATCTTTACAACTTCAATGGTAACAGGTATGTAAATATTGTAGAATCCTTCCTTTTTTAGCATTTTGTATTATCGAGGCTCCAATGAGTATTAAAAAAGTAAACCTGTTAGATCTTAACCGTGAGGCATTGCGTGCATTTTTTGTTGAAATCGGCGAAAAAGCGTTCCGTGCGGAACAGGTCATGAAATGGGTTTATCATTTTGGTTGTGATGATTTCGATAAAATGGACAACATCAATAAAAAGCTACGTGAAAAACTCAAACAGCGTGCTGAAATTGTCGCCCCAGAAGTGTCGGTTGAACAGCGCAGTAGCGATGGCACGATAAAATGGGTAATGCGCGTTGGAAATCAAGATATTGAAACGGTTTATATTCCAGAAAAAGAACGTGCGACGCTTTGTGTTTCTTCTCAGGTTGGTTGTGCGCTTGCCTGTAATTTCTGCTCAACAGCACAACAGGGCTTTAATCGTAATTTAACCGTGTCTGAAATTATCGGTCAAGTTTGGCGTGCGGCTAAAATTGTTGGTGTTATGGGAGAAAAGGGGACTCGTCCGATCACTAATGTTGTGATGATGGGAATGGGAGAGCCATTATTGAACCTTAATAATGTTATTCCAGCAATGGAATTAATGATGGATGATTTAGGTTATGCTCTCTCTAAGCGTCGTGTAACCTTATCGACATCAGGCGTAGTGCCTGCATTAGATATTTTAGGTGATAAAATTGACGTTGCGCTAGCGATTTCATTGCATGCGGCTAATGATGATTTACGTTCGCAAATGATGCCTATTAATGACAAATACAATATTGCAGACTTCCTAGCTGGGGTGAAACGCTATATTGGTAAATCAAAAGCTAACCGTGGTAAAGTGACTATCGAGTACTTATTGTTAGACCACTTCAATGATTCCACGGATCAAGCTCATGAATTAGCGATTCTTTTGAAGGATACTCCCTGTAAAATTAATTTGATCCCATTTAACCCATTCCCGGGTAATGATTATGAAAAACCAAGTAATAGTCGTGTGGATCGTTTTAATAAGGTATTAATGGAATATGGCTATACCGTTATTGTGCGTAAAACACGAGGCGATGATATTGATGCGACTTGTGGACAATTAGTGGGTGATGTTATCGATCGAACAAAACGTGTCATTAAGAAACGTCAAAAAGGTGAAAATATTGCCATTTCAGAGAGTTAAAAAATCAAATCTTCATATGATGGGATGATCGGAGTAGTATTACTGTTATAAATAGTATGAAAAATGGTATGACTTGGTTCACAATGCATATCTATTGTTATCGCTAAATACTTTTGCCGTGTTAGCTGATATCTTATAGGTATGCTGACATATTTAAATTTTATGAGGGAAATATGCGTTTATTTTTTGTTCTTTCATCTGTTCTATTTTTAAGTGCCTGTGTCACTAGTGAAACAACGGTGACAACAAAAAATACAGGCGCGACAATCAAAACACAGTTTGATCCTCAAAGTGTCTGCCGATACGCGTGTGAAGCTTGCATTACGTTATTTACGTAAAGATGAAATGCAACTGGCAAAAGAGAACCTAGAAAAGGCTCTAGAATATCAACCTAACGATGCCAATATTTATCGTATTTATGCCTATTATTCGCAACGTGTGAATGAAGATGAAGATGCGGAAAAGTTTTATAAAAAATCATTAAGCTTAGACTCAAAAAATGCAGATACTCATAATAATTATGGTACCTTTTTGTGTCGAAAAGAACGATATGAAGAAGCTGAAAAAGAATTTTTAACGGCTATCGAGCAAACAAGTTATAGCAATGTTGCCGATACCTATGAGAATGCGGCTTATTGTGCTGAAAAAGCGCAAAACTTTGATAAAGCGATTTATTATTATCAATATGCATTGTCCCATAACCCTAATAAAATAGGCCTTCACCTTTCACTTGCAAATTTAAATATTAATAAAAAAGAATTTACAGTCGCACAATTAAATATATTTAATTTTCTTAAGAAAAGTAAAGCAACACCTGAAAGTTTGTGGCAGTCAATTCGTTTAAGTTATGCCACTGAGAAAGGCGCAAGTCTGAACAAGTATGCGACACAGCTATTATCAGAGTTTCCAGAGTCACAACGTGCTTTAGACTATTTAAACCATGAGTATTATTAACCATGCCAGATGAAAATAATGAATTTCCAAGTTTCCTAGCGTCTTCAGAGGTTGCTACCCCCTAGGAAAAGCGCTACAAAGCGCACGAGTGAGTGCTACTTTATCCATAGAAGATGTCGCTAAAAAATTGAATTTAGGTGTGGTGACAATTGGTGATCTTGAAGAAAACCTTGAACAAATTATAGAAAGCAAAAAATATCCAGTTATTTATTTACGTGGTTACCTATCAAATTATGCAAAATTGGTCGGTTTAGGTAATTTAGAGGAATATGCTGAATATCAACTTATTAATACTGCACAAAAGCAAAAACAAACCTTAAAATCTTCAAACCTGATTATTCCCAGAACTAAAAAGCGTTCTAAGTTTTGGCCTATTTTTATTCTTTTAATTCTATTGATTGCTCTGCCGGTTTATTTTTTCCAGGCGCAAGTGTTTAATGCTCTTGGCTTAAATCTTTCGACGAGTGAGCCAATGTCAGGTTTAACCTCTGAGGATGAATTTAAAGAAGACTTAGCAAAAAAACTACTTATTCAAAGCGCAAAAAGTAGTCAAAGTGAGACAACTGACGTTGCCGAGGCTGTTGAATCAAATGAGCCTGTGCAACAAACGCAAGCTTTAATTCAGACAGAGGCACCACAAAGTAGTGATGTTAGTTCGGATATTAGTGATTCTGAAAGTAATAGTGTAGAAAATGCTCCTTTAGCAATTGTTAATGACATAGTATCCGCTTCTGATGAGTCACAAACTCAGGTTGAAGAGATGGTTGTCGCTTTAGACAGTGTGCTTGAAAGTGATGTTGAGCAAGATGACTCTGCCGATGGTGCTCCGGAAAACCTATCTTTGGTATTTAATGGCGAATGCTGGACTGAAGTTTATGATGCTACTGGTGAGCGAATTGCCTTTGGTTTATATACTCAAGGACGTGAATTAATGTTATCTGGAATGGCGCCTTTTAAACTTAAATTAGGCGATCCAAGTGCCGTAGAGATACAATATCAAGATCAAGTTATCGAAGGTGATTTTACACCAGGTCGTAGCGCACAATTTACTGTGCCACTCACTTAAATTTATTACAGAGTTGTTGCAATGAGTCATACTTCTTCAATTATTCGCCGTGTTTCCAAACAAATAATGGTTGGCAATGTGCCTGTTGGTGGTGGCGCACCAATTACAGTCCAATCAATGACTAATACTTTAACAACGGATGTTGCGACCACAGTTGCTCAAATTAAACGTTTAGAGGCCGTTGGTGCAGACATGGTACGTGTTTCAGTGCCAACCATGAATGCGACTGAAGCTTTTAAAGAAATAAAAAAACAAATTAACATTCCTTTAATTGCAGATATTCATTTTGATTATCGAATTGCACTTAAAGTAGCAGAATATGGGGTTGATTGTTTACGTATCAATCCTGGTAATATCGGTAATGAACAACGTATAAGAAATGTTGTTGATTGTGCGCGTCATAATAATATTCCTATTCGTATTGGTGTTAACGGTGGATCACTTGAAGCCGATATTCAAGAGCAATATGGTGAACCAACGGCGCAAGCCTTAGTTGATTCTGCGTTACGACATGTTGATATTTTAGACCGTCTTAATTTTGAGCAGTTTAAAGTCAGTGTAAAAGCTTCCGATGCTTTATTAGCAGTAGAATCATATCAACTACTGGCAACACAAATCAGCCAACCTTTGCATTTAGGGATCACCGAAGCTGGTGGTTTACGCAGTGGTAGTGTTAAATCTGCTGTGGGTATGGGCATGTTACTATCTCAGGGGATTGGTGATACCTTACGTGTTTCCCTTATCGCTGATCCCGTTGAAGAAATAAAAGTCGGTTTTGATATCTTAAAATCCTTACGTATTCGCAGTCGTGGAATTAATTTTATTGCTTGTCCAACTTGTTCGCGTCAAGAATTTGATGTGATTGCAACGGTGAATGCCCTAGAAGAACGATTAGAAGACATTATTACCCCTGTAGACGTATCGATTATTGGTTGTGTCGTTAATGGCCCAGGCGAAGCCTTAATTTCAGATATTGGTATTACGGGTGGTAAAACAAAAAGTGGTTTCTATGAAGATGGGAAACGTCAGAAGGAACGTTTTGATAATAATAATGTGATTGATCAGCTAGAGGCAAAAATTCGTGCTCGAGTGAGTCGCACTGATCCTAACAACCTTATTATTAAAGTTTAGCCATAAGCCCAAAGTTAGCAAAGCCCGTGGTTACACATGGCGGGCTTTTTCTATATAATCCATATATAATAATCCATATATTTTTATTAATCAGTATTGAGAATTTATCGTGTCCAAAAAGATTCAAGCTATTCGTGGTATGAACGATACCCTTCCTGAGCAAACTCCTGTTTGGCAAAAATTAGAAACCCTGTTACGAAGTGTAGTTAGTAGTTACGGATACTCAGAAATTCGTATGCCTATTGTAGAAAGCACTGCGCTATTTAAACGCTCTATTGGTGAAGTGACAGATATCGTCGAAAAAGAGATGTATACCTTCGATGATAATGGTGACAGTTTAACACTGCGACCAGAAGGAACTGCTTCCTGTGTGCGTGCCGGTAATGAACACGGTTTATTGTACAATCAAGAACGTCGCATGTGGTACATGGGGCCTATGTTCCGTCATGAACGTCCTCAAAAAGGTCGTTACCGCCAATTTAATCAATTTGCGATAGAAACCTTTGGTATCGCAACAGCAGATATTGATGCTGAAGTTATTTTACTTTCTGCACGTTTATGGAAAGCCTTAGGCATTGATTCACACGTTGAATTGCAGTTAAATTCTCTAGGTTCAAATGAAGCGCGTGCATTATACAAAGAAGCATTAGTTAACTATTTAGAAATTCATCAAGATAAACTTGATGAAGATAGTAAACGTCGTATGAAAACTAACCCATTACGTGTGCTAGATAGTAAAAACAAAGATGTACAAGCAGTTTTAGTGAATGCACCGAAACTTTCTGAGCATCTTGATGACGAATCAGTAGCTCATTTTGCAAAACTACAAGCGTACCTAGATGCGACTGGTATTAAATACGTGATTAATGAACGTTTAGTGCGTGGTTTAGATTATTATAATCGCACTGTATTTGAATGGGTAACATCAAGCCTTGGTGCGCAAGGTACCATTTGTGCTGGTGGTCGTTATGATGGACTAGTTGAGCAACTTGGTGGTAAAGCAACTCCTGCGGTTGGTTTTGCAATGGGGCTTGAGCGTATTGTGTTAATGCTCAGTGAACTTGAGCTTAATAGTGACGTTAAGTCGGATGTTGATATTTATAGTGTGCTAGTTGGTGAAGATACCGATATTGCCGGTTTTAAAATGGCAGAGCAAATTCGTAATGCATTACCTGAACTTAAAATGATGCATCACTGTGGTGCTGGCAACTTTAAAAAGCAAATGAAACGTGCCGATAAAAGTGGTGCAAAAGTTGCGCTTATTATTGGCGAAACAGAATTACAGGATAACTGTGTCACAATTAAAGATTTACAAGGCAATACTGAGCAACAAACCGTTGCAATGGATCAGTTAATTACGGTATTACCTAGCTATTTTTAAACGTATTAAAAAGAAATAATTTATTAAGGAACAATTGTGGTTGATATTATTGAAGGGTACGAAACGGAAGAACCAACAGGTTGATGCCATTAAACAGTGGTGGAAAGATAACGGAAATACCCTAGTTATTGGTGCGGTCGTTGGTTTAGCTGGTCTGTGGGGATGGCGTTTTTATAACGATTCTGTGATTGAAGGGCAGGAGCAAGCATCACAGGCTTACACGACTATGTTAGCTAAATTCGAGGCACAAGGCGAAGATGCAGATACTGTCGCAGTTGAATCTTTCATTGCAGAAAATGATAGTAGTAATTACGCAGTATTAGCGTCTTTATTGTTAGCTAAAGAAGCTGTTGCTAAAGGTGATTTTGCATTAGCAAAAACGCAATTAATACAAGTTCAAAGCCAAAATAGCTATGAGCCCCTTAAACCTATTATTAATCTGCGTTTAGCAAGAGTTGAGATGGAATTAGGGCAATTAGATGAAGCCTTAGCGACACTTGAAAATGTTACCGAAGAAGGTTTTTATGCCAAAGCAGAACAAGTAAAAGGGTCTATTTATTTACAAAAAAATGACTTAGATGTTGCAAGAACTGCTTTTCAAACTGCTATTGAAGCAAGTGATGGGCGTGTAGATCCTATTTTACAGTTACAGTTTGATGACCTTGCAATCAATGTTGAAAATGAAGCCATTGATCCTGTCTTAAGCAATTAATAAATAGTTGAGATAATAATGAAAAAGGGTTTAAACAGCTTTTAACATTAGCGACATCTACTTTGTTATTAACAGGGTGTTCGATTTTTTCTAGCGAAGAAGATGTTGTAACTATGGCTGAACTGCCAGTTTTTGAGGCCACTTATAAACCTCAAGTAGCATGGAAAGGTAGCATTGGAAGTGGTGTTGATAAATATTACTCACAATTGAGTCCTGTCGCTGATGATGAAGCTGTATATGTTGCTTCTCGAGATGGTGATGTAAAAGCCTTTGATGCTAAAACCGGGAAAACACTTTGGTCAACTGATTTTAGTGATCATGAAAGTAACGAGTTAAATCGTTCAGCTCTTTTTTCTGGTGGCATTCACTTAGCCGAAGACACACTTTATATTGGTACTGAAAACGCACAGGTTTTAGCTATTGATAAAGAAAATGGCGAGTTGCGTTGGTTAGTTAAAGTATCAGGTGAAGTTATTGCAAGCCCTGTTTATTCGACCGGTTTTGTAGTAGTTCATACTAGTCGTGGTGATTTAATTGCATTAGATAGCGCAACAGGCAAAGAGGTTTGGGTATTAAATAATAACCAACCTAAACTATCGCTTCGTGGTAGTGCTACACCAAGTATTTCACAGGGTGGTATTGTTTACGGGCGTGCTGATGGTTTTGTTGCTACTGCTTTATTGTCAACAGGGCAAGCATTATGGCAATTACCCGTTGCTCGTCCTTACGGTGCGACTGAATTAGATCGTATTGTTGATGCGGATATGGAACCTATTATCCGAAATGGTGTTATTTACACCCTAGCTTATAACGGTAATTTATTGGCCATAGATTTGCTTAAAGGTGTGCAACTCTGGGAAAGTAAATACTCAGGATATAACGCGATTTCCTTATCAGGCAGTTCTTTATATTTGAGTGATTATCGTGGTTATGTCTATGCTATTGATAGAAATACTGGCTTGGAAAATTGGGTTAATAAACAGTTGTCTTACCGTAATTTAACGGGTGTTTCTGTTGCTAATGAATATATTGTTGTCGGTGATGGCGAAGGATATTTACATTGGCTTGATCGTGATACAGGTGAATTTGTTGCACAACAGTCTTTAGATTCAGATGGTTTATACATGCGACCCGTTGTTAGCAATAATTACCTTTATGTACAAACACGTAGTGGTGATCTGATTGCTATTGAGAAGCCTTCAATAAATAAGTAATAGTAATATTACGCGCAGTACGTATAATCGCTCCTCGCCTTTTTGACGAGGGGCTTTTTTAGTTTTAAAGGATACACAAAATATGTTACCAGTGATCGCCTTAGTAGGTCGTCCAAATGTGGGTAAATCCACGCTATTTAACCGTTTAACACGCACTCGTGATGCGCTTGTCGCTGATTTTCCGGGTTTAACGCGAGACCGTAAATATGGACAAGCAAAAATTGATGAAGATGAATTTATCGTCATTGATACAGGTGGTATCACTGGTGATGAAGAAGGACTTGATGCAGTAATGGCAGAACAATCATTACTGGCGATTGATGAAGCTGATGCTGTATTGTTTATGGTAGACGCCCGTGTTGGCATGATGGTTGCGGATCAAGCGATTGCAGAACATCTGCGTAAGCAAGAAAAGAAAGTTTTCATTGTTGCTAATAAAACCGACGGTATTGATGCTGATACTGCCTGTGCTGAGTTTTATGGTCTAGGCTTAGGTGAGGTTTATCATATTGCCGCCGCACACGGTAAAGGTGTTCGCCAAATGATAGATACTGCCTTAGACGGTTTCTTTGAAACCCCGGTTGTTGATGAAAATGACGAAGATGAATTTGTTGTTGATTCAGAGTATGTTGAAGATGATGAAGAGAAGCTTTTAAAAGAGCAAGAACGTCTAGTCGCTATGCCAATCAAATTGGCGATTATTGGTAAACCAAATGTAGGTAAATCAACGTTAACAAACCGTATTTTAGGTGAAGAACGTGTGGTGGTTTATGACCAACCTGGGACAACACGTGACAGTATTTATATTCCCATGACTCGTGATGATAGAGAATATGTATTAATTGATACTGCGGGTGTTCGCAAACGTAAAAAAGTAAATGAAACAGTAGAAAAGTTTTCTGTCATTAAAACTTTAAAGGCAATCGAAGATAGTAATACCGTTTTATTAGTTATTGATGCGCGTGATGGTATTGCAGAGCAGGATCTTTGTCTTTTAGGTTATACGCTAAATGCAGGTCGCTCCTTAGTGATTGCTGTTAATAAATGGGATGGCATGACAGATTACGATAAAGAGCGTGTTAAAAGCGAACTTGATCGACGTCTTGGTTTTATTGATTTTGCTAAAATTCATTTTATTTCGGCGTTGCATGGAACAGGAGTAGGGCATTTATACGAGTCAATCGAAGAAGCCTATGACTCATCAACTAAGCGTATTTCAACGTCTATGTTGACACGTATTATGAACATGGCAACCGATGACCATAATCCTCCTATGGTACAAAACCGTCGTGTTAAGTTACGTTATGCGCATGCTGGTGGTTATAACCCACCGTTAATTGTTATTCATGGTAATCAAGTTAAAAAACTACCTGATTCCTATAAACGTTATTTGATGAATTATTTCCGTCGTTCTTTGAAAATTATGGGTACACCTATTCGTATTGAATTCCGTGAAGGTCATAATCCCTTTGAAGGGCGTCGTCAGAAGTTAACGCCTAATCAACTACATAAAAGAAAACGTATGATGAGTCATTATAATAAGAAATAGGCTTCATTAGAGAGGTTTAATATGCAACTAAATTGTCCTAAGTGTTCAGCTGAGTTAGTACGTAGTGGTGAATTAAAACGTCACTGCGATGCTTGTCAAAGTGACTTTAAATTGCATATTGCTTGCAATGAATGTGGTGATGAAATAGAACGTTTAAAAGCCTGCGGTGCAGTGAGTTTTTGGTGTAATAGCTGTAACGAATTAAAAAGTAAGTCTTCTGCGGTGTATACCCTAAAAGAAGATTAATCATTTCATTAAAATTTCAAATTATAAAGCGCAATGGGGCTACTCATTGCGCTTTTTTGTTACCCTTGCTAGGATCGCTTTTTTGATTTTGCTAGGTAACTATTTTGACTCTCTCTGTAAACACCCTTAAAAAACATCTTTCCCAAGTTTTAATTAAAGATCAATTTAAGTTTTCTCGTCGTCTAGCAAATAACCAACATATTAAAGATAAAGAAAAAGCCGAGTTAGGTTTAGTTAAAATAGCCTGTGATATTCAAGCTTCAATGGATAAACGCCAATCTCGTTTTGATAACTTGCCTGATATTAGTTATCCCGACTTACCTGTCAGCGATAAAAAAGAAGAAATCGCCGAAGCAATATTAAACCATCAAGTAGTGATTATTGCCGGGGAAACGGGCTCTGGTAAAACCACGCAAATTCCTAAGATTTGTTTAGAGTTAGGTCGTGGGGTAAGTGGTTTAATTGGTCATACGCAACCAAGACGAATAGCAGCAAGTACGGTTGCTAATCGAATAGCAGAAGAGCTCGATACAGAGTTAGGGCAGTCAGTGGGTTATCGAGTTCGTTTTACCGATAAGGTAAGTGATAACTCTTATATCAAATTGATGACCGATGGTATTTTACTTGCTGAAATACAGCAAGATCGTTTTCTTACAAAATATGACACTATCATTATCGATGAAGCGCATGAGCGTAGCCTTAATATCGATTTCTTATTAGGTTACCTGAAACGTCTGTTACCTCGTCGTCCTGACTTAAAGGTTATTATTACCTCTGCAACGATAGATCCTGAACGTTTTTCTGAACATTTTTCTGATGCTAAGGGTAACAAAGCGCCCATTATTGAAGTATCTGGTCGTACCTTTCCCGTTGAAACCTTATATCGTCCATTAGATGAATATGGCGATGGTGACCAAATAGAAGGTATTTTTCATGCGGTTGATGAATTACAGCGTTTAGGACGAGGTGATATTCTCATCTTTATGAACGGTGAGCGAGAGATTCGTGATACCGCTGAAGCGTTAACAAAACGAAAAATGCGCGATACCGAAGTATTACCTTTATTTGCAAGGTTAAGTAATGCTGAACAAAGCCGAATATTTCAATCACATCGTGGCCGTCGTATTGTATTAGCCACCAATGTTGCCGAAACCTCGCTAACTATTCCTGGCATTAAATACGTTATTGATACGGGGACGGTGCGTATTAGCCGTTATAGCTACCGTACTAAGGTGCAACGATTACCAATTGAACCAATCTCACAAGCTAGTGCAAATCAGCGTATGGGGCGTTGTGGGCGTGTTAGTGCCGGTGTATGTATTCGACTATATTCAGAGGATGATTTTAATGGTCGTCCTGAGTTCACTGATCCTGAAATACTGCGTACTAATTTATCTTCTGTCATCTTACAAATGCTGGCACTTGGGTTGGGAGAATTAAATCAATTTCCCTTTGTGCAACCGCCTGAAGATAGAAATATTAAAGATGGTCTTAGTCTATTAGAAGAACTAGGCGCAGTTAACTTAAAGGCTAAAGACCCACGTAAAAAATTAACGCCACTAGGTCGTCAATTAGCAAAATTACCCGTTGACCCGCGTTTAGCACGTATGATTTTAGCTACACAACAATATAACTGTGTGCATGAAGTGATGGTAATTAGTGCCGCTTTAAGTATTCAAGATCCTCGTGAGAGGCCCATCGAGAAGCAACAAGCTAGCGATGAAATGCATCGACGTTTTTATGATAAAGACTCTGATTATCTGGCCTTTGTAAATCTTTGGACTTACATCAGAGACCAGCGTGATTCACTTTCTAGTAATCAGTTTAGAAAAATGTGTCAAAAAGAATTTCTTGCCTACATGCGTATTCGTGAGTGGCAGGATATTTATGAGCAGATTAAACAAGTCATTGATGAACTCGATATTAAAGTTAATCAACAGGTTTCTGACACTGATAATATTCATCAAGCCTTATTGGCTGGGTTACTATCGCATATTGGTTATAAAGATAAAGAGCAACATTACCTTGGTGCACGAAACAGTAAGTTCTTTATGTTTCCGGGGTCAGGTTTATTTAAGAAGCAACCTAAATGGGCGATGTTTGCTGAATTAGTTGAAACCTCTAAATTATTTGGTCGTATCAGTGCGCGTATTAAACCAGAGTGGGTAGAAGCACAGGCACAGCATCTCATTAAACGCAGTTATTCTGAACCACATTGGCAGAAAAAATCAGGCGTAGTGGGAGCCTTTGAAAATCAATTGCTTTATGGTTTACCGATTGTTACTAAACGTAAAGTGGTTTATACCAAAATTGATCCGATTTTATGTCGTGAGTTATTTATTCGTCATGCTTTAGTGGAAGGTGAATTTAATACTCGTCACCAATTTTTTAAAGACAACCAAGCATTATTAAACGATATCGAAGAGTTAGAGCACAAATCTCGTCGTCGCGATATTTTGGTGGATGATGAAACGTTATTTAGTTTTTATGATGAGCATGTACCGCAAAATGTGTGTAGTGCAAAACAATTCGATAGTTGGTGGAATCGCGAGAAAAAAGCAACCAGATTTACTTAATTATCAACGTGATGATGTCATGTCGCACAATGCAACACATGTCACCGAGAATGCTTATCCTGATTATTGGCAACAGGGCAATTTTAAGTTACAGCTTAGTTATGCCTTTGAACCGGGCACTGCGCAGGATGGTGTAACAGTCAAAATTCCATTAGCGTTATTAAATCAGATAAAACCCGATGGTTTTGAATGGCAAATTCCTGCGTTACGAGAAGAGTTATTAATTGCACTTATTAAAACCTTACCGAAACCGATTCGACGTAATTTTGTGCCTGCACCAAATTATGCCCAAGCTACAATGGCTAATTTAGAACCCTTAAAAACGCCATTATATGAAGCCTTTGAAAAGCAGTTATTACGCATGACAGGTGTAAGAATTCCCGAAGGTGCATGGGATATTAATGCATTACCAACACATCTTCGTATTAAATTTACGATTATTGATGATGATAAAAAAGTACTCGCCGTGGGGACGGATTTAGTACAACTTCAACATGATTTAAAAGGGCAGGTTAAAAAGACCTTATCTAAGGTATCAAAGCAAGGCATTGAAAAAACAGATTTACTAGAGTGGAATTTTGGCAAGTTACCTAAATCATTCAAAAAAGATCATGGAGGTTATGAAGTTAAAGCTTACCCAGCCTTAGTTGATAAAAATAAAAGTGTTGCGATTGAGTTATTTGATAGCGAAGCAAAGGCGCAACGTGTCAACAAAAATGGTTTACGCCGTTTAGTTTTATTAAACGTTCCGTCTCCAATTAAATATTTACAACAAAGTCTGCCAAATAAAGCAAAATTAGGGCTTTATTTTAACCCCTTTGGGCAGATCAAAGATTTAATTGATGATTGCATTGCCTGTGCCGTTGATTCAATTTTACAGGGCGATATAACGCCACAGGATGCTACCGCGTTTGAAACGCAAAAAGAAAAGGTACGAGCAGAACTGGCCGATAAAACATTAATTATTACTCAATTAGTGGAAGAGGTATTAACCCTTGCTCATGGCGTTAATAAAAAACTAAAAGGCAAAGTTGATTTAACCATGTTGGTGGCGCAGGGAGATATAAAGTCTCAGTTAGAACGTATTATTTTCCCTGGGTTCGCTCTGTCAATTTGGTGAGCAAAAGCTTCCTGATATTAAACGTTACTTACAGGCCTTAGAAAAGCGTTTAGAGAAGCTACCAATCAGTCCTAATCAAGACAGGTTAAATACCATTGAGTTACATGAATTAGAGCAACGCTATGGTACATTGTGTAAAACAATGTTGAGCAATGAAAAAGAAGATGAACAGTTAGCTGAGATCTATTGGATGATGGAAGAGTTAAGAGTATCGCTCTTTGCACAACAACTAGGAACAGCTTACCCTATTTCTGCGAAGCGAGTAAAACAAAAGTTAACCGAATTAAAGGGCTAGAGTTTGCACTGTTGGCATGCTCGTAATATTACTTTAAGTCGTGAAACTCTTGCTGTAATTGTTCTTTACGCTTAGTGTGTTCGATAGGTAGGTGAGTATTACTTAATAATTTAAAACTATCTTGGCAGTTACTGATTTGTAGTTTACGCTCATCGCCACTACTTTCTTTAAGCAACTGAATAAACACTTGAATACGATTGAGTAGGGCGCCGGAGTTTAAAGGCTCAAGTTTGAGCGCTTCGTTAAAATGTTTCAGTGCGTTGTGATAGGATTGAGAGGCAAATGCTTGAATACCCAATTTGTTATGGATTTTAAAGTTATCCATGCGCTTATCAAGCAACTCTCCAGTCTTTTGTTTGATAGTCATTTGTGTTGTTATATCAAGAATATCACGTTGCTCTAACTCTGCCATATAAGGCGTAGCGTATTCAAACTCGCCGATATCTAATACTGAAAATAAACTTTCGCAAAGCAGGGTATTGTCTAATTTATTAATAGGGCATTCGTTATTCTCTAACGTATTTAAAATACGACGTTTCGCTTTTAACTTTTCACCTAAAGTAAAAAATACCTGTGCCTGACAAATTTCATCATAACGATTGAAGTCAAAGTTTTTATCTCTTCCCTCTTCAAAGCGACTTTGGTAAAGGGTTGCATTAATTTGTTTTAGAATTATCTTTTTGGCGGTATTCTCATCTTGATCGTTAGCATAATTAAAAAGGCTACGAATATAGTTTGCTAGATGGCAAGGGTCGGGATAAAAGGAATTACGGCTTAGTTGCAAAATGGACTGATAACTACTGATGATAACTTTGTGTTCATTCATTTCATTAGCAAGTAACGCAACCTCCTGGTGTCTGTCGATACTATGATGAGTAATATTGGTCGCATTGGTTAATATATTTAACGCATTTTCCAATTGACCGCTACTTTGATATGAACGCGACAACCACTGATAGGCTTCCATTTGTAATGGGTTATTAAAAATGACTTCTTTTAATATGCGAATCGCGTCAGGATATTTTTGTTGTAAATAATAAATTTTTCCCAAACTAATACTAATACGAACTAAAGGGCGATTTTCGATAAGACTTTTTAATATTTTTTCTGCCGCTTCGAGTTGATCCGTCGATATAAGAATATCAGCCAACAATACTTTACATAAGCCTCGGAACTTACTGCCTTCTTTTATTTTTTGCTTGCATAGCAACATTGCTTTTTCAAATTGCTTACCTTCTAAGGCATCGAAAATATCTGCTAATTCGAGTTTTTTTGACTGGCTTTATTCAGCCGATTAAACAGTTGTACCTGTGAAAAGGGTTTCATTAAATAATCATCGGGTGCTTTTTCGATAGCCGTTAGCACCATACCTTGATTGCTATCGCCAGTTATAATGAAACACAAAGAGCGACTTGGGATAAGTTTATTGTAACGTAGGTAATCTAATAATTGAGAGCCATTCTTTCCAGAACCCAGATTGTAATCAATCAGGTAGATATCAAACTCTTTATTTTGAGCGACTCTAATTGCGCTATCTGCACTGTCAGCAAAGCTTATATTTTGTGCACCCTGATTAGCAAGCATGGTTTTAAGCATGACATGGAAGGGTCTTTGATCATCAACGATTAAAATGCGTTTGTTTTTGTAGCTAAACATTGTAACCCTTTAAGAAAAATCTATGTACAAAGTGTAGATGAAACTAGTTACTAAAGGTAAAGGTTTAGATGATTTTTTTGATTATTTTGTTTTTTGAGAGACTAGCAAGGATATGAATGGTGGAGGGGGTGGATTCGAACCACCGAAGCTTTCGCGAGCAGATTTACAATCTGCTCCCTTTGGCTACTCGGGAACCCCTCCTTCATTTCGCGAGGGATAATATCAGATTAGAGTTATATGTGAAGAGAAAAAACAAAAAAACTTTCAAAAATAAGAAAATAATACTAAATAAAATCAGTTTGTTGCCGATAACTCTTATTGTTGAAGGCAAATGATGAAAATTGAATGAATAATAATCAAATTGAAAATGGTTTATTAATTAATGAGTGGCAATTAGGTACTCAGTTAAATGTCGCTGTGACTAAAGGTACACGCGATAAATTTAACCTATTGCTGTCTTTAATGTCTGACAATGCTTGTGATTTTTCTCAATTTGATTTGCCGAAGGCTACTCAAGGTTCATTAACAGAGGTTGAATTACGCGAGTCACTTGCACTTCGTGAGCCTCAACCACTTGTTAACGCAGGTAACTCATTGCCACAATCTGAACGTATTAGCATAGCTCTGCATAAAAAAGACTTATTGGGGGTTCGATTACAATCATTATTAAATAATGAAGCTGTTTTATCTCGAAGCCGTGAAGTGACTTTTGATGATGACGTGGTTGATAATTTATCTTTCTTATCACAGGCTCGTTTGAAAGGTTTAGAAGAGCATAATAAGAAATTAACATCAGAAGTAACGGGTGTGGATTATGATTTTTTAAAGCAACATCAAGATTTAAATTTATCTGAAAAACCAATTAAAGCGCATTACGTTTAGAAAGGAAAATAAGGAGCAAAAATTTATTTGCTCCTTTAATTATTTTTATTTGAAAACCACAGTACGGTTTTCATAAACAAAAACTTTATCATCAAGTACCTGTTGCAGTGCTCGACTCAATACAGATTTTTCAACATCTCGCCCAGCTTTAGCTAAATCTTCCGCGCTATAAGCATGATCAATATGAGCAATATCCTGTGTAATAATAGGTCCTTCATCAAGGTCATTATTAACAAAGTGTGCTGTCGCTCCAATGATTTTAACACCACGATCAAAGGCTTGCTGATAAGGTTTTGCACCAATAAAAGCTGGTAAAAATGAATGATGGATATTGATTAATTTATTCGCGTAGGTAGCAACAAAATTTGGCGTTAAAATACGCATATATTTGGCTAGTATCACGTAATCAGGCGTATATGGTGCAATAGCTTGTAACACTTTTTCTTCATGTTCTTCGCGTGATAACCCTGTATGGCTAACCGTATGATAAGGAATGTTGAATTTGCTGACGAGCTCTTCTAATGCATCATAGTTACCAATAACGGTCGCAATTTCAACATCAATACCACCATAGGTACTCTTCATTAAAATATCGCCGATACAATGTGCTTCTTTGGTTACTAAGATAACAATACGTTTCTTTTGAGCAGAAACTAACGAGCGTTGTGAACCTGCTGGTAGGCTATAGTCTAAATCAGCAAGTAATGTTTGGTCGTTAAAATAGCCTTCAATTTCTGTGCGCATAAAAAATCGACCGTATTGATGGTCAACAAACTCGTTATTTTTTACTATATTAAGTTGGTGCTTTTGACAAATATTAGTAATTTGTGCAATCAAACCTTTGCTATCAGGGCAATCGGTTAGTAATACTTTCTTTTCCATTTTTCTCTCAATTTTTCTAATTTATTGCGCAACATTTTTTGTATTTTTTGCCACTTGCACAGGGGCAAGGATCATTGCGGGCTATCTTACCTGATTTTTGTGTAGGATAGAAAGTTCCATCACAATAAAGCCATTGATCATGATCTTTCACAAAATTGGAACGTTCGTGATGACAGTCAAGTTGCCCCTCATTATTGATATACCAAGCCTTAAAATCTACAACCCCGGTTGTTGCTTCATCTTTGCTGTCTATTATTTGTAAATTTCGCCAGTCCAAGCTTTTTTCGCTGAGTTGCTCAATAGTTAAGTTTCCACGAAAATCAGGATGGTAAGTATTAAACAGGTACTCACCCAGTTGCAAAATAAAAGCACTATAACGTGACCGCATTAACTGCTCACAAGTATCAGGTTTCTGCTTAGATTGATGATATAGCGCACAGCAAGTTTCATAAGACTTTCCGCTTTTGCAGTAACAGTTAACTGTTTTACTTTGACTCATTTATTTTCTATCCACAAATTGGAGAGATAAAAAAAGCGCTCAAAGAGCGCTTAAATCATTTTGAGTTATATACTCAGCTCTTTATTTTGTTTTGTAGGCATCATTATGTATACCTGCTCGCACGACCTGATGGATCTGCATTGTTTTGGAAACTTTCATCCCACGCTAATGCTTCAACAGTCGAACAAGCAACAGATTTACCATGAGGTACACATTTTGCAGCACTTTCTAATGGGAAATGTTCTGCAAAGATACTACGGTAGAAGTACGCTTCTTTGGTATCAGGTGTATTGATTGGGAATTTAAATTCAGCACTTTCTAACTGTTGATCAGTTACTTGTGTTGCGATATGTTCTTTTAACGTATCAATCCAGCTGTAACCAACACCGTCAGAGAATTGCTCTTTTTGACGCCACAATACTTCATCTAACAATTTACCTTCGAAAGCTTCGCGTAAAATATTCTTCTCAATGCGACCATCTTTGATCATTTTAAGTTCAGGGTTAGTACGCATTGCTACGTCCATAAACTCTTTATCTAAGAATGGTACACGCGCTTCAATTCCCTAAGTCGCCATTGATTTATTAGCACGTAAACAGTCAAACATATGCAGTTTGCTTAGTTTACGGTTTAATTCTTCATGGAATTCCTGTGAATTTGGCGCTTTATGGAAGTATAAATAACCACCAAAGATTTCATCTGCACCTTCACCAGAAAGTACCATTTTAATACCCATCGCTTTAATTTTACGAGCCATTAAATACATTGGCGTTGATGCACGAATGGTTGTTACATCATAGGTTTCAAGGTGATAAATTACTTCTTTAAGTGCATCGATACCATTTTGAACAGTAAAGATAATTGGGTGATGTACCGTACCTAATTGATCTGCTACTTTTTGAGCGTGACTAAATCTGGAGAACCTTCAAGTCCTACAGAGAATGAGTGAAGTTGTGGCCACCAAGCGCCTGATTTATCATCGTCTTCAACACGTTGCTTAGCAAATTTTTGTGTGATTGCAGAAATAACAGATGAATCAAGACCACCTGATAATAATACACCATAAGGTACATCACACATTAATTGACGTTTAACAGATGCTTCTAATGCTTCACCAATTTCAGCTGGGCTACCGCCGTTATCTTTAACTGCGTCATATTGCATCCAATCACGGCTGTAATATTTAGTAATTTCACCCACTTCACTATCAAGATAATGCCCTGGTGGAAATTCTTCTACTTTTACACAAACAGGTACAAGTGCTTTCATTTCTGAGGCAACATAGAAGTTACCATGTTCATCCCAACCCATGTAAAGTGGAATAATACCCATGTGGTCACGACCAACTAAATATTTGTCTTTATTTGCATCGTATAGAGCAAAGGCAAAAATACCGTTTAAGTCATCTAAAAATTGATTGCCTTTTTCTTCGTATAGGCCAAGAATAATTTCACAGTCAGATTTTGTTTTGAATTGGTAACCACAAGTTAATGTTTTTTCTAAGTCTTTGTGATTGTAAATTTCACCGTTTACCGCAAGAATATGGCTTTCATCTTGGTTGTATAGAGGTTGTGCACCCGTATTAACATCAACAATAGAAAGACGCTCGTGAACAAGAATCGCTTTATCACTTGCGTATACACCTGACCAATCTGGTCCACGGTGACGTAATAACTTTGACATCTCAATTGCTTGCTGGCGCAAGACAACAGGATCGCTTTTAATGTCGAATACACCAAAAATAGAACACATAATTTTACCTTTATATTTTCATTACCTTACATCCAGTAAATACACAAATGTTAAGTATGACGTTGTTTAAATAATGAGAGTCTGATTTTTACAGAATACGACTAAAAAGTCACACTAAATTGCTTATATCCTGTGGTTATTTAAAAAAACTTTGATTATTCTAAAGACTTTACTGTTAGATTTAAAAAAGAGTTAGATGAAGTGACCCACACAATATATGTAAATCACTTTTTTTAACCAGTAAGATTGAATACTTATTTAGTGGAATTGCTATTAAAGCTCTTGGTCGCCACGGCTACCTGCTATTTGTGGTTGTAATTCTTGCCAAACATGGCGAGCAAACCCTGCACCTGCTTCTTCATACATATTAAATACTGGGTTAACACCAAGTTCATTGAGCTCTATTTCATCACTTTGATAATGTGCAAGTCTCTGCAACATTAAAACTACATCTATCTATTTTATTGAGTTGCTCTGCCGCATAACGGTTACCATTATGGTCGGGCATAGCGAGTAAGATAAGTTTTACATTGTCGGTGAGCTGTAGTTTATTCCAAAAGTCAGAATCTAATGCATCGCCAGTGATAACACGTCGGCCTTGTTCTCTATGTTTTAGCGTAGTTTGATGATTATAATCAATACCCATTACATATTCGCCATAACTGACTTTCAGTGCATCGTAGGCTCCTGCACCGATACGACCCATCCCCATCACCAGAATTTGTGCATCACCAACACGAACAGGCCGGTCATCTCTGTGCAAGTGTTTAGATTGAAAACGTTTTAATGCAGGGGTGAAGTAGGTGTAAATATGATCTGCGTATTTGTTAAACAGTGAGGCAATAATAAAGCTTAAGGAAACGGCAATAGCGGTGATAATCAGCCAATCCTGTGTTAACCAGCCTTTGTGTGTGGCAAGCGAAGCGACAATTAAACCAAACTCACTGTAATTTGCTAATGAAAAGGCGGCAAATAAAGAAGTACGTGAACGTAATTGAAACTTAGTGAGGGTTAAAAAGTACAGAGCAATTTTACCGAGCAATAAAACTGACAGAATAACAGCGACAATGACATGACTCATTTCCGGTAATCCGCCTAAACCAATACTTAAAAAGAAACAGATTAAAAATAGCTCTTTCATATTAAATAGGGACTTAGCCATATTTTTAGCACTTGGATGGGCCGCCAATAACATACCAGCGATTAAAGCACCCAAATCAGCCTTCATGCCAACGAAATCAAATAATCCAGCACCAACCACAAGTGCCATAAAGAAACCATATAGAACTAATAATTCGCCATGGCCAGCACGATCTAATAGTTTGAAAAGAAGAGGGCGGATCAATGGTAACGCAAATAAACCAAGTGCCCAAATAGAAGGAATTTTGCCAACGGATACGGTTAAAAAGAGTACCGCGAAAATATCCTGCATAATCAAAATACCGATAGCAATGCGACCGTATAATGAATTAGTTTCACTTTTTCTTCTAAAATTTTAACCGCAAAAACAGTACTCGAAAAACTAAGCGCAAAAGCGATCAGAAATAACGAGCCTATCTCTAGCTCGCTGAAAAATTGTAATCCAAATTGTTTAAATACAAATAATAGACCCGTGTAGAAGAGAATACTGGCAAAGATATGGATTGACGCTCCACCCCATACTTCGGTTTTAAATAAAGTACGAATATCAAGCTTTAAACCAATTGAAAAAAGTAGAATGGTAACACCAAGATTAGCAAGCGAGGTTAATCCCTGAGTAACTTCAAAACCGAGGTAATTGAGTGCAAATCCGGCAATTAAAAAACCAACCATAGGAGGTAAACCTGTGAGGTTGATGAGCATACCGAAGGTAAAGGCTGTACCGATAAAAAAGAGTAAGGTCGAGTCCATTTTTTCAACTTTTATAAAAATTAATTGTTAATTTAAAGTAACGTAATTATACCCGTTATCATTGATGGTGCAAAGCGAAGTCATCGAAGTGAGATAGGGTTTTAAATACAAGTGGCTGGTTTTAAGTGACTATTTTAAGGTTTTCATTGAAAGCGCCAGTAAGGCATATGACGCTTTTAGTTTATATTCAAAATAGTCCTGCTTCCGTTTCTTGGTTTCCATCCTTTTGTTCATCATCAGGGTGAAAAGACTTATCAATTGACTCGCTTTTTTGAGTTTCCATCATCAATTTTTTCTGGCGATGAATAGACAACAAAGGTTGTCGTATCTGGCCAATCACGATGAACCGTTAAGTTGATACCATCCTGTAAAGTCCATTCAAAACTGGCAGGTCCTTTAGCAACATCACCCGTTTGTTTCTGAGCATCACCGTATTTCTCAACCATTTTATTTTTAACTTGGTTAATTAAATCAGGGTTACTGCGTCCTACAAATGTATATTGTGCACTGACAAAATAATCTTCACGGGTATAGGTGACTTCTAATTGGCTAGTACCTGTTATAACCGCCGCAGTAAAATAGGTGTCTGACCAATTTTGAAGGTTTTCATCAATCACCTTAATATTATGATCTTTAATTTTGTCGCGTAAAATTTCTCGTGTCGTACAAGCGATATTAATATTAAATAATTTAGTTGTTGCAGTGTCAAAACATTGCAAACGCTCATTCAAAGAGTGGTAGCGCTTTACCGCCCAGGGTCGCCTTGATATTTTATAAAGTTCAAGTGCTTTAACGGGATCTTTTTGTATGCCTTGTCCTCTCTCATAAAGCGCACCTAAACGCGCAAAAGCAAAAGGAAAGTTAAGTTCAACGGCTTGTTGAAAATGTTGAAATGCTTTTTTATCATTTACCTTAACGGTTTGTGACGAGAGTTCGCTAATAGAGCCTTTTTCATATATATCGCCAAGCTGGTAGTGTGCCTGGGCGTGATTTTGAGTGGTCGCCTGATTATACCAGCCGATAGCGGTGCGTATGTTTGTGGCAACACCTTTACCTTCTTTATAAAGGTTACCAAGTTTAAATTGTGCGCCACTATTACCCTTTTGTGCGGATGACTTATACCATTTTATAGCCTGTTGATAATCAATCTCTAAACCTTTTCCTAACTCATAAAATTCTGCAACTTTATAGGCTGAAGGGGTGTAATGATTATTTGCAGATTGAAGGTAAAGGATTTTGCTTTTTGTAGGTCCTGTGTGACGCCTCGGCCATGCTCATACATGTGAGCAAGGTGATAATATCCTAGGGCATTATTTTGAGAGGTCGCTTTTTCATACCATTTGATTGCCTCTTTAAAGTTCTGTTTGGTGCCTCTGCCTAATTGATATATTTTGCCAAGGTTAATTTGAGAAGTAATATGCCCTTGCGTTGCGACTTTTGTAAACCAATTTAAGCTGTCCTCGTAACTTTGTTCGACACCTTGGCCATTTTGATAAAATACACCTAATCGAAATTGTGCGACTGCATCACCTTGGTTAGTCGCTTTAGTAAACCATTTCACCGCTTGTGCAAAATCTAAGGGAACACCAGTCCCTTTTTGATACATACTGCCTAATACAAATTGAGTCGCAATATCGCCTTGCTCCGTCGCTTTTGTATACCAATAGGCGGCTTGCTGATAACTTTGTTGCACACCTTGGCCACTTTCAAACATCCAACCTAAGGTATATTGAGTCGCTGCGGTCACCATTTTCAGCTAAAGGTTTCCACATCGAGACTGCTCGTTTGTAATCTCCTGCTTGGGCGGCTTCGTAGCCTAGGTTAAATTCAGCGCGTGATAAGGCTCCAGTGCTGTAAGAAAGCAACGGCATTAGCAAACATAATGTTGTAAAAGGAAAGCGATTTAGTTTTAACATCCAGTATTATTGGTATCCAAAATTAACCCATGGGTTCAAGTATATGTACAAGCCAAAATAAAGTACAAATATAATGACAATTATTAGTAAAACTAAACTGAATTGTAGGTTAATACCTAAGTAATTGAAAGCGATAGAAGATCTATATCTGGGAGTAATTAGAATGTCAGTGATGTTGTTAACAAAAGTAACAAAAAGTTAATGAAGTTAACGAAAGGTTATTAATAGGTTTTTATTTTTATATCCCGCGTTGATTTACTACAGCAGGTTAAAATATCCTGATCTCTAACATAGGCCATTGGATAATTAATATACTCCACTTCGCCAGAAAGCAATTGGCAACGGCATGCGCCACAGTGACCATCGCGACAATGGAACTCAATGTTAATTGCTTGAGACTCTAAGTTCTCAAGCAATGTTTTTTCAGTATCTAATGTATATTCAACATCATTAACTGTTAGTTTACGGGACATTTTATAGTTCGAATGTACTTAAATCGTCACTGTCTACTTTACTGTTAATCTGACCAACAAGATAAGAGCTGATTTCAGCTTCCTGTGGCGCTACCTGAACATTGTCACTGACTAACCAATGATTAATCCAAGGAATTGGATTTGTTTTAACTTCGAAAGGTGCTTCGTAACCAATCGCTGTCATACGTTGATTACTAATGTATTCAACGTATTGACACAGTATTTGTTCATTAAGGCCAATCATAGAGCCATCTTTAAACAGATATTTTGCCCATTCCTTTTCTTGTTCCGTCGCTTGTAAAAATATTTCACGACCTTCAGCGAAACATTCTAATGCAATTTCAGCCATTTCTGGATCATCTTTGCCATCAGCCCAAAGATTAAGAATTTGCTGTGTTGAATTCAAATGCAATGCTTCATCACGAGCAATTAGTTTGATAATTTTTGCATTACCTTCTAACAGGTCGCGCTCTGCAAAGGCAAATGAACAGGCAAATGACACATAAAAACGAATTGCTTCTAATGCATTAGTAGAACAAATACATAGGTAAAGTCTTTTCTTTATATTACGTAATGTTAAAACTTCTTTATCGCCGTCAATATTGATATATGGGATACTATCCTGTTGCTCTAAACCGTGTAATTGCATGTATTGAATCGCATGAATTAAAGTATCGTAATAACCAGAAATATCAATAGCACGTTTTTGAATCTCGTCGTTATTAACGATGTCTTCAAAAACATCACTTGGGTCAGTGAATAAATTACGTAAAATATGTGTATAGCTACGACTGTGGATGGTTTCTGAGAATGACCATGTTTCTATCCATGTTTCCAATTCAGGTAATGACACAATCGGCAACAGTGCCATATTAGGGCTACGACCTTGAATAGAATCCAGCAGTGTTTGATATTTCAAGTTAGAAATAAAAATATGTCGCTCGTGATCTGGCAGATTCATAAAATCAATACGATCGCGACTTACATCAATTTCCTCTGGACGCCAAAAGAAGCTTAATTGTTTTTCGATGAGTTTTTCAAATATTTCAAATTTTTGTTGATCGTAACGTGCTACGTTCACCGGGTTACCAAAAAACATAGGCTCTTTCATTGCGTCATTAGCAATCGTAGAAAAAGTTGTATAAGCCATTGAATGCTCCAATTATATATTTAATTATCTTTTGTTGGTTTCAAGCTAATAGCTGAAGGCTGATAGCCGACAGCTGATCTTAATTAGTTTAGCTTATATTTTACAAGCGCCACCGGCACAATCTTCTTCAATGACTTTAGCATCATCTGCACCATCACGTGTATTGTGATAATACAGGGTTTTAACACCCATTTTGTAGGCAATTAACAAATCTTTTAATAGGTTTGTCATTGGTACTTTATTATCACTAAAACGTTTTGGATCGTAATTAGTATTCGCAGAAATTGCTTGGTCAACAAATTTTTGCATTAAACCAACTAGCTCTAAATAACCTTGGTTATTTGGAATGCTCCACAACAACTCATAATTTGCTTTGTATTTATCAAACTCAGGTACAACCTGTTTTAAAATACCGTCTTTACTTGCTTTAACACTGATGAAACCACGTGGAGGCTCAATCCCGTTTGTTGCATTAGAAATTTGGCTCGACGTTTCAGATGGCATTAATGCCGATAGTGTTGAGTTACGTAAACCATGCTTAACGATGCTAGTACGTAATGTTTCCCAATCTAAGTGTAAAGGCTCGTCATGAATAGTATCCAATGATTTTTTGTAATTATCTAAAGGTAAAATACCTTGAGAATAACGTGTCTCATTAAATTTAGGACAAGCGCCACGCTCCATTGCTAATTTATTTGATGCTTTTAATAAATAGAATTGAATCGCTTCAAAGGTTTTGTGAGTTAAGTTGTTTGCACTACCGTCAGAATACTTAACACCATTTTTAGCAAGGTAATAAGCATAGTTAATCACACCTATACCTAATGTTCGACGTGCCATTGAGCTATTTTCAGCGACCTTTAATTGGGTAGTCTTGGTAATCTAATAAATTATCCAGAGCACGAACCGCTAGTTCAGAAAGCTCTTCTAGTTCACCTAAATCATCAATCGCACCTAAGTTTAGGGCAGAAAGAGTACACAGCGCGATTTCACCTTCTTCGTCCATAATGTGTTGTAACGGCTTAGTTGGTAGCGCAATTTCAAGACAAAGGTTACTTTGGCGAATTGGTGCAACTTTACTGTCAAATGGACTATGGGTATTACAGTGATCCACATTTTGGATATAAATACGGCCAGTACTTGCACGTTCTTGCATTAATAAAGAAAATAACTCAACCGCTGGAATGCTTTTTTGACGAATAGATTCATCACCCTCATAAAGGTGGTATAAACGTTCAAATTCGTCTTGGTCTTCAAAGAATGCGTCATATAACCCTGGCGTATCTGAAGGGCTAAATAGTGAGATTGATTCTTTGTCAATCAAACGTTGATAGAATAAGCGCCCAAGTTGCACACCGTAATCTAAATGACGAACACGGTTGGATTCGATACCACGGTTATTTTTAAGGACTAATAAAGATTCAACTTCTAAATGCCAGATAGGGTAGAAGACAGTTGCAGCTCCACCACGAACGCCACCTTGAGAACAAGACTTAACCGCCGTTTGGAAGTATTTATAAAACGGAATACAACCCGTATGGAAAGCTTCGCCACCACGAATCGTGTCGCCCATTGCACGAATACGGCCTGCATTAATACCGATACCAGCACGTTGTGAAACATATTTAACAATTGAGCTAGCCGTTGCATTGATAGAATCTAAACTATCTCCGGTTTCAATTAATACACATGAACTAAATTGACGTGTTGGTGTACGAACGCCCGACATAATTGGCGTTGGTAAAGAAATTTTAAAGGTACTAGTTGCATCATAAAAACGTTTAACGTAATCAAGGCGTACCGATTTATCATAATTTGAAAATAAACAAGCAGATACAAGTAAATATAAAAACTGTGCGCTTTCATAAATATCACCGGTCACGCGGTTTTGAATCAGGTATTTACCTTCTAATTGCTTAACCGCAGATAAGAAAAATTTAAATCGCGGTTATGGTCGATGAATTGCTCCATCTCTTCAAATTCTTGTTTACTGTAATCTTCTAGCAGATGCGCATCATATTTGCCTTTAGAAACCATTTTACTTACATGCTCAAACACACTTGGTGGTGTAAAACGCTGGTAAGCTTTTTTACGTAAGTGGAAAACAGCTAAATGAGCTACTAAATATTGGTAATCAGGTGATTCTTCAGAAATTAGGTCGGCGTACGCTTTGATGATTGTTTCATGAATATCATCGGTACGGATACCATCATAAAATTGAATATGAGAATTTAACTCAACCTGTGACACTGAAACGTTGTTAAGACCTTCGGTCGCTCAGGTGATGACTCGGTGGATCTTTTCAAGATCGATACTTTCTCTCTTGCCATTACGCTTAGTAACAAACAGGTTTTTATTCATTATGACTACCTTTACTGATCACTTTTAGAAGATTTATTACAACATTACATTAGAAATAACGTTGTTTGTATATTAGGTGATTTGTTCATTTTAAACACAACATATAGTGCCGTGCTAAACAAGGGGACACAAGATAGCGTTTTTGTGGTTTTTTTCAAGTGAATATTTTTAATGTTAAAGTGGATATTTTTGTGGATAAATCGCGTATAAAAAAAGTGTTGGTATTCACTAACTTTTGTCGGTAGGTCTGATAGGTTTGTGCTGAAATGCAAACATTATTTACAAATATTTTAATACTAGGATCTTAGTAGTAAAAAAATAATAAAAAACTAAAAGTTGAAGTCGCTTCATATTTTAGTGATTAATTTGAAATTTTGTTATGAGTCGCATATGTTCCATTAACAATGCTTGCATAAAAATGAAAGCATGGTTAAAAAATACACTTTGCTTCACAATATATGTAACATAATCATTACAATTTATTAACTTATAAGATCTGTTTGATCTAAATCAAAACGACATTTCATAAAATTAGGTCTTATTAGCCCCACAAACAGGTAACAACTAATTAAGATAATATTAATACCAAGCGTGTTAAATATGCGAGTTAACTTTTGTATAGGAAATATAATTTAGTTTGAGGCGAAAGTTGCTCTAAATGCGATTGTCTTTAGCAAACTTTCAACAAAAATAAGCAATTTTAACCAGTAAAATAGATCAGCTAATTATTATGATTGCTATAAAATCAAGGAGATGATGATGAAATTATTAATGAAGCCAAAATGCTATACGGATATATGTTTACATGGGAAGTGGTTTCATCACGACCATGGTGAAACAAGTGCTTATATGCTTGGTTGTCATTTGACTTTTGAGCTTGGAATGATGCCAACCACAGAGGAAGAGTTGGAAGCTTGTTTAGAACCAATAGTACAGAGCCAATTAGTCTTGCTTAAATGATATTCCCATTACCACTCTTTTTAACTATGCATGGTAATGGGGGTAAACAGAATGACTAATAATTTCAATATTAATCATTCTGCAGTACTGCTTAGCCTCGATAATATGATTGCGCAACAAAAGGCATTTTGCTGACAGTCATAGGCAACTTCTTACCACGTACTAGCGCATAAACTTCAGTTTCTAAGGTAGCAAACTCAACTTTTACGTAGGCCATTGCAACCGGTTTTTCAAAAGTAGGGCCATAGGTGCCACTAGTGACGATGCCAATTTCATTGTCGTTAGCGTCCAATAATACAGTTCCTTCACGAACTAGGAGCTTTACTTTGTCCGATTAAACCAATGCGCTTACGACTGATATCTTTTGTTTTAATTTGCTCAAGAATAAGGTCACTACCTGGGAATCCACCTGCACGTTCGCCATCACTGCGTCTATTTTTGCTAATACCCCATAATAAGCTTGCTTCAACCGGTGTGGTTGTTTCATCTAAATCATGGCCATATAGACATAAACCACATTCTAAACGTAATGAGTCACGTGCGCCTAAACCAACCCACTCAACGGCGTCATTAGATAATAACAAACGTGCTAGGGCATCTGCATGGCTGGCTGGAACAGAAATTTCATAACCATCTTCACCTGTGTAACCGGAACGACTAACATAACATTCAACGTCAGCTAAGGTTACTTTAAGTGCATCCATAAAGACCATATCAGCGACTGCTGGGTTGAGTGCTTTTAAAACATCAACGGCTTTTGGACCTTGTAATGCTAGTAAAGCACGATCTTCAATGATTTCTAATTGCACATCTACCGGTAAGTTAGCTTGAAGATGTTTAATATCTTGATCTTTACAAGTCGCATTCACCACAACAAAAAGGTGATCGCCAAAATTAGTGACCATCAAATCATCATTGATACCACCTTGCTCATTAGTGAAAAAAGCATAGCGTTGTTTACCTGCAGGTAAATCAATAATATCAACGGGTACTAAGGTTTCCATAAAGGCGTACGCGTTAGCGCCTATTAGTCGTAATTGCCCCATATGAGAAACATCAAATAAACCGAGCTGCACGCGCGACAATGTAAATGCTCTTTTTTTACCCCTAATTTATATTGCACTGGCATATCATAACCAGCAAAAGGTACCATTTTTGCGCCCATTTCGACATGTAGTGCGTGTAGTGGTGTAACAAGTAATTGTTCAGACATCGGTAAATACTCCAATAAAATGTTTAGATTTACGAGGCAGTGACCCATAGGATCAAAGCATCTTGGTTCGCTTGCTGAAACAAGCATGTGGCCCATATTGGCATCGTAATAAACCGAGTCGCCTTGGTTTAAATTAACGGGTTCATAAAACTCCGAAAAGAAGGTGATTTCTCCCTCTAAAACTAATAAAAACTCTTCTCCGTCGTGGCGGATCCAATCCGAATAATCATCAAAGCTTCGAGCTCTCACTAAAGACTTAAAGGGCATCATTTTTTTATTGGTCAATTGTGTTGCTAAAAGCTCGTGTTCATAGGTGGAAGTTGGATGCGATCTACCTTCATCGACACGCGTAATGTCGCGACGACCGGTTGCCGCCATTTGTTTTGAGGTCGCAAACAGTTGTGGGATATCTATTTGTAAACCCATGGTTAGTTTTTGCATCGCTTGGTAAGTCGGAGAAATTTGTTCATTTTCAATTTTAGACAGTGTTGATCGTGCTAACCCTGTTTTTTGACTCGCTTCTTCTAGTGTTAAGCCAAGCGTTTTACGAATTTCTTTCAAACGTTCTCCGAGTTTAATCGGTGCAATTTTCTCTTCCTTACTTTGACTTATTGTCATGGAAGGGTAAACGTCCTGCATTGTTTGTTGTTCAGAATCTTGTTCTGGCATAGTTGTTGTTGCCACCTTAATTAATTCACTATCAGTTGGATGTGAAATTGTCATAACATTTCCTTTTTCATTGCACTACATAATAACGGTCACAAATAAAAATACTTGACAAAAAAACGATCAATGTCACACTTTTTCAAGTAAGTTTCCTTTTGGAAACTTTTGACTAAACATGTGGCTATAATGGCCATATAATAAACAAAAAGCAAAGATGTTTTAAACTTAGCTTATTATATTTAGCATTAATTTAAATATTTTATAATTTAATCATTGTGTTATGGTCAATTATGTTCTTGCTTTAATCAATAGGAAAAATTAAGAACATAATTTCACTATAGGAAACATGGTTAATATTTATAAACAATCACGATTTATTGTTTGATTATTAAGCAAATAAAAGACATAAAGGTTAAGTTGGTTAACATTCAATTAACATCAGCTTAATGGAAGTCAAATAGACTATATATTTACCATCATTCATAAAAACTAGACAAAAACTCTAAGCCAATAACTATTAAGGAATTTAATATGGAAAGTGCATTAAAATTTAGCGAAACACACGAGTGGTCACTTGATAACGGTGACGGTACTATCACGATGGGAATTTCAAACCAAGCACAGGGTTTCCTAGGTGATATCGTTTTCGTTGATTTACCTGAAGTAGGTGATGAAGTAGAAGCAGGTGAAACATTTTCACTTGTTGAATCGGTAAAAGGCGCGTCAGATTTATATGCACCAGTATCAGGTGAAATTGTTGAAATCAATGAAGAGTTAGAAGGCGGTCCAGAGATCATTAATGAATCTCCTTATTCAGCAGGCTGGATTGTTAAAATTAAAATGAGTGATGAGTCTGAATTAAATGATTTATTAAGTAATGAAGATTACCAAGTCGCAAACGAAGAAGATGAAGATTAAATAATCTGATTAAAACAACGGCAAAACAGGCGAACTTTTTTGCCGTTACAGATATTACTCAGGCAAGATGATTTTTTTGTAAAGCGTTAGCCAAACAAAACCAAGATGATTTTTTGTTAAAAAACTTGTTTAGGAACTACCATGACCGATACCACAGCGCTTGATTTATTAAGTGATAACAACGCATTTGCAACACGCCACAATGGCCCCGATTTAGTGCAACAACAAACAATGTTAGCAACCATTGGCTTAGATAGTCTTGATCAACTCATTGATCAAACCGTACCAGAAGCCATTCGTTTACCGAATAAAATGCAATTGGCGGAAGCGCAAAGTGAAGCTGATATGTTAACGTCATTGAAAACTATTGCAGAAAAAAATGTCGTTAACCGTAGTTTTATTGGCCAAGGTTATTACAACACTTTAGTGCCTAACGTGGTATTGCGTAACGTACTTGAAAACCCAGGTTGGTACACTGCTTATACACCATACCAACCAGAAATTTCACAGGGGCGATTAGAGTCTCTATTAAATTACCAGCAAGCCGTAATCGATTTAACGGCGATGGAAATTGCAAATGCGTCTTTATTAGACGAAGCGACGGTCAGCTTGCAGAAGCAATGAGTTTATGTAAACGCGCTGGTAAAAATAAAAGTAATGCCTTTTTCGTGAGTAATCAATTACACCCTCAAACCATTGATGTAATCCGCACTCGTGCTGAATTTGTTGGTTTTGATATTGTTTCAGGTGAAATTGAAGAGCTAGAGCAATACGATGTATTTGGTGCGATTTTACAATACCCAAGCACAACGGGTCAGCTACAAGATCTAACAGAAGTGATTGAAAAGGCGCATGCTAAAAAGACATTAGTAGCAGTTGCGACTGATTTATTAAGCTTAACACTTTTAAAAGCGCCTGGTGAAATGGGTGCTGACGTTGTTATCGGTAGCGCACAACGTTTTGGTGTGCCAATGGGATTTGGTGGACCACACGCTGGTTTTATGGCAACCCGTGATAAATTCAAACGGACTATGCCTGGTCGTGTTATTGGTGTTTCAAAAGACAGTAAAGGAAAACTTGCACTGCGTATGGCAATGCAAACCCGTGAACAACATATCCGTCGTGAAAAAGCGACATCTAATATTTGTACTGCACAAGCCTTATTAGCTAATATGGTCGCCTTCTATGCCTTATATCATGGGCCTGAAGGGGTACGTAAAATTGGTCGTCGAGTACATCATTTAACGGCTATTTTAGCGGCAGGTTTACGTAGCGAAAACATCGAATTAGACAACGAGTACTTCTTTGATACGTTAACCATCAATACTAAAGAGCACAGTAAAGCGATTTATCATCGCGCATTAGCAGAGGGCATGAATCTTCGTAAATTCCCAGCACCGGCTAATTCAGTTGATAATTCACCAGTACAACTAGGTATTAGCCTTGATGAAACAAGTACTATCAAAGATGTTGAAGACTTATTATTAGCGATAACAGGCAAGGCACTGAAAGCCTCTGACTTCAGTGAAACCATCGCATCAGATGAGTTTGCTGGCATTCCAGAAAACTGTCGTCGTCAAAGTCAATATTTACAACATCCTATTTTCAAAGCACATCATAGCGAAACACAAATGATGCGTTACATGAAAAAATTAGAAAATAAAGACTACTCATTAACCCATGGCATGATCCCACTTGGGAGTTGTACCATGAAGTTAAATGCGGCGACAGAAATGTTGCCTGTCACTTGGCCTGAATTTGGTCAGATGCATCCTTTTGCGCCTACTGAACAAAGTTTTGGTTACCAAGAGCTTGCTGAAAAGTTATCAAACATGCTCTGTGAAATTACCGGTTACGATGGCTTTTCATTACAACCAAACTCAGGTGCACAGGGTGAATATGCCGGTTTGATTGCAATCCAACGTTATCATCAAAGTCGTGGTGACGAACACCGCAATGTGTGTTTAATTCCGAGTTCTGCACATGGTACTAATCCAGCAAGTGCATCAATGGTTTCAATGAAAGTGGTTGTTGTTGGCTGTGATGATCAAGGTAATATCGACCATGCTGATCTGAAAGCAAAAATCGAAAAACATCGTGAAAATTTATCATGCATCATGATCACTTATCCTTCTACTCATGGCGTTTACGAAGAATCTATTCAGGAAGTCTGTGAATGGGTACATGAAGCAGGTGGGCAAGTATACCTTGATGGTGCCAATATGAATGCACAGGTTGGGCTAACTAGCCCTGGTTTTATCGGTTCAGACGTATCGCACCTTAACTTGCATAAAACCTTCTGTATTCCACACGGTGGTGGTGGTCCTGGTATGGGGCCAATTGGTGTGAAAGCACACTTGATCCCATTTTTACCGGGACACATTGAAGTGACAGAGTCTGCAGACAACAAGCATTATGCTGTTTCAGTTGCCGAATTAGGATCCGCGTCTATTTTGCCAATCTCATATGCTTATATCGCAATGATGGGTGAATCTGGATTAACAGAGGCGACTAAATTATCAATGTTAACCGCTAACTACGTAATGGAACGTTTACGTCCGCATTACCCGGTTTTATACATTGGTAACAAAGGCCGTGTGGCTCATGAATGTATTATCGATATTCGTCCGATTGAAGCTAAATCGGGAATTTCGGGTGAAGATATTGCAAAACGTTTAATGGATTACGGTTTCCATGCGCCAACTATGTCATTCCCAGTGGCGGGTACATTAATGATTGAACCAACAGAGTCTGAAGACTTAGGTGAATTAGATCGTTTCTGTGATGCAATGATTGCCATCCGTAAAGAAATCGAACTTATCGAAGCAGGGCAGTGGACACTAGAAGATAACCCATTAGTGAACGCACCGCATACACAGGTTGATTTAATGGAAACAGAATGGGCACACAGTTACACCCGTGAAGTTGCTTGTTTCCCGTCGAAACAAAGCAAAGACGCAAAATATTGGCCAGCCGTTAATCGTGTTGATAATGTGTTTGGGGACCGTAACCTCATTTGTTCTTGCCCAAGTATTGAAAGTTATATTGAAGAGTAATTGTAATAAGTATTAATGCTAAAAATGTCGATATGGCATTCTAAATTAATACTTACTCTTAAGATATACCCGTTACCATTCAAGATGCAAAGTTCAGCAAGTTGTGAGATGGGTAACTTCTAGGCAGAAAGTTGAAGATCTAACGGGTTCAATCAAGACTTTCTAACAACGAAGATGCTTGCCTCACAGCTTGCCCTGCGGGTCGCTAGCTCGAAAAGCAATTCTGCGTTGCAATATTCGATAAGGGCTAACCCTTGTCATCATGTTGCGACTTGCCTTGCAGTCCGAGCTAACGACTGAACAAAGTATCTCGATTGGTAACGGGTATAAAGCCACTACATCATCAATAGTTTAAACATGTAGTGGCTTATCCAAATTTTTTCAGCTTTAACCTAACTAACTAAAAAATTTACAATTTATTTGGCGACTTAATGCTGTCTAAAATTTGAGTTCATAGACTAAAAATCAAATTACCAATAGAGATAAATTATCGGAAACTATTAAAAAGGGAAATACAATGACGGATATTAAATCAACACCAGAAACCTTTATCATTACTGCTGACTGCCCTAACAAAGCAGGCACAGTAGATGTGCTAACCAGATTCTTGTTTGAACAGGAATGTTATATCAATGAGATCCACTCTTTCGTTGATACCACTGAAAATAGATTTTTTATTCGTATCGAGTTTAAGTCAGATGCACAGGTTGTATTTAACCAACAAGATTTTAAAAAGAAATTTGAGCAACGTGCCAAAGAATTCTCAATGCATTGGCAGTTAACACCAACTTCTTACAAATCCAAAGTCGTGATCATGGTTTCTAAGCACGATCATTGTTTAAATGATCTGTTATACCGCTACCGTACTGGCGACCTTGATATTGAGATACCGGCAATCATTTCAAACCATCCAGATTTACAAGGATTAGCAGAATGGCATGGTATTCCTTATTATCATCTACCGATTTCTAAAGAAACAAAGCCACAGCAAGAAGCGAAAGTGTACAAAATTATTCAGGAATGTAACGCTGATTTAGTTGTTTTAGCGCGTTATATGCAAGTACTCTCTAGTGATATGTCTAAAAAACTTTCCGGTAAAGCCATTAATATCCATCATTCCTTATTGCCTGGTTTTAAAGGTGCAAGACCCTATTATCAAGCCTATGATCGTGGAATTAAGCTGGTGGGTGCAACAGCCCACTATGTCAGTGATGATCTCGATGAAGGGCCAATCATTAGCCAATGTGTTGAGACAGTTGACCACAGTTATTACCCACAAGATTTAGTAGCTAAAGGTCGAGATATCGAATGTTTAACTTTGTCCCGAGCAGTGCGTTGCCATATCGAACCACCGCATATTCTTACACGGTAATAAAACGGTTGTGTTTGGTAAGTCATAGCATTTAATCAACGTTGAGAAGCTTTTGGGCACCCAACTTATATTTGGTTGTCCAAATATTAACTGTTTTAAAGAATATACCTGATATGTATATTACTATATTCCTTACTTTAAAGATGCGTGTAAATACATTTTTCAAGGGCCAAAAAAATGAAATCTCCTCTATTTAAATTGACTATTTTTTATATTACCTTTGGTTATTTGGTTTTTTCTGCTCCAAGCTATGCCGAACAAGAAGAGCAAACTCTTTCAATAGATTCAAAAGAAGAGTTTAGCGATAATGAGATACACGCTTGTTTAAAAAACACGGATACATTAGAGCTCATTCAAAAGAAAATGGCTGGTAATGAATCTATGTTGCAGTATGTTGAAAATAAATTAGAAGGTTATGACAGAACTAAAAAAGTAATATTAGATAGAGTCCTATATTTTAAAGAATATTGCGATAAGCAAAAAAAACACTGCAATGACGCAGACCATCATAGAGGTAAATATAAAGAAGTGCTTGCTGATGAAGTTCAATTTAGATTAGAAGCTGTTTCATATATACAAGAGGCCATTGATTTAAAAAAAGAAGAAGAGGCGTTTGCTAAAACCTTTGATAATAATTGTGAAAACGAAGAATATGAAAAAAATCAAGTGATTGCTCTTTGTAAGATGTAGTGGTTTAATACTACCGGACACTTCTAAAGACTTCAGTTAATATGTCTAGTAGAGGTAGATTATGAAGAAGAAAACAACACGTCCAGTATTTACAGTAGAATTTAAACAAAGTGCAGTAAAGTTGGTTACTGAAAAGGATACAGTAGGCAAGAAGGCGCTAACAATCTCGGTGTATCACTGAGTGCCATTACACGTTGGGTAAGAATTGAAACTCATACAGATTCAAAGCCAGGCTCTAAACAATCAACATTAAACATATCAGAGCGAGCAGAACTAGAGGCGTTACGTAAAGAAAACAACCGATTAAAAATGGAGCGTGACATCCTAAAAAAGGCCACAGTCTTCTTTGCGAACGAAAAAGAATAAGATTTCAATTTATTCTAAAACATAAAGAAGACTGGCCAATTAGAGTAATGTGTCGCGTGATGAAAGTAAGCTCAAGTGCATTTTATGATTGGATACATGCACCAATCAAGCCTTTTGATGCGCCAGAATTTCATTTGGACAGCGCAGTAAAAAGCACATTCAAAGAGCATAAAATGACTTTAGGTAGCAGACGTATGGTGACTGAACTAGCAAAGAAAAACATTGTTATTGGTCGCTTTAAAGCACGCTCTACAATGCGTAAATTGGGCCTTGTCGCTCGCTATCCGAAGAAATTTAAAACGACCACCGATAGCAACCATAGTAATCGAATTGAGCCGAATAAACTAAATAGAAAATTCACAGTTAATGAGAGTGATCGTGTTTGGACAACAGATATTACTTATATCGCTACGCATCAAGGGTTTATCTATTTAGCAGTCGTGATGGACTTATATTCACGCCGTATTGTGGGTTGGACAATTGCAGATAATATGCGCACTGAGTTATGTAGTAATGCACTGAATATGGCCTACTGGCAAAGAAAACCAACTTCTGGTCTGTTGCACCACTCAGACAGAGGTAGCCAGTATACTAGTGATGATTATAGAAAATTACTAAATACGATGAAAATGAATGTGAGTATGAGTGGCAAAGGTGAATGCTGGGATAATGCACCGACAGAACGCTTCTTCCGAAGTTTAAAGCATGAGCAATTGAACTATGAAACATTCAAAACAAAGAAAGCGACTGAGCTAAGTATTTTAGATTATCTTGCTTATTACAATGGTAAACGCCCGCATTCAGTTAATGGGTATTTATCACCAATTCAATATGAAAATAAAGTCGCTAAAAAGGTGTCCGGTTTTATTGACCATTACAGCCTAACAAGGGCGTTTAAATCGGACACTAAAACAGTTCGTCATTTTTGCAAAAAATACGCAAAAATACCGCCCAGTTTTATTGCCGATTAACGCGACGTTATGGTTCATTTGGTAATCTCTCTGCCACTCAGCAATAATAGAGCCAACTTTTACAAGCAACTAATCTAGGACAGAAAAATGCAACAAGTCAAAATTGAATTATTGGAAGAAGGTGATGAAGCTATCGGCTTCTCAAACGAGATGCTTGCAATAAAAAAAGCTAATGGTGAAGTTGAGATATTCAAAATAGATACTGATGAAGATGGCTTACCAAGGCTAGCAGACAAAAGTATTCTAATTACCTATGGTGATAAGAATAGTAAGAAAATTACTATTAGTAATGATGATAATAGTGTTGAAGTCGGAACGTTTTTAGGTAGCGCTTTATGCCGTGTTCAATATGCAATAATGAAGGGCACAATGCTAGAACCTGCCCAAACAAGAGCCCTACTGAAGTAAAACCAGCAACTGGTGACCATGCTTTGTGGCTTAAATTCGATGGGCTTACTGAAAAAGAAGCAAATGAGCTTTTAAAGAAAGCAATTGATGCAAAGACAGAGGTTGCCCCAAATTCTAGAGGGACTTTTGCTAAAGGAAGTAGGCGTGAATTACCAAATAAAATCAATGAAGCGCTAGCTCTTCAGCGACCAAAGAAAACAGATGACTAAAAGATCATATCAGCATGTTAAGGCACAAAAAAGGGGAAGGAATTAGATTCCTATATGTGTTTTTTCTGTAATAAGGTTGACTCTAAAAACCATGGTCATCATATAGTTCTGTATTCAGAAGATGGTGATGCATCTATTGGGAATATGATTACATTATGTCCAAAATGTCATCGCGAGTACCACGCTGGTAGATTGCAAATTGATATTGGGCGCTTTTAAACCATAACAAGGCGTCGCTACGGAAAATTTATTCGCTAGCGCTCCTAAATTTCCGCAGAGCAGCGACGTTATAGCTATTTATCAGATGAGGGTATAAACGAATGAAGGTTGAAGTTTTTAATGTAGGTCAGGGAGACTCTTTTCTTTTACTTCCTGATGATTCTTGTATGTTTTCACAAACGCCTATTCTTGTCGATGTAGGTCCTCAAAGTGCTAAAGTAGCAGATAAATTATCTAGAAATAATTACCATTTGATATTAACGCATTCACATAAAGATCATATCGGTGGTTTTCCCAAAGTTTTCCGTGAGAAGAACATTGAAAGCATTACAATTCCTTATTATCTTCCAGAAATAATTAATATTGCAAAGTTCATAAAAAAGAAGGTACCACAGAAATACGGTTCACTTGACTGGCGAAAGATAAAAAGAATACAAAAGGTAAGGTTAGTTGGAGAAGGTGATAAACTTTGCAACCATATCACAATATTAAACCCTCCTAAGTCTCCATATCAATATTTTGAAAAAGTATTACGAGGTGATGACTCTGGTAATATTCAAGAAGCCCTTAATATATTAAATGAGTATGGTTTTGAGTTGCCAACTGAAGACATCCTTAATTATAATTCTCCTTTGATAGCATCTCAACTGGATGATAATGAATACTTCTATCAAGCTAAGATGTTCGTTCATTATTTTTTCATTAGTTTGAGTATGAGGGTTTCTGATAACTCGCTTGAGTCTGCCAACTACTATGCAGATGCTCATTTAGAGTTAACAGCCAATCAAGCGAGCATTGTGTTTAAATATGTAAATCCGAATGGTGATTGGCTATTTACAGGAGATGCAGATCAATCAGTATTTCATCGTATTATCAATACTTGTAATCATTCACATGTCCCGTTTAATAAATGTAGTTGTAATGCACTTTCTGCCAAATATTTGAAAGTTCCACATCATGGAAGCCGTGGAAATATATCTGACTATATATTAGGTTATATAGATCCAAATGTAGCATTCATTAGCCACAAAAATAGGAAGTTTGGGCGTTCCAATGATCCACATCCACATCATGAAGTTATTGATTTATTGGACGTGTATAAGGTGAAAACTTATTATACAAATGCAGTAGTCAAAAATCGAAAAACTATAAAGCCTGGGACATTTGGCGTTGTTGAAAACGGTGCGCTTGAGTTTAGATAGCTATAACAAGCCATTCAACAGGACAAAATACAGTTGGCTATTTTCGTCCCTCAAATTTTAGCCAACTATATTTTGCCCGTTAATAGGGGCGTTATAGCTCATTTATATACCACCTTGCCTTCTGTACGCAAATTGCGTACACTTTAATTATGAAATGTATATTTGTAGAATCAAAAATATTTGAGAAATACCGAGATGACCACCTCAATGATGACGAGTTTAGACTGTTTCAAGCTGAACTAATGTCAAACCCGAAGCAGGGTGATGTGATTCAAGGTACAGGTGGTTTGCGGAAGATTCGAGTTGCAAGTAAGGGGAAGGGAAAACGTAGTGGTTCACGTGTTATTTATTACTTCCTTGATGAAAAACGGCGTTTCTATTTACTCACTATTTATGGGAAAAGTGAAATGTCAGATTTAACCGCAGATCAAAAGAAACAATTAAAGACTTTTATGGAGGTATGGCGCAATGAGCAATCGTGATTTATTTACAGAATTAAGCTCGGCTCTTGTTGAAGCAAAAGAACATTCAGAGGGGAAGCTTACACTTAAAACACATCAAGTTAATAAACTCAGTGAACTTGATATTTCTCCTAGTGAAATTGTACACATTCGAGAAAAATTTAATATGTCACGTGGTGTGTTTGCTAGTTTGCTTCATACATCTTCTCGTACTTTAGAGAACTGGGAGCAAGGACGTAGTGCACCAAATGGGCAAGCAATTACTCTTTTGAAATTAGTACAACGTCATCCAGAAACTCTCTCGCACATAGCAGAGCTATAACAAACAAGGATAGGTGTCGCTCAGCCGATACCATATCTGGGTGTTAAACAAGCCCTAACGAGGCTCTTTACTTTATATAGTAAATAGTGGAATTGGTTTTCGGTTGGGTCAATGGGGCAACTTTTTTTAAAGGCGAGTCACACTAAGGTACAATTGACACCTCAATTATATCAGTATTTTGCATTTTAGTTGTTGGGTGCCATATCACCTCGCTCTCTTATTAATTTTCATTTGTGTCAATGAACTCTTTAAGTTCATGCGTTTTCACACATTATCTTGTCAGTCGATTCATACCCATAAAATGCATTTTATGCTGACAGCATGGGCAAATACAAATAGCATGTTTACGTTTTACTGCTGTGCTTACAGTGCCTATTTCACTCCTCAGTATCAGCAATATTTGTAGTCGCAGTTGTTTGGCATTGCCTCGTAAAAATCCGTAATCTCTCACTCGTTGCAGACCTTTTGGTAATACGTGTTGCAAGATTAACCATCAGAATTCGAGTGCAGGTAATGTCCGCATTTTGCTGTGGAGCAGTTGGAATTGGTTGGAATACAAGGTTAAGTAATGAGGGAGTTTCATTTTGCTTTTTTTAAAATAGCAATAGAGAGACCGCTGGTTAAAGCTTTAAAAAATGTCATAACAATTTATCGCAAAATATAAATAAATTGATAAGTAGCAAAATCCTGAATACCTATTTATTATATCTTAAGATTTATTCTTTGATATTTTCAACTCACAGGTAGAAACAAACTTTTTATCCCCTAATTTTTTAATAAAGGTACATTTTTACAATTTTGAAAAATTTGGTAGTATTAAACATAAAGCAGTTATTCTCACTTGATTCAACCACAAAAATTTTCAAACCTAAGTTTAATCTTGTTTAAGAAAGATAAGAATGCCACTTTTGTAATAATGAACTGTTGAGCTTGTCGAGTTATCCTCTCAGTGGATATAGCATCTATGGATCATGTTATTAGCACTTTAAAAATGATTGAATACCTTTTGAATATTGAATAGAGAAATATATATGGCTTGCAGAAGTGCGATGATGAACAATAGGGCGAGAATAGATGGGATTATTTAACTTTTTCTTATTTGCTGTCTTTTTCAATTTAATCATGTTTATATTTTTGAGCATGAATTATTCCAACAAAAAGAAAGCAATGAGAAACAAAAAGTTACAGGGTGTTGAGCTGTTGAAAAAATTTAGCCTGCTACTCGCTTCTATACAGTTACACCGTGGTTTAACGATGGGCGAGCAGACACGGAGAAGCTCGTTTTCTGAAACGCATTAAACCCCTCGAAAAAACGATTGATGAGCAGGCGATAGTTTTAAATTTAGAGGAAGGGTGGTTAATTGAAAATTTAATATGGTTAGGCTTTAATGACCATTGGTTGCGTTTGTCGGCTAACTATAAGAATTATGAAAGTGATTACAACTACATACAACATTGTAATTTAATTGACAACTTGTTGCGCTTAATTGAAGAGTGTGCAGAACATCATCACCTTCTTGAGCATATTTATAGCAATAAAGATAACTCCAATATTCTCTGGTCGCAATTATTGATCACCGCCGAACATATTGGTCAAGCACGTGCGATAGGCACTAGTATCGCAACCAGAAAAGAATTTAATAATATTCAACGTCTAAAGCTAGGTTCATTAAGAGATAGTATTAATGAATTCTTGTTCCTGCAAATTTGCGACAACGCTCCTATTGATGACCTATTAAATGCAATTAATAAGCAAATTTTAATTCCCACACCAAGTATCTCTGCAGAAGAGTACTTTAACAAAGCGACTATCGCGCTTGAGTTAGTTTTAAAACGTTTCGATGATCACCTCGAAAACTTAAAGAGCACAATTTAAAAAATGAAATAACATTAATCCCAACATGGATAATTGGGCACGGCAAGATCATTATAAATTGAACTTTTTGAATAAGTAGCGATCAGATCAAGCATAATAATATACTTGGTAACATAATATGAGCGCTACTTTTTTGGAACACTTTAATTCAATCTCAGATCCTCGCATTGAACGTTGTAAAAAACATAACTTACTCGATATTCTTCTACTTGCTATAAGTGCCGTCATATCAGGCGCAGAAGGATGGGAGGATATTGAAGACTTTGGGCATTTAAAGCTTGATTGGTTGAGACAGTACCGTAATTTTGAAGCTGGTATCCCTAAACACGATACCATTGCCCGTGTTATCTGTCGCTTAAAAGCAAACGAAATAGAGCACGCCTTCCAATCATGGATATCGTCACTTGTAAAAGTAACTGGCTGTGATGTTATTGCTATTGATGGTAAAACAGCGAGACGATCATTTACTACCAAAGACAGAAAAAATGCACTCCATACCGTCAGCGCATGGAGTTGCCAACACCAACTAGTGTTAGGGCAAACGGCAGTAAATGAAAAAAGTAATGAGATTACTGCAATCCCAGAATTTTTATTAAGCATGTTGGATATTGAAAATAGCATAGTGACACTTGATGCTATGGGCTGTCAGAAAGCGATAGCGGCGCAAATAATCAAACAAAAAGCGGATTATATTCTAGCACTTAAAGGCAATCACTCTGGCATGCAGGCAGAACTAGAAGCTTGGTGGCATAAAAGCCAGCGGAAAGGTTTATCCGAAAAGAATCACGCGAAGCATACAGAAATAGACTCAGGTCATGGTCGTATTGAAACACGAACATGTGAACAGTTACTGATTGATAAAAGTTGGCTAGGTAAAAACTATCAATGGTCAGGGCTTAGAAGTATTATAAGAATTCACGCTAAAATTCATGAACAATCAACGGGTAAAGAAACAGAAGAAATTCGCTGGTATATTAGTTCACTCGATTTGAATGCAGAGCAAGGGTCAAAGGCAGTTCGTAGTCACTGGCAAGTAGAAAGTATGCACTGGGTACTAGATATGACCTTCAGAGAGGATGAATCCCGTATAAGAAAAAAACAAGGCCCATTAGTTTTCAATGTCATGAGAAAAATCGCGATGGCGCTGTTTAAACAAGATGAAAGTAAGAAGGCGAGTATGGCAAGGAAAAAGAAGATGGCAGGGTTAGACGATGAATATCGCTCAACCCTGCTAGAATCAGGGATTAAAATGCGCTAGCCGTGGATAAATGGGAAAGTGTTTCCTTATTCTTTATAAACTGATCTGAAGGGTTATATACTCGTTACCAATCGAGATGTTTTGTTCAGTCGTTAGCTCGGACAGCAAGGCGCAACATGATGACCTCTCGAGCGATTAACTACGTCAATCCTCTGCCGGTAGATGTAAAAACAAGTATTTACATCTTAAATGGCTAGCCCTTATCGAATGTTGCAACGATGAATTGTTTTTCGAGCTAACGCCCCACAAGTCAAGTTGTGAAGCAAGCACCTTCGTTGTTAGAAAGTCTTGATTTAACCAATTATATTTTCAACTTTCCGCCCAGAATTTACTCTCCTCACAACTTGCTCAACTTTGTATCTTGAATGGTAACGGGTATATCAATTCCGTTAATTAAAAAAATGCACAAAATCCCTCTGAAAATAAGATCCATATCACATAACGTTAGGGAGCTTCCGAAAAATCACATATGTTTAACTATATTAAATAATGTGTTGAAAAAACCACGTGTTATGATTATTTCATATAAATTTACGGGATGTAATGAATGGCCCTAGAAGATAATAATGACAAAATAGATAATACAACTGTTACCGATGACATTCCTTTAGTCGTGGTAGGTATTGGTGCGAGCGCTGGTGGTTTAGAGGCTCTCCAAGGATTAGTGGCAAACTTACCGCCTGCTAGTGGAATGAGCTTTATATTAGCCCAGCATTTATCACCTTCGCACAAAAGTATGTTGGTTGATTTACTTGAAAAAAATGCAACTATCCCGGTGTTGGTCGCAGTTAATAAAGTGAAATTACTCCCAAATACCTTTTATATTTGCCCTCCGAACTATAATGTCGAAATAACACGTGATAATTTAATTACCTTATCCGCTACTAGTGAGATTCGTCATACTCCTAGACCTTCTGTTGATATGTTATTTGAATCAATTGCTTTTGCAAAAGGCGAAAGCGCAATAGGTATTGTCTTGTCAGGTACAGGAACTGATGGTTCTCGAGGTCTTAGAGCCATTAAGGGCGAAGGTGGTTTTGGCATAGCACAAGACCCTAATACCGCTAAATTTGATGGCATGCCTAATTCTGCAATTAATTCTGGGAATGTTGATTTAATCTTACCGCCTGATGAAATTGGAATAGAATTAAAAAGCATTGTTACCTTTCCTCGCCGTGTACCTTTAGAAATAGAAACAACTGTACCTAGAGAGCTCTATTCAGGAATTCTTAGAAAAATAAAACGCCGTCAAAAGATAGATTTCACCTTGTATAAAGAAAGCACTATCATGCGACGTATTGAGCGCCGTATGACAGCATTAAAGGTGCCTAAAGTACAATCTTACTTTAATTACTTAGATGAAAATGAAGCAGAAATAGAAATTCTTTTTAATGATATGCTTATTGGAGTCACATCATTTTTTAGAGATACAACGGCCTTTCTTAGACTATAAGATGAGCTAAGCCATTATCTAGAGAATAAAGACAGTAATATTCTTCGAGTATGGGTCAGTGGATGCTCTACCGGAGAAGAAGCTTATTCTATTGCTATTTTATTTACCGAGATATTAGGTGAGAAGGTCAACGATTATAAATTACAAATTTTTGCTACTGACATCGATAAACACGCTATAGATTTTGCTCGAAATGGAATTTATCCTGAAAGTGCGTTACAAAATTTGCCACAAGCAATTAAACGTAAGTTTTTTACTGTTTGTGGTGAAAGTTTTGAAGTTATAAAGCCTATTAAAGCTCACGTTATTTTCTCCGTGCATGATGTCACTAACGATCCACCTTTTTTACGTTTAGATCTTCTTTCATGCCGTAACCTGTTAATTTATTTTAACCTTGAATTGCAAAGACAAATATTGTAATGGTCAATAAAAACCGGACACCTTTTTAGCGACTTTATTTTCATATTGAATTGGTGATAAATACCCATTAACTGAATGCGGGCGTTTACCATTGTAATAAGCAAGATAATCTAAAATACTTAGCTCAGTCGCTTTCTTTGTTTTGAATGTTTCATAGTTCAATTGCTCATGCTTTAAACTTCGGAAGAAGCGTTTCTGTCGGTGCATTATCCCAGCATTCACCTTTGCCACTCATACTCACATTCATTTTCATCGTATTTAGTAATTTTCTATAATCATCACTAGTATACTGGCTACCTCTGTCTGAGTGGTGCAACAGACCAGAAGTTGGTTTTCTTTGCCAGTAGGCCATATTCAGTGCATTACTACATAACTCAGTGCGCATATTATCTGCAATTGTCCAACCCACAATACGGCGTGAATATAAGTCCATCACGACTGCTAAATAGATAAACCCTTGATGCGTAGCGATATAAGTAATATCTGTTGTCCAAACACGATCACTCTCATTAACTGTGAATTTTCTATTTAGTTTATTCGGCTCAATTCGATTACTATGGTTGCTATCGGTGGTCGTTTTAAATTTCTTCGGATAGCGAGCGACAAGGCCCAATTTACGCATTGTAGAGCGTGCTTTAAAGCGACCAATAACAATGTTTTTCTTTGCTAGTTCAGTCACCATACGTCTGCTACCTAAAGTCATTTTATGCTCTTTGAATGTGCTTTTTACTGCGCTGTCCAAATGAAATTCTGGCGCATCAAAAGGCTTGATTGGTGCATGTATCCAATCATAAAATGCACTTGAGCTTACTTTCATCACGCGACACATTACTCTAATTGGCCAGTCTTCTTTATGTTTTAGAATAAATTGAAATCTTATTCTTTTTCGTTCGCAAAGAAGACTGTGGCCTTTTTTAGGATGTCACGCTCCATTTTTAATCGGTTGTTTTCTTTACGTAACGCCTCTAGTTCTGCTCGCTCTGATATGTTTAATGTTGATTGTTTAGAGCCTGGCTTTGAATCTGTATGAGTTTCAATTCTTACCCAACGTGTAATGGCACTCAGTGATACACCGAGATTGTTAGCGCCTTCTTGCCTACTGTATCCTTTTCAGTAACCAACTTTACTGCACTTTGTTTAAATTCTACTGTAAATACTGGACGTGTTGTTTTCTTCTTCATAATCTACCTCTACTAGACATATTAACTGAAGTCTTTAGAAGTGTCCGGTAATATTAAACCACTACATATTTCCTGTGTTTCACTACGCATTAAACCCGAAAGGCTTGCTGTTTTTAGGGCAATCTGAATCTCTTGGTATTTACCAAGACAATTTTAGGCCTTTGTCTAAAACAGGGAAGATTTATGAGGTCGCTTTTGTTGGTAAAAAAGTTGCCCCTTCAAAAAATTTAGCTAGACAAATTATTGCTGACTATGTACCTAACATTCAGGCTAAGCCACCCGCTGAAACTAAAAAAGAAAACGCCAGCCCGTTAAACGACTTAATTGGTGAAACGTTACAAAAAACCATGTTGCCGTATGCCATTTTAATTAATGAAAATATGGATATTGTTTATACGCATGGTAAAAATCCGTTAATGGTTCGTCCTGAAGGGATTCCGACAAATAATATTTATCAAAATTTACACCCCACATTATCAATTGATTTGCGATCTGCTGTGCACATTCTTAATGCAGGACAACCATCGGTTAATACCGCATTTCAACGTATTAGTTTAGAGGAAGAGTTAAAATGGACTCGATTAAATTTAATCGATATTCCACATCAACCCGGTATGGGACGATTAATTTTAATTTTTTGTCAAATTGAAGATTCTCTTGATTTACCTCTCACTACAGGGGATGAACCGGTAGGCGATAATACCCTTGCGAAAGAGCAAGAGCGTCAACTTTTAAAAGCAAAAGAACAATTGCAAACGATTATTGAAGAGCTTGAGACCTCAAATGAGGAAATGCAATCAATGAATGAAGAGTTGCAAAGTTCGAATGAAGAATTACAAAGTTCAAATGAAGAGCTTGAGACCACCAATGAAGAGCTTCAATCTACCAATGAAGAACTACAAACAGCTTATGCTGAATTACGCATGGCCTACGATGAAAAGGCCCAAAACCAGTTACGCTTAAATGAATTATCTTCTGAATTGGAAAGAACTAATAACTTATTAGAAGAAACAGAATCATTAGCTAATATGGGGTCATGGTTATGGAATGTGCCTGAAGGTACTATCACTTGGAGTAAAGGGATATTTGCTATCTTCAAAAAAGATTTGGAAAAATTCACCCCGTCATATGAAGCGTTTATTGGTCTTGCGCATCCAGAATGGAGAAATGCGTTAGAAGAATATTTCACCGACTTATTATCAGGTAAAACGACAGAGCCCTATGTTTATCGTGCCTATGACGATAACCGCAATGAAATATGGGTATCCCTTGAGTCAGTGGTTTCGTTTAGCGCTCATAAACAGGCAAACAAAGTTATTGGTTCGATCAAAAATATTACTAAAGATATTGAAATAAAAAACTCACTTGAAAAAAATCGCAGAAACTTGAAGTTATTTTCAATTCCACACTCAATGGTATTTATATTTATGATTACCAAAAGGGATCTCAATATCTTTATGAATCCGGCGTATACCAAGTTATTGGGCTACACGTTAGAAGATATTAATCAGCTAACGGGTGAAGAGTTTATGGGGTTATTTCATCCCGATGATGTTAATTCGATTTTAACTCACATGGATGAAGTTAAAAATAGTAAACTGGGTGATTGCATTCCACTAAAATACCGCTTTAAACATAAGCATACCCAGGAGTTTTTGACCTTATTATCAAACGACACCTTATTCGAGGTTGACGATGAAACTGGAGAGCCTATTTCTATGTTAGGTACTTTTTTTATAGCCCCTTTAGATGAAAATAATAGCGATGCTAAATAATCGTTAATTAAAATTTAGAGGATAGACTTCCTTGAGAAGGAGAAGTATGGAGTCAAATATTGTTGATAAAGCCTCTTTTGACGCTTCCCAGAGAGAGGAAAAGCAGGAAATAACACAACAAGATTATGTGCAATTACATAAACAAATTACTAGACTGACGTCTTCTCAGGAGCAATTTTTAGCACTTTATGAACACGCACCTGTTAGTTACCTTGTGTTGAGTCAGGAATTTAAAATCATTGATGCTAATACTCAAGCTCGTCGAATTTTAAACCTTACAGATACGGCAGTGTTAAATGAAAAAATTTTACTACCTATATTGTTAAAGGGTTGGCTAATTTTTTAACTTGGGTTCAAACAGGCCTTCAAGAAGGTTTAACTATAGAGTTACATGATGTCAATCACAGAGGACAAGTAAAAGCTTTCGTTACTGTAAGAGAGGTCAATTCTCATACGCTTTACTTTCTGACACTCATTTCAGTGGCAGAAGAGCATCGATTAACAGAGTCATTAAAGCTTCATCAACTAGTGTTTGAGAACACTCAAGAAGCTATTTTTATTACAGATAAATATTTTAATATTCAACATGTTAATCCAGCTTATACCAAGGTATGTGGCTATACATTAAATGAAATGGTAGGTAAAAAGCCGAGTATTCATTGTGAAAACTATACGGATGTCGAAAAATATACCGAGCTGTTTCAAGCCGCAAATAGTATGGGAAGTGCAACCGGCATTATAAAAGCAAACCATAAAGAACAAAGTTCCTTTTACCAGCGACTTACTCTTACCGTAGTATTTCCTGAAGATGATTTTTCACAAATACCGTTACATTATATTGGTATTTTTGAAAATATTGATGAGCAAGTTGAAAAAGAAACACTCTTACATACCTTGGCTGAACAAGACCCGCTGACTACCCTATATAATCGCCAAGGATTTGAATTGCATTTTGATGAGTTATTTCAAGAAGCACAGCGTGAGGGTGAAAACTTAGCACTCTTTTTTAGATTTAGATAAGTTTAAATATTTAAATGATAAGCACGGTCATAATTATGGTGACGCTTTGCTAGTGGCTTTCTCGAGTCGATTAAAAACTTAGTGAAAAAAGTAGATATTGTCGCTCGTGTAGGAGGTGATGAATTTGTAATGCTACTTAAAGGTGAATTCACCGACAATGTATTAACCAAAATAGCTCAGAAGTTAAACATTAACCTAGCGGAACCATATAATTTATTTGATATTCAATACACCTGCAAAGCCAGCATTGGTGTTGCGTTATACCCTAAGGATGCGTTAAATAAAGATGGTTTGATAAAAGCAGATTGACTCAGCTATGTACTATGCCAAAAAGCATAAACAGAATCAGTTTCATTTATTTAACCAAAAGGAATTTGATCAACAGCAACAAAAAGCCAACTTGCTCATTGATATTGAAAACGACCTAAAGGCAAATAATTTTGTGATGTACTACCAACCGCGAGATAATATTATCACTAATGAAATTGTTGGTTTTGAAAGTCTTGTTCGTTGGAATTTTCAAGGAAAAGAGGTACGTACACCGCATCAGTTTTTGCCATATATCGAACATGACCATTTATTAATAAAACTTGGGAAAAAAATTCTAAACAATGTTTTTATCCAAGTAAATGCCTGGCTTCTATCTGGCTTTCATTGGCCTGTCTCTATAAATTTAGTCGCGCCTCAGTTGGCAGATGCTTCTATTTTGAAACTAATATCTCATTTAGTTGAAATGCATCCCAAGGTTGTTCCTTATATCCATATTGAAGTGACCGAATCAACCATATTTGAAACGAGCTCTATGATTATTGATGCAATAGATGAGTTGCAAACACATGGGTTTAAAATTGTTTTGGATGATTTTGGTACTGGTTATTCATCTATTTATAGTTTGAAGAAACTGGCTTTTGAAGTTATCAAAATAGATAAATGCTTCATTGATGATATTTTAACGCAAAACAGCGACAACCTCTTAATATTAAATACGCTCATTCAACTGGTACAAGGGCTATCTTTAGACATTATTTGTGAAGGAGTGGAGACACAAGAGCAAGTCGACTATTTAAAGCACATTGGTTGCGATGTGGTTCAGGGGTTTTATTACCATAAACCAATGCCAAAGCATGAAGTACTTCAATATATAAAGCTATCACGCAAACTACTTCCATAATAGCTACAGAGAGTATTATAGTGTTTATGCACGTTACCAATCGAGATGCTTTGTTCACTCGTTAGCTTGAACTGCAAGGCAAGGTGCAACATGATGGCCTTTCGAGCTAGTGACCCGCAAGGTAAGCTGTTAGGTAGCACCTTCGTTGTTAGAAAGTCTTGACTGAACCAATTATATCTTCAACTTTCTGTCCAGAAGTTACTCACCTCACAACTTGCTGAACTTTGTATCTTCATTGATTTTTAGCTTAATGAGGATCATGCTACCTCAATGCAAAAAATAAACCTCACTTCTGACCAAAAGCATAAATTAATGCAGTTACATCACGAAACGCGTGATAAGCGTGTTTGTGATCGTATTAAAGCAATTATCCACCATTCAAATGGGTGGTCTACTAGTCAAATTGCGGAAGCTTTACTCATTCATGAGACAAGTGTTAATCGACATATCAATGAATATCTTGCGACGGGCAAATTAAAGCCTGAAAATGGTGGCTCTAACGGTTATTTATCTGTTGCTCAAACAGAGGCTTTGATACTTCATTTATCCAATAATACCTATCGATATTCTTACCAAATTATTGATTACATTTTCGATACTTGGAATATCTCATTTAGTGTTTCTGGACTGAATAAATGGTTGCATCAACATAAATTTAGTTACAAATATCCAAAAGGTGTTCCTTATAAATTTGATGCCGATATGCAAGCTGAATTTATCGAGTATTACAAACAACTCAAAGCTACCGCAGGTAAGGCACCTATTTTGTTTATGGATGCAATGCATCCAACTCAGGCGACTAAAGTAACATGTGGGGGGATCCAAACGGGCCAAGATAAAAGTATTGAGACAACCGGAAGTCGAACACGATTAAATATTATTGGCGCTATTAACTTAAGCGAAATTGGTTCGGCGGTTGTTAAACGTTATGAAAAAGTAAATAGTGATTATATTAATATTTTCTTAGCTGAATTGAGGGCACAACATCCGCCGGATCTGAGTATTCATTTGATACTAGATGGCGCGAGCTTATCATCGTTCAAATATAGTAAAAAACAAAGCGAATGAACTTAATATTCAACTTCATTATTTACCACCTTTCAGCCCCAATTTGAATCCAATAGAGCGACTGTGGAAAGTAATGAATGAGCACGTGAGAAATAATAAATATTTTTCTAGTGCCCAAGAATTTCGAGAACAGATTGATCAGTTTTTTGAAAGTAAACTTCCTGAGATAGGAGACTCATTATCGAGTCGAATTAATGACAACTTTCAAAAGCTAACACCTGCATCTTGAAGTGGGATGGGTATATAACCTCACTTCTGGATAAGCCAAACGATACAGTACTGTATGATACATTTCTTTAAGTGATTGATACTTAATTGTATCTCGTTTTTATTATCCAGGGCTAAGGTTAGGTGTTTTTATCGATTCTATTTATTTAAAACCAATCATAAAGTCGCCATGATTTCTGCAATCACAATAATTAAAACTAATGAAAAAGGATAAACAGTCGCATAAGCAATTTGTGGGGCTTCAGATTCAGTCATTGAATCCGTAGCACTTAATCCTGGTGTTGATGTCATGCCACCTGTCAAAGCGCCTAAAATAGATAAGAAATTAATTTTTAGAATAAAACGCCCAACAAGTACCGTAACAATCATTGGAATTAATGTTATTAATGCACCATAAATAAATAAAATAGCGCCATGTTCCTCAATAGCTGGAAGCAAACTCTTCCCGGCACTCAAACCTACTGGTGTTAAAAACATTAACAGTCCAAACTGACGTAATATTCGATTTGCAGAACTTGAAAGGTTCCAGATTACGCCTGCAAATTTTCCCTTCCAACTTAAAAATATTGACGCCAAAAGCACTCCACCTGTTAGCCCTAATTTAAGCTGGATACTGCCTAATGGAATAGCTAAAGCGCCAATTAAAACACCTATCGCAATACCAAATGCGACGGGTAAGAAACTTGTTTGTTCAATGCGTTTTAAGCTATTGCCAAAAAGTTGTGTAATCGCTGGAACATTACCTTTTGAGCAAGATATTAGGATTTTATCGCCGTATTTTATTCGAGTCGTAGGGTGGGGGCTAAGTCAATACTTGCTCTTCTTATTTGAGTGATGGTTGCAGAGTAATTTTCTAAAAGATTAAGCTCTTGAATTGTTTTGTTTACAACACTATGGTTACTTACTACGTACCATTTTACTTCATATAATCCGCTTCTTGGAATTTCTATATCCGTTACCTTACCTAATAAAATTTCTATTCTAGATAATGCATTTACCGTTCCTACTGCTTTTATTATGTCTCCCTTTTCTAAAACGGTACTACTGGTTGGTGAAAAAGGAACTTGATTAGGTTTCATAATTCGTGAAATGTTCGCCTTGGTCATAAAACGAATTTTTAACTCTTGAATGGTTTTCCCGTTCACATTTTCATTAGTGATAACCAAATTTTTATTAATTACTGGAGGGGTGTTAGAGCGTGAGATTGTGGCAAAGTTTTCTTCTTCTTTGGACATATTTACTCTAAATAAAGTCGGGCCTAATTTTACAAATAAAATCACCCCTAAAACCCCAAATGGATAGGCAATACCATAACCGATGGACGCTAATGGTGAATTAGACGCTTCGATAGAAGTCGCTAAACCAGGTGTTGATGTTAATGCGCCTGTTAATAAACCGCTCATCATATTCATGTCAACATCATAAATATAAGAGATAGCCACTGCGGTTATTCCGCCTGTCACAACAGTGATTCCTGCCAGCACAATAAGTGTTGTACCCTGTTCTTTAAAGGAACTAAAAAATGAAGGGCCAGCTTGCATTCCTATGGTGTAAATAAATAATACTAATCCAACACTTTGTATAATCGGAGGAATGCTAAAGTTAATGCCGTATAAGTTGTATAGGTAGCCAAAAAAATAGCGACAAAAATAACCGCCGAGGTGTCAAAACTAATTCCTTTTAATCGTACATTACCAAGTGCTGTACCAAGACCAATAACGAGAAATAACACGAAATAGTCTTTGGTGAGCAATTCTGTAATAAATTCCATAAATAATACCTGTTTTTAAAAATTCCATTTAAGCCCGCAAAGATATACCTAGCATCATTGCGTTAGTAATTAATGTAACATAACGTACTGGCAACGCTAATTAATTTTATAGCCAGTTCAGATAACTTAGATCGAAAACAATTAGTAGGTCTTTTTGTTTTATATTTGTTGACTAAATAACCTCAATTTTGGATATCCTAAATAAGATACAGTACAGTTTTTACGCGTATTTCTGCGTTAAATCATCTACCAATAACCCGTTATTGCAAAGGTAATTTGCCTTGAACTCTACAAAACTAACAGCACTGTATGATATGTTTTTTAAGTGCTTGATAGTTATCTTCTTTCTCTTCCATTATCCAGAAATAAGGTTCAATAGAGCTAATGGTTAATCCTTGTGATGTATTTCTGTTCACTGGCTGTAAGAAATAATCTTTTTTATTGAATAGTTTTAATTCGTCGCTAAGCATTTGTAAACATGAATATAGTTAACACTTAGGTTGCTTGTTGTATGCCACTTTTTAGTCAATAAATTGTATGCCATGCCAATCTGTGTAACTCTTTTCATATCTGCCATTGTAGCCATTCTTTGTAGCTCATTAGGGGTAACAAAATCGCACCAGTTATGTGTGCCAATAGGTAAGTAACGCATGATATATTCTGCACCAATAATCCCAATTAAATAAGATTTAAAGGTACGGTTGAGCGTTGCCATAATAATACAGCCATTAATTTTGCATAGTTGACTACATTGTTTTACCAATGCCTGCTTATTAGGAACGTGCTCTATAACTTCAGCATTAATGACCACATCATAATGTTTATGGTCATTTTTACTGGCATGTTGTGCATCTTCGTGGCGGTATTCAATATTAAGTTGAGACTTTAGCGCATGTCGTTTGGCTATTTCGACGCTCATTTCACTTACATCTATACCAACAACACAAGCGCCTGCTTTAGCTAGTGGTTCACACACTAAACCCGCACCACAACCAACATCTAAAATTTTTAATCCTTTTAATGGATCAACCTGATTAATGTCTCGACCCAAATGATGGCATATCTGAGTAATAAAATAGTTTACACGAGCACGGTTAAAATCAAGCGCCGTTTTATATTGTCCCTTTGGATCCCACCAACTTTCCGCATACTTATCAAATTTTGCAATTTCCGTTGGGCTAAAATTACGTGTTGAGGTGTCTTCAACGTTATTAGTTTGTAGCGGTTTAAGCTTACTTTTGTCTAACATAATAAATAGTTCTCTTTAATTTACAAAGGGCACTTTGACAGAAACAATAAATGTCTTATCTGAGCCTCTGTATTACTCGAAGTATGATCTTCTGATGTTTCTCTGAGGTCTCATTTATTTAGTTTATTACGTTAATAAAAGCAGTTAGGTTCATCTTTGTGATTAAAAATCGAGTGATGGTTATAATGAATTTTAATTAATAGGGCGACTTTAGGTTTAGAGTTTCAGGTGTGCTTTATAGTTGAAAAGAGAATTTGAAAGAGTACCGAGATTAAAAACTTATACACATAAGCTAATAAAATGGATCGAGTCTGCAATACAGAACAAAATCGCTAACTCTCGGTTTCTGAATGTAATATCTTTTGTATTTTATTTATAGCAAAAAGTTAAGTTATTAATACAAGTCGAGGTTTTATGAATATCATAAAAAAAGGATGGCAACACTATTGTAACTGGTTAGATGAAATGGGCTTAACCCCAGAAAACAAACGTTGCTGTGTGCCACTTGATGAACGTGCGCAAAAAGCAATTCGAGCCGAGCAAAAATCTGATTCTTTAGCTGATACTAAAAAACGGATTTGAGGTATTTTTAATGAAAGTATTTACAATTGCATTTGTTTTTTCAGTTGTTACGTTATTCATACTGATGATCTTAGATACTGGCTTATCAAACTTATATTGTGTTTGGCCTCTTCATATCATCGAGGCAACAGGAATACTGGGTAATAACCCAGAAGGTTTTTATAATGATTGGTTGCAAATATCCATGACCTTCTCTTTGCTTGTGCAAACTTCAATCATATATTTCCTTACATCGAGATTAAGAAAATAATAAGCACTTTCAGTCTCGTTTATAGGCGCTAGCGGTTTTTTAATTTCCAACGATAGGCTGTAAATAGCCTGCCCCAAGTTGGCGCATTTGTCGCTCAATCCAGGTAACTCTTTGGCTGAGTGTTGCTGTTAAATTTCGTGGATCACGTGTACGTGGACTAGGTAATAATACCGCTAATTGTGCTGTTTGATGTGATGTCAGCTGGGTAGATGATTTACCAAAGTAATGTTGACTGGCGACTTCAACGCCATAAATGCCTTTACCAAATTCAGCGATATTTAAATACACTTCTAAAATACGTTTTTTGCCCCAAGCTAATTCAAGGCTAATAGCCAAACCTGCTTCTAAACCCTTACGGATAAAGTCTGCAGCTCGACCATAAGAAAATATTTTTTGCTGTTTGTTGGCTAATAGTACTGGCACCACGCAATCCATCACCATTATCGTATTGTTCAAGTGCATCAAGAATCGCACCAAAATCAACACCAAAGTGATCGGGAAAGCGTTGATCTTCAGAGGCGACAACTGCTAAGGGCATTACCGATGGAAGCTTATCAATACTGATCCATTTTTGAGATACTGGGTAGGGGCTTTGCAACATAAATGCAGTGGTTGGCAAAGGCACAAAACGAAACAATAATAGGGTGAGTATCATTAATAGCATTAATCGCCATAAAAAATACCAGGCCTTATTTATTAAACTTAATTTTCGTTTTTTGTTTAGCATTTATTGTCTCTAACTAGGTTATTTATGAATAGATTGTAAAGTCATTCATAAGCAAATAACCCAATAGCATGCCATATTTTTATTATTTTATCTTGTGATCAAAAAGGAAAGGACTAGGAAGATTGATTGAAGTTGGTGATTTTCCTGCTTCTTGTTTACTTAACACAGTAATACCAAAAGAAGTAAAAAGGTGCTCAGTCTTGCTGGTTAAAATTACCCCTAGCGGTGTTGTGAGTTTTGAAGTGAGAACAACTATCTCCTGCAACTCACGCCTTGCTAGTACTAATTTTTCCTACGCAATACTTGAACACTTCATTATTTCCTTTGGTATAAACAATAAGCTGGGATTATTTTATTTAAAACCGTCTGAGTGCAACATTAAGCGCATAGTGCTTGGTCAATGTGGTAGTCAGTATCTTTACTTTCATTTTTCTTACCCCATGCTTTTTCATGAAAGAAATAAGCAAAGGAGTTGATTGTTGGTTCAATGATTGCCATTAATCCACCGATGAAAGCATCGCCAGTTAAAGCGTAAGTGACAGCAAAAGCAACATTAAAGTGGATAATGGCAAAACTCGCTGTTTTTACTTTGGTCATTGATTCGCGCTTTTTAAGGAAAGGTACGTTTTGCCACACCTTTTCATGGAAATAAAAAGCAACAGTATTAACTGATGGCTCGATGATAGCGATCAAGCTACCTAATAAAAAATCACCAGTTAATGCAAAAGCAACTAAAGTTGCGATGCTGAAGTGAATAACTGCAAAAGTAATTGTTTTAGCCATTGTGAGCCTCTCTTAAAGTTCTTTGTTTTGTTTGGTATCTCTGTTTCGTGTGGTCATTATTGATAATTATTATCATTAAGTAAAATGGGAAGTTTCTATTCTATTGATAGGTTTTATTGTTTTTTTTAAATTTTTCAATAGGATTTTTTGTGGTTTTTGCGGAGTACTTAATTTACTGAATTCGTTTAGGTGTGTTAATTCTATTAAATTTAGTTTTATAATTAGTAATTATTGATTTAGGCAAGTTTAAAGATAATCAGCAAAGGCTGTTCGCTAATTATCTTTATTTATTATGTGGCAGTGTTTTGTCATTAACCTCCTTGAGGTATATACCAATTCCGCTAACTAATTGATCAATCTTACTGGTTAAAAGAAGCTATTTTCGCGTTGAAAGTTTTGTAAAGGGAACGACCATTTACTGCAACTTTCGCCTTAAACTAGCTTCTTTTTCCTGCGTAATATTTGATCATTAAATCAACGGAGTTGGTATTATTCTTAAGATCCCTTCACCATCAATACCTAAATAAATATATCCATCATTACCCTGAAAAACATTTCTGACTCTGCCGACACCTGCTAATAACTTGGTTTGTTTGACTACGCTTTTGTTGTTTATATCTAATAATACTAAATGTCCAAATTTCATGGAACCAAGTAATACCTTGCCTTGCCATTGCGGGTATTTATCACTGTTGACATAGGTCATGCCAGAAGGTGCGATTGAAGGATCCCAGTATAATTTAGGTTGTTCCATACCTTCTTTTTCAGTGATATCAGTATAGTTAGTACCAATATAATTAATGCCGTAGCCGATAACTGGCCAACCATAATTATTACCAGCTTCAATGAGGTTAACTTCATCGCCACCCCTTGGGCCATGTTCATGTGACCAAATTTGGCTATTATCGGCAAGTGCCATTAACCCTTGTGGGTTACGGTGCCCGTAGGAATATATGGCTTTTTTAGCGTAAGCGTGCTGATAAAAGGGTTAGAAGTTGGGATACTGCCATCAAGGTTTAGACGATAAATTTTACCGCCATCTAATGATAAATTTTGTGGGTTCTTATCTCGTTGTCCACGGTCGCCAATTGAAAAATAAATAAACTCATCCGTGATAGCAATGCGACTTCCGTAATGTTGCCCTTTATTTGAGCCACCTTCACCAAGGTATAACTGTTTCTGCTCAACTAATTGATGATTAATAATATCTAACTTAGCGCGCATTAAAGCAGTATTACTGCCTCTTTTATTATTACTGGAAGTTTTACTGGAATAGGTGAAATAAATAAGTTTGTTTTTGCAAACTCAGGGTGCAGGGCAATATCAAGTAAACCGCCTTGCCCATTGTTATGTATTTTAGGTAAACCAGTTATTTCAATGGAAGGTTTTCCCTCTGTTAATAACCATAACTTACCGGAACGTTTCTGTCGCTAAAATCTGCCCATTTGCTAACTGAACCATTCCCCAGGGAATAGTCACATCGGACCAAATCACTTGTGTTTGATAAGTCGTTTTATCTTCAATCATAGGAAGTGAATGTTCAGCCTGTACTGCACTAGCTAAAAGACTGAGGAGAACGAACACTAGTTTCTGCCAATATTTCATATTTGCTCCTTTGTTACCTGAAGAGTAGATGATAATGATTGCTTTTTAATCACTTCATTATGCGAATTTATACCCGTTACCAATCAAGATGCTTTGTTCAGTCGCTAGCTCGGACAGCAAGGCAAGGCACAACATGATGACAATGGCTAGCCCTTATCGAATGTTGTAACGATGAATTGCTTTTCGAGCTAGCGACCCATAGGGCAAGTTTTGAAGCAAGTATCTTCGTTGTTAGAAAGTTTTGATTGAACCAGTTAGATCTTCAACTTTCTGCCTAGAATCTACTCACTTCACAACTTGCTGAACTTTGCATCTTGAATGGTAACGGGTATAGACTGCGCTTTACAAGGTTGGATTAATCATAGTAATTGTAATAATTAATTTTTAATGCAATTAAATTGTTCTATTTAAGGTCTTTTAAAATGTAATGAGTGCATTCAATAGATTTTAAAAGAGGGCGTAATGAAAAAAATAATTACAACTGGTTTGGTAGCGATTGCGATACTCAGTCAACCACAAGTATTAGCAGAAACCTTTAATAGTGGTGCAGACTCTGTTGCCTTAGTTGAACTTTTTAGTTCTGAAGGTTGTAGTTCTTGTCCGCCTGCAGATAAGAAATTAAGTGCATTGTTGGATAATCCGCAATTATTTAGAAAGTTTGTGCCTGTCGCGTTCCATGTTGATTATTGGGATAGATTAGGTTGGGCTGATCCCTTTGCCACTCCAGAATATACCGCTAGACAATATAGTTTGTTAACAGGTGGTAATCATCGAAGTGTTTATACACCAAACTTTATTATTTCGGGTAACGAGTGGAAAGGTTTTTTTACTGGCCATTCTATAGAAGGTGCCGTAGACAGCTTGGCTAAAAGTGCGATTGGTAATTTAAAAATTGACTATCAAGCCTCAGACTCTCAACATAAAGTAAAAGCGATATTTTCGCCCGATGAAGGATTCATTGCGGATAAAAATGAAACCTTGGTTTTATCTGTTGCCCCCTTAGGAATGGGATTAAAAACGGATGTAAGGCGCGGTGAAAACCGTAATAAACAATTACAACATGAATTTGTCGCTTTAGATTGGCAGAAAATTGCGATGACATATGAAAATAATCAATGGGTTGCGACCTTGAATTTATCTAAAGATGCGCATAAAGAGCAAGCACAGGCGATTAGTGCATGGGTCAGTAATGAACATAGTTTAATCCCGATTCAAGCAGTGGGTGGCTTTATCAAATAAAGCCACCATTTAATAAGAGACTTGTAATTAATACAGAACTCTCCAAAATAACGAGGTAAGATAGAAAGTATTATCATTTATATTTACGACCCTTGGTAAACAATTATGACAAAGCAACAGCCTAAGAAAACTTGCGAGACTAACCCCGCGCCTATCATATCTAGTTTCAGCGAACTTGCTAAATTGGCAGATTATTCACTGATGGATACGCTCAATTGTGATCCCGATGCGACTGAAAATGGTGTAGATCATAACGAACGGCAGGTTTTCTCTGGCCATTATGTTCCTGTTAAACCAACACCCATTAAAGATCCTGAGTATGTTGCGCACAGCAATACTTTCTTCTCTGAGCTTGGTTTAGCCGACAGCTTGGCGGAGTCTGCTGATTTCATGCGTATGTTCTCTGGAGATATTTCTCAGGTTCCTGCACCAATGCGACAGGTCGGTTGGGCAACAGGATACGCACTTTCTATTTACGGGGTTGAATTTATTCATCAGTGTCCGTTCCAAACCGGTAACGGATATGGCGATGGACGTGCGGTTTCTGTTCTTGAAGCTGTTATTAATGGTCAGCGTTGGGAAATGCAATTAAAAGGCGGTGGTCGTACTCCCTATTGCCGTGGCGCAGATGGTCGAGCAGTGTTGCGCTCCAGTGTCCGCGAATTCTTAGCTCAGGAACATATGAATGCACTGGACATTGCGACATCACGATCTTTGAGTTTGTATGTGTCAAAAACCGAAACGGTAAAACGTGGATGGTATGCAGAGGGCTCTCGTTCAGAGAATCCCGATATGATGGTTACTGAACCCGTTGCTATTTCGACCCGTGTTGCACCTTCATTTTTGCGCGTTGGACAAATTGAATTATTCGCTCGCCGTACCCGTGATGATGAAAACATGATTGCGCTAGAAGAACTTGAAAAAATCGTATTGCATTTGATTGATCGTGAATATGCACAGGAGATTGATAGTAATCTCAGCACGCCTGAAAAAGTCCTGTTGTTAGCGCAGGCATTTCGTGACCGTCTGACGTCATTAATCGCGGACTGGATCCGCGTAGGCTTTTGTCAGGGGAACTTTAACAGCGATAACTGTGCGGCTGGTGGCTTTACACTGGATTATGGCCCTTTTGGTTTTACTGATCTGTTTGATCCAAATTACCAACCCTGGACAGGCGGAGGAAATCATTTCTCGTTTATGAATCAACCCAAAGCGCACGCAAAGCAATTTCGATATGTTTTGTTCTGCTTTAAAACCTTTACTGGTTTCAGAGCAGGATCACTTGCTTGCACTTGACGATATTAAAAGTGACTTTTCAACCGTTATGAAATCCAAAATGCAGGTTATGTGGGCTAGCAAACTAGGGCTTAGTAGCTTGAAACCTGCCTCTCATAAGGCCTTGTTTAACGAGTTACAAACACTCATGATGCAAGCGCCTATCGACTATACCATTTTCTTCCGAGAACTATCATCGATTCCAAAAGACATTCGTCCTCTGAAGAAAAGTTTTTACAGTAATTTAATTAATAAAACTAAGGCGCAGGAGTCAGAGAGCAACCAAATCGACACGCGTTGGATAGAGTGGTTTGTAAAATGGAAAGCACTGCTTAACAGTGACTGTGATGCAAATTCGGGCAGAAGCATTGAAGAAGTGTCTAAGCAGATGAAATTAGTTAATCCTAAATACACTTTACGTGAGTGGTTTGTAAAACCTGCTTATCAGCAAGCGACAATAGGAGATTACACTTTACTTCGAGAATTACAGAGAGTGATGACACAACCATATGCAGAGCAATCCCAGCATATAGAAGATAAATATTATGAATTGAAACCACTTGAGTTCTTCAACATGGGTGGTGTATCGCATCTTAGTTGTTCTTCGTGAATCATTAGATTTATAGTTAAATATATACAGCCGGGGTACGCTAGAAATGACCCCATTGTATTCAATAAATTCTATCTAATCTAATAAAGCCGATAAACGTAATAATTCTGCATTTAAGCGACTAACTTCTTGCTCCAAAAATTCTACTCGTGTTTCTAATGCAGACAGTATCATTGCTGGTATTTATTGAAGAGGACGTTGTTGCTGTTTCAATTTCTGATATATCAGAAAATAAATGAATATATCGAGAATCTCTTTTACCTGGCTCTCTTGCTAATTTTTTCACTAATTGGCTATTGTTTAAATTTTGTAATTGTTCAAGTGTCTCTTCTACTTCATTCACATTACTAAAATTAGCTAAACGATTGGTTCGAGTACGAAGTTCACCTGGTGTTTGCGGGCCACGCAGAAACAACATACAAATAATCGATTTTTGTTGATCAGTTAATTGTAAACTGCTGAATGGTGTATTACAGAATCGATGCTTATATTTATTTACTCTGCCAGATGCACTTGAGTCGACCATCAGTTGCTTCATATCGATTAATTCATCAATAACATTTTGTACTTCAGTTTCTGACAACTGCATAACGGGTTCTCGATTACTTTTTTGATTACAACCGTTGGTCAGAGCATTTAAAGACAATGGGTATTGTTCTGGTGTGGTAACTTCTTTTTCCAACATCACGCCAATGATACGATTTTGTAAAGCAGTTAATGTTATCATTTGAAGGATTTCCTTTTATATTCAATTGATTATTATAATGTGTTGTTATCTTAAAGTGATATTAAAAATTTAACTTATGGCAATATTAATCAAATCTTTTCATTTCAATATCTCTCTTTTAGTCCTGTTTATTTAGCGCTTTCCTCCATTACTTAGCAATAATTATTTGCTACAAACTAACGCCTATTTCTGCGTTAAATCATCGATCAATAACCCGTTATTGCTAGCATGATTCGCCTTGAACTATACAAAACTAATAGCATTGAAAGATATACTTTTTAAGTTGTTGCTATTTAACTTTATTTCGCTTCCATTATCCAGAACAGAGATTATTGAATTCATTTTCAATAACAACACCTTTTGTAAGCTAATTTTTATTTTATTAAAAAACATATTTATATCGATTTCCTAGGTCGCTTTATTTAAATGTGTTTACTAAGCTCATTAAATAATTTCAAAATAAATACTTATTCTTAAGTATTGCTACCTTTAGTTTTATAAATATAGGAGTTGTAGATGAGTTTATTCAAATCTATTTCTATTCAACATCGATTAATGATTGCTATGTTAGTCGCAGTAATAATTTCAACTAGTGTTGTTGGGTATATCGGCCACTCTAAAGCAAAAGATTTACTTGTCGCTCGCTTACAGCAATCAGATTTACCTAACTTATTACAAAGCATTAGAAACGCCGTTGATGGTGATATTTCAAAAATGAAAGTTTTGACCAAAGCTATTGCTACTAATGCTTACATTCTGGATTGGATAGAGAAACAGTGAAAATACCGCTGAAAAAGAGCCTATTTTAATTAAAACCTTAGGCAAAATAGCCTCAGACAATGGCTTGAGTAATGCTTCATTTGCCGATAAGACATCTAATAAATATTGGAATCAAGATGGGTTTTTAAGAGTCCTTGATACAAACCAAGATGGTTGGTTTTTTGCTTTTAAAAGTAGTGGGAAATCGGAGTCTGCAAGTGTTTATTCAGATACTAATGGTGATGTAGACCTGTTTGTTAATTACCAAGATTTAAACGGAAGAGGCCTGGCAGGTGTTTCTAAATCATTTAATGATATGATTTCGTTTTTGAATAGTTTTCAAATAGAAGAAACGGGATTTGTTTATCTTGTTGATAATAAAGGCGCGATTAAAATTCATAAGGATAATAGCAAAATTGTTAATCATACTCTTGCCGATAGTTATCCGAATATTGATACCCAGTTATTATTAAAAGAGCAGGGTTTTAAGTTTCAAGAGACGGATGATTTAATCATTGCGAGTAGTTATATTCCCAATTTAAATTGGTACGTTATTGCTGAAGTGCCGAAAGCTGAACTTTATGTTGGTTTAAATGAATCACGTAATTATATGCTGATATGCTTTGTTATTATTGTGGTTATTTTTATTTTTATCAGCTTAATATTAGCTAAAAGTTTAACTCGCCCAATTAATGAGCTTGCTTTGTTGTTTCAAAAGTTGGGGCAGGGTGAAGGCGATCTTAGCTATCGACTTGATGATAGTGGCGATAATGAAGTATCACGTTTAGCAAGTGGCTTTAATGGTTTTATTAGCAACATACATTTGGTGATTAGCGATGTATCTTCTAATTCTAAAGAAGTTCGACAAACTTCATTAGAGGTTTCAAATGGTGCTGAGCAATCGAGATTACAGGCACAGGAGCAACGAGATCTTGCTACACAGGTTGCCACTGCCATTGGCGAAATGGGAGCTACTATCTCTGAAATCGCAACCAATGCAACACATGCGACTGATGCTACTAATATGGCAACCAATCAGGCTGAGCAAGCATTAGCTGTGGTACAGCAGTCAACTCAACGTATCGATGAAATGGCACAAAACATGGAGTCTGTTTCTGGCACCATTGAATCATTAGCGAATCAGAGTAACAATATTAATACGGTACTTGATGTAATACGGAGTATCTCTGAGCAAACTAATTTATTGGCATTAAATGCGGCTATTGAGGTCGCTCGTGCGGGTGAGCAAGGCCGTGGTTTTGCTGTTGTTGCAGATGAGGTAAGAAGTCTAGCGCAACGCGCAAGCAAGTCTACGGAAGAAATTCATCAGATGATTACGCTGTTACAAAATGACTCGAAACTTGCGGTAGATGGTGTGAAAGAAAGTAGAGAAAAAGCTGTCCTAGGCATGGAAGGTGCACAGCAAACTAACAGTGCACTAAACGATATTGTAGAAAATATTAAACATCTTTCCGATCTCAATACGCAGGTTGCTACTGCGACTGAAGAGCAATCTGTGGTGGTACACGAGATAAACAAACATGTGCATTCGATCAGCGATAGTACTGAGAGCAGTGTAACCACTTCAGAAAATATGGCTAAATCAAGTGAATCACTAAGTAGTATGGCAAAAAGTCTAGATAGCTTGGTAGCGAGATTTAAAATCTAAGCCAATTACATCAACTTAAAACAAATTATTAGCCTCGAAATTTCGAGGCTTTTTATTCAACCAGTTTAAACTTGATTGGTAATATTCTCAGTTAAATTATGGGAGCTTATGTGCCAAAACGATAGTGTAGTTGTAATGGTGGTATTTTTAAGTAAATTAAGTGAGTCATTCATCTGTTAAGTAGACAAAATTTGTAAAAGCTATTTAGAACCCCATCAATATTTTCAAGTTAATATTTAATAAAAAACAACTGTTTAAATTAAGTTTTACAATAAACCTTATCCATCTAATACCCATTATGCAGTTTTGCTGAATAGAAATATTTTCAATTTCACCCGCTTTTTTAATAACCACAAACAAGCTTTAAAATCATTCACTGGATAATTTAACTGTTATTATTCTATACTCTATTTAAAATGAAAGACCTGAACTGAGTGATATTAACCACTTACGCCACACAAATAAGGACTTATATATGAATCCAGTTACAAAAAGAATTGGGGTTTTAACCGCTGGTGGTGATGCGCCAGGGCTAAATGCGACATTAAGAGGGCTTGCAAAGGTCGCCCAAGATAACTATGGCATGGAGATAGTTGGCTTTTTTGATGGCTATAAAGGCTTGGTTGAAAACAATGCTAAATTTATGAATCACTCTGACTTTTCAGGCATTTTACATGAAGGTGGATCTGTTTTAAGAAACTCAAGAGAACGACCTTTTAAAGATGAAGAAAAAGTACAAAAAATGGTTGATAACTACCATGCCTGGAATCTTGATTGCCTAGTTGTACTTGGTGGTGGTGGCACCAATAAAAGAGGTTACTGGTTAACCGAAAGAGGCTTAAATGTAATCGGGTTGCCTAAAACAATTGATAATGATATTTACGGGACTGATATTACCTTTGGTTTTCATTCTGCTTTAGAATTTTGTACTGATGCAGTAGACAGATTACATACAACGGTCGCTTCACACCAAAGGGTTCTGTTGGCTGAGATTATGGGTAATTCTGCTGGATGGCTAGCGTTATACGCAGGTATTGCTGGTGGTGCAGATGCCATTATTCTTCCTGAAATTCCCTACGATATTAATAAATTAAAAGAACATGTCGATAATAGAATGAAAACCTCTAAGTCTAAGTTCTGCGTGATTGTGGTTGCAGAGGGAGCGAGAACATTAGATGAAGCCGAGCTAACTAAAAAACAGTTTAAAAAGAAAAGAAGTAAAGAAGGAATAAGTGCGCCCACAGAGTTTCGATGCAATTGAATGAAATTTCGGATTATGAATCACGGGTTTCTGTTTCTAGGTTATTTGCAACGAGGCGGAAGCCCTACCGGGTATGACCGTGTTTTAGCAACTCAATTTGGCGCAAAAGCGGCTGAGCTTCTTTATAAAGGCGAATACAATCGATTAGTCTCAGCAAAAGGTTTAGAGGTTTCCTCTGTGCCTTTAGCGGAAGTTGCTGGAAAAACAAAATTTGTTCCTAAGGATCATATTGCAGTTAAATCAGCAAAACAAACAGGTATTTGTTTTGCTGATGAATAATATCAAGCATAAAGCTTTTTCATTTAGTTAAGATCATGTGTCAGCGAGTTTAGTAACAACGCGCTGACTCCTTCTTAAATAAAAGCTTAGATGCTTTTATCTTTGGGGGTAAATAATTTCACTATTAACATAAAGAATAGTGGTGCAAAGAATATGATTAATACTGTTGCACCAATCATGCCTCCCATTACCGAAGTACCGATTGCATTTCGTGCATTTGCACCCGCACCTGTACTAATCACTAATGGTAAAACCCCCAAGCCAAAGGCCAGTGATGTCATGATGATTGGACGTAAACGCATCTGACAAGCCTGTATGGTTGCATCAATTAATGACATGCCTTTTTCTACCTGCTCCTTAGCAAATTCAACAATTAAAATGGCATTTTTTGCAGTTAGGCCGATAGTGGTTAACAAGCCTACTTGGAAATAAACATCATTTTCTAAGCCTCTAAACATGGTTGCACTTAATGCGCCTAATACTCCTAATGGCACCACTAGGATAATTGCGATTGGAATACTCCAACTTTCATACAAAGCGACTAAACATAAAAATACCATTAACAGTGAGATAGCATAGAGAATAGGCGCTTGACCACCAGACTCTAATTCTTGGTAAGACATACCTGTCCAGCTCACTTGGATATCTCTAGATAACTCAGCCGCGATGCGATCAACTTCTGCCATCGCATCACCTGTACTATAGCCTTCAGTAGCTTCACCTAATAACTCTAACGCAGAGTTACCGTTATAACGAGATAGTTGTGGAGAGCCTTTCCCCCAGTGTGATGAGCTAAATGCAGAGAGTGCCACCATTTCACCTTTGTTATTTTTGACAAACCATAAATCAAGATCTTCTGGTGTCATGCGGTATTCTGCATCGGCTTGAATATAAACTTTTTTAGAGCGTCCATTATCAATAAAATCATTAACGTATGAGGAAGCCCAAGCAATCGATAAGGTTTCATTAATGTCTGTAATCTCTAAGCCTAATACTTTAGCTTTTTCATAATCAATATCTAAAAAGAATTGTGCATTATCTTCTAAACCGTTAGGTCTCACTTTTTGTAATATTGGACTTTTAGCCATCTCTGCCATTAACTGATTGCGTAGATTAACTAATTCATCGTGTCCGACATTGCCAATATCTTCTATGAAGAAGTCAAAACCAGATGCTGTCCCTAACTCTCGTATCGGAGGGCTATTAAAAGCAAATACAGAGGCTTTCTTGTAACCAGAAAAATGTTGCATGGTACGCTGAATAATTGAATCAACATCTGTACCTTCAGCGGTTCTCTCCGACCAGTCTTTTAAGCCGAGAAATACCATTCCCGCATTTTGCCCTTTACCTGAGAAGTTAAAGCCTGAAACGGTAAAAACAGTATCAACAGTTTCACTTTCAAACTCTGAAAAGTATTTTTGCACTTCTTCCATTACTTCTGAGGTTTGGTTTATTGTTGAGCCATTAGGCAGGCTAACCATGACTAACACTTCACCCTGATCTTCATTAGGCAAAAATGAACTAGGAATTGAGTTATACATATAAGCAGTAGCACCTAATAACAGTGCATAAACAAATACGAATCGAATAGGGCGAGTTAAGACCTTTTTGATTGAAAAACCGTAACCAGACATGATTTTGTCAAAACCTTTATTAAAGGCTTTAAAAAATGATGGCGTTTTTGTTGGGTCGGCGGGTTTCAATAATGTTGCACAGAGTACGGGTGTAAGCACTAAAGCAACCACCACAGATAATAACATTGCCGATACAATGGTTAATGAAAACTGCTGATAGATAGCACCCGTTGAGCCTGACATAAAGGCCATTGGAATAAATACTACGGTTAATACCATCGTAATACCAACTAAGGCGCTGGTAATTTGTTGCATTGATTTTTTAGTTGCTTCATAGGCAGAGAGTTTTTCCTCATGCATAATTCGTTCAACATTTTCTACTACCACAATCGCATCATCAACTAATAATCCAATCGCCAGTACCATACCAAACATGGTTAGTGTATTGATCGAAAACCCCATGATAGACATGATGCCAAGGGTACCCAGCAATACAACGAGAACGGCGATAGTGGGAATTAAAGTTGCTCGTAAATTTTGTAAAAATAACAACATCACTAAAAATACTAAACCGATAGCTTCAAACAGAGTCATCACTACTTCAGAGATAGATAAACGAATAAATTTGTTACTATCCGATGTTTTCGCAATTTCTAAACCTTCGGGAAAGCTCTTTGATAATTGCAATAGCTTCGCATCAACGGTACGCTTGGGTATCCAGTGAGTTTGCCCCCGTTGCTAAGGTAATCGCGATACCTGAAGAATCATAACCATTGTATTTTGGAACAACACTAAAGTCTGAACTACTTAGTTCAACGCGAGCGACATCTTGTAAGCGAATTTGAGACCCATCTTCATTGACTTTTATTAGTATATTCTGAAACTCCTCAACGCTAGTTAGCAGACTTTGAGCTGTGATGGTGGCATTAATTAGTTGAGATTCAGTGGCTGGTGTGCCGCCTAATTGGCCAACAGTCACTTGGCTATTTTGTTCGGAAACTGCGCTTGAAATGTCTCCTGGAGTCAGGGAGTAACTATTTAATTTAGCGGGATCAAGCCAAATTCGCATCGCATAGGATGGACCAAAAATAGTCACTTCACCTACGCCAGTCACACGGCTCACGATATCTTTTATATTTGAGTTTGCATAATCTTGAATGTCACCCGCGGTCATAGAGCCATCGGGTGAATAGATGTTAGTGATAGACATAAAACCAGAAGAACTTTTAGTGACGGATGTTCCCTGACTTTGCACTGCTTGCCGGTAAGCTATTAGAAACTTGCTCGCAGGTTATTTTGAACTTGAACCTGTGCAGTATCAGGATCAGTATCTGAGCTAAATGTCAGGGTAATAGACGCACTACCAGAGGAATCACTGGTTGACGACATATATAACAGATTATCTAGGCCGGTTGTCATGCCTTGCTCTATTACCTGTGTAACACTGTTTTCAATGCTTTTAGCTGATGCACCTGGGTAAGAAGCACTAATTTTAATCGATGGTGGGGCAACCACCGGATATTGTGCCACAGGCAGAGTCGCAATGGTCGCAATACCAGATAACATGATTACAATGGCAATTACCCACGCAAGAATTGGTCTGTTTATAAAAAAGGTAGACATAATAATTCCTAATAAAGTATTAAATAAATGATGAGGTGATAATGCAACTGTTTATTGTTTTAACTCAGCGTCAGTTGCTTGTGTTTCAGAAGTCGAATCTACGATCACTTCTATCTCATTCTTCATATTTGATAAGTTATTAATCACCAATTGATCGCCACTGTTTAACCCATCCGTTACTACCCAGGAATTATCAACTTCACGACCAATGGTGATTGTTTTTTTCTCTGTGATACCGTTTGCATTAACAATAAATACCGAAGGAGCACCTGATTGGCTTCGTACGACGGCAGATTGGGGAATGATTAAATAATCTTTTGCCTTGGGTTGGGAAATATTCGCTCGCACAAAGCTACCCGGTAATAGGGCATGTTTAGGGTTTTCAATTAAGGCACGAAGTGTAACGCTACCAGTTGAATCATTAACTTCTAAGTCTGCAAATTCTAAATAACCTGTTTCCCCGTATTCAGTACCATCTTCTAAGCTTACTGTCACTGGCACCATTATTTTTTCAGTTTTATCGCCATTATCAGTGCCAGCAAATTCTTGACGTAGTTTATAAAGTGAAACAGCAGATTGTTGCATCTCAATATAAACTTGATCGATTTGAATGATGGTTGTTAATAATGAAGATTGTTCCGCTGTCACTAATGCGCCTTCGTTGATTTCTGAAGATCTAATTTGTCCTGAAATAGGCGCCTTTATATCAGTATAAGATAGTTGAATACTGGCATAATCAAGATCTGCCTGACGAATCGCGACTTCTGCTTTTGCTTCTAGATACACTGTGTTTGCTTCATCGTAAAGTTGCTGACTTGCTAACTTTTTCTGTAACAGTAGCTCATAACGATCTAATTCTTTTTTGGCTGATTGCAAAGAGGCTAGTGCTTTTGCTAATTGTGCTTCAGCGCTATTTACAGTTGCCTGGTAGACGGTGGCATCAATTTTATAAAGTATGTCACCCTTTGAGACTTCTCCGCCTTCAATAAACTCACGACTCTTTACGATACCCGAAACTTGAGGTCTTACTTCTGCTTCTTTGTAGGCAGTAATTCGCCCTGGTAATTCATTACTTAATCTTAATGTAATAGGCGATAAAGTGAGTGTGTCCACATGAGGTGTTTGTATGGGAGCCTGTGCTTGTTCATTTTCTGCTTCACAGCCTAACAACACAAGAGGAATGATTAAAAAGATAATATTTTTAAATGGTGTAGCTAAGCGCATAATAAAGACCTTTAAAGTAATGATTATAAATAATACTGATGAATGTATCGTTTATCGGGTTAAGTGAAGGTTAATGTGAATAAGAGAATGCGATAGTATATAAATTTGTTATTGCACTAATGTGTCCTAGGAGCAGTTGATCATTGCCGTCTAAATTTTATGAAAAATTTAAAATCAAACCGGATCATGTTGTTATAAAGGTTTATTTAGGTTTTAATCACGACCTTAGTAACTGTAAAGACACTTTTAAAAAGAATCTTCCAGTTACTATTAGCTTTACTGAAGCAATAAATTAAATTTACAACAGATGTAAGTACTCATAAAAGCCAGCTTCTTGTGCATAATCGTAAGCTGTTTTTCCTTCATTGTTTTTTTGTGTTATTTGCGTCCAAGGTTGTTCCATTAGCATCTCAAATATACGCGGATTATCGTGTTTATTTTTAAATAAAAATATTAACGGAGTATCTCCCGTTGCATTTGCTTTAATAGCTTGTGCATTATAATAAGCTGGATGTTGTAAAAGTAACTCAACCATATCTGCGTGATTGCCTTCTATCGCTGAATGTAAAGCAGTGGATTTTTCTGAATTTGATTGTAATAAAGGATCGACATATTTTTGTTTAAGCAAAAATTTCATAATGCCCATATGTCCACGAAAAGTCTGCGGTATGAATCGGTGCGTAAAGAGATTGTTTTTGTAAGTCAGCGCCTTGCTCTGCTAAAAACGTTAATACTTCTAATTGATTAGATTTAGTTGCAAGATAAGATCCTGTTACCCCTTGATTAGCATCAAAATTAATGTCGAAACCTTTGTTTATTAAAAATTGTACCATTGCTAACTCGCCAGCATATTGCTGCTTTAGATAATAATGATGAGCTATCATCATTAGGGCTGAGTTAGTAAATATTACTCATTCGATTTACTTCACGTTTAAACTTGGCGAGGTTACTAGCTTCAATAGCATCAAAGGTCGCAAATCCTTGTTTTGCATTAAATGCTTCAAATAGTTTAATCACCTCTTTATGATTTTTATGAGTCGCCCATTCCCAGGCACTACTTCCGGCATAATCTTCTGCCCATAATTCTGCGCCATTCTCTAATAACAAGCTGACTACTTCCGTTTGATTATTTTTAGTCGCATAAATTAATGGCGATGATAAATTGGTTGATATACGAGCATTAACGTCTGCGCCTTGTTCGATTAAATATTTAGCAACTTCGATATAATTCCCTGCTCTGTCCTTTCGATTTTCAGAAACAGCAGTGAAGAAGGGGTTTTGGTATCCGTGCGCACTTTAATATCAGCACCATTTTCAACTAATAAGCGTAATATTTCTAAGTTCCCTTCCTGAGTCGCTTGGTGTCTCGCTGACCAGTTTTTATAATGTTCATTAATATCCTTGGTTTTCTGCAAGGTTTTTTTAATAAGGTTCATATCTTCAGAGTTAACTGCTCTTGTAAGCTCAGAATAATCATCGCTTAATACTGTGTACTTTTGCTGTTTAGTAAGTTGCTGTCCGATGGCATTTCTGAGCGCTTTATTTTGTAGCTCTAGTAGTAGCGAGTCGCCTCCTTGTTGTAAACTCTCATAAATGTTTAAAGTCTCATGGAAATAGACCTCACCACTAAATTCTTGGTTTGTATTATAACGATTGTAAAAAGCTGAATATGTCGGTAATAATTGTTTATTAATAAACGCTTTGATCTCGGTATGAGTCATACCTTGACCTTCATGAATGTAACTAAAGAGCCTTTTTGCTTCAAAGGCAGGTTGAAAATAAGAAAGATAGGTTTTATATCGATCACTTTTGGCTTGTGATAAAAGTTCAAGAGTCGAGAATCTAGTTAGGCTATATCCTTCATTTAAAAAGCTTTCTAATTGTGCTTTTAGTCGGTACAAGCTATCTTCAAATCGAATATTTGTTTCTAACTCTCCTTTTTGGGCAAAAGATTGATCTACCTGAATCTCCCAGTTTAATTGATCTGTTTTTGAGCCAATATACCAGCGTTGTGGTTCGATAATGACCTGTTCAAAATGGTTTCCTGTAAAACGCATTATTTTTGCAAAATGTAAGTCATTCATTAAAGACTTATTTTGGCTTACTAGTAACACATATTCATGAGTTAATGGTATTGTTTTCCAAGTCGTTAAGCCTATGCTATAAGTGTTTACCTTGTTGCTATTTAAATAACTTTTACTACCATTTTCCTTTGCATAAATATCAGTTGGCCAGCCATCAATTGCTTTTGAATAAATTTGATTAAAGAGGTTTTCATTAATATAAAAAACAGTTTTTTGATCTTCCTGAGGATTGCTAATGATTCTTTGCTCGTTCAGGCTTGCTTCGTGGAAAATCTCGCGAATTTGTTCTTTTGTTAAGGAAGAATCTGCTTCATTTATTGGAGAGGAAGTCGTAGCACAACTAAAGACACTGAATGCCATCACAAGTGTTATCGTAAATTTTGTTATCTGTTTTATTATCTGTTTTTTTATCATCGTTGCCATCCTAGCTATTATCAATTGTAATAATTAACTGATCTATTTTATGGGTTAAAATTTAGATCATTTGTTTATTAAAATTGCTATAAATTAATAGCTAAATAATAACAATACTCATTAATAATGCCAGTTTTTAACCATTTCTGATTGATATGTATAAAGAAAATGAGACAAGAGGTGCCATTGAGGATATTTCCTAAGTAGTAAAACAGTTAGGAAATCTGATTAATTAGATAAATTTAAAGATTGTTTTATTACAAAATATCCTCAGAGGGGAGGCGATCAGGTCAATTTTTACAGCTTGCTAGGTCTGCTTGCAAATCCCCTGTATATTGACGATCTAATTTTTTGAGTTCATCTGCACTCAAAAGAATTGATTCGGGCTGGTTACACTTATCGCTATTATTTTGAGTAGTTGCTGATGTTGCTTCTAAGTTTTGTTGAACCTTACAAAATTGTCCTTGTGCATAACTGATCGCCTTTAGGTGATCTCGAAATACATTGACCTGAGAGTTTGTATAACAGTTTACAATTTTTTCCATATCAGGATTATCTAAATTGTCGTTTAGTGCATTTATTGTTTTACTCAGGGAATCTTCAGCGTTGGAGTTATTGGAAAAACCGCCTAGTTCACCTATTGATTGATAAACGATTTGTTGTGCTTTAATGTTTTTTACTTCATTTTTATCTTCTGAAAGAAAAAAAACACTCAAAATCAGTGCCACTATAAAGCAACCAAAAATAAGTAATGCAGTTGCTAAAAGCTTTCATTGTTTTAACATTTTTCAAGATAACTCTACCTCTCTTGTATGTTGTACTGCATATTATTATATATCATTTTTATGGCTTTTTTTCTTCAATATACAAGTAGAATCACAAATGAGACACTTCAGAATAATGTATTAAAGCATTAGAAAATCTAAATTATAGTCATTTTTTAAAAAATCGATCCACATTTAGAAATGTTTGTGCCTCAAAAAATAATTGCTTATTAAATGAATGGGTTTGCTATTAATTCTTCTTGTAGCGCAATCGGGGAATTATTACGCATAACGCATTCAAAATGGTATTAACCATAAAGAACTGAGGAATAAAATGGGATATTTGTATTTAACGATAGCAATTGTTGCTGAAGTTATCGCAACAAGTGCGCTAAAAGCGTCAGAGGGTTTTACTCGTTTGACCCCTAGTGTTGTTGTTGTGCTTGGCTACTGTGTTGCTTTTTATTTTTATCGCTAGTTTTAAAAGCTGTCCCTATTGGCGTTGCCTACGCTATTTGGTCTGGATTAGGTATTGTGCTTGTCACTATTGTTGGTGCAGTTTTGTATAATCAAAAGCTGGATCTGGCATCAATTATTGGAATAATACTTATTATTACCGGAGTTGTGGTGATGAATGTTTTCTCAAATACGTCAAGCCATTGAATAATATTACTTCATTAACAAGGAGACTAAATTAAATGATTGCGAATACACCTAAACCGCCATATTTTGCGGTTATCTTCACTTCAACTCGTACAGAAGGTGATGATGGCTATGGCGAAATGGCACAACGTATGGTTGAGTTAGCTAAGCAACACACTGGCTTTTTGGGTATTGAATCAGCAAGAGAGGAAATAGGGATCACTGTTTCATATTGGCGAGATTTAGATTCGATTAAAACCTGGAAACAAAACTCTGAGCACTTAGAAGCGCAAAAATCGGGCAGAAAATCTTGGTATGATTCCTTTAAGGTACGTATATCAAAGGTTGAACGTGATTACGGAATGTAAAATGGCACATATTATTCTGATCTAAGTATTTATGAGTCTAAGCCTCAAAAGTTATGTTTAAATAAGCGATGGACGAACATCTTCAAAGGCAACTTGGTTACGTCCATTCTGTTTTACTTGATAAAGCGCATCATCGGCTCGTTTTATTAGACTTTTTATACTATCACCTTCTTTGTAGTAAGCGACACCGAAGCTAGCAGTAATGTTTTTAACCGTAGTGAAATCATATTGTTCTATTTTGATGCGTAGCTTGTCCGCAATTGTTGATTGGGCTTTAAATGTCTTTATTGGAATAATAATTAAGAATTCTTCACCACCCCAGCGACCTAAGGTATCGGATAACCTAATCGATTGTTTCATCAACAAGGCTAGTTCTTCGAGTACTTTATCGCCAACATTATGGCCATAGGTATCATTAATTCGTTTGAAATTATCAATATCCATTAAAATTACTTCAAATGTTTCTTGCATCCTTTGAGCGCGATGGAATTCTTTTTGTAGAGTTTTATTCAGCTTATGACGATTATATAAACCAGTTAATTGGTCTGTGATTGAAGCTTTCTCAAGTTCTTTTTTCTGCTCAATGATATGTATATAGTGGCGTAGAATTAACCAGCCCATTATCCAGAACAGACAAGTAAGTAGAATAGAAATAGCGAGCTGTTTATACCAACTGGATAACCAATCCGAATGTGCTTCGCCCACTATGATAACAAATGGCAGGTTGTCTATTTTACGTATGCTATACAATCGTTGTTTATTGTCTAAAGGCGAAATATACGAAAAAGATTGATTTTCACGTTCTGAGATCATGAATTTTTCTATAATTGGCGCTCCTGACTTTTCTCCTAATGTGTCTGTAATTTCTGGTTGTCTTGCAAGTAATTTAAAATCGTTATCTATTATTGCAACAACGCCATGTTGACCAATATTTACTTTTTTCACCCATTGTGAAAAGAAGTTAAGGTTAACGCCTAGTCCTATAAGTCCTTTATTATCTGGGAATTTACGCACTTGAATAACCATCATTTCCCCAATATTACTCATAAACATATTTGAAACATAAGTATCTAGTTCTGGGTTTTGCATTGGTACATAACACCATTCTCTTTCGCTAGCATCAAACCCTATAATTGAGGGAGTGTGGGTCATAATACATTTATCGTCGTTGAGCCCGACGCCATTTGAATAGGGTAAGGTTTGACGCTTTTTATCGATTAACTCTGAAATACGTGCATGTTCAATAGGATCAGTGGCTGGATAGGTTAATGCAGAGGCCGGTACATGATCAATAATATCTCGTAAAATATAATCGGAGGCATTAAATGCCCCTTTTATCCATTCACTTATTAGCAAGCTGGTTAATGTCGTGTGTTCTTCTGCAATTTTTTTCTTGAGAATAGGAATAGTATAGGAAAATACCAAAGAAAGAGGCGGTGAGAATAATAAAGATAAAGTAATAAGCAAGTAAGTTTTTTTCATTATTTTCCTAAATTGAATCACTTTGCAAGCCAATTATTTAACTTAACAATAAAAGTGTATAACGCTTTCCTTCAAAATCAAATATGATCAGTTAAAAACGTTTTTTTACAATGAGAGGGGGCTAAAGTGTCCCTTATTATGATAATGACCATTCAGACAGCAACACAGAATTTAAAACTCAATGATTTAATCCTCGTAACTATGATCTTTTTGTTGAATAAATATCAGTATTAATTCATTATTTTAAGATATTTATTAAACAACCTCAATTCTGGATAAGCTAAACGATACAGTACTGTTATTTACGCGTATTTGTGCATTAAATCATCTAGCAATAACCCGTTATTGCTAGATGATTCGCCTTGAACTTCGCAAAATTAACAGCACTATATGATATTTTTTTAAGTGTTTGATACTTATTAATATTTCGTTTCCATTATCCAGAGCTGAGACTAAATATTAAAATAGCAGTAGTACTTAAGGCAAAAATAATAAAGACCAATACTTCGAGTTACCTGTTACTTCTCAATATAAAAGGATATTCATGTCAGATGAAAATCAACCAAGTGAGATAATAGATCCAACCACTAAATTGCCTAATAGAACCTTTGGTTGTCAGTTGGTTGAAGACTTGCTTATTAAAGATAAGATACAACAGGTGCAGGTCATTGTGCTTGAAATTTCTCGATTTGGACAGATAAGTGACAGTGTCGGTGGACGGATTGCGGATCGCATTTTAGCGAAGGTGGCAAAGCGTCTTTTAGCCGTTTTTAACAAGACATTATGTATTTACCGTACTCATGGTGACCATTTCTGTTTAGTTTTTGCTGGTAAAGAAAATTTAAAAGAGGAAATCGCACGTTTACAGGATTTTGCCCAGCGCCCTTTTGCAATTAGCGGAAATGTGATTGTATTAAGTATTAGAATGGGAATAGCGATTGCTGATGTAAAAAGCCAGCCATACAGCGAGACGATGCATCTTCGCCGAGGTCGCTTTACATCATGCTAATAATAACGGTTTAAAAATCTGTTTTTTTGAACCTAGCATGCTTGAAAGTGCTAAAAACTCCCATCAAATAGCGAATGAATTACGTCGCTCTTTAACGACAAACTCTCATGAATTATACCATGCGATTAATAGTGAAGATTTCTATCTTTTATATCAGCCAATTTACTCAAAACAGAATAATAAAGTGACAGGGTTTGAAGCTTTATTACGTTGGAAGCATGCGCAGAAGGGCATTTTAATGCCGAGTGAATTTATTCCGGTTGCAGAGGATATTGGGGTGATGGATATTCTTGGTGCTTGGGTATTACGCAAGGCTTGTTTAGATATGGTTAAGTTACAAAAAGCATCTCAACGAAGTGATATCATACTTAATGTTAATGTAAGTCCGGTGCAATTCTCAGATGAAAATATGTTGATTAATTCTTTGCAGGATGCGGTTACTGAATCGGGTATTAAACCTGAATTAATTTGTATCGAGATCACTGAATCTTCAGAATTTATGAGCACAATGCAAAGTGCACTTGAGAAAGTAAAAAAATTGGGATGTAAAATTGCAATTGATGACTTTGGAACGGGGTATTCCTCGATCGTAAAATTAACGACCTTACCTATTGATCTTCTAAAGGTTGACCGTTCCTTTGTTTTTATGTTGGATTCGCCAGATCCTGCTAAATCTAAACAAGCTTTATTGATTGCGCGCAGTGTTTATGGATTGGCACAGGCCTTAGACTTAGATGTGATAACCGAGGGAATTGAAACTGCAGAGCAATTAAAAATAGTAACAGAATTGAGTGCTGACCTAATACAGGGCTTTTATTTTGCTAAGCCGATGCCTGAAACTAAGATGCTGAACTATTTAATTAATTCAAATGTTTAACTCATTTAACTATTTAACTTATTACGTTCACGTATTTAATTAGCTGACATTAACGGAGTCACTATGTCGAATTTATATCAATTATCTTACATTAGTAAAAGTTCAATTGATGGCGATAGGAATATATTAGAAACGCACATTAAATCGATTCTTGACTCTGCAACAGATAATAATCTCAAGTTGGGTATTACAGGGGCGCTTTTATATTCTGGCGGTTATTTCTGTCAGGTTATTGAGGGAGAAGAAGAAAATATCGAAGATCTGTTTGAAAGCATTCAGCTTGATGATCGACATACACAGGTAACGGTGCTTAATTTTGAAAAGGCAGAGGAAAGAGACTTTTCCGAATGGTCTATGGCCTTTGCTGGCATTGAGGATTCAATGAGATTCGATATTACAGGTATTAAGGATGTTAAGGATGAAATTGTTAAAAAGCAAACAGGTCAAGACATCGTCAGTGTTTTAACTGAGTTAGTTAAGAAAAAACAAGCGACTGAAGCGCCTTAACCTTTTATCTAAATGTATTAATTAGCGGAGGTTGAGATGCTAAAAAAAGAAAAAACGGGTCTTATTATCGTTGATATTCAAGGCAAACTTGCACGCCTGGTTGATGAGAGTGACGCTTTAATTGATAACTGTAAAAAATTAATAAAAGGTGTCCAGGCACTGAATTTACCTATCCTTGTACTCGAACAAAATTCTGAAAAATTAGGCGCTACTGTTAACGAACTCAAAACACTTCTCACGGATATCGAGCCTATCAATAAGTTTACTTTTAATGGTTGTGATTGTTTAGATTTTCTAGAGGCTGTTAAATCAAAAAATATGGATGCTTGGCTTATTTGCGGTATCGAGACACATATTTGTGTTTATCAAACGGCAACAGGCTTAGCTGAGTTAGGTTATAAAGTGGAACTAGTCAGTGATTGTGTTTCTTCCCGTACTTTATCTAATAAACAGCTTGGCATTAATCGTTTGAAAGATCTCGGTATTGGCATTACGGGGCTAGAAATGTGTTTGTATGAACTGGTAAAGGACTGTCGCTCTCCTGAATTTAAGCAAATATTAGCTTTGGTTCGTTAATAAAAACTTAACAAGCACAATGAAAGGGCTTAAATGGTATGGGGAAGTAAATTGGCTAAAAAACACTTAGCAATTATTATAATTTCAACATTTTTATATTGGATTTGGGAAAGCCAAGCACAGGGAAATATTCGTATTGACCTATTCTTGTTTTATCCAATATTATTTGCCATCTATATCGGTGCTTTTTGGAAGCGATATGGATTCTATTCAATACTTTTTTCATGCCTTATCATGGTAATAAATATTCTATTCTTTATTTTTTCCTATCAATTGTTCGATAAAAACCTAGGGTAGATAATGAATGCCTTACCTGATCAGATTAAAATAGTCGAAATAAAAATGTTGTAGAAAACTAACTATTCATCTCATTGAGAAATAACATTTCCTAGTAGTTCACAGAATAATTATAAATAAACACAACACATTGAGTTCTTATAACTTTTTGGTTATTGTGATTTTTTTGTTACTTAAATATTAATGGCACAACGATATTTATAAAACCGTTATAGTTCATGCCAAGCAAAGGGAATCGATGTTCATGACATCAAGTCAAATAAGGTTAAGGCCTTTAGAAAGCGAAGACAGTAAAGACTTTTATCTGTGGGCGGATGACCCTGATGTTGCTCAATTTAGCCTTTCTTCCTACGCATACCCGCAATCACAATCAGATATTGTTAAATGGTTATCAACTATTAATAATAATGACAAAACTATTTCCTTTGGTATTTCGCTGCCAAGCAACTGGCGATTTAATTGGATATGCCGGCATTTCATCGATCAGTGTTCTAAATCGTAGTGGTGAGTATTTTATATTGATTGGTAACAAACAATATTGGGGTAAAGGCATTGCAACTGAGGTGACAAAACGAATCACTGACTATGGTTTTAAAACCCTTGGTTTACATCGGATTGAATTGACTGCCTTTGTAAACAACCAATCTGCTATTCGAGCATACGCGAAAGCAGGTTACAAACATGAAGGTATTAAACGACAATCTGGTTATCGTAATGGCCAATTTCTGGATAAGGTACAAATGGCAACGCTTTGTCATGAGTGGTTGGCTATTTCAGAGGAAGTGTAGTGAAACGCATCAATGTAATTGGCACCAGCGGTAGCGGTAAAAGTACCTTTAGCCAAAAACTAGCTTTAAAGTTGAATTATCCTTATCTGGAAATGGATAACATGTTTTGGAAAGCGAACTGGGTTGAATCATCTAATGAAGAATTTTTACTAAGTTAAAGCTACAAGTTTCTCAACCAATGTGGGTGCTAGATGGAAATTATAACAAAACTGTATCCATCAAATGGGCTGAGGTTGATACTATTATCTGGATTGATTATTCATTGGTGAGGACCCTATATCAAGCGATTAAACGTGCCATTACAAGGTCAATAAACAAGCAAGAACTTTGGCAAGGTACTGGTAATATCGAAACGATTAGAAAATCATTTTTCAGTAAAAAGTCTATTATTCTGTGGACGCTAAAAACTTACAAAAAAATCGCATTCGGTATAAAGCCTTATTTGATGATCCTCGTTATCAACACATTCATTTTGTGCGCTTAACTAGCCCCAAAATGGCAAAAAGATTTTTAAATGAATTATACCAATGAAGATAAGTGAGATATAAACAAGATCTATCAACTAATGAGTATCAATTATCTTGAAAAATACCAAGCTATAAAGTCAAGATTAAACCTAGGAGTAACAAAAACATGGAAACAGTATTAATCACAGGTGCTTCAAGGGGAATTGGCCTTGAATTAACGAATAAATTTCTTGAGTTGAATTACAAGGTCATTGCGACTTACAGAAATAAGCCCTCAACAGAACTAGAGAAATTGCAGTCTAATGAAAACATATCGCTGATTGAGTTAGAGGTGACGGATGAAATTTCAATTAACAAATTAAAAGATTATTTACAGGGGATTAAAATTGATATTCTCATTAATAATGCAGGTATTATTGGCCCTGAAGATCAATCCGTTGAAGGTATTACGCGACAAGATTGGCTAACTACTTTTGCAATAAATAGTATTGCACCTTTAATGATTAGTCGCGCTGTTTTAAATAATATGGAAAGTGCTATCAACCCAAGAATAATCACTATATCAAGCCAAATGGGGGCTATAAACCGTGATAATGTTGGAATGTATGCTTATCGCAGTTCTAAAGTCGCCGTTAATAAAGTGATGAAGGTGTTGGCACTTGAACTAAAAGAAAAATCCATTGCTGTTTGTCTTATTCATCCAGGCTGGGTTAAAACAGATATGGGAGGTGAAAATGCAGATATCAGTGCAACGAAAAGTGCTTCGGGTATTGTTAATATAGCTCAAGAATTAACAATGGAAAGCAGTGGTAAATTTTTTAACTGGGAAGGTAATGAACACGTCTGGTAAGTCTTAGCTCAAAGTTAATTTTAATAATTTTTTGAAATAAACTCTTTTAAACTTGGGTCTTGTTATTATATGACGAAAAATTAATCACGGAAATAAGAGGGCTTTTATGAAAAAAATATTAGGGTTAGTGTTATCAACATCGATGTTAATGGTCACGCCATTCGCGAATGCCGATAAAGCAGTATTAGCGGGAGGTTGTTTTTGGTGTATGGAATCAGATTTTGAAAAACTACCTGGGGTGACTGATGTTATTTCGGGTTTTACCGGTGGTGAGATTGATAACCCCACTTACCGAGGTAATCATGCTGGGCATTACGAGGCGGTTGAAATTACTTACGATGCTAAACAAGTGAGCTATCAAGAGATATTAGATCATTACTGGGTGAATATTGATCCCTTTGATGCTCGAGGCCAGTTTTGTGATAAAGGTGAAAGCTATTTAAGTGCTATTTTTGTTGCTAATGAGCAGGAGAGAATGCTGGCTGAGAAATCTAAACAAGCAGTGGTTGATGAGTTTACTAATCAAACTGTGGTGACACCTATATTAACAGCAAGTACCTTTTATCCTATTAAAGGTAATGAAAGCTACCACCAAGATTATTACAAAAATAATCCTTTACGCTACAAAGCATATCGCTGGAATTGTGGTCGAGACCAACGTCTGAAAGAGATTTGGGGTGATAGGGTCACGCACCATTAATTTTTATCATTAAAATTTTCTTAAAATGGATAAAATAACCCAATTAATTAAAAATGATAAGTTAAGGCTCAGAGCATTGTCTTGTGCGTATGACCTTAACTTACCTCAATGTTATTTAGTCTGCTGGCTTTGTTAGGAATATGGTTTGGGATCATTTGCATCACAAATCAATCTCGACGCCTTTAAATGATGTTGATGTGATTTATTTTGATGCAAATGAAGAGGATCAAGAAGCCTATTTAAAATATGAAGCCAAACTTTATGAGTTAATGCCAGAGGTTAATTGGCAGGTACGCAATCAAGCTATTATGCATAATAGAAATGCAGATAATGCTTATCAAAGTACACTCGATGCAATGCGTTATTGGCCTGAGAAAGAAACGGCTGTCGCCATTCGTAAAGTAAGTAATGAAGATTTCGAGTGTATATCAGCTTTTGGCTTTGATTCGTTATTTAACCTAGAAGTAACTCACAATCCAAAACGCCAACGCCTTATTTTTGAAAGTCGCCTTAAATCAAAAAACTGGTTGGTGATATGGCCAATGCTTAAAGTTTGCTAATCGCAATTCTTTAGTTTCTTCATATTGCAACTCCATTATAATTTTTTATCAACTGTCTATTATCAATATTCTGTGCTATTAATTAAATTTTGTATTTTTGAACTATGTCAAAAATGCAATTTAATTGTTTTGCTGATGAGCACACTTTAATGACTATTAATAAGCAACTCACAATTTTAATGTTAATTATTACGCTTTTTTCTATTATTGTGGCAACAATTACCTCTAAAATTGCAGATACAGCCATATACCATCAACTTAATGGCCAACATTTCAATCACCTTATTGAACTCAATGAACTTATCGCAATTAATCCAGATAGGGTGCCTGATACACAAACTCTAAAAGTGTTAGTAAAAATAATTCAAGACCAGCCGGAAGCTTGTTTGCAGATGGCAAGTGCCTTTGACCGATTTATAATGATGCTGGTAAATGCGCAAGATATTATCAGTATCTGTGCCCATGATGTGAAAGTAGCTGATGATTTATTAGAAAGTATAAACTTGTTTGAAGCTGGTTTAATAACAACAACCGAAATGCAAATTGACCTTCATAGCGGTTACGATAAATTTAGGAAAAACTCGATTGAATTTATAAAGCCTGTTGATAGATTGACGGCGTTTATGGTCAACATATCGAAGGTGTTAGTTCTAGTCTTATCCGTTTGTTTCTTTATGTTTGCCCTTGCTATTGCAAAAGCTATTTCAAATGTCGTTAAACGCATGCAAATAACCAGTAATGCGCTTGCTATCAGTGAGGAAAAAAACCGTCTACTTGCTCATAGAGATATGCTGACTGAACTACCAAACCGAAATGCCTTAGATTTAAAAATAAATGAAACGATTTCAAGTATTGGTAACGGAAAATTTGCTCTGTTTTTTATAGACCTCGACCGATTTAAAGATGTTAATGATACAAGAGGACATGCTCAAGGAGATAAATTACTGATTACGATTGCCGATAGATTATCAAAGGTAATGCGAGATAATGATTGGGTGTTTAGGTTTGGTGGTGATGAGTTTGTTGCTATTGTTAATTTTTCAAATGAACTTGACGAAGTTCATGACTTTGCCTCAAAAATTATTAAAGTGATTGCAGAACCCATTTTATTGAAAAAGTCATATGTGTATGTAACCGGAAGTATTGGCATCTCTATTTATCCAGATAATGCAGGTGATGTTGAAGGTTTAATTAAATATGCTGATACGGCTATGTATGAAGCCAAAAAAGCGGGTAAAAACCAATATTTGTTTTACCAGCGTATTTTTAGTAAAGAACATAATAATCGTTTGACCTATGAATCACAATTACGCTCAGCGATAAAAAAGGATCAGCTTAAAGTTGTATATCAACCTGTGGTTAATTTAAGTAATTTTCAAACACAAGGAATGGAAGCATTACTTCGTTGGCAACTAGATAAAGATACAATGATTTCCCCGATGTTTTCATACCTATTGCTGAATATTCGGGACAAATTGTGGAAATCGGAGAGTGGGTTTTAAGGGAGGCTTGCCGTCAAAATAAAATTTGGCGAGATATGGGCGCTAAAAATTTAAATATTGCCGTTAATGTATCACCTTACCAATTATTTGATCCTAATTTTTCCAAGCTAGTACAAAGCATTATCACTGAGTTTGATGTTCCTCGTGATTGTCTTGATATTGAAATAACTGAAAGTTTGATTATTTCTGAAAATGATCGTTATTTGAAAACATTAAATGAACTCTCTGAAATGGGAGTAAGACTTTTAATGGATGATTTTGGTACGGGATATTCTTGTTTAAGTTATCTCAGGAAATTGCCCTTTGATATATTAAAAATCGATAAAAGCTTTGTATTGGAATACGATACCATTGCATCAACTATTATTGCTATGGGTAAGCAATTAGATATGAAAGTAATTGCTGAAGGTGTTGAAACACAAGAAAGTTTAGATACTCTTAGGCAACAAGGTTGTGATTTTTCACAGGGCTATTTTTTCCAAGCTCCGGTTTTACCTGAGCAACTTGATATATTTAAAGTATATAATGATAAATAAAAATATTTACTCGATTATCTTCGATTTTAAAATAGTAAAGTACAATATAAATAACTGACAAGAATGATTTAAAACTCAGGGTAAAAGTATTAGTATTGCGAAATTCTCATTACTCTTTTTAGAAGACCTTTATGCCTGCCTCTCTTTGTTTATTAATCGCCACTCTTTTGTGGGGAAGCTCCTTTGTTGCCTTGAAATATTCCATCAATAGTTATGATCCTATTTTTGTTATTTTTATGCGTATGTTCATCACCCTCGTTATTTCTTTATTTTTATGGCGATGGATAAAACGCTTTGAGTATCAAAGTGGTGACTGGAAGTATTTATTAACTATGTCCTTAGCTGAGCCATGTTTGTATTTTTTATTTGAAGGTTATGCATTGCAATATACTTCAGCCTCTCAGGCAGGAGTTTTGGTTTCTAGCTTGCCATTGATTGTTGCCTTTTTAGCTTATTATTTATTGCAAGAGAAACTAACTAAAGCAATTATGGTGGGGTTTACTTTGTGCATTGGTGGGGGCTTTTATTAACCTATGTATCACCGAGTTCAGAGGATGCTTCTAATCCTATATTGGGTAATTTTCTGGAGTTTTTAGCGATGATCTGTCTCGCTTATTATTCCGTTAGCCTGAAACGACTTGCACTTCGTTATTCGCCACTTACTTTAATTGCCTTACAAGGTTTTAGCGGTACTTTATTTTTTGCACCATTTTTATTTTTACTGGTCTGCCTGAAGTACATAGTACTAATGCGCTTTTAGGTATTCTCTACCTTGGTAGCTTTGTGACCTTAGGAGGGTACGGTTGTTATAATTATGCGTTAACGAAAGTATCGGTTTTAACTGCTGCTCGCTTTTTCGAATTTGATTCCGGTATTTTCATTGTTATTATCAGCTATTTTGTTAGGCGAAGTACTTAATAGTCATCAATGGATTAGTATTCTAATTATATTTGTTGGGGTGATAGTGAGTCAGTTACATAAATCTAAAATTGTATTAGATGAACCCGTTGAAATAAAAACCAATAGTTTGTAACAGCTAAAATAGTATTATTGGGGGAATAATGGATGCATTGATTTGCATCCATTAGTTTAAGTTAGACTGATGAGGTTATTCTCACCAGTCTTAGTTTATAATAACTTAACTAGCGATGATGCCACCATCATCTTTAGTGACCATAATAATAGTTGAACGTGGTTTGTTATCGCCACCTGCTGGGTAGTTTGCAGTTGGATGCTGTACACCAACAAACATGGTTTTTTGGTCTTCTGAGAAGGTTAAACCTGTTATTTCACATCCAATTGGACCCGTTAAGAAACGACGTATTTCACCAGTCTGAGGGTCACCACATAACATTTGGTTATTACCTTGACCTGCAAAGTCACCTTCATTTGAGAAGTTACCGTCCGTTTGAATCCATAAACGACCCGCTTTATCAAAACCGATACCATCAGGGCTGTTAAACATATTGTCTTTATTTACGTTCTCACTACCGCCGTATAAACCACTTGGGTGGACGACAGGGTTACCTGCAATAACATATAAATCCCATATAAATGCATCTGATGTATGGTCATTATTAGTTGGTAACCAACGAATGATTTGTCCGTAATGGTTTTCTGCACGAGGGTTTGGACCACCAACATCTTGACCTGCTTTAACACCACGGTTTTTGTTATTTGTTAATGTACAAAATACGTGTTTTTGGTCAGGGTGAATAGCAACCCATTCAGGTCTATCCATTGTTGTTGCGCCAACAACTGTTGCGAGCACGACGTGCAAAAATCATTACTTCAGCTTGACTATTAAAGCCGTTTTCTTTGGTTAAGCCATTTTTACCATAAGTTAATTCTAACCATTGACCTTCACCTTCAAGCTTGTCTTCATGCATAGCAAATTTAGCGACATAAAGTGTTCCTTCTTCAAGTAACTGACGGTTTGCTTCGTTATTACCCTCTTGATACTTGTTTTTAGAAACAAACTTGTAAAGGTGCTCACCACGCTCATCATCACCTAAGTAAACAACAGCATGACCATCATCAGACATTGTTAAAGGTCGCATTTTCATGTTTAAAACGACCTAAAGCTGTACGCTTAAGTGGCGTTGACGTTGGATCATTTGGATCAATCTCAACAACCCAACCAAAGCGGTGTGGTTCATTTGGGTTTTGTTCTAAATCAAAACGCTGATCGGATTTCTCCCATTTATATTTGCTCTCAGCGACTTTGACACCATAGCGTTGATAGTCATCATTTAGTGACATTTCTTTATTCGCACCGAAATAACCGTGAAAGTTTTCTTCACAGGTTAAATAGGTACCCCAAGGTGTTTCTCCATTTGCACAGTTATTTAGTGTGCCTAATACCTTAGTACCCGTTGGATCTGCTTTGGTTTTTAGTAGGTCATGACCCGCCGCAACACCTGTTACTTTCATTTCAGTATTTGCTGTAATACGGCGATTTGCTTTACCGTTTTGGTCCATCATCCATTGACCATTTTTTCTAACTAGTTCGACAATAGTGACACCGTGAGTCGCCTGAGCTTTTTTTACGTCATCTTCTGTTAGTGAGGCACCTTGATGAGAAAATAGATGTTTATAGTTAGTGTACTCATTATTAACCGCTAAAATGGCACGATCTTTTGAAATCGGGAATAGGCTCATACCATCGGTATTATCACCAAATTGCATTTCTTGAGCTTTAGAATCTTGTTTACCATCTGCATTAAATTCTGGCGCATTAGCAAAAATAGGATCACCCCAAGACATTAAGTTACTGATGCTGTAACCCTTTGGTACCTGAATAGTATCTGAAGTAGATGTTGGAATAGCGGTGAAGTTTAACAATGGGCTATCCATGCCTGCTCGCAATCGCATTTGCGATTGGATTTAGGGCTAAAAAAGTACCCGCACCAACAGTCGCTGAACCGAGTAAAAAGCTACGGCGTGATAAACGCGCATCAACCATATTGCTAAATTCACTATTCTGATCTATTACATTTTTCATGGAACTGCTTCCCTAATTATTTTTTGGATGTGGAGTAATAAAAACGTGTCTAGGCTAATGCCCTGATGTGACAGGTTTATGACAGAGATTTGCAAATTAGTTTTTTGTCGATTTTTTTAGGTTATTTAAATACCAATATGATTTTTCAAAGCGAGTACTTGGAGAGTGTAAGAATAGTTGCTTGAGCTATTAGATAAAGGGGATTTACGATATTTTAAATATCGCTAATAACGGGTATTAGCTTAGACAAACTTGTGGTTTTTGATAATGTAAGTGTTACTTTTATTTTAAATTTTTATAAAGTTCTGATGCTTCTTGCCAATTTCCGGTCTTCAAACTATTTGCTGAAAATTCGCCTAAAGTTGACCTAAAAGGAAGTGCATCTTTTAGTTTGATTCCGTACTGAAGTGTGAACCTCCAAGCTCTTTGCGCGCCTTTAAAATAAAGGAGCTCATCCTGCTGATCCCATAACAATTCAACTGTTCCAGTGAGCATCAAAATATCACCTGTTGTGAAGTCGATAAAGATGAGGCCAGCTTTAGGGTTAATAAGAAAGTTACCTAGGGTATTAAATAAATTATTTCCTGAAAAATCAGGAACGGTAAGGGTGTTTTTGTCAATTTTTACAAATCCTGGGCGTCCACCACGATGAGAAATATCAACGCCTTCTACTTCTGATCGCTGTCCTGCTTGAATATAACTCGAAACAAAAAAAGTATCTGCATTTTCAATTAATAAAGAGGCACTTTTATCAAGATTGGTAAAACGTTGCTTTTTGTAGTTAGGGCCAACTTCTCCAATGTTATAAATATAATCAACACTTCGATGCTGTATGTATTGAGGACAATTTCCAAAGGATTGAGCGACTTTAAAAGTGATCCCGTTTTCCAATAATTGACTTACCCTACCGTTGACACGATTACGACGACGCGTGTTTAATTCAATGCCTAATAAGCCTAGTTGAGTGCCTGATATTTGCGCCGATTTATTGATAGGATCACCTTTAATTACTTGTGTCCTTATCTCTAGTGTTGTTTCACTCGGTGATTGTATAAAGCCCGGTTTTCCTGGAATAATAGAAGCCCATGGCCAACCTTCATTATCAACACTGCCAACCATGATAAAAGGAAGTTCTGAGTAAAACGCTCGATGTTGCTCAGGCATAAAAGAACGAATGGCCTTTCTACCAAATATTTCCATTTTGTCACGTTTTCCAACGCGACTCTGCAATGTTTGTTCTCCGCAATGAAAAGGAGATAAATCGGCGTTGTGTTTTACATCGTTATTGGGAATGTTGTTAGCCATAAAAACCTCATAAAAACAGTTATATTTTCCGAAAGTTTATTCCTCAAGTAATCCAACTTTGGTTGTTGGCATTGCTTTAAAACCTGGCAACGATTCAATATTTGCCAGTAAACGCCGCACATTAGGGTATGGCGTTAGTGAAACATCACCTTCTGGCGCATGTGCGGTATAACTATAAATAGCGATGTCAGCTATGGTTATACTATTGCCAACTAAAAATTCGCGGTTAACTAAATGCTTTTCAAGTTTTGTAAGTACTTTTTCCGCAGTTGCTTGTGCAAAATTAGCATCAAGGGGCGCTTTAAATACAGTAATTAATCGCGACTGTCATGAGGCCAAAAGCGAGCTCTCCGGCGACTAAGGTAAGAAACTTTTGTACCTGAGCTTCTAATTCTGGATCTTGTGGTAAATAATCTGGAGCATATTTTCTTGCTAAATAAACAAGTATTGCATTTGAATCACTAATAACTGTTTTACCATCTTCAATGGTGGGGACTTGCCCGAAAGGATTTAATGCTAAATAGGGGCTTTTTTATGCTCCCCTCCGCTAAATTAAGGTTATTTACGACATGATTTATGCCTGCCAGATTAGCAAACAACTCTACACGATGAGCATGGCCAGAAAGTGGAAAGCTATGAATAATTATTTGGTTTGTCATGATTTATTCTCTTTAAGTCAAATAGGTTTGGTTGCATTTGACTATATGGTTTAACTGAATTGAAGACAATAACTTGAATTGGGGAATATTTATGTACAAAATGAAGGTAATTGAGGTGAGGCCAATCATATTAAGGATAATTTATGGATACCATCAAATGTATGCAAACCTTTACTGCTGTAGCCACAAACGCATCATTTACTGAAGGTGCTAAACAGTTAGGCATTAGTACCAAGTTGGCGAGTAAATATGTACAACAGCTTGAAGGAAAACTAGGCGCTCAACTTTTTATCGTACGACACGAAGTGTCGCATTAACTGATACAGGTAAAGCTTATTTTGAACGTTGTACACCTTTATTAGATCAGTTTGATGAATTAGAGGGCATTGTACAAAAGCGTCAATCTGAACTTGCCGGTAGCATTAGAATAACTGCTCCAACTGGTTTTGGTAGTAAAGAGTTAGTTAAAGCAATTGCAAAATTTCAGCTCCAGAATCCAAAAGTGATGATCGATTTACAACTTGCAGATCATGTTGTAAGTATTGTTGATGGTGGGTTTGACTTAGCAATTAGATTTGGAAAGCTGGAAGATTCAACACTGATTGCAAGAAAGCTGTTAGACATGAGAATAGTTGTCACCGCATCGCCTAGCTATTTACTCAAACATGGTGAACCTATGCACCCGAGTGAATTATCAACACATAATTGCTTGTTACAAATGACGATTAAAGAGCCGACTAATTGGCCTTTTATAATAGATAAGGAATTAAAGTCTTATAGAGTGCAGGGAAGTTTTCACGCCAATTCACCAAGAGCAATCACACAAATGGCTATCGCAGGAGTAGGTATTGCAAGAAGCCCATATTATGCAGTAGCGCCACATATTAATGATGGTACGCTACAATTATTATTTGCAGACAAAGAAGCCACAAAGGTTGGCTTATATGCAGTTTATCCCCCTAATCGGCATTTAACCGCGAAAATTAGAGCGTTAATTGATTTCTTGGTTGAATTTTACGCGCAAGAAATTGTTAATTAATGCAACTAAGCATTTTAACTTCTAAAGAGAAAAACCTTCTGCACGGTCAATAGCATCTCGTGCTTCAATCATGGAGCATCCTGTCTCGGCTATTAATGTATTCACTGTCATGTTTGGGTTCGATTTCAATATTTCTTCTAATTTAAAAGTTGGTTTGGGTAAAGCTTTATCAATGCTTTCAGAAATCCATAAAGTTTTTTGCTGAGACAATTTTTTACTCATCTCAGTAAGTTGGCTTTGTTTGCCCTTCAATACCCAATTCTTAGAACGGCGGATACGACTTAAATGACAACCATGTTGAATTGCAATGTCTATCATGGTCGCTTTACACTCAATACGATGTAGAAAACGGTTTAAAGTAATTGAGAAGATTTCTGAGGAGTGCTGTACTGCAGTATCATTTTTCAAATTAGTCCCATCAGTTGTTTTTCAAATTAAACAATAATAATCAAATGAAAAAGGTAAATCTACTTATGAAAAGCAAGTGCAAGCTGTGTATTTAAGCTTTAGCAGACTCATTACTTTATCGTTTAATTTATCTAGAACTGAGGTTATTTAATCTGATCCGATTAGCAACTGTTTCTGAGTCATCAAACCTGACATATTTACTATTTTGCCTATTTTTAAATGTATTATTATCGGCTTAAAGTGATCCAATCGCGACTTCACTAAAAAGTTAAATTTATAATGATCAGGTCGTGTTAAATTAATAACTATAACTTAACAACGCATTTGTGGTTGTTATTTTAGGTTTTACTCTGCTTAATTTTGAAATTTTTACCTGTTACCAGCTTTTTGGAAGTGAATGGTTAATGTTTCAAAGATCTCCCCTTTGTTTGGCGTTGTGTTGGCAGTTTTAAATCTAATATTACTTAATAAACCACTCAACAGATTCATGTATAAGGAAATTGAATGAATAATAAAGTGTTAAAAAAAGAGTATTTAAATTTATTATCAATACAGTACCCGACTATCGCGAAAGCGAGTTCAGAAATTATCAACCAAAGTGCATTGTTAAATCTTCCTAAGGGCACTGAGCATTTTGTATCCGATATTCATGGTGAGGACGAGGCATTTAACCATGTTCTAAAAAATGGTAGTGGCTCTATTAAAATTAAAATAGATGAAATTTTTGAAGGCACTTTATTAGAAAAAGAGAAAAGAACATTAGCGACAATTATTTATTATCCAAAACAAAAACTTGAAATGTTGCTTGATAGAGTTGAACCAGAAGACCAAGCGGAATGGCTTAGTGTTTTACTTTTTAGATTGGTAAAAATGTGCAGATATGCGTCACAAAAATATACTCGGTCAATGATTAGAAAGGCCTTAGACCCTGAATTTGCATACATAATTGAAGAGCTTTTACATGAGCAAGAAAGCATAGAAAATAAAGTTGAGTATTACAAATCAATTATTGAAATGATCATTTTGACTGACAGGGGAGAAGCTTTCGTTATTGCTTTGTGTCAGTTAATACAACAGTTAGTTGTTTCTCATCTGCATGTTATCGGAGATATTTTTGATAGAGGCGCAGGTGCGCATACTATAATGGATCGTTTAATTGGTTATCATAAAGTCGATATTCAATGGGGAAATCACGATATTGTTTGGATGGGCGCCGCAGCGGGCTCCTTAGCTTGTATTGCTAATGTTATTCGTGTCTCATTACGATACGCTAATATGAAAACCTTAGAAAATGGCTATGGCATCAGCATGTTAGCATTAGGGTCTTTTGCGATGGAAACCTATCGCGATGATCCCTGTCATGAGTTTCGCACTATGGCAGAAGGAGATAGATCCCTTAGTACAAGAGAAAAGTTAGTACTCGCTCGAATTCATAAAGCGATAACTATCATTCAGATGAAAGTCGAAGGTCAAGTTATTAAAAATCATCCCGAATATAATATGGATGACCGTTTAGTCTTAGAGAAGATAGATTATGAAAAAAGTACCATCACAATGGATGGTATTACTTGTGACCTTAAAGATAGCTACTTTCCAACTATTGATCCGTCTCGACCATATTCTCTTACCGCGCAGGAGGAGTCGCTGATTAAAGATCTAAAACGCTCTTTTTTATCTAGCGATAAACTTCAAGAGCATGCAAAATTTTTATTTTCTAAGGGCAGTGTCTATTCGGTCATTAATAATAACCTGCTGTATCACGGTTGCGTTTTAATGAATGATGATATGACCTTTAGAAATAGAACCATTGATGGTGTTTCGATGGAGCCCAAGGAATACTTAGATTATGCTGATAAAATTGCGCGACAGGGCTATTTTTCTAATTGCCCAATAGAAAGAAATAATGGTCAGGATATGATGTGGTATCTCTGGAGCGGAAAGGAATCCCCGCTTTTTGGTAAAGACAAAATGGCTACCTTTGAAAGATATTTCACCGATAACAGCCGCATTAAAAAAAGAAAATAAAAACGCCTATTATAAATTTCGAGATAATGAAGAAGTTTGTATCAATATATTAAAAGAATTTGGTTTAGATGAAAGCGGGCATATTATTAATGGTCATGGTTCCCGTTGCTGTTAAAAAAGGTGAAAGCCCAATTAAAGCTAATGGCAGACTGATTGTGATTGATGGTGGTTTTTCTAAAGCATATCAAAATCAAACGGGTATTGCTGGTTACACGTTAGTGAGTAATTCGAGGGGCTTTATTTTAGCGTCTCATAAAACCTTTGAGTCTAAAAAATCTGCCATTGAGCATGATTTAGATATACATACTTCAAAGATTATTCTAGAGCGCTCAGCAAAAAGAATCATGGTAAAAGACACAGATAAAGGAAAATTGCTTATTCAACATATTAACGCGCTAAAAGAGTTATTATTAGCTTATAGAAATGGTGATATCAAAGAGAAAAGGTAATTAATCTCAACTGGGAATAAGTAAAATTAACTTTACTGTATAAATTAGATTGTAATTTTTTTAAAACAAATGGGTAAGTGTTTTTAACGAACCTTTTTTGATTCGCCATATTGCTCATTTTAGATACAAAAATTAACTATAAAATCCCTATTTAAAATCTAAAAATAGGGATTTTAAAATATTATTTTCTCTTATATCTATTAAAAATTTATTTAATCTAATCAGATGCCAATAAGTAAGTTTCCTTTCTTGATAAAACCTTGTTTATCTTCAAAAAAATGATTTTTCTCTGCGCTTTTTAGTATTTTGGTCTAGCATTATATTTATCGAAAGTGAAACTTAGTTTAAATTTTATCCAATAAAATAAATCTGTTAGTTTTACTCAATTTGCAAAAGGGAACATCAATAAATACAGATCGATATGGATTATCGTATGTCATAAGGCACTAAAAATGAAACAACAAGAACCGGATAATGATAGATTTTCATGCGCAAATTGTGCAGATAAAAATAATCTTGATTTTGATTTTACAATGGCTTTTCAGCCGATTATTAACTGTAGGACTAATCAAGTTTATGGTTATGAAGCGCTGGTTCGAGGCTTAAACAATGAATCTGCTTTCTCAATTATTTCTCAGGTTAATGAAGATAACCGTTACTTATTTGATCAACTTTGTCGAATAAAAGCAATTGCATTAGCCTCTAAACTCAACCTTCAATCAGTTCTTAGTATTAATTTCCTGCCAAATGCAATCTATAAACCTGAACGGTGTATTCGCACAACACTAGAAGCGGCACAGAAGTATGATTTTCCTGCTGAAAGAATAATGTTTGAATTTACAGAAGTAGAAAAAATTGATGATGTTAATTTTATTAAAAGTATTGTTGAGTATTATAAAAAAATAGGTTTTACGACAGCTATAGATGATTTTGGCTCTGGTTATGCGGGATTAGGTTTAATTGCTGATTTTCAAACTAATATTATCAAACTCGATATGGAGCTTATACGTAATATTGATAAAGACAAAACTCGTTATTCGATAGTGAAAAATTGCTTAAATATATTTCGAGATTTAAAAGTAACTGCTTTAGCTGAAGGCATTGAAACAATAGATGAATTTATATGTTTACGTGATTTAGGTATTGAATTAATGCAAGGATACTTTTTTGCTAAACCCGGCTTTGAAAGCCTACCTACTGTTGATTTTCAGCAATTGGTCAAATCATAGGTTCTATAATTTCCGGCATGTTGTCGATCGTTTTTCGTAAATCAAAGATCGGTGTGAGCAACATGATGGGGATTAATTACTCTGAAATTTTTAAAATAGTTAAATTTTGCATTTTAAAAAGTAGAACACTTTTTAAAATTTTAAATAATTTGTTAAAAACATTTCTGACTAGAATTCATTTTTCTACTATTCTATTTGATTGTTAAATAAACGTTTTTGGTTTTTAACAGCAATATACCCATGCTACCTCAAGTTACCTTGCCCTACGGGAAGCAACCTCGAAAACCAGCCCTTTGTTGCAACAATCAAACAGGAATAACCATTAAAGGTGCTAAATTTTTACATTTACACCTGCCGATAGAGGATTAACGAAGTTAACTTTTCGAAAGGCCATATTGCGCCTTACTTTGCTATCGAGGTTTCAACTGATAAAGCAACTTGAGGTGCATGAGTATAAATAACCTCAGTTCTGGATAATGGAAGCGAAATAACATTATCCAGAACTGAGGTTAAATAGATTGATATTATCGCTTACCTTCATAAAAAGACTTAATACCCCTTTAATTTTTTCTTTTTGCCTCATTGAATTGTATTTATTTTGCAGAACACTCTTTGTTTGTTTTAAGAATATCCACATCATTTTTATGTTATCTATAGGAATCCTCTAAAATACTTGGGTGTTACTGGTCAATATGATAAATATTAATCGATTTTTTTGATGTTATTTTTAACAAAATAAACCTATTTAGTAACGAGTTGTTACATTTAGTTCAAAAGAAATGATAATTATTTTCATTTATTACATGATAATTACTTGCATTAGCAATTGATAATCAATATCATCCAGATCGTTTTTTACTTCCCTATCTGGAGATACAATTTTGTCTAGTGCTACTACATCGCCTCAGGAACCTTCTGACTCTATGCTTGAAGGTGTTGCTCAACAGTCTATAACTACTAACCCTACTGATGCTCAGAAAGAGCTCGTTGAGCAAATGGTCGATGATAAAAGTGATGCTGTGTCCGTTTTAACGACTTCTGAGTCAGGATCAGAGTCCACTATTGTTTCTGATTCTACTTTATCAGGCACTGATAACGCCACTTCAATGGCCGCTCAAACACTCACTGAGAATGATCTTACAACGCAAGCCATTAGTGACCCATTAGCGCTTACTGAAAATGGCTCTGCCATGTTAGACCCTGTTTTTGATGCGCTTTATCCGTTACAAAACTTACTTGAAATTGGTGGACCTGTTGTTTGGATTTTGGGTGTTTTTTCAGTAATTGCTTTAAGCATAATACTTATTAAATTATGGCAATTTTTTCCATTACAAGCAGAACAAACTGCGGATGTTGAGCAGGCCCTTAATTATTGGCAACAAGGTCAGTTAGATAAAGCACAGGGAGCTTTGAAGTTACACCGTCCAATCTCATTACTGGTTAATAATGCAATGGCCGGTTTACGAGCGAAACAATCATTAGACCTGTTAAAACAAGAACTAAGTTGTCAAGCGACTGAAAAAATTAATGAATTTCGTTTATTACTCCGTCCACTTGAAGTGATTGCGAATCTTAGTCCGCTATTAGGTTTAATGGGTACAGTGTTAGGCATGATTGGTGCGTTCCAAAAAATGGAAGAAGCAGGTAATCAAGTTGATCCTTCTGTGTTATCTGGCGGTATCTGGCAAGCACTTCTTACAACAGCCGTCGGCCTTGCTGTCGCCATTCCTGTGGTTGCTCGCTTATAACTGGTTAGACAGAAAAGTTGAGCGAATCAGCAATAGTATGAATAACAAGGTGACACGTGTTTTCACGTTGCAGTCACCAGAGACTTCGGCACCTTCTCAAAGTGAAGATTTTAAAGATGTCGCTAATTTAAATCCGGTAAAGCGTAAACAAGCGATAAGCCTGACACCTTTGATTGATGTGGTTTTCATCTTGCTATTGTTTTTCATGTTGTCTTCTTCTTTTACACAGTGGAGAGCAATTCAGTTGCCCGCAAGCACCACGGCACAAGAGACGGTTGATAACTTTGTTCATGTTTTGTTACACAGCCAGGGCAAGGAATTTAGTGTTGCTGACAAGCGTTATTCAAGCACTGATACACAAGCGCTCGCGGATTTAGTCGCGATGCAACCTGAAGCTATTTTTGTATTAGAAGTGGAAGAGCAAGTAAGTACGCAGTCATTAATTACCTTGCTTGATAAGTTAAAACAAAATGGTGCGAAGCAAGTCTCTTTAGCAGGAGCGTTGCAATAATGTTAATTCCAGAAGTTACTAAGGCAAAAACACAGAACGATGACAATTTGATCCCGTTAATTAATGTTGTGTTTCTAATGCTTATCTTTTTTATGGTTGCTGGACATATTGAGCATTCGGATGTGGTTAAAACCAATCCTCCTCAATCGGTTAACGAGCAAGCCTTACAAAAAGAAAATATTGCAGAGTTATTAGTTACTGAAAAAAGTGAGTTATTTCTTAACGGTGAGTCGGTTAATGCAGACAACTTGAGTGAACAATTAAAGCTGGCTAGTGCACAGTCACAATCGATAGAAAACTATTCTGTACTGGTAAAAGTAGATGAAAAGCTTGATGTTGTTGAGTTAAAAAAAGTGTTACGCCATATCAAAGCGACGAGGGTTATTACGTATTTCTTTGGTCACTAAGAAAATAGAGGCGGTGGCTTCTTTATGATTTTAATTCGTCATTATTACATCGCTATTTTGGGAGCAACATTAATCCATCTTGCTGTGCTGTTTTTATTGAGTTATTCGGTAGAAGGAGGTGCTAAAGATAAAGGTGAACAGGGCATTGAAATAGATCTCGGCATGCTTGGAGATCTCGGCAAAGCAACTGAAACACAGGAAAGTAGCATTACTCCAGTTGAAGGTAAGGTTGAAGACAAGGTTAAAGATGAGGTCGAGGAAGTCGATGTTGTAAAACCACAGGAGACAGTTCAAGAAAAGAAGCCAGTGGAGCAAGAAGTGATTGAAAAAGCACCTGTTGTTGAGGAAGTCGAACCTGTTATTGAACCTGTCATAGAAGAGATAGTGGAAACTAAGCAAATAGCAGAAATAAAAGTTAAAAAAATACCTGTCAAAAAGGCAGAAATAAAAAAACAAAGATTGAGCCAGTAAAAGAAGAAATAGTCGAGCCTATTGAGGAAAAGGTTATTGAATTGACTCAACAGAAAATTGTTGATTCAGAGCCCCAAAAATCAGTACAAGCGACATCGGTTAAACAGGAAAACAACCAAGCGAGTTTATTAAAAATGTCAACCGGTAGTGCTGACGCACTGACATCCGGAGGAAATACGGGAGCACAACCTAGTTACTATTCGATGATTGCTTCGATGTTAGCTAAACATAAACGCTACCCACAATACTCTCGAAAGAGAGGCTAGGAAGGAACAGTAGTACTGACATTTACTGTTCTTAAAAGTGGTTTAGTGAAAGATATTGATATTAAAGAAAGCTCAGGATATCGAGCCCTAGATCGTGCCGTTAAAAAAATGCTCAAAGAAGCATTGCCATTTCCAGGACATGAAAAAGTCCAGGAAGTGAAAATCAGTATTCCTATTGTTTTTAAATTAAATCAATAGTTTTTAAAAGCTCAAACAATTGACATGAAATTAATACCAATTCCACTAAAAAGTGATCAATCTTACTAGTTAAAAAAGCTATTTTCGCGTTGGAAGTCTTGTAAAGGGAATAACCATTTACAGCAACTTCCGCCTTAAACAAGCTTCTTTTCCTGCGTAATATTTGACCATTATTATTAATGGAATTGGTATAACCAATTGTTCTTAAACCAACCTAAAGGAAGTTGTTATGCCTGAATTAAAAAATACTATCTCGATGCAATATGATCGAGGTTTCAAACATCAGCACACTGTGGCGAATGGTAAAAATACCAAGAAATTTATCAGTGGTTCACTAGCATTAGCTATTTCAACCGCGTTGATGGCTAATGTTAATGCAGAAGAGGTTAATCTGGATGCATTAGTAGTAGAAGATAAAGGCACATTATCAACGGTAGATACTAACCCTTATGCACAACCAGGTGCTCCTTATAAAGCAAAAAAGTATCAGATAGTAAGCGTACGCGTGATATTGCAGATACACCTTCAACGGTTACTGTATTAACAAAAGACTCAATCGACGATTCAGGTAAAAATGAATTAAAAGATATTCTTAGCGCTCAGCCAGGTATTACACTCGGAACAGGTGAAGGTGGTAACTCATTTGGTGACCGATATATTATCCGTGGATATGAAGCACGTAGTGATGTATTTACAGATGGTTTACGTGAGCCTGGCCTTATTTCTCGTGATACCTTTGCGATTGAACAATTAGAAATCTCTAAAGGTCCTAGCTCAACATTTGCTGGCCGTGGTTCAACAGGTGGTGCGGTAAATAGTGTTACCAAAAAAGCAACTTTAGACGATGATTTTGTAAAAGTTTCTGGTGGCATTGGTGCCGATAATTACCAACGTTACACTATTGATGGTAATACAATGGTGACAGAAGATTTAGCTGTACGTGCTAACTTACTTTACGGAGAAACGGATGTGCCAGATCGTGCTCCAGCTGGTGAGAAACGTATGGGTGCTTTGTTATCTGCAGTATATGAAGCGACTGATAACGCAACCATCTCAGCTGATTATTATCATTACGAATCTGATGATACACCAGATTTAGGAACACGTTTAGTTGATGGTGAACCAACGACAGAGCAGGGTTACCCTGGCAATGAAGATTTAGACTTTTTACAATCTCAAGCAGACATTGTTACGGCAACATTAGATCTTGAACTATCTGATGAAGTGCGTTTGGAAAATAAAAGTCGTTTTGGTGTCACAACCAATGACTACGTTGCTTCGACTATACAGGTTCGTAACGGTGTTAGCAGTGACAGAACCTTTACTGGTTCACAGGAAAATCAATACATCGGCAACCAAACTAACTTGATTATTGATAAAGAACTTGGTGGACGACGTCATACCATTATTACAGGTATTGAATTAGCAAACGAAGAGTCACAATCTGCTACTTATACGGTAAGTGGTAATACAGCGACTAAAAATGATATTGCTTCCGATTATGAACTTAATACAGCGTCGCTATATCTGATGGATACAATAACGATTAATGATGACTGGGAAGTATTTGCTGGGTTACGTTACGATTACTTCCAGTATGAGTTATGGCTTGCTGAATCAACCAGTGGCAGAACTGGCGTAGTAACACCTGCAACGACTTATGATTACTCAGATGGTCTTCTAAATGGTCACATTGGTGTTGTTTACTCTCCTTGGGAAAACGGTAACATTTATGCTAACTGGAGTACTTCTTCAAACATCAACGGTGGCGAATCAGATGCAAAAGGTAGCTGTGGTTACGGTGGCGTTTGTTCTGATGATGATGGTAACTATAAGAGTGCAGAACCAGAGCAAACGACTAACCTTGAATTAGGAACAAAATGGAACCTAATGGATGAGCAGTTGTTATTCTCTGCAGCTCTTTTCCAAATCACTAAAGATAATGTTATTGAAGGTGGTAACGATTCTTACACAACCGGTGGTTCATTAAATACAGGTAAGAACCGAGTACAAGGTGTTGAATTTGGCATTTCAGGTAACATAACTGATAAATTAAGTGCTCAGTTTGGTTTGGCAATCATGGATTCAGAAACATTAGAGTCTTATGATACTGATAGCATTGGTTCTCCTAAGGCGAACTTTGCTAATGAAAGTGCTAATTTGCAGTTACGTTACCAAGTTATGCCTAAGTTCGCATTCGGTGGTAACATGACTTACTCAAGTGAAATGTATGGTGGTCAACCTGATGCTGGCGCAACAGATAATAAACTACCTAGTTATACTGTGTATGATCTTTTCGCAAGTTACCAAGTAACTAGTAAGTTTGAAATTCAAGCTAACATACAAAACGTAACAGACGAAGATTATTATACTGCTCTGTACCGTGGTGGTAGCATCATTTATATTGGTGATGCAAGAACTGCTAACGTTACCTTTAACTATGAATTTTAAATAACTATAAATTTATAACTACTCAGGTCGTCGCTATTTAAGCCTATTTCATCGTTGGAAAATGCTCATTTAAACTACTAAACTGCGCTTTTCCGCCTTGAACTAAGCATAAATAGCTTAGCCCTGAGTATTTATATCCTAATTTACTAAAAACTCCTTCATTTTTAAGGGTTTGAGAAATTACTAAAAGAATATATTATGATAATTCCAATTCCTGCTGTATTAACTAAGGATGAAGTAAAACAGTTTCGACATTACCTTGATAATGCCGATTGGCAAGATGGAGCTGTAACCGCTGGCGCACAAGTCGCTGGACAAAAACAAAATCAACAACTTGATACAGATTCAAATCTTGCACAGCAATTAGGAGATATTATTCTCAGTGCATTAGCACGTCATCCTATGTTTGTTTCTCGTCGCATTACCTTTAAAAATATTTCCGCCAATGTTTAATCGTTATGGTCAGGGTGATCATTATGGTTTTCATGTCGATAACGCTATTCGTATTATTCCTAAAACCAGTATTCGTTTACGTACCGACTTATCTGCTACGGTTTTCCTGTGTGAGCCCGATGAGTACGAAGGCGGTGAATTAGAAATTGAAGACAGTTATGGCGAGCATAAAGTAAAGTTAACTGCGGGTGATATGATCCTTTATTCCTCAACCAGTTTGCATCGTGTTCGTGCCATTGAAAAAGGTCAACGTACCGCCGCATTTTTGGATTCAAAGCATGATCCGTGATCATGAGCAACGCGAAGTGTTATTTGATCTTGACCAGAGTATTCAGTCTTTGACTCAAATACATGATCATCAACATCCAGATGTAAAAAAATTAACCAGCAGTTACCATAAATTAATACGCCAACTAGCAGATACATAGAGTGACCGCATCATGCAAAAAGTAATCAAAGCACGCGATAATATTCCTCAAGATTTAGTGAGTATTAGTGACTATAGCCACTATGCTAAACAACATATCAAACATGATATCTATGAATATATCGCGGGTGGCGGGGCAGACCAATTAACCCTTTCCCGAAATCGACAAGCCTTAGATGACATTCAATTGCTTCCTAAAGTGTTAACGGACTGTACTAAGGGCAGTACGGCATTGAACTTTATGGGAGAATCATTACGTCATCCGATTATTTTAGCGCCTGTTGCTTTCCATAAATTAGTTAACCCTCAGGGTGAAATAGCAACTGCTAATGCGACTTAGCCTGCTTGAAACCACCATGGTCGTTAGTACATTATCGAGTTATCCATTAGAAGATATTGCTCAGAAATTGGATTCAGGAAAATGGTTCCAATTGTATTTTCAACAATCTAGAGATTTCACATTAAGCCTAGTAAAAAGGGCCGAATCTGCAGGTTACACTAAATTGATGATCACTATCGATGCCAGTTTACATGGTATTCGTAATCGTGCCCAACGTGCTGGATTTGTATTACCAGAAAACATACAGGCAGTTAATTTAAAAGATCGTCCAGAACTTCCACGTAAAGTTTTGTCTCCAAAACAAAGTGTGGTCTTTCAGGGGATGATGACAGAAGCTCCAACCTGGAATGACATTGAATGGTTACAACAAAATACTAAACTTGAAATTATTCTAAAGGGTATTCTTCATCCTGAGGATGCATTAAAAGCAAAAAAAATGGGGATTGCTTCGCAATTGTGATTTCTAATCATGGTGGTCGTACCTTGGATTCTATTCCCTCTGCGATAGAGCTGTTGCCAAAAATAAGAAAAGCATTAGGTCCTGATTATCCGATTATTGTTGATGGTGCGATTGAGCGTGGTACAGATATTTATAAGGCAATTGCCTTAGGTGCCAATACAGTTATGGTTGGCAGACCACAACTCTATTCATTAGCCGTGGCTGGTGCTGTTGGTGTCGCACATATGTTACGAGTGCTTCGAGAAGAGCTAGAAGTCACCATGGCGATGATGGGCACACCAAAAATTTCTGATATAACAGCACAAACGCTTTATTCGTCAGATTAAAAGACTTTTATCAAGCTAAAAAGTCCCCCAATCTCTTCGCTTAATTAAGAAGGAAAAATCCTTCTTAATTACTTTCCCCAAAAAGATTTTTATCTTAATTTTCTAGCTAAGTACCTTTAATACTTAGAATTGGCAAGCTCGCAGATCACATAAATTATCAAATTTCTTTATCTTTATTTATTTTATATTTAATTAATTTTTTAAATTTTTAATAGATGTTTATTTTAAGGTTACCTGTAACATTTTGGCTAAAAATGAGAGCTAGCCCAGAGCTTTCGAGTTAGCTTTATTGTTATATTATTGTAATGCAAATAACAACAGCATTTATTTTATTTGCTTCACTTGTTTTGTCCTTTGTTGAGCTAATTGGATTTAAAGGACAGTCAAAGATAGAAGTATATTTGAAGTGTTTTTGTTTTTTTGTCATCACAATTGAAAATGGTTTGATGTGACAAGGATGTTTTAATTCATTGCGCTGTTTTACATTTAGCTTATTTAGCAATTTCATCATTATTATTACAGAGGTTGCTAGGTTACTAAAAGTTTGTACATTTATTATAAATGAATAAATGTGCTGAGAGAATGTTTGTCATTATATAAACATTCAAAATAAAGCAAAAAAACTTATCATCTATTAGGAGTTAACTATGCGTTTTGGTTTTAAAAAAGGTTTGGCGTCAGCATTATGTTTGGCGTGGGCATCAACAGCGTACTCTGCTGTTGAGTTCAAACTTGGTCACTTTGGTTCTGATAATCATCCTTCTCATATTGCGAGCAATGCAATTTGCTAAGCAAGTTGAAGCACGTACAAATGGCGAGGTTGAGGTTGAACTTTATCCTAATAATGCATTAGGTAGTCCACCAGAAGTACTTGAGCAAGTAATTATGGGTGTGGTTGACATGAGCTTATCTGGTCAAGATCAGCTTGCTAAACATGTTCCTTTATTTGATACCGTTAGTATCCCGTTCTCTCTAAGCAGTGGTGAGCATGCAGACCGTGTGTTAGATGGTCCTTTTAAAGAGTGGGTCGCTCCTGAACTTGAAAAAATAGGTTTAGTTTACTTATCTAGTTGGGATTGGGGATTCCGCCAATTAACTAACTCTGTTCGTCCAATTTTATCGCCTGCTGATATTAAAGGTTTAAAAATTCGTACACCACCTGCAATGACTTATCAAGTCGCTATGCAAGCGATTGGTGCGAATGTTCAAACTATCTCCTTTAGTGAGCTTGTAATGGCAATGCGTCAAGGTGTTGTTGATGGTCAAGAAAACCCTATTGGAACAATTTACAGCTTAAATCTTTATGAGTCGCAAAAATACATTTCAATTATTAACTATTTATACAGCTCAATGGTACATGTAGTTTCAGCTGATTCTTGGGGCCAATTAAACGCAGAACAACAAAAAATTATTCGTGAAGAATCTGATTCTGCACGTTTGTTAATGCGTAAGTTAATGCGAGAAGAAGAGTTGGAACAAATTAAAGATATGCGTTCTAAAGGTATCGTGATTGATGAGCCAGATCTTGCACCTTTCCAAGCAATGATGGGTCCAGCTTACGAGCAAATCAAGAAGAAAGTTGGTGCCGCTAACTTTGACAAATGGATTGAAATGACAAAATCAGTTAAATAATTTAACAGTTTATGCATTTTATTAGTTTGGATTTCGCCTGATAAGGGCGAAATCTTTCATTATTTACAAGGGAACTAAGAAACCGGTCAAAGTTGCATAGGAAATTATTACCAATAAAGCGTGAGTGACAGGAAGTCATCTTTTTCACTTCACAAAATCCTATCAAGCGATTTTGCATAGCGTCAGCTAGATTGAAGCGTACAAGATGTATTGGACTCCCCACTCTTATATTAGAAATAGTTATTATCTGCAATTTCGATCCTCTTTTTTAGTTCCTTTGGTTTTATAAAATAGGTGACTCCAAGTATGTTAACCTTAGCTATTTTCGGCGTTCTAATTTTTCTTTTGTTGATTAATGTACCAGTTGTTGTGGCCATTGGTCTGACATCAGTCATATTTTTTGTTGGGCTTGGTGATGCGCGTCTATTAGCAATGCTACCTCATCGTATGTATTACGGCACAACAGGTTTTACTCTGTTAGCAATTCCATTTTTTATTTTGGCCGGTAATTTAATGAATACCGGCGGGATCACCGATCGTATTTTCCGCTTTGCACAGTCAATGGTGGGTCATATTTCTGGTGGTATTGGTCAAGTAAACATTGTTGCAAGTGTTATTTTTTCGGGTATGTCAGGCTCCGCTGTTGCTGATGCTTGCTGGTTTAGGCCAGATAGAGCATAAGGCCATGGTTGACCAAGGTTATGATCCTGCTGACTCGGCAACACTTGTGGTCGCTTCTTCAGTTATCGGTCCCGTTATTCCTCCGAGTATTCCTTTTGTTTTATACGGCTCAATTACCAGTGTTTCCGTTGCACGTTTATTCTTAGCTGGTTTTATTCCTGGTGTGATGATGGCGTTGGGGATGATGATTGCTTTGGGTATTTTAGCAAAACGTAAAAATTATCCCTGTGCAGATAAAAAAGAATCATTTAAAGAACGCTTATCCGCTTTTAATGGCGCATTTTGGCCTTTGATGGCACCAGTGATTATCGTTGGCGGTATCATGAGTGGCTTTTTCACTCCAACCGAAGCATCGGTTGTAGTGTGTGTGTACGCAACAGCACTTGGCTTTTTTACCGCGATTTAAAGATCAAAGAAGTACCAGGTATTATTTATAAATCCATTGCGCAATCGGTCAGTCTGCTATTTATTATTTCTGCCGCTAACTTCTTTGGATGGTTAATTATTCACCAGAAAATTCCAGATAGTGTTATTGAAACACTAGTTGGTTATGGGGCAACGCAATCAATTGTTATGTGGATTGTTATTGGTGTTGTGCTAACTATGGGATTATTTTTGGAAGGTAATGCTATCTTCTTGATCACGCTTCCATTGTTCATGCCTATAGCAACTATGTTTGATATTGATTTAGTGAACTTTGGTGTGGTAATGGTACTACTGATCATGATTGGTAATTTAACACCACCCGTTGGTATGTGTTTATTTGCCGTAGATAGTTTTGCAAAAGTGGGTATGCCTGCCTTGGCTAAAAGGGTATGGCCATATTTATTAATGATATTCTTAATTACAGTATTAATTGCGTTTGTGCCAAGTATTTCACTGTTTTTACCTAATCTAATTATGGGAGAAATGTAATGGTTTCGTTATTTAAAACGGTTGATATTTGGGTTCAGAAAACACTACGTTTTATTGCAATGACGATGTTTTCAGTTCTGGCACTTTTATTGATTGCTAATATTTCTTTACGTCTTGTTAATGATCTTATTCAGTTTTTAACCGAGAATGGCATGGAAGGAATGGCTAGTTTAATCCAAAGTGTGGTGACGATTAACTCTTTTTATTGGTTTGATGAAATTATTGAGCTTTGTTTTGCCGCACTTGTTTTTTATGGTCTCGCTGACCTATGGTGTTCAAAACTTCACTTTTCAGTGGGAGACTGGATCAGTCCACGTATTAAAAATGTTCGTATAAAACACGTTTATAAACTGTTGATTCTGATTATTTCTGCTACCTTTATGGCGATATTATTTTGGTATTCAATGAAGTTAACTTTAAGGACGAATCAAGTCACTACTGCCTTTCAAATTAAACAGTGGATCCTTTATTCCTGCGTTCCTGTTTCTACGTCGATTATGCTGATTTATTCCGTTGTTGATGTCATTGTTGAAACAAAGAATGTTATCAAAGGTGGTACTGAAGAGGCGTAATATACAAACTTAGCAATATTCACTTTTACTTCATTGACCTCGGGTATTTGAAAAATATCCGAGGTCTTTTTTTATATGCTTTAGGTGAATGATAAAGCAATGGATAACATAATAGGAAGGGTGATAACGCAGAGGAAATTGCTAAATAGCACCATTGAAGCGACTTTTTCTGGTTCTAAATCAAAACGTTCTGCCATCATATAATTCATTACCGCAGGTGGAAACATAGTGAAAAGTAACATCATTTGTAAATGGAGCGTCGAAAGAGGGATAAGTAGGTAGATTAATATAAACGCAATGCCACCTGTTAAAATAGATAACCCCGTACTCCATAACCCTATTTTTAATCCACTCAAACGTATATGACACATTTGTGCACCTAGTGCGACTAGCATAATCGGAATGGCCGCTTGTCCAAGTAATGATGTGGCATTATATAAAGGTTCCCAAATAGCGATACCAAATAAATTTAACCCTAATGCTAAAACGGCCGCAATAAAAATAGGCATACGTACAACTTGTACAAGAGGGTTACCTTTGCTGATAAGTGCTAATCCAACACTAAAATGCAGGCAACTGGATATTACAAAGAGCAATACTGCTGGGGCAATCGCCGTTTCGCCAAAGGCATAGGTGAATAGCGGAATTGCCAAATTACCACTATTTCGAAACATCACTGGTGGTGTCCATACCTTATATTTCAGTTTAAAAAAATAACAGATAGGTAACATTAATAAAGCGGGAATAAAAATAGCTAATAATGAAGCACTTAATAATGGGATCTGTTCAACATCCAGTGGCATGATAACTAAAGAGGAAAAAACTAATGCTGGTGCAAATGCATCGATATTGAGTCGATTGATTGGTTTAAAATCGGGCTTTAACCAAAGTCCAATGCATAAACCCACCAAGACTAAGCTTAAAATGGGAAACAGTATACTGACAACTTGGTTTAACATGGGGTTCCTTAGGAAATGCTTGTTATATTGTTGATTGTAAAAATGTGCCATCAATGATCAATAATTTAACGCCATTTTCTGTTTTTGAACGATGACTGCTTAAGTTATCAGAAACGATGTACGACATGCCTTTAGTTAGTATTGATTGAGTACCATCTTTGAGCTCATTAATCACTTCACCCTCAAGACAGTAAACAATATGGCCTTTTTCACACCAATGATCAGCAAGATAATTTTTTGAATATTCAACTAACCGAATGCGTAATCCTGAAAATTCTAATGATTGCCAATATGCAATACCCGTTTCGCCTTTGTGTTCGGTACGCGAAACATTTTTCCAGTCTATGGTATGAAACGGAATCTCTAAATTTTCCATAATGGCACCTATTTGTATGATAATTGATGGGGCTGTATTGCTATAGTATTTTCATAAAAATTAATATTTATAATCTAGTATTGGTTTTGGAGTACTATTTTTTACTATTGATTTTCAACAAGATTATTACTTAATTTTTATAAGACAATATTATATAAACAATACCAAGAATAATAATTTTATCAAAGGTATATGCACTATTATTAACGATAAACGAAGTAAATTTTAACTGACTTTAAAATACATTTTCAGCTTAATAAGTTGATAATAATAGTCTGCATTGAAGTGCACATTATTCTATGCCAGTTACCTTTCAAGATGCACCAATTTAGCGCGACAGAGGTTTTTTTGGGGTTGTTCTTGTTATTAAATTGAATCGATGAGATTAACTTTTGATTTTAAATAAATTATTTTTAGCAAGGTAGTTGTAACCAATCAGCTTAATGGGCAATAAATAGAGTACTTCCCTTGCTAATGATTGATTGTAACTATCTGATATTCATTGTTATTTTGGTTAAGTAAAAATTTATAAATTAAAATAAGCAATTATTGCCATGTTCACCTACAATCATGCCTGCCTTAAATCATCTTTTACCATTGGCGTATTTTTTGCTTTGCCTTTGCATGTTGGTAATCATTCAGGTAGCAAGTCATGTTTGATTGTCGCTACTTTCGATGCTTTAAGATGATTTAATATTTTTAACATACATAAAAAGGTTCAATATGATGTCTACCAAAATCCAACATACTATTTTTGAAGATGCACAGGGGTTGCTTATTGGGACATTACTGGTCGCGCTTGGTATTACCTTTTTTAAAACATCTGGGTTATTAATTGGGGGCACAGCGGGCATTGCATTTCTTGGACAGTATGCGACCAGTTTTTCCTTTAGTGAGATATTTTTTGTTATTAACCTGCCTTTTTATTACCTTTCTTATCAGCAATTAGGATGGAAATTTACATTTAAAACATTTGTATCTGTTTTTCTATTATCCTTTTTTGTTGAATATGCTCCTTCATTTATGCAATTTAGTTTATTAGAGCCTTTGTATGCGGCTGTCATCGGTGGATTGCTGGTGGGCTCTGGTTTACTGGCATTATTTAGGCATGAAGCAAGCTTAGGTGGTCTGACTATTCTTGCGCAATATTTAGCGCAAAAAAGGCATTTCGATTGGTAAATTTCAAATGATGGTCGATTGTGTGGTTGTTTTTCTCGCCATTTTTATTGTCGAATGGGAGGCGATTATCTTATCAATTATCGGAGCCGTTTCTTATAACTTAATTTTGGTCATTAATCATAAACCTGGGCGTTATAGTGCACGTTAACGAATGACTAAAATTATTGCTATGGTTTATTTTTGTTACAATAGAGACCCTTTAGTTAACTCAGCGGACCAAAATGAAAGCTAATTACTCTCTTAATGATTTGCGTTGCTTTTGTATTATTGTGACCCTTGGGAGCTTTAAAAAAGCATCTCAAGAATTAGATATGCCATTATCGACTTTAAGTCGTCGGATAAGAGAATTAGAAAAAAGTCTACAATTAAGGTTATTAAACAGAGATGCTCACCGTGTCACGCTTACTCATATTGGCGGTGAATATTATCGTCGTTATCGAGGTTTATTTGATGAGTTGGAATGCATTGAACGAGACCTCAGCGAAGAAAAGCATCAACCTAAAGGCAAAATAAGAATAGTCGCCCCCATTTATTTGGGAAAACATTTTTTAAGTGAAATTTTTTGTGATTTTTTATTACAATACCCAGACATACAATTAGATTTACGTTTTTCAAATGAATTAATTGATCTAGAAGGGCAAGGTATTGATATTGCTTTTAGGACAAGAAATCCAACAATAGATAATTGGATCGTCAGACAATTACAGTCTACTCATAACATTCTATGTTGCCATCCAAATCAAGATATTGACTATATTACTCATCCTGAGCAACTCGATGAATTACCTAAGATAACAAGTTTTCGCTTAATCCCATGGCGTCTGGAAAATCAATTAACGGGTGAAAAATGCGTTTATCATCCAACAAAACTAGTGCGCCTTGAAGTGGATGAAATTCAGATGATGACCTATGCACTTAAAACAGGGATCGGTGTTAGTTATTTGCCTGATTATATTGCCTTACCTATGATTGAAAAGGGAGAAATTAAACGCTTTCTCCCTGATTGGCAAAGTGAAGGGCAGGGATTCTCTATGCTTTATCGTGATAGAAAAAACATTCCCCACCGTGTTAGGCTTTTAATTGAACATACTCTGCAACATTTTACTGGCTTAAACGTAAAATAAGAATGCCTATAAGGGTCGCTGTTAGGCCTAATACCTCCTGGCGACTAAAGGATTCTTTTAAGAAAATACGCGAATAAAGTAAAATAATTAAAACATTCATGGCCGCAATTGCTGAAACTAGTCCTGTGGTACCAATGGCAAAAGCGGATAAAATTGCAGTCATACCAGCCACATTAGAAAGTCCAATTAATAAACCAATGGAGAATGTTTTTAAATCTGACCAACGTGGCCGAGTGTCATTTTTATCTTCAATGACATCGTTGCGTTTTATTAACCAGTTAGCGACAAATAGTAAACTGCCACAACCAAACATTAGTGTTAATGTAGCAAAGGTATCAGCTTCAAGACGCGTTGATTGTTTGCCTAATAAGTCATTAAATGCAAAGAATAAAGCGACCAGTAACCCCCATTGTGCACCTTGTAAGTTGCTAAAGGATATATCGTTTGAATATCGGATGGTATATAGCCCTGCAAAAATAACAATAAAGCCAATTAATTGTTGGGTGGTTAATGTTTCATTCCAAAATAAAAACGCTAATATCACGACAAATAAAGGTGGTAACCCTGATAATATACTTATCAGTGACGCTTTCCCCACTGAAAAACCTTTGTGTAAAAATGCATTTGCAGACAAAGGAGCCAAGCCCCAAGGTTAAACCAACACAAACATCCGTCCATGCATACCACTGTTGCTCCAGGATATACATAGCCAACGAACTTATTACAAAACCAATAAAAAATACACCAAATAACATTAAGTTACGGTTCATATTCCGTTGTGATGTCCATTGATACATTATTCCTCGCGTACCAAAAAATGTTGCGGCTAATAATGAATAGATGATCCACATGTTTATTCCTTTAAAGTTGTCTTTTTGTGTGATGGAGATTGTTATTATTTTCTCACAATCTTGTTAAGTATTATGTTATTTTTTCAATTTAAATAACTAAAAATTGAGTTGTATTTAATGGCAATTTGCAAAGATGAATTACCTGTATTCACAGAGCTTTTATATGAGCTCCTTTGAGCACCCATATCATCTTTTCGTGTATACGAATACGATATGAAATGAGAGAAATTGTCGTATAATAGTTATTCTTTTTCGCTATCTTTAAAATACTTCGTAAGATATTTAATACTTGTTCATGCCCTTGAGTTAATAAATTAATCATTTCAAAGGGAGTAGAAGCATTTTCCACTGGATTCATTGACGTTAGCATAGAATCAGTTTTATATGTCCAGGAAACAGGTATATCAAGTTCTCTCATGTGTTTAGCAATATTGCCAATGGCAGTCGCTAATTCAGTATATTGATATTCAAACATCATGTGTAAAACAGGGTTTTGTAACCTTGATACATTCCAGAAATAATTATGGGTTTGTATATATAAGGCGTACGAATCTTGTAAAAGTTGTTTTAACTTAGTTGATAATTCTGTTTTGGTTTTTTCGTTGATAGCTATTAGTATGTCAGCCATTATTTTCTCATATTCGTATAGCAAAGTTCACAGGTTGAAACGTTATTAAAAAATATTTAATTTATCGATAAAGCTCGCCTGATCTTTCTGGCTGATAGATAATTTCTTTAATTTTAACTTTTATTAATCCTCCTCCTGGTTTAGGCCATTCGATTTCATTACCTTGAGAAAGGCCAAGTATTGCACTTCCTACAGGGGCAAGAATAGATATTTTCTCTCCACTTGAATCAATATCTTTTGGGTAAACAAGTGTTAATAGAAACTCATCTTTGGTCGAAGTAACAGAAAACTTAATTGTTGAATTCATTGTCACTATGTTTTCAGGGATTTCAGTAGGAGCGACTATATTGGCTCTCGCTAATTCATCTTCTAGACCTGATAATGCACTTAACTGACTTTTGGGTAATGATTCAATTAATGTATGTAATCTATCCGAATCAAGTGATGTAATAGTTATTTCTGGTTTGTTCATTATTATCTCAATAAAAAAATAAGCCTCTAGTATATTGACTTTAATAATATTAGAAATGAGCATAAATAAAATGTTAAATACCAAAAATGGAATTTATGTTTTGTAAGTATTGAATAATAACTACGCTGTTAACTTAAAAAATTTAAAGCGGGTGTTTTATCTTAAATTAATAGCGCTTTATTATTTGCTTTGTTTAAGTACAAGTCTTGTAAATTGTGTTTCCTTTACAAGACTTACAATATGTATACCCGTTACCACTCGAGATGCTTTGTTCAGTTGCTAGCTCGGACTGCAAGGCAAGGCGCGACATGATGACCTATCGAGCGATTAACTACGTTAATCCTCTGTCGGTAGATGTAAAAACAAGTATTTACATCTTAAATGGCTAGCCCTTATCAAGTGTTGCAACGCAGAATTGCTTTTCGAGCTAGCGACCCGCAGGGCAAGTTTTGAGGCAAGTACCTTAGTTGTTAAAAAGTCTTGATTGAACCCGTTAGGTCTTCAACTTTTTGCCTAGAAGCTACTCACCTCACAACTTGCTGAACTTTGCATCTTGAATGATAACGGGTATATTTCTGTTTTGATTGATCACAAAGTTAGTGGAATTGATACAAGTTAAAGGTAAAACCACCAATAACTGCCATGCTAAAAATAACCATTAAAAAGGCTAATAGTAGGGGCCAATAAAATAGACGTTTAAGTAAGATCACTTCAGGTAAACTCGCACCTCCACTGCCAATTACTAAAGCAATTATGGCGCCGATACTGACTCCTTTTGCTAAAAAGGAAGCGACTAGAGGTAATAAAGCGGTTACGCGAATATAAAGCGGAATGCCAATGAGGGCGGCAGTTGGTACGGCCATTGGGTTATCTGCTCCTGCAACGTCAGCAAAGAATTCTGCAGGTACAAAACCATGAACAAAGGCGCCAATTAACATTGCAATTAGCATGTATGGAAACATTGAAAGAAACAGAGACCATGATTCCGACCAAGCTTTTTTCCAGATTGATGGGGTTTGCTTTTCAGTACTACTACAACACTCTGTTTGTGTTTTTTCGCTAGCATCACAACACTCTGTTTGTGTTTTTTCGCTAGTATCACAACACTCTGTTTGTGTTTTTTCACTGGCATCACAACACTCTGTTTGTGTTTTTTCGCTAGCATCACAACACTCTGATTGTGTTTTTTCGCTAGCATCACAACACTCTGTTTGTGCTTTTTCGCTAGTATCGCGACATTCGGTTTGTGATTTTTCGCTAGCATCACAACACTCTGTTTGTGATTTTTCGCTAGCATCACAACAAGCTGTTTGTTGTTTATTCTCACTGGCGTTATTGCTTTTAGTGACTTTTGTTTGGATCATTTCTTTTTTAATGTAACGTTCAAATCCAAAATGTTGTAACAATATGCCTGCAATAACAGATGCTGTCAGTGCAAATGCGGCATATAGCAAGGTTGCTTTGAATCCTAAAACAGGAATAAAAAGTGCAATGATAATAGGGTTTAACAAGGGAGAGGTGAATAAGAAAGTCATTGTTGGCCCAAAACCCGCTTTTGCTTTTAATAAACCAATTAACATTGGGATAGTGGAGCAACTACAAAATGGGGTGATAGCCCCCATAGACTGCCGCAGTTAAATAACCGCGCCCATGTCGTCCACCTAAAAGACGTTGAATCCTTTCTGCTGGCAGTTTTTGATTTATTAAAGCGACTGCATAACTGATGGCAATAAATAGCACCGTGAGCTCAAGCAATAATTGTATGAACATTTCAGCACTATTGATTAACATTGTTTGATTGTTTGGGTCTGCCATAAAATTGGTTATATATTCGTACATAGCTATTTATTCCATATTTCTAAGATGGTGGAATTATTTTCTTTAAAAATATCTGTACTGTCAATATATTTCTAGTATTATGGAAATATATTAAACGAATATGGAAACAGAGATGGAATTAGAGATTGCGGCTAAGCGTTTAGCGGAATTAGGACATACAACACGACTAAGTATTTTTAGATATTTAGTGCGAGGTGGGCGAAATGGTGTGCCTGTCGGTGAAATACAAGTGGCGCTTGCTATTCCAGCTTCTACCTTATCTCACCACATTAATCGTCTTGTTTCTGTAGGACTAGTTGTGCAAAAGCGTGATGGTCGGACCTTGTTTTGTATTCCTCAGTATAATGAATTAACCGGTCTCATCGCTTTTTTGGAAGAAGAATGTTGTGTCAACGAATGTTGTGATTGAATCCCTGACACAGCAATATTAAGCGAATTCTTTTTCAGTCCTTGCCATGCTTTCCCTTAAATCATCTTCTTTTTTGAGCATAGGGGGCACAATCACTAAAAAATAAACGATAGCAAAAATCATGGTTAATACATTTGAGAAGAACATAGTATACCAAACGCCACTTTCCGCGATGGATGGCATGAAATAGTAGAACATAAGTATACCTGGGATCCTTAGTCCCCAAAGACGTACAACATTAATAATTAGTGTGAAAATGGTTTTTTGGAAGCTATTAAATACGCCCTGTAAGGTATGTAAAATCGCCCAAGGGATTGCAGTCCATCCGACTAATCCAACATAATCGATAACAAGTTGGTAGGTAACAGGATCATCCTTGGTTAAGAAATGCGCTATTGGATATTTAATCAATTGAATAACAATGGCTGCAAAAATACCAAATAAAACAGTATATAACATGCCTATTTTAATGGTTTCTTTGACCCTATCAATTGATTTTCTTCCCCAGTTTTGAGCTAATAAGGGTTCTAATCCATTGCCCATTTCCTTTGCAGGAAAGAACAGTAACGAGTGAATTCGATTACCAATAGCAAATGCGGCTACGGCTTGATGACTGTATTGAATGATAAAAATATTAAGTACTAGAAAACCAAAATGAGCACTTGCTTGAGAGAGTGATAAGGGCACACCTACTTTTAATAATCTTTTCCAAATCTCAATAATAGAAAATTGTTTTGCAGTTCGCCAACCAATCTGAAATTCATGCTTTTGTCTTTTATATAAAAACAAAATAATAAGCATTTGAATAACATTAGTTATTAAAGTTGCATAAGCTAAGCCATCAATTTCATAGTTAAAGACATAAATAAAGAGGGCATTTAGCACGGTATTACAGACAACTCCTCCGATTGCAATATTAGAGATAACTGACATTTTTCCCTGCGATTTAAACAGGGTAACGTAGAGCTGAAAAATTAAGATAATAGGCAATGATAAAAACAGTATTCTTGAGTAAATCAAAGATTGCACAAAAAGCTCTGCGGTCACGCCTGCTAATTCAAGTAAAACAGGTAGTAGAATAAATCCGGGTATAGAGAATATTAACGATAATGAAATAACAACTAATCTTAGTTGCGTGGCATAGGCAGAGGCTTCTTCTGGTTTTTGCTGACCTAACAAGGTCGCGATAATACTCACTCCACCTCTAATAACACCTGATGCTAAGGCTTGAAGCATGATAAATAATGGCGTCACAAAGGCAATCGAAGCAACTTCGACACTGCCTAGTCGTGAGGCAAAAATCATATCAATAAAACCGTAGGATGTGGTTACAAGACCAGCAAGCATAACTGGGACGGTCATTTTAATAATCAGATCTTTTATCGGTTCGTTATGTAAGTCTAGTGCTGGTTTCATTGTTATAATCGTCCATATAAGGCCCTGGTATCAACCTGAAAAAAGTTAATGTGTTTTAAAACTTGATACTAGCTTGTGTTATGTGTGCATTAAGCAGAAGAAAGAGATTTCATTTTCATCGTAAAAAGTGATATTTGGCGAGAGGGAAATGGTAAAAATTTTCCTTATGCAAAACTATTTAGTTTGTTGTCTTTCAAGGCGAGTAATACTCGCCTTATTTTGCTCATTTATCTTAAAAAGGTACTGAGTCAGGATCCTTCGCACTACCACATCTGCCTGTCAGATTGGTTAACATAGCAACATCCGTTTCTTCTAGCTCAAAGTCAAAAATTTCGGTATTGGCCAGTGTTCTTGATTCAGTAATACTTTTGGGTAAAGGCAAAAATCCCATTTGCAAACTCCAGCGAAGTGCTATTTGAGCTACATTTTTATTGTATTTTTCTGCTAATTCGCTGATTTCTTGAACCTCAAAAATCAATCCCTGTGCGAGCGGGCTATAAGCTTCTAGCAAAATATTATATTGTTGGCAGATATCGATAGTTTCAGTATCAATACAGCCAGGGCAGAGTCTAATTTGATTGATTGCCGGTGTGATAGTCGCAGTTTTTAATAATTCATTGATATGTTTGGTTTTGAAGTTACTAATACCGATCGCTTTTATTTTTCCCTGTTGATAATAGCTTTCAAGCGCTTTCCACACATCATGATTTCTTTGTTGCCAGTTTTCCCTAAATGCTTTAGGGCTTGGCCAATGAATTAACACCAAATCGATATAGTCCAATTCTAATTTATCAAGAGAATCATCGAGGGACTGTATGGTGCTTTCAAAGTTACCTACTGAGTTCGCTACCTTAGTGGTAATAAATAATTCTTCACGCTGAATGCCCGCTAATTTGATAGCTTTACCAACACTTTCTTCATTGCGATAACTTTGTGCTGTATCAATATGTCGGTAGCCAATCTGTAGTGCTTTAATAATGGCTTGTACACCCAATTCGTCGTCGGGAGTTTGAAAAGTGCCATAACCTAGTTTAGGGATCTTGATACCATTATTTAATTTATATGTTGATTCTATATTCATAATACTTCCTTTTAAACTAATTGATCATCGATAGCATGTGATGATCATTCCTTGTTTTAGTATTATATTTATTTCTTAAGTAATGATAATCTAGCTTAAATGTAAATTACTTTTACTAGGTGGTAACAATGAAGTGGCAGGGCATTAATGAATTTGTATCGGTGGCTGAATCTCAAAGTTTTTCATTAGCGAGCAAGAAACCTTGGTATTTCCACAGCGCAGGTGAGTCGTCAGATTTCTGCGCTTGAGAAGCGTTTACAGGTAAAGTTATTTTATCGAACTACACGTAAAGTCTCTTTGACCGAGGAGGCACAAATCTTTTATCAGCATTGTCGTCATCTATTAAATGATCTTGAAAGTGCAGAACAGGCTATCACAAATTTACAAAGTATCCCGCAGGGTACTATAAAGCTGACAGCTCCCTTGATATATGGCGAGCAAAAAATATTACCCTTAGTGAATGATTTTTTATTGTTATACAAAGAAGTTGAAATTATTTCTGAGTTAACTAATCAACGAGTTGATTTGATTGAAGCAGGTTTTGATATTGGTATAAGACTTGGCAATCTTGAGGATTCCAGCTTGATTGCTAAACGACTGGGACAACGTGAAAATTATGTTTGTGCTTCTGTCGATTATCTACAAAAACACGGTGAACCTAAATGTTTAGCTGATCTTAAACATCATAATTGTTTATTAGGTACGCGCGATTTTTGGCATTTTACTGAGCAGGGAAAAGAAAAAAATATTAAAGTGAAGGGCAATGTGCGCTGTAATAGTGGCGTTGGTTTACTTGATGTCGCCTTGAAGGGAATTGGATTAGTACAATTATCTGATTACCATGTGCAACCTTATATCCAATCTGGGCAGTTAATTAGTATTCTTGATAAATATAGAGATCCCTCTGCGGGAATTTGGGCGGTGTATCCACAAAATCGATATCTTTCACCCAAAATTCGTTTATTTATTGATTATTTGGCAGATCATCTAAACTGATTTCAACAACATCGCCTGCTTGCATATTATCAATATGAACATCTCCTATTCTAACTCTTACCAGTCTTAAAGTTGGAAAGCCGACGGTCGCTGTCATTTTTCTTATTTGGCGATTTTTACCTTCACTGAGAGTAATAGATAGCCAACTCGTTGGACCATGTCTTGGATCTCTAATTTTTCGTCCACGCATAGGCAGTTTGGGTTCATCATCAAGCTCAAAGGATTTACAAGGTAACGTTAGGTATTGCTCGCCATTGACCGTAATTTCAACACCGTTTTGTAAGGTAGAAAGCGCCTGTTGATTAATCTCCCCATCAACTTGCACGTAGTATTCTTTTTCGATATTTTTATTTCTAACTTGGTAACTCATCATGCCGTCGGTAGTGAGTAATAGTAATCCTTCAGAGTCGTGATCTAGACGTCCAATTGCCATAATATTATCTGGAAAATCATGTAATTCTCGAAGTAAGTGTTTTTTCTTTCTAGGTTCTTGTACAAATTGACTTAAGAAACCAAAGGGTTTAAAAATTTTGAAATGTTGGTGAGAGGGCATCGAAGAAAGCCTTAAGTATTTTGCATATAAAAGTATAAAACTGATGTACGGATTCTAAATGCGCAACTTTCATCATGCAATGTTAATGTTAATTGGCTATCTTATTATTTTTAGTATTTAGCATCTTAGGTGATCAAAACAATGAATTATCAGGAACGTTTTTATCAATTATTACATTATATTGATGAGCATATTGATGAAGAGCTGACGGTTGAACATTTGAGTGACATTGCTTGCTTATCTAAATACCATTTTCATCGCCAGTTTTCAGCGCTTTTGGGCATCACTGCTTTTGCATACATTAGACAAGCGAGAATGAAACGCGCCTGTTATCAATTAGCTTTTAAGAAACAAATGAAAATTATTGATATCGCTCTGATCAATCGTTATGAAAGCTCGGAAGCTTTCTCTCGCGCCTTTAGTCAAGCAATGGGACAAAGCCCATCACAATTTAGAGAAAATCCACAATGGGCGAAATGTAATGAAAAAGAGCAACAAGTTAAGCGTTCAAAGGCTCAAATGATGCAATTAAAACAAGCGAATAAATCCAAACATTCGGTGGAAATAGTTGATTTTGATGAAATAACAGTGGCTTCACTCATGCACATTGGTCCTATTGAGTTAATTACACACTCTATTCAATCTTTTATAGAGTGGCGAATAGAAAACAATTTACCGCCAACTAAAAGTAGAACATTTAATATTGTTTATGATGATCCTGCTGTTGTAGAACCTGAAAAATACCGTTGTGAGTTATGTGTTTCGATTGACTCAGATGTACACAATAATAAATATGGCATAGTAAGTAAAACTATACCGGCGGGGCGATGTGCACGTATTCGTCATATTGGTAGTGACGATGGAATAACAGAAACTATTAGTTATTTATATTCTCAGTGGTTAGTAAATAGTGAGCAGGAACTACGAGATTATCCTTTGATTTTTGAGCGGATTAATTTTTTCCTGATGTATTAGAAACACAATTAATAACAGATATCTATCTGCCTTTAAAATAAGTTAATAAAGGGATTATTATGCTTAAATATAGAATTTTTATAATCAGGTTAATGCTTGTTTTTCCGCTTTTTTCGATGCTTAAACCTGTACAGGCAAATCAAATGGAACAAACAGAATCTACATTTTTTTCGTTGAAAGAAATAAAAGAAGCACCAAGAAAAACGCCTATGCCACTGCAATATATACAAGCGAGTGATGAAACTTCTTTGGCCTTTCGGGCTTACCTGCCTGAGATAACCAAGGCTGTTTTAATTTTTTATCATGGCGGAGGAGCACACAGTGGACTTTCATATCAGCATATTGGTGCGGGTTTAAGTGAACAGTTTAATACTGCGGTATACACTCCGGATATAAGAGGGCATGGTAGTTCTGGTGGTGAGAGAGGTGATGCACCGAATGATGAACAGGTTTGGGTGGATATTAACAGCATGCTTCAATATGTGCGTTCGTTGCATAAGGGTATTCCTGTTTTTATTGGTGGCCACTCTTCGGGGGCGGGGCTAGTACTTAATTATGCATGCTGGGAGGAAAGTGAAGCAGTCGAGGGTTATGTTTTTGTTGCACCTTTTTTTGGTTTTCGTTCTGAAACCGCTCATGATAAAGGACAAAGTGATGTTGAATTTTCAACGGTAAAGGTTTCCAGTTTTGTTATAAACAGTTTAAGTGGAGGGCTTTTTGCTGGTCATTCAAAAGCGGTTCAATTTCATTATCCACAAAGTGTATTGCAAGAAAACCCGGAAATAGTGACATTTAATACGGTGAATATGTCCAAGTCAGTCACTCCTTATGCACCTGATAAACAGTTATCAACATTAAAGCAGTTTGGACTGTGGATTGGTGATAAAGATGAAGCCTTTGATCCTGACAAAATAGTGAAGTTTGCAGATCAAAACAGTGATACAAAAGCCAATAAAGAAATCATTAAAATTGATGAGTTAAACCATTTTTCAATTCTAATCGAAGCATCAAAATATATTGGCCCGTGGATAAATAATGTTGTCGAATAATGTTTTTAAAAATTTTGCCTTTTTATTTGGTCGCAGTTAAAAAATATCTAATAAACGTATATCAATCACTAATACCGCATTAGGGCCAATACTACTGCGGTTTCCTCTTTTGCCCCAGGCTAAATCTGCCGGGATAACAAATTCATACCGTGAACCCAAGGTCATATATTGAAGCCCCTCTGTTAATCCGTCTATCGCTTCCTCAACAGTAAATTTTTCAGAACTATTAGTTTTGTAGGTATCAGCAATCACTTTACCGTCTGTTAATAAAATACGCTGATGAACTTCAACACTGTCATTGATAGTCGGATGTGCATTGTCCAGTTGCTTAATCACTCTGTACATTAACCCTGAATCGGTCATTATCACATCTGTTTTTTGTTGGTATTTATTTAAAAAGTCTTCACTGCTTTTTCTATTTTGGCCTGCGGAGCCTTTACCACTTCTTTTTTCTTTTTTACGTGCCATGTTTATATTCCGATACAGGTAGTTTTAACTTATCATTTTTTTGTGCCGTGATAATAACAAATCTAAATGTGACCTTAAATGTGTCAAAGTGTGTCAAAACAATATTTTGTCACAAATGCTTACAATCTTTCTCTTTTTAGACAAACTATCGACAAATGAATCTGTTTTAATAACACCATAAGTAAACACAAATTAACTATTCACTATTTGGAGTTCATTATGGAAAACAAAACAATTAGCGCAATCATACTTGCAACGACACTTTCTTTTGCAGGTGCTTCCTATGCCGTAGCTGATAATCAACAAGGGATGAAGAATAACCAAAACTGCGTTAATCAATCAGAACAAATGAAAGATAACCAAAACTGTAACAAACAAGCTGGTGAGATGAAAAAGAAACACGGAGATAAGCATAAGTTTGCCAAGAAAGGTAAAGGCAAACATAATGGTAAACACCAAGGTAAGCGTAACCAAAAAATGGCTTTTGCAAAATTAGACTTAAGTGCAGAACAAAAACAACAAATTAATGAAATCATGAGTGCTGTGAAAACAGAAAAGCAGAATGCAAGATTGGCATATAGAGCTTCAATGCAAGTTTTAATGGTGAATGAAACATTTGATGTTGATGCCGCTAAGTCATTAATGACTGCACAGCAGGCTCAAAAAGAAGAAAGTCGTTTAGCAATGATGAAAGCAAAACATCAAGCCTTTCAATTATTAACCGATGAACAAAAAGCAAAATATAATGAGTTAAAAGAAAAAGGTAAGAAACGTCATAAACGTTAAGTATTAAGTGTAAGATTAATCTTCTAGCCTACATTTTTATGTAGGCTTTTTTGTTTTGTAAGAGTGCGATTATTAACACACTAAGTCTCTAAAATTTTTCTAGCTCAAAGTCCATAAGATTGATACCAAAGGTATTATTAGGATGTGAGGTTTTGATGTAATATTTATTACCCTCTTGATCATTACTGTCGCGAAAAAGATCAACTATGCGTTGCGCCTGAGGTTTTTTGTTTTTATCGAGGATTAAAACCACACGAGGTTTGGTTTTCCATTCAGGGTTAACGGATAAAACAATACCAACCTCACCATTACTCATTTCCACCATACTCGCTGGTGGATAGATACCTAACCATTGTATAAATTGTTTCACTAAGGCTTCATCATAGTGACTACCAGCTCCTTCATACAAGATTTTTTGTGCTTTCATCGCAGTACGACCGCTTTGATAACAACGATCATTAGTAATCGCATCATAGCTATCTGTGATAGCAATTAACTTTGCGTAATAAGAAATTTCAGGCCCAGTTAAGCCCTGTGGGTAACCTGAGCCATTCATTCTTTCATGATGGCTATAGGCGACATGAGCAACTTCATGGTCGACATTACCTTGTTTCATAAGGTATTCAAATCCATAATCTGGGTGCAACTTCATTATTTCAAAGTCTTCCTTGGTGAACTTACCTTCCTTATTAAGTACTGATAGTGGTATTTTTATTTTTCCCACGTCATGTAATAGACCACATAAACCAATTTTTTCTACTTCTGCCTTTGTGTGGCCTAAATAGCGAGCAAAGGCAATGGATAAAATAGTGACATTGAGCGAATGTTCCGATGTATAGGCATCACGTTTTTTAATGAGGGTGTACCAAAGCAGTGAATCTTTATTATCAAAAATACTGTCGACACAATCTTCGACGGCTTTTTTAGACTCATAAATATCAATCTCATGGCCTAGCTTTAAACGTTCTAGCGTTTGGTGAATATTTTGGCGGGTATTTTGATATACATTACTTGCACTTTTGATTTCTTCTTTATTAAGATTTTGTGTGACTGTTGTTTTATATTTTCGTAATTCTATCTTCGATTCATCTTTAGAAAGTTTGTAGGCAAGAGAGGTAACAGAGTGTTTTTCAGGTACAAATTCATCAAGGGAATAATCATAAAGCCCTGATTTTTTATCGATATACACATATTTACAAATTTCAGAAACTTGCTCTATATCTTCTTTACTTTTTATTTCAAAGCCTTGGATAAGAAAAGGAGTGCCTAACCAAGGCCGATCTAAATCAGAAATAAACATGCCAATTTTAAGTTGATTGACGGGTACATAATACCGGTTCCGATCGAACATGAAACCCCTTAGAAGTATTTTTAAAATTAAAATGATGATGCTTATATTTACTAATTTTGATTTAAATACTGCTATTTTATGATTTAAATCAATTATAGTTGATTATAGTTAAATATAGATCTAAGTGAAGTCAATTATATGTGATTTTGAAGATCAGATCGAATTTGTGATCATTCAGCTTGTTTTTTAATCGACTAGTGCTGGTTTCTTATTACTTAAGTATAAAGATATTCAATTTTTTAAACATAGAGACTTGAAAAATCACAGAGGAATACCTTTTTATGATTAAAAAGACGGGCATATGCTTCTGAAGGTAAGGTTAATGCGAGGTGTATCAACACGCCTCATTGCCGGTAAGCAATGTTGCCAATATGTTTGTGTCGTGCCACTCATTACTAGTAGACTGCCGTGTTCTAGCATTAAGGCTATTTTTTGTTTGCTTTCTATATGTCTAAAGTAAAACTTCCTTTCTGCACCTAAACTTAAAGAGGCGATAGCGCCATGTTTTTTTAGATCTTTTTCGCCGTCACTGTGCCAAGCCATGGCTTCAGTGCCGTCATGATAAAGGTTTAATAAACAGGAATTAAAGTGCTCTCCTGTTTCTTTTTCTATGATGGATTTTAATTTTAATAATTCTTCGGTCCAGGGCAGGGCTTCTTTGGTTACATTTGAATAGGTATATTGAAAAGGACGTTCTCCATACCAAGCGACTTTACGTTTGGTGGTAATTTTTTTGCCATAGATAACTGCACTGTCATGTTGCCAATCAATAGAAGTCAGTAGTTGTTCGAAGTAATGTTCTGCTTCGGGAAAGGAAAGTAATAATCCATAATATTTTACTATACCTTGTTGAGGTAACATGTTTTCGGGTTGAGATATTTTTTGACTGAATAAATCCATTTTTATCCTGAGTTGATTTGTTTTTATAAATAACCGCATGTTGTGAAACAATGTTAAAATAACCGCTTAATTTAAAAATTACAATCCATCTCCTTTCTCAAATACAATTGAAATATCAATTTAGGAACTCTTTAAGAATGAAAAAACTGCTTATTATTGGTTATGTTTGGCCAGAACCTAATTCCTCTGCCGCAGGAAGCCGTATGATGCAGTTGATTACTTTTTTCCAATGGCAAAATTATCAAGTCACCTTTGCCAGTCCTGCACAACTAAGTGAGCACATGGTTGATTTAGAGGCTAGCAATGTCTCAGTCAGTGAAATAAAGCTTAATTGCACTAGTTTTGATGGTTTTATTCAGGAATTACAACCAGATGTTGTCATGTATGACCGCTTTATGATGGAAGAACAATTTGGTTGGCGAGTCATAGAGCATTGTCCTCAAGCATTACGTTTACTTGATACTGAAGATTCATTTTGCCTACGTCATGCGCGTCATCAGGCTTATAAACAGGGCAGAGAAATGAATAATGGCGATATACTCAGCTCGGACTTAGCGCAACGCGAAATTGCGTCAATCTTTCGTTGTGATTTAAGTCTAATGATTTCAAAACATGAGATTGAATTATTACAAAGCCTGTTTAAAGTCGATGCAAGTTTATTGCACCTTTGTCCTTTTATGCTCTCTGATGAACTGTTAAATCAAGTTAACCCGAGCTACCAAGAACGTAATGATTTTATGGTAATTGGTAACTTTAGACATGCGCCAAATTGGGACGCTGTTTTATGGTTAAAACAACAAATTTGGCCACTCATTCGCAAGCAAATACCCGATGCTAAATTGAATGTTTATGGTGCTTATCCTCCTCCTAAGGCAACTGATCTTCACGATGAAAAATCAGGTTTTTTAGTAAAAGGTTGGGTTGATGACGCGATTTTTGCAATGCAATCAGCAAAGGTATGTATTGCACCACTGAGATTTGGTGCGGGTATTAAAGGCAAGTTAGCAGAGGCAATGATTTGTTCAACGCCTTCGGTGACAACCAATATTGGTATCGAAGGTATGCAAACTGATTTAGTTTGGCCTGGCATGGTTGCTAATGAAGCCCAGCAGATTGCAGATGCGGCGGTTAAGCTTTATCAAGATGAAAAAATTTGGAAACAATGCAGTGATCTCGGGCCCAAAAATGCTTCAATTTTGTATCAACAACAAGTTGCCTTTGATGCATTAAAAGACTGTTTAAATGTGATAATAGAAGACTTAGCTATCCATCGACAGGCTAATTTTATTGGTAGCATGCTCAATCACCATCATCATAAAAGTACGAAATATATGGCGCAATGGATAGAAGCTAAAAATCAAATAGAGCCAAAAATAAAATAGGATAATGTTTTATCCTATTTTGTTATTCATTATTTTTGCTTTTTTATTATTTCTAATAAAGTTTGTTTAAATGTTTCTTGTGGCTGAGCACCTGTTAACGCACTAGTGCGATTAAAAACAACGGTTGGCACACCGGAAACCCCCATTTGTTTCCATTGTGCTTCGAGGTTTTTAACACGGTTTTTAATTTCTACATTGGCGAGAGTCGCCTGTGATTGAAGTGTCGAAATGCCAACTGCTTGTGCTTCTTGGATCAATACTTCAGGGTTAGAAATATCTTTTTGTTCAGTAAAGAAAGCAGAAAAGAAACGCATTTTTAATGCCATCTGTTTACCAACTTGATGTGCATAATCTAAAAGAATATGTGCATCTAGGGTATTAACGATTTTCATACCATCAAAATAGTTAAATTCGAAGCCATAGTCAGCACCTAATTTTGTTAGGTCTTCCCTGGCGCGATCACTGTCTTCTCTCGATGAGCCGTATTTTCTAGCAACGTGAGCACGTAACTCTTCACCTTCAGCTGGCATATCAGGATTCAGCTGAAAGGGTTGCCATTCAATTTCAATCTTATCTTGCAAATTCAATTCTTCAATAGCGACTTTGTAAATGTTTGTAGCCAATGATGCACCAAGGGCATACAACATCAGAAATGATATCTAATTTAATTTTTTCGTTCATTGTGAACCCTTTATTTTTTAATTTTAAAAATTGCTAGTTTAAGGCTTTAGGGCTTTAGGGCTTTAAGGCTATAAGGCTATAAGGCTATAAGGCTATAATTCATTGTGGCCTTATGGCATTCCGGCTTTATGGAATTCCGGCCTTATGGCATTTCGGCCTTATGGCATTCCAGCTTAAGGCTTTATGGCTTTAGGGCTAACACCTTATCAATATCTTCCGCGCTGTGACGATTTTCAAGGTGTTCCCAATCTTCGCCCCAAGTTCGATTTATAATACGCCCTCGTTGGAAGGCTGGTCGCTCTTCCAAGGCTTTTGCCCAACGTTGAACGTGTTTATATTCATCAACCTGCAGGAACTCTTTTGCTTCATATAAGTTGCCTAAAACAAGGTTGCCATACCAAGGCCAAGTTGCAATATCAGCAATACTCAATTCGTCACCACCAAGGAATTCATTGTTTGCCAGTTGCTTATCTAATACATCTAACTGACGTTTAGCTTCCATTGTGAAACGGTTGATTGGGTATTCAAATTTTTCAGGCGCATAAGCATAAAAATGGCCAAAACCTCCACCTAAATAGGGGGCTGAACCATGTAACCAGAATAACCAATTCATCACCTGTGTGCGTTTAGCGCCATTTTTAGGCAATAAGGCATCAAATTTTTCTGCTAGGTAAAGCAAAATAGAGGCAGATTCAAAAATAGGAGCATTATCTTCACTTGAAATATCTACCAGTGCAGGAATTTTAGAGTTAGGATTAATGCCTACAAAGCCTGAGGAAAATTGATCACCTTCACCAATTTTAATCATATGCGCATCGTATTCGGCATCTTTTCCGAGTGCTAATAATTCCTCTAACATGATAGTTATTTTTTGACCGTTTGGTGTGCCCATCGAATACAGTTGTAATGTATGATCACCAACAGGTAATGTTTTTTCATGGGTTGCACCGGAAACAGGACGGTTAATACTCGCCCATTTGCCACCACTTTCTGCATCATGGGTCCACACTTTTGGTGGTTGATATTGCTCTGTCATTTAAATACTCCTAAAAATTGTTAAATTGTTTTATCAAAATTTTGTGGAAACAGTGCACGTCGCGACTTGCTCATCAAAATCAGCTTTAAAGCTAATATCTTTACCTATATCTCGTGCTCGGATTGTCGCCGGGCGACTATTAATATTTTCAAACCAACGCTTTAAATTTGGGTAAGGCGCTAATCCTTCGTCACCCAATACCACCGTTGCTTTATCAATCCAACCCCAGGCTGACATATCTGCAATTGAATATTCATTGCCGACTATAAACTCTTTATCTGCTAAATGAGAGTCTAGCACTTCATAGTGACGTTGTGCTTCACGTAAATAACGGTTGATAGCATAAGGAATTTTTTCAGGTGCTCCTCGACTAAAGTGCACACATTGACCTGAAAATGGGCCTAAACCTGTACCTAAAAACATTAACCACGAAAGGAATTCACCACGATCTTCACTTTTTCCTGCAAATTGACCTGTCTTCTCTGAAAGGTAAAGCAAAATAGCATTTGAATCAAATATGCGAATTTCATCATCTTCTATGGCTGGTGTTTTAGCATTGGGATTGATTGCTCGGAAGGCTTCGGTATGTTGCTCCCCTTTTAATGTATCAACGGGTACTAGTTGATAAGGTAAACCCGTTTCTTCTAGGAAAAGGGCAACTTTCATGGAGTTAGGTGTTTGGTGAAAATAAAATTTGATCATGGTTAAGTATCCTAATGTAAATAAAGACTGTAAATAAGCATGTTGTTGCTTCCCTTAAACTAAAAGGGAAGCTATTTGTTTTGTTTTACTTTTTAGTCCAAGCAAAGTCTTGAAACATTGGATCAACGTCTGTTTCAGCAATATGGTTAACGTAATTACTGATCACTTTTTGTGATAAACCAAGAATAATTTCTAGTACTTGTTGATGGCCATATCCAGTCGCAACAAATGCACTTAAATCACTTTCTGAAACATTACCTCGGTTACGAACAACGCTTAATGTCATGTCTTTTAATGCTTGTAATTTTTCTGTCGGTAACGTTTCTTCATTTCTTAGCGCTTCTGTAATCGCCACATCAACATTCATTGAATGTGCAATTGCAGTATGTGCAGGCACACAGTAATGACATTCATGTTCAACGTTAATTGTTTGCCATACCACAGTTAGTTCTTCTGCATCAAAAGAAGTTTCAGTAAATAACTGATGTAGTTGTGTGTAGGCCTTTAGAAGTTGTGGCGATTCAGCCATTACCGAAAATAGTCCGGGAACAACACCCATTTGCTTTTGTGCACCTTCTAAAATTGCTTTACTTTCTGCTGGTGCTGTTTCTACTGTGTGTAATGTAAATTTGCTCATTGTTTAACTCCGATTGTTATGTTTTTACTATTATTTTCATGTAATAGATATTTATGAAATAAAAGAGATTCGATCTAATTTCTCTCGTTGATGTTGTTCACTATAGAATGATTTGAACGATCGTTCAAGCTTTATTTTGAGCGATCGTTCAAGATTGTGTGAGAATGTCAAACTTACAACTTTATGCTTTACCTTATGATTATCACAAACTATAATTGAACGATTGTTCAGGAAGTTGTGGTAGGAAGATATTATGGTAAAAACAGCAAAATTTGATCGCCAAGAGGTGATAGATAAAGCAACCAACCTGTATTGGCAAAAAGGTTTTCATGCAACCTCTATGCGCAATTTACAAGATGCAATTGATATGCGTCCTGGCAGTATTTATGTCGCATTTGGCAATAAAAATGGTTTGTTCAAAGAAACCTTAAGAAACTATACGGATATGAGCCTTAGCAATTTAAAGCAATGCCGAAGCGAGTATGAGTCACCAATTGAAGCTTTAAAAATGTTTGTCAAAAAGCAAGTAATAGGCACTCAAAATGACGCTCCAAATGGTATGTGCATGTTGGCGAAAACCATTGCTGAATTAACCAGTGAAAATCAAGATTTAATCGATATTACTAAATCATTTTTAGGTGAGATAGGTGCTCAATTTGTAAAAGTAATTGAAGATGCTCAATTATTAGGTGAAGTGGAAAGTAGTAAAAATGCTGAAGATTTAGCAACACATGTGCAGATACAAATAGCGGGTTTGCGTACCTATGGAAAAATAAATAATGATAAAAATAAAATGGATGAGTTGATTAACGATATTTTTACTCACTATCCCTTTAAATAAACCACTCTAAAAATCGAGGTCTTACTCCTATGAATCAAAACGTCATTTTGTTCGATATTAATGAAACCGTTCTAGATTTAAGTGCTTTAAAACCTAAGTTTAAATACTATCTAGGCGAAGATAGTTATATGGATACTTGGTTTTCTATGTTATTGCATTCATCAACTGTGTGTATGATCACCGACGTAAAAACCGATTTTAAGTGTTTGGCAAAGGCTGCTTTGGATGCTTTATCGGGAAGATTGAAAATAACACTTTCTCAGGATGATTGTGATGATATTATTGGTACCCTAGCAAGTTTACCTGCACATAATGATATTAAACCCGCTTTGCTTAAATTACGTGAAGCTGATTTTAAGCTTGTTGCTTTTTCTAACTCATCACTGGCTTTGCTGTCATCTCAACTTAAAAATGCTCAATTAGAGTGTTTCTTTGATGAAGTTATCTCGGTAGAAAGTGCAGGTACCTTTAAACCGTCTCAGGAAGCCTATCAGTTTGCAGTGAAAAAGTTTAATGTACCTCCTTACTTTATTCGTCTGGTTGCAACACACGACTGGGATACGCATGGCGCATTGAGCGCTGGTTTAAAAGCCGCTTTTATCGATAGACTCGGTTATCCGTATAATCCTGAATATCAAAAACCAAATATTATTGGCAATACTATGGATCAGATTGCCGAGCAAATTATATTAGCACGAACAATTTAAAAGCTATTTGAGGTTATTTTCAAACACTTTAGCAAGCGCAATAAAAGTGGCCATGTCTTGCTCTCCAACCCCTTTAATCATTTGATTAAATACTTTTTTCTATTTCCTTAAATTTTTTAATTGATTCATGACCTCTCTCTGACAAGGATAGAAGATGACTTCTGCCATCATTTTCATTATGTGTTTTTAATACCAATTCTTGATTGACGAGTTCTTTAATTAAGCGGTTTATTTGTGCTTTATCACGTCCCATAAATGCCGTCATTTTCTGTCCGGTACAATCATTAATCATGGAAATCATTTTTAAAGACTTTAAATGCATTAAGGATAAATCTAAATCTGATTGTTTTACTTGTTGATTAATTTCGTGCTTGAGCCTGTGTAACAAATTAAAGACGGCTTCACTTATTTCCATTAACGCTCCTAATGTTAAAAATTATGTTAAAAAAACTTTAAAATATAGTTGACAATATCAACCAAAATAAAATATAGTAGACTTTATCAACTATATTTTATTGGACGTTATAATGCAACAAAAACTAAAGAAACTACTTGTACCACTTACTATTATGCTTTCATTGATTGGCACTATTACTGCCGTGATGACCTATGCGAATTTATCACCAACACAACCCTTTATTGATACTTGGTTAACAGCATTTGTATTTGCCTTTGTTGTCATGCTACCGATTGGTATCGTCATATTGTCTGCAATGACTAAGCTTGTTAATCGTTTTTTTAGCCACTTATCCGTGGTTTCACAAAGATTAATTCAAGGTGTCATGATGGCAGTGGTGATGGAATCTATTTTAGCACTAGTGACAACCGCGGTTAATCATGATTATCAAAACCTATTACATTTTGTGAATTTGGCGAGTACCAGTTTTCTTTATGCGATTCCTGTGGGTATTTCCTTTGCCTGCTTGATGACTTTTGTATTACAACCAAAGCTTCAACGTTATTTAGCAACTTCAAATGCTTAACTACATTCTAAGGAGAAAACTATGGGACCAACAATGCGCATGACAACAGTGGCTTCGGTTATTGATTTATCACCACATATGAAACGAATTATTTTAACAGGCAAAGATTTACTTGATTTTCCCGAAGACAAAAAAAGTGCTCATGTAAAAGCGATTTTTCCAAATCCTAAATCAGCAAATCAAGAACCTAAATTGGGTATGTATTTGGGCTTTAAAAAGTGGATGCGCTCTTACACCATAAGAGATTTTAGTAAACAGGATCTAACATTAACCTTAGATTTTGCGGTGAATGACCATCAAGGTCTGGCATCAAATTGGGCATCATTAGCAAAACCCGGTGATAAACTTGGCATCGCCGGACCTGGAGAATTAAAACATACAGATTTATTTGCCCAAAAGCATTTATTCTTCGGTGATTTGACGGCGCTACCTGCTATTGCTTCCATAATGGAAATGTTACCGGAAGATGCAATAGGTAAAGTTTGGATACAGGTACCAGAAAAAGCAGATATTCAGTCAATAAATGCGCCTGATAACGTTGAAATCAATTGGATTGTGACGGAGAATAAATTAACCGAACAGTTTTTACAGGCGCTAAGTAACGAGCCTAATGATTTAGAAAATGTAGCTATTTTTATAGCGACAGAAGCGAGCATAGTCAGATCTTTAAAAGAGTACCTGAATGACCATTGTCAATACGACAAACAAAAGCTATATGCGAGTGCATACTGGAATCAGAAAAAATAGTGCTGATAAAGAAAAGTAGTTTTTTATGAAATATGTCCATATCCTGAGGTAATTATTATGTCTAGTTGGAAAGAAAACCTACAGAAAACCCGATATGTTATGGATGTTATTCTTCTTATTGGGTTTATGATAGTGTCAGCGCCTCAGGCAACTGGCATTTTTCTGCATGAATGGCTGAGTCTAGTATTCATCATTCCCTTTGTAATTCATATTATGTTGCATTGGGATTGGATCCTCAAAAGTTATAGCCGACTATTTGTAAAAGTCCCTAGCAAAGAGCGTTTCAATATAATTTGGGACTTTATTATTTACATCATGATGTTGATTGTTTTTGTCAGTGGTTTTTTAGTGTCCGTTGCCTTATTACCGGCAATTCAGATTGATATTCAGATACAAGATTTTTGGTCTAAAATACACCATGATTCTGCGACGCTGATAATGCCGATGTTAGGTGTTCATTTAGCACTTCATTGGGATTGGATTGTCCTTTTCAGCAAAAAAATGTTTTCAAAAAAGGGTAAATGATGAAGTATTTAGCACATCAATGGAAATTTCGTTTTACGCTTATTTTACTCATTTCAATAATGCTGAGTGTGTTATTAGTCCAATTAGATTTAACCCTTTGGGCAGAGCAGATAAATCAACAGGGTTTTTCTCATGGTGTTGAGGAAGGTAAAAAAATGCCTTCTGCTTTGAAGTATATTTTGCCCTTCGTTAAAGAAATAGTTTTAATCTGTGTACCGATGTTTATTACATTATTATTAATGAAATTTTGGGCTTCTCTCAAAAGGAAGCGCTGATTCTTTGTAAATACAAGTGTTATAAATAAATCGATAATGCTTGCTCTTCACCTTACTATTTCTCTCAACTGCTAGCAAAAAACTTATCTAAAAATACCCACATCTCAACTCTTTTACTTTTATTGTCTAATTTTTGCTTATTAAAGTGAACACATCTATATTTTAGTGTTCTAATAGTATTAGTAATACTAATAAAAAGTAACTTAATGTCTGCAATACAAACTCATTACCTTTTTTAGTTAAATACAAATATGTTATTGCGCTGTTAAATTCTCGAGGAACCCCATGCGGACCTGTTTTTTAGTCTTTTGTTTATCTTGTATTAGCTTGGTTAATGCTCAAGATTTGCTTCTTTTGACTTCACAAAAGAATGGACAAGAGAGTTCTTTATCCAGTGCTTCAGTATTATTAAAACAGGCTTTCTCTGTGCGTGATAGTGCGCCTAAAGAAAGCCTTGATTTAGCAACTAAAGCCTTTCAATTATCTACAATTGGTAAAGATGATATCAGTCGCGCTCAAGCAAGCATTTTATTGGCAGAATTGGCTCGTGATGAAAAGCGTATTGATCTTTCACTTGAACACTTCTTAGTTGCTTCTATGATTTATAAACAACTTAATGAACTTCAAACGCAAGAAAAAAACTCGATAGAATCAATCCCTTTATTATTTAAGGATAATAAAGCGGAGAAGATAAATACATTAATTGGTAAGTTTCATTCGATTGCACAAGAGTTTGGCTTTTCTGAATCTTTTGCTAAAACACTAATCGAAAGGGGCGCTTTATATTACAAGAAAAAGCGTTATCAAGATGCTATAAATCAATATATTCATGCAATAAATTACCTTACTGGAACCGATCCTTCAGTACAGAAAAATCTAGCGATTACCTATAAAAAAATGGCTGAATCCTATAAACGAATCAAAGAACGAGAGAAAACAGCTGATTATTACAAAAAAACTTTGAATATATTTACCAAATTAGACGATAAAAAAACATGGCTCGGACGCTAAACACACTAGCAGAAGCTGAACGCTACTTAGAGAATTATTCTGTTGCACTTGATTATTCGCTTCAAGGCTTAGAAATACATAAACAAATTGAAGATCCCGATGGATACGCAAAAGCCTTGACGGGAGCTGGGGTTATATATCGGCATATCGGTCGTTATGAAAAATCGTTGGAGCATATTTACCAGGCACATTTATATTATAAAAAAATTAATGATATAAACGGTATTGCGAATACATCAAATCAAATGGGTTTAATTTACACTCGTTTAAAACAATTTGACTTAGCAAAATCCTTTTACCAGCTCACCATTGATTTACCCGAAGAAAAGATCACTCCTAGAACGTTGGCATCAGCAACGAGAGAAATGGCTGTTATTCTTTTAAAAGAGGGTGAATATGAAGTCGCTAAAGTGATGATTAAAAAAGCACATAAAATTTATCAAGATGAAAAAAATGAAACAAATCAGTCTTTGACCTTAAGGATTTTGGCTAATATTTATCGAGATCAAGATGACAAAGCAAAGGCTATTGCTTATTACAGAGAATCTTTAGCGATTGCAAAGCAAGTGAAAAGTGTCACTTATCAAATTAAAGCACTTTTACCACTGGGTGCAATTCTTATCGATACAGATATAAAAGAGGCGATCACTTTGTTACAAGAGTCTTTAACGTTATCACTAGAGACTAATTACAAATCCTATCAACTATACTCCTATCGAGAACTACGCATTGCAAATAAAAAGAAAGGAGATTTATTAGCGTCTATTAATTTTGCAGAAAAAGAAATTGCGATGATGAAGCTTCTTCAACAGGAAAGAGAAGATAATAAATTAGTTTTAGTAAAAGCAACCTTATATTCACATACAAAAGAAATGGAGCTCGCTTCATTAAAGGAAAAAGCAGAACTAGATAAACTTGAACTCTCTTATAAAAATAATGAGATAGCTCTTGCAAATCAAGAGAATATCATTGCTGAATTAGAACTGTCTAAAAATAAATATGCCAATTTTGCTTTGGTTTCTTTATTAGTAATTTGTTTAATCGCAGTTTTATTTATCTTTAGAGGATTTATTAATTCTCGTAAACATAATAGAGAGCTTAAGTATTTGGCTTCACGTGATCCTTTGACTAATAGTTTAAATAGACGTGCTTTATTTGACTTAATGGATAAAAGTTTTCTTGATTTATCTTCCTTAGATGATTACTGCATTATCATGGTTGATATTGATTATTTTAAAGCCGTAAATGATACATATGGCCATATTATAGGCGATAAGGTTCTCTGTGAAGTGGCAAAAATTTTACAGCATTGTGTTCGTGAAACCGATATTGTGGCTCGCTTTGGTGGCGAAGAATTTTGTATTGTGTTGCCAAAAACAACTAAAGAGCGAAGTATGTTTATTGCAGAAACTATGCGACAACAAATTGAATTGTTAAGTGTACAGGATATAAAAGTTACCTGTAGTTTTGGCGTTTCTTCTATTGAGTTTAAAGCAAAAGATCCTGCTAAATTAATTGAGCAAGCCGATTTAGCTCTTTATCAATCTAAAGAAACTGGCCGAAACCGTGTCACTATCTGGGCGCCGGAATTTGCAGGATAGACATTATATTTTCATGTTGACTGTAATATTAAAATGCTAACAATTAAACAATCGGAAGTCTTATTAATGGTTTATTGAGTTATTAAATGCAATGTAAGCTCCCTTGGTAAAAGGGATAATCTGGAAGAAATCAAGTTTTACCGTACTGCTACCCTTATGGCTTGTAGTAAATTATTTAGGGATCTCATCCGTACAACAGATTGTCTGAACCTGATTTCTTCCGTTTTCTTTAGCTTTATACAAAGCTACATCTGTTCTATCTATAAACTTTTCAAGCGCCTCACCAACTTGATATTCACTGATACCAATACTGATAGTAATAGGGATAGGCGGGCTTATTTCATTTAATCGATAATGATGTTGTTCTAAATATAGACGTAACTTTTCTGCAACCTTGATGCTTTCATGAATTGTTAATCTTGGTAATAACACTAAAAATTCTTCACCACCATAGCGAGCAAAGAGATCATCAGTTCTCAAGTTCTTTTGTATATTGCCTACACAATGCTTGATGATATTGTCACCAATAATATGTCCATAAACATCATTTACTTTTTTAAAGTGGTCGATATCAATGATGAGCATAGATAAAGGTTCTTTCAGGTGTATTGAGGCGACAAAAAATAAAGGGGCTTTCTCAAACAGGTAATGACGATTAAAAATGCCGGTAAGGTTATCTTTATAAGCGACATCTTGAAGTATTACTTTGGAACGCTCAATGGTTTCAGTGCGCTCTTTTATTTTCATTTCTAAGCTTTCGTTGAGTGCTTGTAAAGCTTGGGTTTTTTCAAAAATTTTTTCATTAAGCTCCTTATTTAAATTATTTAAAAGGTGTCGCTTATAAACAAAGGCTGTAATAATTAATACAACAACAAATAATAACCACCATAGATAACTGTAATCCGGTCTTTGGATATATCGTATTGAAGGACTTTTATCGGTAATATTTTGAATGGCTATTTGTGATAAATTATCGATCATTTTATTGAAAATATTTAATAGAAGAGGGTGGTCATTTCTAAGACCTAAACCAAGTTCTTTACTTTTATCAAATTTACCGCTCACTTTTAATTGCCCTAGAAACTCTTCCTGTAAGTGGTAACCAACGGTATCCATTCCATCAATAAAACCATATAACTCACCTTTCGCTACTTTTTCTAGCCCATTTTTAATATTTTCAACATCAACAATGGTTATATTAGGGTAGTGCTCTCGAATAAAGTCTTGCATCGCATAGCCCTTTACCATACCTATTCGCTTGCTTGCGAGTAATGCAAAATTATTAACGAAGGGCTCTTTAATACCTGTGACTAAAACACGTGGGAAGATTAAATAGGGAGTTGTAAAATTGAGGTATGTTTGCCTTTCTGTGGTATTTGCCGCCAGTGATAAAATGTCACATTTTCTTTGTTTTGCAAAACTAACCGATTCAGTCCAGGAAGTAGTGATTATTGTTTCTAAGGAATGGGCAATTGTGACCTAAATATATTTAGGAATTCTGTATTCAGGCCAATGTGATTTCCTTGGTTATCAAGGCCTTCATAGGGTAACCAATTTGGATCAATACACAGAGTTATTCTTTCTCTTTGTTCTAAGTAATTTTTTTCTGCTTCATTAAAAAAGTTTGATGCGTTTTTTCATCATAGACTAATGTTTTGTAATCAATTTTACCCTGTCCTTGACCTAGTACTTTGTATACTTCAAAGCTTTTCTTCAGTTTGTTTTCATCAATAGCACCAATTTCAGTGGTGTTTAAATAAGCAAGTTTTTTAAGAGCGAGTGCTTCAAATAATATCTCTTCCTTAGTTAAATCCTGCTCATTATATTTATCAAATAATATGTTAACTGCTTCATTAATATTAGAAAAAGTATATTGCCAGCCTTTTAAGGATGCTTCCCGGAATGCTTTTACCGTTTGAATCTCGTTAGCAATGAGTTCTTCACTGGTATACAAAAAACCACTATACATATCAAATTCATAATCAGCGGGTGAAAAAATATGATAGTCCACGCCTTTTTGCTCTAGTTGAAAGGGGCTTTGGAAATATAAGCAGACATGATATCTGTTTTTTTATTTATCAAATCATTGATATCATGGCTGTGAGGAAGAAAAGATAAGTCCGTAAATTTCACATTATGTGCATTGAGCATTGCTTTGATAGAGACTTGTTTAGCGTCATTAATGCTAGCCATTATTTTTTTATCTTTGAAATCCGAGAATGAATTTATCCCAGATTCTTCTGTTGTTATCAATATGAGTGGGCTCGCCTGAAATAACGCGTAAAGAATAACTATTTTTTTATTTTCAGCTTTGTCTAATATGAGTGTTTCTTTGCCCACAGCAAAATCGATTTCTCCATCATTGACCTGATGAACCGTTTCTTCTTGATTTTGTATACTGAAGGGGTGGATATTAACCTTTAATCCTAGGTCATTATAAAAACCTTTTTCCTTTGCCATGTAATAACCTGCAAATTGAAATTGTTCAAACCAAGCCGTTTTTAAGCTGACTTGTTTCAATTCCTGTGCCTGTAATGAGGTACTGATTAGCAATAAAAGAAAAACAAATGCTTTTATAAGTTGATACAAATATTAAATCCTTTTTATTTGAGGAAATATTTAGTTGTTTTAACTATAGCAGATATCCAAAAATACGTTGAAAATTTTGCCGAATATTCATTATCTAGAATATTATTTATTTTTTAAATATATGGGTAAAGCACGTTTGGCGATAACTTGTCTGACGGATAAGTGTGTATGGATGTCTTTCACACTGGTGATTTTATGTAGCTTCTTTGTAAAGGTTTCATAACCGGCAAGATCTGCGCTGATCACTTCTAATAAATAATCATAGGCGCCTGAAACTATATGGCCATTGATCACTTCTTCCATGTCAAACAATGCATCTTCGAATTCTTTGATACATTCCTCTTGATGACTCTGAAGGCGAACCTCAACAAAAAAGGTCATTGCAATGCCAACTTTATCTTTATTCAAATTTGCCTGATAACTGCTAATAAAACCATCATCTTCTAAACATTTTATTCGTCTCGCACAGGGAGAAGGAGATAAACCTACGCGTTCAGATATTTCTGCGGTCGAGATGCGACCTTCCTGTTGGAGAATTTTTAATATGTGACGGTCAATTCTATCCATAAGTTTATACTCTTATTTTTTCTTTTATTTTAGCTTGGCGTTTATCGTTGTATTTTTAATTAATTTTGGTGGAATAAGTTAAATACTTGCAATTATAGTTTTAATTTTGCCTGATAAAGGCGCTTGAATTGATTGATAATAGCATTTCTGTTTTATCTTTTATAGGGCGTATCTTTAATGGAAAATTCGACACAATTACCGCTTGAATCAAAGTTAACTAATACTGTCCCCAATCTGTTATCTCCCTTTACTAAGGGGGTAATTGCAATGGCGGTGGTTTTACTTATTTGGTCTGGTTTTGCATTAACCGTGCGCTACATAGGAGCATCACCCCTAGCGATTGCCGATGTTGCTTTAATACGTTTTTCTGTTCCATTGGTATTGTTATTGCCAATGGTATTCTCTCGTTTTGAAGCTATAAAACAGGCCAGAATAACAGATGTTTTATTTATTTTATTAGGTGGCATTCCATTTCTTTTTTAGCATCTTGGGGGGCGAAAACGGCTCCGACTGCTTATGTAGGAACCATTCTTGCTGGCACGCCTCCTTTTTTGTTGCTCTATTATCGTACTTTATTTACCGCCAATCACTATCTAAAAAGCGTATTTTAACCTTATCTCTTATTTTACTTGGGGTGTTGATTATGGTGTTTGCTAGCAAGGTTGGCATTGCGGGGGATTTATTTCATGGAGTCTGCTTTTTATTATCCGCGAGCTTAGTTTGGGCGACTTATACAATAGGGTTAAAGCGTGCAAGGCTTGATGCCATTACTGTTGCCATCATTTTATCCTATGGGTCTTTTTTACTGATACTGGTTTTAATGTTGTCAGGTGCTGTAGAAAGTCATTTTGGGAACTTTTCAATTCAACAAGCTCTACCTTTTATTTTAGTTCAGGGAGTGGGAGTGGGTATTTTAGCAACCATTGGTTTTACTTATGCGGTTGCTCAACTAGGGTCTGCACAAGCTTCAATCATAGGCGCCATTTCACCGGGCTTAACGGCGTTATTAGCAATCCCCATTTTTAATGAAACATTATCGGTGGCTATTCTTTGTGGTATTGGCATAACTATTGTTGGCGTTATTTTGTCAAATCGTCATCACAAAGAGAAATAAACAACAGCTTTAAACTTTTATTCATATATTTCAGTTGCTTATTTAAAACTGAGGTTAACTATTTTTTTCAAGGAAATAAAAATGTTAGAAAATTTACCAAATGTGCAAGGTGATCCTTTATGGGATTTATTACATCAGTTTAATGCAGATAAAAGAGATCAGAAAATAGATTTGCTGGTGGGAGTATATCGTGATGAATTAGGGCAAACGCCTGTTATGCAACAAGTACAGGATGCAGAGATTTATCTTGCTCAACAAGCAAACTCAAAGACATATAGAATGTTATCTGGCAACTTAGAGTTTAACGATTTAATTGCAAAGTTCTTACTCGGTGACAGCTCAAAAGTTGACAATAACTGCACCATCCAGACAGTGGGAGGCTCCGGTGCTTTGCGTGTTTTAGCAGATTTAATTGCACGTCTTTCGCCTAATTCGGTGATTTGGAATACTGATCCTGGCTATATTAACCATCGTCCAATCATGCAGGGCGCCGGATTAACCGTTGAAACCTTTACTTGGCAACAAAAAAATCAGTTATTGGATATCGAAACTTGTTTTGACGATTTACATGGGGCAAAAGAAGGGGATGTGATTTTACTGCATGGTTGCTCGCCATAACCCGACTGGGATTGATCCAACACTTGCACAATGGCAACAATTTGCTGATTTTTGTCAACAAAGAAAATTAATCCCTTTTATCGATATGGCCTATCAAGGGTTTGCTGATAATCCTGACGATGATGCGGCTGGTTTACGATTAATCGTTGAACAGTGTGAATTAGTATTATTAGCCACTAGTTGTTCAAAAAACATGGGATTATATTGCGAGCGTACTGGGGCGACGAGCATAATAACTCAGGACAAAAAACAACATAAAGATCTTCGCTCGATGTTAGAGATAATTGCTCGCGCTAATTACTCCATGCCTCCTAACCATGGTTCAGCTATCGCCTCTTTGTTACTTAATAATCCTAAACCTTGGTTAGAAGAACTTTCTGTTTGTCGTGATCGTATTGCAAATATCCGTCAATTGATTGGAGATAAATTGGTAGCAATAAATGCACCCGATTCATTAAATGCGATTGCAAAGCAAAAAGGTATGTTTTCAATGTTGCCTTTAACAGCATTGCAGATGAATAAGTTACGTGATCAATTTGCTATATATGGTTTGCCAAATGGCAGAATTAATCTTGCAGGACTGAAAACATCACAGGTTGATGAGTTAGTGAAAGCATTGATAGCGGTTATCTAAATGATTTATTTGAATGTTAATTTATTATAAGTGTGATTGATGCGTGATTAGGCATATATAAATGAGGATTTTTTTGTAAATTTCTATTTTTATATAATACTTAAGAGCATGAAATTTAATAATTCAACCTCATCCCCTGACAGCATTCTTAATGATAAAGAGTCTCTATTCGATGCTCTTTTCAATCAAGAATTTGAGTTTATAGCAATACTGTCTGCACAGGGCAGAGTGCTTAAAGTTAATAATTTAGCCTTATCTAAACAAGGTGTTAAGCGCGAGGATTATGTCGGAAAACTATTTTGGGAGTCGCCTGCCTGGCGAAAATTACCAGAATGGGAAAATATTTGGAAGCAACGCTTAATTGAAGCTTCACAGCATAAAAAAGCGATTGTAACTGAAGATGTTTTTGAAGTTGAGGGTGGTTCTTTACATTATGCCGATGCCTCAACACGTGCTTTATTTGGTCCTGATGGAGAAGTCAGCGGTTATATTATTCAAGCTATAGACATAACAAAAAAACGCCTCCGAGAAAAACAGATTTTAGAGCATGATGCACTCATCGCATTTGTGCTTGAACATAGCAAAATTGGTCATTGGGAAATTGATTTAGCTGATCACTCTGCACATCGTTCTTTAATACATGATCAAATTTTTGGTTATGAATCTTTATTGCCAGAATGGAGTTATCAAACATTCCTTGAACATGTTGTGTTGGATGAAAGAGAGGATCTGGATCGGCAATTCAAACAGAGCATTAAAAACAAATCAGACTGGAATTTTGAATGCCGTATTCAACGAAAAGATGGTGAAATCCGCTGGATTTTAGCTTCAGGTGGGCATGTATTTGATATTAATGGTAAGGCAACTGCAATTGCTGGTGTGGTGCAAGATATCACCGCGATAAAAAAAGCAGAAATAATTAAGCTTCGCCACAATGCTGAATTACAAAGTTTATTTGATGCACTTCCCGATACTTATTTTCGACTCAAGTCAGACGGCACTATTCTAGATTATCACGCGCAAAATCAAGGGGATTTATATGTTGAACCTAAAGATTTTCAGGGGAAACGTGTTCAGGATATTTTGCCCAAGCAAGTTGGAGATTTATTTTTATCAAAGGTAGAGGAATTAAAAAAAGTAAAACAGACGCTTGATTTTCAATATAAATTAACAATTAAGGGTGAAGAAACCTATTTTGAAGCCCGTCTAAATAGTATTGCAATCAACGGCCAGCTGATCTGTGTGATTCGAAATGTAACTGCCGAATTTAAATCTAAACAATCCTTAGCAGTGAGAGAGCAATTTTTCCGTTCGATTTTTGAACAAGCCGCTGTAGGGGTTGCATTAGTCAACGCCACCAATGGCGAGTTTATTCGAGTTAATCAACGTTATTGCGATATCGTTGGATACAGTGAAAATGAAATGACAAAGGGAAAAACCTTCCAATCACTTACTCATCGCGATGACTTACAGAGTGATTTAAAATATTTTGAAAAAGTACGTTGTGGCCTACAAAAAAATTCACCCGAGAAAAGCGTTACATACATAAGGATGGCCACGTCGTTTGGGTCGAGATTAGTGCTTCGCCTACCGGGGAGATTGGAGGGCAACCGAATACTTTAATTGCGGTTGTGATGGATATAAATCAACGTAAAAAGTCTGAAGAAAAACTACAGTTGGCTTATAGAGTGATTAATGATACCCGTGAAGGCATTATTATCACAGATGCTAAACAGCTTATTGTGGATGTCAATCCGGCCTTTACTCAAATAACCGGTTACGCTAGTGATGATGTGATTGGCAAACACCGTAATATTTTGTTTTCCGATAAACAGAGTCCTCAATTTTATGAGGAGATGTGGCAAACCGTCATTGAGCAAGATTCTTGGCAGGGAGAAGTGTGGAGCAGAACTAAGCAAGGCAATCTGTATGCTGAATTACTGACAATCTCATCCTTGAAAAATGATTATAACCAAGTCACTCATTATGTCAGTGTTTTCTCAGATATAACACATAGCAAAAAGCGACAGGATCAGCTTAATTTAATGGCGCATTATGATGTGCTCACTAAATTACCAAACCGAGCGTTATTTATCGATAGGTTTCAACAGTCTATTGCTCACAGCAAACGTAGTGGTAATCAGCTCGCGGTATGCTTTCTTGATTTGGATGACTTTAAACCGGTTAATGATAATTACGGCCATGAAGCGGGTGATCGTTTATTAATTGAAGTAGCTCATCGTATTTCCGCTTGTATTAGAGAAGAAGATACAGTGTCACGGCAGGGCGGAGATGAGTTTGCAATTTTGTTAAATGATATTAAAACCATGTCGCAATATGAAGTTACAATGCAACGTATCCATTCGGCATTAGCTGAGCCCTATATTATTGATGATATTAAGCACTATATAACGGCTTCAAGTGGTGTGACCTTATACCCCTCAGATGATGGTGATATTGATACATTATTACGTCATGCTGATCATGCTATGTATCAATCCAAATTAGCGGGCAAACATCGCTCTCAGTTATATAGCCTTGATTTAGATAGGCGCATTATTGATAAAAACCAGCAATTAGAAGAAATTAAGCAAGCTTTAATCCAGCATCAATTTGAGCTGTATTATCAGCCCAAAATTAACATGGCAACGGGCAAGGTGTTGGGTGTTGAAGCCTTAATTCGATGGAATCATCCTCAAAAAGGGCTTGTTCCTCCCATTGATTTTTTACCTCTAACGGATGGTACTTCCTTAGAGGTTAAGATTGGTGAATGGGTTATCAACCAAGCGTTGCGACAACTTGATAAGTGGCAAAAAAGATATTAACTTAGGTATTAGCGTTAACATTTCGTCTAACCATCTACTTTCACCGAGTTTTGTGGAAGATCTTGAATGTCATTTAGCGGAATACTCTGCTAACCACGCGAAAAATTTACAGTTAGAAATATTAGAAAGTTCTGCCTTTGGTGATATCAACACACTTCATCATATTGTTGAGATATGTCAAAACCGCCTTGGTGTGAGCTTTGCTTTAGATGACTTTGGAACGGGATATTCATCCTTAACTCACCTAAGGCGTTTATCGGTGAATACCATTAAAATTGACCAAAGTTTTGTTAGAGATATGCTTGATGACCCTAATGACTATACCATTATCGAAGGTGTCATTACTCTAACAAAATTATTTAAACGTAGCGTTATCGCCGAAGGAGTAGAATCACAGGATCATGGTTTAATGCTGTTATTGATGGGGTGTGAACAAGCTCAAGGATATCAAATTGCGAAACCTATGCCTGAAAAGGATTTTATCATTTGGTTAAATAATTATACTGCTAATAAAGCATGGCTTTCCTGCGCCAAAAAACAAGGAAGTAATAACGAAGTTCGCTTGGATATATTTAGAATGATAAATGAAAAGTGGATAGAAAAATTTAAAAGCAAGTTAGCTTCTCAACCTGAAGAGCGAAAACCCTGGCCGATTCTTGACCCTCTATTCTGCCAATGTGGAAACTGGATCGATAGAGAAAAGCAAGAACAACATTTTAAACAGGAAGATCTAAAACAGCTTGAGCAAGCTCATGATAAACTGCATGATATTGCAGATGTGATACATAAAAACTATCAGCAGGGAGACCTAGTAGAAGCTCGAGCCGATTTAGGTCGGCTTGAAGGCATTGTTCAGCAAGTGCAAAAAATAGAAAAAGCATGTCGCTAATCAGTTTCCATTTTTTAACAGAGGTAATTACTTATTTTACAAGTTAAAGTAAATAGCTGTTCAGATGAAAGCATTGATAATCCATTAATTTGGCCATTATTAACCTTGTTAAAGGCCTCTCCAGAAAACAATAAAATTCACCATTTAGCCAGTGAGCTACAGCATCAAGGGTTATTGCCAGATTTAGATATTGATGCCGATAAAGCGTTATTTAAACGTAATTTTTTATTAATGAATGCGCTGTATCAGTTGCAGGAAATGCTATTGCCTGAATATTGGTTGCAAATTCAAGCTTTGGATATTCAATTAAGTATGCAGTTACCTATCGATTTACAACTTGAACTTGATACAGATATTTCACTTCGTCAGTATTATTTGAATTGGGAGCATTTTGAGACCAGCGCTCAAGAAGTTGAGTCTCTGTTATCTCAATTTTGGCACAAATACGGGCGTGCATTAGGAAATGCTGGCACAGAAATGGATAAATCCCATGCTTTTCAGGTTTTTGAATTAGATAAAAATGCTTCACAACAGGTCATTAGGCGACAGTGGCGGAAGCTAGCTTTGAAGTGGCATCCAGATAGAGATTCTGGTGATGCCGTTAAGTTTCGTTTGGTTTGTGAAGCATGGCAAATCTTAAAAAGGAATACCAATTAGCTTTACACTGCTAGTTGGCCAGCTTTTTGTTAAAGCATGCACTAGAGTATGACCTGTTACCGCCCATTCTTTGCTATGGTTTAAGGCTTTTAGATTATTAACTAGGGAGTAACCACTGGAAGCATAAACCTCTGTATCACCAAACAATACCGCATATGCGTCGCCATTAGCTTTTCTGTCTTGATGAACTTTGTTGAGAATTGCTTTAACTAATCCTTGTTTGCGAAATTGTGCATCTACACATACCTCTGCAATACCACAAATAGAATGCTCAATATCATTAATGAGAATATTTTTGTCGTGTACTGCGATATGTGCGATAAGGCGATCTTCCTGCCAAAGTAAATATCGATGAGCAGGCATTTCATAATAGCAACGCTGTCGTTTGAAAATCTCTGCATCTTGATTTTGAACAAAACAGCTACTCAGTAAATCTCTTATTTTTTGATCTAATGCATCAGTAACATCCGCATCTCTTAAGTATTGAATATTCATTTCATTTTCGCCGAACGAGAGTATTACAAAATTATCAGTTTAGTTTATCGATCATGCTTAACTTATGCAGTGATGTTATTGTGTTTTGTGGCAAAGCTAGCGTTTCTTATTAAAATCCATGGGGAATTTGCGATGTTTCTCAGCTCTAGGGAGGTTTGTGCATGTAATTAGCTAACCTCGTGGCATGATTAGTTTGAACTGTTGTTATCACCCCTATATGATGAATTAAATTATCCAATTGAAAAATAGAGTAAAAAATGATGAAAATCGAAAAGTCTATTACTGCTAGTTTTGATGTTGATCCACAGTGTGGTTTTACTTTCCTATGCCCTGATGAATTACCTATTTATCAAGGTGATGAAATTGCAGATGAATTAAATGCTCAGGCACAATTTGCCAGTTATCGTTTAGTTAGCAAAGATTCACACCCTGCAGACGCACTTTGGATCACCAACAAAGCAGAAGAAATAATGACACCCGTTGAGGGCTATCACCCCGATCTTGATATTAAATGGCCTGCACATTGCATTGTTGGCACTAAGGGCAATCAATTGATCCCTGGCTTACCCGAAGAAAAAAATTATGATTTATTAATTGAAAAAGGTGTTGAAGCTCATAAACACCCCTATGGTGCTTGTTATCATGATCTTGCTAACAACGAAAGTACTGGGGTAATTGAATGGTTAAAACAACGAAACATTGAAGTTGTCATTGTTGGAGGATTAGCGACTGATTTTTGTGTTAAAACAACAGTATTACAACTGCGTGAAGCTGGTTTTAAGGTGATTGTTAACCTAGTCGCTTGTCGTGGAGTTGATAGTGAAACAAGCAAGCTTGCCTGTGATGAAATGCGTGATGCTGGGGTTGAATTGATTAATGCAAGCAGTGATTTGGAAGCCCTATGAAGTTAAATGAATGGTTAATTGACAGTTTAATGGATACTGACTTCTATAAAATTACTATGTTACAGGCATTTTATCATGCCCCTGAATTTCGTCTTGTGGATGTGCAATGGAAGTTTGTTTGCCGAAATCAACAGGATTTAGACTTAAGCAAGTTATTACCGGAAATTAAGCGTCAACTTGATCATGTGTGTACACTTTCTTTTACTGATGACGAGTTAGAATATTTAAGAGGTTTTACCTATATTAAACCAGACTTTATTGAGTTTTTACGCATATTTAAACTGAATATGCGATTTGTGCAGTTAGAAGCTCAAGGTCAAGATCTTATTCTGCGTTTTAATGGGCCTTTAATCCATGTCTCTTTAATGGAGATTTATGCACTATCCATTATTAGTGAATTACATACGATAATAAATTGCGCTGGTTTTGATATTGACCTTGCACGTCAGAAGCTCAATGCAAAAATTGCTTTTATTAAAAATAACAAGGCATTAGCAGATTTAAAGTTTTCTGATTTTGGAACCCGCCGACGCGCCAGCAGAGCATGGCAAAAAGAAGTGTTAATGACTCTTAATGAGCAACTTCCTAAGCGTTTTTCTGGCACTAGTAATCTTCATTTTGCTCATACTTTAGGTTTGTCACCTATTGGCACTATGGCTCACGAATGGTTTCAAAGTTGGCAGGCTGTAACACGTTTAGCGGATGCTCAAAAAGCGCGCTAGAAGGGTGGGTACGTGAATATCGAGGACGATTAGGTATTGCTCTAACGGATTGTTATTCCATGGATTCCTTCATTCGAGACTTTTCTGATCCATATTTTGGCAAGTTATATGATGGCTTAAGACACGATAGTGGTTGCCCCTTTGAGTGGGGAGAAAAAGCAATTTTGATGTATCAAAATATGGGCATTGATCCACTCAATAAATCATTAGTCTATAGTGATTCCCTAAATTTTCCGCGCATATTAGAAATTCATAAGCAATTTAAAGGACGTATAAATCTTTCCTTTGGTATTGGTACTAATTTAATGAATGATGTGGGTAATGAGCCACTTAATATTGTCATTAAAATGATCACTGCTAATGGCAAACCCGTGGCTAAAATATCCGATGAACCTGGAAAAAGCATGTGTGAAGACCTAAGTTATTTGCGTTATTTAGCTAGCCTGTATGATATTGACCCTGATACAGTGAAAATTTCTACCTGATTTCTATTTAATTACCATCCTATTAATCCGAGTTGAGGTGATTTACTCAAATTTGCTTCAGAGCACATTTTTTAAATAAAGCCTATGCTTTAACCTAATTGTCATTTTTGGGTGTTAGTTTTTAATTACCTTTTTAGAGCAAGCTACAGTGGCGTTGTAATTGTTGTTTGCTCTAAATTACAGCAAATGGAATGTTTATTAAAACATATCCAACATAAGGGTAATTATTATGATCACATTAACGAACGTTGAATTGAATGCTAATTTATATAATCCGGTTATATTTTTTGATTTAGACGGAACCAAATATGCAATTTTTACTAACGGGCCTGAAAAAGTGATGACGGGTGATATGGATGGTATTTGTGATGAACTTTCAAAACAGGTAAAAATGAAGAAAAGCTTGAATAAAGAAAAAACGCTTTTCAGATTTAATGATTTTTATATAATTTCTAATGGGATTGAAGCAAAGGGTGGCTTAAATTAAGCGATATCTAGTTAGATTAAAAATAAAAAGTAATTAAAAGGCTTCTATTTTTCAATAGAAGCCTTTGTCTTTATCATATCTGAAAATTCAGTTTAGTCGTTATTATCTTCTGCATCAAAGTAGTAAGAGACTTTAACAATTGCACGGTATTTGGTTTCATCACGTGTGTCTGCGAACTCTTCTGTAGAAACTTCAGTGTTATCAACCGTAATATTGCGTACAAAAGTATGACCGACTAAATTAAACTCTTTACGTAATTCACTGTTGCTGTTGCTTTTAAGCGCTTCAGCAAGATCAAATCCTGCGTCGACAGCTTCAGATTTAGAGGCATATTCAGCTGTTACTAATTGGTCGTTTTTGTGCAATGTTACAGTGTGTGCAAATACGGAACCCGTTAGTAATACACCGGCGACGATAGTCATTAATTTTTTCATTTTATTGTCCTTTATCTTTTTCATTCAGCGATTTAGCTTTAAATTTAATTGGTGTTTATCAGTAAAAAATTTTTATTCATCGTTATTATCTTCTGCATCGAAGTAATAAGAGACTTTAACAATTGCGCGGTATTTGGTTTCATCACGTGAAGCGACAAATTCTTGTGTAGAAACTTCAGTGTTATCAACCGTAATATTACGTACAAAACTGTGACCAATTAAATTAAATTCTTTACGTAACTCACTGCTACTGTTGCTTTTAAGGGTTTCAGCAAGGTCAAATCCTGCGTTGACAGCTTCAGATTTAGAGGCATATTCAGCTGTTACCAATTGATCGTTTTTGTGTAATGTTACTGTGTGTGCAAATACAGAACCCGTTAGTAATAAACCTGTTGCGATAGTTATTAATTTTTTCATTTTAGTATCCTTTATCTTGTTCATTCAGCGATTTAGCTTTAAATTTAATTGGTGTTTATCTGTTACAAATTTTTATTCATCGTTATTATCTTCAGCATCGAAGTAATAAGAGACTTTAACAATTGCACGGTATTTGGTTTCATCACGTGAAGTCGCAAACTCTTGTGTAGAAACTTCAGTGTTATCAACCGTAATATTACGTACAAAACTATGACCAATTAAATTAAACTCTTTACGTAACTCTCTGCTGCTGTTGCTTTTAAGTGTTTCAGCAAGATCAAATCCTGCGTTGACAGCTTCTGATTTAGAGGCATATTCAGCTGTTACCAATTTCTCGTTTTTGTGTAATGTTACTGTTTGCGCAAATACTGAACCTGTTAGTAATAAACCAGTCGCGATAGTCATTAATTTTTTCATTTTATTGTCCTTTATTTTGTTCATTAAGCGTTTTAGCTTTAAATTTAATTGGTGTTAATTAGCTAGCAATTTTAATTAGTCGTTATTGTCTTCTGCATCAAAGTAGTAAGAGACGTTAACAATTGCACGGTATTTGGTTTCATCACGTGAAGTCGCGAATTCTTCAGTAGATATTTCAGTGTTATCAACCGTAATATTACGTACAAAAGTATGACCCACTAAATTAAACTCTTTACGTAACTCACTGTTGCTGTTGCTTTTAAGCGTTTCAGCTAGGTCAAATCCTGCATTGACGGCTTCAGATTTAGAGGCATATTCAGCGGTTACTAATTTTTCGTTTTTGTGTAATGTCACTGTTTGTGCAAATACAGAACCCGTTAGTAATAAACCTGTCTGCGATAGTGATTAATTTTTTCATTTTAGTTTCCTAATAAATTTATTTGTGATGTTTAGTTATTGGCGAATTTAAAAACCTGTATTCGCTTGACGGGGTGAATTATTCATTTCTATTGATGATAAATATATAGGCTAAATGGAAAGTTATTGTTTCTATTTTGGCACCAATGGATTTTTAATAATTAAAATTGAAAATAAATTGTTATTTATCATTGGCTTATTGTTTTGTGATATTGGTCACGTTGGTGGGGGGGCACTTTAAATAAATAAAAATAAAAAATATTATTTTCTGCAGAAACTTTTTTAAAATTGCTCTGTCCTGACTTTTTATAATGAATATACTCTCGCTACTTTTATTTTTTGTTTTTTTAATATCAGTGCCTTATGTTTTTATTTTAATGCTTTGGCATACGGCGAGAGGAGTCTTGCTTAAACAAGAAAAAATAATAAGAGGTTATTTGGAAGGATAAATTTCATCGTAATTAGGAATAAGGTCTTGCCAAATGGGTTTATCTTTTCCTAGATACTCACGGACAGCATCGAAAAACAGTCTGGTTCTCACCGGTAGATCTCGATGTGGGTAGATGGCATACATATCATTGTAATTTAATAATTCAATGTGTGGTAACAAGGGCACTAACAATCCGTCTTTTATTTCATTCTGGAGAACAAAAGCAGGTCGTTGCAAGATAAGTGGTGCCAGACAATGATTTCATTAATAACAATTCTGGATCATTGGCACTAAAGACCGTTTTTATTTTTTGTTCTTGTACTTTTCCTTTTTATCCAAATAACGAATGCTTTCTACTTTGAGAGATGAACTTGCGTAACTCGTCGCGGGTAAAGTTGCCAGTTCTTCAATTGTTTTAGGTGTGCCATAGGTTTCTAGAAATGCGGGTGTCGCCAGTAAAAAGCCTTTATTGCTAACTATTTTACGTGCAATTAAGGAAGAGTCTTTGGGTTCGCCTACTCGAAAAGCGAGATCAATCCCCTCAGCAACAATATCAATATAACGATCATCGAGTTGCATCTCAATTTCAACTTGAGGGAAGCGCTTTTGGAAATCATTGATAACAGGTAACAAGTAACGTCTAGCAATACCATGAGAAGATGCAATTTTTAATAAACCACGTGCTTCTTGATGATAATTTTCTGCCAGCCTAACAGTCTCCCCGAGAAGCAGACGTAATTCTCTGCCTTTTTTTATCATTTCTGCTCCCGCTGCGGTGAGAGAAAATGATCGCGTTGTTCTATTTAATAAACGTACCCCTAACTCTTCCTCTAATCGGGTGATCTGTTTAGAAATAACAGAACGATCTATATTACGATGCTCAGCACGCTTTAGAAAAAGAGCCCTGTTCAACTACTTCGAGTAGCATCAAAAGTCGACTTGTTGTATCCATCAGTTCACCTTAATTATTTAATTGGTGCCATTTTGGCATTAATCTTTGTAAAAATATAGGCTATTTACACACACCTTTGTTCCGTATGATTATTCTTAATAAATCTAAGGAGCTTTATCATGAAAAGAAAAATAATTGCAACAGCAATCACTGCGATGAGTTTTACATTACTGGGGTGTGTATCTGAACCAGATGTAAAAGCAAATCAACAACACTTACAACCCATCGATGTTGCTGAAGTATTAGTTGAGCCAGTACAAAATTGGCGCACTTATACGACGCGATTAGAATCTCCAGAAGAAGTGGCATTAATGCCTCGTGTCTCAGGAGTGATAGAAAATATTACCTTTAAAGAAGGAGATAAAGTTAAACAGGGAGCGTTATTATTCAAACTGGATGCTCGTCCATATACTGCCGTCGTTGCTAATTTACAAGCGCAAATTGTTAGTGCAAAAGCGGTATTAGAACAAGCAAGAGCGGAAGCTGAACGTGCTATTCGTTTAACGGCGCAAAAAGCTATTTCAACAGAGCAAGCCGAATTACGAACTTCTACTTTACGTCAACGAGAAGCACAGTTATCAGCTTTAGAGGCGCAATTAAAATCAGCTCAACTTGATTTAGAGTTTACAGATATTCGCTCTCCGATTGATGGCATTATTTCACGTGCCAATATTACACGTGGTAACAATGTATTAGCAGGGCAAAGTGTATTAACAACTATTGTGTCAGATAAAGCAATGTATGCTTATTTTGATGTAGATGAACGCACTTGGAATAGTGAGTTTTCAGATGTTACTGCGACAAGTAAACAGCAAGTTATCATGCAAAAACTAGGGCAAAATGATTTTAATTATGAAGGCCATATTAACTTTATCGATAATCAAATTGATGCGTCAACAGGTACCTTACGTATAAGAGCTATTTTTAACGAAACTAATAATCAGCTACGTTCGGGCTCTTTTGCTCGTATTAAATTAGCGACAAATGATGTGACCTCACAAGTTATTATTCCTGAACGAGCAATTGGTACCGATTTGAAGAATCGTTTTGTATTAACGGTAGGTAAAGATAATGTTTTGCAATATACCTTAGTTGAGATTGGTGAGCGTTATGGAAAATTAAGAGCAATTACTTCAGGTCTACAAAGTGGCGATGTGATTGCTGTTAATGGTCCTGCAAGAGTTGGCCCAGGTATGTCTATTGAACCTAATAATGTGGTTATTGATAGTACTGGAGTGTCTTTCACTCTGTCTTCTATCAATGACAGCGGTTTAATTGTTAAACAGTCGGTGCGTTTATGAAGTTTTCCCATTTTTTTATTGAAAGGCCTATCTTTGCGGCCATGATGTCGATGGTTATTCTAATTGCGGGTAGTATTTCATTATTTCAATTACCTGTTAGTGAATACCCTGAAGTAGCACCTCCCACCGTGGTTGTGACGGCAAATTACCCTGGTGCAAACCCAACGGTTATTGGTCAAACAGTGGCGACACCGCTTGAGCAAGAAATTAATGGTACTGAGAATATGCTGTATATGGCTTCTCAAGCTACCAGTGATGGTCGTATGACATTAACAATCACCTTTGCTCTAGGTACAGATTTGGACCGCGCTCAGGTACAGGTTCAAAATAGCGTTAATAGCGCATTGCCTCGACTACCAGAGGAAGTACAACGTTTAGGCGTGGTTGCTAAGAAAGCTTCGGCAGATTTAACCTTAGTGGTACACCTATATTCACCTGAAAAAACGCATGATACTACCTATCTGTCTAATTATGCAGACTTGTATATTAAAGATGAATTAACACGTTTAAGTGGTGCCGGTGAAGTTCGCTTATTTGGTGGTGGTCAATATTCAATGCGTGTTTGGCTTAACCCAGATGCTTTAGTCGCGCGAGAGCTAACTGCCACTGATGTGATCAATGCACTAAGTGTACAAAACCAACAAGTTGCGGCTGGTAGTCTAGGAGCACAACCAGCGAGCAAAGGATAATCAATTTCAGATTCTATTAAATGTAAAAGGTCGGCTTGAAAACATTGAAGAATTTGAACAAATAATTATAAAAGTCGGTGAACAGGGACAATTAACGCGTCTTATAGATGTTGCTCGCCTAGAGTTAGGTCAAGATTCTTACTCTTTAAGAGCGATGCTTGATAGTCAACCTGCATTAGCGATACCTGTATTTCAACGACCTAATTCAAACGCAATTGAACTCTCTGATCAAGTACGTGAAACCATGGCGCGTTTAGCATTGGATTTCCCGGCGGGTGTTGAATATGACATTGTTTATGATCCGACTGTTTTTGTACGAGACTCTATTGATGCTGTTATCGATACATTACTCGAAGCAATAGTATTAGTTGTTTTAGTGGTCATTATTTTCCTACAAACATGGCGAGCATCAATTATTCCATTAATCGCAGTACCTATTTCATTAATTGGTACCTTCGCGGTGATGCAATGGTTGGGGGTTTCTATTAATACCTTATCATTATTTGGGTTGGTGTTAGCAATCGGAATAGTCGTTGATGATGCAATTGTTGTAGTTGAAAATGTAGAGCGTAATATTGAAGCAGGTTTATCACCTATAGAAGCAACTCGTGTTGCTATGACTGAAGTAACAGGGCCGATTATCGCGATTGCCTTGGTATTATGTGCTGTATTTATTCCAACAGCCTTTATTTCTGGATTATCAGGGCAGTTTTACAAACAATTTGCGTTAACAATAACGATTTCAACGTTAATTTCAGCCTTTAACTCATTAACATTATCACCAGCATTGTCTGCGTTATTACTGAAATCTCACGACAGTAAACCTGACTTTTTGACGCGTTTATTAGATAGAATGTTTGGACGATGGTTATTTACCCCTTTCAATCGTTTATTTGAGCGAGCTTCAGGTGGTTATCAAAGGTTGGTGAAAAAACTAATTCGTTTGAGTGTGATTGTTTTAGTGGTTTATTTGGCATTAGTTGGTGGCACGTTGAAATTATTTGATAGCGTACCTGGTGGGTTTATTCCTGCTCAAGATAAACAGTATCTTGTGGCGATGGCACAATTACCTGATGCGTCTAGTTTAGATAGAACCCAGGATGTGGTTAAAGAAATGGAACAAATTGCCTTGCAGGTTCCTGGGGTTGCACACACTGTTGCATTCCCTGGTCTTTCGGTGAATGGTTTAACTAATAGTCCTAATAGTGCGATTGTCTTCACGACCTTGGATGATTTTGAAAATCGTGGTGATCCGAGCATGTCAGCGATGGCAATTGTCGCTCAATTAAATCAGAAATTTACGACTATTGATGAAGCATTTGTTGCTGTTTTTCCACCACCTGCTATTCAGGGGTTAGGAACAACAGGGGGCTTTAAATTACAGATAGAAGATCGCGCTAATAAAGGCTTTGAAAGTTTGTTTAACAATTTGCAAGCTGTCCTTGCAAAAGCCAGACAAGATCCTGCATTAATGGGTTTATACTCAAGTTTCCGTATTCAAGTACCACAAATGAATATAGATATTGACCGTGAACAGGCATTAATTCAAGGTATCCCATTAGATGAAGTTTTTAATGCATTACAGATTTATTTAGGCTCTGTGTATGTTAATGACTTTAATTTATTTGGTCGTACTTATCAGGTAAATGCTCAGGCTGATGCGGATTTCCGTCAAGACCCTGAACAGATTTTGAATCTAAAAGTGCGAAATAGACAAGGTAATATGGTGCCTTTAGGTTCTGTATTAACGGTTACACCAACAACTGGGCCGGATCGTGTAATGCATTATAATGGTTATCCTAGTGCTGAAATTAATGGTAGCCCTGCACCTGGCTATAGTTCTAATCAAGCACAACAAGCGATTGAATTGATTTTGGCTGATACCTTACCTAATGGTATGGCATACGAATGGACTGATGTGACTTTCCAGCAAATTTTAGCGGGAAATACCATGGTTTACATTTTTCCACTGGTGGTGCTATTAGTGTTTATGGTGTTAGTCGCTCAATATGAAAGTTTAGGTTTACCTTTAGCTATTATTTTGATCGTACCTATGACCATATTCTCGGCTTTACTTGGTGTTTGGTTAGTTGGATCAGATAATAATATCTTTACTCAGATTGCATTGATCGTTCTGGTTGCATTAGCCTCTAAAAATGCCATTTTAATGATTGAATTCGCCAGAGACCAAAATAAGCAAGGAGTGACTCATTTCGATGCTATTATTGAAGCCTGTCGTTTACGTTTACGTCCAATATTAATGACTTCTATTGCTTTTACAGCTGGTGTTATCCCATTGATATTAGCGTCGGGAGCGGGTTCTGAAATGCGTCATGCAATGGGCAATGCGGTATTCTCAGGAATGATAGGTGTTACCTTATTTGGTTTATTATTTACACCTGTGTTTTATATTTTAGTCACTAAAGGTTTGAAAAAATAATCTGACTATACCCGTTACTAATCGAGATGCTTTGATCAGTCGCTAGCTCGGACTGCAAGACAAGGCGCAACATGATGGCCTCTCGAGCGATTAACTACGTTAATCCTCTGCCGGTAGATGTAAAAACAAGTATTTACATCTTAAATGGCTAGCCCTTATCAAGTGTTGCAACGCAGAATTGCTTTTCGAGCTAGCGACCCGCAGGGCAAGTTTTGAGGCAAGTATCTTCGTTGTTAGAAAGTATTGATTTAACCAGTTAGATCTTCACCTTTCTGCCTAGAAGCTACTCACCTCACAACTTGCTGAACTTTGCATCTTGAATGGTAACGGGTATAAATGTGAATATAACGCACATAAAATTGCTACAATAGTTTGAAAAACGTGGCAAATATAAGTGCTTAATAGATAATGTTTGCCATCATTAACGATGATTGATGGCAAATATCATTGTTGGTATTACAACTTTTAATAGTAGGTTTTTTATGTCAGATTCACAGGAATACACTATCTCGCAAACAATGCGTGCAATTGCTTTGCAACAACCAAGCGAACAGATTAATTTAGTGGATATAGAAATACCTGTTCCTGAATGTTTTGACAATGAGCTACTGGTAAAGGTGGAAGCGGTTGGCCTGAACCCTCGTGATGCTAAATTTGCACAAACCGGTTTTTGTAATACTTGGAAAGCACCACATGTAGTGGGAATTGATGCCGTTGGTGTGGTGGTTAAAAGCAATAAAGGTGTGTTTCCTGAGGTCGGTCAACGAGTCATGTGGCATGCCAATATTTCTGGTCCTGGTGTGCTCAGTGAGTATACCAAAGTGCCTAACTTTGCCGTTTCTGTTGTCCCTGAAAGTATTACCGCCAATCAAGCCGCAACCATCCCCTGTGCTGGTATGGCGACCTTAATTGCATTAGAAAAATTACAAATTATTGAAGGAACTACTTTACTTGTTGAAGCTGGGGCTGGGGCTGTTGGTCAGTTTGCTATTCAACTCGCTAAACAACGTGGTGCGGACGTATTTACAACTGCCTCTAAACGTAACCATAAGCTGGTTAAAAAATTGGGTGCAGATGCGATTTTTGATTACAAGGATAGAAAGCTGTGTGAAAAAATGTCTCGTGAATTAGGGGCACAGGGCTTTGATGCGGTACTTGATACGGTTGGTGGTGAATCAACCATTCGTAATATTGAATTAATGCGTTTTAGTGGCAGAATTGCTTGTTTTAAACCTTTACCTACCTTTGAACAACGTCTATTAGATAAAAAAGCACCTAATATTGGTATTATTTCTTTATGTGGTGCATGGCTCGCGAATAGTTTATGTGCACAACAAAAGATGAGTTTTATGGGGAATCTGTTACTTGAAAATGTCGCTAAAGGTAATATCAAATTACCTGAGATTAGTGTAGTTGATTTTAATGCTAACAGTGTTTCGGTCGCATTACATAAACAGATTGCTGGTGGTTTTACGGGCAAACAAGTTGTGCAGATACGTGTTTAATCATTAGCGCGACCAGTCACTCATTACAATGCTTTTTTAATAAGACTTTTAACAAAAATAAGCCTTGAGTTATTTTCTCTTCGTTTAACCCTGCGAACCCCAAGCGAATAAATTTATCTTGGTCTTGTTTTATGTCCAAGTGAAATGCATTCTCAGCTAATAAAAAAATGCCTTCTTGCTTAGCTAATTTGGCAATTTTTTCAGCATTTCTATCTACATTTATCCATAATGCCATTCCTCCTGCGGGAATTGAAAAGGTGATTTTAATGCCTTCACTGATAAATTCATTGAGTATTGTAACCATACACTGTCTTCTTTTTTGATAAAGACGTGTGGCTTTACGTAAGTGCCGTTCAAAACCACCATCCTTCATCCATCTTGCAACTGCATCCTGTTGTAAAATATTCACTTTATGATTGATCATAGTACGGTAATTTATTAAGTGTGTTGAAAGTGATGAATGCACAGCAATAATACCTAAACGAATACCTGGAAACATAATTTTAGAAAAGCTAGAAAGGTAGATAACTAACCCTGAAGGATCATTGGCGACCATTGGTGCCAGTGGTTGACTATTGTAATGAAACTCATGGTCGTAATCATCTTCGATAATCGCAATATTATGTTGTTGGGCTAGTAAATAAATTGCTTTACGTTTTTGCATTGAAAGCGTGCTGGTAGTGGGGTATTGATGTAAAGGAGTTAAATATAATAAATGTATTTTATGCTTTTGAATCAACTGTTCAAAATCATTTGTATCAATACCTTGAGAGGTTTGTTTAACGGGAATTAATTGCGCGCCTGCGTTTTTGAAAGCATTCCAAGCTGGTTGATAACCTAAACTTTCTACTGCTACTTTATCCCCAGGTTTAATCAATACCTGAGAAAGGATATATAATGCTTCTTGTGTTCCATTAACGACAATAATTTTTTTATTATTAATGGATCTGACACGACGTAAATAAGTACTAACTTGTTCAATAAAAGGAGCAAAACCAGCGTTATCTCCGTAGTTTAATTCTTCGAGATCTGGTCGGTTTAATGCATCATTCATAAACCCTTTGAATTCATTAAATGGAAATAATGAAATATCAGGGTTACCACCCGCAAAATTAAAGGGAAAGCGACTGGTCGCTAATGGGATATTATTGTTGTTAATTTTTGAAATATTCCAACGATGTTGATGTTTAAGAGTTTCCTTTTTTACATCGGTTTTTGTTGACGTAAATATAGGCAGTGTTGTGGCAACGCGATAGCCTAGCCTTTGTTGTGACTGCACCCAACCTTGCGCTACTAACTCATTATATGCGACCATTATAGTATGGCGGTTGACTGATAGTTGTATCGCAAGAGACCTTGCTGAAGGGAGTTTTTCGTTAGGGATAACATGACCATTTTCAATACTATTTCGAATAGCTTGAGCAATGTTTAAATATAAGTTTTTATTAGAATTTTGTAGCGTTAAGTTGAGTGTTTTCATCATTACAAACTCCCTCTGGTCTATTTGTTTTATTAATACTGGTTGTTGTGTTTATACCACAAGTTTTGGAAGATATGATTTTTAAGGAGAATAAAAATGTTTAATCCAAAACCTGTCACACTTATTACAGATAAGGTCACATTAAGACCTTTAACCATTGAAGATGTAGATGCTTTTTATCAAGCAGGCGCATTCCCTGAGTTATGGCAATGGTCCTTGCCTAATCAATGTATTTCAAAAGAACAATGCCATGCTTGGTTAATTTATTCACAGGAGAGGGTAACGCAAGGTCAACAGGTGGTCTTTGCGATTATTGATAATCAAACCGGCGCTTTGGTTGGTAGCACTCGTTATTGTGCGATTAATCGAGAAGATCGAAGTTTGGAAATTGGTTTTACTTTTATTACACCTAAGTTCCAACGAACCTATGTGAATACTCATGCAAAATATTGTTTATTAAAGCATGCATTCGAAATGTTAAATGCGATTAGAGTGCAGTTTAAAACCCATGAAAAGAACCTCGCTTCTCGTCAAGCAATTGGTCGCATAGGTGCTTCCTTTGAGGGGATTTTACGTAATCAAAAAATATTACCCGATGGTAGTTTTCGAAATAGTGCTTTTTTCTCAGTTATCAGCAGTGAATGGCCAGATGTGAAACACTCGTTAAGTCTGAAACTATAATTAAGATTGATTAGGTTTTTATTCGGTAGGTAATACATATGCATATACCCAAAATTTTTCAACAAGATGATCCGCTTCTTTTACAAGAGATAATGGTTAAATATCCTTTTGCAAGTTTGGTAACCCATTCTGGAGATGGTGTCGAAGTAAATCATTTACCCTTGTATTTTTATAAATCAGGTGGCAATGCAGTACTTCAAGGACATATCGCAAAAGCCAATCCATTATGGAAAATGTTAAATGAACATTTAGATGTCTTAGTTGTATTTAATGGTCCTAATTGTTATATCTCTCCAAATTTTTATCCAACTAAAAAAGATAATGGTAAAGCCGTGCCGACTTGGAATTACATCGCAGTGCATGTTAGAGGAGAAATAAAGGCACGTTTTGATGAGCATTTTAAATTACAGATGCTTAATAACTTAACCTTTCAACAGGAACAATATCAAGATAAACCATGGTCAATATATGATGCGCCTTCAGAATATATAAACCGACTATTACCAGCAATTGTAGGTATAGAAATACAAATAAAGTCGATGACTGGTCAATGGAAGGTGAGTCAAAATCAACCTGAAATCAATAAACAGGGGATTATTTCAGGGTTAAGTAAAGTGCAGAGTGATAATTCAGTTGAGATGGCTACTTTAGTGAAAAATTATTAACTAGGACGCCCTTTAATCAGTGCTTTATTGATAATAAAGGGCAGGGCTGAGTTAATGAGTAATATCCCACAATATGCTTATCTCTTGCATTAGCGCTTTGATGACTGGATCATTTTCGTTTTCTTTTGCGATGACAAAATGCAAGGTCGTGGCAAAGTCTAATTCCGATAGGACTTGCAAACTCTGGGCTTGTTCTGCTTCAAGCGCTTCTTCTTTTTCTAATAAACTTAATCCAAGCCCGTCTTTAACAAGTTCTAAGCGTGTGCCGTCATCACTGGTTTTCATAATGGAGGGGATATTACTGCCTAGTTTTTGTTTTAAAAAATGATCAAAAGGGCAATAATCTCCCATCATTATCCAGTGCTGAGATTGTAAGTCTGCAACCGTTAATATTTTACTGCAATCAAAGTCTAAAGGTGCAACCGTGGTGATTTGTTGCCGCATGACTGCAATACCAATAAAATCATCGGGAACATCACCAAAAATATAACCGCCAGACAAACGTTTTTCTCGAATATCATTGATTGTTTTGCCCGTTGATTGTGGGTAAATTTCCAAGCTAATGCCTGGGCAGTTTTGTTGCAGGTTCTTTTGCTAAGGCAGACAACTTAACTTGTTTCGCTGATAAATTAATTCCTAAGTGGAATGTACCCATTATTTCATGCTGTTGTTGTGCCGCTAAATTGACTAAATCTATCGCACTATCTAAGGTAACCTGTGCTTTTTTAAGTAATAGTTGGCCTTTTTCTGTGAGTTTCATGCCTTTATTTGAGCGAATAAATAAAGGCGTGGCAAGTTCTTCTTCGAGCATTTTGATATGCGCGCTAATTGCTGGTGGAGTGGTGTATAAACGTTTCTGTCGCTTGCGTTAAGTTACCCGTTTGTGCCACGGCAACAAAAGAACGTAGGTGGTAAAATTCCAATGCTAACTCCCATTTTTATTCTGTGAAATAGCAGTTTAGTGCTCTGAGTTTTATTTACCATTCATTTATATTGAATGCTCACTTCAGAAACAATGAATTTCTAAGAATTTGATATTAGGCTAAATTAAGTCCTATCCAAACAAATGAATTAGGAGTCTTTATGAATAACAAATCAAATGCATTTAATAACCCTGCCGCACCGAGTCAACTCGCTAATGAATTTTTTGCTAGAAAGCTCGCCTGTGAGACAGATTGTTCTGATGTTTACGCAGATATTAAAGCGGATAATCAAGATTACATTCTATTAGATGTTCGCTCTAGCGAAGCCTTTGATAAAAGCCATGCGATAACAGCGGTTAGTATGCCACACAGTGAAATTAATGCCGAATCATTCGCTAGATTCCCCAAGAACACACAGTTTGTTGTTTATTGTTGGGGGCCGGGGTGTAATGGCGCAACTAAGGTCGCAGTAAAAATTTCAAATTTGGGTTTTTCTGTGAAGGAAATGATTGGTGGCATTCATTATTGGGAGGACTTTGAACGATACCCTGTAAATCGTCGTGTTACTGAGGTTCAGAAATAAAAGAGCCTAAGGAATTGATAATGATCACTTGCTATATTGAGTATGTTATTGACGCAAATAAAATAAACGAATTTGAGCATTATGCTAGGCTTTGGATACCCTTGGTTAATAAATTTGGAGGGAAACACCTAGGGTATTTTCTACCCTCTGAAGGGGTTAATAATAAAGCGTTCGCTTTATTTAATTTTTCTAGCTTAGCGACCTATGAGAAATATCGACAGCAATCTTTTAAAGATGCAGATTGCATTAGCGCATTTGATTATGCAAAGAAAACACAGTGCATTAAGCAATATCAACGAAGTTTTTTCCGCCCATTGTTGAATGAAAAGGAATGAAAAGTATTGATTTATAATAGTCATTATTTCCCTGTTTGTCAGTTAACACTTTTACAAACAGGGAAAGATTACTTATTAAAACTCTTCTACATCGTAGCTATCAAATTTATTAAATTTAATAATGGCGGTTAACTCTTCGCCATAAACGGCACCTTTTTCAGAATAACGATCTAACTTGGTGACAAGAATAAAAGGATCACTGGTCTCCATTTTGGTTTCTCTAAACGCTTGAAAAGCGCTACCTCGAGCTAAAGTTCGGTAATAGTCATATACAGCTTCCTCAACAGAAGCGTATTTTCTAACCCAAATTGTTTTACCTTCACGTTTTTGTTGTCTTGCAATTCTAGGTTCATTTTCATCGAAGGACCAAACTCCAAAAATATTATAAGCTTCCTTGAAAAATCTTGAGGTTGCCCAGGAACTTTCCATTGCGGCTTGTGCAATGGCAATACTTTTAGGGTGAGGTTTTAAAGCCATTAACAATTCGGCGTCACTTGTTGCTTTATATTCAACTTTCAAGGCTTCAATTTTACTGTTACTTTGTCCTGCTTCGAGGGTTTCTTTTACCTCTTCATATTGTGCCATTAAATCAGCGTAAACATTATTTACAGCAGGAATAATTAAAGCTTTAAAGTTGGCTTTTTTTCTGAGACAGATATTTCTGCTACTACCTCTTTTATAGGTTCTTTTTCGACAACAGGCGCTGGCTTTTGATTGAAAAAATAAATGCTTATTAGCGACACAAGGACAAAAATAGTCGCTATGAATTTAAGAATTTTTTTCGGGTTTGAGTAAGCTTGCAAATTAGATATTCCGTATTGAATGAGAGTTATTGTTTGTTTTTTAGTCGCAGTCACGCTATGAATTAGCGTTTATACAGTTAAACTTATTCAATGAGTAGTAAATTTAAACTCAAATTTACCTGTTAGCTTGATCTATCTGGCTGTTATCAATTATGACTATTGGAATATGGTATGAGATAATAGGCGGTATATTCTCGCCTCTTATCAAATAATTGGAATGGTTATGATTAAAAAAATACTAGCGATTACCTTGCTACTACAAATTTCTGCATGCGCTAATTTACAACAAGAAATCAATAAATTTGTAAAACAACCTGAGGTGACTTATCAATCGATTTCAGTTGGAAAAGTTTCCATGGAAGGGATTGAGTTAAACCCTACATTTAAGATCGACAATAACAATAGTTTTGCAATACCAGTTGATGTTGTCAGCTATGACTTTACACTTAACAATAAAAAATTACTGGCTGGCGAAACACAAGCGATTGGTTCTTTAGTCGCTAATAACAGTAAAGATGTTACCCTTTCAATTGACCTTACTCAGGAAAGCATCGTCTCATTACAGCAGTTATTATTTAAAGACAAAAAATTGGATTATCAGGTTAAAGGAAGCGTTAAAGCAATGGGATTAGTGGTTCCCTTTGAAAAATCAGACACCTTATATGTACCAGATATCAGTATTGCCGATGTAAAAATAATTAATGCCAGTCTAAGCAACTTAGAATTATTACTCAGTATTGATGTTAATAATCAGAATAGTTTTGCTTTACCATTAGAGGCGCTGAATTATTCAGTTTCGACAGGTAGTCAATTTTTATTCGAAGGTGCGCTTAACAACCAACAAATTTCTCAAGGAAAAAACAATATTCAGTTGCCTTTGAGTATTAAACTTGATGCCATTTTTACTAGTGTTTTTGCTATATTGGCAAACCCAGAATTACCGTTACATTTTGAGATAAATAGTCCTTTGTTTAGTCACTCCTTTGACCAATCGATGAATTTAACCTCATTCTTTTAATTTTTTTAAGTTTTCCTTTAATGCCTTGCATTGTACTTACTAATACAAGGCAAATAGGGTTTGCTAACTTGTATACAAATATATTCAAAACTAAAGCGATGTAAATTTAAAGAGTCCTCTTATGCTTTCTTTTCTGAATAAGAAAAGAAAGCCATCAACATAGCAATGAAAACATACATAGCTAATGCAAAGAAAAGTTGGGCGCCGGATATACCATGATCAATAAGGTAACCAAATAAAATTGGTGAAATAGAAGTAGAAATTACCATCAGTGATGCCATTAAAGCACGTATTTTTCCAAGATGTTTAGTGCCATAAACTTCAGCCCAGAGTGCATTAATGATTGTGCTACCAGAGCCAATGGCAAACCCAAGACAAATCAAAAGAAGATAAGTAATCCAATTACCGGTTAAAAGTGAAGTCAGTAATAAACCTGTGAGCATTGGAATCGGGTAAAATTTTAACAAATACCTGCCACTAAAACGGTCAACTAATCCACCTGCATACATTGAAGAAAGCCAATGCGCGATACCATAAAAAACGAAACAACTGGCAAATAAAATGGGTGTCCAACCCATTTGTGGAAGAAAGAAACCCTGATGTATAAATATGCCTGTGACAATAAAAGGCGCTGCAAGCACAGTGGGTAATGCCAGCCAAAAGCGATAATCAGTGAGCAAGGTTCTGCGACTACCATCTTCTGTTGCAATAGTGTTTTGTTTATCAATGTCCGTGGCTTTTTCTGCGTATTTTTCATTTTTACCGCGCTTTATTAAAAACAAAGCAAGTGGGAGGTAGAATAAGGGCACGCAAAGCGCAATGATTAACCAGCTTTGTCGCCAACCAAAATGTGCAATCAAAAAAACAGCCATAGTTGGTAAAATAATTTCTCCTAAAGGCACCCCCGTTGTTGCAAGGCTAACGCCTTTTCCTCGATTAACAGTAAATTGCTTCATCATGGTGGTAATAGCGGTATGAGGAAATAAGCCTTGACCAAAAAAGCGTAATAAAAAAAGGCCGATAATTAACATAGATAATTGATTGGTTTGCCAAAGTGTCAATCTCTGCGATAGAAAGTCCAAATGTACAAAATATAATAAATTTTTCCAATGCAACCTTATCAATTGCACCTCCAATCCACATGAGAAGTAATCCACTGGCAAGTGTTGCTCGCAGAATAAGCCGAACCATAACTGGTGGCAGAAAGGTTGAGGCTTTCCTGAAAACTATTGCCAAACCAACTAACAAAAAAAGACTGTCCAAAATTACCCATAAAAACGCTTAGCATTCCAAAAAGAAGCATTGGCCAACTGTGTCTGATGAATTGTGAGTATTCTTTAATCATGGGTATTATTCATTCCTTGGATTTAAAAATTTCTTTTTATATTATTTTTGGACTTTTTCAAAGATAGTTCTAATCTTTAAGATGAAATGATAGTGTCAGTTTCGAAATTCAGACGATGCCATACAAAATGATGAATATCATTAAATAAAAATGATTAGTTGCCGATAAGAACAATTATCGATATCAGTAATTTTCTATTTTACTTGTATATTAATACATTAGCGCTTTTTATAAAGCATCACTTTTTCATTCTAGAGTAGTATTTAAATAATATGGTTGAACAAATCACCTCACTTTTTGACGTAAATAATAATAGTTTATTTGTACTTTCAAGTTATAACCCTTGGTTAGTTATTGTCTCAATTTTAATTGCTATTCTTGCTTCTTTTATGGGATTCCAAGTTGCTCATCAAGCGCAATATGCTTCGCCACAGCGAAAAAATATATTTTTGCTTGTCGGAAGTGTTGCACTGGGTGGCGGAGTTTGGTCAATGCATTTTATTGGCATGCTTGCATTAGTGCTCTGTACGACTATTTCCTACCGAGTTGATATTACTTTATTATCTTTTTTCCCTTCATTGGTGGCTTCTTGGGTTGCCTTGCGTTTAATAAGTAATAAACAAGTTAAAAAACAGCAATTAATCATAAGTGGAATACTTGTTGGCTCTGGCATTGGTGCGATGCATTATATTGGTATGGCGACGATGGAGATGGCGCCTTTACTTCGTTATAACTTGGGCATGTTTCTTGTTTCAATTTTAGTTGCTATTGGATTAGCAATATTAGCCCTGTGGGTTAGTTTTGGGCTTAAGAAAAGTAATGCATTTGGATTGAGTCAGAATATAAAAATCATGCTTTCCAGTGTTGCCATGGGGGGCGCTATTGCGGGTATGCATTATACCGGTATGGTCAGCTGCTCGATTTGTCATGCCTGCTGGGTTGGAGTTATCCGATCAAAGTAGTGAAATATCAACCATATTAGCCTTGGTGGTGACAGGTATTACTGTCATTGTTCTCTTTATTGTTCTTGGGGCTAACCTTATCTTTCGTTACAAAGACATTTCCGTAACAGCCAAGAACAACGAACGTCGTTTGATTGCTACTATGGATACTGCGATTGATGGCATTATCACCATTGACGAAAAGGGCATTATTATTAGCGTTAATAATGCAGTGACACAGTTATTAGGTTGGTTATCTGAGGAGTTAATTGGTAACAACGTAAAAATGGTTGTGCCTATGCCACATCAGCATAATCACGATCAATATATTGATAACTACTTAAAAACACGGGAAGCAAAAATTATCGGCGTTGGCAGAGAAGTAGAGGCGCTATGTAAAAATGGTGAAACAATTCCAATTCGTCTTGGGATAGGGCATGTTGAACTGAATGATCAAAATATGTTTGTAGCGTTTATTTCAGATTTACGCGAACGTAAAGAAATGGAAAATATTTTACGTAATAAGGAATCTAAAATACGTTCCTTAGTGACAAATATTCCAGGTATTGCCTATCGCTGTATTGATGTCCCTGGTTGGCCAAATATATTTATTAATGATGAAGTAGAGAATATTTTAGGTTATCCGGCTAAGGATTTTTTGTTACCAAACCCCAAGCGCAGTATCAGTGATTTTGTCCACCCTGAAGATATGCCAAATATACTTGCCACTGACTTACGACACGAAAATGGTTATCAGCTTGAATTCAGGATAATAGATAGATACAAACAAGTTAAATGGATGTTGGGTTATGGTCGTGCCTCTATAAATGAAGCCACAGGAGAAAAGTTTCTTGATGGTTTTATTATGGATATTACCGATCGTAAAAAAATGGAATCTGCATTAATTGCTGAAAAAGAAAAAGCAGAGCAAGCCGTTGTCGCTAGAACTGCATTTTTAGCAAATATGAGTCATGAAATTCGTACACCAATGAATGCTATTATTGGCTTTAGTGACATTTTATTGGATGATGAATTAAATAATCATCAAAGAAAACAATTAAATACAATCAATCAATCTGCTAAATCATTGTTACATATTTTAAATGATATTCTTGATAGTGCGAAATTAGATAAAGGTAAGTTTCAACTTGAATACCGAGATTTTTCGCTAGTAGAAGAAGTTGATTCGGTCGTTTCGACTCTGTGGTTACAAGCACAACAGAAAGGTTTGCAAATAAATCTAAATATTGCCCCCAAAGCGCAATGCTATTATCACGGCGTACCTGATCGATTAAGACAAATTCTCACTAATTTGCTTGGTAATGCGATTAAATTTACAGAAAAAGGTCACGTCGATATTAATATTAGCAGTCTTCAACCCGGTACTTTATGCTTCTCGATTGCTGATACTGGCATTGGTATGACACCTGTACAACTAGAAACAATATTTGATGCCTTTTCTCAGGCCGATGAATCAATGAGTCGACGATTTGGTGGAACAGGTTTAGGCACTACAATAAGTAAACAATTGGTTGAATTAATGGGAGGTTCGATTTCTGCTAATAGCGAATATGGTAAAGGTTCAACATTTGAATTTACTGTTCCTCTTGAAGTTGCAACAAGCTCAGAAGTTGCCAAACAGCGTGAAAAACATCTGCAACTTCCTTCCTTGAGCGTTTTGATAGTGGATGATATTGAACAAAATATTGATTTATTATCTATCATATTAAAGCGTAATCAACATGCTGTAAAAGTTGCCAGAAACGGTGAGCAAGCTTTATTACAAATGGAACATGAAGTTTTCGATATTGTGTTAATGGATATTCAGATGCCTATAATGGATGGACTAACGGCATCGAAACTGAGACGTGATTATGAATCAGAACATGGTTTACCTCGATTACCTATAATTGCGTTAACTGCTAGTGTATTACCGCAGGACAAAATATCGGCACAACAAGCAGGAATGGATGGTTTTGCAAGTAAACCGATTGTTATTGATCAGTTGATGACAGAAATTGCAAATGTACTTAAGCTGGTTGATTTTGATGCTACATCCATAACAGCAATATCACTGCCTAATGCTAATCATTCGCAAAAACTCAGTATTGATTATGAAAAAGGTATCGCGTTATGGGGGGCCGAAAAAGATTTCAGTGCAGAAGTGACAAGTTTTTTAAATCAAATAGAAGATGAGGTAAACTCGATACCCAATTTAATAAATACAAATGATTGGATTTCTTTGGTTAGCCTTGCCCATAAAAATAAAGGTGTATCAGGAAATTTAGCACTTAATATATTAATGTTATTGTTTGCCGATTTAGAGAAAGTGTCACGTAAAGAAATCAATAATGACGCTCTTAGAATATTTGAAAAGATACAAATTGAAATTAAAAATGTAACTTTGTCTATTAATAAAATGGGCAAAAGTAAGTATTTAAATGAAGTTGAAAAAGCCCATGTTATTTCTAACGAAGCTTTGCTTGATAACTTAGTTAAACTTAAAGAACGTGTTGCTAATAATGAATTTGATGACGAATTAATTGAATCATTACAAACTTTCGACACTAAGTTTGATGATGATATCAATCAAATTGTTACGGCATGTAACGATTTTGATTTTGAGTTAGCAAACGAGAAAATTGATATTCTGGTTGCTGTAATAAACTCTAATACTGAATGAGATAGCGGAGAGTTAGATGCCTAATAGAAAGCAAAAAGTGCTGATTGTTGATGATGAGCCGATTAATTTAAAAGTATTAAATAATATATTAAAAGATACTTATAAACTTATTTTTGCAAAGAATGGTTTTGAGGCCTTGCGCTTAATAGAGAAAGATAAACCTGATTTAATATTACTTGATGTAATGATGCCTGATATGACAGGTTATGAAGTTTGTGAGAATTTAAAAGCAAATCCTTTATTTAAAAGAATTCCGATTATTTTTGTTACTGCTTTAAGTGATGCAGTTGATGAAGCTAAAGGCTTGAATATTGGTGCAGTTGATTATATTTCTAAACCCGTTACACCTGCAGTGGTGAAAGCAAGGGTAAAAACACATTTATCCTTGGTTGATGTTGATGAATTAAAGGCCACTCGTTTACAGATTATTCAACGTTTAGGGCGAGCGACGGAATATAAAGATAATGAAACGGGTATGCATGTAATGCGCATGAGCCATTACTCTAGAGTGCTTTCCTTCGCCTTTGGTCATTCTGCACAAAGCGCAGATGCATTGTTTCATGCCAGCTCCAATGCATGATATTGGTAAAATTGGTATTCCAGATAGCATTATGCTCAAACCTGGAAAACTAACCGATGAAGAATTTGTCGCAATGCAAAAACACCCTCAAATCGGTGCTGAAATACTAGGAGAGTCAGATTCTGATTTAATCGAATTAGCTAAAATCGTTGCGATGACACACCATGAAAAGTGGGATGGAACTGGCTACCCTAATCAATTAAAAGGCGAAGACATTCCCATTGAAGGCAGAATTGTGGCATTAGCCGATGTTTTTGATGCATTGACAAGTATCCGTCCATATAAGGATGCTTGGAGCGTTGAAGAAGCAATTGAATTTATTATCTCGCAGAAAGAAAAACATTTTGATCCTGAACTAGTTGATTTATTCGTAAAGGAAATGAGATCAAATCATCGAGATAAAAAATCGCTGGAAAGATTAATTCGCTTTATGCGTAATTAAAATTATTTTTATTAAATATCAATATCAATATCTTATGTTTATTTTTATTGCTAACTGTCTATTTCATTTTCTGTAATGCAAATTACCTTAGCAATAATTGTTTATTGGTAGATGATTTGTTACTGACAGTATTGTATCGTTTGTTTTATTAAGTTAATTGACCTCCAAACCAAACGAGACTCTATATGTATAAAATAATCGCATCTGATTTAGATGGTACTTTGCTCAATTCTGAACACCAAATCCCCGATTTTACTCGTAAAGTATTAAGTCAGTTGCATGAGCAGGGTATGAACTTTGTTTTTGCCACTGGACGTCATCATATTGATGTAGCTTATATGCGTGACCTGATCCGTATTCCTGCCTTTATGATCACCTCTAACGGTGCCTGTGTGCATAACAGTGAAAATGAGATGGTGTTTAAACAACTACTCGATGTGAATGTTTTTGCTGAGATCATTAACATGATAAAGCATGATAATGAGTTGAATATTAATATATACCAAACTAATACTTGGCTAAGAAACAACGAAATTGTCGGTGATAACGGACATCGCTCAGGGTTTAACTATGAAATATTTGATGTTAACCATCCGCCACAGTCAGATATCATCAAGGTTTTTCTGACCAGAGACGACAAAGATCATGACAAATTGGCCTTATGGGAAGGTAAGATTAAAGACAAATTTGCAGATAAGGTAAATGTGTCTTTTTCTGCTCCCTATTGTTTAGAAATAATGGATATTGGTGTTTCTAAAGGGCATGCACTGGATGCAATTGCAAAGTTAAAAGGCTATCAGCTCAGCAATTGTCTCGCCTTTGGTGATGGCATGAATGATTACGAAATGCTTTCTATGGCAGGGAAAGGTCTTGTTATGGGCACTTCGCACTTTAAAGTAAAACAGGCATTACCTAACAACGAAGTCATCGGTGATTGTGATAATGAAGCCGTCGCACATTATATTGTTGATCATTTATTAAATAATTAAGGGCTGTCTTATGATAGAGTCCTCATCTTTCTCCGTACCAGACATCCTTTAACCTAATAAGAAATATTGAATTAATGAATAATAAAACAATTGTAACCCATGATGGCAATTTTCATGCTGATGATGTATTTAGTGTCGTCTGCTCTAAAATATATATTCCCAGATTATGCGCTAGTGCGCAGTCGAAATCCTGAGGTGATTAAACAGGCTGATATCGTATTAGATGTTGGTGGTGAATATGATCCTGAAGCGGGACGTTTTGATCACCATCAACGCGGTGGTGCGGGTGCCCGAGAAGATGGAACGCCATATTCTTCCTTTGGCTTAATTTGGAAAAAATATGGTGCGACTATCTGTAATGATAATCAAGACATTGCAAATTCCATCGACTCAAGTTTAGTGTCTAGTATTGATGCGATTGATTGTGGTTATGTTAAAGGAGTTTTAACTGGCGTTAGCCTTAGCCAAACTATCTCGATGTTTAATCCGACTTGGCAGGAAGAAGGGGACTTTGATGGCTGTTTTAATCAAGCCGTTGAGTTTGCATCTTGTATCTTAGGGCGTTTTATCGCCTCTGCGACAGGCGGTATTAGTGCAAAAGCAATCGTTGCTCAAGCAATTGAAAATGCTCAAGACCCAAGAATCATCGTATTAGAAAAATATACCCCTGGAAAAAAACGGTACATTCCTTATCAAAGGAAGCTTTATATGTTGTTTATCCATCACAATCAGGCCAATGGAAAATTCAGACTGTGCCAATGGAGCTAGGCTCATTTGAAGACAGAAAAGAATTACCCAAAAACTGGGCTGGACTAGAGGGTGAAGCACTACAGCAAATAACAGGGCTAGATGACGCAATATTTTGTCATAATGGCTTGTTTATCGCGGGTGCTAAGTCATTTGAAAGCATCATGAAAATGGCTAATATGGCTGTTGTTGAAGAGTAATAAAGTTAATTTATAATCCTTGAGATAGCCATCGCATATATCTGCTTTCTTATTGCTTATGGTTTTGTTTATAATAGCGTTTTCTTAATTCATTACAGGTTACAATATGAACGATACTAAAACATTACCCGATTTACCTGATCGCTTTTCTGGCGACCCTCGTAGTCCTTTTCATATCGAAGAAGTGTTTGAACATGAAATTGGTATTCGTCTAAACGGTAAAGAGCGTTTTGATGTTATGGAATACTGTATCAGTGAAGGTTGGGTAAAAGTGTCTGCACACAAAGCTTTAGATCGTCGTGGACAACCTTTATTACTCACTAAAAAAGGAACGGTTGAAGCTTTCTACCGTTAAACAAATGTGATTACTCTGCACTTATGATAGAGAATCAATAAATGGCGACCCAGCAATGGCTCGCCATTTTTATTTTTAAATACAATATATGAAATTGTATTGCTGTTGTTTTATGTTTATAGCAATTTTTTGGGGCGATTTCCCTATTATTTGTTATTTTAGGTGATTAATAGTCTTTATATTGCTTGAACTTAATTTTCTATTTAATTGTTCCTATTATTTAAATTTAGTTTTATATTTTTATAAGTTGTTGTTTTAAATATGGTTGTGTTATTGGGATTTTAGTTTTTTATTGTTTTCCTATTTCTTTTTATTTGTATTATTAATCGCACTCTTTATTTTAATACAAATTTTAATACAAAAGATTCTATTTGGTGATATTTGTCACAGACAAGTTTGTTTTTGTCGTCCATTATAGCCCCACTTGATAAATACAACTTAATCCAAACATATTTTAATTGGTATTTGTCAGTTTGGAGGAAACTCCAAAACTTATTAACTAATGAATAACAATTATTAATTGAAATAAGCGACAAATAAGGAACAGAAGATGACGAAGAAGATATTAGCAATAACTGCTTGTACTGCTGGGGTTGCCCACACCTATATGGCCGCCAAAACCTTAGAAAATAAAGCTAAAGCACGTGGCTATGAAGTCAAAGTTGAAAAGCAAGGTGCAAATGGTATTGATGACCGTATTACTAAACAAGATGTTGAAGAGGCAGATGGTATCATTTTTGCAACGGATGTTGGTATCGCTGAAATGGAACGTTTCGATGGTCTTCCTTTTGTAAAAGGAAAAGTAAAAGACGGCATTAAGAATGCTGATGCAATGATCGACGCACTTGAGCAGAAGATTGCGACTAAGGGAGCAACTAAAAAAACAACAAAATCTGCGGCGCCTTCAACTAATGCCTTTGCCGAAGAAGAACAAAGTGGTCTTATTATGGGCTTCTTTAAACAATGGTACACAGGAGCATTGTCTGGTGTTTCTCATATAATACCTTTAGTTATTATTGGTGGTCTTTGTGTTGGTTTACTTAACTTATTTTTTGGTTACGACTATACACATCTATACAATTTAACACCTGAACAACTCGGTGATAAAGAGTTTATGGCTGACTTTGCCAACACTTTCCAAGGCATTGTTCATTATGTTTATTACATTGCCCTAAAAGCCTTTAACCCATTATTGATTTGTGGTTCTTGTCGCCTTTACTGCCTATGGCATGGTCGGTAAACCAGGTTTAGCACCCGGTTTCGTTGGTGGTTATGTTGCGGTAGGTGGAACTTTCGGTAAATTAACTGTTATCAGTGGTGGTTTCATTGGTGGTTTAGTTGCCGGTGCTTTAGCACGCTTTATTTGTCATGTTGATCCGTCAAATCAAAGTACCAGCAGTACTTGATTCAGTAAAAATGATCATTGTTACCCCGTTGATCGCTGGTATTTTAACTATCCTATTCATGTTAGTTGGACCTGGTAAGTTCTTCGCATTCTTAAATACATCACTTTTTGATTTCTTAAATGCAATGAGTGGTTCAAATTTATTAATTCTTGGTTTCCTTTTAGGTTGTATGTCTAACCTTGATATGGGTGGACCGATTAATAAAGTCGCCTACCTATTCTGTATCGGTGCGGGTACAAATGGTAATACTGAGTTCTATGCGACCTTTACTGTCGCTAAATGTATCCCAGGTATGTCACTCGGTATCATGTCCTTTGTCTTCCCTAAATTCTTCGATGAAGAAGACAGACTCGCAGGGCCATCAACAGCAATTCTAGGATTCTGTGGTATTACCGAAGGTGCGATTCCTTACGCAGTTAAAGATCCAATTGGTATTATTCCTGCACAAATGATTGGTGGTGGTGTTGCAACAGGTCTTATCCTTTCATCTAAAATTCAAATCGGTACGATTGCCGGTGGTGCAGTATTCATGTTACCAGTGATTAGTGAGCCTCTAGCTTGGTTAGCTTACTTCATTATCGGTATCGCAGTCTCAATGGCATTAACATTTGCAATTAAGACGATGAGAAAAAGTAAAGTAGTGGTCGCTTAAGTTAATTACAAAAGCAGTAACTATAAAAAAAGAGATGCTCAAGGGCATCTCTTTTTGTTTGTCTAAAATAAAATGTGTTTATCTAAAGTAAAAATAATCTTCTTTATTATCTGGTAAAGGAGAGCTATCTCTAAACCTGCAAAACCTTTTCTTACATAAAAATTCTATCTGTGTTGTTATCCACTAACAATTTGATCCCGTATTTAAGTTGTTAATACAGAAGTATTCTATCTATCCACATGATTATGGTTTGATAGTATTGTTTTAAATGTTTGATTATTTACTTGAAATTGCTATGGTGTATCAAATTTAAATAAATTAAGTCGTTCTGTCTATCTACTGTTAATACAGAACGATTCTGTTTAATAGCGCAAATGGAGTATAGTGCAACTCATGCAATACTTTGATCCGCCAACCATTGATAAACAGATATTAAGGAAGGCTAAAATATCTGATATTGAGATAATCCCAATAGAGCCACATGAAAATGCGACTCCGCAAAATTATCTTAATAATGTCAAAAACTATATTCATTTATACGGTGGTCAAATACAACTTGGTTGGATCTTCTTAATTATGGGTAATTTAGCTCTTAAGCTAACAGCCCATGCTGTTGTAAAGCGTGGTGATGATTCTTTGCTATGTGTAACACCTAATGAATATAGAAATAATAAACTTAGATTTTCACCTGATGATTCTATTGAGTGTTTAATTAAGAATAATTTTCTGCCAATGAAATTCATACCTCTCATTCAAAATTCGACTTTGAATGAGTACCTTGATATTGAGAGAGATATGGATGAATTAAGGTTAGAAAATAGCGGTGTAGTTAAATCAATAGATATTCAGCTGATGCACTTAAAAGCCTCTGCATTATACCCTTCGATTTTAGAGCTTGCTAAAAAGCATACTCATAAAAATGACTTCTGTTTTTGTGGTTCAAATAAAAAACGGAAAAAATGTTGTGGCTAATGCAACATAAAAAGCGCATCAAATCTGACGTCTCACATTGTCCGATTTTTTGCATAAATAATAATGACGCAAAAAAGCTTCCAACATGTTTCGCGACTTATGCGGGCGTTATTAAGGCAAAGGAGGTCTATTGAAATACTCAAAGTATGCATTGATTAGCATTGTAGCTATTGCATTTATTACATCAGGGGTGTTTTTCTTTGTTATGTATAATAATGGAATAAGTAACCTTAATCATTCAACACAAGATTGGGGCGCATTTGGCTCATATATAGGTGGCATAGTTGCACCTTTTGCTTCTTTGATTGCTGGAATATTGGTTTACCAGAGCCTTAAAGCTGATACATATTACAGAAAACTCGAGCTTATAAGAGAAAGTTTACTGAGATTAGATTCTGAGTTTTATAAAGTATTAACTAATCCAACACAAATTCAATTCGATAATGAAAGTAATGTAAGTATTGAGAGGCTAATTATTCTTATTAGCAACGATAAAGTTACTCTTAGTGACGAATATGAGCACGCTCTTATTAGTTTATTACGTAACCTAGCGATTATTAGCAGAGCTATAGAGCATTATTTGTTTTTAATGGATTCGTTTGATGCAAATATTAGAGATAGAGATTGGCTAATTAATACAGAGAAGTCTTATTGGGTATATCGATATGCAAGAATATCAAATAGATTGGAAACTATTTTTGGTATTTCCAAAATTAATGAAGTATTTAGTAAAGAAGAAATAGCGTCAGCTAGATATCTTGGATTCATTTCTAAATAAGTCTTATAACGAGGTAATTAAGGGGACTAAAATAGTGGGTTACGTTTCGCTTCGCGCCACATTACAACCTACTGCTTTAGTCTGCTTATTGTGGTGCTATATTTGTAGGAGGAAGTATGTGTTTTGAAGAGAAGTTGGCTGTCGCCCACTCTGAGTTAACAAGTGCTGGTATTAAAAACTCCAATCCTTTCATCTTGAAGTTGCTGAGGAGAATAGGGTTGCGTAAACGCCCATTTTATTATTCAAATTTTATTAGTAACTTGGTTTTCTTTACTTGCCTGTGTACTTGTTTATACATGGTTATTTCAATTTTAATTGATGTTCTTTTTAACGATGTATCACTATCAGAACTATTAATGGAATATATTAATCACAATGCATCTCTATCAAAACTAATTATGGAAAGCATTAATAAAGGTGTACTTTTCGGTTTTGGTTTTTCAATTCATTACATATATTTATTTAAAAAACATAAGCTTTCCTCATGGAATGATTTAAACCTAGGTTAAAAGATGCAATACATTAAAAGATGAGCAGAATATTTTCATCTTTTAACGTATTGTTTTGTTTCATGATGTGACGAGCGAGTTGTGGTTTTTTAAACTGTTTTTTTAGGGTTTTCATCTTTACTGATATCAGTTACTTCATCAGTACTATCAGCTGTTTTTTCATCGGTTTCGGTCGTTACTTCAGCAATACTTTCAGAAACGTCTTTTACATCATCAGATGTTTCAGCGTTATTGCTATCCGTCTCTTTATTATTCTGCGCTGGTTCTGTATCAGTATCAGCATCATTAGACTCGGTTAGGGCATTATCTGGTTTATCGGTGTCATTAATATCCAAGCTAGCTTCACCGTCAACAGATGCGACTTGTTGTTCTGAATTATCAGCTTTAACTGTTTCCTCGTTTTTAATTGGTGTTTTTTCTAATAGGGAAAAGGAGTTAAATCTGCATCGCTTAACAAATCTTGAGATTGGTCTGCCATATGCTTATATAGCGATTGATAGCCGCTAGCAACTTCACCCATCAATTCAGCCGTATTTGTGAAATGGCTATTAACCTTAGCTTTATACTGTTCTAATTCTGATTTGGTTTTATCGATTTCTTCTTGTTGTGTGCTTACTTTACTTTTTCCTATCGCGAAGTGATAAATAACAAAACCAACAATGATCCCCACAATAAAACTGCCAAAAATAGTTAATATTTCGTTCATTTCATAAACTTCATTCATAGTATTTCCTTTTATATATAGGGCTAATAATAATATTCGTTTTTTTTGATTTTACAAAAGAAGCCACAAGGATCAGGCTTTTCATTCTTACTTTTGTGATAAATGACCATGAGTGTGCCCTTATGGTCAAATGGTAAAGGCCAAATTCTGCTATTTAAGCTTAGTGTTTAATACGGTGACCTTATCGTATTATTCACTAACCTCTGAATCACTTCGATACGCGTAGGTATCGGCAAATCGCGATAAGATCCAGTCTCCCGCAGTAACATCTTTATATTGCGATTTTTCTCCCTCTGCTAAACAGGAATTTACGGTAGAAACTTTGGTATCAAAGTCTGGTTCAACAAAGAAGGGCATTGAGAAACGTGTTGTTTCTGAGGTTGGGCTGGTGACACGATGAGGTGTCGATTTATAACAATCGTTAGTCCAACGTTGCATTAAGTCTCCAATGTTAACCACAAAACTGTTTTCCACAGGCGTTGCGTCTAACCAATCGCCATTTCGATCTTGCACTTGCAACCCGCCAATTTGGTCTTGATATAATAACGTAATACAACCGTAATCGGTATGTGCACCTGCACCATTTGATTGGATTTGCTGAGGAGGGTAATGAATAAGTCTTAACACACTAATTGGACAACTAAAACTCTGACTAAAAAGTCTATCGGTAGTTTTAATGCTAAGGCCATCGCCTTTAATAAGCGTAATGCTACTTGCAAACTCAGTTCATATTGTTGATGCATTAATTGCACAAATCCATCAAGGTCAGGATACTGATTCGGTCCATATAACTGAGGGCAACGTTCAACCTGTGGATGATAAGGGCTTAAATCTAACGCCATATCGAAGGTTTCTTTATGATCACTAGGGCCATTTGGGTCTAGTTTTTCGGCGCTTACCTGTCCCCAACCGCGATGATTCGTTGAATGCTGTATGTTTATCTTTTTGTTTAATTTCTTCTGGTAAGGCGAAGAATTTTTCTGCCATTGCTTGTACTTTGGTAAATTGCTGTGCAGGAATACCATGACCGGTTACATAAAAAAAGCCAGTATCACGACAAGCACCATCAATGGCTTTTATAACCTCTTTCCATTCACTTTGGTTGTCACTTTTTAATGCACTGATATCGATGATAGGTAAAGCTAAAGTCATAGAGATAAGTCCTAATGTTTAGTTATTGTTGTTTTACTTTACCACTACAGAGATGATTTTGGTGACATTTGTAATTTCTTTATCTAGAGAAGAAAAGCAACTTGATGCCTGAAATGACGAGGGAGTTTTTATTCAATGCAGAAAGCATCAAGCTTACATTAAAAGATTGATGCTTTCTGGCATAGATATTAATGGCGTTTGCTTTTATTAGTATTGCTATGTCGTTTAGAAATTAAGGTGAATTTATAATCAGTTGTTGTAAATTGGTTACGACTATATTCAAATACGGTGCCATCATCTAGAAAGCTTCTAGTGCGCTTTTCGATAATAGGTTGCTGTGGATCTATTTTTAATAACTCAGCAATTTCCTGGGAAGGCAAAATAGGGATTATTTCCTAGCTCACTTCGATCAATAACCATACCTTTGGTATTTTCAATGTAGTCATATTTAGATTTTTGCATCACATCGAAACTTAAATCTGGAAAAAGGTGAACGGGCATCCAGGTTTCTTCTACTGTTATTGGGTGGTCTTCAAGGCGACTGAACACGTTTTACATGAAAGATTTGATCCGACTCATCAATATTAAGATGCTCAGCCATAGAAAGACTGGCAGGTACTATTTCAAATACCAGCACTTTACTATGAGGCGTAACATTAAGATGTGCCCATTTCTCATTGAAGGTTGATTGCTTGTAAATATCGTAGTTAACTTTATTTTCTTTTACGTACGTACCGCTACCTTGAATACTTTCAAGCTCTTCGTTTTCGATTAATAACTTAAGTGCTTGTCGGATGGTCACTCGACTGGCTGAAAACTCCGCGCCAAGTTGCGCTTCGGTTGGTAATGCCTCGCCGACTTTGTATTCATTATCACGTATCTTTTCTCGGATAGTATCTGCGATCTTTCTGTACAGTGTGACTTTTGCCATATCAATCTCTTTTTAAATACAAATAATTGGTTTTGTAAAGTTGTACTATAAATTTTTATTATCTGCAATACAATTTAGCATAATAATCAGATTGGTATCACTTTTTGTTTACATAAAGCTTCTTTAACTCTTAATTACTTGCATCTTTAACACAATAATCCGACTTATTTTATGGATTTATATAACTGCTTAACTCAAATCTTATATATAAACCTCTCTGTTATTGCTCTATAAATTTTTAAAATAAAACAATTTAAATACAAATAAGTATTTTGTATGATACAAATAATGTTAAACTAGATCTCGATCACGGAAAATATGTATCTAATCGTTATGATTGTCACCGTTGAATACTTAACAATCAAATTCGCAGGATGAATGGAGTAATATTTTATGACTATAACAACGCTAACGAATAGTGCTTTGATCACTTTGCAAACGACCTTTACAGATAGAGACGAAGCTATCCAGGCGCTTGCAGATCAACTTGATCAGCAGGGTAAGTTACACGATAAAGCACAATACCTAGAAGCAGTATTTGAGCGAGAAGCACATGGTGCGACTGCATTAGGCGAAGGTCTTGCTGTCCCTCATGGTAAATCTGATGCGGTAAAAGAAGCCAGCTTTGCAGTAGCTACACTTAAAAACACTATTCAATGGCAGGGTATCGATGAAGATGAAATGGAGGAGGTTAATCTAATCTTCTTATTAGCGATCCCAAATGCCGAAGCGGGTTCTACTCACATGAAAATTTTGACGGATTTAACCTCTGTATTGGTTGATGATGACATTCGCGAAGCCGCACTTAAAGCAACAACCGCAGAGGAGTTGATTGCAATACTCGGCAATGAAGAAGTGCAAGAAACACCCGTTATTGATTCAAGCAAAATAACTGCGTTAACCAGTGAAGCATTAATCAATCTTAATACGAGTTTTAGCGATAGAGATTCTGCTATTGAAGCACTTGCAGAACAACTTTATCAACAGGGTAAATTACATAATAAAGCACAATACCTCGAAGCTGTATTTGAACGAGAGGCTCATGGTGCGACTGCATTAGGCGAAGGTCTTGCTGTTCCTCATGGTAAATCCGATGCGGTGAAAGAAGCAAGTTTTGCTGTGGCGACACTTAAAAGCACCATTCAATGGCAAGGGATAGATGAAGATGAAATGGAAGATGTTAATTTAATCTTCTTATTAGCGATTCCAAATGCGGAAGCTGGTTCTACCCACATGAAAATCCTAACCGATTTAACCTCTGTACTTGTTGACGATGAAGTGCGCGAAGCCGTTTTGCGCGCAACATCTGCACAGCAATTAATTAAATTGCTTGATGGTGAAGAAGCACCATCAGAAGGAAACAATAGTGAAAATAACACCGCCAACAATACAGCAAAAAGTACAGAAACATTCATAGAAACTGAGTTTGTAGAAGACGCACCTGAGAAGTTGTCTTTTATGGAAAAAATCTCACGTGCAATCAAAAAACTACTTTCTTAATTCCAGATAAAAACAAGGTACAACATTATGACTACATCACGCGTACATATTACCCCACACATGCATTGGGATCGTGAATGGTATTTCACAACAGAGGAATCTCGTATATTACTTGTGAATAATATGGAAGAAATTTTACAACGTTTAGAAACTGATCCGGACTACAAATACTTTGTGCTTGATGGACAAACAGCGCTACTAGAAGACTATTTTGCGATTAAACCTGAAAGCACTGAACGTGTTAAAGCACTGGTGCAATCAGGAAAATTAATTGTAGGCCCTTGGTATTCGCAAACTGACACAATGCAAGTGTCGGGTGAGTCGATTGTACGAAATATGATGTATGGGATTCGTGATTGCATGCAGTTTGGTGATGCAATGAAGATAGGTTATTTACCAGATTCATTTTCAATGAGCTCGCAATTACCGATGATTTATAATGGTTTTGATATTAAGCGTACTATGTTTTGGCGTGGTTGTTCAGAGCGTCATGGTACGGATAAAACAGAATTTCTATGGCAATCTAACGATGGCAGTGAAGTGGCGACTCAAGTATTACCACTTGGTTATGCGATTGGTAAGTACTTACCAGAAGATACACAAGCATTAACTAAACGTTTAGATACTTACTTAAAAGTATTAGAAAATGCGTCGGTAACAAAAGATATCCTTTTACCTAATGGTCACGATCAAATGCCTATTCAAAAGAATATTTTTCAAGTGATGGATAAATTACGTGAAGCATACCCAGATCGTGAATTTATGATGAGTCGTTTTGAAGAAGTATTTGAGCGTATTGAAGCAGAAAAAGAACAACTCGATACTATTAAAGGTGAGTTTAACGACGGTAAGTACATGCGTGTGCATCGTTCTATCTCATCTACTCGTATGGATATCAAACTGATTCATGCTGAAGTTGAAAATAAAATTGTTAATATTTTAGAGCCACTTGCCTCTATCGCTTATCAACTTGGTTTTGATTATCACCACGGTCTGATTGAGAAAATGTGGAAAGAGAGTATGAAAAATCATGCTCATGATTCAATCGGTTGTTGTTGTTCAGATAAAGTGCATGCAGAAATATTAAATCGTTATATTCTTGCGGATGATATGGCCTCTAACTTAATTAACTTTTACAAACGTAAAATTGTTGATCACATGCCTGCCCATGAAGACTGTGACAAAATCGCTTTATTTAATTTGTCTCCTTATATGCGTGACGAAGTAGTTAATACCACTATCACTATTCGTGCTCAACAATTTAAAATCTTTGATGATGCAGGTAATGACGTGGAATATTTCATTGAAGCACAACGTGAAATAGACCCAGGTAAAATCGATCGCCAAATCGTGCATTATGGAAACTATGACCCATTCATGGAATTCGATATTCAATTAAAAGCGGCAATACCAGCAATGGGATTTACAACTTTTCATATCAAAGCCAATGAGCAAGGCACATTAAAGACCACTGAGCAAAAGCCAGATGATGTATTAGAAAATAGTTTCTATAAAATCACTGTTAATAGTGATGGTACTTTAAGTATTTTTGATAAAGAAACTGCACAAACCTATGATCAAGTACTTAAACTTGAAGATGGGTCTGACGACGGTGATGAATATGATTACTCTCCATCACGTCAAGAATGGTTATTATATTCAAATCAATTTGATGCAAAAACAAACATTGAACACCAAGCTTTACAATCAGTTGCAACCATCAGTTTACGAATGAATGTGCCTTCTAACCTCGAAGCTCGAGAAGCGCGAAGTAACCAAGATGGTTATGTGGATTTTATTTGTAAGGTGACGTTAAAACAAGATTCACGTCGTATTGATGTGACCATGGAATTAGATAACCAAGCAGATGATCACCGTGTACGTGTGCTTGTACCTACGACATTAGTTACTGACTCAGTGGTTGCAGATAATCAGTTTGGTTTAATTACTCGCCCAACCAATGATCCTGCTATGGAAGTTTGGATCGATGAAAAGTGGAAAGAAGCACCAGTTCCTATTTATCAATTAATGAATTTTGCGACGACTGGAAGATGGCCAAGCAGGCATGGCTATTATGAGTAATGGTTTGCGTGAATTTGAAGTGATTGCTGATAAAACAGAACAACGTGATACCTTTGCATTAACTTTGTTCCGTGGTGTTGGTGTATTAGGTAAAGAAAATCTATTATTACGCCCAGGTCGCCCATCTGGTATTAAAATACCTGCGCCTGATTCACAAACTCGCGGTAAAATTGTTTGTAACTTTGCGTTATTCGGTTTTGCTGGTGACCACATTAAAGCAAATGTCATGGCTGAAGCCCGTGATAATGTAACGCCAATTCAGTGTTATAACAAAATTCCTTTTAATGCGATGAAACTAAATGTCGGCGAGCAAAATCTGCCATTAACCTATAGTTTATTAAGCACTGATAAATCAGGTGTTGTGTTAAGTGTGCTCAAAAAAGCAGAAGATCAAGATGCTCTGATTATCCGAGTTTATAACCCTTCAGAAACAACAGCTGTATCTGGGCTGGTAAACTTCACATTACCTGTGACACAATGGACGGAAACATTATTAGATGAAACGCCTAAAGCAGATGTCATAGCGTTACCATTAGAGGACTTTGGGACATTAGCACCTTGTCAGGCGAAAACATTTCTTGTTAAATTTTAAACAATAATTTAATTGAATGCCTCTTATAATAAGGGGCTATAAGGTGAAATGATGAAAATTGTAATCGCACCGGACTCCTTTAAAGAATCCCTTGATGCAATGGCCGTTGCAAGTTGTATCGAAAAGGGATTTTCTGAAATATTTAAAGATGCTGAGTTTGTTAAATTACCTTTGGCTGATGGAGGCGAAGGGACGGTTGATGTTTTACTTGATTCTTTAAAAGGTGAAAAAAATACAACCAGGTTAGTGGTCCTTTAAATACACCCGTGAATGCACATTGGGCCTTAGTTGATAATAATAGCACGGCATTAATTGAGGTTGCTCAAGCTTCTGGATTAGACTTATTGAAACCAGAACAACGTGACCCATCCGTTGCCACAACTTTTGGTACTGGTGAGTTGATTAAACATGCCATGGATCTTGGCGTAACAAAAATCATTCTTGGCCTAGGTGGAAGCGCAACCAATGATGCCGGCACGGGTATTGTTCAAGCCTTAGGTGGAAAGCTTTTAGATGCTCAAGGAAAGTCCATTGGTACTGGCGGTTTGTCATTACAAAAGTTACAAACTATTGATCTCACAGAGGTTGATCCGCGTTGTAAAGGGATAGAATTAATCATTGCCTGTGATGTTGATAATCCACTTTGTGGTGAAAATGGAGCGAGTTATATTTTTGGACCTCAAAAAGGTGCTGAACAGCCTTTACTCGACCAATTAGATAATGCGCTTATGAATTTTGCACAAATATCGACTCCAATATTGGGGATTGATCATACTAATACTCCTGGTTTTGGGGTCGCTGGTGGCACGCCGATGGGCTTGTCATTATTATTTGATGTGCAAATTAAACCCGGTATTGAAATGGTACTTGATGCTGTTGGAGCGGATGAATTATTGCTTGGTGCCGATCTGGTGATTACTGGAGAGGGGCAAATGGATAATCAAACCCTGCAGGGTAAAACGCCCTATGGTATTGCTAAGCGAGCACAAGCGAGTGGTATTCCTGTGATTGCGATTGCTGGCTCGCTTGGCCAAGAAGTCGAAGCACTTTATTCAAAAATAACCGGGGTCTTTGGCACGGTTCGTAGCCCTCAAAATTTACAACAAGTATTGCTAGAAGCGGATAAAAACCTAACACGTACCGCTCGTAATATTGCCGCTATCTTAAAACTCGGCAAGGAAATATAATGAAAAATGTAATTTTTAAATTAGATAATGTTATTCAAGATTACCCTTGGGGTAGCAAAACAGCACTATTAGAGTTATTTGGTATTGCTAATCCTAATGACCAATTTCAAGCTGAAATTTGGATGGGCGCACATCCTAATGGTTGCTCTAAGGTCGCTAACAGCGGTGAATTATTATCAGATGTAATTAATAATGATCCGAGTGCTGTGCTTGGACAATATACACATCAACGTTTTGGTAATTTACCTTATTTATTCAAAGTATTATCCGCTCAAAAACCCTTATCTATTCAAGTACATCCTCGTTTAAGTCGTGCTCAGGAAGGTTTTGCGCGTGAAAATGCATTAGGTATTCCTGTTACTGCTAGTAACCGTAATTATCGCGATGCTAACCATAAACCCGAATTGGTTTATGCGTTAACATTCTATAAAGCAATGAACGGCTTTCGTCCTATTGAAGAGGTTATTTCGTTATTTAAGCAAGCTAATATAAATACTTTAACTGATGAATTAAGTGAATTAATTAAAGTACCTAACGCAGATAGTTTAGAAGCGTTTTTTACTGCTGTAATGAACTTAGATGGCCAGCGTAAGCAAAAAGCATTAGATGAACTACAAATCAGTTGTCAATCAAGGGTTAAAACAGCGCTTGCACGTGAAGCATTTGCTTTGAGCTGTGAATTTAGAAATGAATATGCTGATGATATCGGCCTGTTTGCACCATTAATGCTTAACGTGGTTGAATTAGCGCCCGGTGAAGCTATGTTTTTACATGCCGAAACACCTCATGCTTATATCAAAGGAACCGGTCTTGAGATAATGGGCAACTCTGACAATGTACTGAGGGCTGGATTAACTCCTAAATATATTGATGTTGCAGAACTTATTGCTAATACCCGCTTTGATTCGATTCAGCCAGAGGATATTAAATTAGCACCGGTTTCTATGGGGAATAAATTAGGTTATCCGATCCCTGTTGATGATTTTGCCTTTGAAATCATTACTTCAAATGAAAATAAAAAACAGCAGTTTGTGAGAAGTGCAGAAATCCTGTTTTGTATTGAGGGTGAAGCAAGTATTAGCAGTAATAATGAAACCATTGTTTTGAAACCTGGTGAATCATTGTTTGTTGCAAACAATGCCATTTCATTTGAATACCAAGGCGATGCGCTATTAGCCAGAGCTTTCAATTAATATTTAAATTAAAGTATCTATTCAGCACCCATTAAAACTGAGTGCTTTTTACCAAAATAAAAACGTAAATGCTCAGGGCTAAGCTATTTATGCTTAGTTCAAGGCGAAAAAGCGCAGTTTAGTGGTTTAAAGACTGCGTACGTCCTGTACTCCGCCCTATGGGCCATCCTGTGGATGTTCAAATTCATTCCCGATGAATTTGTGAGCATTTTTCAACGAAGAAATAGGCTTAAATAGCGACGGCCTGAGTAGTTACAAATTAAATTAAAGGAAATTTTATATGTATCAAAAAACAGTGACTATTACAGCGCCAAACGGTTAATACCCGTTACCAATCAATATGCATTTATCAGTCGCTAGCTCGGACTCCAAGACAAGGCGCAATATGATGACAATGGTCAGCCTTTATCGAATATTGCAACGCCGTATTGGTTTTCGAGCTAGCGACCCACAGGGCAAGTTGTGAGGTAAACATCTTCGTTGTTGTAAAGTCTCGATTTAACCTATTAGATCATCACCTTTACGCCTAGAATCTGTTCACCTCACAACTTGCTGATTTTTGCATATTGAATGATAACGGGTATAGAACTCGCCCTGCGACTCAGTTTGTAAAAACAGCTAAAACATTTGCTTCGGATATTTCTATTGAAGTAGGCGCAAAATCAGCAAGTGCTAAAAGTTTATTTAAATTACAAACTCTTGGTCTAGTGCAGGGTACTTCTGTCAATATCAAAGCAGAAGGCGAAGATGAACAGAAAGCAGTGGACGAATTAGTTGCAGTAATGGCAACGCTTGAATAGTTATTACTGAGTAATAATTAGGATAACTCTGTTTATACGGAGTTATCCCTTGTCTAAAACTTCCTCTATTTTTCATTTCTATTTTTCATTTCTCTTTTTACTGATGTTGTCTTTCTTTATTTCCCTGATTCATATTAAAAGTCACTGTCATTTGTGTGTTAGTATCTGTTAATTAGTTATTTAGTTTAGAGAGAAAAAAGTGCCCTATAGTGAGCTATTAACCCCGATTAAATCATTTCTACAATGCGAAACTCCTGATGCTTGGATTGAAGTCGCGATTAAACCTGAAAACTTTCCTATGTTGTTATTGGACCACTTAGTCTGTGAATTAAAAGCGGCCCAATCGGCGATGTATTTAATTCGTAAGTATGCGATTGATAAAGAAAGTGGGGATGCGTTATTAGCTTTATTGAAACCCTTTGAACAATTTATTTACAAAAGAGAAGGGGATTGGCGTGATTTAGCACTTAAAAATAAACTCACTAAATCGGTATTAGCAAAATCTGATTCTCCCTATGGGCAAGATTTGATTGATAAGATGGTGTTATTAATTAAAGAAGAGTTACATCATTTTTATCAGGTGCTGGAAATGATGGATCATTATGGTGTTAAATATGACAGCATTACCCCATCACGTTATGCGAAAGGCATGCTAAAACATGTTAAAACTCATGAGCCGGATACTTTAATTGATAAGCTTATTTGCGGTGCTTATATTGAAGCTAGATCCTGTGAGCGTTTTGCCAAAATAGCGCCACATCTTGATAAGCATTTGGGCGATTTTTATGTGTCGTTATTACGTTCGGAAGCACGTCATTATCAAGATTATTTGTCACTTGCTCAATCCATCTCAAAGGAAGATATTTCCGAGAAAGTCGTACACTTTGGGAAAGTAGAAGCAGAGTTGATTTTGGCACCAGATAACAATTTTAAGTTTCACAGTGGCGTTCCCTTTGACGCTTAAGCCGTGCTCAAAAATATTTATTATTGGCTTGCCTAGAACGGGCACAACTAGTATTAGTGTGGCGTTATTAGAGAAAGGCTTTAAAGTCGCTCATACCGCTTTCACACAACGCACATTTGAATTGGCAGAGGTTATCTCTGATTGCCCTTGTTTTTCAGATTATCAGCAATTAGACCGGTTATTCCCAGGTTCTAAATTTGTGTATTTACAAAGAGAGTTATCATTGTGGCTACCTTCGATGCAAAGGTTATTAAGCAAAATGGCGCCTCATTTACAGCCTAAAACGGGGCATTTTAATCCCGTGTTAAAACGTAGCTTTGAGCAAACCTTTGAGCTATCTCGTATTAATGTAATAACTGATGAGCATTTACGTTATTGTTATAATAATCATCAGAAACAAGTTGAAACCTATTTTAAAAATCGACAAGATCTATTATCGATTAATATCAGTGAACCTCGTAGTTTAGCAACCTTGATGAGGTTTTTAGAAGTCGACGGTGAACATTCCGATGAAAACAACCAAGCATTTCCGCATCTTAATCAAGGTTCGCAAGTATCAAATTGGAAAGCTTATAAGCATAAAAATAAAATAAGTAGCCTAAGTGCAGGTAAAAATCATCGCAAATTTTTTGATTACCAAATTTAGGCTTTTACTTTGATGGCATTAATGGTATTAACCCATCCAATGACAAAAATTTAGGAAAACCAATGAACCAAGATTTAGATAATTTTTTAAAACAAAACTTAAGAAACGAAAGTTACTTATCTGAAAATGCAATTTTGCAACAAGGTTTTGAATTGCTGAAGGTACAATTATCTGATTACCTGCAATCACAGGGCTTAACTGCTTATACTTTTACTCAGGCAATTAAAGTGGGTAGGAAAAGTAATAATCCAGAAACTAACGGTCGATTCTGGTCTGCTTTAGAAGCGTTTTATTTAGCAGTCGGAGATGCTATTGACCATAAAACGAAACATAAACGTTGGTTACGTTTTGTGAATATTATTGAAAATTTGCAAGGCTATTCTGGTAGTTTGTTAATTGAAGATAAGCATATTCGCTCTAAACGTATTAAACGCTTATATTTAGCTTACATCTTAACCTGGGAGCATTTACGCTATATCGCAGGTAATGAAGATGATTATAATCCAAGTGAATTAGTGCTAACCACTTTTACCGGTGAAGACGTACATTTCCACTAAGTTGTTAGTTAGATTGATGCTCACCTTAAATTTGTTTCTGGTTAGCATCAAGTCTGGTCTATTTCAGGCCGTTTAATGCTTGCTATGATTTGGTCCAAATCGAACTCTATCCTGGCCAGTTTGAAAAACTTCTTCCGTTACCCAGCGAGATAAAATCAATTGTTGGTTATCATCTAAAACAGCCACAAAACGTCGACCATCTTTGTTATTGGTTGCCATTGCAACTCCTGCTACATTGGTTAATCCTAGACCGCCAGTTTCGACAGAAACTAAAAATGTTTCTAGCTCTTCAAGGTTGGTGATGATATCGGTTTTTTGCTTCATATTTGTTTCTCTTTGGAATGTCTACTTTGGTTTTGTAAAACACGAAATGTTACGGTGTTTATTAATATACCCGTTATCATTCAAGATGCAAAGTTCAGCAAGTTTTGAGGTGAGTAGCTTCTAGGCAGAAAGTTGAAGATCTAACTGGTTAAATCAATACTTTCTAACAACGAAGATGCTTGCCTCAAAACTTGCCCTATGGGTCGTTAGTTCGAAAAGCAATTCAGCGTTGCAACATTCGATAAGGGCTAGCCATTTAAGATGTAAATACTTGTTTTTACATCTACCGGCAGAGGATTAACTTAGTTAATCGCTCGAGAGGTCATCATGTTGCGCCTTGCTTTACTGTCCGAACTAGCGACTGAACAAAGCACCTTGATTGGTAACGGGTATAGATGGCAAATGCTAAAGAGCTTCGAGTTTGCATCTATGATGATGATTTAATATTTCTTTGGCAGTAATAATTCCACAGCAATGACCTAAGTCATCATTAAGCACAATCACTTCATTGGCTTTTTCTAAAAATACTTCTTCAATTTCAGTGATCTCAGTTGTATCTTGAAAGGCAAAAAAGGCTTTGTTGATAACTTGATGGACACGTTTCTCTAATGTAAGCAAATCTCGTTGTTGTTCACTTTTTGTATCAAGGTAGGGGCTAAGCACTTTATCTAAGTTTGCCTTTGTTAGGACGCCAATACATTTATTTTTCTCTATAACTAGTAAATGCTCTACTGAATGCTCTTTAAAGGCCTGTTTTGCCTCTAATAAACGTTCATCTGAGGAAATCGTAATAAAATCTGTTTGCATAATTTCATTAGCAATAACACTCTGTGGTTTAAAACAAAGTGGCATTAATTCTGATTTAATTGGGTTTCTAGAACTACTCAAAATACTATCTAAGCTGAGTGGTTTACTGAAAATATAACCCTGTAGCATATCGACTTTAGCACGGGATAATAGTAATAATTCCTTAGCCGTTTCGATACCCTCGGCAATAACTTTACCACCCATTTTATGAGTTAAACGGCATAACATTTCAATCATCAAATATTCATTACTATTTAGTGTAATGTCGGTGACAAATGATCTCATCAATTTTAACGATATTGACTGGTAATTTGTTTAAGTATGTAAAGGAAGAATAACCTGTACCAAAGTCATCTAATGCAACGCTAATGCCTTTTGCTCTTATTTTTTCGACCCAAACACGCTGTTGGTTAAGGTTGTCGAATAATGCAGACTCTGTTAACTCAATAGTTACTGTATTTAGGTCGATATCGGACTTAGAGAGCACCGTTAAGGTGTCTTTTAGACAACAACTGGAAATTTTATCGTTTGACAGAGAGCGATTAATGGTAATGCCAATATCATCTATCAAATAATGTTGACGTATTTTTTTAATATCCTTTAATGCAATCTTAGTGACTGCCATATCAATTTTATCAACCCAGCCATATTGCTCGGCAATTTCAATTAACTCTTGAGTATCGTATTCAATATCAGTGTCTAGTTTGAGCCTCATTAATGCCTCAAACTTCACTATACGCATGCTTTTAATATCTACAATTGGTTGATAATAAACTTCTAGATGATCAGACTGTAATGCTTGATGTAATAATCTTGATAATGTTTTTCTTCGATTAAAACGTTTTGCTAGGCGAGGATCAAAATAATTAATCGTTGAGGCATTTTTGTTTGGGCTAGTAATTAAGGTTTGTACACTGTGAGCAACTAATTGTTGTGTACTTTTTGCATCAACATAAAGTACGGAAACTCCCATATTGATAATAGAAATGAAGTCTAACTGATTCTCCTGAGCACCTCCGCTTAATACACTTAACATATTTTGGATAAGGTTATTTACTTGGTCGGCACTTTTTTCAACAACCCACATGCCAATAAAAATATCGTGGCTAATTTCGCCAATAAAACCGCTTGAATCAGATTCAGAGAAGCGTCGCGAAAGTAGCCATTTTAACATAGAGTCACTGACTTTTTGTAACAGGGTAATATTGAATGCTCGCGACGGCTAAGGTTTCCTCTGAGGAAAGTGAGGTAAACTTTTCTTCCATTTTTTCAATGAAAGTTTCCTTTGATAATAAGCAGTTTTGGCTCAATCTAAGGTCTAAGGGGTTATTAGCTAGAATTTGTGTAGAGTAATCTAGTTTTTTTGATTCAGCGATATAAAAGTGGTTGTTTTGAGAAAGCTCAATACGTTGAATTTTGACATCATGAGCATATATTTCGCCATGTTTGTTTTTTACTAATATTTCACCAGCCCAAATTTTTTCTTTATCAACAATATGCCAAAGTTTTTTATAGAACTCTGGGCTGTATTGCCCTGATTTTAAGATATTTGCCTGTTTACCTATCGGTTCGTTTGGCTTATAACCTGAATTTTTTAAGAATTGTTCATTGGCTTTAATAATTACATGATCTTTATCTGTAATTAAAATGGCATTACTAGCGCGGTTAAATAAAATTTTAACCAGTTCATCTTCTTCGTTAACACTAGGGAAGCCCATTAAGAAATCAATTTTTCCAAAAATAATATTGTTTTTATTTTTTGTATAATCGATGGATAAATTAACTAAATAACGTTTATCAAAAATGTTAATCAATATTGAAGTGGTAAATAATGCCTGTGCTTCGATAACTTTTTTAAAAGAGTCTTGTAACTCATTCACGCGACGGCGATCAAAGGTACGCAAATAATTGAGGTAAGTCTAAACAGTTTTTTTCTGGATTTAATAGCTGAATGAGTTTTTCATCACATTCAAACAGCCCTGATTTTAGGTCAACTTGCCAATGTAAAATTAATTGTTCAAGGTTTATATCAGAATAGGGCTGAGTATTTGTCATAAAAATGAATTACCTATCAAGTTTCAATGAGCTTTAAAGTCGCCTGTCTCATGTGCTTGGGTTGTTTTAGTAAAGATATCATATTTAAAACATTTTCATAGTAAGATCATGATCTTAAATGAAATTATATTTTTTGATTTTTAATCAATAGTTTACTCATTACTTAATTCATCAGTTAAAAAGGCGATCAATAAAGAGACTTTTACTGATAGATAACGATTATTAGGGTACATAGCCCATATTTTCTGTAAGGGAGGGCGGTAGGCTGTTAAGCATTCAATAAGCTTTCCCTCTTTCAACGCTTGATCAACATAATAATCAGGTAATTGTACTAAGCCAATGCTTTTAATTGCGGCGTCTAATAAAGCGAAACCACTATTACAAGTGATATTACCTTTAATGCGAATATTACGTTCATTACCATGATCTTGAAATGCCCATAGGGATGAACTGCCAATTAAGCAGTTGTGATGTTGCAGTTCAGATAAACTAAAGGGTGTTCCATATTGTTCGATATAATCAGGTGATGCACAAACACGTAATTGTCGTTGACTGAGTTTTTTAGCCATCATGGTTGAGTCTTCTAAATAACCAATGCGAACAGCTAAATCAATATTGTCTTTGATAAGGTCTAAGGTTTGATTGGAAAGAATTAATTTTAGTTTGAGATCAGGGTATTGTTTCATAAAGCGATTTAGCAGTGGTGAAATTATTTGTTCTCCATAGGTGATTGGTGCAGTAACAGTCAATAAGCCTTTAGGTAATTGTGATAGATTGGATAAGGCAAGATCAGCCTGTTTTAGGCCCTCAATGAGGCTCTGACAATGTTTAAAGTAATGGGCTCCTGCTTCAGTTACTGTAATTTTTCGTGTGGTTCGTAATAACAATTTAGTAGATAACCTTTGCTCTAGGCTAGCGACCTTACGGCTGACCTGGGCGACAGAGGTATTGAGTTGCTTTGTCGCTTTAGTAAAACTGCTAGTATCAACCACTGCGACAAATTCATTAATGCCTAACCAATTATCCATTTATTATCCTGTTCGTTTTGTTGCTGATGTACTTACGTTATTATACTATTACAAATATGTAATTAAGTTTTGTATTTTTACGGGATTGTTACTTATATTTTGTAAACTATAATCTATCCATATCAAAAAAATGATTAATAATTTCGAGGCTCAATGCTCGTAGCTCGAGACTAAGCGAATAAAGCTTCGAGTCGTAAGCTTCTAGCCTCGAACAACTATAACCCCATGTCTACTTTATTGGGGCATATCAAACCAACAACTAAAATGGAGATTTCCAATGACAGATAAATTTATTAAGTCGAAAGCCGCAATTGCCTGGGGCCCAAATCAACCTCTCTCTGTTGAAGAAGTTGATGTTATGTTACCTCGCAAAGGTGAAGTTTTAGTACGTATTGTGGCTTCTGGTGTTTGTCATACTGATGCCTTTACTTTATCTGGTGAAGATCCTGAAGGTGTTTTCCCTGCGATTTTAGGCCATGAAGGTGGCGGTATTGTGGAACAAATTGGTGAAGGCGTGACCAGTGTTTCAGTGGGGGATCATGTTATCCCACTTTATACGGCTGAGTGTGGTAAGTGTAAATTTTGTACCTCAGGAAAAACCAACCTATGTAGTGCAGTACGTGAAACACAGGGTAAAGGTCTTATGCCTGACGGTACAACTCGTTTTTATAAAGATGGTCAGCCAATTTATCATTACATGGGCTGTTCAACATTTTCCGAATTTACGGTATTACCAGAAATTTCATTAGCTAAAGTAAGTAAAGAAGCACCCTTAGAAGAAGTGTGTTTATTAGGCTGTGGTGTGACAACTGGTATGGGAGCTGTACTAAATACAGCTAAAGTAGAAGCCGGTGATAATGTTGCTATATTTGGTTTAGGTGGTATTGGTTTATCTGCAATAATTGGCGCTAAAATGGCCGGAGCAAATCGCATTATTGGTGTTGATATCAATGAGAGTAAATTTGAACTTGCCAAAAAATTAGGTGCGACAGATTGCATTAATCCTAAGGATTACGATAAGCCAATTCAAGAGGTGATTGTTGACATGACCGATGGCGGTGTTGAATATTCCTTTGAATGTATTGGTAATGTGGATGTGATGCGTAGTGCACTCGAATGTTGTCACAAAGGTTGGGGTGAGTCTGTTGTGATTGGTGTTGCTGGTGCTGGACAAGAAATATCAACACGTCCATTCCAATTAGTAACAGGTCGAGTATGGCGCGGTAGTGCATTTGGTGGTGTAAAAGGGCGCTCTGAGTTACCAGAAATAGTTGAACGTTACATGGCTGGTGAGTTTGCCTTAAATGATTTCATTACCCATACCATGGGACTTGAGAAAATTAATGAAGCCTTTGATTTAATGCATGAAGGTAAGAGTATTCGAAGTGTTATTCATTTTGCTAAGTAATGATTAATGGTTTATTTAGACTCTTTCATCTTTGAAAGAGTCTATTATTTTCAGGAATTTATGGAGTCATGATGAATTTACAGAATATTAGTCAGAATAAGGTTGCTGGTGGTTGGCATAAACAATATCAACATGATGCAAAATCTGTTAATTGTCGCATGCAATTTGCCATTTTTTTGCCGGCGAAGGCGAGTGAAAAGAATAAGGTACCTGTGCTTTATTGGTTGTCGGGATTAACCTGTGATGATCAAAACTTTATGCAAAAAGCAGGTGCTTTTAAAAAAGCGACTGAGCTCGGTATTGTCATTGTTGTCGCCGATACTAGCCCGCGTGGCGAAGGTGTACCTGATGATGAAAATGCGACTTATGATTTTGGCTTAGGAGCTGGTTTTTATGTTAATGCAACACAACCACCTTGGAATAAACATTACCAAATGTATGATTACATTACCCAAGAATTACCTGCATTAATTGAAGCTCATTTTCCAGTTAGTACTCAAAAATCTATTTCTGGACACAGTATGGGTGGGCACGGAGCTTTAACAATTGGATTAAAGAATCAGCAAGCATATCAATCTATTTCCGCCTTTAGCCCAATTTGTAATCCCATTAATAGCCCATGGGGAAAGAAAGCTTTAGGGCAATATTTAGGGAATGAGCAATCTGATTGGCTTGCCTATGATGCCTCTGAATTGCTGAAAAAGGGTTCTAATTTACCGATTTTAGTGGACCAAGGTGAAGCAGATCAGTTTTTAACTGAACAGTTAAAGCCTGAGGTTTTAGCTAAAATTGCTAAAGAAAATAACTTGAATTTACAATTAAGATTACAGCCAGGCTATGATCATAGTTACTTTTTTATCAGTAGTTTTATTGATGATCATCTTACGTTTCATGCAGAATATTTGCTTTAAGGGTTCGAGCTTTAAGGCTGTAGGGCTATAAGGCTATAAGGCTATAAGGCTTTAGGGCTTTAAGGTTCCAGCTTTCCGGCCTTCGAGCCTTCAAGCCTTCGAGCTTTCCGGCCTTCGAGCTTTCCAGCTTTCCAGCTTTCCAGCTTTCCAGCTTTCCAGCTTTCCAGCTTTCAAGCTTTCAAGCTTTCCAGCTTTCCAGCTTTCCAGCTTTCCAGCTTTCCAGCTTTCCAGCTTTCCAGCTTTCCAGCTTTCCAGCTTTCCAGCTTTCCAGCTTTCCAGCCTTCAATCCTTTTATACTTTAAATTCCTTAACCATTGAATTTAATTGCTCCGCTAACAAGCTAAGTTTCTGTGTGGAGCTAGTGGTTTTTTCAGCTCCCGTTGCCGTTTGCTCTGCGAGATCGTTAATACTAATAATATTTTTATTGATGTCTTCATTAACCGCATTTTGTTGCTCAGCGACACTGGCGATTTGTGTGCTCATTTCATTGATACGTGCAACAGCTTCAGCGATAACAGTTAATGAGGTGCCTGCTTGATTTGCTTGGTTCTGCTACAGCGTGTGCTTTGTCATTGCTCTCATCCATTGATTTAACGGCTTTTAGCGCACCTGTTTGCAGATTTTCAATCATGCTTTGAATTTCCTGTGTCGACTGTTGTGTGCGCCCCGCTAAGGTACGTACTTCATCGGCAACAACTGCAAACCCTCGGCCTTGCTCGCCTGCTCTTCTTGCTTCTATTCGTCGCATTTAAGGCTAATAGATTAGTTTGTTCTGCAATACCTCTAATCACATCAATAACACTGTTAATATTTTCACTATCACGGCCTACTTGATGAATGATAGTTGATGAGCTTTCGATGTATTCTGATAAATCATTAATTGCTTCTACCGTTAATTCAACCATTCTACGGCCAGTATCAGTTTCCTTATTCGCCTGTTCAGATGCCTGCGCTGTATTACTGATGTTTAGGCTCACTTCCTGCACCGTAGAGCTCATTTGTGTTATAGCAGTGGCGACTTGTTCGGTTTGATTTTTTTGATCAAAAATAGTCTCTGCTGGTTTGTTTGCTAATAACCGAGGTTTCCTCTGAAACTGTGGCGATTTCTAAGGATGCTTTAGAAACTTGTAAAATATCATTATGAAATTTCTCTAACATTAAATTAAAGGACTGTCTTCGCCATACCAATTTCATCATTTGAGGTGACCTCTAAACGTTTCGTTAAATCAGAATTTACTTGAATATCGTTAATAGCCTTACTCAGTTTAATAATCGGTGCAGTAGTGGCATTAGCAAAAAAGAAACCAATGATAAGGCTTACGATAACTAAGCCAATTGTCATTGCAATGGATATAACTAAAATGTGATTGGTTAATTCTTTTGCGGAATTAAAGGCTTCATCGACTGTAATTTCACTGAGAATAAGCCAATTTAACCCCTTAATTTTAAGTGGCGCATAGGCTGATAACAGTGGCGTATTTCGATAGTCTGTATAAATATTTATACCACTTTCACCATTAATAGCATCTTCAATTTTTGGTGAATTTGCTGGCTGTAAAGCAATGCTGGTGGTTTTAGCATCAATGACTTCAATAATTTCGTTACTCACAGAGGCTTCTTTTAATGCTTGCAGATAGCTGTTTTTATCTTCGATTAGCGAGCGATTCATAGAGCGTAATGTTTTATCTTCTGAGACTAAATAAGTTTCACCAGAAGCGCCTAATCCTACTTCCTGCCAGCGATGGTGGTGAGTCATTACTTTGTTAATGTTATCAATTGGCATTTGGAAAATAAGCACCGCAATTTTTTGATCATTTTCAAAAATAGGTGATGCAATAAAAGCCGCAGGGTCATTATAAGAAGGCAAATAAGGTACAAAGTCACTGATGGCAACAAAACTAGGGTCATCAGCTTGATTTGCTTGGTTAAAAACCTTTGCTATTTGACTGTTTTTAAAAGGGCCTGTTGTAAGAGAGGTGGCGTAATCCAGCTCTTTAAAAACAGAGTAAATAATATTACTCGATTCACTGTCTACAATAAAAATATCGTAGTAACCAAACTGTTGTAAATAATAATCAAAGCTAGGATGGAATATTTTATGGGAACGGTTATAACTGGAATAGTTTTCCAGATCAGTGAGTTTGTTTTTTTCACCTAAGGCATTTGTATTCGCTTGGATCATACTGTGTTGTAATACGATGGCATCATCACTTAGTTGATTTAGCCAAGCTAGTGTATCAATCGACTTTCCATTGTTACGTTTTTTAAACTCATTAAGATAATCATTCTCATAGTATTGGCTTAATTCAGATTTTAATTGTGCGATATCTGCATTAGCCTGCTTTTTATAACGAGAAAAGCCGAGACTAAATGAACTGGCCGCATCAATAGTAAGTTGATTTTGCGACAGGTTTAATATTTGCTGGTTAATAGTTGAAAAGTAGTCTTCAACACGTTCCTTGCTCAGGTCGCGGACTGCAACAAGGTGTTCTTCTGCGGCATGTTGCAAAGCAACCTGACTTTCTTTAGAAGCAATAAAGCCAATGGTAATACAAGCAATAATAACGGGAATAGCCGCTAATGCGCCGGCTCCTAAAATAACTTTTAGCTTTAGTCTCATACAAATGTCCAAGTAAAATAGAAAGAAATCAAATCATAGGAAAGTGATCCAATAAAAAGTGTAGAAGCAAAACGTGAGTTTGGTCAAATTTTTAATTTCTATTTTTGAAAGTTTTTAGAGAGTCGCTGAAGAGAAAGGTAGATACATACATTTTTAAAGGTGGATAAGCAAAACGTTTGAGCTTCTTTACTTATCCATTGAGAAATTTATTAAACTTCAATTTAACTTTGTAATATTTTTAAAGGTAAACTGAGAATTTCATCGCCTGAATCAGCTAACACCCAGATAATTGCAATAAGAGCACCAACCGTTAGAAAATACCAAGCAGTAGAAAATAATTGTCCATATCTGTCTAAGGGGAGAAGGTGACTTTGATGTCGCGTTTTCCATTCAAACACTATTTCTACGCTTCCAATTAGTAGCATAAAACCAAGTAATGCGAGTCCGAGGCTGTAACTTAAAAAAACACCAACCAGCTGCACCTGCAATACAAGCGACTAATCCGGCGGTGCTGTTCATTGAGAAACTAATGCTCTTTAAAATATGGCCACCATCAAGCGGTAATATAGGTAATAGGTTGAACAGGTTGAGTAACGCGTTAAAAGTCGCTAAGCCAGCGAAAAAGGGCTCATCGGTCAGCCAATAGGCTAGCAGTGCTAAAATCGACATTATTAAACCAAAGAAAGGTCCCATGATAGAGATAACAACATCCTGCCAACGCGTATTGATTTTCTCATCACTAAGTGCCAAGCCTCCCATAAAGGGAATTAAATAAATGCCTTTGGTTTTCATACCAAAATGTTTCATCGCTTTAATATGGCCATATTCATGAAATACTAAACAGGCAATTAACGCTAATGCAAATTGAAATGAAAATAACCAAGAGTAAGTCGCAAAACTTGCACCTACTAAAATGACTTTGATGACCTTTGCGCTTTTAAGTAATTTTAAACCTAAGGAAGCAAGACCAATGATGCTTATTTTTCGCTGAACGGGGGCTGGCTTAACAGGTTTCTGTTGCTCAATATCTTTAGTATTTCGGCTACCTTCCTGCAATACTTCCTGTTCATGTAATAAACGGTAACTAATTAGAAATGGTTGCCATGTTAAATCTATTTCTAAGCGAATTGTGGTGGTGATTGGCTCACTTTCTCCAGCTTGTTGGTGGTTTAATTGAAACTCATGCGTAAAAGCGCCTTGGTTGTCTTCTGAAGCATTTTTGCCGGCGACTATAGTGTCTCCCCAAAATAGCTGTTGCCATCCAGCCATAGAACCTTCAAGCCTTAATTCTTTTCCTAAACAATCGATTCTTAATAATTCCACAAATTATCTCTTTTTATAATGCGTATTGATTGGTGTCAGATTATACCCATGATCCACAATAGATATAAGTCATAATCGATGCAAAAATAAATCGTAAATTTTTAAAATGTTGATTTTTCTTGAACACATTTAAGGATTAATTCCTGTACAATGCGCTTTTATAAATTATTGAATCATGTAAAAAATAAGGTGAGAAAAATTGAATACTAAAGATTGTGTCGTGATTGCCATTGCAGGGGCATCAGCATCAGGTAAGAGCTTGATTGCAAACACTATTTTTGATGAGTTATGTGCGGAGTTAGGAACTGATCAAATTGGCATTATTTCTGAAGATGCCTATTATAAAGATCAATCTCATCTTTCAATGGATCAACGTGTTTTAACTAATTACGATCACCCTAAGGCCTTTGACCATGGTTTATTATGTCAGCAATTAGTTGATCTTAAAAACAAACAGGCTGTTGATATTCCCGTTTATAGTTATACAGAGCATACTCGTTTATCTGAAACTATCACATTAACTCCTAAAAAAATCATTATTTTAGAGGGAATTCTGTTATTAACCGATGCCAATTTGCGTGATCAAATAGATGTGAGTATTTTTATTGATACGCCATTAGATATCTGTTTAATGCGTCGTTTAAAGCGAGATATAGCACAACGAAACCGTAGTATGGACTCGGTTATTGAACAATATACAACAACGGTTCGCCCGATGTTTATGCAATTTATTGACCCCTCTAAACAACATGCAGATATTATCGTTCCGCGCGGTGGTAAGAATCGTATTGCCACAGATTTATTAAAATCTCGTATTCGTTATTTACTCGGAAAGTAATAGTGTGTCCTCAGGTTTAACCTTAACTTTACTCCGAGGTTTACCAGGTAGTGGTAAAAGCACGCTTGCACGTAAAATGGATGCTGTTCATTTAGAAGCTGATATGTATTTTTTAGATAATGCCGGTGTTTATACTTTCCAACCAAGCTTATTAAAGAAAGCACATCTATGGTGTGAAACAGAATGCGAGTCTCTTTTAAAGAAAAATAAAAGTGTTGTTATCTCAAATACGTTTGTAAAACAGTGGGAGATGAGTACTTACAGGAATCTCGCGAAACAATATCAGGCAAAATTAGTGATTAAGGTCTGCACAGGAAAATATCAAAGCATTCATGGGGTGCCTGCTGAAACCATTAAGAAAATGCAAAGGCAATGGCAAGATTAATCAAATTTAATCAATCAAGGACAGCTCTCCTTGATTGATTAAGCTGATATTATTATGTTTTAGGTGTTTCTATATTACTTATCCAAACCGTTTGATAGGGCTCTAGAATAATAGAAAGTTGATCTGCTTTTATTTTTTCGCCTGAAATTAATTCGAACCAATCCTCCGTCATAATTAAATTCAAGTCATTAAGAGCAAGCTCTATACTATGCATGGTGATGTTACTGATGCTAAATAGGCTCTGTTTTCTATTTTGACTTTGACGCCAAAAACCAAATAGTTGTAGCCCTAAATGCAGAGTAAATTGTGTTGCATTAGGGTGAAAAGCAGGTTGTTTAATACGTAAATTTAATAATTGCTTAAGGGATGTGAGTACAGTGTGATGATGGCTTTCACTATCATCTAATTCAGTTTTTAACAGATCATAATCCCAACGATGGCGGTTAATCGCTCGGTTTTGGTTGGTATTTTTGACTTTTTCATAGTCGTTTTGTGTACCTAATAAGCTGTGAATATAGATACCCGGTACACCCTCAAGCGCAAACATAATGGTATGCGCACAAATAAAGCGTTGTAAACCTAAATGATCTCTGCCATTTATTGTGCCTTATAGCGCATCGTAAAGTGCTATATTAATTTCGTAGGCTTTCTGTTCACCCGTTTCAGTACTACGCCATGAAACTTTACCACCAAAATTTTGCATGGTATCAACCAGAGTCGACAATTCTTCATCGTCTAATAAACCTTCAGCTGGTCTTAAACCGATACCATCATGTGAAGCAATGAAATTAAAGTAAAAGGTACCATCCTGTGCAGGAGGCATGGTCATTAACCAACGTTTTAAATATAAACAGTCTCCTGTGACTAGGGTGTTAATTAATAAAGGCGGTAGGGAGAAGTTATAAATAGCATGTGCTTCATTAGCATTACCAAAATAGGTCAGGTTTTGTGTATTAGGGATGTTAGTTTCCGTAATAATCACCGCATCTGGTTGTGCATGTTCAATTAATGTTCTTAATAGACGCACTACTTGATGAGTTTCTGGTAGATTAATGCAAGTGCTTCCCAATGTTTTCCATAAAAAGGCTACGGCATCAAAACGGAAAATACGCACACCCATATCAAGATATAAACGGATGATTTCAACAAAGCTTTTTAAAACCTGAGGGTTTCTAAAGTCAAAGTCGACTTGGTCGTGACTAAAGGTACACCAAACATGTTGTGTGCCTTTACCGGTTTCTGTCTCTCGTAATAAAGGGGAGGTTCGTGGTCGCACAACATCTGCAGTATTCACATCTGGTAAGGCGGTATAAAAGAAGTCATGACCAACACCTTCCCCTAATAAAATTCTGGAACCAAGCACTTCGGCTAGAACAGTGATTTATAACTAAATCTGACATTAAACGGCGTTCTTTAGCAATGACTTTTATATCATCCCAATCTCCCAGTGATTCATTGACACTGGAGTAATCTATAACAGAAAAACCATCATCAGAGCTGTAAGGGAAAAAAGGCAGAATATGCACACTATTAATACTTTTGCCTATGTAAGTATCGATAAAGTTTTGCAGGGTAACTAAGGGTTTTTGATCATTTTCAATCACACTATCGCCGTAGGTGAGCATAATGATGTCTTTTTCGGACCAGTGATTCTGATAGGCAATTGGTTGATGACAGGCATCATCTAAACGCATTAGTTTAATCAACTCTTCACTGATTGATTCGTAACTAATTGCTAAATTAACATTGCTATATATAAAGCTGAGTTGCTGGGTTAAATTAGTCGCTAAGGCGTCTAGCACATCGTTAGTTTTTTCTCATCAGCCATAAATATCCCTATCAATTTTATTGTGGTGGTGGTTTTTTAAGAGGACATGATTAATACCACCAAAGATTAATCATGCCTTTTGTTTTTTTATTAGGATTCACTAAACTCTTGATAATCCAATTCGACTGCTTCTTTAAGCTGTTCTAGCACATCTGGCATGGCACTGATAACTCTATTCCATGAAGGAATAAATGGCGTCTCCATTGGTTTATCTAAAAATACTTGACCAGCAGTCATAATATTTTCTGCAAACATTTCAACCGCTTTTTCCTCTGAATGGATATCTACTTTAAGGCCATTCATCATGGCATCATTACGATACATTTCGACGTAATCAAGCGCGATACGGTAGTAGGTTGCTTTCAGTGTTCGAATATCTTCACTAGTGAAGGTTTGCCCTTGTGTGGCCAATTTTCGAATAAATGCTTTGGTGATATCAATGGACATTTTTGATAACCCACCTTCAGTATTGTCCAGAGAAAGGTCTTGATGTTTATGGTCGTAAGCATCGGAAATATCAACTTGGCAGGTTCTGTTACTTGCATAATTACGGTGCATTTCTGATAAAACGCCAATTTCCAATCCCCAATCACTTGGAATACGTAAGTCCGATAAAACATCTTTTCTAAAGGAGAACTCTCCTGCAAGTGGATATAAAAAGCTGTCAATAAACTCTAAGTAATCATTGTGACCGATGGTTTTTTTCAATGCTTTTACTAGTGGTGTAACCAGTAAACGTGAAACTCGACCATTAATTTTACCATCGGCAACTCGTGCATAATAACCTTTGCAAAATTCATAATTAAACATCGGATTAGCAACTGGGTAAATTAAACGAGCTAAAAGTCCTTTATCGTAGGTGACAATATCGCAATCATGTAAGGCAACCGATTCTGTTTTGCCAGAAGCTAGGGTATAACCCATGCAGTACCAAACATTGCGCCCTTTACCTAATTCCTTAGGGGCAACACCTAATGCTTGTAATTTAGCATCTAAGGCTTTTAACCTTGGCCCTTCATTCCATAAAACACGGTGATGTTGAGGTAGTTTTTTGAAGAATTTTAAGGCGTGACGATACTGTTCTTCATTAGCTCTATCTAGGCCGATGACAATTTCAGTTAAGTAGGGGACTTCACATAAGTGGTCTACGATTTCTGGTAGCGCGTCACCTTCTAATTCTGAAAATAATGAGGGTAAAATAAGTCCCATTGGACGTTTTTTAGTAAAGGTTTTTAATTCTTGCTCTAAATCTTGATCACTACGTCTTGTCAAGTTATGCATTGTTGTGACAATACCGTTCTGATAAAAATCAGCCATGATAAATCTCCTGTGCTGTTAATCTACTGCGCAATAAGTTCTGATAATATTAGTTTTTCTAGGCTTTCTGCCCAGCCTGCAGGCCCGCATTGACGACTTTGATAAACACCTTCTTTTCTTTTAGTTTAGGAAAATCGTGCACTGGCGAGCTTATTTGTACTGCGAGACTTGCTTCTTCAAGCATTGCGCTATCGTTATCACTATCACCAAGTGCGATAGTAATGTATTTGCTTTTGGGGTTTTGTTTTTGATACTGTTCTGTTAACCAGCGTTGAGCAACACCTTTGTCACAGTGTCCACTGACATGAACAAAACGTCCACCTTGTAAAATATTTGCACCCATCAGGTTCATTTTTTTAATAAATTCACTTTTTACTTCCTCGGTACCAAGCCAATTAAGTGGTTCACCATATTGACGCATTTTAGCCAGTGAAGCTTGGACAATATCTAACCCAGTAAGTTCCGCTAATTGCTCGTTAGTGAGTTCAGAGAATCCTTGAAAATGTTTTTTGAATTCAGGTGCTTGCTCAGATATTAAAGAAAGCCAGTGCTCTTTAGTTTGGCAAAAGGGTTTAACCCAGAAACCATTATCTAAATGAGTTCCTCTGGCTGAACATCAAAATAATTAACGGGAATATAAACCGCACGCACCATTTTCTATAATGAAAGGTGACATTAAATCTAATTGTTGGCGAATCAATACTATTTCTTGCAGTGTTTTACTACTGTTAGGAATAATAGGAATATCATGAAATTTGAGAGCAGTAATAGTTTCTTCTGCCGGCTCTGTTTGGTAAGTATAATGACCCAATAAGGTGCCATCTAAATCTGTAAAGACTAATCTTTTTTTATTCATTTTAAATTCTGCTTTTTATTGGTGGTTTTTTCTATCTTACGCTTTTCATCGAGATAAAAAACACGATCACAACTATCTACCATAGTGCTTAAACTGTGTTCTGTTAAGCGTTGGTAATATTGGATAAATTGCAATACCTGTTGTTCAGACATGACACCACTATTATTTGTAGCATCGGCTTTTTCACGTAGTTTGTCTTCTTGCTCAAGACGCCATTGGTAAACACAATCAAAACTAGGTGCTTTTAATAACACCCAAAAATCCATGGCTTCATAAAGTGTTTGATAATCATTAATCAGTGTTTGGTTTACATAGGTACGCCATTGCGCATCTTTATCGAATTGTTCTTCTAAGGCGTTAATCGGGGTGATCAGTTGTTGTTCTTTTTGTGCCGTAACACCCCAACACCAGCCTTCAAAAATAACAATATCTACAGGAAGGTCAATGCAAGGCCATTCTTCACTAGGAAAAGGGTTGTCGGTGGCTTTATTAAAACGAGGTAAGGCAATAGAGCCTGTTGCTTTAGTTAATTGTGCAAAGATGTCTTTCATTTGTGCTTGCGTCGTGTGTACCGGGAACGCCACGGGTTTTAAATAGAGGGTGTACATCTTCTGCAAGTTGAGCGCGTTTTTGTTGAGAAAAATAAAAGTCATCAAGTGATAGAACTATCACCTTTAGGTCGGTTTCCTGTTCAATATAATGACAAAGAAAATCAGACAGGGTTGATTTTCCAGAGCCTTGGCGACCGTTTACGCCAACAAAAAAAGGAGGCGTTTGTTCTTCTTTAGCCACATTTAAAGCGCTAATTTCAGATTGCTTGGCAATGATTTCCTGTGCAAGCGGGGCAAAGTGCATCTTTGCTAAATCGATAAAATCATTATTCAGTCGATGTTGTTTAATAAATGATTGATACATTAATAAGTCCTTTCATTTTTTCTAAATTATTGCCCTTAGTTAAATCAAGCAATATTTGAACCAACATTCACACTTGTATTTTTCTTGTGTTTTTAATTATTAAACCTCTGTTTTTAAAATACTATTTATTTATCTATAGGTAAAGAGCTTATCATATTTTGTAAAAAACTATTTTTGATATTAAGAATGGATCATTTTGGTGCAAGAGTACAGTTTGTGATGCGACTAATATTTTAGGCTAAACGAATGTTGTTTTTCAATCAAGAGTAAAATTTTACTCTATATTAGTTGCTCATTAGTTTTAATAAGCGCGTAATTTGCTTACGCGCTTGAAAGGCTTTTTATTGTAAAAGGCAAGATACAGAGTGGCTTTCATTTCCTTTTAATTGTGGATTTTTAGATGCACAGGCATCAGTTACAACTGGACAACGTGTTCTGAACACGCAACCAGAAGGTGGGTTAATTGGAGAGGGAAGTTCGCCCTCAAGCATTTGGATTTTCTTATTACGCTCAATACGTGGATCAGGAATCGGTACGGCCGACATGAGTGCTTTTGTATAAGGATGTTGAGGCGCCGAGAACCAGAGCATTACATTCTGCAAATTCAACGGGTTTACCCAGATACATTACTAATACACGATCAGCAATATGTTTTACAACGGATAGATCATGGGCAATAAAGACCAAACTAAGTCCTAGCTCTTTTTGTAATTCCTGTAATAAATTCACCACTTGCGCTTGAATTGATACGTCTAATGCCGAAACAGGCTCATCACAAATTATCATTTTAGGTTTCAAAATGAGTGCTCTTGCAATACCGATACGCTGACATTGTCCGCCAGAAAATTCATGGGGGTAGCGATTAATTACATTAGGTAATAATCCAACGCGAGCCATCATTTCTTTCACCTGTGACTTAACTTCATCTTTAGTTAAATTCGGATAAAATGTTTTCAGTGGTTCTGCGATAATATCACCCACGTTCATACGTGGGTTTAAAGAGGCAAGGGGATCTTGAAATATCATTTGAATTTCTTTGCGCTTTAGGCGTAGAGATTCATCTTCAAGTTTTGTTAGATCTTCTCCAAGCCAAACAACACTGCCCGAAGTGGCAGGCACTAAACCAATAATGGCGCGTGCTAATGTTGATTTACCACAACCTGATTCACCAACAACTCCAAGTGTTTCACCTTCATATAATTTAAGACTAACACCATCAACAGCTTTCAAACCACTTGGTTTTGCCCAGGGCCAAGCTGACTTTGACGGAATATTGAAGGTGACTTTAAGATCCTTTATATCCAGAATTAATGATTTGTTATTTTCTGTTTTATGCATTTTTTCATTATTCATGACCATGTCTCCCAGTCAGAAAAACACGCCCGCGAACGCTGTTCATCAAAGTGTTTTAATTGTGGTGATTCATTCTTACAGCGATCCAGTGCCCTATGGCAACGATCTTGATAAGGGCAACCTGTTGGCAAGTTCAGTAAATTAGGTGGATTACCCGGAATGGTTGGTAAAATATCTTCTTCACTGTCTAATCGCGGAATAGATTTTAGTAAGCCTTCAGAATAGGGATGACTCGGTTTGTAGAAAATTTCATCTACCGTACCATATTCCATAGTACGTCCTGCGTACATCACTAGCACTTTATCGCAACTACCTGCAACAACACCTAAATCATGGGTGATCATAATGATAGCGGTATTAAACTCATCTTTTAACTCATTCAATAAAGCCATGATTTGCGCTTGGATGGTAACATCGAGTGCGGTGGTAGGTTCGTCGGCGATCAGTAATTTAGGTCGACATAACAACGCCATTGCAATCATTACGCGTTGACGCATTCCCCCTGAAAATTCATGAGGATACATATCTATGCGTTTACGTGCTTCTGGTATTTTAACCGCTTCTAGCATTTTTATTGATTCTTCATAGGCTTCTTTTTTACTGATTCCTTTATGTAAAATCAACACTTCCATCATTTGAACACTTACTTTTAAATAAGGGTTTAATGATGTCATAGGATCTTGGAAAATCATCGCGATTTGTTCAGCACGCACCTTGTTTAATTGTTTTTCCGGTAAATTGAGTATTTCGTTACCTTCGAACTTTGCGCTACCTGAAACAATACCATTTTTTGCTAATAGGCCCATTAAGGCAAATACAGTTTGTGATTTTCCTGAACCTGATTCTCCAACAATACCGAGTGTTTCACCGGGTTGAAGTGAGAAATTAAGATCATTCACGGCAGTAACATTACCATCCTGAGTGGTAAACTCGACACGCAGATCTTGGACATCTAATAAATTCATTATTTTTCCTTTTATACTTTCTGTCTGTTACCAAGTTTTATCTATCTTTAGGATCAAGTGCATCACGCAAACCATCACCGATATAGTTAAAGCAGAATAGTGTGATGACCATAAACGTCGCTGGAAAAGCGATTTGCCAAATAGCCACTTCCATGGTTTGAGAGCCTTCTTGTAACAATGCTCCCCAACTAGTCATTGGCTCTTGCACGCCAAGCCCTAAAAAGCTCAGAAAGGATTCAGTTAAAATCATGCTTGGTACTAATAAAGTAGAATATACGGCAACAATGCCTAATACATTTGGGATGATATGACGTCTGATGATGTTCCATTTACTGACACCACAAACATGGGCCGCTTCGATAAACTCTTTACCGCGAAGGCTTAAGGTTTGACCACGAACAATACGCGCCATATCAAGCCAAGCAATGGCGCCAATAGCGACAAAAATCAAAACAATATTACGACCAAAGAACGTCACCAGTACAATCACTAGAAACATAAAGGGAATAGAGTAGAGAATTTCTAAAAATCGCATCATCATACGGTCTACTTTACCGCCAATGAAACCTGAAGTTGCGCCATAAACAGTACCAATAATAACCGCGACTAAAGCACCAAGTACGCCAACCATTAAGGAGATACGTCCACCTATAAAGGTTCGTACAAATAAATCTCGCCCGAGACTATCGGTACCAAAAAGGTGTACATCAGAAGGTGCTTCATGCAAGGCATACCAATCAGTATCATCAAAGGCAAATTCAGCGACTATAGGCACAAAGATAACTGACACTGTAATTGCAATTAAAATAATCAGGCTGATCATAGCCAGCTTTATTACGCATAAAACGAATACGCGCATCTTGCCAAAGACTACGACCTTCTATTTCTAAATTTTCAGCGAAATTATCAATCGCCTCTAAATTTTGTTTTTTCGTTAACATAACATTCTTCCTTTAATAACGAATTTTCGGGTCAACATAAGCGAGAAGAATATCGACTATGGCGTTGAACAAAATAAATAAGAAACCAATAAGAATGGTGACACCCATTACTAGTGAATAGTCACGATTAAAGGCGGCATTAACAAAGAGTTTTCCGATACCAGGTAAACCAAAGATGGTTTCAATTACCACAGAACCAGTAATAATGCCCACAAAAGCAGGGCCCATATAGGAAACAACGGGTAACATCGCAGGTTTAAGAGCGTGCTTTAAAACAATATAAGAAAAGCTTAATCCTTTAGCACGAGCGGTTCGGATAAAGTTACTATTTAGGGTTTCAATCATGCTACCGCGTGTGATACGTGCAAAGGTAGCGACATACATCATTGCCATGCCTAATACAGGTAATACCATATATTGGGCTGTACCATCGAGCCAACCACCTGCGGGAAACCAACCTAAATTGATAGAAAAAATATAGATCAGCACTGGGGCGAGAACAAAGGAGGGCATCACGATACCTAGCATAGCGGTAGACATAATGCTGTAATCTAACCAAGTATTTTGTCGAAGTGCGACTATGGTGCCAATGGCGACGCCAAAGACTAATGCAAATACAAAAGCAAAGGAGCCTATTTTCGCGGAAACGGGTAATGCGTACCAACTAGTTCATTTACCGTAAAGTCTTTGTATTTAAAGGAAGGCCCTAAATCACCTTGTAAGACGTTAGTCAAGTAAGTGGTGTATTGTTCCATGACGGGTTTATCTAAGCCATATTTGGCATTAATATTTTCCATCACTTGAGGGGGTAATGTTCGTTCACTGGAAAAAGGGCTACCAGGTGCAAAGCGCATTAAAAAGAACGAGATAGTGATCAATATTAGCAAGGTTGGAATTGCTTCAATGATCCTTTTTAGTATGAATTTAAGCATAATTCACTCTGTTTAATTAAACAAAAAAAGAGGCGGTCGAGCAAATATATGAAAGTAATATTTGCTCTTGGCCTCTTCGATTAATTGCAATATGGTTTATTCAGCGATAATGTACATGTCTTTTGAATACAGTTTATCTTCTGCATTATTGACAGCATAACCACCTACACGAGGGTTAAGTAAGCGGGTTTTTACATACTGATAAATTGGTGCAATTGGCATATCTTCAGCTAATAAGGCTTCCTGGGCGTAGTACAATTCTTCTCGTTCCTTCGCAGAAGTCGTTTCAATGCCTCGTTTTATTAATTCATCGTAAGTTCGCGCTTTTATAATGCACACCACCAGTGGTGTTATTACTTTCCATTAAAGAAGTAAATGTTGATGGTTCATTATAATCGCCACACCAACCAGCACGAGCGGCTTCAAAGTTACCTTGGTTTTTAGTTTCTAAGTAAGTTTTCCACTCTTGATTCTCTAGGGTGACTTCAACGCCTAAAGTTTTTTTCCACATAGACCCAATTGCAACAGCTAGTTTTTTATGGTTTTCACTGGTGTTGTACAGCAAGCTAAATTTAAGTGGGTTTGCCTTGTTATAACCAGCTTCTGCTAATAGTTCTTTCGCTTTTTCGTTACGCTCTTTTTGAGTTAATTTGCCGTAGGCAGGAAGAGTAGGGCTGAAATCAGCAATAATTTCAGGTGTTAAGAAATAAGCCGGTTTTTGGCCTTGCCCAAGTAATGCATTAGCAACGATGTCGCGGTCAATCGCATAGGAGATAGCTTTACGCACTCGGATATCATCAAAGGGCGGTTTCTGAGTATTAAAGTTGTAATAATAAGTACATAGAATCGCCTTTAATCGCTACTGATTCAGGGTGTTCTTTTTTCAGACGCTTAAAGTGTTCATTAGAAATTTCATAGGTGAAATCAAGCTCGCCAGATAAAAATCTGTTCATTTCTGCGACTTGGTTTTCAATTGGTAAGAAAGTGACTTTAGTTAGTACTGTTTTCGCATTATCCCAATAGTTTACATTAGGCACCATTTCAATACGTTCATTAACCACCCAGTTACTAACAACAAAAGCCCCATTACCAACGAAGTTTTCTGGTTTAGTCCATTTATCACCAAATTTCTCAACGGTTGCTTTGTGCACTGGTTTAACCGTTGTATGGCCCATCATCATTACAAAATAAGGAACGGCATTGTCTAACTGTACTTGAAAAGTATAATCATCAATCGCTTTAACACCGAGTGTTGATTTATCTTTTTCCCCGGCAATAATATCTCTTGCATTTGCCATGGTAGTCATTTCAAGGTACCAAGAATATGGTGAAGCAGTTTCGGGGGCAACGGCACGTTGGAAGCTGTAAACAAAATCATGTGCAGTGACGGGATCACCATTTGACCATTTAGCGTCTTGACGTAAGTAGAACGTAAAGGTTTTATTATCACTTGTCTCCCAACGTTCTGCTACGCCAGGTATGGTATTACCATCGGCATCTTGATTCACTAACCCCTCTAAAAGATCGCGAATCACATGAGATTCAGGTACACCTTGCGTTTTATGTGGGTCTAGAGAAGCGACTTCAGATCCATTACCACGAACAAGTTCTTGTTTCTGTTGCTAATTTAGTACCAGCAGGTACATCCACGACAGGGGCTGAGATTGATGCAGTTGCAAGCGTAAAACCTCTTGCCATAAGTAGTGCTTGAGTAATTTTATTTTTATACACGATTAAATCCCTATTATTATGCTTTATTAATTACATTTCATCGAAATACATACACTTTGTATGTATTGATTTGAAAAAAAGATATTTAGAAAACCTTATAACTACATCGTTGTTGATAGTGAATCTTAAAACAGATTAAACAAAAGAAAGCGCTTTCACAAGATGATTCTTATAAAAAGTCTATTTCAGACCGAAAACTATGTGCTTGAAAATACGCTATCCATATAAATATTTAACTCTGAATTAATCCCTATCTAACAATATGTCTTATTCAAAAGTAAGGTATCCCTAAAAAATACTTGGACAACATAACTGTTTTTAGATGTTTTTAGAGGGGGTTAAATCAAAGAAAAGGTATTTTTAGTTTCATTTTTGATTGCAATAGGCTTATTGATAAGTGCTTTAATATAAAATTGTTGAATAATTGGTCAACTTTTGTTTGAGTATAAAAAATAGACACTTTAATCGATACAATCGATATAACGCATTTACACAGAAAAACGTGAACTTTCATAAACCGATTTGTCTAATAGCTGTCATAATCATTATTAAACAACAATCCTATTCAAGCTTATTTTTTATTAAGTTAATAAATTAAAGGAATTTTCATGAGTGAAGCAAGTCTTTATTATGTGTACGACCCTATGTGCAGTTGGTGTTGGGGATACCACAATACTTGGGAAAAACTGCAAGATTTATTAGCTGAAGAGTTTGCTGATAGTTTGCAAATACAGAGTGTGCTTGGCGGATTAGCACCGGATTCTAATGAACCAATGCCCGATGACTTACAAAAGATGTTACAGAATACCTGGGCGCGTATTCACGCTCAATTAGGAACTGAATTTAATTTTGATTTCTGGACAAAATGCCAACCTAAGCGTTCAACTTATCCAGCCTGTCGGGCGGTGTTGGTTGCTAGAGAACAGGGTTTAGAAAAAAAATGTATCATGCCATTCAACATGGTTATTATTTAAATGCACAAAACCCCTCTGAATTAACAACATTAATAGAGTTTGCTAAACACATTGGCTTAGATGAACAAGCATTCAAAGAGCGAATTGAAAGTGAATCGATTAATCAGCAATTAATGCAGGAAATAAGCTTCGCTCAGCAATTACCCATTCAAGGTTTTCCTTCATTAGTATTGAAGGTAAACGGGCAACATTATGCGATTAAGTTGCATTATTTAGAGGCGCAAAAAACATTACATCATATTCAAAGCATTCTAAGTAACCACAAGTGTTTTACATGGCTGAAGAAAACCCTATTAAAATGAAATTGATGACCTTATTAAAATGGCTGAGCCTGTTATTCGTTATACTATTGTTCGCTTTTGTTTTTACCTTAGATAATACTATTCGTTCTACCTTTAGTGAAAAAAATGGTCGATACCTTCTATCGTTTATGCTCGGGCTCTGGAAATATATGTTGGTGCACCGATTAAAGCACAGGATTTACGTTATGAATTGCAACAACTAGGTTATGATTTTGTGCCTCGTTTAACTGCTTCAAGGCAAGTTGTATTTCCGAAAAATAATCAAGATATTGAAATCTATTTGCCAAGTTTTCAATTTACTGACGAATTAAGTCCCTCTCAAGTGATTAATATTTCCATCAAAAATAATCGTGTTGTTTCTTTAAATACAGGCAAATCAAATCAGGATTTAGTACGTTTAGAGCCTATCTCTATTGGTGGCATTTACCCTGATCATAATGAAGATAGATTGCTGGTTCAGATGTCTGAGGTGCCGGATACACTGCGAGATATGTTGGTTGCTGTTGAAGATGCTGATTTTTATCAGCATTTCGGTGTCTCCCCTAAGGGGGTTTTAAGGGCCATTATAGCCAATTTAAAACAGGGGGAATTGCCCAGGGGGCTTCCACATTAACGCAACAGTTAATCAAGAATTATTATTTAACCTCAGAGCAAACATTTACTCGGAAAGGTAAAGAAGCGATCATGGCTTTACTTTTAGAGTTTCATTTTGATAAAGATGAAATTCTGGAAGGTTATATGAATGAAATTTACCTTGGACAGGATGGGCCTCGTGCTATTCATGGTTTTGGCTTAGCCAGTCAATATTATTTCAAACGCCCACTTGCAGACTTAAGTTTAGATCAACAAGCGATGCTGGTGGCCTTGGTTCGAGGAGCCAGTTATTACAATCCTTGGCGAAATCCTGAACGTGCCTTAAAACGTCGAAATTTGGTGCTGGATATTGCTGTAAGAGAGGAAAGTTAGCACCAGATTTAGCTGAAAATGCAAAGAAAATAGCACTCACTATGGAAGATAAAAACATTGTTAGTCAGCAACGTTATCCTGCCTATTTAGATTTTGTGCGCCGTCAATTACAGCGTGATTATGATAAACAAGATTTGAGCACCAATGGATTATCTATTTTTACGCACTTTGATCCTTTAATACAAATGAGTGCAGAAAAAAGCTTGGAAGTCTTTTATCTCTCAACAAAAACAAGCCAAATTGCAAGGTGCAGTGGTGATAACACAACCTAATACTGGAGAAGTGATTGCTATTGTTGGTGATAAAGATGCAAGTTTTGCCGGTTTTAATCGCGCACTCGATGCGCGGCGACAGGTCGGTTCTTTAATCAAGCCAGTTGTTTACTTATCTGCTTTGCGAGCAGAGCGAACAATATGATTTAGCAACACTAATTGATGATGATACATATCGCGTTGAGCTTGATAATAATAATACTTGGGCGCCAGAGAATTATGATAAGAAAAGTCATGGCCAAGTACTATTGTATCAAGCACTTGCAAACTCTTATAATCAAGCAACAGCACGCCTTGGTAATGATGTTGGATTACAGGTAATACAAAAAATATTGAAAAATTAGGTGGGTTGCATCGTGAAAGGTTTTTGCCATCTATGACATTAGGTGCAATGGGAATGGCACCATTAGAAGTTGCTCAAATATATCAAACCTTAGTCGCCGATGGCTTTTATAGTCCATTATTAAGTATTAATGCGGTACTTGATACCGATGGAAAACTATTAAAGAGTTATCCCTTGAAGTTGAGCAACGTTTCGATGAAAAGGTTTTGTATCAATTACGTTATGCTATGTTAGCCGTTACCCATGAAGGAACAGGTAAAGCATTACAATGGTTATTACCCGACTTTACGGTTGCAGGGAAAACAGGAACTAGTAATGATTTACGGGATAGTTGGTTCGCTGGTTTTTCTGGCGATATGATGGCTGTTGTTTGGATAGGCAGAGATGATAATCAAAGTACAGGTTTAACAGGCTCCAGTGGTGCATTAAGAGTTTGGGCTGATATTGTCAAACAGCGTTCTCAGCTAGCGGTGCAAAATATTTTACCCGAAGATATTCAAATTGCTTGGGTAAATAAGCAAACTGGTGCTGGTAGTCAAGAAAATTGTAGTGATGCAATTGCACTTCCATTTATTGAAGGTAAACAGCCTAAAATTGAAGTTCGTTGCCGTCAAGGATTAGGAAAAGTACTTGATTGGTTTGAAACATTATCAAGTGATTAAAAGAGAAGTAATATGATCAAAATATCCAAAGTAGTCCTTTTTTTGTGCCTTTGTTACTTATTGCTTATAGCAACGTTCCTCCTCAACAGCCAAAAACACAAACGAATCAACAAACATCGCCCGCTAAAGTGATGGATGAAGCAAGTAAAAGCATCAGTGCACCTAAAGCAGTTCTAAGTTTGATTGAAAGCAGTGAAAAAAATTAAAGAGGGCAATTTAGAGGGAGCAAAAAGGTTATTAGAAAGGGCCGTGCGTATTACCCCTCGTTATCCTGATAGTTATTATTATTTAGCTAAGGTTAATTATCTTGAAGGGCGTTATGCCCAGGCGCGTTCTTTGGCTAAAAAAAGTTTAAGTTTAGGTGCTGAGGGTAACTTATTAGATAATATTTTAGTGTTAGTTAACGATATTCATGACAGCGAACAGCAATAAAAATCAGAAATTTTTATCGGTTAATATTTGAAAAAGGAGAAAATTGTACTAAAGTCTTTGTTTTAATTGTATTTTTAAATAACCTTTAATATTTTATTAGAAATGGAAAATTATATGCAAACCCAATCATCTCGTTTAGCAAGCTTGTTACTATTTATTGCCGTTTTAGCTGTGTTAACTGTCGCGACTATGATGTTAGGCACCCGTTTCGATTTATGGGAGCCTATTGTTGGTTTTGGACTTATTCGCCAATATATGAATCCTATTGGCTACTTCGTGCTCACAATCGGTATATTAGGTTTAGTACATCAAATATTGACTGGAAATCGCTTTGGCGCTGTCAAAACTTGCTTAACTTGTTTGTTAGGAGCAGTTTTATTAGCACCATTAATATACCAAAAGATTAATCCTCCAGTGCGTTATCCTGCCATTCATGACATAACAACGGATACGGTAAATCCACCGACATTTTTAGTGATAAATGAAACGCGTGCCGGTGCAAAAAATACTTTGGTTTACGGTGGTCCCGAAATAGCGACACAACAGCTCAAAACTTACCCTGATATTCAGCCGATTCAATCTTCTTTATCTGCTATCCAATCTTATTCTGAAGCTTTACGAGTAGGTCGCAGTAATGGAATGGGAAATTGTTGCTCAGGACGATAATAATTTACGTTTTGAAGCCAGTGCTCGCACGCCTCTGTATCGTTTTGTCGATGATGTGGTAGTCGTGGTAACACCAGAAGGAAATGCTAGTCGTGTAGATATTCGCAGTGTCTCTCGTATTGGGCGAGGTGATAGAGGTGTAAATGCAAATCGTATTAGGGAATTTATGAAGGCTTTTCAAGGTTAAATAATTCATTCACATCTAGCAGACCTATTCATCTTTAATAATGGGATTAAAGATGAACGGTCATATTATCAAGCGTTACTTAATGATCCTGTTACGTCCCTGTGATTTTGCACAATATAAAAGAGTGTCAGCTGTTTTTAACAATTCTATTTCTGATTCCCCATGATATTGAGCCAGTCCACCACTAATAGTTACTTTCATATTTTTGTATTCCCAGTTGATAGACTCAATGGTTTCTCTTATGCGGTTTGCAAGTTGATATCCATTTTCGAGCTTGGTATTTGGAAGAATAATTAAAAACTCTTCTCCACCATAGCGACCGACACGATCCATTTCTCTGGTGCAACTTTTGATAGTTTGGCTAACGCGTTGTAAAACAATATCGCCAAATTGATGACCATAACTATCATTTATCTTTTTAAAATGATCAATATCCATCATCACAATGGTTAAATTACTGCCATAGCGTTGTGACTTTTTAATCTCTTTTGCATACTTATGTGAAATGTAACCTCGATTAAATAAACCCGTTAATGCATCAGTCGTGGCAAGGGATTGTAACTGGCGATTTGCACCTTCCAACTTCGCAATTAAATCTTCACGTTCTTTCTGTGCTTGCTTTTGCTTGGTGATATCTCTAATCACCACAACTCGTGCCATTTCACCATGAAAGGCTATTTTCCGTGAGCGTATTTCAATGGGGAATTGTATACCATTTTTTTGATTGCTTGTGTTTCAAAAAGGTTTGGATTATCGCTTAACATATTTCTTAAAACGCTGTCTTTATGTTCGGGGAAAAAAGATCAAATCCATCCATTCCAATTAGTTCATCAATAGCATAGCCCGTCATTTCTGAAAGGCGCTGATTAACATCAATTAAAACTCCGCCGTTATGAATAGCAATGCCTTCGAAAGACGCTTCTTGCAGGCTAAAGAACCTTTCTTCACTTTCCTTAAGGTATATTTCGCTCTTTTTTCTATCGCTAATATCTAACATTGCACCAACTACGCCTGTTACCTTCCCCGTTGTGTCAGTTAGTGTGGCTTTATAAAGCATGTAATCACGGGTTATATCATCGAAACATTTTACTTGTGCTTCGTATAATTGAACACCAGGGTTTTTCATCAGCTCCAGATCCTGTTGATTATATACTTTTGCGAGATCAGCAGGGATCCTATTCGATAAATCATAAAGTGAGTGATTATTTATTTTTTCTTTGGGTAAACCAAGAATGGTTTTGGCAAAGGCATCATTACAAACCTGATATATACAATCTGCATTTTTATAGAAAATTGGGCAAGGTAACGTATCGAGTAATATATTTAATTTTTCGCTTGCTTCATAAAGCGCGACGGTTTTATTTTTTACTTGTATATCGAGCGATTTGTTCATTTGCTCTATGGTGAGTTTATTTCTTCGTTGATTAACAATTTGCATCAACAATAAAAGCATTGCTCCGGTTATTGTAAAGATTAACCAGCGTGGAATAAATTGTAATCTTTCCAGAAAAGCAGGGGGACTATTAATCACCTTACTACCAACAGGCAGTTGTTTTTTAGAGATATTAAATTTAGTCATTAGGTTATAGTCAAAAATTGTTTGATTAGTTATTTCTTTGATAATAGGAATATCATTTGCCTTTTCGCCTGCTAAGACTTTAAGGGCTATTTGTGCAACCTGCTTCCCTTGGAAAAAACCAGAGGAAATAACGCCTCCAACAATACCTTTCCCAAGATAGAAGTCCCAGGAACCGTATATAGGAACCTTAATTATGTTATTAATTAAATTAATGCCATCACGATAGGAAATAAAATGATTATTTTTATCTCGATTAAATGTTAGTAAATAAATAAGGGAGTCTTCTTTGATATCAGTTAAGTCCTGTTTAATGTTATCGAAGGAAAAATTGTCATAAAATTGAAAATTAACTCTATCCTTTAAGTGTTGAGTTGATTTTTTTACTTGCTGGGCAATGGCTTTGCCTGTGGTTGTTTGATCGTTAATAATAATGATTTCTTTGCTGTTAGGGTGAACGCTTAACATCAATTCAATTGTGCCTAATGTATCAATAGTTTCTACAATACCCGTTACTTGTTTGATACCTGTGATCAAGGTTTCATTAAAATCATTAATACCACCAAAGATGATTGGTGCGTTTGGATAGAGTTCCTCACCATATTGTTGAATAAACTCTAATGCGTTGTTATCGAAAACGATGACTAAATCAAAATTAATATGTTGCTTTTTTGATTGAAAGAATTCGATTAAGTTCTTTTCGTATTGTTCTCCTGTATTGCGTTTAGTATCGAGGTATTGATAATAAATTTCATGCTGTTGAGAAGTTAAAACCGATTGGATGCCTTGAGTAACATTATCTGTCCATTCCAAACCTTGGTGATATGAATGTAATACCAGTATGTTTTTTGTGCTCGCCTGAACAATATTTATAAAAGAAGAAAAAATAAAAAATGTGAATAAAAGTGGCAGAAGACGTTTAGGCATACTCTTTCTCTATCGTATTAAAAATGGCTCAGAGAGATGAAATATTGTTATTGGCTTCTTTTAGTATAGTGCAAAGAAATACAGCTAAGGTTTTAAGATCACATATTTATTATTGTTTTTAACGAAATATTTTAAATTTTATTCATTAAAACTTTCAAAACTGTTTATAAACAAATCCACAAATAATTTTATATTTTGTTACACTGATTCTAAGTTTGAAGATTTATTAGCCAAATACGCTTAGATAAATGCATAAATTTGGTTTAAATAACAATAAGTTGAATAATGAGTCCTTAACTATTAAGAGTTAAAATAGATAAGGCAATTAGATTTCAAATAACATAACTCAAGGAGAAAGTATGAAGTTAGTAAAGAAAGTTTCGTTAGTGGTTGCTTCAATGACTGTCATGGGAGCATTATCAACGGCGAATGCAGACAAGCTTGATGACGTGATAAAAAGTGGTACTTTAAATTGCGGCGTTGTACTTGATTTTCCTCCAATGGGCTACACAGATAAAGACAATAAAGCGACTGGTTTTGATGTTGATTACTGTAATGATTTAGCTAAAGCGCTAGGCGTAGAGTCAAATGTGCTTAATTTAACTTGGGGCGATAGAATTCCTTCATTAATCTCAGCTAAAACAGATGTAGTTGTCGGCTCGACTTCTGACACGCTAGAGCGTGCTAAATCAGTAGGTTTTACTTACCCGTATTTTGTTTTCAAATTTCAAGTCTTATCTAAAAAAGGCGTGAAAATGGATTCTTTTGAAGACCTTAAAAATGTCAAAGTTGGTGTCGCCCTTGGTACAACTTACGAAACAGAATACTTCAAGTATGCTGATTCTCAAGGCTGGGGAAGAGATAACTATACCTCTTTTAAATCTGAAAATGATGCTTATTTAGGTTTGTATCAAGGTAAGATTGATGCGCTTATTTCTACTAATACTAACATTGCAACTAAATTAACATCTGGACAATTTGATGACTTCGTCGCTGGCCCTTATGTGCCTAACTATGATGATGTTGTTGGTTTGATTGCAAAAAGAGATGAGCTTGCTTGGATAAATTACCTTAACTTATTTTTAGTTCACCAAATTAGAGATGGACGTTTAAATGAGTTACATATCAAGCACTTTGGTACACCTGTGTCGCCAGATATGGTACAAGCTTTACGAGATAATAAATAAGTCTCACTCGCTTTTTGTGCTCTTGGGAAAATAAAGGGCACAAAAGCAATTATCATTTAATCTTTGTTATAACCTCATTTTTTTATTTTACATTGTTTAATACAAAGGAAGTATTAATTGAATTGTATTTTCATTATGTAAAACAACTGAAAATAAATGCTTATTGCGGTTAATATTTAACAAATTTTGATTGATAAAAAGTAAACCGACGAATTGAATCGTCGGTTTAATCCAAGTAGTTAACAAAGAGGATCTATGGATAACTATGAATTTCATTGGGGTGTAGTTTATGATGCATTCCCACAATTATTAAGCGGTGCATTTACAACGGTACATGTCTCTGTTTTATCTATGCTATTAGGGATCGTCATAGCGGTTTTTTTAGCATTAGGAAAAATGTCTAAATCAAAGTTCTTTTATTCTATTGCAAATGTTTGGATAGAAATCGCACGTAACACACCAGCGCTTTTTCTTATTTATATGGCTTACTTTGGGCTCGGTGCCTATGGTATTCATTTAAGCCCTTATTTTGCCGTTTTTTCAGCTTTAGTTTTTATCAATGCAGGCTACTTAGCTGAAACCTTTAGAGGGGGCTTCCAATCTATTCCTATCACTCAATATAGTGCGGCGAAATCTTTAGGTATGAATAATATTAAGGTTTATCGCTATATTATCTTACCGCAAATGTTTAGGCGTATTTATCATCCGATGACAAATCAATTTGTTTGGTCTGTATTAATGAGTTCCTTAGGTATTTTAGTGGGCATGAATGAACTTTCCGGTGAAACGCAAAGGTTACAATCACTTTCGTTTCGTACCCTTGAGTTTTTTATAGTAGTCTGCAGTTATGTATTTTATTCTGACTAAATTTATTCTATTAGCATCAAGTTTAATGGCTAAAAAATTATTTAAGGGAGAAGTTTCATTATGAATTTATTTACTCCTTTGTCTTGGAATGATGCTGGTTTTATTTTAACTGGAGTTTGGAACACCGTTTTCATTTCTCTTGTTGCTATTGTGTTTGGCTCCCTATTAGGGTTAATTGTGGGGTTCTTAAGAGCTGAATCTAATAAAACCATGAATATCGTTTTAGGTAGCTTTTTAGATGTTCTTAGATCTGTGCCACTAATCATACAATTGATTTTGTTTAGTACCTTTATTGGTGCGTTAGGTTACCCCTTAGATCCTTTTGTATCTGGGGCAATTATTTTGTCTCTTTATACTATGGCCTTTATGAGCGAAGTGTTTAGAAGTGGCTTTGATAGTGTACCCGCATCTATGATAAATGCTTCTCGCTCCTTGGGAATGACTTATTTTCAGGCTGTTAGATACGTCAGGATCCCGATTGGTATGCGGGCTGTTTTTCCATCATGGTTAGGTGTGGCGTTGAGTGTTATTAAAGACTCTGCGTTGGTTTCTGTGATTGGTTATATGGAACTATTAAGAACAGCGGAACAATTAATCACACGCACACAACAACCACTGATGATTTTGATAGGTGTAGGAATATTTTACTTTGCAATCTCCTACCCGTTGTCACGATATGGAAAATATGTAGAAAGGAAGATGGAAATATGATTGAGATTAAAAACGTCCATAAATCTTTTGGAGAATTAGAAGTTTTAAAAGGTATTGATTTAACGGTAAATCGCGGTGAAGTGGTGAGTATTATAGGTGCGAGTGGTAGCGGAAAATCGACGCTATTATATTGTATTAATGCCATCGAAAAAATAAATAGCGGTAATATTATTGTTGATGGTGTTGATGTACATGATAAGAAAACTGACATCAATAAATTAAGACAAAACTTAGGTATGGTTTTTCAGCAATGGAATTCATTTCCTCATTTAACTGTGCTGGAAAATGCGGCGCTTGCACCACAAATTGTGAAAGGATTTAGCAAAGAAAAAGCGCAGGAAATTGCACGAAAAGAGCTTATTCATGTTGGCCTTGGAGATAAGTTAAATGAATATCCGACGCGTATGTCGGGAGGTCAGCAACAACGCCTTGCTATTGCGCGAGCATTAGCGATGGAACCTCCTTATATGTTATTTGATGAGGTAACCTCTGCGCTTGATCCGGAATTAGTGGGTGAAGTATTGGATACATTACGCTTGCTTCGAGATGATGGCATGACAATGATATGTGTGACTCATGAAATTGCCTTTGCAAAAGAAGTTTCTGATAAAGTGGCCTTTTTCCATCAAGGATTGATCGAAGAAATTGGTACCCCTCAACAGGTATTAGATAATCCTCAAAAAGAAAGAACACAGCAATTTTTGAGCAAAGTGCTGTAATAGTACTTGTCATTCCAACTAACGAATTAGGAATCGTTACACAATTACTTGCGCTAAATTGTTTTCAACAAGCCTGAAAAAACTGGTTATTTTGAAAACAAAAGCGTAAGTCATTTTGAAGCCGATCTTTAATGGTTTTCGATGGTTGGAATGATACTCGTATTCTGCGCCTGTGAATATTCAATGAGCTCAATCATTCTATCTTGAATAATCACTAAGTTCATTGATTGCACTGCTTCCCCTAAATAGTCATTTAGCGACAATCCATAACTACGATAACCCTGTCGAGTAGGAATAGACATCGACATAGGAATACCTTGAGCAACACCACCTGCAATTAACTCTATCGCTCTGTCAGCGGTTAAAACTGTTTGGGGATCGTCAATGGGTTGAAAAATGATGCCATTTTCATCGGAACGTAATAGGATGCCAGATCTATCAGGTCGCCATGTTTCATCTAATTGTGCCATAAAACGCCAAGCGCAATACCAATCCTGGCAAACATTAGGACGACAGGCATAAATTTTACAGCCTCCCTTATCCATTAAGTTTTCACAGGCTTGCTCAGCTGGTTTTTTAAAATCTTGATCATCAATTTGAAGAACAACACAACAGGCTGTGCATTCTCCACACTCTCGACCAGGCACTAAATGTGATTCATCACTTGCACTCAATTATTTCACCTAAAAGCTTATCGTAAAAAGATAGATATATCTTAGCAAGCAGAAGAACACAAGTTTTAATACTTTTTATAATGTGGAATTTTATTTGAACCGATCACTTGTTTGCCACTTACCATAAAGAATACCTGGGTATCGTTTTTCTAATAATGCTAGCATACTATCAGCTTTAATCTTAGGTTGTAGCGGTTCATTATTATTGCGAAGAGTTGATAAAAAACCTGATCGGGCATTACTAGGCGGGTTGGATTTATTTGTGCTCGTTGGAGGCGATTTTTGGTGATGCTTTTTGAGAATCGTAGCAAGCTTACTGTTATCTACTGGGAATAATAAATAGTCGTCAGCTGTACCTAATTTAATTGCTTGGCTAAGTATAATTTGATGGCTCAAACCTGAAATTAGTATTATTTTCAGGTGATTATGCTGTTGTTTAATCCTGTCACATAATGCTAAGGCGTGTTCACCTAAAGAGCGCTGATCAATAATAATCAGTTGCGCATTTTTCAGCCTTACATCGGAATTAATGACCTGGTGGTTAATTGCCACGCACGCATTATCGACATGCTCTTGGATTAATGCAGTTAATATCTTTAGTTGTAATAAATCATCACTGACAATGAAAATAGGATGGTTATTTTGTGTTGAAATAGGCATCTTAGTTTTTAAGCTGAGTTATTGAAAATTCCATTTTTTCAACTCTATTGCGGCCATTATCCTTTGCATTATAAAGTGCTAAGTCTGCACATTTAATCAAATTCTCTACCTTTAAATCAGCTGTGGGAATAACACTACAGACACCTAAACTAATAGAAACAGAATTGAGAGTAGGGTGCTCTAAATTAAGATCTAAAATTGCAATACGCATCTTTTCCGCAATTAACGCTCCACCAGAAAGGTCTGTATGTGGTAATAATAGGATAAACTCTTCACCGCCATAGCGAGAAACCATATCCGTTTTTCTTAATAAAGAAGTCTTTAATGCCTTTGAAACCTTTTGTAGGTATTCATCTCCAATCGCATGACCATAAACATCATTCACCTGTTTGAAATAATCAATATCCAGTAAAATAATACACATATGAATTTGCTCTCTTAATGATCGAGCCCACTCAATAGAAGATTTGTCATCAAAATAGCGACGATTATATAAACCAGTTAATGAATCAATAGTGGCGACACGTTGCAATTCTAGGTTACTTTCAATAAGTTTCTTTTGGCTAATTTTTAAAGCATGGAAGGCATAATCACGATGGATCATATTATTGAAGTAGGTGGTGTGATAACGCAATCTTGCAATTAGCTCGGTTGCATCGGGAATTTTTACTAGATAATCATTTGCACCCGCTTCAAAGGCAAGGGCTTTTTCCGATGGTTCCTCCTTGGAAGATAACATCACTACGGGAATATTAGCCATTTTGTTATTTTGTCTAATGTATCTTAATAGGGTAATACCATCGATATCAGGCATCATAATATCTAACAGAATTACCGCAGGTTGTACTTCTTCGATTAAAGACATAGTCTGAGCTGGAAATTGGCTGTAGTGAAAATTCAAATCTTCTGTCTTTGCAATCATTTGGCTAATGGTTTCACCGACAATGACTTGGTCATCTATCAGTAAAACCATGCGATTTAGCTCATAGTTTTCTGAATTGACATTTGTAGGTATTGTTTCTGTGTTGCTCATAATCGCTACTCTTTTTAGGTTAAGTGCTAAGTGCGTGTATTTTATTAACGAACTGAGCTGGTGTTAATATTTCAACCATGACTTGGCGACTGATGGCGGCTTTAGGCATACCAAAAACTCCACAGCTAGATTTTTCTTGAGCTATGGTATGGTGTCCGAGTCTGCGAAGTGCAAGTAAGCCTAAAGCACCATCTTCCCCCATGCCAGATAAAAGCATTGCAGTAATGTCACTTTTCCAGTGCATTGCAATGCTTGCAAAAAATTCATCCACAGAGGGGCGGTAGACTTGCTCTAATGGCTGTTGTTGATAATGAAAATTTCCGTATGAATCAATAATCAAATGATCGTTTGTCTGTGCTAAATAAACAGTTCCCTTTGTGGGTGAATGTCCTTCAAGTGCCGAAACCACTGGTAATGGGCAACTATTTTTTAAAACTGATAGTAGACCTTTTGAATGGTTTATATCTAGGTGTTGAATAATAACCACAGCCATCGGCATGTCTTTTTTTAATCCTGCTAGAATAATCAATAATGCCTTTAAGGCTCCTGCAGAACCTCCAATCGCTAATAAGGGGGCCTGTTGATTAGTTCTTTTAGTACTAAACATTTCTTTATTCATGTGAAGGCGAGTACCCTAATAAATCGTTAACTGTTTGGATAAAGCTATTATCCTGAAAACTACCTTTGCTGATATAACTGTCTGCGCCGGCCTGTAAGCCCCTTTCAAAGTCACCTGGGTTATCTTTATAAGATACAATGATCACAGGTAAATGACTCAATACGGAGTGGCTTTTTACTTTGTCTAGCAACTCCCAACCATTTAAGCGAGGCATATCAATATCTGTGATAAGCAATTGATAGCTATTCTGGCGTAAATGATTCCAGCCATCGACACCGTCAACGGCGACATCTACCGAATACCCATGTGCCTCTAACATATTACGTTGTACTTCTCTAATCGTGAGTGAGTCGTCGACAACTAAAATCTGTTTGTTGCTACTGTTTTTTTGCTCTTCATGTTCTGATATTTTAGTTGATAAATGCATTTTTTCCATGTTAGTGACCAGATCTTCCGCATCTAATATGATAATAGGTCGACCATCAGGCAGGGCTGATGCGGTGCGAGCATCTCGAAGTTTTCCTAGGGCTTGAGGTAAAGGTCTGTCAACCAGCTCTAATTCATTAATAATTTCATTAACCATAAAACCAAAATAATTTCTTTCTGATTTTAATAACACTAAGGTTGAAGGTGATTCTTCATCTGGTCCATCTAGCCCTAATGTATTTTTACCGTTAAAAAGATAAATATCTTTATCATATAAACGGAAAGTCGCTTTACCTTCAACGTAATAAACTTTATCTAGCGATAGTGGTATAACTTGTTCTATTCGGTTAACGGGAATAGCATAAAGCTCCTGTTCGATACGAAGGATCACACAACGTAAGGTTGCCATTGATAAGGGCAAACGAAATTCGAAATCAACACCTTTTCCAAATTGGTTATCTACTTTTAGTTTGCCATTAAATTTGGTAATAAAATTATGCACAACATCTAAACCGACACCACGTCCTGAAACTTGGGTGACTTCTTTTTTAAGGTAAATTGTGGTAGAAATATAAATGACAGAAGTTCTTCATCGGATAGTTTATTGGCGGTTTCCTTAGCAACCATGTTTCGCTCAACAATTTTTTTACGAATATTGTCAAGATCGATTCCGTTACCATCATCTTTCACATTAATAATTAAGTAGCCACTTCGGTCTTGCGCGCTAATTGTGAGTGTTGCTTGTTCTTTTTTGTCTTGCTTTAAACGTTGTACTGGCATTGCTACACCATGGTCAATGCTGTTTTGTACTAGGTGTATTAAGACAGGAGAAAGCTCTTCTAAGATATCGCGATCGATAGGTGTTTTTTCTCCTAGGATATTTAAATTTACGCTTTTATGTTGTTTTTTGGATAAGTCTCTGACTAATCGAGTCAGCCCCGTTAAGCAATTTGCAAAGGGGCCCATTCGGCAATTCAGTGCAGATTTAGATAATTGATTAACTTTATTTTTGTGCTCAACATGAGATAAATCTAACTTTTCAAATAATTCATTACAATGTTGCATTGTTTGTCTAAAAGACTTTTGTAATTCAGTTTTTTCAGAAAAAGCGTCCTCATCAAAGGAGTCTTCTGTATCCTTATCAAAGGCAGAAATCTGTTGTGATTCATTTAAATCATTGCCAAAAATAGATAGCTCACGATAGAGTCGACGGAAGTCATTCATTATTTCCAGTGATAATTGCGCATCTATTTTCATATCACTAGCAATATTAATGATTTTTTGTAGGTACTCTTCGGATCCTGAAAAATGACTTGTTGATACTACTTCTTGAGTTGGCTCATGAATATCAGCTGGGTTATTATGTTGTTGAGCGTTGTTTTTATTTTTTTGTTGTATCGATTGGCCTTTATTTGCCAAAAGGGTTTTAAAAAGTTGTTTGCTTTTATCTAATAACTCGTCAATTTTTGTCAGTGAGTGTTCTTCTTCTAGGGTCGCAAGGGAAGCGACATATCAATAAGTCGCATTAAAATATCAATATCATCACTTTTGAAGCTGTGCTCACCGTTTTGAACCTTGGTAAAGATGTCTTCTAAATTGTGAGCAAGTGTAACGACATTATTTAACCCTGCTAGTCTAGCCCCTCCTTTAAGGGAATGTGCACATCGCATCATCTCTTTGTAGTCATTAAGACGGGCACTACCCTGTTCTATTTTTAGCACACACTCGATAAGCAAATTAATACCAATTTGTAACTCTTTATTAAAGATCTCTGCGATATTAATATTTGCTCTGTCTTTTTCGCTACTTAGCTGTTCAGTTTGTTTTTCGGAAGCAGATGAAAAGGAGGTTTCAGTTAGATGAGCTACTTCATTATTCTTTTCTAACTCTGATTCAGACAAATTTTCTGTTAGTGTTTCACTAAGGTTATTTATGTTTTGTTGCGCTAGTTGATATTCCTTTTGTGGATTTTCACTCTTTGTTAATTGATCAAATATCAAACTAAGCTGATGTAAAACATCAATATCCTTTTCACTAAGGGGACTTGTTGTAACGAACGTTTCTTCGATAAAAACTTGGGATTTCTTTACTAATGAGACAAGATCATTAGCTTGAAGCAATAAGCCTCCAGCAACTAATTTTTGTAATTGATTTATTATTTCGGCAACACTCTTTGCTTCAGGTGCTTTTTTTGCCATGTAATTAAGGTTTGATTTAAATTTTGCAAACAATGCCGTAAATCGCTTTGCAGTATCTCCCACATGATAGATTTCCCTTAAAATTGTTTTTCAATCAATTGATTTAAAGCGTCGCTGTCAATCAGGCTTGCTTGTCCGTTTTGGTAGGTTATTCTGTGGCTAACAACGGACGAGTTTGCTTGGTCTCCTGGAATATTTGCAATCCTTACATTTTCTTGTGAGCAACGTTCTGTGCCCCAAAGTTCATTAACTCTAATGGCTAACTTTCCAAGACGAGATTGAACAAGAAGAAAACGCAGGTACTCCTTTTTATTTATTGTTGTTTGCGAGTCTGGCTTTGTCGATAAAATATATTTATCTAAATTGATTATTAGCATTGAATGGCTTTGATAATAACCAATACCTTCAATAATGGTATTACTCATATGTGGAATTTTACATACAGGACTTGGGTTTATTACGGAAATTATATTGTTTGTTGGCAAAGCAAACCATTCAAGTGCAATACGGAAAAAGGTGTAGGAAGTATTATTAATATTTTTAGATTTATTATCTGAAATTTGTATTATGTCTTTAGGGTCTAATAACGGAGCAGGACGAGATAATAATTTTTTGCCTGTTTCATGGAATACATCACAGTTAATACAATGCGTATGTTTTTTAATAATTCGCAATTTCTATTTTCACCTGCCCAGGCACCAATTCGGTTCCAGCAATCATCTATTTTTATATCAATTGATTGGCTCATTTTTTATGCCTCTAAATTGCTGTTTAATCGTATAAAGTATCGACGAGCATTCTCATCATCACCTAAACGTTGTGATAATAATGCTAAGTGATGTAATGCCTCTTTGTTTTTAGATTGTAAATATAGGGCTTTTTTAAAGGTTAGCATTGCATCTGAAAATCGTTTTAATGCCAGTAAAATTTCACCATGTAATAAATATAACTCTACTTGTTTTGATCTATCAATGATTGGGCTAGTGAGTAGAAGTGCCTCTTTAAAATGACCTGTATTGGCAAGATCTCTTGCGGTTCCTATTATATCCGAAGGTTTCTCAACTAAGGGCGTTGTGTCGCGAGCTGGGAATTTGCTAGGTAAATGAGCATCCTGACGAATAGGTTTATAATTGGAGACCTTGTGCTTATTGGCAGAAAATGGCATTTTATTTATTATAGGTATGTTTTTATTAGCCACTTTAAAGGTTGTATTTAATGGTTTAGTGGCCATGTGTAATGCATAGGTTTTGGACTTATTTAGTGACAATAAACCTTGTTGAGTAAAAAGTTCACTTCAACAGGGCCGACAAACAAGGTTCCATCCTGTTTTAATAATTTTTTTAACTGTATAAATAAGTCTTGACGATGTTTTTTTGATAGGTAAATGAGTAGATTACGACAGAAAACAATATCATATTTTTTTCAAAAAAGTCGCTGGCATCTGTGTAATATTGCCATGAATAAAATTAATATGTTTACGTATATTAGTTTTTATCTGTAAGCCAGCTGGATGTTTATCAACATATTTACTGTTTAACAGTTGTGTATATTGGATTGATTTGTTTGTTGAGTATATACCTAGTTGCGCCTTTTGAATAAGTGGCAAGCTGATATCTAAGGCATCTATTTCAAATTGTTCGAAATTTATTCCTGCATCTAATAATGACATGGCAATAGAATAGGGCTCTTCACCTGTTGCGCAGGGAATGCTGGCAATTCTAATTTTTTTACCTTTGTTTTTTAAGAACCATTTGTGAACAATGCTTTTTAAAAAAGCAAATGATTCAGGATAACGAAAAAAAGACGTTTCAGGGATCACTAGGTGATCTAATAATTTTTCTCTAATTTGTGAGTTATTGGGTAATTGTTTGATAACATCTGTTTTAGTTAATTGTAACTCAATTGCGAGAAGCCCAAGAGCAGTGTCGAGCATACGATCTGTTAAACTATCAAACTCCCAACCATAATGTTCAAATAGTTGCTGGCGTATTAACGAAAATGGCATATTAGTTGAATTCATGAATTAACGCTAAAACGTCCTCGGAGAATAATTTATCAAGTAGAATTTGTTGAATTGCTATGTTATTAATATTAGCTATTTTTCCACCAATTTGATTCTGTTGAGAAATTAGAGGATTGTTTTTCCATTTCTCCTCAGTGATTTTTAGGGTTTCTAGAGCTTCTTCTATTAATATAGCTATTTTGTATCTACGTTCATTGGAAGCTGTGAATTCAATGACAACAATTCGACTGCTCATAAGCAGGGCTGATTTCCTAGCATTTATTAATTGTGTTAGATCTATGGTAACAATAAATTGCCCTTGGTAATGAAAATAGCCTGCAATATAACTAGGGGATTGCATCATTTCGGTTAGTGCCAGTAATGGAAAAACCCGATCTATGCTTTTAGATGGAATTGCAAAGCGATTTTGATCTAGTTTAAAACACAAATAATGCATCGGGTTTACCCTTTAACTCTAAAACGTTTACAGGATTCACTAAGTTGTTTGGCTTCTTTATCTACTTCATCAATCGCACTATTACTGTATCGAATAGATTGTAATAAATCGGTTACCGTTTCTCCTAATTGGAATACTCCCGTTGAAATTTGCTCTGCTCCTTCGGTTTGTGATTCCATGCCTTCATGTACTGCGATAAAATGTGGTCCGATATAACCAACCTGTTCGACAATGCCGCTGAGCTTATCACCAACATTACTGATTTCCTCAACTCCAACAGTTATGCCTGCTTGAAATTTTTCCATGCCCATCACGCCAGATGAAACCGCTGTTTGGATTTCTTTTACTAATTGTTCAATATCCCAGGTTGCAATTGCAGTTTGATCCGATAAACGCCTTATCTCTGAGGCAACGGTTGAAAAACCAATACCCGCTTCACCTGCCTTATCTGCTTCAATGGTCGCATTGATTGATAATAAATTGGTCTGGTCTGCGACTTTATTTATCGTGGTGACCACTAAACTGATATTGCTGATTTTTTCATTTAATACGGATAACTTATTACCAATTTCTTGTGATGAAGAAACCATTTTACCGAGTATGGAGTTCATCTTTTGCAAGTCTTCTCGGCCTTCCTGTGCCGTTTCTGCGGCATGATCAACGGCTTTAGCTACTTCAGACATATTGTTAAGTAGTTCTTTTGCTGTTTGAGTAATCTCTTGAGAAGAGGCGACGATTTCTTGAGTAGAGGTTGCCTGCTCAGAAACAGTTGATTCCTGTTCTTTACTGGTAGTAGTCATGTTAGAAACCGACTCTGATAGTTTTGTACTCGCGTTGACCATATTACCGGCGAGTACTTTCAATGAACTGGACATCTGGTTTATTTCTGAGGATAGTTGTCCAAACTCATTACTGCCATCATGAGGGCATTTATTTTGTAAATAACCATCGGATACTTTACCAACAACACTAACAATATCTCTGATGATCTGACTAAGTGCTTTTGCATAAATAATGATCAATAGCATGACTAGTGCAATAGCTATTAAAAAGGCATAAATAGATATCATGATTGCCGACTCATCTTTCTTTATAATGCTCTCTTGCAACTGGGTTGTTAAATCATAAAGAAGCTGAACCGGCTCTTTGTCTAAACCAGATACATATTGGTCAGCCAGTTTTGCACCTTCAGTTAAACTTGAATGATACAAATCAAGGGCCTTTATATAACGTTTGGTCATCGCGCTTTGTAAGCTTTGAATCTTTCCTAGGTTCTTAAGATCAAAGTTAAGTCTTTCACTTTCAGTGCTAAGAAGGTTTAGTTCTAATTTGATAAGGCGATCATTTTCTTGCATAGACGCTAAATGTTTATCGTAGGAGTCAGTATCATAGCCACGTAACAGGATATTTTTCCAATCTTGAATTTGATTTCTGAGGTGGCTTTGGGATTGGTTGGCAATGGTCGCAAGCTTGCGATAGTTGTTGTGCTTGGTGTATATTATGAATACCTGTGACGCCAGCAAGACCAACCACGAGTAATGTAATTGCGCCAATGACGTAAAGCTGTACCCATACACGTACATTAAGCATCCAGTAGTTAAACATTTGTTTCATATCATAAACTCATAGTGAAATTATAATTATTAGTATAGCCACAACCCTATTTAATAAAAGTAAATATACACAATTATTTTGATATGTTTTTTTGAAGTTTGATAATGTTAGGTGTTTAACGGGAAGCTGAAAAATAGGTTTTGAATTATATAACCAGTTTCTTTCAATGTTTATAAGAAACTGGTTATATTCTAGGGTTTAATCCTCTTCAATCAATGTCATAAGAGAGGTGTTACCACCAGATGCTGTGGTATCTACACTGACGGTTTTTTCTGTGACTAAACGTTGAATTAAGTTATCAAAATATTCAGAGCTGATCACAGGTAAAATTGCGCCATCTCTTTGAGCTAACTTTTTACTCACATAATGTTTACTTTCACTTCCACCATCAACGACGACTCCTGATAGGGCAGGGTGAGCAAGTAGTGTGTCAAAATGGCATAATTTAGCCACCTGTAAGACGCCTTTGCTTGCACCAGTGGTAATAAACTTATCTCTAAAGGCTAATGCCTCTTGGTAGAATAATTCAGATACAACCGCTATTACAGTGTTGCCCGTCGCTAAAGCGGTAACAATTGATAATACCCAGAAATTAAAATTTACACCTTGATCGGCATAACAGATTAGATTTCCTCTATTTTCTAAATAAAGCGTATTTGATTCACCCGTTGGCCCAGGTAATGATTTTGGTTTTTTTAAATGTTTTTCAATATCAATCAGCTGAGAGCGAGCAGAGGCGAGGGTCTGATTTAAGTTATCTGCTAAATCATCAACAATGTCGACCTGTGCAATTTTAGCTAATAGTTGGCGAACATAGGAAATGCGAGTATTTAGTTCAGTTAGACGCCAAGCTTTTTCACAATCCTTCGCTTTATTCATAAAGTGATTCGCTTGGTTAACATCTTCTGTACTCTGCTCTGTGTTGCCTAAAAAGCTATTTAGCGCATTAATTTCATTTTCCTCAGGAGTCGATTTCTCTTTCATTAAACGGGGTAAATAATTTGGTCCGCCCGCTTTAGGGCCAGTGCCTGATAGTCCGCGTCCACCAAAGGGTTGTGAGCCAACAATTGCACCAATCATATTACGGTTGATATAAACATTACCCGCGCGGGATAATTTTGCTAGATCGAGAGCTCGTTGTGCGATACGAGTATGAATGCCCATGGTTAAACCAAAACCGCTACTGTTTATGTCATTGATAACCTCTTCAATCTGTTCACCTTTGAAACGTACAATATGTACACAGGGACCAAATACTTCTTGTTTCAATATGTTAATACTTTCAATTTCGTATAAACGAGGAGCAAAAAAGAAATGATTGCTTGTATTTGTTGAGCTATCTGAAGTTAATTCATGATTTGAAATATCACATTGATATAATAGTTTCCCGTGATTTTTCATATACTCAGCATGCGCATTAAGTGTATCTAGTGCTTTTTGATCAATAACAGGCCCGACATCTGTACTCAACATGGCAGGATCGCTAATGGTTAATTCAGCTAATGCACCCTTTAGCATGGTGATCACGTTATCAGCAATATCCTCCTGTAAAAACAAAACTCGTAAGGCTGAACAGCGTTGGCCGGCACTTTGAAACCCTGATGAAATCACATCATCAACTACTTGCTCTGGCAATGCAGTTGAATCAACAATCATGCAATTTTGACCACCTGTTTCAGCAATAAATGGTACTTGCTCGCCACCACGCTCCGCTAAGGTTTGTGATATAAGAGTACCTGTTTGTGTGGAACCAGTGAACATAACTGTTTGGATACGTTTATCAGGTAATATTGTCGCTCCAACCTGATGGCCGGGTGCGATGATAATTTGAACGACATTTTCTGGTAATCCAACAGAGTGCATTAACTCAAGTGCGCGCTTAGCAATTAAACTTGTTTGTTTCTGCAGGTTTTGCAAGCACAGTATTACCGGTGACAATGGGCGCCGTTATTTGCCCTAGGTAAATCGCTAAGGGAAAATTCAGGGCTAATACATAATATGATTCCTCGGGCTTCTAAGCGACTATCTTCGCTTAATATCTGCGCTTGTGTTGCATAATAACGGCAAAAGTCGACGGCTTCTCGAACTTCATCTACGCCATCTTGAGCGACTTTACCTGCTTCTTTAATACATAAGCCAATTAATTCATCCATATGAAGTTCTAAAATATCAGCAACGCGATATAACAAGGCTGCGCGATCAGCTATTGATATTTGTGACCAGCTATCAAAGGCAATTTCTGCTTTATCAATCATGGTTAACATTTGTGCTTCATTGGCAAAGTGATGATAACCAATCGTTTGGCTGTGATTAGCAGGGTTCTTAACTGCAACAGCGTCCTCTGGAATATCCTTTTCGCTTACCTGATGTTTTATAAACCATGTATCTAGCGTTGTTTTCAAACGTGTTATTTCATTAATATCAGTTAAATCAAAACCTTTGGAGTTTTTACGGCTTAATTCATTTCTATTAGCATTTTCTGAGTGATACAGATCAGAGGGCAGAATAATTTGACTATTATATTTATTTTTAAGTCGTAGTGTTTTTTCGACGGGATCTTCTAATAATGATTCAACGGGTTGGGATTCATCAACAATCGCATTCACAAAGGAAGAATTCGCACCATTCTCTAGTAAGCGACGCACCAAATAAGCAAGTAGGGCTTCATGATGACCAACGGGCGCATAAATACGACATTGAATACTTTCTTCTGTGACAATTTGATTATATAAAGAATCACCCATACCATGTAAACATTGGAATTCAAACCCTGCTTTATCTTCGCCTGCCAATTCCACGATAGTGGGCTGCGGTATAAGCATTATGTGTGGCAAATTGCGGGTAGATGGTATCACGATAAGCTAACAGTTTATTGGCACATGCATGATAAGATACGTCTGTTGATGATTTACGGGTAAACACCGGAAAGTGCTTTAGACCATCTTTTTGGGCATGTTTTATTTCACTGTCCCAATAAGCACCTTTTACTAGTCGTACCATCATTTTTCTATTACATCGCAAGGTCAAAGAGCGTAGCCAATCCACCACAAAAATAGCGCGCTTTTGATACGCCTGCAAGGCAAGGCCAAATCCTTGCCAATCTCCAAGGTCATCATCTAAAAAGATGGTTTCTATAATATCTAAGGAAAGATCTAATCGTTCTGATTCTTCTGCATCTATGGTTAAGCCAATATTATGATGTTTAGCTTGCAAACATAATTGTTTTAATTTGGGCACTAATTCGGCCATTACTCGGCTTTTATTTGCCAGTTCATAACGAGGATGAATAGCGGAAAGCTTAATAGATATGCCAGGGACTTTACGTGGATCATTTTTACCAGAGGCAAGAGCAACTTTACCTATTTCAGAAATTGCATTCTCGTAGGCACTATAATAGGACTGTGCATCTTTTTCTGTTCGAGCGCCTTCGCCTAGCATGTCATAGGAATATACGTATCCTTGTTGCTCTTTAGTGGCAGCTCGTTCAGTAATTTGCTTTGATAGTTTCACCCATGACAAACTGCTGACCCATTACTTTCATCGCATAATTCATTGATTTGCGAATAACAGGCTCACCTAAGCGACCAACTATCTTTTTTAATAAACCAAACTGTTCTTTAGCGCGTTTGTCGGCGTAATTTACCATCGAAACCTGTGAGTAATAGTCCCCATGCAGAGGCATTTACAAATAAAGAGTCACTAGCACCTAAGTGTGTACTCCATTTTCCCTGTGAAATTTTATCGCGTATCAGTTCATCTTGTGTATGTTTATCAGGAACGCGTAACAAAGCTTCAGCTAAACACATTAAAACAACGCCTTCTTCAGAAGAAAGAGAATACTCATTTAATAAAGCATCAATCGCGCTATTTCCGCTTTGGTCTTCGCGGATTTTTAATACCATTTTACGTGCTCTTTCCCAAGCACGACTTCGAGCTCCAACATTCACCTCTGCGATGGGCTGTATATGCTCAATCGCTGTATTTTCATCGATGCGGTAGAATTGACGGATTTGTTGTCTAATGGGGCAATCAGTGATTAGTGGTTCTGTAAATAGCATGATTGTTTCCTTAAATGCGATGCGAGAAAAAATAAAGCGCAGTGTAAGACTACGTTATCATATTGAATTGCTCAGGGTTAAATTTTTCTATCACAGAAAACTTTGCTATTAAAACAATATGCCTAAAAGCAAAAAGCCGTCACAGATTGAGTGACGGCTTTTATAAGGATACTTACTGTAGTTTATATATCTACTGTACTAACTGGCTCTCTATCGCGCCATTGAATTAATAACAAGGTCGCCATTAGAATAATACCAACAAAACCAAACCCAAAAGGATTTATCAATATGACTGGAATTGCGCAAAGTGACAAGACACGCTCAACAAAGGTTAGCTTACGTAACAAGTGGCCTTCAATTGAAATCGCAATGGCAACAATAACGGTTAATGTTTGAATAATTGATAATCCTAATTCAAATATACTTGCACCTGGAGTGACGAGGTCACTGTATGCCATCATGATAGGAATAATAAATAAGCCTCCAGCAAGCTTGAATGCTTCTACTGATGACTTCATCGGATTAGCATTTGCAACACCTGCTCCGGCAAAGGCGGCTAAAGCAATAGGAGGTGTCACATTAGAGGATTGTGATAACCAAAATATAATCAGATGAGAGGTAAGCAAAGGCAAGCCAAAATCACCCAACATAGGTACAGCCATCACCGCTAATACAATATAAGCCGCGGTAACGGGTAATCCCATACCAAGAACCAAAGCAACCAAACAGATTAGTCCAAGGGCAATCAACATATAACCACCAGAGAAATCCATTACAAACTGAGTAAATTGTAAACCGATACCCGTTTGGCCAACAACACCAACTATTATTCCTGCGGCACCACAGGCGACGGAAATTGGCAAGGCGAGCAATGCACCTTTTTCCATTCCTTCAATAAATTTTCGAAAGCCAATTCGACTGTGTTTACGAAGCGCGACTGTGAGTAATATTGCGACACAACCAGCAACGCCAACTAATAAAGGAGAATAGGCCAACATTAATAAAGTGGTGATAAGAATAAGTGGCGACAAATGGTGTGCGCCATCTTTCATCACTGAAATAACGGCTTCTGTGCGACTTACTGCTTTTAGATCTAGCTTACATGCCATAATGTGTACATATAAGAGGGTACAGAAGAAGTACAAAATAGCAGGTGCAATAGAGGCGATCATAATTTCGCTGTAGGGAACCCCCGTAAATTGCGCCATTACAAAGGCTCCTGCACCCATAATAGGTGGCATAATTTGTCCACCCGTTGATCTTTGTCGCTTCAATTCCGGCGCTTGTTCTGATTTATAACCGAGCTTTTTCATCATCGGGATAGTGATGGAACCCGTAGTTACTGTATTTGCAATCGCTGAGCCTGATATAGAGCCTAGTCCTGCAGAGGCTAATACAAGCTGCTTTTGCTGGCCCACCACGATATTTTCCGGCAATAGAAAACGCCAAATCGATAAAGAATTTACCTGCTCCAGTCACTTCTAAAAAAGCACCAAATAAAACAAAGATAAAAACGGTTGTGGTACGCGATGCCTAGTGCAGAGCCAAAAATACCGTTAGCAGAGAATATCTGAAATTGAATAATATCCTGTAATGAATAAGCTTTAATCGCTAAATCACTAGGTAACATATCTCCAAAGGCACTATAGGCTAAAAACATTAGGGCAATAAAAACCATTACTAAACCAATGGTGCGTCGACACGCTTCCATTAACAATATAATAATGGAAACACCTGCAATCATATCGGCAAGTTGTAAACCATAAAACAAATGATTGACATCGTTATAATCAAAAATGAACATGCGGTAAAGTACGCAAAAATGATAAAACCACATAAAACAAGGTCAATTACTTTACCAACTAAATAAAGGGGTATTACGATTTCTAATAAAGAGGGTAATGTAAAAAAATGAGCACTAATACCCAACATAGGTGTATTGGGCGAAAATAAGTGGCGGAGATAGTTGAACTGACACCTTGCCATATTTGAAAAACAGAAAGAGAAACGGCAATGCCTAGGATAAGATAACCAAATAATGTGACCACCTTTTCATAAGCAAGTGGCTGGTTTAATTCATCGTCATCATCAATATTATTATTATTGTTTGTAATGTCCATATTAACACCTAACGGATATTCGAAAAATAGATGTAATAAAAAGGCAAAGGTGCCTTTTTATTCAATTTGAGTGACTATGCTGATAGTTACTCATGAGATCAAACTTACTGGTTAAAAGAAATCATTATTCTGCAATCTGCAATCTGCAATAAATTTAAATTTAGCTAACTCCTTCTAGCTCAGTTAATACCAATTGTAATAATACAATTGGTATATTTTTTCTTATTCAATTAGCGATTATTTAACCGAATCAAGATATTTTTGAGCACCAGCGTGAAGAGGAACACCCTGCAAACGTGTTGCATTCGTTGTGGTTGTCATCTCGGCCATTTTTACTACTTTACGAACATCTCCCATATTTTCATAGGCGACTTTAGTTAAGTTGTAAGCCATTTCATCGCTCATTTTTTCGTTAACAACTAACACGTTCCAAACGCTTAAAGTTGAAACTTCACCAACATTGTTATACACATCCGCTGGTATATCATAAACGCTGTAAGCTGGGAATTTAGCCATGAACGCAGTGCTTTCTGCTTCAGTAATTGGAAGAATTTTAATTTTATGTGTTAAAGCAATTTGTGTTACTGCACCCACGCCTTGACCACCAACAATAAAACCAACATCGATTTGACCATTTGCTAATGCATTGGTTGTTTCAGAGTAGTTTAAGTACACGGCATCAATATCTTTTTTTACATCAATTCCCATCGACTCTAATAGTGCGGCAGATGTAACTGCTGTACCACTAGCAGGAGCGCCAAGTGAGATACGTTTACCTTTTAATTGTGCAAGTTCAGTAATGCCTGACTTTTCTAATGTTAGTGCATGGATCAGGTTAGGATATAAAGCGAATAATGTTTTAACGGGCATTTTTTGTGGGAATTTACCTTCACCATTATAAGCGTCAAGTACAACGTTACCCATTGCAATACCTGCAATCATATCGCCACGAACAACTTTAATAGTATTTTCAACAGAGGTTGCTGTTACTTCTGCTGTTGCATTTACATCAGGTACATGTTCAGACCATACCTTTGCAAGTGCACCACCAAATGGATAATAAATACCACTTTGACCACCAGTACCAATTGAATAGTTTTCTGCATTAACAACCGTAGGTAGAATTAAAAATAATACCAACATTAAATTACGTTTAAACATAATATCTCCTTGTATACAAAATATATTAACCTGCTCTATTTTTAATCACAGATTAAGCAATTGGTATACACATTACTCATAGTCTCTACGAAGTCAACTATTAGAAAACACGTATGTTAATTAAATGTTAAAAATTAAATTCATGTAAAGAATTGATATTTAATGGTTAATTTATTTTTATGAGATGGGGGTATCATATATTTAAGCTTGTCTTGAATTGGCTAAAGATTAAAATTGTGAAGTCATAAGCATTGTTGTTAATGATATTGTTAACAATGGCTACTAAAAAACTAAACAAATATTCAACTGAAGTCAGGTTGTATTTTGCTTCTTAAATTGTAACAGGTATAATATACATTCTCATCGGGGAGCTGACTTATACTCAATCTTAATAAATAGCCGATCTATTTTACTAGTTAAAATTTTGATCACACATTTAATAGGATAGGTATTGGCTGAGACTGTTAATCATTTAACTAAACCCGTATACCTGAACCAGATAATACTGGCGTAGGAATTGAGCTCATCACATGTTTCTTTTCTGATCAGCATCATTTCCTATTTATTCCACACTAAATGGGTGACATAGTGAAAAAAATACTTCCTCTAATCGCTTTTAGCGCAATCTTCGCAATGCCTGCAACTGCTAATAAGTTAGTTGTGTATACCTACGATTCTTTTGCTTCAGATTGGGGTCCAGGCCCTAAGGTTAAAACGGCCTTTGAAGCAGAATGTGATTGTGAGCTTGAATTTGTTAGTTTAGATGATGGTGTTTCCATTTTAAATCGTTTGCGTTTAGAGGGAAAACACAGTCAAGCAGATGTAGTATTAGGTTTAGATAATAACTTAATGGCTGAAGCTAAAAAAAGTGACCTTTTGGCAAAACATAATGTTGATACAAGCCAGGTTATTTTAGAAGGCGGTTGGTCTGATGATATATTTGTTCCCTTTGATTTTGGGCATTTTGCTTTTGTTTATAATAAAGAAGCATTAACAAACCCACCTAAAAGTCTGCAGGAACTAGTTGACAATAAGGGCGATATTAAAGTTATCTATCAAGACCCGCGTACTTCAACACCAGGTCAAGGTTTAATGTTATGGATGAAATCCGTTTATGGTGAAAAAGTCACTGATGCTTGGAAACAGTTAGCTAAAAATACAGTGACAGTAACAAAAGGATGGTCTGAAGCCTATAACATGTTTTTAAAGGGAGAGGCTGATATGGTACTTTCCTATACTACATCGCCTGCTTATCACATTATTGCTGAAAACAATACCCAATATGTAGTCGCAGACTTTGCTGAGGGGCACTATGCTCAGATTGAAGTAGTAGCTAAAGTTAAAAGTAGTAAAAATCAAAAGTTAGCAGATCAATTTATGAACTTTGTGTTGAGTGACGGTTTTCAATCTGTCATTGCGACAGGCAACTGGATGTACCCAGTTACTGGTGTCGAGTTACCAAAGGAATTTGATATGTTAACTATGCCAAATAAATCATTGTCTTTTACAGCAGAAGAAATATCTGAAAATCGTAAGACTTGGATACGTGAATGGCAAAATGCATTAGTTAATTAACTTCCTTGTTTACTTCTAATAGAACTCAGATCATTCCTGGTGTTTTTCTCGCTGGGTTGATCTTAGCTTTTATGCTGACAGCAATGTCAGCTTTGTTGTTATATAGCCCTGAATCCAGTCTAAGTACGATTTGGCGAGATCCCTATTATCGCCATGTTACCGCCTTTAGTTTTTATCAATCTTTTTTATCTACCTTACTCAGTGTTGGCCTTGCTATTCCTGTTGCCCATGCTTTATCTCGGCGAAACTTTAAAGGTAAAGGTTTATTACTAAAGTTATTTGCAACTACCTTAGTCTTACCCGTTTTGGTTGGTGTACTAGGTTTAATTTCTATTTATGGAAACAGTGGCTTAATTGCCCAGTCTTTAGCTTATATTGGTATAGAGCTACCATTTTCTATATATGGTTTAAATGGTATTTTACTCGCGCATGTCTTTTTTAATTTGCCCTTTGCAACACGATTATTATTACAATCCTTACAGAATATTCCCGCTGATCAACATAAATTAGCGACACATTTAGGCATTTTTCATTGGCATAAATTTAAGTTTGCTTGAATGGCCTTCCATGCGTCAACAATTACCCCACGTTGCTGGATTGGTTTTTATGCTTTGTTTTACTAGTTTTGCAACTGTAATGGCATTAGGTGGAGGACCGAAATCAACCACTATCGAACTCGCGATCTATCAAGCAATTAAATTCGATTTTGATTTACAGTCAGGTGCTTTATTAGCGCTATGGCAAATGATCTTATGTACTGCAGTTGCGATTTTTATTCAACGTTTTTCAAGACCTTTGCCAATAATGAATAGTCAACATCTACAAGTTGAGATTATATTTGCCGATAATAATAAAGCACGTTGTTGGGATTACTTTTGGATCATCGCTGTGATGGTGTTGGTTTTACCGCCATTATTAATGGTAGTTATCAGTGGCATCAATAGTCAGTTATTAATCATGTTGATGGGAAGTGATTTTTGGTATGCATTAGGCAATTCACTATTTATTGCACTTTTCTTGCTTTTTAGCATTAGTGACTGGTATTTTTATTCTTATCAGCAGTCGTCATTGGCGCTTACGAGAACTTCATTTTAGGGCTGATAAGTTGGAGCTAGTGGCTAGCCTTATTTTAGTCACTCCTGGCATCGTTATTAGTACCGGCCTTTTTTATTATTGCGTGAAAGAGGTAATGTATTTAGCTTCGCTTGGGCTGTTGTTATTGCAGTAAATACGTTAATGGCCCTACCATATGTGATAAAAACCCTTGCACAACCCATGCTCCATATTGCACAGCAATATGATAAATTATGTATTAGTTTAGGTGTGTTGAACTGGCAACGCTTTAGGTTAATTGAATGGCGTGCAATAAAGCGACCTATTGTGCACGCTTTTACCATTAGCTTTGTATTATCCGTTGGCGACTTAAGTGCCATTGCATTATTTGGTAGCCAAGATTTTACCACCTTACCACTGTATCTATTACAGCTTTTAGCAAGTTATCAAATGTCATCAGCGGCAGTTATTGCGCTTGTTTTGTTATTGTTAAGCGTGGGGACTTTTGCCTTATTTGAAAAAGTAATGCTTAAGGTTAAGCATGAAAACTAAATTCACTATCCCAGTAAAGAGATTGAATCAATACAGATGATTAAATTTAATAATATCAAGTATCAATACCAAGCTCAGGACTTTTGTTTTGATTTTAATATTGACTCGGGAAGCCTTGTGGCGATTTTAGGCGAAAGTGGAGCGGGTAAAAGCACTTTACTTAATTTAGCGGCTGGTTTTATTTCACCTATTGAAGGTGATATTTGCATTGATAACAACTCGGTAATTAATGTCGCTCCTCACCTACGACCTTTATCAATGTTATTTCAAGAACAAAACCTTTTTGCTCATTTAAAAGTAGTAGATAATATTGGCATTGGTTTAAATCCTGGTTTAAAACTGTCTTCATCACAATCGCAGAGTATTCTTGATATTTGCCAGCAATTAGGAATTGATGATTTATTAGAGCGTTTTCCTGAGCAATTATCGGGTGGTCAAAAGCAACGTGTAGCCTTAGCCAGATGTTTTGTGCAAAATAAACCTTTGTTATTATTAGATGAGCCTTTTTCTGCATTAGATCCTGTTTTACGAACGGAAATGTTAGCGATAGTTAAAGAGTTAGCACATGTAAATAAAGTAACGGTATTGATGGTCACACATCATATTGCCGATGCTTTAAGTGTGGCATCGCATTTTGTTTTTATTGAACAAGGTAATTGTACGGCAGTTGAAAAAATAAGTGTTTTAAATAATCTACATATTAATTCTAAATTATGTCAGTTTGTTGAAGCGGGTTTATAAGGCTAATCACTTTTATTTTTATGGTTAACTTGCTCGGCTAATGTATCAATACAACTTTGAACGCTGTCACCCTTGAAAAAACACTGCTTAATATGTGCTTCTTGACCCTTTGTTAACATAAAGGGTGAATAATCAGTTTGCTTGCTAAAATGTCGAATAATGCGTCTACGATAAATTGCTAAGCGGTTGATGTGAAAAACAAAACCAGAGAGAGCAAAAATTAAACAACCGCAAATAATATAAAAAAATAGCATGGTTTTATCCTTTCTTAGGTTATATTCAAATTCAGTATACTTGATATCTATCGTAATAATTATTTTAGCTCTTTTATTTGCTAAAAATTAGGTCTCACTTTTAAAGTAATATTAGCTTCTTCAATTGGGTTGTTTTTAGTAAAAACCAACCATTTTAAGGTTAACTTCATGATAAAAAACCAAAAAAAAGCAACTTTTTTTGCCTTAGTTGCTGTCGCAATGTGGTCCACAGTAGCAAGTGCTTTTAAAATAACACTAGACTATTTTGCACCTATCCAAATGTTATTAGTTGCATCTTGTACTACTATATTTGTGTTAGTTGGAATTTGTTATAAACAAAAAACACTACCTTTACTGAAGCAGTATTTTCTAAATTCCCCCTTTATTTTCTCCTATTAGGGCTAATTAACCCTTGTTTATATTACCTTCTTTTATTTGAAGCATATGATCTTTTACCTGCCCAACAGGCTCAATCGTTAAATTATACCTGGGCTATCACATTAAGTATTTTGGCGGTTCCTTTTCTTGGTCAAAAGCTGAGTAAAAAAGACATCATTGCTATTATCTTTGCCTATGGTGGGGCATTAGTGATTGCCACTAAAGGTGATTTATTAGCCTTAGATTTTTCCAGCCCGCTAGGCGTTTCTCTAGCGCTATTAAGTACGTTGCTTTGGGCTATGTACTGGATTTTAAATACTAAAAAAAGTGGCGACCCTATTGTCTCATTATTATTATGTTTTTTACTTGGTTTACCTGCCATCATCCTTTTAACGTACATTTTAAGTGATTTTAAAATGTTGGATTGGCAAGGTTGGTTTGGTGCTATTTATATTGGTTTATTTGAAATGGGTTTTGCATTTGTGGCTTGGTTAACGGCATTACGCTATGCGGAAAATACCTCTAAGATCAGTAATTTAATTTTCATTTCTCCCTTTGTTTCTTTATGTTTATTGAATCTGATTATTGATGAACCGATTTTTCCGGCCACGGTTGTGGGGTTAGTATTGATTATTAGTGGTCTGTTGATTCAACAAATAAAAAATAAATAAGCATTACTATTTTAAATGCTAATGGTTGTAGCTCTCATTTTCACAATATTAACTAAACATCTTTAGTAAAAGGTGTTAAACAGTATTATTTATGATCCGATTATCGGGATCTTATTTTGATTATCTTTTCTATTGCGGTAATTTATTTAACTACTTTGAGGTATTTATGAAACTAGAGTCACTAGCTTTACACCATGGTTATCAGTCTGAAGAAACAACAAAAGCGTACTGCTGTGCCTATTTATCAAACCACTTCTTATACCTTTGATGATACACAACATGGTGCAGATCTTTTTGATTTAAAAGTACCTGGCAATATTTATACGCGTATTATGAATCCGACAACCGATGTTTTAGAACAACGTGTTGCGGCGATGGAAGGCGGTATTGCGGCTTTAGCTGTTGCCTCGGGCATGTCTGCTATTACCTATGCAATTCAATGTATCTGTGAAGTAGGTACCAATATTGTTAGTACCAGTCAGCTTTATGGTGGAACATACAACCTTTTTGCGCATTCTTTTCCAAAGCAGGGCATAGAAACACGTATGGTATCCTTTGATGATTACCAAGGCTTTGAAGATGCTATCGATGATAATACCCGTGCTATTTTTTGCGAATCCATAGGTAACCCGGCAGGCAATATTGTAGATATCCAAAAGCTAGCTGATATCGCACATAAACATGGTTTACCTTTGATTGTTGATAATACTGTTGCAAGCCCTGTGTTATGTCGTCCCTTTGAATTTGGTGCTGATATCGTGGTGCATTCGCTTACTAAATATATTGGTGGTCATGGTACGTCGATTGGTGGCATTATCGTTGACTCAGGTAAGTTTGACTGGGTTGCGAACAAAGAACGTTTTGCGGTATTAAATGAACCAGATCCTTCTTACCATGATGTTGTGTATACCGAAGCGTTAGGTGTCTGTCGCTTATATTGGACGTTGTCGAGTTGTGCCATTACGTAATACAGGTGCTAGCTATTTCACCAATGAATTCCTTCCAAATTATGCAAGGTTTAGAAACCTTATGTCTTCGTATGGAGCGTCACTGTGAAAATGCCGAGAAATTAGCACGTTATTTAAGTGAACATGACAAAGTAGAATGGGTTAACTATGCGACATTAGAAAGTAGTGCTTATTATGAAACTTGTCAGAAAATTTGTGCCGGTAAAGCATCGGGTGTCTTAAGCTTTGGTGTTAAAGGTGGTGCAGTTGCTGGTGGTAAGTTCATCGATGCCTTACAAATGATTTTACGCTTAGTTAATATTGGTGATGCGAAGTCGTTAGCGTGCCACCCCGCATCTACAACACATCGTCAATTGAATACAGAAGAGCTTAAAAAAGCAGGGGTTAGCGAAGAGTTAATTCGTATTTCTGTGGGTATTGAAAATATCGATGATATTATTGCTGATGTTGAGCAAGCATTAGTCGCCATTTAATTTTTACTGTGTACAAAATAGAGAAGCACTTTTGGGTGCTTTTTTGTTATTTAACCTCAGTTCTGGATAATGGAAGCGAAATAACATTAAACTTTAATAACTTAAAAGATATGTAATACAGTGCAGTTAGTTTTGCGTAGTTCAAGGCGAATTATCGAAGCAATAACGGGTTATTGGGTGATGATTTAACGCAGAAATACGCGTAAATAACGGTACTGTATCGTTTTGCTTATCCAGAACTGAGGTTATTTATGCTTTCCATTAACTTTTCCTTTCAAACTTGTTTGAACTTGTCGTTTTAATTAATTTTTATGTGATTTTCCTATCAAATAATCCGTTACTTAATAGTAAAATCAATTGCTTATTACATACTATCTAGACATTATATTATTAATAACAAAAGGGCAGGGATGATATTAATGAAATTAAATAATCGTCGCATGCCGTTTATTGTTTTTAGTTTATATTGGTTGGTTAGTCTTTCGTCGGCGACTTGGTTATGGCAATACAATTACCAACAATTGATCAATACCAGCAAACAACAACTGGATCTGTTCTCCAGTCACCTTGAAAGTCAACTTGAGCATTTCACCTATATTCCGCAACTATTAAGTCGTCAGAGTCTGATGGTAGACGCTTTAAAAACGCCTCATAATAGCGCGTTACGTGAAATCATTAATCGCCATTTAAATTCCACTAATCAAATCATAGGTGCGTCGGATACCTATTTACTTGATACCAAAGGTAACACTATTGCGGCTAGTAATTGGTTATTGGAGCATTCTTTTGTTGGCAGAAATTTTTCCTTTAGACCTTATTTTAAACAGGCAATAAATGGAAAACAGGGAGAGTATTTTGCATTAGGTTCGACTTCTGGTTTAAGAGGGTATTATTACTCTTATCCTGTGCGTTATGCGGGCGAGGTGATCGGTGTCGTGGTTGTGAAAATGGACATTTCATCCATTGAAAAAATTGGAGTGAAGAACCACAGCATTTTTTAGTGACGGATGCTAATGGAGTAGTGTTTATTTCCACTGAAGACTCTTGGTTATTTCAAAGTATTGAAACATTAACGGATAGTGTTCAATTTGAAATCAAAGCGGAAGAGCGTTATTTAGATAAGCACATAGAGAAATTAACTTTTACTGGAGAGCTTAAACAAAGCCCTTCAAAAATTCGTATTGCCTTGGGTAACGCAAGACCTAAAAATTATTTGGCTGTGAGCAAAGCCTATAGCAAGTCAGGTTGGAATGTGCGTGTATTCGTCTCAACAATAAGTGTTACTTATAGTGTATTTGTGCTGGTTTTATTACTCACTTTATTCTTTGTTTTGTTATATCTGACCTTAGAATTGTTCATACAAAGACGAATGCGTCATGAAGAAAAAGAACGTTTACAAGCGACTGCAAATCAACAACTTGAATTTCAGGTTATGCAACGAACTTCAGCTTTACACGCTGAAATTAATGAAAGACATAAAGCTGAAATAGCCTTAAAAAATACCCAAAAAGAATTAATTCAAGCGGCTAAGTTAGCTGTGTTAGGGCAACTATCTGCGAGCATTAGCCATGAATTAAATAACCCCTTAGCGCGCAATACGTAGCTATGCCGATAATGCAGTGGCTTTTCTTGAACGTTCAAAACTTGATAAAGTGAGCAGTAACTTAGCGCGTATTACTCATTTAACAGAAAGAATGGCGACCATTAGTTCACAGTTAAAAGCCTTTGCTCGTAAATCAGATGGTGTGATGTCTGTTATCTCTTTACAGCCGGTTTTATTAGCTTCCTACGAGTTGGTTAAACCGCGACTAAAAGCCAGTCAGGTGACCTTAGAGTTTGAACTACCTAAAAATACCATTCTAGTGAAAGCCGAGCCTATACAACTTGAACAAATATTAGTGAATTTATTCTCTAATGCTATTCAAGCCATGCATGAGAGTGAGATTAAAAATATTCTTGTCAGTTTATCTACCTCAGAACAAAATGCCTTAGTGGAAGTGGTAGATACTGGACCAGGCATCGAAGAGTCAGTGATCGGGCAGTTATTTGAACCTTTTTTACGACCAAAGAATCAGGGCTTGGTTTGGGGTTATCAATATCGCAACAAATTATTAATAGTATGCAAGGGCGACTTTGGGCTGAAAACACACTCGAATTAGGGGCAAAATTTTCTATTTCACTGCCCATAGCAGAAGTCGTATTACCACAACAAATTCAGGAGTTAAAATGAACCCAGTTTTTTTATTGATGATGAGTATGACCTCAGAATTGCTAATGAACAAACCTTTGAACTCGCCGATATCGATGCGCAGTTTTTTGCGGATGCAGAATCAGCCTTGCTAGCAATGAAAACCATTACACCGATTGTTGTGATATCTGATATCCGTTTACCGGGCATATCTGGAAAACAATTATTACATACATTAGCGAAACAGGATCCTGATTTACCGGTTATTCTAATCACAGGCCATGGTGATATATCTATGGCAGTGCAGGCAATTCATGAAGGAGCTTATGACTTTATTGAAAAACCTTTTTCTTCAGATCGATTAATTGAAACAACGCGCAAAGCAATTGAAAAACGTCAATTAACCATGGAAAACAAGCAACTTAAAAAAGCATTACAAAGCAAAGATACGCTTGGCCCAAGGATTATTGGTAATACGCCAAGTATGGTGGAGTTACGAAGAATGGTTGCACAGGTCGCGGATACACATGCGGATATTTTGTTATTTGGTAAAACAGGTACAGGCAAAGAATTAGTCGCTCGTTCCTTGCATGAGCAAAGCCAGCGCAGGTCAAATAATTTTGTAGCGGTTAACTGTGGTGCAGTGCCTGAAAACCTCATTGAAAGTGAATTATACGGTCATGAAAAAGGCGCCTTTACGGGGGCGGGAAATTTACGTATTGGTAAATTTGAATATGCACAGGGAGGAACTTTATTTCTTGATGAAATAGAGTCTATGCCAATGCAAGCACAGGTGCGATTATTACGAGTTTTGCAAGAGCGTAGTTTAGAAAGAGTGGGCTCAAATACCGCTATTGATCTCGATATTCGTATTATAGGCGCCACTAAAATTGACTTAACAAGCTCGCCTGATTTTAGACAAGATCTTTATTATCGCCTTAATGTGGTGACCTTAAACTTGCCGAGTTTAGAGCAACGCAAACAAGATATTCCTATTCTATTTCATCACTTTTTGCTGGTGACAGTCGCGCGTTATGGAAAAGCCGCACCAGCGTTGCCAACAAGTGATTTACAGGCGCTAATGGCACATGATTGGCCGGGGAATGTTCGAGAATTACGAAATGCTTAGCTGAACGTTTTATTTTATTAGGTTCGTTATCTGGGTTAAATAATGATAATAATACCGAAAATGTTGGTTTAAGTTTATCTGCTCAGGTAGAGGCTTTTGAAAAAAGTCTGATAGAACAAGCCTTAGAAATAACCGGTGGTAGCATTAAAGATACCATGAGCACATTAAACTTAGCCCGTAAAACTTTATACGATAAAATGCAAAAACACGGTTTAGAGAAGCAGAATTATAAAAGTGAATAAAGGGTGTATCGATTATTTACATGGTCACGTTTTATTTAAAAACGTGACCATGTAATAGTCTAGAATGAAGTGCGTCGGTAAGTTCTGTATTTAGGCGTCCAGAAGTTTTCTGATAAACGACGTTGCATAGTTTCCTCTGAAATTGGCGGTGCAACACCATCTTCAATGGCTTGCTGAGCGACGGCATAAGCAATAGATTTACTAATATCTTTGATTTCATTTAATGAAGGTAAAAGGGCGCCTTTAGCTTTTGTATATTGCATTGATGCATCTGCTAGAGACTGACTTCGTCGCCATTAACATATTATCACTAATAGATGTCGCACGTGTCGCTAGTACCCCTAAGCCAATACCAGGGAAAATATAACTGTTATTACATTGTGATATTTCAAAGGTTTCGCCTTCGTATAAAACCGCAGAAAAAGGACTACCCGTTGCGACAATCGCCTTGCCTTCACTCCATCTGATAATATCATGTGGTGTTGCCTCTACTCGCGAGGTTGGGTTAGACAAAGGTAATACAATCGGTTGCGCAGTGTTATTACATAAGTCGCTAATGATTTCTTGGGTAAATAGGTTTGGCTGACCACTTACACCAACTAGTACTGTTATTTTAGCCTCTCTCACAACATGTGCTAAGCCAAGGGATTGTGCACTTTCCCAATCAGTTAAGTTTGCAGATTTTTGTGCCAAAGGCTGTTGAAATGATTGTAAATTTGGCATGTCATCAGTAAGTAAGCCATATCGGTCAACCATAAATACCTGTGATCTTGCTTGCTCTTCAGATAAACCTTCACGTTGCATTTGTCTCACGATATGTTCAGCAATACCACAACCTGCTGATCCAGCGCCTAAAAAGGCAACACGTTGGTCACTCAGTTTTTGTTTTTTATTGAGACAGGTTCACAATCAGGGTGCCAACGGAAACCAGCGCGGTTCCTTGAATATCATCATTAAAACAACAAAGTTCATCACGATATTTAGTTAATAGTGGTGTTGCATTTGTTTGCGCAAAATCTTCAAATTGTAATAATACTTGAGGCCAGCGACGACGAACTGCTTGAATGAAAAGATCCACAAATTCGTTATATTCATCGCCAGTGATACGCGGGTGACGACAACCCATGTACATAGGGTCATCCAACAAATGGCTATTATTGGTACCCACATCTAATACTATTGGTAAACAATATGCGGGACTAATACCTCCACAGGCTGTGTACAGAGATAATTTACCGATTGGTATCCCCATTCCGCCAATACCTTGGTCACCAAGTCCTAAAATACGTTCACCATCAGTTACAACAATGACTTTAACGTTTTGTTTAGTTGCATTCTGTAACATGTCATCAATTTTATGGCGTTCTGGATAAGAAATAAATAATCCTCTTTTACGACGGTAAATTTTAGAGAATTGTTCACAGGTACGCCCCAACGGTTGGGGTATAGATTAATGGCATCACTTCTTCTAGGTGTTGCTCAATTAAATGATGAAAAAGTGTTTCGTTGGTATCTTGAATATTTCTTAAATAAATATGCTTGTCTAAATCAGAACTAAACGAGGATAACTGTTGATAGGCGCGTTTTGATTGTTCTTCGATCGTTTCAATATTATGGGGTAATAAGCCGGTTAAATTAAAACTGTCTCTCTCTTCCTGTGAAAAAGCACTGCCTTTATTGAGTAACGGCGCTTCTAGCAATGCTGGGCCTGCAAATGGAATATATAAAGGTCGTTGAAATGGCATAAATCCTCGGTATCAAATCTAGGTTGAAAGAAAGCAATGGGTGGTTAAAAAGTACTATGAGTATTTTGTCTGTTTAACATATTACTTACAAGCAGTTTACAAACTTAATCACCTGCTTTTATTTTTAAAGGTGAAATTTTATTGCGAAAAATGATTAAAAAAGTGACCAAATTAATGGCCACTTTTTATTATCTTTATATTTAGTGTATTAGGGTTATTTGGTAATGATTTCTGGTCCCATCATTAATGTTGGTAGCCAGGTTGATACCCAAGGAATATAAGTCACTATCATTAAGAAAAGGAACATCACACCAACTAAAGGTAATGATGCTTTAACTACTCGCATCATAGACATTTTAGCGACACCGGCGGTAACAAATAAATTCAAACCAACGGGCGGGGTTATCATGCCGATTTCCATATTCACCACCATCATGATACCTAAGTGAATAGGATCAATACCAAGAGCAATAGCAATCGAGAACACTAAAGGTGCAACAATAATCAGTAACCCTGATGGCTCCATAAATTGTCCACCAATCAACAATAACACGTTAACTACAATCAAAAAGGCAATTGGACCTAAGCCTGCAGATAACATTGCTTCCGTGATCATTTGTGGAATACGTTCCTCAGTTAATACATGTTTTAGGATTAATGCATTAGCAATAATGAACATTAACATGATAGTTAACTTACCCGCTTCGTAGAGCGTTTTACGGGTATCCTCATGGCAAAGAGCGTGAGATGCTTTACGCCAATAAGGAAGAGCTCTTTTTTCTGCCGGTTCTTTATCTGCTAGTGGCCCCATATCTTTATATACAAAATTAGAGATAAAGAAAGCATAAACGAGCCGCCACAGCGGTAGCTTCAGTGGGAGTAAAAATACCACCGTAAATACCACCAAGAATAATAACAATCAGTAATAAACCCCAACCAGCATCTTTTGCTGAATCAAAGACTTCTTTCCAACCGACAAAAGGTTGAGCTGGGATATTTTTAACACGAGCATAAATATAAATTGCTAGCATTAACATAAGTCCTGCTAACAAACCTGGTAATACGCCACCTAAAAACATGCGTCCTACAGATACATCTGTTGCGGTATGCATAAACGACCATTACAATAGATGGTGGGATCAAAATACCTAAAGTACCTGCATTACATATAACACCAGTAACAAAGTCTTTGCTGTAACCATTTTTCACCATACCCGCGATGACAATACCACCAATCGCAACTACTGTTGCTGGTGATGAACCGGATAAAGTCGCAAACATCATACAGGCAACAACCGAAGCCATTGCTAAACCGCCTCGTAATGAGCCAACTAATGCAATCGCAAAACGAATGATACGTTTTGCAACACCACCTGTCGCCATAAAGCTTGAAGCTAAGATAAAGAAGGGAATTGCTAATAAAGTATAATGTCCTGCAAAGGCATTAAATAAGGTTTGTGCAACGGATGCTAAAGATGCATCTGAATGAACAAGTAAAAATAGTATGCTTGAAAGACCAAGTGAAACAGAAATAGGCACGCCAATAATCATAAAAGCGATAACCATTAAAAATAAATATAACATTGCCATGATTATGCTCCCTTCTCTGAGTTATTTGAGTTTGCTTGGTCTTCTTCTAAAAATTCCTCAAGATCTTCTTCCGCTTCGTGACTTGCAATCATGCGATCAATTTTGTTGGTCATGATTTGCCAAGCGAGTTGCATAAATCTAAAGGTCATCATCGCCATACCTAATGGCAATGCCATGTAAGGTATAAAGCGCGGTAATTTTTCGTAGCGTTCACCCTCATTAAACCAATCAGAAAGGAATTGTAAAATTTCAGGCATTGGAATATCTTCCGTTTCATACCATGCCCTGTCTGTAATAAAAGGAACCCAGTAGTTCCAAGAGCCAATTAATAGGGTGATGGAGAAAAACAGGCAAGAAAACACCGCAACAAGTGCGAATATTTTTTTCAAACGTTCAGGGGCTAAATTAATAACCACATCGACACCAATATGAAAATGTTTTTTTACGCCAAATGAAGCGCCTACCAGAACCATCCAAGCGAACATAAAAACAGTCAACTCTAAGGCCCATAGAATATTGCTGTTAAATACATAACGGACGACAACATTTGCGAAGGTTAATAAAGTCATTAATCCCAAAAAGAGCGCAATTAATGTCTCTTCCATATAATCTGTAAATTGCCCGACTCGGGTAAAAAATCCAGTTTCCATACCTTGCTCCGAATTTAAAGTAGTTATTTTGTTACTACTCAGGTCGCCGTTTTTAAGCTTATTTCATTACTGAAAATATTCATTTAAACGACTAAACTGTGCTTTTCTACTTAAACTAAGCATAAATTGCTGACAGTCTAATTTAATAAAAATCCCTTCAATTTGAAGGAGTGCTGAATAGATGTGTTATTGCTTATATTAGTTTGCATCACAGGCTCATTAAACAACCTGCCTGTGATGCAAATGGGTTTTACTTATTAGACGCTAGAGCGGCTTCAATCATGTCGCTTCCGATATCTTTTTCAAACTTTTCCCAAACAGGTTTAAGTGCAGTTACCCATGCACCACGTTGTTTCTGCAGTTAAACTACGAACTACACCACCAGCGGCAATAACATTCTGTTTATTTGCTTCATTCACTTTGCTTGATTCAGCATTTCTTACTTCAGTTACTTCTTTTAAAATCGTTGCTAATTGAGTACGTACATCACCTGGTAATCCATCCCACCAATCATTTGATGTCACGACTAAGTAATCTAAAATACCGTGATTTGTTTCAGTTACACCATCCTGTACTTCGAAGAATTTTTTACCGTAGGTGTTTGACCAAGTGTTTTCTTGACCATCGATTACTTTAGTTTGTAAGCCACCGTAAACTTCTTTAAATGACATTTTTTGAGGGTTAGCACCAAGTTGTTCAAATTGTGCAACTAACACGTCTGACGCTTGTACACGGAATTTTAAGCCTTTTGCATCTTCAGGAAGAATAAGAGGTTTATTTGCAGACATTTGCTTCATGCCGTTATGCCAGAATTCTAAGCCTTTCACACCACGACGTTGCATTGAATTTTTTAGTTTTTCGCCTGCTTCAGAGTTTTGGAAACGATCTACCGCGACGACGTCTTCAAATAAGAAAGGTAAATCAAAAATACGGTATTTCTTGGTGATTTTTTCGAATTTAGAAAGCGAAGGAGTCGCTAATTGCACATCACCATTTAATAAGGCTTCTAAAACTTTGTCATCATCATAAAGTGTTGAGTTAGGGAACACTTCCATACAAGCTTTACCATTCATTTCTTCATTAACTCTGCTTTCTAATAAAGAAGGCGCTACACCTTTCGGGTGTTTATCTGTATTCGTTACATGGCTAAACTTGATCACGATTTCACCTGGATCACAGTTAGTCGCTGCATTGAAGCTAGTAAGTATTGCTCGCTGTACCAATAGATAACATTGTAAGAGATTTTAACATTTTGCATTCCTCATTCGGTAATAGTGTCTTTTTTTGTTTCATCACTGTATCTAAATGACACAGGATTCGGGTAGAACTACTCACTACATAGCAACGGACATGCCAATGTTATAAATATGTTGCTAAAGCGTTGTTTGATGTGGGTTATTTACTTTTATTTAACAATTTGTATTATTTATTAACAATTGAAAGTGGGGGATCTCCCCAGCTATAAAATGATTTGGGGGAACTTTCGCCCACTTTGATATTTCTAATGCTTTGGTATCTTTGATTTACTGGTTTTGTTAAATGAAGGTTGAAATTTTGTTAGTATAAAGTGTTAAATATGAGGGGTATTTGTGAGTTTCTTAAATAAGCAAATTTATCATTCTTATAGGTTTTAAATTAAGTCTATACTGTGTAATGACATCAATTTTCTATAGGGAACAGACATGCAAATGAATAAGCTTTTTATCGGCTCGACTCTACTCGCTTCGATGTTGCAAGGGCCACTTGCCTTTGCCGAAGTTACTAATATTAATCAATATAAAGGCACCGCGAGTGTCAGCCAAGGTGCGACAAAAGCGCTCACAGATAATTTATTTGATTGTGAGTCGGGTTATAGTCGCATTGCTCGGGTGGGAGAGGTGACATCAAGTGATGGCCTTGTCTGGCAGATGCCTGCGAGCAATCAATATACAACGGCACCTAAAGCATTTGATTTATATGAACAATGTACAGGTGTCACACCAAGCAGTTTAAAGTCTGTTTATAGCGACAATGTTCCTGTTGTGACCATTGATGAAGAGGGTGAAGAAGTCACTGGTTATATTTTCGCTGATAATTATTTTGAGCTTTATATCAATGGTAAATTAATTGCTGTGGATTCAGTGCCTTTTACACCTTTTAATTCAAGTATTGTTAAATTTAAAGTCAGCAAACCTTATACCATCGCGGTTAAAGTGATCGACTGGGAAGAAAACCTAGGTCTGGGATCTGAAAGCAACCGAGGTTCAAAATATCACCCCGGTGATGGTGGTTTTATTGCCAGTTTTAGTGATGGCACAGTGACTAGTGGAGATTGGTTAGCACAAACTTTTTATACTTCTCCTATTTTCGATTTTAGTTGCTTAAGTGAGAAAGAGGGCGCACGTTTATCGGAAAATTGTTCGACTGAAGGTTCTAAGCAGGGTGATCAAGCCTATGCTTTACATTGGAAAACACCTGATGATTGGATGGCTGAATCATTTGATGCATCAGGTTGGCCAAAAGCGACTTTATATACTGAACGGGTGATAGGTGTTAACAATAAAAATGCATATATGAATTTCAAAGAAAAGTTTTCTGGGGCCGGCGCTTCATTTATTTGGTCTACTAATGTCGTACTCGATAATGAAGTGTTATTACGGTATACAGTGAAATAGGCTTGTTATTAATTTTATTTATTGAGTCTTTTGGAATTTTGCCTTTAATTGCTGATTTAACATGATAAAAGATAACTTTAAGAAGCGTAAAATATTTTTCAATTGAGAGCTATTATTTTGCGCTCCCTTTGAGGATGCTGGGTAAGTTGTATCAAGGTATTTTACGATTTCTTTTCTACCAAACATTGCTGCTCAATCTCGAGCTGTCATCTTAGTTTGGTTTGTGTCGCTAATGTTTGCGCCAAATTGTAATAATAGTTTAACAATATCTAGGTCACCTTTATAAGCTGATCCCATTAACACTGTATTACCAATAAAGTCTCTTGAGTGAACATCAGCACCACATCTTAATAACGCTTCACAAAAGTCTCGTTCACCGTTATAAACCGCTAACATCAATGCAGAATAGCCTTTTTGATTAGTGGCATTTAAATCTAATGTTTCATTTTTTTGTAAAAGATTAGCAAAACCTCTTAAATCACCTGTTCTCGCAAAATCAAAAATATCAGATTCAGCGCGATAGGTTTTTTTATAATCATTCCAGTTTTTCATAATTATCTTTAACTTGTGAGTTTAAAAAAATGCAGGCCAGTATTTGGCCTGCAAGATTAATGGTCTAACTTAATTAAATATAATTTAACTTAAGTTATTATAAGCCTTCTATTGAAAGCCCTAATGCTTTTGCAACACCTTCACCGTATGCTGGTGCGGCTTTGTAACAGTTACCAATATGGCGTTGTTGTACTTCAATTGAAGCACCACCGATGTTACGCGCAGTGTTGTCAAAAAGGATTTGTTGTTCGCTCAGGAGTCATCAAGTTGAATAAATCCCCTGGTTGTGTGAAATAATCACTGTCATCTTCGCGATAGTCCCAGTTATATGCATCACCTTGAAGTGCGAGTGGTGGCTCTTTCACATCTGGTTGTTCTTGCCATAAACCTAAACTGTTTGGCTCATAACCTTTGGTGCTTCCGTAGTTACCATCAACACGCATAAAGCCATCTCTATGGTAAGAATTAACCGGACAACGAGGCTGATTAACAGGAATGTGTACATGATTAACACCAAGACGGTAACGTTGTGCATCACCGTAAGAGAATAGGCGACCTTGAAGCATTTTATCTGGTGAGAAACCGATACCTGGGACGATATTTGCTGGGTTGAAAGTCGCTTGCTCAACTTCGGCAAAGTAGTTGTCTGGGTTACGATTAAGTTCCATTACACCAACATCCATTAATGGGTAGTCTGCGTGTGGCCATACTTTACTGAGATCAAATGGATGGAAACGATATTCTTGCGCTTCGTTTTCAGGCATCACTTGAACTTTAACATCCCAACGAGGGAATTCGCCACGTTCGATAGCTTCATAAAGGTCTTGCTGGTGACTTTCACGGTTTTTACCCACTAATTCTTCAGCTTCTTGATCGCTTAGGTTTTCAATGCCTTGCTGTGATTTTAAGTGGAATTTCACCCAAAAACGCTCATTGTCTGCATTAAGGAAGCTAAATGTGTGGCTACCAAAACCATGCATGTGGCGATATGTACGAGGAATACCACGTTCACTCATTAAAATAGTGATTTGGTGTAGCGCTTCTGGTAATAAAGTCCAAAAATCCCAGTTGGTTTGAGCACTACGTAAATTAGTACGTGGGTCACGCTTAACAGCATGGTTTAGATCTGGGAATTTAAGTGGATCACGTAGGAAAAATACAGGTGTATTATTACCCACTAAGTCCCAGTTACCTTCTTCAGTGTAAAATTTCATTGCAAAACCACGAATATCACGTTCAGCATCAGTCGCACCACGCTCACCCGCCACGGTAGAGAAACGTAAAAACAAATCTGTTTTTTTACCAACTTCAGAGAATATTTTTGCTTTAGTATATTTTGAAATATCATGAGTCACGGTAAATGTACCGTAAGCGCCTGAACCTTTAGCGTGCATACGACGCTCTGGAATCACTTCTCTATCAAAATGAGCTAATTTTTCTAGAAACCAAGCATCTTGTAATAACATTGGACCACGAGGACCCGCCGTTTGTACATTTTGGTTATCTGCGACTGGACAACCATTAACTGTGGTTAGTTTTTCATCTTTTTTCATGTGTTTCTCCGTTTAGTTTAAAATGAGGAGCTATTTTTCCTAATTTCACGATATCAATATAGAAATAGGAAATGGTTTAGATTTAGGGTAGAGCATTAAAATTTTTAATAATTGTTAAATCAATAAATTAACAATGGTTTATTGAAATTATAAAAAATGCTCTAAACAAGTTCTAAACCACAAAAAGTGCTGATTTGGCTATACTCTTTGAAAGTAACAATAAAATTACAATTAACTTAAGGTAGATCAAATAATAGCTTTGCGCCTGTTTTACTCTGACAATGGTTTATTATTGTTACAATGATCAAAAATAATTACATCAGTCCTTAATAAATATTCTTTACCTTTTTACCTACTACGTAATTGAAGGCTTTATGAAGCAAACAGTGCTTGTGATAGATGATAAAATTAATGTGCAAATCATGTTAACAGATGTATTAACTACTCATGGTTATCAGGTTATATGTGCCTCTAATGGCAAAGAAGGCCTGCATAAATTAACTAAACATAAGCCTGACATAATTTTACTCGACGTAATGATGCCTCAAATGGATGGTTATGAATTTATTAAAAAATTACGTCAAACCAGTGAATTGCCAGTCATAATGATCACCGCTAAACAACAAGAGGCTGATATTGTAAAAGGCTTTGAATTAGGTGCTGATGATTATATTGCCAAACCATTTAGAATGAATGAAATGCTAATGAGACTAAAAGCGGTACTGAAAAGAACAGCGGGTAATGCTATTCCTCAAACATTACTTAGAGTTGCTTCATTAACTTTAAATACAGAAAATAAAGAGCTAACCATTAATGGAAAACTGATTGAGTTAACCGTCGCAGAGTTAACTTTATTGTATTTATTAATGCAAAATGCTGAGCATACTGTGACTAAAGCTACTTTTTGTACTCAATTAATTAATGAAGGGTACAGTGGTTTAGAGTCGACCCTGAAAATACATATTAGAAATATAAGAATAAAACTAGAGCCATTAATAGAAGGACAACTAAGTATAGAGTCGATTTTTGGTATTGGTTATCGATTAAGGTTGACTAGCTAATGCGTATTACTATCCGTGCAAAATTAATGACCACCTATATTGTTATTAGTCTTTTTACGGCGCTATTCATGTACCTGCTAACCTACTTAACCTCTGAACAACGATTGAGGAAATTAACCTTAGATTACCAATTGCAGGAAATGGTGAGAGAGGTTGAGAACTGGTATCAAATTGAGTATTCATTGGTTGGTTTTAGAGACTATTTTCATACATTACACCCTAGAAAAGTCAATGCTGAAAAGCAGGAAGAAATTGATGAAGGAGAAACTTCACCTCCTAAACGAGTTGTTGCACACAGTATTGTTGATAAAGATAGGAAGGCATTGTTGCCGTATCTCCACTTCAGAATAGGAGATAGAGTTCCAGATGCTTATTTCTTAAACTCAAAACCAGTAATCGTTGATAGACAAGTTGTTGCCTGGGTATTACCTGCCGATGAAGTCGGTATCAGCATGCAGGCAGAAATGTTAATCTTTTTTGATAATTTAAATGAAATACTGATTGTTTCAGTGTTGATCACTTTATTAGGTTCGATAGTAACCGCGGTACTTTTAGCGCGTTTTTTCCTTAAATCAATTCACTCCTTAACCCAAGCTTCGAGCGCTATTTCTAAAGGGGAATTAAAGCAGAGCGTGCCCATTGTAAGTAACGATGAAATTGGTGATTTATCAAGAGCATTTAATCAAATGAGCCATGATTTGGCGGTTTCAGATAAACAAAGAAGGCAGTTAACCGCCGATATAACTCATGAATTAGGCACACCTGTACAGGTTATTTCTGGTTATATTGAAATGGCTCAGCAGGGGGTGCTTGAATTAGACCAAAACAGGATTAATACCATCGCGATAGAACTAGAGCATATTAAGAGATCTATTAAGGATATGAGCTTACTCGCTGAAACTGATGATAAAACGCTATCTTTGGATATTTCAGAGGTTGATGTGAGAGCTTTGCTTGAGCGTGTAAATATGCTTTATTGTCAATTGTGCTGTGAGCAAAATATTCATCTAATGGTTGATTGCGCTAATCAAGCTAACAACATAGTTAAACTTGATGAAGAGCGGATGGTTCAGGTACTAGGTAACTTGATTAGTAACGCAATACGTTATACTCCCAAGGAGGGCACAATATCCCTTAAAGCAGGTTTTGAAGTAGACACCGAGTTATCGAAAAAAATTATCTTTACTGTACAAGATAATGGATGTGGTATTAATGAAAAAGACTTACCCTTTATTTTTAATCGCTTTTATCGTGCCGAGGCTTCACGCTGTGGGAGTGCAGGTAAAATGGGCTTAGGGCTAGCCATTACTAAAGGCTTGGTTGAAATGCAAGGGGAGAAATTAGTGTCTCTTCTCAAGGCGAAGGTTATGGTAGTTGCTTTAAAGTTTCGTTTCCTATCTAGTTTACAGTTAATTTAGAGAATAAAAAACGCCAGCAATATTGCTGGCGTTTGTCTTTTTTCAAGGTAATTGTCGATGTTAAGAGTTAAGCTTTCTTAGGTGCTTTTACACCATGAAAGATTGAAAACATAACAGGTACAACAATTAAGGTTAGAATGGTGGCAAAACCAAGTCCGGCCATAATCGTCACCGCCATTGAACCAAAGAAGGCATCAAAGACTAATGGGATCATACCTAAAATAGTAGTTAATGCGACCAAACTTACCGGTCTTACACGACTAATGGCACTATCAAAAACGGCTTGATAAGGTTGTTTACCGGAACTCAATTCGAGGTTTATCTGATCCATTAATACAATACCGTTTTTGAGTACCATACCACTGAGGCTTAATAAGCCGAGCAACGCGGTAAAAGTAAAGGGCATATTAGTCCCTAATAACCCAATGGAGACCCCGATAATGGCTAAGGGTACCGTAAACCAGATAACTAAAGGTTCTTTCATTGAGTTAAACAAAAATACCGTCACGATAAACATAAACAAGTAACCTAAAGGCAATGAGCCAAATAGCATACTTTGTGCATCGGAGGAGGATTCATATTCACCACCCCAATCAATGTCATAACCCTCAGGTAATTCAATGGCTTCAACCTGTGGACGAAGACGCGAGAACAACACTGCAGGAGTTTCTTCACCTAAAATATCGTGGTCAGCAAGTACTGTTAAAGTACGTTTTCTATCACGACGTAGAATAAGTGGTTCAACCCATTCCATAGTGATCCCATCAATAACCTGCTCAAGTGGAACATAACTTTGAAGTGTTGGACTCCACACTCCTAGATTTTTCACCGTTGAAAAGTTCACACGTTCATCTTCTGGTAAACGAGTAATGATAGGTAACATCTGTGTACCATCTCGGAATAATCCAATGGTTGAGCCACCAAAAGCAGTTTGTAAAGTATTAGAAAGATCTTCTTTAGAAATACCTAAGCGACGTGCTTTTGATTCGTTAAATTGTGGCACTAGTTCTTTACTACGTTCACGCCAATCATGACGAACATTACGTGCGCCTTCATCGGCACTCATAACATCCTCTACTTGTTTCGCGAGTGATCTTAATACTTGTGGATCTGGGCCTGAAATACGCGCTTCAATTTTAGAAGCGGGTGAAGGTCCGAATTCAAGAATACGGAAACGATAATCTGGTGTTGCAAAGCGTTGAGGCAATTCACTTTGTAATTTAGCAATCATAGGATTGATTAAATTTTTATCATCTACACGTACCTGAACTTGTGCGTAGGCTTCATAGGACTTCTCTGGTGAGTAGGTAAGCATAAAGCGTTGCATACCTTGGCCAGAGGTAGTTGCTATATAATCAACACCGTCCTGGTTCACTGATGTATTTCTCAACTTCTTTTGTTTGCAAAATAGTTTCACGAATATCAGTGCCTTCAGGCATCCATAAATCAACGTAAAACATAGGCGTGTTAGAGGCAGGGAAGAAAGCTTGTTTAACCATACCAAAAGCAACCACTGCGCCCATTAACAATCCAACCATGCCAATGATTGTTAACCAACGGAAGCGTATACAGAATTTGAGTAAAGCACCAAATACAATAAACAACGCACCTTTGTAAGGGTCTACTTCTTCGTTGTTAGTATTGCCATCCGATTCTTTTAACAGTAAGTCTGCAAGGAAAGGCGTTAAGGTCAAAGCCGTTACCCAACTTAAAAATAATGAGTAACATAATACCCAGAATAGGGAGCCCATGAATTCCCCGGTTGCATCCGAGGAAAGTCCGATTGGCGCAAAGGCTGTGATCGCGATAACCGTTGCCCCAAGCAGTGGCCATTGGGTTTGTTTAACGATATCAATAGATGCCTGTAGTTTTGTTTTACCTTTTTGTAGGCCAACTAAAATACCTTCGACCACCACAATGGCGTTATCCACCAACATACCCAAGGCAATAATAAGTGCCCCTAATGATATTCGATGTAATTCAATATCGGTGACCTTCATCAGCATAAAGGTACCAAAAACAGTTAATAATAAAACTAAACCAATAATGATACCGCTACGCATGCCCATTGTGAAAAGTAGTACCACGATAACAATCGCAACCGCTTCAACGAGACTAATTACGAAGTCTTTAACGGAGCTATCAACTTCCTGAGCTTGGTTGTAAAAATAGTTCAGTTCTAAACCAGCTGGTCTTAAGTGCTCCAGCTCAGCCAATCTTTGATCGATTTTTTCACCTATTTTCACCACGTTAACACCCGAGGTAAAAGAGATACCTAAACTAATTGCTGGTTTACCGTTAAAGGTCACTATGCTACTAGGTTTTTCTTGAATACCACGGGATATGCTAGCAACATCCTTAAGGCGGATCAGATTACCAGTGTCACGACCATGTATGATTAAGTTTTCTAATTGCTCAACGGAATTAAGCGCACCATTAGGGCGGATCTGTAAACTTTGCCCGTTTATCATTAGTTCACCGGCAGATAGCACGCTGTTTTGTGTTGTTAATAAGCCAATGACACTGTTTAAATCTAAGGCCAGTGACGCTAAACGATCCAGTGAAAACTCAACAAACAATTGTTCCTGTTGATTACCACCCTTAGCGACTTTACCCACGCCAGGTATGAGATCCATTTCACGGGTTAATACGTCGGCATATTGTTCTAACTCAACATAGGAATAACTGTCACCAGTGAGCATTAAAATAATGCCGTAAACATCACCAAAATCATCTAGAATACTCACAGAGTCAACACCAGAAGGCAGACTTGGAGAAAGATCGTTGATTTTTCGACGCATTTCATCCCATATTTGTGCAAGCGCATCTTTATCGTAGATAGACTTCATTTCTACGGTAATTTGCGACATACCTCGAGAAGAAATAGAGGTAATGTTTTTAATATAAGGTAATAGGCGAATTTGTTTTTCTAAGGGATAAGTCAGCTCTTCTTCAACTTCTTCCGCCGATGCGCCGGGATAAGTAGAAATAACCAGTGCTTGTTTAATGGTATATTCAGGATCTTCTAATCGACCTAAGCCAAGAAATGCTTGTATGCCACCTATGGCTAAGATGGTAAAAAACATCCAGCTAATGACACGATGCTTAATTGAATACTCGGCAATATTCATAATTGGTTATCCTCTACTGCGATTGTTACAGGTGCTTCATGACGTAATTTTTTAAGATTTGATTTAATAATGGTATCGCCCTTAGTTAGGCCTTTAATAATAACGGCACCATCTTGATTAATTTCTGTTATTTCAACAGCCTGTTTGTACGCTTTACCCTCAATATACTTCCAAATGAAAAACTCGCCGTGTTTATCTCCGGCATCAATGGCAGTCATGGGAATCTGATAGCCTGTCACAGGGGTTAGCCCAGCTTGCGCCATATCAACATCAAGGTTAGCTGTACTACCTGGCAAAATAGCGGGGGTGACCTGAGGCATTTCTAAAATAATTTCAAAGGCATTACCACCTTCAATTGGCTCGCTGGTATGCTCTTGATAATTAATCATAAAAGAACGACTTTCACCGGCAAAAGTAGTGCGAATATCATATTGCTTGGTTTTAGCCGTTGGGTTTATCATTGCTAAAACTACATCTGAAACACCAATTCGTATTTGCACAATATCGTCACGATAAATACTAACAATGGTTTCACCTGGATTAACACTTTCATGATTCTTTTTAGGAATATCAGAAATATAGCCATCAAATGGTGCATACAGTTTGCTGTAATTTAATTGATTGGCGCTGGATTTATGTCTCACCTCGGCAATACGTCTATTAGCGGTTAACTCATCTAACTCAGAACCAGAAATCATATTCTGTGCACTCAGTGTTTGACCTCGTTGTTGCTGTTTTACCGCTAATTCGTATTGTGCTTTAGCGTCTATAAGTTGCTGTTGCAGACGACTATCATCTAGTTGTGCAAGCAGTTGTCCCTTTTTCACTTTTTGTCCTGCACTAACAACAACTTCAGTTAATTCCCCTTCAATACGAAAAGCCAGTGGAGTGAGATCCGCAGGGATAACCGCACCTTTAAAGTTTCGATATTGATTTTCTACTGAGTTTTGAACAGTAAAGCCTGAAAAAATTAATTCAGGTTTAACGATTTTTTGATCCGTTTCCTGACAACTTGAAAGAAGTAGCACCAGCAATGGAAGTAGTGCTAATTTAGATATTTTATATTTCATTATATGCCTGCCTCACGTTCCCAAGCTCTCACAATTTGACCTTCATACAAACCCTTCGCACCAGCAGTAATGATAAGATCGCCTGATTTTAAATCACCGGAAAGTGCACCGGAAGAATCGATTTCAAGGTGTACTTTATGCACTGAACTATCCTCAGGATTTAAACGCCATACTGAACCAGAGGTTTCATTTCTAGTGACCCAAACACCCTCTGGTAAGGTTAGTTTTAAGTTCTTTTGAGCATGATGAATAAACACTTTTCCGGTCATTCCTGTGAGAATATTCATACCTGTCGGGCGTTTAATTTGCACCGTCGCACTGTAACTATTGGTATCGCTATTTGGTTGAGTCGACATTTCTTTAAAGGTAGCCGGGATCATAATTTGACTTTGGATATCGAAGGAAACCGATAGGGAAAATTGTTTAAGTGCTTCAATACCTAAACTATCAACATAAGGCACTGGTAATGAGATGTTAATATCAAGATTATCGGTATTGATAATATTGAGTACCGTTTCTTTAGCACTAACATATTGATGTTTCTTAACAAAGCTCAGGGAGATAATGCCATCGTAGGGTGCTTTTATTTTAGTAAAACTAAGCTCAGTTTGCGCTTCATCTAAATTTGCTAGGGCCGTTTTATAATCAGTTTCGGACTTATCAAAGGCGTTAGCACTGATTAGCTTCTTCTCAAACAGTTGTTTATCACGTTTGTAATGCGTATTTGCAAAATCAAATTGTGCCTGTGCAGACTTCTAAGGCTAATTGATAGTCTATTGGGTCGATGCTAATTAGCAAATCACCTTTTTTGACTCGTTGCCCCTGTTTAACATTCATTACATCAACCACACCTGAAATTTGAAAGGAAAGGTGGGAGCGATTACCTGCATCAACTTCTGCTAAAAACACATCGTGAGCGGTACCTTATAGTGTAGGGATTTCATACAGTTTTACCGGTTTTATGACTTCATTAGTTTCAACCGCGTTACTACTGTCACAGGCATTAAGTGTGGCGACTAACAGGCTAAATAAAAGTAACTTAATAACAGTTAGACTCTTTTTGGGGAGCATTTTTCTTTCCTTTCTTTCAAAAAAATATTTTATTGCACAGTTGTGTAGTATATTGTTCATTTTTGTGAGGTCAATTGTTATTTTGTGAATTAATAAAAAATATCTGATGATATTCTGTTAAGCATGTCTTCAGAACATGTAGATGCTAAAATAGATCTGTTGAATATTAAAAGAATGAGAAACTGTTGTATGAAAGTTAAAAAGCAGGGGCGTCGAAGTGCGGAAACCGCTCAAGAAACCAAAAAACAAATATTATGTACCGCAATGATTTTATTTTGTGAGCAGGGCTATCAAAGGGTTTCACTAAGAAATATTAGTGACGTTGCTGGCGTATCACACAGTTTGATACGTTATCACTTTGGTAGCAAAGAACAGATTTGGTATGCTGTTAGTGATCAGTTACATGAATATATACAAGAGTATGTTCTGAGGTTGATTGCTCAATTACCTGAAAATATTAATGCTAATACCCGTTTATACCTTTTTTCAGTACGATTACTAGCACACATGTTATTAGAACCCAAACCGATTCAGTTTGCGGCAGATATGGTACGACAGGAGGATAAGTTTTTAGATTATTTTGTAGATTCACATGGGCAAATAGAACAGGGAATTGGCGAATTAATTGATCTTTATAATATTCAAAACCCTGATAATAAGACTAGTTTATGGGAACAAAAGTGGATGATTATTATGAGTGCACATGCGACCCATAGTTTAAGGCCCTTTATGGTTGAAGACTGGAAGGTCGCTAGCATTACTGAAGAGTCCTCTTTATTAACTCATTGGAGAATTTTTAATAAACAAACTGCTCTATTATTAGGTGTAAAGAAAGAAGATATGATTCACCCTGAACAACTTAGTTCCCTTTTAGTTGAAATGGAACCTTGTACAATGACAGTTGCTTAAGGTGATTCTTATTTAAGGTGACTTCTACTTAAAGTAAAGAGTAGTTAAGTTGCTAATGCTTTAAGCCTTTTTGTGGTTAGCAACATTAAGATTGTAAGCAATAACAAAGAAACAGGTAAAAGCAAAAATGTAAAAGATGTCGCTAGCAAACCGATTAGTGGTGGCATTAAGGTGGTTCCTACATAAGCAAAAGCCATGGAAAGTCCGATAATCGCCTGCGATGCATTTTTATCAAATCGATGCGGTGTTAGGTGAATAGTATTCGGATAAATTGGTGCACATCCTAGCCCGATCAAAACTAAGCCAACTTTAGCAATAATTCCAAAAGATGTGGCATGCTCCTGTGATAATAAACTGGGTAGTAGCAATAAAATAACACCCATAAAAATGATATAAACGCCCGCAGTAATTATCTTATCTTCATCAATAGAATCTGCAATAAAGCCACAACTAAAGCGTCCTAAGGTGATCCCTAAAAAGTACATTGCGGTCCAAAAAGTCGCATCTGAAGGCAACACATTAAGCTCTAATATTAAAAAACTGGTCGCCCATAAACCTGTTGTCGCTTCTAAGGCACAGTAACAAAAGAACATCAGTAGCTGTACTTTTACACCTGAAATTTTTAAAGCCATCATATTAGTGATAGGCGCGCTATGTTCAGATGCCGTATGAGTATGGTTGTTTGTTACTAATTTCCATAGAGGTAAGGTCAGAAATAATATACCAACTAGTGCAATTTGAATGTAGGAAATGGTGGCATATCCTTCTCGCCATCCACCTTGTTGTCCGATATAAAGCGCCATAATCAGTGGACCGTAGGTCGCGCCTACTCCCAAAATGAATGCAAAAAATTCATGTGTTTTGATTTGTAATGAGTGGCAACAAAATTGTTTAAAGTCGCATCAACAGCGCCAGCACCAAGACCTAGGGGAATAGCTAAAATGACAAACAACCAGATACTTTGAGCAAAAGTAAACCCGTATAAGGCAATCGCAGTCATAGCCACACTGATTAAAACAACTTTGCCTGTACCCAAACGATGAATCGCTCGAGTAGACATCAAGCTAGAAATAACTGTGCCGACACTAATAATAAGCGAAACAATACCAGCAAATGCGATACTACTATTGATGTCTTGGCTGATAATAGGCCATGAAGCCCCAAGCAATGAATCGGGTAGTCCGAGACTGATAAAAGCAAGATAAATAACGGCAAGTAGTAGTATCATAAAACTCTGTCTTAAGTTGTTTGAAAAATAAAACAATACTCTCTAAGTCATTAGCTTAATAGTAAGATACTCGCTTATACTATAACAATTCTATTTTATGGCTATATATCAATGCAAATATATAATATTGAAACCAATCACAAAGGAAAGGAATTAACCTTACATGGTAATGAAGATTTTCCCTGTGCTTTTTATGACGAAAAATTTTCACAGTTTATTACCGGCGAAGTGCCTTGGCACTGGCATGATGAAATTGAGTTAGTCTATGTCGTAGAGGGGCGTTGTAAGGTTCAATCATTAACAGGCTCTTTGATTTTAGAGCAGGGCGATGCTGTTTTTATTAACGTTGCTTGCTTACATAAATTGGAAGATATAGGAGAGCTTGATTGCCATATTTTAAATTTTGTACTGAATCCTGGTTTCTGATAGGAGGCACGCTGTTTAGCCGTATCTATAAAAATTATGTTTTTCCTGTGGTCAACAATACGCAATACTTAATGTACAAATTTAATCACACTGAACATTGGCAACAACTGGCTATCGATGAACTTAAAAAAGCATTTTTCTTGTGCGAAGAAAGGACTGGTGAGTTAGGTGTGAAAATTCATTTAATGTCTTTTTGGAATTTATTTTATGAAAATGAAATAAAGCGACTGACGGATGTTGCTAGCTGTTCTCCCTATAAAACAAGAATGGAGGCGAGAATGCAAAAACTATTAACCTTTATTCATGAACATTACGCTGAAAACTTATCGGTGAAAAATATCAGTGAGGTGGCTAATATTAGTGAAAGTGAGTGTTATCGTCTTTTCAAAAAAACATTAAAAAGTACACCCAATCAGTATTTGACTGAATATCGCTTACAAAAAGTCTGCTAATTTATTAATGGAAAGTGATAAACAAGTGACCGAGATAGCACATCATGTGGGGTTTAATTGTCCCGCTTATTTTACTAAACGTTTTCGCCTTGTTTTTGGCAAAACACCCAAACAGTTTAGAAATTCGTCTATTATTTTAGATTAAGCCGTTTAGATTAAGTGCATAATTCTAAGAAAGTTAAAGTTGTACACTTTGTGCTATTTGATAGTAATTTTGTATTACTTGTAAATCAGTTTGATAGGTTTTATTTAATGATGCATTTTTTATCGTGCAACTATCATCATTCTGTTCAATTGAGCAGTTTTCTATGGGAATATCGTCGACACTGCTATTAGCAAAAAAAGAGAATTCTACGCTAGGTGTAGTGATTTGATTTTCGATATTAGATTCGCTAGTTTTGTTGTCGCCACAAGCACTCAAAAAAACTATGTTTGAAATTAACGAAACGATTGCGAATTGTTTTGCTAGGCTACCTAGTACCATTTTATAATTCCTTTATGTCTCTCCACCAATAAGATAAACATAAAGGATCATCGGTTAAAAAAGGGTTAAGATAACTAAAAAAAGCGGTTATTGTTAAATAACCTCAGTTCTGGATAAGTAAAACGATACAGTACCGTTATTTACGCGTATTTCTGCGTTAAATCATCTCCCAATAACCCGTTATTGCTTCGATAATTCGCCTTGAACTACGCAAAACTAACAGCACTGTATGTTATATTTTTAAGTTATTGAAGTTTAATGTTATTTCGCTTCCATTATCCAGAGCTGAGGTTAAATAATATTAGTCGCTTTACTCGCTTCATGCTTAGTTATAACAACCGCAATCGTTTTAGAGGTAGGAGTAAAACTGCCTTTACCATAACTTGCTAATGCAACTAGTGGGTTAGCTTCTGGAAAATAAGCCGCAATATTTCCTCGCGGTGTATCGTAGGGAATTAACTGAAATGCAGACACTTTACGAGTGATTTCATCGGGCCAAAGTGCTTCTACATCAACTTTATCCTCGGCTTTAAAACCTAAATCTTCAATATCTTGGGGATGCATCATTATAATTTTTCGGTCACCACTAATGCCACGGTAACGATCTTCAAAGCCATAAATAGTCGTGTTGTATTGATCATGCGAACGTAGAGTTTGCAAAACAAAAATATGATTATTGCTCAAAGCGCGTTGTGAAGCAGAGATAATGCTTTCAGGTAGTTGACAGGCTTCAAACTGTGCTTTACCCGTTGGAGTAGACCATAGTCTCTGTCTTTGCTGTATTACCTAAATAAAAACCACCATCCTGTTGACTACCTTGATTCATATTTTCAAAACCTGGAATGGTTTTAGCAATTAAATCACGAATAAGATCATAATCTTCAACAACTTTTAACCATGATATCGGTGTTTCACCTAATGTTGCCTGTGCCATGCCTGCAATAATCGCTGGCTCAGAGCGCATTAATGCAGTATCACTTTCTACCACACCGCGAGAAGCATGTACCATAGAAAAGGAATCTTCTACCGTCACTGCTTGGTTTTGTCCCTTTTGAAGGTCGATATCTGTTCGCCCTAAACAAGGCAGAATAAGAGATTGTTTGCCAACAGTTAAATGAGTTCGATTAAGTTTAGTGGCAATGCTAACGGTTAAATCACACTGGGATAAGGCTTGCTCTGTGATCGGAGTATCAGGTGTTGTTGCTACAAAATTGCCACCTAAAGCAATAAATACTTTGCTTTTACCGCTGAGCATGGCCTCAATGGATTGGACTACATTATGGCCTTCGTGATGGGGAGGTTTGAAACCGAAATTTTCTTCAATTGATTGTAAAAAGGCAGGCATCTGGTTTTTCATTAATGCCCATAGTGCGATCGCCCTGAACATTAGAATGACCTCGTACAGGACAAAGTCCTGCACCTTTACGGCCAATATTAGCGAACAGCAATTGCAAATTGGTTAGTTCTTGAATAGTTTCTACAGAGTGTTTGTGTTGTGTAATACCCATCGCCCAGGTAACAATGACACTTTTACTTTGTTGATATAAATCTGCTTGCTTGGGTGATTTCTGCTTGGCTCAAGCCTGACTGGATAATAATCTGTTCCCAGCTTGTTGCTTCAACAAGCTGTAAATATTTATCTAAACCCTGAGTATGTTTTTCAATAAATTCAGTATCAAACACATCATTAGTTTTTTGATGGCGAGCTAATAATACTTTCACCATACCGCGAACGGTGGCCATATCTCCGCCTAAATTAGGCGTGAAATATTGCTGAGAAACAGGGGTTGAACCATTAGTTAACATTTCAAGAGGAATCTGTGGATTAGTAAAGCGTTGTAATCCTCGTTCTTTAAGTGGGTTGAAACTCACCACTTTTGCGCCACGTCTTGAAGCTGTACTCAAGGTTTCAAGCATTCTTGGATGATTAGTACCTGGGTTTTGTCCGAATACAAAAATGGCATCGGTATGATCAAAGTCTTCCATTGTCACTGTGCCTTTACCCACTCCGATGGCTTTTTTCAAAGCAATACCACTGGCCTCATGACACATGTTAGAGCAATCTGGAAAGTTATTGGTACCAAATTTACGGGCAAATAATTGATATAAGAAAGTCGCTTCATTACTTGCTCGGCCGGAGGTATAAAATTCAGCCTGATCTGGACTTTCTAATTGATTGAGATGTTGGGCAATCAGTTTAAAGGCTTCATCCCATGATATCGCCTGATAAAGGTCCGTGTCACGGTTATAAACCACGGGCTCAGCTAAGCGACCTTGGTATTCAAGGTAATAATCACTTTGTTTCTTTAACCAACCCACAGGATGCTTGGCAAAAAAGTCCGCATCAACACGTCTGCTGGTGGCTTCCCAGTTAACTGCCTTTGCACCATTTTCACAAAAACGAAAAGTCTTGCTGTGAGTTTGTTCTCCCCATGCACAGCCTGGACAATCGAAACCGTGATCTTGATTGGTTTTTAATAAATTACGAATATTCTTAGCAACATTTTCACTTTTAAAGAGATGTTTGGCTGTGCTTGCTAATGCTCCCCAGCCACCTGCTGAACCTTGATAATCTTTATAACTCATTTATTAATTCTCCAATCGCCATGGTAGACATTAAAATTGTCTATTTTGGTAAATCCGATTAATGTTAAGTCAAATTGTTTCTGTCGCACTCACCGCCAATGATGAAGGTGCACCAATCGAAACAATAATATTAATATTAGCCATAATAGCTTTTTGTACTAATTCAAAGCTGATACGTCCACTGAGTACTAAAATAGCGATATGATTGTTAATGTTTTTGTGATCAAGGCAACGCAAACCAATGACTTTATCAACGGCGTTATGTCGCCCCACATCTTCAGCGATGAAATCAAATTGATGATTATTAAAGATACCTGCCGCATGTAATCCACCTGTTTGTGCGAAATTTTCCTGTTGCTGGCGTAATAATTGAGGTATTTCAAACACTTTATCACTATCAATAGAGGTGTTATTTTCTGTCTTAATAGCAGGGGCTTTTAGCAGTAGGGCATTTAATGATGTCTTACCACAAATGCCACAACTTGAGTGATTAGTAAATTGACGTTCAATAATTTTCCAATCAGGTTGCACCGTTTTTGATAAATGCACCATGACTTCATTTGCGTGCAAGGACTGTTTATTAATTTTGAATTTACAGCCTTCGATATCATCTTTTTTCTTGATAATACCTTCCGCTATTAAAAAACCATGGATTAGTGCTTCATCATCACCGGGCGTTCTCATTGTCAGTGTGAGTATGCGATCTTGATATTGCTGAGACTTTAAATCGTAATAAGACAAACTAATTTGTAAGGGTTCTTCAACCGCAATATAGTCCTCTTGAACCTGTTTTTGTAATTTAGCATCGCCACTCTGTCGTTGATAATGTATACGATTCATTATCTTTATTGCTTCAGGAGGAGCAGGGGGAATATCACGTGACATACATTATTCTTAATACTTATAGTGGCTAGGGAGTTTATTACATTAAAACTAAACCCCTATAGTTTCAAGGGAAAAGTACATAACATCAAAATAAGAATCATTTATTCTCTTTTGTTGGTTGGAAAGTGAAGGATGAGTTAGGCGTTTGTTAATTAGCTTTTTATTAATTTGAAGATTGTTTGATAGGTGGATCTAAATAATTGTTCATGTTTAAAAGTTTGATATATTGAATCAATTTTAATAAATATAATTGCACTGCCTATCCGTTGTGAATATACAGTGGTACTGTATAGGAAGTTACTATACTTCATTTTAAGAGATGAGTTTTATCATGGCAATCAGTGAATTTGAAATAAAGCGTTGTGAGAAAGAGCTGGATAGGTTTATTGATGAGCATAGACCTCCTGTTCATGTAAGAGACGAGCTTGACCTTAGCTATAAAATTGAAAATCAAAGCGTAATCCTATTTGAAATTAGAGCTAACTTTAGAAATCCATCTGAAAAGTTAGATATTATGATTGCCAAAGCTACCTATGTAAAAACACAAAAAGTGTGGAAGATCTATTGGCAAAAATCAGATCTTAAATGGCATATCTATGAACCTGTAGCAACAGTAAAGCGTCTGGAAGAGTTTTTGCAAGTTGTTAGTGAAAATAAGTACGATTGCTTTTTTTAGTTAACGTATAACAAACAATTTTAGTCGCTAAAAAACAAATTCCATGAGTCCCAGATCTTTCATTTTGCATTTTTGTTAATTAACAATGAAATTCCAAGAGTATATATTTGAATCACAACTAAATGTGAATTAGTGTTTTTTAAATGATCTGGCTTAGAATTAGAAAGTCTTCAGCTTTGTTAAGCGAAATATAGGATGCCATTATGACTTCATTAGTTTCGTTAGACCGCCTTCGATTTCTACTTAATCGTTTTGGTGAACGGCTTTGGGTTCGACCGTTAGCGATTTGTTTACTATCAATTGTTGTCGTCTTTGCGACGAAAATCATAGATGGTTCAAAGTTTGCTAACCTTGTGCCTTTAGTTGAAAAGGACTCTGTTGAAACTTTGCTTTCCATTATGGCCTCTAGCATGTTGGTCATCGCAACTTTCTCTGTGTCATCTATGGTTGCGGCATACGCAGCGACAAGCAACTCAGCGACACCGCGATCCTTTACTCTTGTGCTTGCTGATGATGTATCACAGAATGCACTTTCCACCTTTGTTGGGGCCTTCATTTTTAGTGTCGTTGCACTCACCGCTGTGAAAAACGCTTTCTATGACAAAGCTGGATTGTTTGTTCTTTTCACTCTCACTGTGTTTGTATTCGCTGTGGTGATCGTGACGTTTGTACGTTGGGTAGACAGCATTGCAAGATTGGGAAGAATTGGTTCAACAATTGAAAGAGTTGAAAAAGCAACAGCAAAAGCCCTGTTAAGAAGGCGAGATAAGCCAACGCTTGGCGGAATATCAATATCAGGGGATCCAACAGCAGGACAAGCCGTGTACGCCTCAAAAATTGGTTATGTGCAACATATTGACATGGCAGTACTTCAAAAGTTGGCTAGTGATATTGACGCGACAGTTGTGATATCGGCTTTGCCCGGCACATTTGCTTCTCCGGATAAGGTGATGGCTTATGTCACAATGTCATCAGGCGAACTGTCGGAGTCTGACTGTGCATGTTTAGTCGAGTCGTTTCAAATAGGAAGCGACCGTACCTTTGAAGATGATCCTCGATTTGGTTTGGTTGCATTATCTGAAATTGCGACTCGAGCGTTATCTTCAGCTGTTAACGATCCTGGGACTGCGATAAAAGTCATTGGCACATTAGTTCGATTAATTTCTATTCTTGATAAGCCTGCAAAAACAGAGAACTCAAACCAAAACGAATATGATCGAATAGCTGTTCCAGAAATCTCAGTATCTGATATGTTCGAAGATGCTTTTACGTCTATCGCTCGAGATGGTGCCGGAACCATAGAAGTATGTATTCGCTTACAAAAGGCGCTGAATTCTCTTGAGTCACTTAACAATGAAGAAGTTCAGAAAGCGGCTCGTTATCACAAAGATTTAGCGTTAAAGCGAGCATGTAAAGTACTTGATATTGAAGAAGACTTAGTCGCTGTTAGGAAGGTCGCAAATGCAAATGCAAATGCAAATGCAAATGCAAATGCATATAAGGTAGATTGAGCTTGAATAATATCCATCGATAAGTAAAGAATCGATCTTAGATGTGATATCTATACCATGAGGGTGAAACAGAAAAAGACTACAGCTTAATTATGTTTATGGACAAGGATTGATTATGAATTTTAAATATTGGATATTATTACTTACTTTTTCTCTTATCTCATGTGTAGGTGACTCATCGAGCGAGATAGATACCGTTGATGTATATATCTCAAAAGGTGATACTCAGTGTAATGATGATGGCTTAACCATCGAGGAAACAATTTCATTTTTAACCACTTCAGGTATCGAAGTTTCAGAATCACAATGTGGTGTTATTTCAGATTTGTCTTATCCTGCAGTATGCGGAGGCGGAACTAATAATATCTATATCCATACAATTGAAATAGATGACCTGGGTGATGCAGAGAACTTGGGCTTTACCGATACATCATTATTAATAACAGAAGAAAGCAGTTACTCAATCGTTGAATGTGAGTAAGCACTTAAACCAATGGTCGATTGTTCTTTTCATGCATTAATTGGGTTTATTTTGAATAAGTGATGATTTCATTCTATGAATTTTGTGAAAGCCTAGATAGAAGGCCTTTCTCCAAGTTACCTCTGTTGGTATCAATCCAGAATCAACATTGTTCATCGATGATATGTTTGACAATATTTTGCCACAAAGAAATGTGGTATTCACAGTTATCATTTGTAACTTTGAAAGGGAAATGATTATTGTCATTTGAACATAATTTAGCTACGTCATAGCCAGATGTATAACAACCAGAATAGTAGTTTGTAAGGAAAGCATGAAGAAATTTATCCTATTTGATAACGATGGGGTTTTGGTAGAAACGGAACATTGGTTTTATATGGCTTACAAAAGAGCTTTGCAAGAGATAGGCATTAATATTTCGTTGGAGACCTATTTGGACAATATGTCTAAAGGTATCTCTTCTTGGAATTTGGCAATTGCAATAGGAATACAGCCGGATGAAATTTTCTGTTGCTCGAGTAAAACGAGATAAATACTACCAAGAATATTTAGCCTCTGAGGATATTAGAATAGAAGGGGTTGTCGAAACCTTATCTGAGCTGGCGCCTCACTATAAAATGGCCATTATTACTACCTCTAAACAGGTTGATTTTGATCTTATTCACCGTAATAAAAGCATTGTTAAATTCATGGATTTTGTTTTAACGAGAGAAGATTATGATCGATCTAAGCCAGACCCTGAACCATATTTAACGGGATTAAAAAGGCTGGGAGCTACCAGTTCAGAGGTGGTAGTGGTAGAAGATTCAGCGAGGGGGTTAAAATCTGCTATTGCGACTAATATAGATTGTATAGTCGTTAAAAATGAGTTTACAAAAAGTAATGATTTTACTGGTGCTGTATTAAAAATTGAATCACTTAAAGAATTACCTTTAACTATAAAAAAATTTAAATAGCATTAACCAATTATGGTTTATCCCAAAAACACTTTAAATAATCAGACTGGAAATAAGAAACTCTTCAGTCTCGTAAGGTATTAAAAAGTAAAGATATGAATAAGTGGATTGCTTCACCCAAGCCTGTGAAAGTTACAACTTTAATTAAAAGCTCTTTGGATAAAGAAGCTGGAAAATTAATAGATGAAGTATTGAAACCAAGAAGTATTAAAGCACCAAAATTAGAAGGGCACTCTAATTATCTTGTTGATATTTATACAAAGTGGTATGGAAATTCTTTTTATTTTTGCACTAAATATAATAGTCCTGGGAAAAATGCAATTTCTCCTAGTTTTGAAATGAAACTTGCAAGGATGGTGCATGTAGGAAATGAGGAATTTAACTTATCTTATATGCGATATAATGATAAATGGCTTGAATTACACCGAAACCTGACCTTACAAGAGTGTTTGCATGCAATTGAACATGAACCATATTTTGTGCTGTAATTTTCCTAACAGGTAATTTGAAATGGAACTCAAACAGTTTGTCGATTTTTGTGACACATATAAACTACAATTTCTTACCGTTGGTGGGAATGTTAAGGTTGTTGATTAATTATATTTTTATCTTCTTATCGAAATGTTTTTATATTTATTCTTTAAACATATTTTTATAGAAATTCTACAGCATCATTAGGTGTAATATGTGGAATGAACTTAAAAAATTGAGAAACCTGATTGAAATAGAGGAGTAATTTAATATGTCAGAAGTAAAGTATGTCTTGAAAAAAGAGGATATTGAAAATATAGAAGGGAAACTAAAGAACATTTCTTGAACAAAAATGCACAATGCTCGAACAAGTCTCTCGGCGATCTCGTAGGGTTAAGCGGATTCGGCTTCCATATTATGGAGGTTCAACCAACTAAAGACTCTACCGAGCATCATTTTCATTATAATGAAGATGAGTGTATTTATATTCTTTCGGGGGAAGGTACAGCCAGAATTGGAGATGAATATATTTCTGTTTCGGAAGGGGATTTCTTAGGGTATCGAAAAGGTGGAATGGCGCATTCAATACAGAATACAGGGACTAGCGTATTGAAATGCATAGCAGTAGGTCAACGTTTAGAAAGCGATGTTGTAAACTACCCAATTGCTGAAAAGCAGATTTTTAGAACCAGAGGACTAGGCTGGAAGGTCGTTAAAACTTCAGATGTGAATAACCGCCCGACGGCAAAGAAATAAAATATGGAAAGGCATTATAAAAGGTAAAAAACTTTTTAGTAAATAAATGTAACAATAGTTTTTCAGTCGGACAAACACAGTTGCCTTTGCTTGTAATTTACAAGTTTTTATTCGTTTAAAGCGGTTTATGAATTAAGGATATCTTATTAATGATCAAATCTGTCGGGAATACTAAAATACGAGAGAAACATATCGCAACGTGCCATTGTGGTTCAGTTAAATTAGAGTTATCGCTCCCAAATGGAATAGAAAAACCTAGGCGTTGTGATTGTTCAATTTGCAGGCGTAAAGGTGCAATTGTTGGATCTGTTGCTTTAGATGGTATTCGCATCATTGAAGGAGCAGATGTTATAAAACTCTATGAATTTAATACAAAAACTGCGAAACATTTTTTCTGCTCTAATTGTGGCATATATACGCATCATCAGCGTAGATCGAATCCAAATGAATATGGTTTTAATATTGGGTGTCTTGAAGGTGTGAATCCATTCGAGCTGGGTGATGTAGTAACTAATGATGGTGTAAATCATCCTGCCGACAGATAGGCTTTATGCATTACTTTTAATACATTGGCTCAATTTACTATGCAAGTAACAGATATTTATCAATAGCTATTTTAACCTAACGACCTCAGTTGATTATATCCTGTAAGCCAAAACTCCTAGTGTAGATTTTTATACTTGTGTTGAAACGCATAACCTTCAACATATCAGAAAACAAAAAAGTTAAGGATTAACGAATGACTCTGACAAATAATACCAACAAAGCAAAACCATTAAATACAGCCTTAATCGGATTAGGCATGGTCGCAGATACTCATGTTGAAGCAATTACCGGGTTAAACGGTAAAGTTAAACTGAAAGGGGTATTCGCGCGTGGACAACAAACTGCTAAAGAATATGCCATAAAAGCATCATCAATATGTGGCCATGAGTGTGAGGTTTATTCATCTATTGAAGAGGTTGCTAATGATCCTGAACTGGACTTCGTTATTATCGCAACTCCGCCTAATGCTCGTTTACAACTTATTAATTTATTTGCTACAGCGAAAATGCCTATTTTGCTTGAAAAGCCGATTGAAAGAACAACGGCGGTACGCAACTGAAATTGTTGAAATATGCGAAACTCATAATGTTCCTTTAGGTATGGTTTTTCAACATCGCGCTAGAATGGCCTCAATGAAATTACAAGATATGATCAAGTCTGGTGAGCTAGGGGAATTAGGTTTAGTTAATATTGAGGCGCCACTGTGGCGTTCGCAGTCTTATTACGATGAACCCGGACGTGGAAGCTACGAGCGTGATGGTGGTGGGGTGCTTCTTTCACAAGCGATTCATACCATGGATTTGGCACTGAGTATGACTGGTGATATTACAGAGGTGCAGGCTATTTCTCGTACGACTCGATTTCACGATATGGAGTCTGAAGACTTTGTTACTGCAGGTTTGACCTTTACTAATGGTGCAGTCGGAAACTTGCTTGCCACCACGGCAAACTACCCAGGTATGCCTGAATGCATCACGCTTCATTTTGATAAAGCGGTTGTTAGGCTTGAGCGCGCAAACTTGCATATAGTCTGGCGTGATGGACGCACCGAGACATTTGGTGAAGATGAAGTAGCTGTTGAAGGCGTTACTGGACCAATGGATTTTAAATCGTCTTGGCACGGAGGCATCATTTCAGACTTTGCTGATGCAATAACTAATGGAACAGCCCCAATGGTAAGTGGCCGTGAGGGTTTAAAAGTACATCAACTTATTGATGCATTGGTTGCTTCTTCTGAGCAGAAAAAAGCAGTAACACTTTGAGGTTATAGGACTTTAAAAGGGCGATTTAATTCTCCCTTTTAATGTTGTGAATTTTTTCATTTTGAATTAACGCTATAGTATTTTAATTTCATCTTCTTGTTAGTCATATAATTTGCTATTTACCCTAAAAAGGTATAATTTTTACTCATGTGTGATTTTGAATATGATACAAATAAAAGCCAAAACAATTTAAGTAAACATGGAATCGATTTTGATGAGGCTAAATTATTGTGGAATGATCCTGACTTAGTTGAGATCCCTGCCAATACAAGCGATGAACCACGCTTTGTTATTATTGCATTCCACAATGGCAAACACTGGTCAGCTGTTTTATACCCATTACCAATCAGGATGCTTTGTTCAGTCGCTAGTTCGGACAGCAAGGCAAGGCGCAACATGATGACCTCTCGAGCTATTAACTTCGTTAATCCTCTGCCGGTAGATGTAAAAACAAGTATTTACATCTTAAATGGCTAGTCCTTATCGAATGTTGCAACGCTGAATTGTTTTTCGAACTAGCGACCCATAGGGCAAGTTGTGAAGCAAGTATCTTCGTTGTTAGAAAGTATTGATTGAACCAGTTAGATCTTCAACTTTCTGCCTAGAAGCTACTCACCTCACAACTTGCTGAACTTGCATCTTGAATGGTAACGGGTACAACCTATCGTGATAAAAATATCCGAATCATTTCAGTTAGACGTTCAAGGAAAAATGAGGTGAAATTTTATGAAAGCTTCTGATTTTGATAAAGAATTTGATGATGGTAATGATATATTAGCTAAGTTAGATTTATCTAAAGCAAAAAAAACAACGCAAATAACTAAAAGAGTTAATGTAGATTTTCCGGAGTGGATGATTGACTCACTGGACCGAGAAGCAAGTCGAGTAGGCGTTACTAGACAATCAATCATTAAAGTTTGGTTAGCTGAACGTTTAGAAAATCTACATCATGTTAAGCAAGGCTAAAAGGTCGATTAGGTTAAAAATCATTCAGCTCAAGTCTTTGATTATATAAAAGAAAATTTTGTTGTGATTGAATTAATCACAACAAAATATTAAAAAGTTATTTTGTATAAGACTTACTCACACGTCGTGTTAGTCCACAAAATAATGAATAAGAAATCGTTTCTGAGAGTTTAGCGACTTCACAAACTGAAATATTATCGCCCCAAAGTTCGACATCAAATCCAATACAGTCCTGTTGCTCAAACATTGATAAATCAACCATCAACATGTCCATCGAGACACGTCCTAATACTTGGCTTTTTTTACCATTGATAAAAACAGGCGTACCATTCGGAGCATGTCTTGGGTATCCATCAGCATAACCAATAGATACTGTACCTATTTTAGTTGTTTTGTCAGCCATCCATAATGCGTTATAACCAACACCATCACCTTTATTAATGGTGCGTTGTGAGATAATTTTGGTTGCAAATGTCATTGCTGGTTTTAATGGCTTTGCTATCTGTTGATCATCAATCGGGCTTGCCCCGTAAAGGACAATACCTGGGCGTACCCATTGGGTTCTGCCTGCGACTGCTTTTGATAATATCGCTGAAGAATTAGCAATGCTGACTTCACCCGGTAGTTTCCCAATGGTCTCGATAAACAATTCTGTTTGTTGTTTCGTTGAAGGGGAGCTTAGGTCATCTGCTGATGAGAAATGACTCATATGCACAATATTATTCACTTGCTTCATAGTGGATAATTGTTGGTAAGCATCTGCATATTCTTCAGGTAAGAAACCTAATCGGTGCATACCTGAATCCATTTTTAGCCAAGCATTTATCGGTTGACTAAGCTCAGATGCTTTTAATGCATCTAATTGAAATTGATTATGTATTGCACACCATAAGTTATTTTCACTGATATACACTAATTCATCTGCAGTAAAAAAACCTTCGAGCAATAATATAGGCTGTGTAATGCCTGCATCACGTAACTCTATCGCCTCTTCAATACAAGCGACACCAAATGCATCTGCTACATCAGCTAGCTCATTAGCCACTTCAATTGCGCCATGGCCATAAGCATTCGCTTTAATTGTTGCGATTGCTTTAGCAGGTGCTGACAGTGATTTAGCATATAAATAATTTTCTTTAATCGCACTTAATTTAATAACTGCTGTTGCTGGTTCTAGCCATTATTACCCCTAGCGCGCGTAGCGATCTGCTGATAAACCAGTACTATCAATCTCAGGTGTTTTACTATTGATAACATCACTCACAAACTTCGCCGAGCCAACTGACATGGTCCAACCTAATGTGCCATGGCCAGTATTTAAGAATAAATTATCAATTTTAGTTTTTCCTAAAATTGGGGTGCCATCTGGTGTCATCGGTCTTAAGCCTGTCCAGAATTCTGCTTTTGCTAAATCACCGGCATGAGGGAATAAATCAGCAATTGAAAATTCAATGTTTTTACGGCGTTTTTCTAATAGAGCCATATTATAAGAGGTGATTTCAGCTGTTCCACCAACTCTGATACGGTCATCTAAACGAGTGATCGCAACCTTGTATGTTTCATCCATAATCGTTGATTCTGGCGTTGCAGAATAATCTTCAATTGGCAGTGTTAGTGAATAACCTTTGACCGGATAAACAGGCACTTTGATTCCAATTTTTGCAAGCATATGGGTAGAGTAAGAGCCCAAAGCCATTAAGTAAGCATCTGCAGTGAGTTCGCCTTTACTGGTAGAAACACTGACGATTTCGTTACCCTGTTTGTTTATGTTTTCAATATTGGTATCCATCACAAACTTAACGCCAAGGTTTTCACATTCTCTAGCTAATTCTGTCACAAACATGTGGCAATCACCTGTTTCATCGTTAGGCAAATGAAGTCCGCCAACAATTTTGTTAATTGTGTGTTTAAGAGCTGGTTCATAGGCTAAGCAATCATCCGCTGTCAGTATTTTATGGTCTACGCCACATTCCTTTAATACTTCAATATCTTTTTTAGAACCTTTAACTTGGCTATCGGTACGGAATACTTGCAAAGTACCTTTAGTTCTATGAGCGTATTGAATATCAATTTCTTTTCTAAGTTCGCGCAGACAGTCACGGCTATATTCTGCCACTCGCATCATTCTTGCTTTATTGATGTGATAATCAGTCGTATTGCAATTAGCGACCATTTTGGTCATCCAAAGCATGGTTTCTGTATCTAAATCTTTAATGCTGATTTTTAAAGGTGCAAGCTCTTGCATCAACCATTTCATTGCTTTTATGGGTATACCCGGAGCTGCCCACGGAGCTGAGTATCCTGGAGATATTTGCCCTGCATTGGCAAAACTTGTTTCATTCGCGACACTTGATTGTCTATCAACTACTGTAACGTCATGACCTGATTTAGCTAAATACCAAGCACTTGTTACGCCTATTACACCAGAACCTAATATTAGAACTTTCATGTGTTATCCCCAAATAGTAATCAATTCGAATACTTATCTTAATTGATATTCGCAATTATTAATGTTTGTATTTAGATTCATTTCAGAGCAAAAAACTAAAAATAAACAAAAATCAGAGTTTTAACCTGAATGACAGTCTATCGTCGTTATTTGTTAATATTTAACATGTGTTTTTACATTTATTGATTATGAAAAATTTTCTGTGATTGTTAGTAATCTATATGTTTTAAAAAACTTAATATAACTATCTCAAACTTGTCTTAGTGTGCCTACAGATGGTTTTTTAACATTAAGCCCAATGCGTTAACATTAGTTTGGCGGTTATAAAGAACCATGAAGGGCATGTTTAGTATTTTTTATTCTACATAAATAAACACAAACACAGTAGTTATAGCTAGAGTACCATAAAGGCCACAGCAGAGCGTAGTCGTGCAGATCTGCTTGATAATATCGCAGAGTAAAGGAAGTACTAAAATGAATTTATTAATAGGGTATTTAGGATGGCTCCGAGACTAATGAACATCAGAACATTATCCAACCTTGATGCTTGTTTAATGATAGTAAATTCGCTAGCCAATAGAAGCACTTTTTTCTAGCTCTTTGAGGAGTAAATACTTGCCATTCGATTCTATGTGCTCTAAGAATTCCGTGGCGATAAGTGTTGGTCGTTTAGTGTTAGACCACATAAAAAACCAATGTGAGTCAATGGGCAGTTCCTTAACAGGTAAACGTACTAGTCCACTTTGCCCGCCGTAGGTCAGAGTATGTGCAGAAATAATAGAAATACCTAATTTAGACATCACCGAGTGCTTAATTGCCTCATTACTTTCTATAGTCATTTTTATGTTTGCTTGTAATTTATGTTTTTTAAATAATTGTTCAATCGCATAACGTGTTCCCGAGCCTTTCTCGCGCATCAAAAAAGGGGCTTGGCATAATTCACTCAAACTAATGCTTTCCTGCTTAGCCAGCGGATGGTCTTGATGTGCGATAGCCACTAAAGGGTTTTCTAAAAACGCTAAGCTATGTGCCTCGATATCCTTGGGTGGATGACTAAAGACATAAAAATCGTCTATTCCCTGTTTCATACGTTCGATAGTTTGTTCTCGGTTACCAATGTATAGTTGAATATCAATATTTGGAAATTGTTCGCAAAAAGGGCCAAGTAGGTGGGGAATAAAATATTTGGAGGTGGTGACGACGGCTAAACGTAATGTGCCCGATTTTAACTCGCGCATACTGCCTAGAGTCTGGTATAAGCGTGAAAAGCTATCAAGTACTTCAACCGCTGTTTTCACTAATTCCAAACCCACATCTGTAAATACTAATTTACGATTTACGTATCGGTATAAGGGTTCACCAATCGTGTCGCTTAATTTGCGCATCTGAATGGAAACCGTCGGTTGAGTTAAAAAAAGTGCTTTGGTCGCTTCATTAATGCTCTCTTTATCATGCACTGCTAATAAAATTTCTAGTCGCCTCATTGTGCCTACATGGGCATGAAGTCGTGAATGCATAAGTTTGTCTCCGCTGATTATCATTATTTGTTTTTTATGTATAGATATTAGGCTATATATAAATTAGATTATATCTATTTTTGTCTATCTTATTATTTTGAAATAATAGGGTATAATAAATACTTCATTATCATCCAAAAGGAATTTCTATGAGCAATTTTAAAGTCGCTATCATTATGGGATCACAATCAGACTGGCCTGTAATGCGTCAAGCAACCGTACTTCTTGAAGAGTTTGGCATAGCCTATGAAGCGATGGTCGTTTCTGCTCACCGCACACCAAAACGTTTATATGAGTTCACCGACACTGCAGAAGATAACTACAGCGTAATTATTGCTGGCGCTGGTGGTGCCGCTCACCTTCCTGGTATGACTGCGGCACTAACCTGCGTGCCAGTAATTGGTGTTCCTGTTGAGAGTAAAGCGCTTAAAGGGATGGATAGTTTATTATCAATTGTTCAAATGCCAAAAGGCGTTGCTGTAGCGACACAGGCGATTGGTGAAGCGGGGGCATTTAACGCGGGTTTATTAGCGTCACAATTTTTGGCAAATCACGATACAACATTAAAAGCTAAACTAAAAGAATGGCGAGCAAAGCAAACTGAGAGTATAGCGTGGGAGGTCGAATAATGCGCATTGCGATTGTCGGTTGTGGCCAGTTATCACGAATGATGGCACTGGCAGGCATTCCACTTGGTTTAAAGTTTAGTTTTATCCATGATGATAAAACACAGACTAGAGATTGTGTACAAGGTTTAGGTATTATTGAATACACGCCTAGTAAAGAAGCTGATACAAATAGTTATGCAAAACAAGCTATAGCAGACCTTTACCAAGCACTTGGCGAGCCGGATTGTATCAGTGTTGAAAAAGAACAAGTAGATGTCACATTATTACAGGCTTTAGCTGGGTTCTGCCCAATTTATCCAGGGGTGGATGCGATAAAAGCTTGTCAGCATCGAGGTGCTGAAAAACAATTATTAACTCGCTTGAATATTCCAACCTCTCCTTATGTCTACAACGAAACTGCAATAAAAGCAGTTGAAGTCTTAGGTTACCCGGTGATGGCAAAATCATGCACCGAAGGTTACGACGGTAAAAACCAATGGGTGATAAAAAACGCTGATGATGCAATTAAGTTTGATGCTTTGCGGTTAACGGATTATATCATTGAAGGTTTTATTGAATTTGATAAAGAAATATCGCTGGTTTCTACTCGCGGTCAAAGTGGAGAAATAGCACATTACAGCCTAACTGACAATTACCATGAAAAAGGGATATTAATCCATTCAATTTCACCTGCTGTGAATATTTCTGATGACTTACAAGCACAGGCAATGCGTTACATGGAAAGCTTGCTCAATGAGTTAGATTATGTTGGCACCTTAGCGATTGAGTTTTTTGTGGTAGGTGAGCGTTTAATGGTAAATGAGTTAGCGCCAAGAGTGCATAATAGCGGACATTGGACTCAATTGGGCGGCATCACCTGTCAATTTGAAAACCATGTACGAGCAATTGCAGGCTTGCCCCTCGGCAGTACAGAGCAAATATCGATAACCGGTATGTTTAATCTTATCGGCACAGAGAAACCACCTTTTGAAGTGTTAACTGCAAATAGCAAATTACATTGGTACAACAAAGTCAGCAAAGCAAAACGGAAATTAGGGCATATCAATTTAATTGCTCCTACTCTACCTTTGCTTGAGCAACAAATAGCGCAGTTGAATTTGACCTGTAAAGCAAATCATTAATGTAATTAGTTAGGGCGTTGCTGTTTGAGTATAACCATGAAGTATAAACTTCATGGTTATGCGATAAGCTTAAGTTATTTAAATATTTGTCATGCTTTAAAAAATGCTTATTTAAAGCATTCTACCTTATACTAACCTTCAAAAGTACAGGCCTATGCATTTAAGTTTTGTCTATTAATCAATACCTTATTCTAAAGGTGCACACATTTGTTGACCGATAACTAAACAATTTATTTAAGTGCTATTTTCTAGCAAGTAAAATAAATCAGTTCATTATGAGATGTGATTTTATCTTTATACCAATTCCGTTAATTTAATGATCAAATATTACGCAGGAAAAAGGAGCTAGTTTAAGGCGGAAGTAGCTTAGGTGTAAATGCAAGCATTTACACCTTTAATGGTTGTTCCCTTTACAAGACTTCCAACGCGAAAATAGCTTTTTTTAACCAGTAAGATTGATCACTTATTTAGTGGAATTGGTATTATCACACCTAAAAATTACATTCTATACGCGGAGAAATACCATGTTTGGAAATCGTTTTGAAAATATAAATATTAAGGGAGATATTTTTGGTGGTGTAACAACCGCAATTATCTCTTTACCTTTGGCACTTGCCTTTGGTGTTGCCTCAGGAGCTGGCGCTGAAGCTGGTCTGTGGGGAGCTATTATGGTTGGTTTTTTCGTCGCCTTGTTTGGTGGTTCAAGGACTTTAATCTCTGAACCAACCGGCCCTATGACAGTGATTATGACCGCGGTTTTAACCAGTATGATGGCAAAATACCCAGAAACTGGTTTGGCAATGTCATTTACAGTGGTAATGATGGCGGGTGCTTTTCAAATTCTGCTCGGCACGTTGAAACTGGGGAAGTATATTACTTTAATGCCCTATAGTGTTATTTCAGGATTTATGTCTGGGATTGGTGTTATTTTAATTATCCTACAGTTATCACCTCTTTTAGGGCATTCTGCACCCGCAGGTGGCGTTATCGGTACCCTAAGCGCACTACCGGAAATGTTTGCTAACATTAACTTTAGTGAGCTACTTTTAGGTTTGCTGACATTAGCTGTGTTATTTTATTTTCCGAAAAAGTACAGAAAATTTGTTCCCGCTCAATTAGTCGCATTAGTCGCAGTCACTCTTATCTCTCTAATGTTTTTTGATGTGGATAGTATCCGCCGAATCGGTGAAATTCCCGCTGGTTTACCTTCTTTAGTAATGCCTCATTTCAATGCTGAAATGTTTACTAATATGCTATTAGATGCCTTAGTCTTAGGCACTTTAGGTCGCATTGATACGCTTTTAACAGCGGTTATCGGTGACTCATTAACACGTAAAGAACATGACTCTGATAAAGAGCTACGCGGTCAAGGAATTGCTAATATGATTTCTGGCCTGTTTGGTGCGTTACCCGGTGCTGGTGCAACGATGGGAACGGTGACCAATATTCAAGTGGGTGCCCATTCACCTATTTCAGGTATGGTACGTGCTATTGTTTTAGCGCTTGTAGTATTAGTGGCTGGTGGCCTTACTGAGCCTATCCCTATGGCTGTTTTAGCTGGTATTGCTGTTTATGTGGGATTCAATATCTTAGATTGGAGTTTCATTCAACGTGCCCATAAGGTTAACCTTCAAGGTATGGCCGTTATGTATGGGGTAATGTTACTCACTGTTTTTGTTGATCTGATTGTTGCTGTAGGGTTAGGGGTATTTATCTCTAACATTATCATTATTGAAAAACTTAGCCGAGAACAAGCACGTAAAGTGAAAGCAATTAGTGATGCAGATGAAAATGATGTGCCATTAACCTCTAGTGAGCGTCAGTTATTAGAGAAAACCGAAGGTAAGGTACTGTTTTTCTATTTATCCGGGCCAATGATATTCAGCGTATCCAAAGCAATAGCAAGGCAACATGCGAGTATTTCTGATTATCAGGTGATGATTTTAGATTTAACAGATGTGCCGATGTTTGATGTGACCGTGGGGCTTGCTTTGGAAAATGCTATCAAAGATGCACAGGATGCAAGTTGTGAGGTATTACTTTTATGCCCGAACCAACAAACCCGTCAGCAATTAGTCAAATTCGATGTATTAGATCGCATACATGAATCCAAGCATTATCAATACAGAGAGCAAGCATTACAAGGCGCTCTTGATATAACTAAAAACAACTAACAACCTAAGATAAAACATTGGTAATGCTTAGGTTAGATATTAAATATTAATTTATTAATATAAAAAGAGGGGTAAAAAGCTATTTTTACCCCTCTTTTTTGTTCTATATGGATAGCACGCACATTTTAACGATAAATTTTGTCACGCATCCTAAAGACTATTTTTAACTAAAATAAAAAACTCATTATTGTTTCACTTTGAAGGGGATCAACAATAAATTGCCGACATTAATAGGTTGCTGGTTGTTGAATTGTTTTAATCCTTGTAATAAAACTGGGTAATCCTGTTTGGGTCTACTAATGTATGTGGAAAATAGTTTATCCCAGAAGATTAAGCTAAAACCATAATTACTGTTTGTTTCTCGCACTATCTGGCTATGATGTACCCAATGTACTTCAGGTGTCACAATCACTTTTCGTAATACACTATCCAGTTTTTTAGGTAATTTAAGATTACTGTGATTAAACATTGCAGAGGCGTTTAAAATAATTTCAAACAAAATAACAGCGATAACAGGCACGCCTAATAACACCACAAATAGTATTTTTACACCCATTGAAAAAAGCATTTCTAAGGGGTGAAAGCGTATTGCGCTACTCACATCTAAGCCTGCCTCAGTATGATGAACTTGATGCATTCGCCAAAGAAGAGGGACATTATGCATAAAAACATGTTGCCAATAGATAATTAAATCCATTAATACAATCGCTATTAATATAGTAAAGATAGCCATATTTTCATGGCTAAAAAAGTTCACATAATTAAATAATCCAATGCCCTTAGATTGCGCCCACTGTGCGACACCCACTGCTAAAATCGGCAGGCTGAGTTTTAAAATCAAATTAGAAATAAGCACCAATGCAAGATTAGTACTCCATTGCCTCATAATACTGCTTTTGCGTTTAGCTAATGGAAATATTGCTTCTGCAAGCGCAAAAATTATTAAGAACGAAATAAAAACAACGGGTCGGATAGTTTGTTCATTTTCAATGATACTGTTCATTATTGGCCTTCTTTTGTCGCAAACTGGTCTGTTTTAAAGCTGTTTTCAGCTTTGTTTTTAAGGTCGTTTTTATGGCTTTGTTGTTGGATTGTTTCATGATTCTTTAAGGTTTGATAACCAGCCCAAATACGGTTAGCTGTGGTGATCCAACATAATAAAGCAAAGATAATAGCAAGCTCAGAAAAGTACTGTGGTAGTAAACAAAGTAATACAAAAAAAGCAATTGTTTCAGTGCCTTCCATCAAACCGCCAATGTAATACAAAGATTTGGATTGATAAACTGGGTTTTCTATATTGCGTTTACTGGCTAAGGTTGCAAAGGATAAAAAGCTAGTGCCAGTTCCAACAAAAGAAAAAATTAAAAAAGCGCCAGCAATAGCATTTTCTTCAGGCATGGCTAATACAAAGGCGAAGGGATCAAGGAATAAAAAATGAAATCCAGACTAATATCTAAAAATCCGCCGGCATCAGTTATCCCTTGAATTCGCGCAATCGCTCCATCAAGGCCATCAAAAATGCGATTGATCAAAATAAGAATTAAACCTATGAAATAGCTCTGATAAACAATAGCAACAAAGGCAAGCAAACCAAAAGCAAAACCCACTAAGGTGATGCTATCTGCTTTAATACCACGCTGGTGGCATAAATTTGCCATGAAAACCAATGGTTGGCGAACCACTTTGATGCTGTAACGATCTAACATGTTTTTTCCTGTTTTATACTGATTGTGCTGGCCAAATGATGGTTTTTGCATTTAATGGAATATCTTCTTTATCGTGAGTTACCATTAATACTGGCAGGCTATTTTGTTTAATTAAATCAAACACCCATTGTCTAAATTCTTGGCGTAATTGTTTATCTAGTTTATTAAAAGGTTCGTCTAATAACACCGCACATGGTTTAGCTAATAACATACGTATCATGCTAATTCTTGCGCGTTGCCCTCCACTTATTTGGCTCGGATTTTTATCTGCTAAATCTAATAAGCTCTGTTCTTTTAAAGCCATCAGCGCCTGCTCTTTTCGAGCTTTCTTTTTAACACTGTCTGGTAATGAAAAAGCTAGGTTTTGCCACACATTTAAATGCGGAAAAAGTAAATCGTCCTGAAATAAAAAGCCAATATTTCTTTCTTCAACAGGCATATTATTAAGTAATTTATTATTAAGTGTTACCTCACCAGTGACTTTAAAGTCCTTTAACTGATGGCCTGCAATCGCATGTAATAAAGTTGATTTGCCACATCCACTTGGTCCCATTAAAGACAGTACTTCACCGGCTTTGATATCAATATTCAAATCGCTAATGAGTTTTTTGCCCTGTTGATCCTGCAGGCTTAAATTTTTAATATTTAAATTATTGTGATTATTCATAATGTATTTCTCGTAACAAAGGACTTATTGTGAATGACGGTTTCAGTGTCCTTTTTATTGAAAACTGGCAAGATTTTCCTATTTTCTAATGGGCCTGTCCTTTTGGCGATAAAAATAGCCAAAGCAAAAAAGATAAGTGGGGTGATTGTTTGTAACAGGGCATATATCGCCATCACTCTTCTGTCTTGTCCGCTGGATAATGCCACCGCCTCTGTGGTGATGGTTGAAATTCTGCCAGCGCCTAACATTAATGTTGGTAAAAATTGTGCAAGACTAACACTAATGCCTACGGCCATTGCAATGCTGATTGCGGGTATTAATTGTGGCATTTTTATCGTCCACCAAACTCTCAATGGCGACTTTCCTAAACTTAGTCCTACTTTATTAAAGCGGGTATCAAAGCTACGCCATGGGCCATCTAAACTTAAATAAATATAAGGAAAGACAAAAAATACATGTGACCAAAGCACCCAAAGGTAAAAATTATTTTCACCTAAATAAATGGCGACTAATTGCATACCAAATAACAGTGATAGTTGTGGCGCGATAATAGGTGTCACAATCAAAATCATAGGAATGATAAAACGCTTAACGCTTTTGGGATTGTTAGAATGGGGCCTTGAACCAATAGTTCTATTATTTACTTCTAATAATACTAAGACTAATAATAGTGCAATGCTGGCACTTAAAACTGCCAAACTAATGCTCGTTATAAAGGTATCAAATAGATAGGGCAGTTCAGCTTGCCAAAACTGTAATGACCAATGTGATGGTAATATATGTGGAAAAGACCAACGTTTAGCGACGGACCATATAACAATCATGATCAAGCTTAATGAGGTCATTAATAAAACAGCAAAAAGGCTAATATTCGCTAAGTTTATTTTTAATTGTTTAAGCGTTTTATTTAACTTGTTAGGGATAAAGTTAAATAAAGTATTCGTTTTTCGACCACTAAATTGCCAATGTTTACATCTTTTGACAATCATCCATTCGCTAAAAATAATCAGATAAACTAACGCGATACAAATAAATACCAAAAATAATGCACCAGAGGCGCCCATTAAATGGGTACTTAAGTCCGTTTCATTTAACCAAGACCAAATTAAAACAGGCAAAGTAGATGGAATACTTGGGCCTATCACTAAAGATACATCCACAACCGATAAGCTGTAAGCCATGATAGCAATAATTGCAAAACGCATTTTAGGTAACCATTGCGGAAAAATGACTTTAAACCAGGCTTGGCGTTGATTAAATCCAAGGCTTTGTGCACATTGCAGTGTTTGTTTTAAATTAAGTTGTTTAAGCAGTGCAATGCTCATAAATATAATAAAAGGCACTTCTTTAATGGTCAGGGCGATGATTAACCCAAGCTGGTGTTTAATCACTTGAATATCGTTGAATAAAGCAATATCAAATAAATAAACACTAACTCTTGATATAAAACCACTCGGTGTAAATAAGAAAGCAAAACCGATCGCAAAGGCGACATGTGGTAAAGCAAGAATAGGTGCTATCGCATTTTCAATTTTTTGCCAGTGCGAGGATTGATACCAACTTCTTAAAATTAAAAAGCTAATCAGTACCGCTAAAAAAGTACTGATAATGCTTATATTAATGGTCATTAAAATGGACTGGCCAATACCTGGAAATTGCATTAATTGCGTAAAACCAGATATTGTCCATTGGAACTCTGCCAATAAAGGATTAATACCAAATGCCGCTAATAATAAACCACTCAAGCCGGGTAGCATTGGTAAAAAACAGATCAGTAAGGTGACTGTTAGTAACAAAACCTTACTGAAAGGCAAAAGTAAATTATTCATAAGTTGCGAAACAAGTCAGAGATAAAAAGGGTTGCATAGTCGTTGTTGCACATAAATTAATGACCATAACGCACTTGCCATTCTTTCTCGAGGGCCGCTTGCCAGCTAGGATGTGGCTCTGAAACAGATTTGAATAACTTAGTCTGTGACGCACTACCCGAAAGATGTTGTGTTTTTAGAATAGAAGGATCTCCCCACTGACTTAAGTCGCCTTTTTTAGATTGTGCTTCAGGGCTTAATAAGAAGTTAATGGCGACTAATGCGCCGGCTTTAGCATTGGCATTAAAAGGAATCGATAAGAAATGAATATTTGATAACGCACCGTTTTCCATTGCGTAGGAATCTGTTGTGTCAGCTAATGTGCCACTGCTCTGAGCGCTACTCACTTCATTTGGATTAAATGAAATTGCTAGGTCTAATTCACCATCATCTAATAACTGCATGGTATGAGCGCTAGAACTCGGAAATTGTTTACCCTGATGCCAAGCAACAGTATGTAATTGTTCTAGGTATTGCCAAAGTGGTTGTGTGATTTTAGAGAAGGTTTCTTCATCCACTTCTTGATACAAGGCATTTGTGTCAGGTGCTAATTCAAGTAATGCTGATTTTAAAAAGCTAGTGCCGTGAAAAGAAGGGGGCTGAGGATAGCTTACTTTGTTTGGATGTTGTTGTGCATATTCTAATAGTTGTTGCATCGATTTAGGAGGAGTAGGTGTTCGTTGAGTATCATGAATGAATATCAACTGACCAATTCCCCATGGCGCTTCCAAACCATCCGTTGGTTCTGTGAAGTCACTTTCAACAGGGAAGTTAGTATCAACATACTGCCAACTTGGTAATTGTTGTGCAAAGGCTTGGGTGATTAGTTGGTTTTGCTTCATGTTTTTAAAGTTTTCACCATTGATCCAAAGCATATCAACAGTACCAGTGCTTTTGTTTCCAGTCGCATTTTCAGTGGCTTTTTCAGCAAGTAAACGTGTAATTGCAACAGAGATATCATCTACTTTGACATGTTCTAATTGCACATTAAATTGCTGTTGTAATTGTTTATCTGCCCAACGTAAATAATCATTAATTTGTTGACTACCACCCCATGCATAAAAATACACTTTTTGACCTTTCGCTTGCTGTTCAACTTGAGACCAATCCAGTGTTGTTGAATTCATTTCCGATGAATTTACGGTTGAAGACTGAGCAGTGAAGGCAAAGAAGAATGCACTAAAGTTGCTATTAATGTCGTTGCAAGCGAGATCGTTTTGATTGTGTTTTTCATAGGGTTATTTAAGCCTTATTATTTGTAAATTACTGTGAAATTATTTTTCATGTCACTATGAAATATAAAATTGTTTATATTTCATTTGTTTGTATATCAATATGCTTTGTTTTTTTATTTGATCTGAGCAATACATTATAGCGATCTGTATTAATAATATCTGAGAGCGTGCCTGTAACCTTCTAATTAACCTAACTTTCTGCTCATATATTATCTGTTTAGCCTATTGATTATAGTAAGTGACCGTTAAGAAGAGGGAAAAATTTCCTAAAATAGGAAAAATATTAAGAACAACATATTTTGTAAGTTATGCCGGTGATTAAAAAATGAATCGCCTTTTAGTGAGTTGCTTCACATTTTTATCTATTTCTAATGCCTAAACTCATTTAGCTTGTCCTCAATCAATCTTTATTTAATAGGTAAGTGGCCACTAATAAATCATAGGCAAACTTATAAAATTGAAACAATCTAAATTAAAAAGGAATTATATTTTGAATAAAACATTTCTTGCTGTCTTAATTTCATCTTCTTTTACTTTGACAACCTTTACTGCTAATAGCGCGACTAATGAACTTATTTCAGCTCAGTTGCGTGTATTGGAAACCTCTGATCTTCATGCCAATATCATGGATTACGATTATTATCAAAGTAAGGAAGATATTACTATTGGCCTAGCGCGAACGGCTAGTCTATTACATGCGACACGAAAAGAAGTTGCTAATTCAGTATTAGTAGATAATGGAGATTTGATTCAAGGTAGTCCGATGGGGGATTTTATTGCCAGTGAGTATAAAGGTGGTAATGAATTTGATGTGCACCCAGCTCATAAAGCGATGAACCTTTTAAACTATGAAGTCGGTAATATCGGTAATCATGAATTTAACTATGGTTTAGCCTTCCTAGAGAAAGCAATTTCAGGTGCAAATTTCCCTTACATTAATGCAAATGTATATTGTGAGTCTGATTGTTGGCAGGGAAAAAGCAAAGGCGATAATTTATTTACGCGGTATCTTATTAAAGATACCGAGATTGTTGATAACAATGGTCAAGAACATCAAATTAAAATAGGTTACATCGGATTTGTGCCACCACAAATACTGCAATGGGATAAACAAAACCTAGATGGAAAAGTGACTACACGTGGCATTGTCGAAAGCGCGCAAAAATTTATTCCGGAAATGAAAGCGAAAGGTGCTGATATTATAATCGCTATTCCGCACTCAGGTATTGGTTCAAGTGAAAATCCGGGTGATGTTCATGCTGAAAATGCAACCTATGCACTGACAACCGTTGCAGGTATTGATGCCATTCTGTTTGGACATAGTCATTCGGTTTTCCCAAGTAAACAATTTGCCAATATTCCTAATGTTGATATTGAGAAAGGATTAATCAACGGAATTCCAGCTGTGATGCCTGGTCGTTGGGGTGATAACTTAGGTGTGATTGATCTCAATCTTGAACAAAAAGGTAATAAATGGGTTGTGGCTAGTGCTCGTGCTGAATCTCGTCAAATATTTGAGCGTAATGAAGCAAGACAAAAAGTTGCATTAGTAGAAGCTGATCATCATATCCATGAAGCCGTTGAAACAGAACATAAAGGTACGTTAGATTTTGTTAATGCCCCTATTGGTAAAGCAACCAATGATATGTATAGCTTTTTAACCTTAGTGCAAGACGATCCAACCGTGCAAATTGTGTCTAATGCACAAATGCAATACGTAAAAGATCAAGTTGAAGCCTCCGATAACCAATCATTAAAAGGTTTACCTGTGCTATCTGCGCTGAGCACCTTTTAAAGCCGGTGGTCGACATAGTGTCGCCTCAGATGTAAGTGCCTATGTTCAAGTTGCTAAAGGTGATTTAACTTATAAAAATGCGGCTGATTTATATTTATACCCTAATACTGTGGTTGCATTGAAGGTAACGGGTGAGCAATTAAAGGATTGGTTGGAGTGCGACGCGAATCAGTTTAATCAAATTGATGTTAATAGCACTGAGCCACAGTATTTGGTTAATTGGCAAGATCACCGCACTTATAACTTTGATGTTATAGATGGTGTTTCATACAAGATAGATGTAACAAAACCGAGTAAATTTGATGGAAGTTGTGCTCTGATTAATTCTGACTCAGAACGTATTGTAGGGCTTACTTATACTGATGAAAATGGCCAAAAAATCACAGGAGAGAAGTTAAACAAACAAGACTTCATTATTGCAACAAACAACTATCGTGCCTTTGGTGGAAAATTTGCGGGTACAGGGCCTGAATATGTTGTGATGGAACAACCTGATACTAATCGTGATGTGTTAGTCGCTTATATTACCGCAGAAACAAAAGCCAACAACGCAGTTGACCCTTCAGCGGATAATAACTGGGATTTTGTCAATATCGATTCTAAAGTGGCTTTAGATATTCGTTTTGAAACACAGGATAGTGATATTGCCGATAACTTCATTGTTCAATATGGGCAACGTTCAATGACCAAAGTAGCACAAGATGAGCTTGGTTTTGCTGTTTATCAAATCGATATGTCAGGTAAATGATCAACCTTATTCGTTAATACAAGCTATTTAAGCATTGCAAGTATTGTCAATTACAATACTTGCACATTTAACGATCCTCTTTTTACTGCGTAAAATCTACTCATTTTAGAAAATGAAAGCTAATTGTTATGAATTGTATCAATACAAGAGTCATAATTTTTCGGAGTACAGGGGATCAATGGTGTAAAAATTTTGTCTTCATAGGCTTGGTTTTTAACTATTTTTAGTAAGGTTAGCAATGCTTGTTGGCCCATTTTAAATGGCCTTTGACCAATATTGGCGTGAGCAAGGTTATCACCTAGCATTTTTAATTGGCTTGTTGATGCATCTGAGATAACTAGCACTATCTCTTTATTATCAAGCTTTTCCTGAAATGGCTTAATCATTTTTCGATACATAGCATCATCGTTTTGTGGCCAACCTCCAACAGCAACAAAGGCATCAACTTTTGTTGGCTGTACTCTTAATACCGACTCTAGTTGTTTTACCGACCGATCAATTTTATCATAATTGGGTATAGGTTCACGTACTTCGGTCCATCCTAAATTGTTTTTTAGTATTCGTCCTGGTGCGCTCATATAGGTTTCTTCTGATAGAGCGCTACGTAATCCCATAATTCTTAAATTTAAATTAGGCGAATCTGGTCTTCCTGTTTGAATCAAGAGCCGTCCTCCTTCGGGGCGTAATTCTTTTAATTGCATGCCTAACGCCCAACCAAATTGAAAATTGTTTGTTCCTACGTATGCTAGACGTAAATCTCCATATTGGTTCAGTACCTCTTCATCAAAGTCCGAGTCATAAGTAATAATAGGTATGCCTGCCTTTTTTGCTTTCTGGAAGCTACTTCGAGCTAGGAATGTTGATTCTATAACTGAGACGGCAATACCATCAACGCCTTCATTGATAAGATCTTCTATAATTTTGTCTTGCTTCCTAACATCTCCGACCTTTGGACCACGATATATACATTCGACACCGTCTAACTTTAATGTCTGCTGTTTTACATCCTTCACCACTTTCATCAAAAAAAATACTGTGGTATTTAGGAACAAGTGCAAATTTTAGGTTCTCCGCATTAGTAGTAAAGGCGCTGAATATTATAAGTGTCGAGATCAGTCTTATTAGGTTTTCTCGTATAAATTTTTTCTTGAACAAATTGACTTTTTCCTCGCTAAGTTAATCATTAATCTTAGGTGATATGGTGTAACTCAAATTGTATTCCTAGATACTCAACTTTCACCAATTAAAATTTTTATCTTCATAGTATTGTGCAGTTTTGAAAAAAAGCATAATTACAGAGTTTCTTCAAAGAGAGAGGGAGTTGAATAATAGTTATAATGTTGATTTGGTTGATATTATTTTTCCCTGATTATTATCTTTTTTATTAGTAATTAACTGCTAGATATTTTTTGCTGTGACTTTGTTCTAAAAAAACATATCCATATTTTAGTTTAATCTCACATTTTTAAAGTTTTAGGATATTTTTAACTCTTAGCTTAGATATAAAAAGAGAGCAAATATTCTGAAAATAACATTCGTTTTGTGATCAAAGTAGGATATATTTATTAACATTAATGGATTTTAATTGACGACAAATTTTACAAAAAATGTTTTGTAACACTAAGCAAATGTTTAATTATCAAGGTTTGCTTTGCTGTTACTTAAAAAACTAGCTATAATTTGCGGCCACCAAAATTGGTGCTAAATAAAGGAAGATAAGTGTGTTTGAGTTCCCCAAGTTCAGCAAAAACAGTGTAAAAAATGATATTCTATCTGGCTTAACGGTTGCGCTTGCATTAGTGCCTGAAGCCGTGGCTTTCGCATTTGTAGCGGGTGTGCCACCAATGGTAGGCCTTTATGTCGCCTTTATGGTGGGAATTATTACTGCAATATTTGGCGGACGCCCAGGAATGATTTCTGGTGCAACAGGTGCCATGGCAGTTGTTATGGTGTCATTAGTATCAGAGCATGGCATCCAATATCTGTTTCGTCGCTGTTTTATTGGCGGGCTTATTTCAAGTTTTATTTGGTGTTTTTCACCTTGGTAAATTTATTCGAATGGTACCGCATTCGGTGATGATCGGTTTTGTAAACGGTCTTGCTATTGTTATTTTCCTTGCTCAACTCGGGCAGTTTAAAGTAAAGAATGCAGTGGGTGAGTACGAATGGTTACAGGGCTCTGCACTGTATGTCATGATTGGTTTGATTCTGCTCACCATGGCGATTATTCACTTCTTACCAAGATTTACCACGGCAGTGCCATCAACTCTTGTAGGTATCGTGGTTGTTACATTATTAGTATATTTTGTTCCTGCTTTAGATACTCGTACCGTTGTTGACTTCTTACGCTCTATGTCTGGTGATGCAAACGCAACAATTGCAGGTAATCTACCAAGCTTTGCTTTACCGGCTGTTCCCTTTTCATTACAAACCTTTCATATTATCGTGCCTTATGCTTTGATTTTAGTCGCTATTGGTTTAATTGAATCTTTATTAACTTTGACCGTTGTTGATGAAATGACAGGTACTCGCGGACGTGCAAATAAAGAATGTATTGCACAGGGTGCCTCAAATATGGTCAATGGTGTGTTTGGTGGTATGGGTGGCTGTGCAATGATTGGTCAGTCGATGATCAATATTAATTCTGGTGGTCGCGGACGTTTATCAGGCATTAGTCTTTGCGCTAGGGTTGCTCGCATTTATTTTATTCGCTTCAAGTTTAATTGAGGTTGTGCCATTAGCTGCGCTTGTTGGTGTGATGTTTATTGTTGTATTAGGCACCTTTGAATGGGCGTCATTTAAAATGATGGCGAATGTGCCTAAGAAAGATGCCTTTGTTATTGTACTGGTTAGTGCTGTAACTGTGGCAACAGATTTAGCGATTGCGGTATTTGTTGGTGTGATTGTTTCTGCATTAGTATTTGCTTGGGAACCATGCTCGTCATATTCACGCGGTTAGCACAACTAATGAAGAAAAGGGTGAAAAAACCTACGAAATTAATGGTCCTTTATTTTTTGGTTCAACCAGTAATTTCTTAGAAATGTTTGACATAAAAAATGACCCTAAACATGTAATTATCGATTTTGCACGCTCACGTGTTGTAGACCAATCAGCGATTGAAGCGATCAGTACGTTAACCGATCGTTATACGCGAGAAGGTAAGAAAGCACATGTTCGTCATTTAAGTCGGGATTGTCGGAAGTTGCTGAATAAAGCCGGAGTATTAGTCGAGGTTAACTTAATTGAAGACCCGACGTACAAAGTGGCTTCGGATACGCTAGCCTAAAATAAGACAAATAAAAAACAGCGTAAATACGCTGTTTTTTATTTTGTAGAGTGGCGTGTTGGCTGGTAAAGTGCATCACATTTAGGACTTTGATGGGGATTTTTACTATTCCAAACAGAGTACCAAATATTTTTATTACGCATTGTTTTCTTTTTATGTTTCATTTTCTCTCTCTCATTTATTAAGGTTGCGTTAATTTAATCGATGTATATGACAGAGTGATGACAGGAATTTTGCTTTTAAATTGCGAGAGAACAAAGAAATAAAAACTTTTATTTAAGATAATGACTGGACAAAAGGAGGCCAATTTAAGGTGTCCATTAATTTCTTATTTGTAACAAAGTTTATGACCATCTATAAAGGCGTCACGGAAACTACACTGAAGGGCAAATAGCTATTCAGTCTAATTAGAAAGCCTGTGTCATAAATATGCCGTATTAGGCCAGTATAACGGTAAAATTGAATTCAAAAATTATTTTCAATTATTGGTGAGGTAAAACGTGATTAAAAAAGTTGGGATTTTAACAAGTGGTGGTGATGCCCCAGGCATGAACCCTGCAATTCGAGCGGTAGTACGCAGTTGTTTAGCAAATGGTATCGAACCTTATGGTATCTATGATGGCTATGCAGGACTTCATGCTGGTAAAATTAAAGCATTAAATCGTCACTCTGTTTCTGATATCATTAATCGTGGTGGTACATTCTTAGGTTCAGCACGTTTCCCTGAATTTAAAGAAGAAAGTGTTCGTCAAGAAGCTATCAAAAACCTTAAAGAACATGATATTGATGCCTTAGTGGTTATTGGTGGTGATGGTTCTTACATGGGCGCTAAAAAACTAAGTGAAATGGGTTATCCATGTATTGGTATTCCAGGTACTATTGATAACGATATCGCAGGCACGGATTATACTATTGGTTTCATGACATGTATTAATACTGTTGTGGATGCAATTGACCGTTTACGTGATACTTCTTCTTCACATAATCGTATTTCGATTGTTGAAATTATGGGACGCTACTGTGGCGATTTAACACTATGGGCAAGTATTGCTGGTGGTTGTGAATATGTAATTCTGCCAGAGAAAGAATTCAACGAAGATGAACTATTAGCTGAATTAGCAAATGGTGTTGCTAAGGGTAAAAAACACGCTATTATTGCGATCACTGAACATGTAACAGATATTAATGCATTAGCAAAACGTATTCAGACTAAAACGGGTCGTGAAACACGTGCAACTATATTAGGTCATATTCAACGTGGTGGTGCTCCAATGGCATTCGACCGAGTATTAGCAAGCCGTATGGGTGCTTATAGTGTTGATTTATTAATGCAAGGTTATAGTGCGCGTTGTATTGGTATTCAAAATGCAAATATGGTTCACCATGATATTATTGAATGTTTAGAAACGATGAATCGTCCGTTCCGTCAAGATTTATTTGATGTTTCGAACGTATTATTCTAAGCAATAATATTCAATTGATTAATTAAAAACCTACCCCTTGGTAGGTTTTTTTATGGAATAAAGACTATGAAAGACTATCAAGAGTTACAAAATCTTTATGCAATAACAGAGATAAAAGAAAACTGTGTGGATGTTGATTTTGCTTATGCATTTATCTCTGCAATGGCCAGTAGCGAATTGGATTTATACCAATGGATGCCAATGTTATTTGTTAATGCAGAGGAAAGTCTCTCTAGTGAAGAAGTTGCGACCAAACTTGCCCAAAAAGTACTCGCTATTTATGAAAACTGCCAAGAAAAACTCTCTTTACAAATGCCTATATATATTCCTCAAGAGGGGATAATACAATTTGCAAATGGATATCTGCAGGCACTCATGCTTATTGATAATGTACAAGCCTTAAGGTTTGTTGAAGGCTCTGCTGAAGAAAATTTACAACAAACCTGTTTATTATTATTAGATAAACTCGCGACTCCTGAAACGAATGATGCACAAAAACTGGCGATGTTTGAGCAATTACCAAGCTCTGAGGAAATAGTAGCTTTATTGCCATCATTGTTAAGTCACTATGGCGCACAATGTTTACGTTTTAATGGTGCTAGTGAATGAATGATTACCAACAATATTTTTCGATGATTGCCGAAAATCAATTCTTTATTGTTATTAATAAACAGGCTGGCATTAATTTCCACAGTGAAGATGGTGAATTTGGCGTAGTGGTGGCGGCTGAAAAATACTTAAATATTAAACTTTATAGTGTGCATCGCTTAGATAAAATGACCTCAGGGCTGTTATTACTGGCTAAATCATCAGAAGTTGCAAATGCATTATCTCTGTTATTTAAAAGCCATGATATACAAAAATTCTATGTAGCGATCAGTGATAAAAAACCGAAAAAAAAGCAAGGTTTAATAAAAGGAGGGATGGAAAAATCTCGCCGTGCAATGTGGAAATTAACCAATCAAAAAGATAATTTAGCAATCACACAATTTTTTAGTTATCCGCTATCTGAAGGTAAACGTTTGTTTGTTGTGAAGCCTAAAACCGGAAAAACACATCAAATACGTGTCGCTTTAAAAAGTATTAGCAGTGCTATTTGTGGTGACCATTTATATGCTGAAAAATACAATGAATATGATCGTGGCTATTTGCATGCTTATCAAATCAATTTTAATTTATATGGACAAGATTATTGTTTTAGCTGTTTACCAGAAACGGGGGATTTATTTCTATCACAAGTGTTTTTAACACAAATTGAAACTCTCGGAGATGTTAGCCAATTAGCATGGCCGAAGCTTTAATAACTAGGTTAAAAAAGGTTAAAAAAAGGTTAATAGTTGGGATGAACCGCGACTTAGAACTGATAAATAAGCTTAGAAGAATGAACTTCGAAGCTCAATGCTCGTAGCTCGTGATTAAAGATAATCAAGCTTCGAGTAACGTGCTTCTAGCCTCGAAAACTATGACCCCGGGTCCACTTTATTGAGGTCATATCAATTTTTTAACTAATGACTAAAAACTAATAGCTGACAGCTTCATTAAGCGAACTCTGTCCAAATTGGCGCATGATCAGAAGGTTTATCGATACCTCTTAATTCATAATCAATACCTGCATCAACTGTATTATCCGCTAAGTTTTGTGTCGCTAAAATAACATCAATGCGTAAACCGCGATTATCATCAAAACCACGAGAGCGGTAATCAAACCAGCTAAATTGATCATTTACTTCAGGGTGTAATAACCTGAAGGTATCTGTGAAACCAAAGTCCATTAGGGTTTTTAACCATTCACGTTCTTCTGGTAAAAAGCTACATTTTTTGGTTTGTAGCCAGCGTTTAGCATTTGCTTCACCAATACCAATATCAAGGTCAGTAGGGGAGATATTAATATCACCCATTACGATGACATTATCATCCGCAGTATGATATTCATTTAAGTAAGTATTTAAATCAATATAGAACTGGCGTTTATAAGGATATTTAATTTCGTGGGTTTGGTTTTCTCCCTGAGGAAAGTAACCATTTAGAATCGTTGTTTTTTCACCGTTATCATCTTCTAAAGTCACCATTATCATACGCTTTTGGTGTTCTTCGTTATCGGTTGGAAAACCATATTGTACTGAAACAGGTTCTTTCTTACATAACATGGCCACACCATAATGCGCTTTTTGTCCATGAAAATATACGTGATAACCCATTGCTTCTACTGCCTCAACAGGAAACATATCATTATGTACTTTTATTTCTTGAAGACCGATAACGTCAGGTTGGTGTTTATCGATAACTGCTTGAAGTTGATGCAGACGAGCACGTAGCCCATTAATGTTGAAGGAGATTACTTTCATAAAAAAGCCCTAATTTTAAAAAATTAGGGCAGAATGTAACGCGCTAGGTTTAAGAACTCAACCATTTTAGCTCAGTGTTGTTAAAACGCGTTGTAAGTGATCGGCTGTTTCGATACCGCTGTCGGTTAAATATCCGCCATCGGGTTGTGAAATTAAGCCTTTTTCAAAAAGAGATTTGGTCGCTAAGATGATGCTTGGGGTCGCTTCATGATGGATTTTAATGCCTTCTAAGTGAGATTGTGTCGGGAATTTAGCGAGTAATTTCATCTCATCGAATAGCGTATCAGAATAGTTTTTAGTCATGATAAATCACTTCTCTTAAAATAAGGGGAAGCTTCATAATAGGGGCATAATAAAAGATTGCAAATTAATAAGTTAGGAAGGGGGCTAGATCAAAAAAGCCCTGAAAAATTAAATTTTCCAGGGCTTAAAAGGTGATTGTTTTCACAATGTTAAGTGACGTAAATACAGTTAAATATTTTAAATATGGTGTTTACGAATAACAGTTAACATTTCTTTTAATAATTTAGGGTTAGTCGCAACCACGTTACCTGATTTCATATAGTCATTACCACCATTAAAATCAGTCATCATTGCACCTGATTCTTTTAGTAATAATTCACCCGCTGCGATATCCCAAGGTTTAAGGCCATATTCCCAAAATCCATCCATACGACCTGCTCGCAACATAAGCGAGGTCAAGTGCGCGCTTCCTGCACGACGCATGTCAGCAACTTCTAAAAAGAAATCATTAAAAATTTCTAAGTAGGTTTTAATTTGGTGTTTTTGTTTGAATGGGAAACCAGTAGCTAATAATGTACCAGTTAATTTAGGAACACTGCTAGTACGAGTACGGTAACCATTAATTTGAGAGCTTTGGCCTTTAACCGCTGAAAATAGTTCGTTGCGGATAGGATCGAATACGATGCCTACTTCAGTACGACCTTTAATTTTTAATGCGATTGATACAGCGAAATGTGGGATACCGTGGATGAAATTACTCGTTCCATCAAGCGGGTCAATAATCCATTGGTGATCTTTATCTTTACCTTCAAGAATACCTGATTCTTCACACACGAAGCTGTGGTCAGGGTAAGATTTTTGTAACGTACCAATAATTGCAAGCTCAGCTTCTTTATCAACACTACTAACATAGTCGTTTAAAGATTTCTCTTCGACTTCAACTGATTCTAAATTTTCGTAACCTTTAACGATTACTTTACCTGCATTACGGGCGAGCACGAATCGCAATATTTAACATTGGATGCATTGGGGATCACCATTAGATTGTAAAAGAACATGAAGGGAAATTCCTTCGGCGCGAAATTATACACAGATCACATCATTGTGCAAATATTATTCTTTTGTCAAATACGGGTATATGTTTTTTTGTGGCGCTAAATCTGATAAACTGCGCGCTTATTTTTTGTTAGCTATATTATGCTCAATCATTCAAGGAACCAACATGTTAGATAATGTACGTATCATTCTTATCGGAACTTCTCATCCAGGTAATATTGGTAGTGCTCGCACGCGCAATGAAAACAATGGGATTATCTAATCTCGTGCTAGTGGATCCTGAATGTGAAATTGATGGTAAATCTGTTGCGCTCTCAGCAGGTGCTGGTGATGTTTTAAAAAATCATCAACGTTTTGATACATTAGATGAAGCCATTGCAGACTGTGGATTAGTGATTGGCGCAAGTGCACGTCCGCGCACACTTGATTGGCCAATGTTAGACCCTCGTGAAATGGGTGTGAAAGCGGTGGTTGAAGGTCAAAAACATCCAATTGCACTTGTATTTGGTCGAGAAAATAGTGGTTTAACAAATGATGAATTACAAAAATGTCACTTCCATGTGTTTATTCCAGCTAACCCAGAATACAGTTCTTTGAATTTAGCGATGGCAGTACAGACATTGAGTTATGAAGTGCGTATGGCGTTTTTATCAACAGAAGCATATCCAGAGCAACAGGAGGAATATCCTCTCTCTGAAGAAATAGAGGGTATGTTCAAACATCTTGAAGAAACGTTAATCGATACCCGTTTTATCGTACCAGCACATCCTGGCCTAGTAATGACTAAACTAAGACGTTTTTTAATCGAGCCCGTCCTGAAGTCGCTGAACTGCGCATGTGGCGTGGTGTTTTCAGTAGCATTCAAAAAGTCATTAATCGCGCCTAAAAGCGATTCGGATGTAAACGAAAAATAAAACCTAGTAAAGTATGGGGTTTTTTACTTGACTATTTTAGTCAGGTACTTATAATTTAGCTATAAAGTAATTAAATAAGTGATGTGATTCACCTTTAACTATAAGCGAAGAGTTATGAAACTAACCTCAAAAGGCCGTTATGCGGTAACCGCAATGCTTGATGTTGCAATTAAAGAGCACATGGGACCCGTTCCACTTGCTGATATTTCTGAGCGTCAGGGGATCTCGTTATCCTATTTAGAACAGCTTTTTCTAAATTACGTAAACAAGAACTAGTAAGTAGTGTTCGAGGACCTGGCGGTGGATACCGATTAGGCAAAACTCGCGCTGAAATTTCTGTTGCGATGATCATTGACGCAGTTAATGAATCTATCGACATACGAAAATGTAGTGGTGAAAGTGGCTGTAATGAAAATGGCGTTCAATGTTTAACGCATTCCTTATGGGAACAACTTAGTGAGCGTATCAGTGACTTTTTAGATGACATTACTCTAGAAGAGTTAATGGCAACAGATCACGTACAAACAGTTTCAGAAATTCAAAATAATAAATTTAAACAAACTGCACAACTCGATGTTAAAGTTAGTAGATAGTGCAGCGGAGACAATAATGAAATTACCGATTTACCTTGATTACTCAGCAACTACACCACTTGACCCACGTGTTGCAGAAATTATGATGAAATATTTAACAATGGACGGTGAGTTTGGTAATCCAGCGTCACGTTCACACCGTTTTGGTTGGCAAGCTGAAGAAGCTGTAGATATTGCCCGTGAGCAAATTGCAGACTTAATTAGTGCAGACCCGCGTGAAATTGTGTTTACTTCTGGCGCAACAGAATCAAATAACTTAGCGATTAAAGGTGCGACTCACTTTTACGGTAAGAAAGGCAAACATATCATCACTGCTAAAACAGAGCATAAAGCAGTATTAGATACCTGTCGTCAATTAGAGCGTGAAGGTTATGAAGTCACTTATTTAGATCCAGGTGAAGACGGCATCGTGACACCTCAACAATTACAAGATGCATTACGTGAAGATACGATTTTAGTAAGCTTAATGCATGTTAATAATGAAATTGGTGTGATTCAAGATATTCAAGCTTACGGTGAAATCTGTCGTGCTAATAAAGTAATTTTGCATGTAGATGCGAGCACAAAGTGTAGGTAAAATTGAAATCGATGTTAAGAAAATGAAAGTAGACTTAATTTCTTTTTCTGCACACAAAATTTATGGCCCTAAAGGAATCGGTGCTCTATACGTTTCTCGTAAGCCACGTATTCGTTTAGAAGCACAAATGCATGGTGGCGGTCATGAACGCGGTATGCGTAGTGGTACGCTTGCAACGCATCAAATTGTTGCTATGGGTGAAGCCTTCCGCATTGCAAAAGAAGAGATGGCAGACGAAAATGCACGTCTTCTTAAATTACGTACACGTCTTTTAGACGGTGTAAGTGATATGGAAGAAGTTTACGTTAACGGTTCAATGCAAAGTCGCATTGCTGGTAATATTAATATCAGTTTTAACTATGTTGAAGGTGAGTCATTAGTAATGGCACTTAAAGATTTAGCCGTTTCTTCAGGTAGTGCTTGTACATCTGCGAGCTTAGAGCCTTCATACGTATTACGTGCAATTGGACGTGATGATGAGCTAGCACACAGTTCAATCCGATTCAGCATCGGTCGCTTTACGACTGAAGCAGAGATTGATTACGCTATTAAAATTATTCGTGAGAATATTGGTAAATTACGTGAAATGTCACCACTTTGGGATATGTACAAAGACGGCATTGATATCAACTCTATTGAGTGGTCTCACCACTAAATTGTTGATGCTTCGCGACTATGCTTAACTACTGCGTTTAAAGTGCTCACTTGGTAAACCAAGCTCCGCGCTTTCGCCTTGTATTTAAACAAAGTCGCTTTGCCTAAACGAATTTAAGTAATTAGTAAAATTCTATTTAGCATTCCATTCAAAATGATTGTTGCTAAAAATAAAATGTAACTGCTCGGCCTTAAATAGATATGTCACGAGTAATTACGAAATTAGAAGGAATAAAATCATGGCTTATAGCGAAAAAGTAATCGACCATTATGAGAACCCACGTAACGTAGGTTCATTTGATAAAGATGATAAACAAGTTGCAACTGGTATGGTGGGGGCACCTGCTTGTGGTGATGTGATGAAGCTACAACTTAAAGTTGGTGAAAATGGCATCATTGAAGATGCAAAATTCAAAACTTATGGTTGTGGTAGTGCTATCGCTTCTAGCTCATTAGTGACAGAATGGGTAAAAGGTAAAACGTTAGATGAAGCAATTGCCATCACTAATACTGAGATAACAGCAGAACTTGCTTTACCACCAGTAAAAATTCATTGCTCTATTCTTGCTGAAGATGCAATTAAAGTCGCAATTCAAGATTATAAGAGTAAAAACGCTTAATAATATTATACCAAAGAATTGTACCAAGGAGTTTATTTTGGCTATCACAATGACAGAGCCAGCGACAAAACATGTTGCTAATTTTCTTGCTAACCGAGGCAAAGGCATAGGTTTACGTGTTGGCGTTAAAACATCTGGCTGTTCAGGTATGGCATATGTACTTGAGTTTGTTGATGTATTAAATGAAGACGACGAAGTATTTAGCGACAAAGGCGTGAAAGTCATTGTTGATAAGAAAAGCCTTGTTTATCTTGATGGTACTGAGCTTGATTTCGTCAAAGAGGGCTTAAACGAAGGTTTTGAATTTAACAACCCAAACACACAAGGTGAATGTGGTTGTGGTGAAAGCTTTAGCGTTTAATGCATTCTATATTAGTGAAAGTATCATTTACTTTCACTAATAACCCTCCTTATGTTTATTTTCCATAGTAGGATCTTATTTTGAACTACTTTCAACTTTTCTCATTACCTACAGATTTTTCAATCGATACACAGCAACTCGCTAGCACTTATCGCGAATTACAAAAACAATTTCATCCTGATAAATCTGTTATGCTTTCCGATGCAGAGCGGTTAGTAGCTATGCAAAAAAGCACTGAAATCAACGATGCATATCAAACACTGAAAAATAGTTGTTTACGAGCACAATATATTCTTTCTCTGTTGGGTCTTGATATCGCTTTAGAGCGACCGTACCCTGCAGGATACAGACTTTTTAATGCAACAAATGATGTGGCGTGAAACTATTGAATCCTTCACCGAAGATGATGAAGATGAGATAGAAGCATTCAGCGCGAATATACAAAAACTAGTGAATGATTTAGAATCAGACATTGAAAAACAGTTGCAGGACAAAGCGTTAGAAGATGCCGCAGATAGCGTGCGTAAATTGAAATTTATGTTAAAGCTACAAACTGAAATTGAACAACTTGAAGAGAAACTCTTCGATTAAAAAAGATCACGCGTTGCTGTCATTTATGAAAAGTGGCAACTAAACAATTGCCATTTAGCAAACTGAATCTGTGCTTTATAAACAGCTGAGTGGTCACAAATTAAGAATTAAAGGTTATAACTGTATGGCATTACTCCAAATTGCAGAGCCCGGTTTATCGGCGACTCCCCATCAACATAAACTTGCAGTCGGCATTGACTTAGAACAACCAACTCATTAGTCGCAACAGTACGTAGTGGTGTTGCTAATACATTAGTCGATATCAACCAACAAGATATGTTGCCTTCAGTTATCCATTATGGTGAAAATCAGACAATAACTACGGGCGTAGAAGCGCAGAAACAACTCATGATTGACCCATTAAACACCTTAGTCTCAATGAAACGTTTAATTGGTAAATCATTAGCCGACATTGACCAAAAACATTTACCCTACGAATTTAACGAAAGTGATGATGCAAAAAGTAATCTGGTTGAAATTATCACTCAAAATGGTGTTGTTAATGCGGTTCAAGCTTCTAGTGAAATATTAAAGACACTTAAACAACGCGCAATCGATACCTTAAAAGATGAATTAGACGGTGTTGTTATCACTGTGCCTGCTTACTTTGATGATGCGCAACGTCAAGGCACAAAGGATGTCGCTCGTTTAGCGGGATTGCATGTTTTACGTTTATTAAATGAACCAACAGTCATCGCCATTGCCTACGGATTAGATTCTGGGCAAGAAGGAGTGATCGCGGTTTATGATTTAGGTGGCGGTACCTTTGATATCTCTATTTTACGTTTGCATAAAGGTGTTTTTGAAGTGCTTGCAACGGGCGGTGATGCATCATTAGGTGGTGATGATTTTGACCATACTATTGTTGAATGGATAAAAGCTGAAGCAAATATTACAGGTAAACCAACACCTCAATTGCAACAAGAGTTATTAAAAGTAGCACGTGCCACTAAACAACAACTGAGTGATGTTGATCAGGTTGATATTAATTTATCAAGCATTGATGCGCAGTTAACACTAAGCAAAGTACAATTTGAATCTTTAATTGAAAAATTAGTTAAGAAAACCCTACGAGCTTGTAAACGTGCGGTAAAAGACGCTGATGTTTTCCTAGAGGAAATATCAGAAGTTGTGATGGTTGGTGGTTCAACACGCGTACCATTAGTGCGTAGTAAAGTGACTGAATTCTTTAATCGTGAGGTATTAACCTCAATTGACCCAGATAAAGTAGTAGCAATTGGTGTCGCTATTCAAGCTGATATATTAGTGGGTAATAAACCCGATTCTGATATGTTATTACTTGATGTATTACCGCTGTCCTTAGGTCTTGAGACCATGGGTGAGTTGGTTGAAAAAGTAATTCCAAGAAATACCACTATCCCGGTTGCACGAGCTCAAGAATTTACTACCTTTAAAGATGGTCAAACCGCGATGCTGATCCATGTTTTACAGGGTGAGCGTGAACAGGTTAAAGATTGTCGTTCATTGGCTAAATTCGTGTTAACAGGTATTCCGCCAATGGCCGCTGGTGCCGCCCATATACGTGTTACTTTCCAAGTTGATGCCGATGGTTTATTAGGCGTAACAGCGATGGAAAAATCTTCTGGTGTACAGGCGAATATTGAAGTAAAACCTTCATTTGGTTTGAGTGACTCAGAGGTAATGGAGATGCTGAGTGCTTCACAAACACACGCTCAAGAAGATATTGAAGCACGCATGTTGATTGAACAACAAGTTGAAGTAAAACGTGTGATTGAAAACCTTCAAGGCGCACTTGCAAAAGATGGCCATAAATTACTCGATGACGATGAGTTTAAAGTGATTGAAGAAAATATTGAAGTGTTAGCAAGAATTGGTCAAGGTAATGATGTTGAAGCTATCAAAGAAGCCTTAAAAGCGATTGATAAATTGACTGACCATTACGCATCTCTGCGAATGGATGCCTCAATCAATGCCGCACTAACTGGGCAATCAGTTGATAAGATCTAGTTAAGAAAAATAATGACTCAGGGGATCACGTTAACGGGTACTCTGAATAATGAACAATAGTTAAATAATTTTAAGGTAATTGAGAATGCCAAAAGTAATATTTTTACCCCATGAAGAGTTATGCCCAGATGGCCTTGTTATTGAAGCAAAGGAAGGGGATACGGTGCTAGATCTTGCATTGGAAAATCATATTCATATTGAACATGCCTGTGAGAAGTCTTGTGCTTGTACAACTTGTCATGTGGTTATTCGTGAGGGTTTTGATTCTCTTGAAGAAAGTGATGAACTTGAGGATGATATGCTTGATAAGGCTTGGGGACTTGAGCCAGAATCGCGTTTAGGTTGTCAGGCATGTGTTGCGGATGAGGATCTGGTTGTTGAGATCCCGAAATATACGGTTAATATTGTTTCTGAGAATCATTAATGGTTTTTGGTTAGTTTGATATCTCCCTCGAAAGCGCTTATTGATTAAGCGTTTTTTTTTGCTTTATTTTTTTAATTATTCTAGTTCGCTTTGCTCATCCAGTCAGTGTTTGAGCTTACTTTACAGTGGTTTCGCCTGTTGGCGAGTCACTTTCCTTTGAACGGCCAAAGGAAAGTAACCAAAGGAAAGGCCGCCCATAACGTTTTCTAATCTTGTCTGAATAATTACTTTATAACGCACCAGTTCGGACCGCACACTTCTCTGAATTGACTTCTAGTTTTTGTTTAAATCCTATAAAAAGATAATTAATCTTTTTCAAAACATGATGAAAAAATCCTCGCAGAACTTAGCCACGGCATCCATGCCGTGACTTGCTGAAGTGATTAATAGCACAAGGAAAATGTAAAGGGGAGCTCTCCAGACGCATTGATTCTAAAACTTAATTATCAGACTAGAGTTTCGCATTTTAGGCAACAAAACGATGAGAAAGCGAGACAGAGTTTCGTATTAACATTGAGCCTAACTTTAATATTAATTTCATTGGAGTAAGATATTTTTGTTTTACTTTTTTAGATACTTAATTCTTTATTAGGATATAGAAAAATATGAAAATTTACCGATATATACTTGCGATGATTATTGTCTTGTTGCTTTCTGGCTGTGAAACGCTAGAGCAATATAAAGCAGAGCATGATTTGAAAGTATTAAATGAAGTAAGGGCTTCTTGTTTAACTTATGGCTTTAAAGAGTCTACCGACGCTTTTGCAACTTGTGTTCAAACAGAAATTAATGAGATTAAAAATAGAGATACAATAGAAGCCACTGATAGGCGTGTTGGTAGCAGGTTTTCAATGACATGCAGAGATTAATGAATCGTTTTTAGCTACATAAAATGTAGTCGTTGTTATTTAGTTTGATATCTCTCAAAAGCGCTGATTGATTAAGCTTTTTTGCTTTTTTGCGGTCATGTTTTAAAATTTTCTCTAATGTGCTTTTCTAGTTCGCTTTGCTCATCCAGTCGGTAATTGATCTTATTTTACTGAAGTTTCGCCTGTGGGCGAGTCACTTTCCTTTTAACTGCCAAAGGAAGAATAGGGTATCGTGTGTTTGTTTCGCTTTACTTTTCGCTTCGCTCATCCAGTCAGATATTAAGCTTACATTGCAGAGGTTTCGCCTGTAGGCGAGTTCATTTTCTTTATACGGACAAAGAAAACAGAACCAAAAGAAAACCGCCCATAACATTTTCTAATCTTGTGCGATGAATCACTTCATTACGCACCAGTTCGGACCGCACATCCCTGTGCGGAACCGAACTTAGCCACGGCATCCATGCCGTGACTTGCTGAAGTGATTAATAGCACAAGGAAAATGTAAAGGGGAGCTTGATAACCACTCTTATTCTCACATAATACAAGGTGTACTTTTGTTTGTGATTGTCCAACAAAACTTTGAGGTTTTATTAAATTTTGAGTTTTATTGCGGTTACTTGATACAATGATGTTACCTAGAAGTGTTTTTCATTAAGGTTAATTTATTTTGTATAGTACATTTGTATATTTTATTTGCTGTATTGCCCTTTTAACAATAGGTATTGTAACAGGCTATTTGTTTACTATTTCGAGTTTTAGTCTCGATAATTTAACGAAGTATTTCAGCATAATTGCTAGCATTACAACAGTTTTGGGTGTCATATTAGCAATTTTTAATATTCATTTGTGGAAAAAAGAATATAAAAATAAAAAACTGGATTTTTTGATTGACGACTTAGAAGACCATTTTAATGATTTATGTTCATCAATGATGCAACATTATTTTGCTGAAAATGATTTACTAAAAAAAGAAAATGTAAATGATTACTCTGATGAGTTAAACAAAATAGAGCAAAATAAATTACAAATATATAAAGAGAATGAACATAAATATTGGCTAGCTTACACTAAAATTCAGCGTTTTCAGAAATTAGATAAAAACTCTATCATCAACCCTAATGTTATTAGTGAATATAATACTAAAAAGATACAAACTTTGTATAAAATTTTTCAGTTGAACTCTCGTCAAACAATAAGAGAAATGCAAAAAAATAATCTGGAAGAAATATTACAAAGAAATTCGTCTTGCAAAGAAGAGTTTCTAAAATTACGTGAAAAAATTCTTGATATTTAATAAATTAAAACTTAATTCGATTATTTTCATGAACCGGGTATTAAATCTACCTAAGTTATTTTCTTAGCATTTTATAATTAGCCTCAATGCGCACACACAAGGTTTCCGTTACGTTTTTCTTGATAAATCAATTCCTTTAGCAAGTGAGGCATGGATGCCGAAACTAAGTTCGGCTCCGCACAGGGATGTGCGGTCCGAGCTGGTGCGTTATAAAGGGATTTATTTAGCAAGATTAAAAAACGTTTCGGAACGGCACTTTTTGGTTACTTTTTCTTGCTGTTGAGAAAAAGTGACTCGCCTTCAAGGCGAAACCAATGATATATAAGCTCATAAAACTGACTGGATGAGCTCGACGAACTAAAAAACAAAATGGCAATAGAAGAGTTTTAGTCATCCTAATTGAAAAATATGCAACACCAAATCACGCCAAAATAAATCACACTGCCGCCGATAACCCCTTGCCATTCCTCCTGAGTTAGCGTTTAATCAACTAATAAACAAAGCGTCACAAAACACCATCAACCCAGTAATCGCGACGATACAAGGAGAACCACATGTCACTTAAATGGATCGATTCTCTCGACATCGCCATCGCATTAATAGAAGAACATCCAGAACAAGATCCCACCCAACTTCGTTTTACCGAATTACGTGAATGGGTACTCGCACTTGAAGAATTTGATGATGATCCCGCGCATAGCGACGAACGAATATTAGAAGCCATTCAGCAATGCTGGATTGAAGAATTGTAATTTACAATTTTAAAGCACAACGTAAATTTCAGCTTACCTTTAAGTTTACCTTTAGAAAGGAAATAAAATGTCCAACCCGTTTTTAGTCTTATTAAGTTTCGAACCCGCTTCATCATTATGGGATGAAGATGCATTAATCAGTTTCTCAGAAAATAAAGTCACCATTCATCTTGATAAAGCTAGTCCACTATATCGCCAAGTACAAAGTGTCGCTCGCAAATTAGATGGAATGTCTCTTCGTAACCTAAAACTAGATGGGGAGCATTGGGATGTTGAATTACGCTGGGCATTTAGCCAAGGTTTATTTAATGCTAAAAAAGGCGCTCAACTTAGTTTTGGTGACATTTCAGAGGAAGAATTACAACAGTTAACCTCTCGTAAACTAATTGTAGAGTGGGTACGTAATACTATTAACCTTGGGCCTGAAGCGCTTTACCCTGAACTATTATGTTCAAAATCAGCGGATTTAATTAAACATGTTTTAGCAGATGAAAGTCATCTTAAATATGAAATTATTAGTGGTGAAGCATTACTTGAGCAAGAGTTTCACGGTATTTACCAAGTAGGCCGTGGCAGTAGCTCGTCCGCCTGCTATGTTGCAATTGGATTACAATCCAACGGGTGATGAAAATGCACCAGTAGAATTTGCCTTAGTAGGTAAAGGGATCACATTTGATTCTGGTGGTTATAGCTTAAAACCAAGTGCTGGTATGGCTATTATGAAAAGTGATATGGGTGGCGCAGCAACCCTAGCTGGGTCATTGGCTTTAGCAATTGTTAATGGTCTGCAAAAACGTGTAAAACTTTATTTATGTTGCGCAGAAAACCTAGTCAGTGGAAATGCTTTTAAATTAGGTGATGTGATCACCTATAAAAACGGAGTAACGGCTGAAATTTTAAATACAGATGCTGAAGGGCGTTTAGTATTAGCTGATGGTTTATTAGCCGCTCAGGAAGATAATCCGTCTCGCATTATTGATGCAGACAACCTTAACAGGGGCCGCTAAAATGGCGGTGGGGCGTGATTACAACTCTGTTTTGTCAATGGATGATGAGTTTGTCAAATTAGCTGAGCAAAGCGCAAAATCAACTAACGAAATGTTATGGCGTTTACCCTTTGAAGCTTTCCATATGAAACAAATTAATTCTTCCTTTGCGAAGATTGCTAATATTTCAAGTGGAGAAGGTCGCGCGGGAGCTTCTACAGCCTGTGCTTTCTTAGCTCATTTTGTTAAAACACCTGAGAAAAACTGGTTGCATTTTGACCTATCGGGTAGTTATCAAGCTGGCACACAGGATTCTTGGTCTGCTGGCGACAAAGGACATGGCGTAATGATGATCAGCGAAATACTTTTGGCCTAGTTGTTATTGCTTTGAGTCTTGAAAAACACGGTTTTTACCGTGTTTTTTTGTTTTTAACGCGTATACTACACACATTTTATTTTATAGCATTTCAAGTAATTGAATGGTCAAAATTTGAAGCATTTCAGCAACAGATTGACGAGATACTTAAGTAGATTGCTATTAACTTTTTTAATTAATTCCAGAGAACCAATATGCAAAATATGCAAAGTTACTTTTTACCAACCGCAAAAGGTTTAGCCCCATTACTTGAGGCTGAACTAAAAGAGATGGGTATTGAAAACCCTAAACAAATTAACGGTGGGGTGAGTTTCGATGGTTCTCTAGAACAAGGTTACCAAGTTTGTTTATGGTCTCGCTTTGCATCTCGTGTATTACTGAAATTAAGTGAATTCAAAGTAGTAACAACGCTAGATCTTTATTTAGGTTGTAGCAACATTCCCTGGGAAGAGCATTTCGATATTAATAGTACTTTCTCTATCGATTTTTCTGGCGCCAATGATGAAATCCGTAATACCCAGTTTGGCGCACTTAAAATTAAAGATGCCATTGTTGACCGATTCCGCAAAAAGTTTGATGAACAACGTCCAAATGTTGAAAAGCGCGATGCTGACATTCGTTTTAATGGCCGTTTATGGAAAGATAAAGCTTCTATTTATTTAGACCTTTCAGGTTCACCGTTACATATTCGTGGTTATCGTACCATTGCTGGTGAAGCACCTTTGCGTGAAACCTTAGTCGCCGGTGTTATTAAACGCAGTGGTTGGAAAGGTGAAGCATTGCTCGACCCTATGTGTGGTTCGGGAACCGTTGTGATTGAAGCCGCTATGATGGCATTAAATATTGCACCAGGTTCTTTACGTCCAAGTTTCGGTTTTGAAAAGTGGAAGAAGCATGATGCTGAATGTTGGAAAACATTAAAAACATCGGCACAGGTTTACGGAAAACGCGCGGTTAAAGATTGTGAAACTCGCTTTTATGCTTCCGATTTAAGCCAAGAGATGATCCGCATTGCTAAGCAAAACGCCCAGCGAGCAGGTGTTGCTGAACTGATTGAGTTTTCAGTACAAGATGCGAAAAAAATAATGCCGCCAGAAGAGTTAGAAACGGGCATGATTATTTCTAATCCTCCTTATGGCGAACGTTTAGGTGGCTTTAGCGATACCATCACGCTTTATACTGAATTAGGTGTGCATTTCAAGGATGCCTTTGCGGGATGGAATTTATCAATGTTTGCCATGGATACTGAGCTATTAAGTTGTTTAGGTATGCGTGCAGGCAGAAGTTATAAATTCTTTAATGGTCCGATTGAGTGTGTTTTAAAAAATTATCGAATTTCCCCTAAGCGTAATGCGGTAAAAGCGCCTGTTGATACTGTTAAAAAAGAAACAAGCAATGATATTTATGGTGATATTAGCAGTAAATATAGCCACAAAAATGATGAAAAAGGTGCACAACGAAAAGCACAAGAACTTAATAAATTAACAGAAGAAACAGAAAACACAGAAAAAATAAACCCGTGGACAATGGGCCGTGGTGATGAAGCGCCTGAAGCTGATGAATCATTTGAAATGGCGCAAGAAAGTGAATCTGAAATTGTTTTTAAAGAAGCAAAACAGATTAAACCTGCTATTTACTCGGAAGCGTTTGCTAATCGTTTAACTAAAAATCTAAAGAAATTAGAGAAGTGGGCGCAACGTGAAAACGTAGAATGTTACCGTATGTATGATGCCGATTTACCAGAGTACAATGTGGCTATCGATAGATATGGTGAATACATCATTATTCAGGAATATCGTGCGCCAAAAGAAATTGAGTTAGGTAAAGTTCGTCGTCGCTTTTTAGATGTGGTTTCTACCGTACGTTATATGCTTAATCTTTCCGATGATAAATTAATTATCAAAGTACGTGAACGTCAAAAAGGGCGTCAACAGTACGAAAAGATTGATGCTAAAAAGCAATCTTTGATTATGCATGAAGGACAAGCAAAATTAATTGTTAACCTGCAGGATTACTTAGACACCGGTTTGTTTTTAGATCATCGACCTGTGCGTTTGAAAATCGCTAACATGGCGAAAGGAAAAGACTTCTTAAACCTATTTTGTTATACCGCAACGGCCTCTGCTCATGCCGCACTTGGTGGCGCGAAATCTACAACCAGCGTAGATATGTCTAATACTTATTTGGCTTGGGGTGAAAAGAACTTTGCTGAAAATGGCATCAAAGGTAAGCATCAGTTTATTCAACAAGACTGTATTAAATGGTTGCAACATGCCCATGAAATGTTTGATCTTATTTTCATTGATCCGCCAACATTCTCAAACTCAAAACGTATGAGTGATGTGTTTGATGTGCAGGATGACCATATTGCGCTACTCACCTCTGCAAGTGAACGTTTAAATGATGGCGGGGAAATTATTTTCTCTAATAATAAACGTAACTTTAAATTAGATGTTGAGGCAGTTAAAGCCTTAGGTTTTTATATTAAAGATATTTCTAAAGCCTCTATTCCCGAGGACTTTAAGCGTAACGCGAAAATTCATCAATGTTGGATTTTAACTAAACATGACTAGCTGTGTGACCCTTTATTATACCGATGGCTGTCATCTTTGTGATGACGCGATTGAGTTATTAGAACAACTCAACCTGAGTTATCAAAAAGTTGATATTGTTGACTCTCAGGCTTTAGTTGAATTATACGGGACACTTATTCCTGTTGTAGAAAATGAACAGGGGGCAATCCTTAATTGGCCTTTTTCACTACAACAATTACAACAATTTAGCGCTCGTGATTAATACGAGCAGTAAAATTAAAATTCATAAATACTTAGCAATTGTGTTTAATAAAACATGCTCAGTTATTTTAAATAAAGAGAATCAATAAATTGGCACTATTAACCTTACATAATGCAGAGCTCGCCTTTGGTGATAATCCATTATTAAATAAAACAAATTTAGTTATTGAACCCAATGAACGAGTCTGTTTAGTTGGCCGAAATGGCGCAGGTAAATCAACCTTATTAAAAGTTTTAGACGGACGTATTCAACTGGATGATGGCTCATTACTGATTAATAAAGATGTTACTGTTGCACGTTTAGAGCAAGATCCTCCTTCAGCTAATACCATGAGTGCCTATGACTTTGTAGCCTCTGGTATGGATGAAGCGGGTGATGTCCTAAAAGCTTATCATCATCAGTTACTGGTTATAGCAGAAGATTGTAGCGAGAAAGAGCTTAATAAATTGTCTAAATTACAAGAAAATTTAGATCAGTTAGATGCCTGGCAATTAGACAGTAAAATTAATCAAATTTTAGATAGATTAGCTATCTCACCTGATACTAATTTAAATGAACTTTCTGGTGGTTGGTTACGTAAAGTGGCCTTAGCTAAAGCCTTAGTAAATGATCCTGATTTATTATTACTTGACGAGCCGACTAACCATTTAGACGTTGGTACTATTGAATGGTTAGAAGAATTCTTAATGAGCTTTAGAGGCTCAATTGTGTTTATCAGCCATGATAGGGAATTTATTCGCCGTTTATCAACACGGATTATTGATATTGACCGCGGTAATTTAAGCTCATGGCCGGGTGGTTATGATGAATACTTGGTTGCTAAAGAAGAAGCATTACGTGTTGAAGAAGAACAAAATGCTGAGTTTGACCGCAAATTAGCAATCGAAGAAAAATGGATCCGCCAAGGCATTAAAGCACGTCGTACTCGTAACGAAGGGCGTGTTCGAGCATTAAAAGCATTACGTAATGAACGTTCAGATCGTCAAAACGTACAGGGTAAAGCTAAAATCAATATCGATGTATCGAGTCGCTCAGGTAAAATTATTTTTGAAGCGGAAAATGTCGCATACAGTTACGATGATTTATGTATTGTAAAAGACTTTTCTACGACTATCATGCGTGGCGATAAAATCGCCTTTGTTGGACGAAATGGTTGTGGTAAGAGTACCGTTTTAAAACTTTTCTTAGATCAACTTCAACCTGATTCAGGTACCATGAAGTGTGGTACTAAATTAGAAGTCGCCTACTTTGACCAATACCGTGACACCTTAGATCCTGAAAAATCTGTAATGGATAACCTTGCAGAGGGTAAACAAGAAGTTGAAGTTAATGGTGCTAAGCGTCATGTATTAGGTTATTTACAAGATTTTTTATTTCATCCTGTACGAGCAAGAACGCCTGTTAAAGCACTTTCTGGTGGTGAAAAAACCGTCTTCTTTTAGCTAAGATTTTCTTAAAACCAAATAATTTATTAATTCTCGATGAACCTACCAATGATCTTGATGTCGAAACGCTTGAATTATTGGAAGAATTATTAGCAGACTATCAAGGTACCTTATTACTAGTGAGCCATGACCGTAGTTTTGTTGATAATACGGTGACGCATACTTGGTTCTTCGATGGAAACGGTAATATTGAGCAATTTGTTGGTGGTTTTAGTGATGCAACGCGTCATAAAGCACAAAGTGAAAAGCCTGTTATTGCAGAGAAAAAAGTTAAAACTGAAAAAAATATTGCTAAACCAAAGACTCAAGCAAAACCAGTTAAAAAACTTTCATATAAAATGCAGTTAGAATTAGAAGTTTTACCAAGAGAATTGGAAGCTTTAGAGGCTAAAGTTGAATCTTTGCAAGCCACGATTAATACTGCTGAGTTTTTTACTAAAGACAAACAAGATGCAGATAAATTTCTTGCTGAACTTGCTACCACCGAAGAAAAATTAGAGGTCGCATTTGAACGCTGGGAACATTTAGAAGAGTTAAAAAACGGAGAATAACCCTACATGAAATTGAAAGTTACAGTAGCCTCACTTATTTTGTTGATGGCAGATAATGTATTGGCGCAGGATGAGCCTTATTTTACCATTGAAACCATAAATGTTACTGCTGATAATGCTTTGTATGGTCCATATCCTAAAGCTATGTCTGAAGATGAAGACTTTATTGCAACCAATTCCACTAAGGCATCAATATCAAGTAATATCGATATTGGATTACCTTTTACCTTTAACAAAGAATGTCAATATGACTCCGTGCTTTGTGAATTGCAATTTTATGGTAGTGAGAGTTCAGAATTATCGAGTTATTATAATGCTTATAAAGCTTGGCGAAATGCGCAGGCGGATGCAGATGATGGCTCATATGAAAGCTATATGATGGCTAATACGTTATCATCAATGGCAGACAATGGCATGGTGCTTCCCTTTGATTTAGGTGGCAATACGACCGATGTTACCGTGACTGATGTTTACACCAGTAGTGCTGGTGTTAACTACATCATTGGCCACTCTTCAGGCCCATATAGTGATGGAGAACGTGACTTTGTTCGTCGTGCATTTATTCAATCACTAAATGGTACGGTTGTTTCTTTGATGCCGGAATTTACCACTGATGGTGGTTTTAGTAGTGCCTATAAAATTAAAGAAGTAGGTGATACTGTCATTGTCGTTGGAGCCTCAAGTCGTTCATTTCCTGAAGATGATGATGAATATTTTGATTACTGCTTTAATAGTGATGAAACAGATGATGTTTATGATATTAACGACTTAGTCTATTGTCCTGGTTTTGATACCCAGGCTTGGGCTTGGGATGTGACTGATATTGTTAATAATGGAGCAACGGATACAGAATTAACAGGATCGGCATTAGCAACAACTTGGTTAGATGATAATACTGAAAATCAAGATTACGTTACTTACAGTGCAAATGCTTTTGATATCAATGCATCCGAAACGGCGGTAGGAACATCCACCTTTGAATACAGTAATAGTGCTGAAGGTGCGCGTCAACGAGCAACGCTAATGAAACCAACAGATGGTGTTTATGGTGAAGCCGTTGAAATTACAGCTGTAACCGATGATATTGGTGACCAAGAAGATTCTATTTATAATACTTGGGCGCTTACTATTTCTGATGCAGGTTTAGTAACGGGTAACCGTGAATATAACGCGGTAAAATCACGTAATCAGGCGATTGAATTTTTTGTTTATGACAGCACAACCGACAGTATTTCATTTCCATTGCTGAATAAAAAAGTTGCCAATACTGAACAACGTTTGGAAAATGATAGTTATTTCGTTTCCAAAAATGGAGCAAATAGCCGGATTTATGATGCAAATGAATCAAATTGGTTCGTTGGTGAAGTTGATGACTATGATCAAACCGATCCTGTTTATGGGGCTAGCCCTCGTGAGCAAGCCGCTTTTTTATTCGATAATAGTGAAAACCAAGGTTGGTTAATTAATGATCTGATTTGTAGTCAAACAGATGGTGTCGTAACATCTCCTTATATTCGTATCACCACCGCACGAGTGATCAGTGAAAATAATGTGGTATTGGCGGATGGTTATGTTTATGAAAATAATGATGATTACACTAATAGAACAAATGGGGTTCAAACTGCCTTTAAATTAACTCCAAATAGCGCGTTGTCACCAAATGATAGTCCTAACTGTTGGGAATCAGACCTGCATAGTTCAGATGATGATACCTATGAACGTGAAGGTGGTGCTACATTCTGGTTATGGATATTTACGCTTCCGTTAGTATTTATACGCCGTTTTTATCGATAATATAACGATTAAAAATAGATAAATTAAAAAGCCTGTTAATTAAGTTAACAGGCTTTTTTTTAAATTAATTTCATTTGTCATTAAAGTGTCACAAAAGATGGGCATATTAGCGTCATCGCCAAGGGGTGAACCACTTCTTATTAAATGATTAATAAGATAATTAATTATGTAAATTAAAATACTATCTACACGGAGTTTTAGATGAAACTTAAAAAATTAGCCACGGCTATGACACTTAGCGCATCATTATTCACTGTTGCAACTTCTGTTTCTGCAAGCAAAGATTACCAAGCTATGAAAAAGTAAGTGGTATCTCAGGAAACCTTTCTTCTGTTGGCTCTGATACACTTGCTAACATGATGACATTTTGGGCGGAAGAATTTAAAGTAAATTACCCAAACATCAATATCCAAATTCAAGTCGCTGGTTCTTCTACTGCTCCACCAGCACTAACTGAAGGTACTTCTCAGTTCGGTCCAATGAGTCGTGCAATGAAGTCTAAAGAAATCGAAGCATTTGAAAAACGTTACGGTTACAAACCAACTCCTAGCTCGTGTTGCAATCGATGCACTAGCAGTATTTGTAAACAAAGATAACCCAATTGAAGGTCTAAGCATTAAACAAGTTGATGCGATTTTCTCTGCTACTCAAAAATGTGGTCACGATAAAGACGTTACTCGTTGGTCTGATGTTGGTCTAACAGGTAGCTGGGCTGGTAAAGATATCCAATTATTCGGTCGTAACTCAGTATCTGGTACTTACGGTTACTTCAAAAGCAATGCGCTTTGTAAAGGTGACTTTAAAAACAGTGTAAATGAACAACCTGGTTCTGCGTCAGTTGTACAATCAGTTTCTTCTTCACTTAACTCAATCGGTTACTCAGGTATTGGTTATAAAGTTGCAGGCGTTAAAGCCGTTGCACTTTCTAAGAAAGGCGGTGAATTCGTAGAAGCAACAATGGAAAATGCAATTGCTGGTAAATATCCATTATCTCGCTTCTTATACGTTTACGTAAACAAGCACCCAAACAAACCACTTTCTCCATTACAAACTGAGTTCTTAAAAATGATTCTATCTCAACAAGGTCAATACATTGTTGAAAAAGATGGTTACATTCCATTACCTGCCGCAGTAGTTGAGAAAGAGCTAGCAAAATTAGGTCTTTAATTTTTAAATTAAGCTAATATTTGCAAATAAAACAGCGCCTTGTGCGCTGTTTTTTGTATACTAACAAGCATCTCTGCAGATAATAAGGTAGGTGTTTGTGTTTCAAGTTTATCATTCTAATCAGCTCTCTCTTCTTAAAGATTTATTAGTTGCATTAATGCAAAGAATCTCCCCTTGAAAACCCCTTTGATAATGAAACCGTTTTAGTACAAAGTCCTGGCATGGCCCAGTGGTTACAGTTAGAAATTGCTACATCAACAGGCATAGTCGCCAATATTGATTTTCCGTTACCTGCGAGCTTTATTTGGAAACAATTTACGCAACTTTTAGACGACGTGCCGGAAAGTAGTCCCTTTAATAAAATGTCAATGACTTGGCATATTATGCAACTTTTACCTGAGTGTTTAACCGATCCTGATTTTTCAGCACTGGCACATTATTTAGAAGATGATGATGAAGGCCGTAAACGATTTCAATTGAGTCAAAAAATAGCGGATATTTTTGATCAATATTTAGTGTATCGCCCGGAATGGATTGATAATTGGGAGAGTGTTGATAGCGAGTTAATCAGTCTTTGGAAAGACAATTATCCAGAAGCGATGCCATTGTGGATTGGAGAGCAACGTTGGCAAGCTAAACTATGGAAAAAACTGAGTACAAAAATAACCTTAAGCTTTAATGAGCAGGGAAAAGCGTATCATCGTGCCGGCCTTTATAAAGCTTTTTTAAAGCAATTAGACAATGCAGACAGTCTGCATCATTTACCAAAACGTATCTTTATATTTGGTATTTCTACCTTACCCGAATCCTATTTACAGGCTTTATTAGGCCTATCAAAACACTGTGATGTGCACTTTTTATTAAGTAATCCCTGTCGTTATTACTGGGGTGATATTGTTGACCCTAAATTATTAGCAAAACGTTTTGCGATGCAACGTCAAAAGTTAAAAGTAGATCAAGGTGAGATACAAACACTTGAAGCATCTAGCTGGCAAAAGGATGAAGCGCATCTGAATTGGGCCTTAAGTGAAGATGAGCAAAGTGAGGTGGGTAATCCACTGCTAGCGTCAATGGGTAAGATGGGGCGTGATTTTCTTTATCAGTTATATAGCTTAGAACAAAATGAAATCGATGCCTTTGTAGATATAAATAGAGATAGCTTATTACACCATATTCAAGCGGATATATTAGAACTTCAGGATAGTAGTCAAGCTTTAAGTTTACGAGCAACTGGGCGAAAAATTATTAAACAGCAGGACCAGTCATTAACCTTACATATTAGCCATAGCATTATGCGTGAAGTTGAAATTCTGCACGATAATCTGTTAACTATGTTTAGCCTTGATGACAAATTAACTCCTAAAGACATTATTATTATGGTGCCTAATATTGATCAATACGCACCCTATGTTCAGGCTGTATTTGCTAATCAAGGGGCAGACTCTAATCGTTATATTCCCTTTACGATTTCCGATGTCAGTGCACAACAAGAAAACCCTATTTTAGTTAGCTTCCTACAATTATTAAATCTTAATAAAAGCCGTTATACCCGCGAAGATATCCTTGGGTTATTAGAAGTACCTGCGATTTTGCAACGTTTTAAACTGTCTCAGAATGACTTTATTTTATTACAAAAATGGATCAATGAGAGTGGTATACGCTGGGGCTTAAATGAACAAAGTGGCGAACAATGGGACTTGCCTAAAATATCACAAAATAGTTGGTTGTTTGGCTTAAAACGCATGTTGCTTGGTTATGCAATGGGTGATGGTTTATTTGAAGGTATTTCACCCTATGATGATGTGCAAGGATTACAGGGGGATTTGTTAGGCCGATTAATAGACTTTATTGATAGCTTGATGCAGTTGGAAGAAAAATTAAAACAAGATTATAACGCCACACAATGGCAAGCCTTTATCTATGAATTAATTGATAATTTTTATAGTGAGAATGATGATAATACTGAACTGTTTGCTTTTATTCGTGAGCAAGCAGATAACCTAGTATTAGGCACCGAAGAAGCGCAATTTGATGAATCGATTTCATTATTTGTATTAATGGAATATTTTGAAAATCACCTTTCTTTGCATGCTAATAGCCAAAAATTCTTAGCAGGTAAAGTCAACTTTTGTACCCTAATGCCAATGCGATCTATTCCTTTTAAGGTGGTGTGTTTGTTGGGTATGAATGATGGTGTTTATCCTCGTAATATCGTACCAATGGGATTTGATTTAATGGCGGGACACCGTAAAAGAGGAGATCGTTCTCGTCGAGAAGAAGATCGTTATCTATTTTTAGAAGCATTACTTTCAGCTCAAGAAAAATTATATATCAGTTATATCGGCCGAGATATTAATGACAATAGTGAAAAAATGAGTTCAGTGTTAGTCGCTGAATTGATTAATTATTGTTTACAAAGTTTTGTATTAGAAAAAAATATAGATGATGAAAGTCCCGTCGCCAGTGAGCAGTTATTATCCATGATCAGCTACTTTTATCCGATGCAAAGTTTCAGTAGCGCTTATTTTAAAGGCAAATTACAAACCTATAATCCTATTTGGTGGCAGGCAATCAGCAACCCTAGCGATGAAACCAGTCAAGTGCTAGCAACTTTACCTCTCGCTGAACCCTTATTAGAGGTACAACTTTTACATCTAAAACAATTTCTGAAGCATCCCTGTAAAACCTTTTTTAATCGTCGCTTAGATATTTATTATGAACTTGACGAGCATGAACAGGATAACGATGAACCTTTTGCCTTAGATAATTTACAACAATATTTTCTTAAAGGGCAACAGTTTGAAGTCGCCTTAGAAGGGCGTTCATTGCCGAACCTGTTTCAGGAAATTAAAGCCGCTGGTGAATTACCACTATCTGAATTTGCACCCTTAGCTTTTAATCGAGACTTACAGTCTATGGTTGACTTAGCGGATATCACCGCAAGTTACTTTATCGGTGAAAAGGAAACCGTCAGTGTTGATATACAATTTTCTGAAAAACGTTTGTTAGGGGAATTAACCGATCACTGTACTAATGGTTTAGTCCGCATTAAAACAGGTGGCATAAGAGGCAAGGATATTTTGAGCCTGTGGTTAGAGCACCTTTGTTATTGTATCACTCATGTGGAAAATCTTAATTCTACTTTGTTAGGGCAAAATAATGGTATTTATTTTCCAGAGGTTCCCTCAGATTTTGCTTATAAGCGCTTAAATGAATTAATTGACTTATATGAGCAAGGGTTACAACAACCGCTACCATTTTTTATTCAAAGTGCTTTTGCTTGGTGTACCTTAGTTAATTTACAGCAACCTGATTGTTTTATCCTAGAGGATATTAATTTTGAAACCCGCGCAGAGGCACAAACCGTCGCCCTAGATATTTTTGCTAATAGTCGAGGTTTTCAAGAGGGAAGTGACCCCTATATTAGCCGCGTATATGATAATTTGGAGGATCATTGGTTAGAGTTTGAGAGGCTTGCTTTTAAAATATTTAAACCTATTTTAGCTAATATTAGTTCTATTGAGTACTCAGAGAGTATGGAAGGGGATGAGTGATGAGAGACGAACATATTAAACCAGAATCATTAAATCCACTGACTTTCCCTTTATACGGAATGCGTTTAATAGAAGCCTCTGCAGGTACAGGTAAAACCTACACTATTGCAAGTTTGTTTATTCGTTTGTTATTAGGCCATGGTAATAAAAGTGTGCCTAATGTCGCTCATCAAGTGCCCTTAACCGTTGATAAAATATTAGTGGTGACCTTTACGGAAGCCGCAACGGCAGAACTGCGCAGTCGAATTCGAGAAAGAATTATTGAAGTACGCTTAGACTTTATGAAAGGTGAGAGTAAGGATGCTTTTATTGATGCGCTGATTCATCAAAGTGATGACCTTGCGATTGATATTCGTCTGTTACGATTTGCTGAATTACAAATGGATGAAGTCGCTATATATACCATTCATGGTTTTTGTCAGCGTATGTTAATGCAAAATGCCTTTGAGTCTGGCAGTTTATTTCAACAACATTTATTAGAAGATGACAGTCAGTTATTATTACAGGCAACTAATGATTTTTGGCGTAAGCATTTTTATGGCCTTTCTGTGCCATTAACAGAACTTATCTTTAGTTATTGGCAATATCCTGAGCGACTAAAAAATGAGTTACGCGCGTGGTTATCACGCCAGGATTTACAGTTTATTCCTAACATTGAAGACTTTGATTTCCAACTTAAATATGAAAATAGTCTCGCTAAAATCGAAAAATTAAAGACAGACTGGTTAGTGAGTGAGGCCGATTATTTCGATATTATTACCCATTCAGGTGTTAATAAACGTAGTTATACTAAAGCAAACTTACCAAAATGGTTAAAAGAGATATCTGATTGGGCTTTTATTAAAAGCAGTTCATTGGACTTACCTAAAAATTTAGTTAAATTTTCGCAGAAAACCTTAGATGAAAAAACAACTAAGGGGCAACACCCAGACATGCTGTTTTTACCCAGATAGAAAAAATATTAGAAGAAGATCTTTCTATTAAAAACACCATCTTGGTAAAAGCGACGAATTGGATACGAGCCGATTTGCAAAAGAGTAAGCATAGCCAAAGTTTGCTTGGCTTCGATGATTTATTATTACGTTTAGATAGTGCACTGCAAAGCTCACCGGATAACCATTTAGCGGAGCAAATAAAATCAACTTATCCGATTGCTTTAATCGATGAGTTTCAAGATACCGATCCGGTGCAATATCGTATATTCCAAACGATCTATACAAACCATGGAATTGAAGAGCAAACTGATGAGACGATGGCATCTGTAGTAGACCAGTCTGTCACTCGAAGTTCAGGTTTATTTATGATCGGTGATCCTAAACAAGCGATTTACAGTTTCCGTGGCGCCGATATCTTCACCTATATGAAAGCACGTCAGAATGTCAGCGCACATTATAGTTTGGATTATAATTACCGTTCTTCTGCACAAATGATTGATGCTGTTAACCACTTTTTTGAATTCTGCCCTGCACCCTTTATTTATGATCAGGATATACCTTTTTTAGCGGTTAAAGCACCAGAGATTAAACGCAAAAAGTTAGTGATTAAAAATACTGAAGACCCCAAACAAAAGGCGTTACAGTTTATTCTTTCTGCTGGTGGCGAAAATGCAGAGGGTTTTAAACAATCCATTACTACTGGCTGTGTTAATGAAATAAAAAATATCTTAATGCTGTCACAACAGGGGAATGCTTATATTGAAAATGTTGCAGGAGAAAAGAAAGCGATTGATGCTAATAATATCGCTGTCTTAGTGAGAACTGGTAAAGAAGCCGCCTTAATACGTAAAGCGTTACTCGACGAAAATATTAATAGTGTTTACCTTTCCTTAAAAGACAGTGTTTATGCAACACCACTCGCGAAGGATTTATTATTTATTCTAAAGGCTTGTTTAGCACCCGAAGATGAGCGTTTATTGCGTAGTGCGATAGGTGGAAAACTATTTGCTTTAACACCTGTGCAAATTCATGAGTTAATGTCTGATACAAAATTATGGGAGCAAAAAATAGCGCAATTTTTTGAATATCAAGCTTTGTGGCAAAAACGTGGTGTATTAGTCATGTTACATACCTTGTTTAATGAGCAAGGTATCAATCAGCGCTTACTCAAGGATGCTAAAGGAGAACGTTTATTAACGGATCTGTTGCACTTAAGTGAGTTATTGCAGAAAAACAGTGTTGAACATGATGGTGGTTTTGCCTTAACACGCTGGTTTGCAGAACAAGTTAGTCAAGTAAAAGGCGATAATAGTGAACAGAAACAACGCTTGGAAAGTGAAAAAATCTTATCCAAGTGAGTACCTTACATAAATCCAAAGGCTTAGAGTATGACATTGTGTTTATGCCTTTCACGGGATTACATCAAAAGGCGAGGGACTGTTTATATCATGATCCAACGCAAGACTTTAAGCTCTTCTATGATTTAGATAATGATAAAGATCATTTTTATTTAGCTGAAAAAGAACAGTTAGCTGAGGATTTACGCCTGTTATATGTGGGCTTAACACGCAGTGTTTATCGTTGTTATATTGGAATTGGCTGTTATAAATCAGGGCGAATAAAAAATAGTCCCTTAGCTAAAAGTGCTCTGGGTTATATTTGTTTAAAAGCAGGAAAAGATTTATTAGCCGGTGATACTCAAGGCCTGAATGATCGTTTAGATAATATGTGTCAAAGCAGTGATAATATTGATGTGCGCACATTACCTAGTGCTAATGAAGATACATATGTGGTGCTCTCTGACAATACAGCATTGCAAGCACCTGCTGAGTTTGTTGGTAAAATAGAAAATAATTGGTGGATCACCAGTTACTCTTCGTTATCGCGCTTTCATACTGCGCATCAACAACCGGGCAGTACACCAGATACCAGTAAAACAGATACAGATATTATCGAAGAAGTCCCCATTGAGCTGGAATTATTAGAGCCTTTGAAGACGCCTTTTAGTTTTCCAAGAGGCGCAAAACACGGTACATTTTTACACCTGATTTTTGAGCTGATTGATTTTCAGAGTGATGATGAAAGTGAGCTAAGCTCAATAATTGAGACTCAACTTGAAAAGCATCTTTATGACGATATTGAAGCTTGGACACCAATATTAACAAGATGGTTTACTCAGTTATTGTCTTTTCCATTAATGATTGATTCGTCTCAAAGCATCACATTAAAGCAATTAACGCCGAGTGCTAAAAAAGTAGAGATGCAGTTTTTTATAGATATGAAACCGATCCATTCCTATCAAGTGAATAAATTAATCAAACAGTATGACCCACTTTCTCGTCGAGCAGGCGAATTACAATTTCAAAGTGTGCAAGGGTTCTTAAAGGGCTTTATCGATTTAACTTTTGAATTTGAAGGAAAATATTATGTCCTAGATTATAAATCAAACTATCTTGGAGATCGTCTTGAAGATTATCAGCAAACTAATATTGAAAATATGATGGTCGATCATCGTTATGATTTTCAGTATCAACTATACACCTTAGCATTACATCGGTTATTACGCTCACGCTTACCCGATTATCAATATGAGCAACATATAGGAGGTGTTTTTTATACCTTTATTCGTGGTATGCAATCAGACAAAAACTGTGGTGTTTATTTTAATAAACCTGATTTTGCTTTAATTGATGGGCTCGATAAGTTGTTCGCAGGGGAGTTAAAATAATGCTAGCTGAATTAAAAGGATGGAAAGATTTAGGGTTAGTGCGTGCCATTGATTACCACTTTGGGCAATTCATTAGTGAATTAGGCGCTGATAACTTAACCGTTTTAAGTGCTATGTTTTGCAGTGAATATTTGGGCAAAGGACATGTTTGTTTGCCACTAAATGAAATTGTGAAGCAATTAAATGAAAAGTGTGTGCAAACAGAAACCGATTTATCTCAATTTTGTGAACGTTATGGTTTATCTTGTTTATTACAAAATCCTTTATCTGGCTCAGACTATGAAACACATGCGCGTTTAACCGAGTCTCATTGTGTTAGTACAGATAACACTGAACATAAAGCGCCCTTAAGTCTTCAATTTAATGCTTTGTATTTACGTCGTTATGCACTTTTTGAACAACTTATTGCCGATAAACTATTACATCAGCCCCAAATCATTATCACAGGTGATGTGAAAACTGAGTTAGATAGATTGTTTGCTGTTAATTACCAATATGTATACCAAGCTTGGCAAGAGGATAAGAAGCAGTCTGTTAAGCTACTGTGTGAAAAATATTTACATGTTATAGAAAATAATCAGTTAGATTGGAACCAAATTGAGAGCTGTTTTAAAGAGGCAAACAGTGTTGAAGATTTATCTATATTAGAATCATTAATTCCCCTATCGAGTCGTTGTGATTGGCAAAAAGTCAGTCGTCGCTCTTGCTTTGACAAGTGCGCGTTGTGTGATTTCTGGTGGCCCAGGGACAGGTAAAACAACCACAGTCACTAAGTTGCTTGCGCTATTGCTTCAGGTAAGAAAAGATTTAAATATCAAGATGGTTGCTCCAACAGGAAAAGTCACCGCAAGATTAACGGAATCGATCACTCAAGCCATTGAAGGGCTTGATATCGATCCGCAGATAAAAGATAAAATCCCTACCCAAGCCAGCACCATACATCGTTTATTAGGCGTGCAAGCAAACAGCAATCATTTTCGTTTTAACGAAGAACAACGTTTGCATTTGGATTTCGTCGCTGGTGGATGAAGCATCAATGGTTGATTTACCCTTGATGGCAAAATTATTGATGGCATTACCTGAGCATGCACGATTAATTTTATTAGGTGATAAAGATCAGCTAGCCTCAGTGGAAGCAGGTGCCGTATTAGGAGATATTTGCGCCTTTATTAACTCAGGCTATAGTCAAGAAAAAGCAACGCAACTTGCTCAGTTAACGGGGTTTGATAGTTTACTTACTGTTACTAGCCCGTCGCGTAATAATACTAATATGTCTGATAAACTTTGTTTATTAAGGAAAAGTTATCGTTTTGATCAATATTCTGGCATAGGTTTTTTAGCCATGGCAATTAATCAAGGAAAGGCCAGTTTTCAGCAGATACAGGCTTTGTTCAATAAATACCAAGATCTTAGTCATTATGCCAATAATGAAAGTAGTCATGATTTGTTATCTAAGATGATAGTGGCTGGCTATGCGCCTTATTTAAAACAGATACAAAAAATAGATGCTGATAATCGAGAGTTGCCTAAGAAGCTGTTAAAACTTTTAGTCAGTTTAAATTGTTATGTGCTATTCGAGAGGGTGAGTGGGGAGTAATGGGGCTAAATCAATTAGCCGAAATGCAATTAAGTAAAGCGGGGTTGATCTCAATAAATAACGATAATAATCCTTTTTCTCAAAACTGGTATGTTGGTCGCCCGGTGATGATCACACAAAATAATTATCACTTAGGTTTATACAATGGCGATATTGGCTTATGTTTATTAGATGAAAATGAACAATTAAGAGTTTATTTTCAAATGGCGGATGGTTTGATTTATGACTTTCAACCAAGTAGATTGCCTAGCCATGAAACTGTTTTTGCAATGACTGTACACAAGAGCCAAGGCTCTGAATTTGATCATACTGTGCTAGCCTTGCCACAAACTCAGATACCAGTTGTTACCAGAGAACTGATTTATACTGGTATTACCCGCGCTAAAAAGCAATTAACATTGTTTGCCGATTTACCTTTAATGGCACGTGCGATTAAAGATAAAACGTTACGTTTTAGTACGCTTAGTTGAGCGTTTAAATACGGAGCAATAATATGATTGAAATAAAGAGTGAACAACAACTTCTTGAAATCATCGGTACACCAGCACCAATGGCGGTAAAAAAGATCTATTCTTTTTTAAATCCACGTATGTTGAATTTTATCAAGCATTCGCCTTTATTAATGTTATCAACAGTTGATGAGCTCGGCTTTCCAACTATTTCCCCAAGGGGAGATAAAGCGGGGTTTGTTAAAGTCGATAATAAAGGCAGAATATTAATTTCCGAGTTACGCGGTAATAAATTAGCCTTTTCGTTAAATAATATTTTGCGGCGCCCACAGGTTGCGTTGTTTTTATTTGTACCTGGTGACGATGGAAACATTACGAATACATGGTGAGTGTCGTTTAGTAACCGGCGAATTAATATGTAAAAAATTAGCCTCAGAGTCTCATGATGCATTATTAGTATTAGAGGTCACAGTGATAAATGCGTATTTTCATTGTGCAAAGGCATTGTTAAGAAGCCAACTTTGGGAAAGCAATACCTGGCCAGATCCGATTAAAATTTCCTTTGGTAAGGAGATTGCTGAAAATAGTGGTGCAGACGAACAATTTATTGATCAAGTTGATGAAGCCGTCGAAGGTCATTACCAAACTGATTTGTAAGGAAGCATCATGACACCAGCAACTAAGTTATTAAAAAAACACAAAATAGCTTTTACTATTCATGAATATACTCATGATAAAAACTCAGTCTCCTACGGTTTAGAGGCGGCAGATAAACTGGGGCTACCAAGTGAAATGGTTTTTAAAACCTTGGTGGTTCAATTAGAAACTGGGGAATTAATTGTTGCCATTATTCCCGTCGCTGAAAAATTAAATATGAAGCTTGTGGCAAAAAACTTTAATAGTAAAAAAGCAAAAATGGCTGACAAAGAAGATGTATTACGAAGTACGGGTTATGTCCTTGGCGGGGTTAGTCCATTGGGTCAAAAGAAACGCTTAAAAACTATTATTCATGAAAGTGCTTTTTCCTTTAAAGAAATTTATATTAGCGCCGGAAAGCGGGGCTTAGATATCGCATTAAATCCACTTAATTTACAACGTTTATTGATGGCTAAAGGTGCGGATATTTGTTAGTCTCGCGTTTTTTCGCTTCCCAATATTTTTGCCAATATTTTTGAAAATAAACACTAGAGAGTTAAGCCATGGTTGAGCAGTTTTTTACCTTATATTTAAAAATCTTTTTTATGATGACACCATTTTTTGTGTTATCACTTTTCTTAACACTAGGAAAGCGCTTAACTAAACCAGAGAAGAAAGATGTTATTTTAAAAATGAGTGTGGCCGTGATGGTCGCAGGCTTAGCATTTCTGTTATTTGGTAAGTATATCTTTACACTTTTTGGTATTACCTTAGAGGCATTTAAAATTGGTGCGGGTACTGTGTTATTTTTAAGTGCATTAGATATGGTGCGTGGCGGAAATGATATTGAAACTAGTGAAGCAAGAGGCAGTGACTTTAGTCGCGATAATTTTGCCATAGTACCTTTAGCAATTCCCAGTGTTGTCGGCCCTGGTATGATTGGTATCTTGATGGTTTATGGTGCAGAGTTGACTGGTGTTGTTGATACCTTATTAGTATCGCTTTCGCTTTTAGCCGCTGTAATTTCATTGGCTGGTGTTTTGTTAGCCTCTAATAAATTACAGGTTTTGATGGGCAAACAAGGTTTAGAAATATTGCCTAAAATAACGGGATTGTTTGTTTCTGCAATTGGAGCTCAAATTATATTTTCGGGGATACAGGGTTTTTTAGTCTTTAGGGCTGTGTATTAAAAGTTAATAAAAATGGCAACCAAATGGTTGCCATTTTTTATTCCATAATATTAGTTAATGTCTAAAACTAAACGATACCCTTTGGTAATTTGGCATCTGACCATACTGCATATTCATTACCATTTGGATCAGTGAAATGAAAACGAATACCACCAGGAAATGCAAATAAAGGTTTGATAATTTCCCCACCCGCTTTAACTATTTTACTTTGAGTAGCAGAGATGTCTTCACTATAAAGCACGGGCAATACAGAGCCTGTGGCCGTGGTACAGGTTAAGTCTGGGTGAAAATAAAAACCACCATTAATACCTGCGCCCCAAAAAACCATATATTCAGCGCCATAACCTTCAAATGTCCACTCAAATACAGTGCTAAAAAACTCTTTGGTGATTTCCATGTTTTTACTTGGGATTTCTAAATAATCAATTTTCATCAATACACTCCTAATTAAGATTCATTTAACAGTATTATAAGTTTTACGGTAGCACCTTGATCTAGCTTCAAAAAAATATAACTGATGGCAGAAATAGATACAATTTCATATTATTTAATCCACTTACAAATGCAAGTGTTAAAAATTTTATTTTAATTTTAGGCGAGCAGGGCGACTAGTATTAAATATTTTAAAGTTACAATTATTTTTAATAAGGAAGTAGTGGTTGTTCGATGTTTCAAATGGTTAAAAACATCGAATATGTAGTTTTAATAAATTTGAGTGTTAAATTGTGAATTTATCTGTCATTTGAGAAATAAGTTTAGATTGATGTTCTAACCCCTCTGACTGGTTTCGAGCATCCGATGATGTATTGCCTATTTGGTCAGCGAGGGAAGCAATACCATTTATTCTTTCCGCAATTTCAGAAGCCACGGTAGATTGTTCCTTAGCAGAGTTGGCCATTTGCACATTCATGGTCGCTAATGCTTGTATTGCTTCTCCACTTCGGCCAATAATGTTTTTAATTGTTTCCATTGCCTCGGTGACAACTGCACGTTGTTGATCTGATTTGTTCATATCATTTGCTGTTTTTTCTGCACTTGTTTGAAGCTTTTCAAGGATTTCTTTTATCTCAACTGTACTGGATTGGCTTCGCTGAGCTAATGTTCTTACTTCGTCAGCTACCACTGCAAAGCCTCGACCTTGTTCACCGGCTCGAAGTCGCTTCAATCAGCGCATTTAATGCTAATAAGTTAGTTTGTTCTGAAATACCTTGGATAACACCCAAAACAGAATGGATAAGGCTAACATTATCACTCAGTTCATTAACAGAGCCTCGAACGCTCCCCATTAACTCATTCAGACTGACTAATTGTTGGTCTGAAATATCAACTTCTTTTAATACACTTTCGATTTCTAACTCCAATTCTTCGGCAGAATGTTGTGTATTTTCTGCATTTGATGAAATTTCGTTGGAAGAAGATGCCATTTCATCGATGGTAGCGCTATTTGCGTCGTTTCATCTTTTTGTTGATGAGATAATGAATTTAACTGAACTTGTTGATTACTTGAAGTTTCCGCTATGTGCTTTAGTTCATTACTTGTTTCTTTTAAGTCGCGAATATCTTGAGCCATGTTACCAATGAAGGTATTAAAGAAACCGGCAATATCATCTAATAAGTCAATACGGGAGTGGGGCAGATTAGTACTTAGGTCGCCTTCGCCTGAGGCCAAACCTTTAACGGAATGACGCAGATTATTAAGTGGTAAATACAATAGATTAACTGCGAATAATACGGCGATAATAACTGCAATAAAAATTAAAGCGAAGATGATAAAAGATTCCATTATTTCATCATCAATCACCTCAGAGACCGATTCATCAATGCTTGTTTGGATTTCATCAATACCATCGATATAAATACCAGCTATGACTGTGGTATCCCATTTAGCAATATAATATGCGTATGAGTGTTTTTCGGAAGCTTCCTTTTCACCTGGTTTAGGAAAGTAGTATGAAGTAAAACCTCCTCCATTTTTACCAGCTTCAACGAGAAGGCGTGTAGTGTAATTACCTTTTTTATCCTGCGAATCCCAAAAGTTTTGGCCGATACCTTTCCCTTTACCATGTTGAGCTCGCGTACCATCAGAGAGATAACTAAACAGGTAACCCTCACCGTCATCGAAACGAAATAGGTCTAACTGCTTTAGGCCTTCTTTCATACCTGTTTTACCTTCCATTTCAATATAAGGCTGGATCATTGAAAGCGCAGAGTTAACTATTGTATATAAGCGTTTTTTTTCAATTTCTAATGTACTTTCTTCGGTGATCTCACTGACTTGAGTTTTAATTTTGTTCGTAATTGATATTTCATTAAATATACTTAAGAAAGCAATCAATAGAAAAGGTATAAACGCCAACATATAGATTTGCAGTTTTAAAGATTTTAACATTTTAACCTCTTATTTATAAAAGCTTATTAGATTCAATCATTGAAATGAGATGTTTTTTGCAGGTAATAATTTCTGACAGCTCATTAGAAATTAGTCTAATAATCAGATTTAGCAAAATAAAAAATCGGAGTAGTAACTATTCTCTTTTGAAAAGTAGATCTATTCCTTGATTCAGTGCGAATTTTAAGCAACACGCTGAACAAGCTTTATTTGCCTCCTAAAACGCTTTGCTTGCTGACAAAATGTGATACGGGTGCTGTGTAAAACTCGACTCTCAGAAAAAGCTTGTCTATAATAGCGCGTCTTAAATTTCATCAACCAGATTGATTTTAAGTTCTTAGTAAGAAATTACAGGTTTTTTTAAACTAACCCTTGTAATCTCTTTGTTTGCCCACATCTATAGCAATACAATAAGAATTTAAAAATATTAACGTAAAAGATAAAGGAAAAAATATGCAAGTTTCAGTAGAAGCATCACAAGGCCTAGAACGTACATTGACCATTTCTGTCGCTAGCTGAAGTATTTGAAAAAGAATTTGATAGCAGAATTCGTCAATTATCAAAAACACAACGTGTTGATGGTTTCCGTCCGGGTAAAGTACCTGCTTCAGTAATTATGAAACGTTTTGGTGGTGCAGTTGAGAATGAAGTTGCTGGTGAAGTTATGCAACGTAACTTTTTTGAAGCGATTGTTGCTGAAAAATTAAATCCAGCAGGCGCACCTAAAGTTGCTCCTAAAGCACGTAAAAAAGGTGAAGAGTTCACTTTTACAGCAACATTTGAAGTATACCCTGAAGTTGCATTAGCGGATCTTGCTGAACTTAGCATTGAAAAAGAAACAGCTGAAGTAACAGATGCTGATCTTGATAAAATGATTGAAACTTTACGCAAACAACATGCAACTTGGACTGAAGTTGAAACAGAAGCGACTGATGAAAACCAAGTAACAGTTGATTTTGAAGGTTCAATTGATGGTGAAGTATTTGAAGGTGGTAAAGCTGAAGGATTCCAAATCGTATTAGGTTCTGGTCGCATGATCCCAGGTTTTGAATCAGGTATTGTTGGAAATAAAGCAGGTAGCGAATTCACTATCGACGTTACTTTCCCAGAAGAATATCATGCTGAAAACCTAAAAGGTAAAACAGCACAATTCGCAATTAAACTAACTAAAGTTGAACAGCAAAATCTTCCTGAAATTACAGAAGAGTTTGTTAAGAAATTTGGCGTTGAAAGTGGTGATATTGCTGACCTTAAAACAGATGTAGAACAAAACATGAAGCGTGAACTTGAGCAAATGCTTAAAAATAATGCGAAAGACGTTGTATTAACAGCATTAGTTGAAGGTAATGAGCTTGAAGTTCCAAAAGCATTAGTTGAAGGTGAAATTGAAGTTCTTCGTAAACAAGCGATGGAACGTTACGGTCAACAAATCGATCCTAAAAACATGCCAGAGTTACCAGCTGAATTATTTACAGAACAAGCTGAAAAACGTGTTAAAGTTGGTCTACTATTAGGTGAAGTGATTAAAGTTAATGAACTTAAAGTTGACCAAGATAAAGTGGCATCTTTAATTGAAACTGCTTGCCTCTGCGTATGAAAACCCAGCAGAAGTTATTGAATACTACAAAAACAATAAAGAAATGATGCAAAACATGGAAAATGTTGCATTAGAAGAGCAAGCAGTTGATTTTATCATCGAAAAAGCTAAAGTAAGTGAAGTTAATAAATCATTTGATGACGTGATGAACAAAGCAGTATGCGCAATAATCTTACATTTTAATGTAAATATTGTCGTAACTGTTTAAGTTTTTAATGGCTCGGGTGAACTCACTCGGGCCATTTTTCATTAATAATCGTCATAATTAGAAATCAATTACATAATTTTAGGATAGAAAATGTCAAATCCATTCGCTGGAAGTACTGATACAATTAATAATGCTCTGATCCCTATGGTTGTAGAACAAACTGCAAAAGGCGAGCGTTCATATGATATATATTCTCGCCTTTTAAAAGAGCGTGTTATTTTTTTAACAGGTCCTGTTGAAGATCACATGGCTAACGTAATTGCGACTCAATTATTGTTTTAGAGTCGGAAAGCCCAGAAAAAGATATTTTTATTTACATCAATTCACCAGGTGGTTCTATTAGTGCTGGTATGGCTATTTACGATACTATGCAGTTTATTAAACCTGATGTGAGTACAGTTTGTATGGGGATGGCGGCGAGCATGGGAGCATTCTTGCTAGCCAGTGGTGCGCCAGGTAAACGCCATTGTTTACCAAATGCAAAAGTAATGATCCATCAACCATTAGGTGGCTTCCAAGGTCAAGCATCTGATTTTGAAATTCATGCAAAAGAAATTTTAGCGACTAAACAACGTATGAATGAACTACTTGCGTTCCATACGGGTAAAGATATTGAAGTGATACAGCATGATACCGATCGAGATAATTTCATGCGTGCTAATGAAGCAGTAGAATACGGTATTGTAGATTCTGTACTCACTAAGCGATAAAGACAGGAATTAAGGAATAACTATGACAGATAAACAAGGCGATAGTAGTAGTTTATTGTACTGCTCCTTTTGTGGAAAAAGTCAGCATGAAGTAAAAAAACTGATTGCTGGTCCATCGGTGTATATTTGTAATGAATGTGTTGATCTTTGTGATGACATTATTAAAGAAGAAATTGCTGAAATCAGCAAAAGTTCTGAGTCAGATAATGCAGATAAAAAATTACCAACACCTCATGAAATCAGAGCTAATTTAGATGATTATGTTATTGGCCAAGATACCGCTAAAAAAGTGTTAGCTGTTGCGGTTTATAATCATTACAAACGCCTTAAACATGGTGATGTGTCAAATGGCGTTGAATTAAGTAAAAGTAATATTTTATTAATTGGACCAACAGGTAGTGGTAAAACATTGCTTGCTGAAACTATGGCTCGTTTATTAGATGTTCCTTTCACTATGGCCGATGCTACTACCTTAACCGAAGCTGGTTATGTGGGGGAAGATGTTGAAAACATCATTCAGAAGTTATTACAGAAATGTGATTACGACCCTGAAAAAGCCCAACGTGGTATTATCTATATCGATGAAATTGATAAAATTACCCGTAAGTCTGAAAACCCATCTATAACACGTGATGTATCTGGTGAAGGTGTACAACAAGCATTACTAAAACTAATTGAAGGTACTGTTGCCTCTATTCCGCCACAGGGTGGACGTAAACATCCAAATCAAGAATTTATCCAAGTAGATACCTCTAAGATTCTATTTATCTGTGGCGGTGCTTTCTCTGGGCTTGATGGCATTATTGAGCAACGTATTGATACAGGTGCTGGTATAGGTTTTGGTGCTACGGTTCGTGATAAAGATAATAAAGAATCTTTAAGTGATACCTTTAAGAAAGTAGAACCTCAAGATCTTGCTAAGTATGGTTTGATCCTGAGTTTATTGGTCGTTTACCTGTTGTCGCGACATTAACGGAATTAGATGAAGAAGCATTAGTTGAAATTTTAACTGCACCTAAAAATGCAATTACAAAACAATATGTCGCTTTATTTGAATTAGAAAATGTTGAATTAGAGTTCCGTCCAGAAGCATTATCAGCAATGGCTAAAAAAGCAATGAGTCGTAAAACGGGTGCTCGTGGTTTACGTTCTATTGTTGAATCAGTGTTATTAGAAACTATGTATGACTTACCATCGGTTGAAAATGTGGTGAAAGTGGTTGTAGATGAGAACGTTATTTCTGGTGAATCGAGTCCTTTACTCATTTATTCAGAAGAGCAGACTAAGATGGTTTCGTCTGATAAATAAACAATTAATTGATTAATTGCAATAAAAGGGAGCTTTAAGCTCCCTTTTTCATTTCTTGCCTTGAAAAAAATCCTATCATCCCCAGTATTAAATTTTCAATGTCTATTTAATTTGCCTCTATCTTTCATGGGCAAATATTTTCTGGGGAATTTATGAAAACTGTATCAGAGCTGAAACTAACCCTGCCTGTTTTACCGTTACGTGATGTAGTGGTGTACCCGCATATGGTCATTCCATTGTTTGTTGGACGTAAAAAATCGATTAATTGTTTAGAAGCACGCTATGGAGCAGGGCAAAAAAGTATTATTGGTTGCACAAACAGAAGCATCTTTAGACGATCCAAGTATGGATGATTTATACAAGGTCGGTACTGTTGCTAATATTTTACAATTATTAAAATTACCCGATGGCACAGTGAAAGTGCTCGTTGAAGGGGTACAAAGAGCGCAACTTATCGACAACATTGATAATAAAGATTATTTCTTCTCTGAAGTTGAGTTATTAGAAAGTGATGCGGTTGATAACGAAGAAGAAGATGCGCTGTTACGAAGTGTTTTAACGCAGTTTGAGTCTTACATTAAACTCAATAAAAAAATTCCACCAGAGGTACTTGCTTCGGTGAATGGCATTGATGAACCAGAACGTTTGGCTGATACCATTGTCGCTCATATGCCACTTAACCTAAGCGATAAGCAAGCGACCCTTGAAATTACCTCAATTACAGAACGTTTTGAGTTTTTAATGGCGATGATGGAAAGTGAAGAAGATATTCTTAAAGTTGAAAAACGTATTCGTAGCCGTGTCAAAAAGCAAATGGAACGTAGTCAGCGTGAGTATTATCTTAACGAACAGATGAAAGCTATCCAAAAAGAATTGGGTGAAACGGAAGAAGGTAGTAACGAAAACGATCAGCTTGCGAAAAAAATTGAAGATGCTGGCATGTCTGCGGAAGCAAAAGAAAAAGCAGAGGGCGAGCTTAAAAAATTAAAAATGATGTCTCCAATGTCATCGGAAGCAAGTGTCATACGCACCTATATAGAAAGCCTGATAAATGTGCCATGGAAAAAACGTTCACCTGTTAAAAAGAATATTGCCAAAGCACAGGAAATTCTTGATTCAGACCATCATGGCTTAGAAAAAGTAAAAGAACGTATTTTAGAATACCTCGCGGTGCAGACTCGAATTAATAAATTGAAAGGGCCTATTTTATGTTTAGTTGGTCCTCCTGGTGTAGGTAAAACTTCACTAGGCCAATCTATTGCGCGTTCAACAGGTCGTAAGTATGTACGTATGGCATTAGGTGGTGTTCGTGATGAAGCTGAAATACGCGGTCATCGCCGTACTTATATCGGTTCCTTACCTGGTAAAATTATCCAAAAAATGACTAAAGCAGGGGTTAAAAATCCACTGTTTCTATTAGATGAAATCGATAAAATGGCTTCCGATATGCGAGGAGATCCTGCTTCTGCTTTATTAGAAGTGTTAGATCCAGAGCAAAATGCTACTTTTAATGATCATTATTTAGAAGTTGATTATGATTTGAGTGATGTAATGTTTGTTGCAACTTCTAACTCAATGAACATTCCTGGTCCTTTACTTGACCGTATGGAAGTGATCCGTCTTTCTGGTTACACAGAAGATGAGAAAATGAATATTGCTAAGGAACATTTAACTAATAAGCAAATTAAACGAAATGGCCTTAAACCAAGTGAATTAATACTTGATGATAGCGCAATAATTGGTATTGTTCGTTACTACACTCGTGAAGCTGGTGTACGTGCTTTAGAACGTGAGATCTCTAAAATCTGCCGTAAGGTAGTAAAAGAAATATTACTCGATAAAAAACTCAAAAATATCACCGTGACTATTGATAATCTTAAAGATTATTTAGGTGTTCGACGTTTTGATTTTGGTAAAGCGGAAGATGAAAATCAAGTTGGTCAAGTGACTGGATTAGCCTATACCGAAGTTGGTGGTGAACTATTAACCATTGAAGCCACTTCGATGCCGGGTAAAGGCAAGCTAAATTATACTGGTTCACTGGGCGATGTCATGAAAGAGTCTATTCAAGCGGCAATGACAGTTGTCCGTGCGAAGGCTGAACAATGGCGTATCAATAGTGATTTCCATGAAAAACGCGACTTACATGTTCACGTTCCTGAAGGTGCTACACCAAAAGATGGCCCTAGTGCTGGTGCCGCTATGTGCACAGTACTTGTTTCTAGTCTGACAGGTATTCCTGTTCGAGCTGATGTGGCAATGACCGGAGAAATTACACTACGTGGTGAAGTATTACCAATTGGTGGTTTAAAAGAAAAGTTATTGGTCGCTCGTCGAGGAGGCATTAAAACGGTTTTAATTCCTTTTGAAAATACTCGTGATTTAGAAGATATACCTGCAAACATCAAAGATCAGCTGGAAATTAAACCAGTTCGATGGATTGATGAGGTATTAGAAATTGCGTTAAGTGAAAGTATTAAGGGCTTCTGTGTAGAAAAAACACCTGAAAATGGTAAAAAATAGGTGATAAACAGCATAAAATGGGGGTGTAGTAAAATTTCTATTAAATTTACTTGCACCTGCTCGCATTGCAAAGTAGCCTAACAACAAATATGTTTTAACGTGTGTTTTCACCTAGTTAGGCGGCGCACCATAATTATAAAAAATGGAGAACTAAAAATGAACAAAGGACAATTAATCGATAACATTGCTGAAAGTGCAGATATCTCTAAAGCTACCGCTGGTCGTGCATTAGACGCGTTTATCGAAAGTGTCACTGGTGCACTTGTTGAAGGTGATTCTGTTTCACTTATCGGTTTTGGTGCGTTTTCTGTAAAAGAGCGTGCAAGCACGTACAGGTCGTAACCCACAAACTGGTGCGCCGATTGAGATTAAAGCCGCTAAAGTTCCTGCATTTAAAGCGGGTAAATCATTAAAAGATGCAATCAACGCTTAATTCGTCGTTTGTTTATCAAGCAATAAGCGCGTCACATGATGCGCTTTTTTTGTTTTAAGCTAGAGCACAAATCATTCAACTCAGTTGATAATAAATTGTGCTGAGTAATAACAGGTAGAGAAAAGATTATGTTAGATAAATTGCGTGAAGGGTCTCAAGGTGTTGCGACTAAGACGGTATTAGTTGTAATCATCCTATCCTTTGCATTAGCTGGTGTAAGCAGTTATTTAGGTAGCAGTAGTGTTGCCGTTGCTGTTACTGTTAACGATCAAGAGATCAGTCAAACAAGTGTTGAGCAGGCTTACCAAAATGAACGTGCTCGTTTACAACAACAGTATGGTGAACAGTTTGACTTATTAGCCTCTAGCCCAAATTTCGCTCAACAGGTTCGAGCACAGGCAACACAAGGGCTTATTTCTGATGCATTAATTGCACAGGCAATTGAAGATTTAGGATTACGTGTTGGTGATGAACAAATCAAAAATGAAATTCGTAATATGCCTGAATTTCAAGTTGATGGTAAATTCAATAATGACCAATATTTAGCCATGCTTCGTCAAGCAGGATATGCTCCAGCGCAATTTAGCCAAAGTTTAAAAAATGACTCTGCTCGTCGTCAGTTATTACAAATGTTAGCTGATAGTGAATTTGTTTTACCAACGGAAGTTGAACTTGCTAATACACTGCAAGCGCAACAACGTATGGCAAAAGTATTAACCGTTAATACAACCGATTTTGAAACTGTAGAAGCCATTACAGATGAGCAATTAAACGCTTATTATCAAGATAATAGCCACTTATTCCAATCATTAGAGCAAGTGAGTGTTAATTATGTTTATTTAGATGGTAGTTCACTTGCTGAGCAAGTGAATGTCACGGATGCTGACGTGGAAGCTTTCTATGATACACACAAGTCAGATTACCAACGTCCTGAGCGTCGTAAAGTAGCGCATATTTTAATTCAAGGTGTTACTGATGAAGCAAGTCAAAAAGCACAGGCAATTTTAACAGAACTTAACGACGGTGCGGATTTTGGTGTACTTGCGTTAGAGAAATCTGATGATACTTTTTCTGCTAAAAATAATGGTGAGCTAGATTGGTTTGAAGACGGCGTTATGGAAGAAGCTTTTAATGATGCATCATTTGCGTTAACTGCTGAATCTCCTCTTTCCGGAGTAGTTGAGTCGCCATTTGGTTATCATATTATTAAGCTAATTGAAATCGAGGAAGCGCAAACATTACCACTTGCTGAAGTGAGTGAGCGCGTGAAAGCTTCATTACAGGAAGAAAAAGCCAATGAACTTTATTACGAGTTACATCAAAGTCTAAGTGAAGTTGCCTTTGAGTCTCCAGATAATCTTGAAGAAGTCGCTGGGGCGATTTCTGTTGAAGTTCAGCGTACGGAGCTATTTACTGCTGAAACGGCACCAAGCTTATTATCAAGCCAAGCAGTACTACAAACTGTGTTTGATCGTAACTTCCGTGAAGAAGGAATGAATTCAGATTTAATTGAAATTGCTGATAATCAAGCCATTGTAGTGCGTGTTAATGAGTATAAAGAGGTCGCGTTAAAACCTTTATCTGAGGTTACTGAGCAGATCAAAGAGCAATTGACAGCGCAAAAAGCGCAAGCAATTAGCCAAGCAGTTTGTTCAAAATGTCACTACTAAATTAAATGATAAGCAATCGGTTGATAGTGAATTAACAGAAAAAGGTCTCAGTTTTAGTGAAGATTTAACTTTCTCTCGTTATAGCCGTGAATATGATTATGAAATTATTCAAGCTTTATTCAAACTGGAAAAACCAGAAACGGGTGATGTTTCTCGTCGTTGGGTAGAAACAAGCACAGGTAACTATGCGATTATTGAATTGTCGCAAGTTATTGAAGCAAGTGCAGAGGATGACGATGTTAAGCGACAAATTGAGAGCATGCTTTCTCGTTCAGCTTCTGAGCAGTTATATCAATCATTGTTAACACAATTAATGGCTACTGCAGATATTAAATATCCAGTCGCTAATTAATCACTAAGTTTGTTTTTAAACGAATATCAAGGCGACCTTTTGGTCGCCTTTTTCATGCTTGCAGTTTTTGTATAGAAAGAAATCTGCTTTTTTGTAAAAATCATTTTATTTTATTTATGGCAAATCTGGATATTGAGCCTATTATCTGTGTAAGTTCTTTATTCTTCGGAGTGACCATGAAAGTGTCTCTTAAAGTAGTTTTAGCTTCATCCCTAGTACTTATTATTGCAATTAGTGCATTATCAATTTTTCAATATAAAGTGATGACTAATACTTTGCGACAAAATTCGAGTAATGCGATAGAAGAGTCAAGTGATGCACTTGCTCTGCAAATAACCCATTGGTTGAATGGAAAGCTAGAGGTAATCGATTTAGCTTCTCAGATAATAGATTCAGACTTCACTCCTGAAAATATCCAAAAAGCTGTTGATGCTCCAATACTAAAGGACAATTTCTTGCTTATTTTTGGAGGTTTGGCAACGGATGGAAAAGCCATAACCAATGATCCAACTTGGAACCCAGATGGGTGGGATGCGCGAAAGAGGCCTTGGTATGAATTAGCTAAATCATCACAAACTGCCAAAATAACGGAACCTTATGCAGATGCTGTTACAAAGGATATTCTAATCTCTGTGGTTGCAAACTTGACTGATAAAGGACAGTTTAAAGGTGCTTTTGGTGGTGATTTAAGTTTAAAAACAGTTTCTGATTCATTGAATACATTAACCTTTAATAATGCAGGTTATGCATTTTTATTAACGAAAACAGGTAATATTATTAGTCACCCTAATAGTGATTATAATGGTAAAAGCTACAGTCAGTTATTTTCGGGTAAAAATTTATCTTTAGATAAGGCGTTACAAGAAGTTGAAATCGATGGAAAAACACATTGGGTAAGTTTTACCGCATTAAGCCATTTAAAGGACATGGATTGGTATATTGGCGTTGTTGTTGATGAAAATATCATTATGGCTGAAGCAAATGCAATGGGCTTTAAAGCTTTGCTAGGTGGTTTTATAAGTGTACTAATAAGCATTGTGCTATTAACCGCAGTGATGAAAAAAATTATTCAACCTATTGGTTTACTGACAGATTCTTTAGTCGAAATTAATAGTGGTAATGGTGACTTAACAAAACGCTTGCCTGTTATCTCAAAAGATGAATTTGGCGAAGTGGCCATTCAATTTAATGCTTTTATCGCAAATCTCCAAGAAATGATAAGTAATGTAAAAGGATTAGCCTTAGAAGTAGATACAAGTGCTGAAAATGTAAGCAATGAGTCAGAGAAAGCTTCACAGGAGTTAAATTTACAGTTAGCAGAACTTGATCAATTAGCGACAGCAATGAATGAAATGGCCAGTAGTGCCGTTGAAGTCGCGAGTAATGCTCAAATTGCGGCGCAATCAGCAACAACAGCTGATGAACAAACAGTAACAGGCGTAAGTATCGTTTCTAATGCTACACGTTCTATTGACGAACTGGCGGTGCAAATGGAAACTGCTGTTGAATCTGTAGTTGAGTTGGCCAATTTTAGTAATAACATCGAATCTATTTTAACGGTTATCACCAGTATTGCAGAGCAAACCAATTTATTAGCACTTAACAGTCGCTATCGAAGCGGCAAGAGCTGGTGAAACAGGCCGCGGTTTTGCGGTTGTGGCGGATGAAGTAAGGTCTCTCGCATCTCGTACTCAACAATCTACCAGTGAAATCCGTACTATGATCGAGCAATTACAGACAGGTGTTCGTCAAGCGGAAAGTAATATTAAAGATAGTAGGAGCATTGCTATGACAACAGCGGAAGAGGCGCTAAAAGCAAATGAAATTCTTGAAAGCATTCGCGGTGCCATTTTGCAGATCAGTGACATGAACTTACAAATAGCGACCGCCGCTGAGCAACAGTCTGCTACCTCTGAAGAAATAAATTGCAATACAACTAATATACGCGATATTAGTCAAGAGGTTTCAAATGGTGCTGTTGAACAAGTTGGCTATGCCAAACTTATGAAACAGCAAGTTCAAGAACAGGGTATTCAGCTGAATAAATTTAAAGTTTAAATCGTATTCTTAATTGATACTGTATTTAAAGCCAAGTCGCAATTGATTTTGTATATGTTATTATTGTTAGATTATTCATCATTAAACAAGAGTAAACATGGCAAGAACAGTAGCGACGATTGCATATTTTAGTAAAACATAAAGAGCAAGCAGAGGAACTTTTAGCGAAACTTAATAAAGGCGCTAAGTTTCAAACGCTTGCTAAAAATATTCCTCATGCCCATCGGGCAAAAAAGGAGGTGACTTAGGTGAATTTAAAAAAGGTCAAATGTTACCTGCCTTTGATAAAGTTTGTTTTACAGGTGAAATTCTCACTCCTACCTTAGTAAAAACAAAACACGGATGGCATATTGTAAAGGTTCTATATCGAACCTGAGTGTTATAACTGTTCTTTTAGCTAAACTAAGTTTTAAAACATTCGTTTTTTATTTAGATTTCTTTCAATTAACCTGAAATTTAAATTTCGTTGGCGCGGTCTATTATCATTCGTATTAACTTTTATAAATATGGATTAGATATGTCAACAAATGTACTCAACGAAACAAACTTTCAAAACAAGTCGCAATGGTCACTATTCTTTTTACGTTTAGGGGTGTTTATTGTGATGTTTGTATGGACCCTAGATAAGTTTATTAACCCCGCGCATACAGGTAAGGTTTTTGAACATTTTTATGGGATTAGTATGACCAACCACGTGGTCACATATGTCTTAGCAACAGTACAATTACTTTTAATTGTTTCGTTTATCACCGGCATAAAAAAACGTCTTACTTACGGTCTTATTCTTTTAATGCATGCAGGTTCAACATTATCTGCTTATGCAATTTATATGAGCCCATTTCAAAATAATAATCTATTATTTTTTGTCGCTTAGCCTATGTTAGTCGCTTGCATCACTCTGTATTTATTGCGCGAAGGCGATACTAAATTTACCTTAGGAGAATAATATTTAACCTCAACTCGGGTTAATGAAAGCGAAATTCTACATAAAATCAATTTGTTATTGTTAGTATGTATACAGTGTCGTTAGTTTTGCGTAGTTCAAGGCAAATCATCGTAGCAATAGCTAGCTATTGGTAGATGATTTAACGCAGAAATCCGCGGAAATAACGGTACTGTATCGATTTGCTTATCCCGAGCTGAGGTTATTTAACGGCGCTAGGGTTATCCATTTAACCTAGCGCTTTACCTTATCATTATAAAACCTTTCAAATTTTTGCTCCACAAGTCTAAATTTTGCCAATTTTAATTTAGTTTAAACTGAGTACAATGACATACAAAAGTCCTAGGAATAAGAAAACGTATGTTTAATAATTTACAAAAAGCCACCTTAATAAAACGTTATAAACGCTTTCTTGCTGATGTAACATTGGAAAATGGTGAAGTTATCACTATTTATTGCCCAAATACCGGTGCGATGACAGGGTGTGCAGAGGTTGGTGATACTGTTTTTTATAGTGAATCTAAAAATTTAAAACGTAAATATAGGTATACCTGGGAGCTGACATTAACGGCAAAAGGGGATTTAATATGTATTCACTCAGCGCTCGCTAATCAGATAGTCTCTGAGGCCTTAAAAGCCGATACAATAGAGAAACTTGTTGGATATAGTGAGATGCAATCAGAAGTTAAATATGGCAGTGAAAATAGTCGTATCGATTTTCTGTTGAGTGACCCTAATCAACAGGATTGTTATGTTGAAGTAAAGAGTTGTACTTTATTAGATGAGAGCTTCGCACCTGGGCAAGGTTTTTTCCCAGATGCGGTATCCGTAAGAGGGCAAAAACATCTGCGCGAATTAATGGAAATGAAAGCATTAGGGCACCGGGCCGTATTGCTATTTGCGGTTTTACACAGTGGGATCAGTTCGGTTAAGGTACGCCGCACATATTGATCAAAAATATGCTCAATTATTTGAACAAGCAAAAAAACAGGGTGTTGAAGTGCTTTGTTACTTCGCACCTCTTTCTCGATTAGTAGGTTCTCAATTGGGAGGTGAATTATGATTTATGTTGTAATGCAGTTTTTTCTATTATTAGTATTAGCCTGGCCAATTGCGAATTGGAATCTGTCGATATTAGGTGTCGTTTTTGTTGTCATTGGTGCGGTGATTGCTTTATTTGCAATTCTTGCGAACCCTCCAGGAAATTTTAATGTCAGACCCATTCCTAAACAAACAGGGCAGTTAATTACTTCAGGAATTTACCGTTATATTCGTCATCCTATGTATTGTTCTTTATTCTTTGCTGGATTAGGTTTAGTTTTTTGTCAGTTAATTTGGTGGAAATTATTTGCCTGGGTTTTATTAATAATAACCTTGGCGCTGAAAGCTCGATTTGAAGAAAGGGCGTTAGTTGATAAGTATGGTGACTATAAGGATTATCAGAAAACAACTAAGGCTTTTATACCTTTGTTGTGGTGAGGTTTTATTGATAAATAGCGAATGTTATTTGTCACTTGCCTTTAACATTTAGAAATTCATTTAAAATTACTTTCTTCTAATAAATATTAATTGTTCAGGGCTAAGCTATTTATGCTTATTTCAAGGCGAAAAAGCGCAGTTTAGTTTTTTAAATGAGCATTTTTCAACGAAGAAATAGGCTTAAATAGCGACGCCCTGAGTAATTAATTAAACGCTACGCACATGAAACACATGCTCAACAGCGGAAAGCTGTTCGATTAGATCTAGCGTTGGCTGTTGTTCAATATCTAGAATCGTATAAGCGATATCATCTCTACTTTTATTAACCATATCTAACACGTTAATATTAAGTTCTGCTAGTAATGTCAGCACTGTCCCGAGTACTTTAGGCACATTATCATTTGCAAAGGTTAATCGATAACCCGAAGTGCGTTCCATCGCAATGGTTGGGAAGTTTACTGAGTTGACAATATTACCATTTTCTAGAAAATCAACTAATTGCTTCGCGCCCATCACAGAGCAGTTTTCTTCCGCTTCGACTGTACTTGCGCCTAAATGTGGAAATAAAATCACTTTATCATGTTTAATTAAGGCTTCACTTGGGAAGTCTGCAATATAAGCATCGATTTTACCTGTGTCTAAGGTCGCGATAATATCTGCTTCATTAACCAATTCGCCACGTGCAAGGTTAATAATCTTTGCACCGTCTTTTATTGCAGATAAGGCTTCTTCGTTAATAAAACCTGTTGTGGCAGGAATTGCAGGAACATGTAGACTGATGTAATCAGAACGTGCTAATAGTGAGTTTAAATTTTCAGCGCGACTAACCTGTGATGATAATTGCCATGCAGCCTCTACACTTAATTTAGGATCGTAACCAATCACGTTCATGCCTAAACTTAAGGCTAAATTTGCAACTTTAGCACCAATGGCACCTAGGCCAACAACACCTAATGTTTTACCGCTAAGCTCTGAACCGCCATATTGCTTTTTACCTAATTCAACTTTTTTATTTAGTTCTGCTTTATCTGTTTCACTTGCAAGAGATTTCACATAACTCATGCTTTGAGTGATCCCACGAGAGCCCAATAATAAACTTGCAAGTACTAATTCTTTTACGGCGTTTGCATTCGCACCAGGCGTGTTAAAGACAACAATTCCCTTTGGAGTGTATTCACTGACAGGAATGTTGTTAACACCGGCACCAGCTCGTGCTACGGCTAATACAGATTCTGGTAATGTTTCATTTTGTAATTTATGGTCGCGTAATAAAATTGCATCCGGTGCTTCACAACTTGGGGATATATCGTATTGCTCAGGAGAAAAAATACTTAAGCCTTTTTCAGCAATGTTGTTATAAGTTCTAATATATTTCATATTCAGCTCTATTTTGTCCATGTAATAGCAGTTTTTGCTTAGGGTTTTATAAATAAACCATTTCCGCTTTATTCCTTAAGAAATGGTTTATCATCAGTTAAATTATTTTTTAAGATACTTGCTCATATGCCCAAGATAACCATGGTAGTAATGCTTGTAAGTCTGAGGATTCTACCGTGGCACCACACCATATACGTAAACCCGATGGTGCATCTTTATAAGCGCCGATATCAAAGGCAACTTCTTCAGCACTTAACAGTTTAATCATTGCACTGATTTGTTCTGCGGTTGCTTTTAGTTGAAAACATACACTGGTATTTGAACAAATCTCTGCCTTAGATGCTAAGAAATCAATCCAATCGTTTTGTTCTACAAATTCAGCAAGCACGGCTAAATTTTCTTCACTTTTAGTGATAGTCGCCGGTAAACCACCAATGTTATCAATCCAATTTAATGCATCTAAATAATCTTCAACGCATAATAGAGAAGGGGTATTTATCGTTGCACCTTTAAAAATGCCATCGATTAATTTCCCTTTATTAGTTAAACGGAAAATTTTTGGTAATGGCCAACTAGGTGTATATGATTCAAGACGCTCGACTGCACGAGGGCTAAGGATCAGCATCCCATGTGCACCTTCACCACCTAATACTTTCTGCCAACTAAAGGTTGCAACATCAATTTTTGGCCAGTCGATATCCATTGCAAACACCGCACTGGTCGCATCACAAATCGTTAATCCGCTTCGATCATCGCTGATCCAATCGGCATCTTTCACTTTTACACCTGAGGTTGTGCCGTTCCAAGTAAAAATAATATCGTGCTCAGGGTTTGCCTGTGAAAAGTCTGGTAACTCACCGTAATTTGCTACAAATGAACGAGCATCTTGCAGTTTTAATTGCTTCGCGATATCTGCATCCCAACCCGCACCAAAAGATTCCCATGAAAAAACATCAACAGGACGTTGTCCTAATAATGACCACATAGCCATTTCCATCGCACCAGTATCTGATCCTGGTACGATACCTACTAGGTAACCCTCAGGTAAATCAAGTAAGCGAATCGTTTCATCAATGGCTTTTTGCAGGCGTGTTTTGCCTAACGCACTACGATGTGAGCGACCTAAAGAGTCTAGATTAAGAGATGAAATGTCATATCCTGGTCGTTTTGTACAAGGGCCTGATGAAAAATTAGGATTATTGGGTTTTACACTTGGTTTCATTAACGTTCCTTGGTATTAGTGTGTTTAATTGTAGTATTTTAGTATTTTAGTATTTATGTTTTTGCATATTGTTTCATTGTTTTAAAACAAAAATAGTCTGACTAGTGATTTTTCAACAACAAGATTTTTGATAAAAAGCGTTAAGTCACATTGTTATCAGTCATTAGGTCGATTACCGAGTTAGTGATGTTTGATACTGCCTGATTGATAAATGATCAGCAACAGTGAAAAACTGCGTCAATTATCAATCCCAGAAAATAATTCTGTTTTGTTTTAAGTTGTTATGAAAAAGAAATGATTTGCTAGATGGAGCCGAGGGAATTAAGGAAATATTAAAAACAAAAAGGAGAGCGTTTGCTCTCCTATTAGGATAATTTAGTTATTTATGATGCTTAGCTACTATGACGTTCATGTAGTTTAGCCGCAATATCAGAAAGCTGTAGGCCTTCATTTTGCAATAATACCGTTAAGTGATAAATCAAGTCTGCACCTTCACAGGTTAATTCATCCATATCTTTTGCCATAGCGACTAAAGCCACTTCAACGCCTTCTTCACCCACTTTTTGAGCAATACGTTTGGTGCCTCGATCGTAAAGCGAAGCTGTGTAACTACTTTTTGGATCTGCGCCTTTACGACTTTTGATAACTTGCTCTAAGTCGCCAATAAAGGTCAGAGCAGGGTCTAGCTGACCTTTAAAGCAAGATTCAGTTCCTAAGTGACATGTCGGGCCAATAGGTTCAACAATTGCTAATAAAGTATCATTGTCACAATCACTACTGATTTCAAGAACATTCAGAAAGTTTCCTGATTGTTCACCTTTGCACCATAGGCGTTGTTTAGTACGGCTAAAGAAAGTCATTTTTCCTGTTTCAAGTGTTGCCGCTAATGATTCTTGATTGACATAACCTAGCATTAATACTTTACCAGACGTACGGTTCTGCACGACAACTGGCATTAAGTTATCTACTTTTTCCCAATCGAGTGCGACTAATTGTTGTTCATTCATTAAGCTCATAGTCTGATCTCTACCTGTTGCGTTTTAAGGTAAGATTTTAACTCACCAATATTAATTATTTGTTTGTGGAAAACACTGGTCGCTAATGCACCATCAACATCTGCTATATTAAATACATCTGCAAAGTGAACCATTTCACCTGCACCGCCCGAAGCGATTAATGGAATAGTGGCTATTTCACGGGCTTTTGATAATTGCTCTATATCATAACCACAGCGAACACCATCTTGGTTCATCACGTTTAAAACGATTTCACCGGCACCACGAGATTGTACTTCTTTAATCCAATCAAAGGTATTCCATTTAGTCGTAACGGTTGCTTCTTCATTACCGGTAAATTGTTTAACTTGATCTCTGCCCGTTGCTTCATCAAAGTATGAATCAATACCAATGACGATACATTGCGTGCCAAATTTTGCTGATAAGCGATTGATAAGACTTGGATCAGCAAGGGCAGGGCTATTGATAGATACTTTATCTGCGCCAAACTCAAGAATGCGTTTTGCGTCTTCTTCGGTTTTAATGCCCCCGGCAACACAGAAGGGGATATCAATGACTTCTGCAACACGACTTACCCAGCTTTTATCAACAACACGCGAATCGGAACTGGCAGTAATATCATAAAAAACCAGTTCATCAGCGCCTTCTTCTGCGTAACGTTTAGCTAAGGGAACGATGTCACCTACGATTTCGTGATTACGAAATTGCACACCCTTAACAACCTGACCATCTTTTACATCAAGACAAGGTATTATGCGTTTTGCCAGCATTGGATTGCCTCCTTAACGTTAAACTTACCTTCGAGTAATGCGCGACCAACGATCATACCCTGTGCACCAGAGCGTGCTACATCGGCGATATCATCCAATGAACCAATGCCACCAGATGCTTGCCATAATACTGTAGGGAAGGCTGTTACCATTTCTTTGTAAAGATCCACATTAGAACCAGCTAAAGTGCCATCTTTAGAAATGTCGGTACAAAGTACATGCTTTAAGCCAACTTTTAAGTATATTTCAAGTAATGATTCAATAGTTTGACCACTGTCTTCCTGCCAACCAGATACAGCAACAATTTTATTACCATCTGCATCGATATTGATATCTAATGCTAAAACAATATGTTCTGGACCATACTTTTCCATCCAACCTGCAACCATTTCAGGCTCTTTAACTGCTGTTGAACCAATCACAACACGATGTGCACCTGCGTCTAATAATCCTTTCACGTCTTCTTCAGTACGAACACCACCACCAATTTGTACTTTAGCTGGGGTGTTTTTGATTAGACTTTCAATCACACTTAGTTGACGTTTAGTAATGTCTTTGGCGCCATCTAAGTCAACAAGGTGCAACCAATCCGCGCCTTGTTCATTGTAAATAGTGTATAAGCTTTGCGGATCATCACTGTAAACTGTTTTCTGTGCGTAATCGCCTTGATATAAACGAACGACTTTGCCGTCGATTAAATCTAATGCTGGGATAATCATGTTAAAGCTCCAAAAAGTTTTTGATTAATTGAGCGCCTGCTTTCCCTGAGCGCTCTGGGTGAAATTGCACCCCATAAAAATTGTCTTTATTCACTGCCGCCGTAAATGGCTGACCATATTCACAACTGGCGATAGTGTTATCGTTAACCGGTAACGCATAACTGTGCACAAAATAAAAGTAGCTACCAGGTGGAATATCTTTAAATAGAGGGTTATCTAATTTTGGTGTAACTTGATTCCACCCCATATGTGGAGATCGTAACGGCGCAACATCCATTTTTTCAACGAAACCATCAACTAGTCCAAGTGTTTTAATGATTTTCTCATCGCCAAAGGACTCTTCAGAACCCTCTGCAAGCATTTGCATGCCTAAACAAATACCAAGAACAGGCTGGGTTAATTTAGCGACTTGTTCAACTAAATCACGCTCAATTAGGTTTGCCATTGCTTCCTTAGCAGTACCAACACCTGGCAAGAATAATTTATCTGCTTTTTGTAATATAGCAGGATCTTTACTGACGGTGACTTCGTAACCTAAGCGTTCAACGGCGAAAAGCACTGAGGAAAGGTTTGCACATCCTGTATCTATAATGACTATCATAAAACACCTTTACTTGATGGAAGGTCTGTCCCGATAATTTGCACACTTTGACGTAATGTACGACCAAAGGTTTTAAATAACCCTTCAACCATGTGATGTGCATTACCATTTTCAACTTCTAAATGTAATGTTGCGCGCATTGCTTGGCTTAATGAGTAGAAGAAATGTTCTACCATTTCTGTAGACATTGTACCTACTAATTCACGCGGAAAATCAGCTTTGAATTTTAGGAAAGGGCGTCCTGATAAATCAAGTGTACAGCTTGCTTTGGTCTCATCCATTGGTAATACAAAGCCAAATCGGCCAATACCACGTTTATCACCTAATGCAATATTAAGTGCTTCACCCAAAGCAAGTGCTGTGTCTTCAACACTATGATGATCATCAATATGTAAATCACCTTTTACACTAACGTTCATTTGGAAACCGCCGTGAGTGGCAATTTGGTCAAGCATGTGATCAAAGAACCCCATACCTGTATCGATTTTATTTTCGCCCGTGGTATCTAAATCCACAAAAACATTTATATCGGTTTCTTTAGTTGTGCGAGTAACTGAAGCCGTGCGTCCCTGTGTCGTTAATTGTTGAACAATTTTCTTCCAGCCCATGGTTTCTTTATTATAAAGAATACCTGTGATGGCCATGTTTTCAGCAAGACCAATATCTGTATGTCGATCGCCAATAACATAAGAGTTTTTATGATCAATACGACCTGATTGTAAATATTCTTTAACCATACCTAAATGTGGTTTACGACAATTACAGTTATCTTCTGGAAAATGAGGACACAATAAAGTCGCTTCGAATTTAACACCTTGAGAAGCAAAGATATCCATCATTTTATTCTGTGGAATATCGAAGTCACTTTGTGGGTAACTATCGGTGCCAAGACCATCTTGGTTTGAGACGATGACAAGAATAAAACCTGCGTCCTGCAACGCTAATAAACTCGGAATGACATAGGGTTCAAATACTAGTTTTTCTAAACTATCGACTTGTTTATCACTAATAGGTTCATCGATTAATGTACCGTCACGATCGATGAAAAGAAATTTTTGTTGGCTCATTTGGGGTTCCTACAGTGAGTTTAAAATATTAAGTGTTACTTGCATCTCATCGACATTACCAATGGTGATACGAATACAATTATCAAGGCGATCTTTGTTTGCGAAATCTCGCATAATAACGCCATTTTCGCTAAAGGCTTGCCAGACTTTTTGTGAATCAGCAAAACGAACTAATACAAAGTTTCCTGTTGCTGGAAATACTTCCTTAACGCAGGAAGCTTTTCTAAAGAACTGGCTAAGACCATGCGATTATTATTTAAAATAGCAACACGTTCACGCATGGTTTCTAAACCTTGAGCGGAAAGTGCTTGAGTGGCAATTTGTGCAACGGGTTCTGGCACTGGGTAAGGCGCGATAACTTTGCTCATCATTTCAATAACACTTTTCTGAGCAATGGTGAAACCACAGCGAATAGAGGCTAGGGCAAAGGCTTTTGATAGGGTGCGTGTTATTACCAAGTTTTCATGATCTTTAATTAAGTCTGCTTGGCTTAAAGCGGGGCAAAATTCAATATAAGCTTCATCTGCTACAATCAGTGCTTTACCTTTTGTTGCTTGTAATAATGTGACCAGTTTTTCCTTATCAAGCATATTACCTGTTGGGTTATTTGGAGCACATAAAAACACAATTTTAATTTGGCTATCAGGGGCATTAACAGCTAGTTCAACAGCAAGATAATCGACATCAAAGTTTTCATCTAAAGCGACTTGTTCCACTTTAACACCACAGGTTTCCGCACTAATAGCATACATACCGTAGGTTGGTGGGCGAGATCAAAATGCTATCACCAGGGCTATTGTCATTGGCGACTTCGCAAAATGTACGGATTAAGATTTCGATGGCTTCATCAGCACCACGGCTAGCGAGAACTTGGTCTGTTGAAATGGATGCGTTGTGTTGAGAAGCATAACTTGCATAAGCTTCGATTAAAGCTGGAGGTTGAAATTCTGGGTAACGATTTAGTTTACTAAAGTCTAATTGGAATTCGCCACAATCTGGTGCTTCATTGGCATTCAGCCAAATATGGCCTTTACCTCCGATACGACGAGCAGAAAGGTAAGGTGTCAATGCTTGCACTGTTTTGCGGGCAAGAGATTTAATTTCACTCATTTCGTTAAACATTCCCTATGTATATCATTGACTAATTGCTTACAGCTATTAGTCAATGATGTGTGATTTAACTAATTAACTTCATTATTTAATTTATCAATACGAATGGTTACAGCACGTTTATGTGCGGTTAATCCTTCTGCATCGGCAAGACAAGTTACTGCCGGAGCAAGTCGACGTAGACCATCGGCAGATAATTCCTGCACGGTATAACGTTTTACAAAGTCAGCTAACCCCAAACTTGAATAGGTACGAGTATAACCATAGGTCGGTAATACGTGATTTGTACCACTTGCATAATCTCCAACCGATTCAGGTGTCCATGCGCCTAAGAATATCGAGCCTGCATTTTTTAATTGAGATTGTAAACTACGTGGCGCTTCAGTTTGAACGATTAGATGTTCTGGCGCATAACGATTTGATATTTCAATCGCTTCGTTAATGTCTTTACATACAATGCTAACACTGTGTGCAATGGCTTTTTCAGCAATTTCTCTACGAGATAAAAGTGCTAGCTGTTTTTCAAGTTCGATAGCTGTCGCATCAGCAACTTTGGCACTTGGTGTAACAAGTATTGATTGTGAATCATGACCATGCTCAGCCTGAGATAATAAATCTGAAGCAATAAAGGCAGGGTCAGCATTTTCATCGGCAATCACTAATACCTCTGAAGGGCCTGCTGGCATATCGATAGCTGCGCCTGAAAAGTCATTACTGACTTGACGTTTTGCTTCGGTAACAAAAGAGTTACCAGGGCCAAAAATTTTGTCAACAGAGGCAATTGTTTCAGTACCATAAGCCAGAGTCGCAATCGCCTGTGCACCACCTACAGTATATATTTCATTAACACCACAAAGTGATGCGAGCATATAAAATTTCATCTGCAATTGGTGGAGGCGAACATAAAACAATACGTGAACAACCTGCAATCTGCGCAGGAGCACCGGTCATAATGACAGTCGAAGGAAGTGGCGCACTGCCTCCTGGAATATACAAACCAACAGATTCAATTGCTTGGGTGTGCATTTCACAGACAACCCCTGGCATAGTTTCAACACGAATAACATCTTGCACTTGCGCTTGATGAAATTTAACAACTTGTTCGTAGGCTGTTTTTATCGCATCTTTAATATCAGTGCCTAAGCGAGCTGTTGCTTGTTCAATATCCTGCGCTGTTTTGCTGATATTGTCGCCTTCGAGGCGGTCAAACCGTTGCGTGTATTCAATCAGTGCGCTATCACCATTTTGACGTATCGCACTAATAATATCGGCCACAGTATTACCAAGGCTGTTTGAATCAGCCATCGCTGGGCGAGCAAGTAGTTGTGTTTGCTCGTCAGCAGTTAGGCCTGTCCAATTAACGGTTTTCATGCCAGATGGGGTAGTAGTTGTTGTATTTGTTCCAGCAGGCATCGTTTCTACTCCATCATTTTTTCAATGGGTAATACTAAAATTGAGCTTGCGCCTAATTTTTTCAGTTGTTCCATGGTTTCCCAGAAAAGATTTTCTTTACTAACAACGTGCAGAGCAACATGGTCATCACTACCAGCAAGATCCATTACGGTTGGCTTATCAGAGCCTGGTAATAAATCAGAAATAGCCTGTAGATTTACTTTTGGTGCATTAAGCATTATATATTTAGATTCTTTCGCGGTTTGTACGCCATCAATACGTGTTAAAATACGATCCACAAGTGCTTGTTTGCTTTCGCTTAATGGTTCATCTCTTTGCATTAATACCGCTGTTGAACGGTAGATCACTTCTACTTCTTTAAGGCCATTTGCTTCTAATGTTGCACCTGTAGAAACAAGATCACAAATTGCATCTGCTAAACCGGCACGTGGTGCAACTTCAACAGAACCTGTAAGCATACAAGAGGTATAAGGTACGTTTGCTTCTTCCATAAAACGTTTAAGAATGTGGATATAAGTCGTAGCGATACGTAATCCAGAAAGCGATTCTACACCTTGGTAATCAAAATCATTTTCAACCGCTAGAGAAAAACGGCAACCGCCAAAATTAAGCTCTTTTACTACTTTATGCGCAGTTGGGTCACCCGCCACAGCACGCATCATTGTTTCTTCTTCTAATACGTTTTGGCCGATAAAACCAAGGTCTACAACGCCATCCATGATCAGGCCAGGAATATCGTCATCGCGCACACGTAAAATATCGATCGGCATATTCTCGCTATGGGCAATTAAACGTTGTGTATTTAAGTTAACTTTTATCCCACATGCTTTAAGTAATTTAACCGTAGAGTCACTTAAACGGCCTTTCTTTTGTATCGCGATTCTTAAACGTTGCTCTGGCATTATTATTTTTCCTTGCTTTAAAAACTAAAAAAACCTTCGGAGGGTAACTTCCGAAGGTTTATATATTTGTTAACCACTGGAAGCACATCAAATCTCTTCCAAGAATAAAAATCCTGAAAGATTAGGTAATATGATGATGTACTGCTTTCAGTATTATTGTTTTCATTTAGTAGTTTCTGTCTGTTTATTATTTAAGTGTTATAAGGGTATCAATCTCAGCATTAAAAGTGAACTGTTTTTTTAAATTAGTAAATGTTTATACGAATAATTAAGCACTTTTAGTGATTAAAGCAAAACAGTTTTAGTTATGACTTTTCCTCGTCCTCTTCATCATCTAACAATGTGCCCTCTAAAGTTGATAATAGAGAGCTTGCTAATGGTACTGCTTTATTATCTGTTACCAGTGGCACAACACCGTCAATTACTTTTTTAACCGTAGATACATTTTTAGCCGTGACGACTTCTCCATCTTCTGTTGCCGTAGTTGCTGATGTTGTCTTGCTATCAGTTGTTTCCGTAGTATCTGCAGTTACTTCGGTTGCACTATCTGCACCAGATAATGCGGATACAAAAGAAGTTGCTATGCCAACACTTAAGTCACTGAATACATCTTCAATCCCTTCTTGAATGGAAGAGCTATCCGTCGATAATAAACTGTTTATATCGAGTGCTTCTATGCCAAGATCAAGTGCTGCATTAACAGGCGTTGGTAAAACTAAGTCTTTGCTATCCATTGCAAAATCTAAGGCTTTGCTAAATGCTTCACCGCTTAATGTGGAACTGCTTGATGTACCCGTTGTTACTTTTGCAAGCTGTTGCTGTACTGTATTTAATGTATCGATTGTTGACATAATCATGTCTCCTTATTCAATCTTTTAGTCTTGTTGTAACAATGGTTAATAATCATCAGAGTCGATCAATACTGGTGTTAACATGTCTCTAATTTGAATATTATTCATATCAGTTGGGTTGCTTGTTTTTAAAATGGCGCGGTCAGATTGCAATGAAACAACTGTCAGTAATATATCGTCAGGTATAAAAATGGGGCCTGATATTGAACTATCTTGTTGTTCTACATATTGACTACGAATAAGCTGAAATTGGTCGCCTTTTTCTACCCCATTTCGGTGGCCTAGGTTCATGATCACCTTATCGCTGTATTGTGCCACTATGGTTGCCATAGTAGGTTGACAGTACAGGGCATCCTGCACATCTTTTACTGCTTGTTGGATATTTTCGTCAATAACTTTGCCATAGTCGGTCTGCCAGAAAACATTACTTTTCACATCAAACTTAAGTGTCATGACATAGGGCCATTCACTAGTTGCTTGCATAATTCTTTTGGAAAATAGTAACCTTATTAATACCGTCCACTAAGTAGATATTCATTTGAAAGTTACGTCGATGAATAGTTTCGTCAAATAAAAGGCCTTTTAGTCCTACAGAGGTTTCATAATAGTCAGACATATCTTCAATGGTGCCAAAAAGTAAATACTGAACATTGTGTTTACTGGCAATTTGACGTGCAACATCAAGTATTTGTAACTCAATATTATGACGATCATCTTGAGTAAAGGCGATTTGTTCGGTCATCACATAACGCGGGTCTAATTTGGTCGGTTTATTCTTGATTTGATAAAACAATCTTTGAGCAACGGCTTCATCACTATGATAAATGCCACCTAACTGCGCCTGTTGACGGGTTTGTAAATGAAAAGGCCCGACAAAAATAGTTTTTGCATATTTTTCATGAGGACAAGAAGCAAAGGGATATAAATCCACCTTGATAGAAACAATGATCACACCATTAATGATGCTTTCACTGACTAAGCGCATATCGTGTATCTCACCGTTAGTTTTAACGGTTAACTCATCGCTTTCTAATACACCAGATTTAACCACTTGAATACTTTCAACACTGGTTCCGGCTTGATGGACAATTGTCAGTAATGCATTTGAGATAGCTTGTTGACGTGATTTTTCAATATCATCCTGAATAATATGTGCACTACCTTCGCCTGAATACCATTTCGCTTGGACGTTAACTGATAATAATAATGCACTGATAATAAATAATTGTTGAAGGGTCTTCATTAATATTAAATCTCTATATTGGCCATAAGCTACTGCTAAATAATGATGATAACCAACCGCGTGTTTGAACGTCGGCTTGCTCGCCAGTCGCACTGAATTCAATTCTGCTATCAGCGACTTGAGAAGACATCACTGAATTGTCCTCGGTAATATCTAATGGTCTTATGATGCCCGTTACTCGAATATATTCTTTACCATTATTTATTACTAACCACTTTTCTCCGCGTACCACTAAATTGCCATTATTAAGCACATCAATCACGGATACAGTTATTTTTCCAGAGAGAGTATGTTTTTGTGTACTGCCAGATTCACCATCAAAATCTTGATCCTGTGCAACTCCGAGTTCAACCTCTTTGCCATTGACCGTCAGACTACCACCTGGAACGCTAATAGGATCTAGGTTGTAGTTACTTTCGTTGGAAAGGTTTGAAGTAGCAGATTTACTGGCGGTGGTTTCTTCTTCTAACAGCACATTAATGGTATCGCCGAGTGCAAATTTAGGTGCGTAGCTGTAAAGGTCCGTTGAAATATGAGAGTTAAAAAGAGAGCCTGTAATTTCTAAGGGAATAGGTGCTTTGCGTGGCTCTATAGGTGCATAATAGGGGTCACCTGGCGTCGGCGAACTATTATTGGTACTCTCAGTAACCTGCCGTTGAACTTTATCCTGCCTTTCTTGTACTGCTGTTGTTGCATCATCAATAGTATCTACAACAGTGGAGCAACCAGATAATAAACTAACTAAAATAACAAGGCTGATTTTATACATAAGTAATCGTCCATAAAATATGATATTTGATATGAAATAAACAAATTACATGTTAACGCTAGGCGGGTTAAAGCCAGGTTAAAGTTACACATAAAAACCCACTAAATTGATGGTTATTTAATCGATTTTTGCCTTTTTATCCGATTGTCTCAATTTCTCCTTATTTCTTGCACATTTGTTGCACATTGGCGAGTTAATCTTTAACTGTCTAATTTATAAGTATATTTGTAGAGTCGTTATTTATACTCTGTATAAATTAGTAAAGTAAATATTTTTTAACCAGTAGAGATAGATAAAGAATTATGCTGAACCTTCTTCTTGTAGAAGACAACATGGACCTTGCCAGTGGTATTGTTGACTACTTCTTACTTAATGATATGCAATGCGATCATGCATGCAATGGTATATCTGGTTTAAATCTAATTAATAAAAATAATTACCAGGTGATACTTCTGGATCTTAACTTGCCTCAAATGGATGGTCTGGAGCTATGTCAGAATATTCGTGAACAGGGTATTGATACACCTATTATCATGTTAACTGCACGAGATTCATTAGCGGATAAAATTAAAGGTTTTAATGCTGGTGCTGACGATTATTTGGTGAAACCCTTTGAAATGGATGAGTTAGTAGTGCGTGTGCAAGCGTTATCTCGACGCCGAAGTGGTCAAATGAAATCACTGGAAATTGGCCAAACTAAACTAAACTTTTTTGATAAAACAGTTTATTGTAATGATCAATTGTTGAAACTTTCTCCCACCGCATTCAATATATTAGACTTATTAATGCGTAACAGTCCTAATGCCGTAAGCCGTAATTTGTTATTACATCATGTTTGGGGAGATGCAACTCCGGACAGTAATTGTTTAAAAGTACATATTCATTATCTAAGAAAACGCCTTGATACTGTTAGTCAAAGCGAATTATTACAAACTGTTAAAGGCTATGGTTTTGCTTTTAAAGTTTAAAAAACATTAGGAAAGTTGAACATATAAAAGTTGAACATATAAATGACACTACATTCCTAATGTTTTTTGCTCAATTACTTTTTATTCCTCTTGTTGTTTAGTTTGCTCATTTTCCTGTGCTTGTGCCAATGCTAATTTCTCACGTTCAGCCTTAGAAACATACTTTTCTTTATTTTTAGGTGCTTTTTGGCATTCATTTTTTTATGCGAGAATTAAGTATTTTGTTTAATTTTTTCTTACGATTCATTATTTATTCCTAGCATTTAAAAAACGTCATTGTAATGAACTATTATTTAAATACAAGTACTCTCAATGAAACAACACATTTTGTAAATGAGTTAGTTTTTTATTAAAAAGAAAGCTATTTAACCTTTATTAGCGCTGATTTATTAAACAACACTGGTTTATAATTAGTAAATAATTATTTCTAAAATTTTTGAGAGACGACATCATGATCACAAGCAATTTGCCCCTTACAGATATTCATCGCCATCTCGATGGTAATATTCGTACGCAGACAATTTTAGAGTTAGGGCAAAAATTTGCTTTGCCTTTGCCTGCTGATTCTGTTGAATTACTTCGTCCTCATGTACAAGTTGTTGAAACAGAACCAAATCTAGTGGCATTTTTATCAAAGCTCGATTGGGGTGTTGCTGTCTTAGGTGACCTTGATGCCTGTCGTCGCGTTGCTTATGAAAATGTTGAAGACGCTAAAAATGCGCGTATTGATTATGCTGAATTACGTTTTTCACCTTATTATATGGCGATGAAACATAATTTACCTATTGCTGGTGTGGTAGAGGCTGTCATTGATGGGGTACAGGCTGGCTGTCGAGATTTCAATATTAAAGCGAATATGATTGGTATTTTGAGTCGCACTTTTGGTGAACAAGCATGTTTGCAGGAATTACAAGGTTTGTTGACACATAAAGAAAAATTAGTCGCAATTGATTTAGCGGGCGATGAACTGGGGCAACCAGGTAGTCTTTTTGTGGATCACTTTAAACTGGTACGAGATGCTGGATTACAAGTGACTGTTCATGCTGGGGAAGCCGCAGGAGCAAGCAGTATTTGGCAGGCAATAAATGAATTAGGCGCGACACGAATTGGCCATGGTGTAAATGCCATAGAAGATCAAAAGCTAATGGAGTATTTAGCGAAACACCAAATTGGCATTGAGTCATGTATTACATCAAATATTCAAACTAGCACCATTGCAGATATTAAAAATCATCCAATCAAAACGTTTTTAGAACAGGGTATTTGTGCGTCTTTAAATACTGATGATCCTGCTGTTGAAGGAATTGAATTACCCTTTGAATATGAAGTTGCGACTTATAATGTCGGATTAACACAGTCACAAATTCGTCAAGCGCAAATTAATGGTTTAGATCAAGCCTTTTTATCAGACAAAGAAAAGCACGTTTTACGAGCGATGGCACAACAGCGCGGTTAAAATTTAAGCATTTTCTCCTATTGCCGATATACTTAAATAAGAGAGCGGTAATAGGAGAAATTTATGAGTCAGCATTTAATAACGCAGTTTATTAATCGAACCTATGTTTTTAAGCCCTTCGATAGTGCAAGATTAACTAATGAGAAGCCTAAAAAATATCAAGCGTCTAACCGCAATAATAATAGTTCCCCCGAAGACGTCGCTGAAAGCATACATAACCTTCAAAAAATAAAAGTGCGTAATAAAGACAATGATAAGGATGATGGCGAATCTAAAACGCATATTGATATCACTGTTTAACTCGTGATCAGTAATACAGTTATCACTTCTATAATTAGGGCGGATTTAAAGCCTGTCAAAATAAACTTATTACAGTAGAATACGCCTTCTAAATTCGCCATAAGAGTTGTTACCTTGATTTCATCATTCTTCTCACCAACAGGTGCACTTAATCAAATTTTACCTCACTTTATAGCTCGTGATTCGCAGGTAGAAATGGCTGAGGCGGTAGCATCTGTTATTAAAAGCAAACAACCCTTAGTGGTAGAGGCGGAAACCGGAACGGGCAAAACCTTTGCTTATTTAGCGCCAGCACTGTTGAGTTTTGATAAAAGCATTGGTGCTAAAATAATTATTTCCACTGGTAGTAAAGCCCTTCAGGAACAACTTTATATTAAAGATCTGCCCTTAATGCTCAAGGCGACCAACTTCACTGGGACGGTAACCCTTTTAAAAGGGCGTAGCAATTACCTTTGTAATGAACGCTTAAATCGCTTTATGTTAGAAAGTAAACACAAAGAAAAAGCACTGCAAATCGAGCTCGTTAAAATAAAAAACTGGTCACTTTCTACTAAAACAGGTGATATTGCTGAAATCGATGATTTACCTGAAGATGCTTTTATTATTCCCGCAATTACTAGCACTAATGATAATTGTATCGGCAGGGAATGCCCTAGTTTTGATGATTGCTTTATTGTTAAAGCAAGAAAAAAGCCATGGAATCAGATGTAGTGGTGATAAATCATCATTTGTTTTTTGCGGATTTAGCGGTTAAAGAAACCGGGTTTGGCGAACTTATTCCAGAAGCTAGCAGTTATATTTTTGACGAAGCACATCAACTTCCTGATATTGCCAGCCTGTACTTCGGGGAGTCACTCTCTAGTCGACAATTATTAGAGCTGGCAAAGGAAATCGACTTCGTTTATCGCACTGAATTACGTGAAGCGAAACAAATATCTAAAGCGACTGAGCAATTACGTACGGCAACCCTGGATTTTCGTTTAGCTTTTGCCATAGATAAAGGTACTGGTAGTTGGCGAGATAAATCTCGAGAACGCATTATGCGACTTCATGCACAACGTTTAGTGCAGGTAATGGAGTTTTTGAGTGAAGTATTAATTGAGCGCTTAGGTAAAAGTGAGGTACTCGATCATTGTTATGAAAAACTTAGTCAATTTACGTTATTATTTAAAAAATTAAATGATGTTAATGAAAGCGGTTTTAGTTATTGGTTTGATTGCACTCGACAACATTTCTCTCTGAATATCACTCCTTTAAGTGTGGCTGAACGTTTTCAGTTAGAGTGTAAAAAGAAAGTCGCTACTTGGGTGTTTACCTCTGCGACGCTATCGGTTAAAGGTAAATTTGATCATTTTACGGAATTGCTTGGTTTACAGAATAGTCAATGCTTACAGCTAAGTAGTCCCTTTGATTATGCGAATCAAACCTTATTTGTTGTGCCTCGACTATTACCTGAGCCTGAACCACCAGGGTTAGCAACTAAATTAGTTGAACAGTTAGCCCCCGTTATTCGAGCCAGTAAAGGGCGATGTTTCTTTTTATGTACTAGCCATGCCATGATGAATCAATTGGCAACTGGATTTAGACAAACGCTAACTATGCCGGTGTTATTGCAGGGTGAAAAGAGTAAACAAGCATTACTTGATGAGTTTATTGAACACGGTAATGCATTGCTTGTTGCAACCGGTAGTTTTTGGGAAGGCGTTGATGTCCGAGGGCAAGTATTATCCTGTGTCATCATCGATAAAATACCCTTTAGCTCTCCTGAGGAACCTTTGTTAAAGGCACGTATTGAAGATGCACAATTAAAAGGCAAAGATCCTTTTTTTGATGTGCAACTGCCACAGGCTGTTATTACCTTTAAACAGGGAATTGGGCGCTTAATTCGTGCTGAAGAGGATAAAGGGGTGGTGATTGTTTGCGATAACCGTTTGGTGACTCGTAAATATGGTAATCTTTTCTTGAATAGTTTACCGTGCATGCCTCGCACTCGTTCATTATTAAATGCCATCGATTTTCTAAAAACATAGATTAATAAACATAGATTAATAAACATAGATTAATAAAAAAGATAATAGGTTATAAAATGCTTCAAAAATTAAATATTCTTTGTGTTGATACTTCAACGGAAGCTTGCTCTGTAGCAATATTAAAACAGAGTGATGAACAGACAACTATTTTTGATAAATACATGTTTGCTCCACGTGAACACACAGTAAAAATTTTACCTACGGTAGAATCGGTGCTTGCCGAGGCAAAACTTGCTATCAATGATATTGATGTGGTTGCTTATGGACGTGGTCCAGGCAGTTTTACTGGCGTAAGAATTGGCATTAGCATTGCACAGGGTTTAGCATTTGGTATTGAAAAACCAATGGTGGGAGTTTCAACATTACAGGCGATGGCGCAACAAGCCTATAAAACGTCAAATGTATCAAATGTTTATCGCTGCTATTGATGCGCGTATGGGAGAAGTCTATTTTGCTCACTACCAATTAATTGGCGATTTAATGACAGTAGTGGATGAAGAAGTTGTCATTAAACCAGCAGATCTTTTAGCACTTGAGTTAACTGTGTTAGAAAATGCCGCATTAGTTGGGAGTGGTTGGCAAGCTTATCCTGAGCTATTAGAATATTTTAAAATAAATACATTATTTGATATTGAGTTTCCATCATCGAAATACATGCTGGATCAAGTTTGTTTTGATACTGCACTGGGTGCGACAGTTCAACCAGAATTAGCAACGCCAGTTTATTTAAGAGATAAAGTCACTTGGAAAAATTACCAGGTCGCTAAAATATATTAGCTTTGTGCGATTATTGTGCGATACTTAAAGATAACTATTTAAAATGAAATCAATAAAATTTTTAAAAAGAACAAAGTAGGATATAAATGACAATCGTTAATAATACAACATTTACGACATCACCCATTAATGTTAACAAGGGAACCAGCACTAAAAATGCGAGCTCTGCTAACGTTAGTGAAGTGACGCCTGTTGTTAAAAAAACTAAGTCAGAACAATTTTCTATGGTGTTATCTGAAAAGCAAAAAGATTCACTTCATCAAAGTTTAGGTTACGATAATCCGAGTCCTAAGCAACTAGGTGCTGTAAATGCATATGTGCAAGTTGCGGACAGGAAAAACGTGACTCAATAATGGAAAGCATGAGTTTTCATTTTGTGGTTTAATAGAAGATTGTTCATTTTCTGGTGATTTCAATGTTGCGATTTTTTATTATTTTTTTACTTTCTAGCTCTCTCTCCTTTTCAATTTTTGCTTCCTCTGAGGCTCCCTTCAAAGTAGATTTAACCGCAGAACAAGCAAAACAATTGGCGCATTTAATTTGGGAAAATGAAGGCAAACAAAAGATAGAGCACTTAACCGCTTGGAATCGAGGTGAAGACTTTCCTTCCTTGGGCTTAGGTCATTTTATTTGGTATCCGACCATTGAAAAGGGGCCTTTTAAAGAACAGTTTCCTCAGTTATTAACTTTTATGAGTGAAAACGGTATTGAATTACCAGAGTGGTTAACCTCTGCACAGGTTGCTCCTTGGCAGTCTCGGGAAGAATTCTATAACGCATTTTATGATCCTCAACTTACCGAATTACGAGAATTGCTGAATGATAATTTAGCAATACAAGTACGTTTTATTGTGATTAGACTAGAAAAAGCGATTCCTATGATCCTAGCTAATAGCACTGAACAGGAAAGAGTTACTTTAACTAAGCACCTAAAGCGCCTTGCAACGCCAGAAGCCATTTTTACATTACTTGATTATGTTAATTTTAAAGGTGAAGGGGTTAATGAAAAAGAAACTTATCAAGGTCAAGGTTGGGGATTAAAGCAAGTATTATTAGCGATGCCAGAATACTATGAAAATCCGTTACGTAGTTTTGGGCTGGTCGCTGATGAAATGTTAACTCGCCGAGTTAAAAATGCGCCAAGAGATGAATTTCGTTGGCTAAAAGGCTGGCGTGCTCGCGTTCATGGATATCAAAAACTAAATATAAAATAATCACTTAAGTTGTTATCGTCTTTTCTTTATTTTACCTCATTGACTCTCGGAATTTATTTGCGCCATTAATAATGCATCTTGAGCTAATGGGGTGATGGCGGTACAATGAGCGCAATTATTATACCCCACTTATTTTAAAGGCCTTTATTATGTTATATCGCATCATGCGTAGTTTTTTATTCCTGTTCAACCCTGAAAAAGCACATGATTTATCAATAAAACAGCTAAAAATGACACACGGCACCATTTTAGATATGTTTTATCGTCAAAAGGTTCAGCAACGTCCAGTCGAAGTAATGGGGCTTACTTTTCCAAACTCTCTGGGTTTAGTCGCTGGTTTAGACAAAAATGGAGAATGTATCGATGCTTTTGGTGCGATGGGCTTTGGACATATTGAAATTGGTACAGTGACACCAGTAGGTCAACCTGGTAATGATGCGCCACGTTTATTTAGAGTATTAGAGTCTGAAGGCATCATTAACCGAATGGGATTCAATAACCAGGGGGTTGATAGTCTGATTAATAATGTTAAAGCAAGTAACTTTAAAGGGGTTATTGGTATTAATATCGGTAAGAATTTTTCTACGCCGGTTGAAGAGGGTAAAAATGATTACCTATTATGTCTCGATAAAGTTTATGCTCATGCGGGTTATGTCGCGGTTAATATTTCTTCTCCGAAACACGCCAGGATTACGTTCTTTACAATATGGCGAAGCTTTGGACGATCTACTTTCTTCATTAAAAGAGCGCCAAGCAGAGCTACATAAAAAACATGATAAATATGTTCCTATTGCGCTTAAAGTTGCACCTGATTTAACTGATGAAGAAATCGAGTCGATTGCAAATTCAGTACTAAAACATAAAATAGATGGATTGATTGCGACTAATACAACACTTGATCGAAGTATGATAAAGGGCATGTCACATGCCTCTGAAGCTGGTGGTTTAAGTGGGCGTCCTTTACAGAGTAAAAGTACTGTGGTGATTAAAAAGTTTGCTAATCACTTAAAAGGTGAAGTACCTATTATTGGTGTTGGTGGTATTGATAGTGTGACTGCTCGCTAAGGAGAAAATAGAAGCGGGAGCAAGTTTGGTACAAATTTACAGTGGTTTTATTTATCAAGGGCCACCATTAGTTAAATTAATCGTTAATAATATTTAAATATCTACTTAGGGTTTTAAGTAGTTACATTTTTAATTGCATAAAGGAGTTTCAGGGAAATCATGGGGTTTATTCCGCAATCGCATTGGCAGTGGGTTTTTGATAAACAAAGATCTCTATTAACATTACAAATGGGTGATTATCACATCGATATTATCTATAAAAGTAATATGCTGATTTTTCCTGAGAATAAAACGATTCCTTTTACCGTTGATGATGTTGCTCGATATACGCAATTGTTTGAAAGCGTTGCCTTGAGAGATTATGAAGATGAATTTGCCTGTAAAATTATTCTACATATACTTGCGATTGAATTATTCCATAAACCAATTATGCCCAAAAGTTGGTTGTTTACGGAAAGTGAACAACCAACAATTGCAGGTAAAAGGCCCGATGTTGAACCCATGATGCATGTTAGTTTAACTAGTAAAGATGGCCTTGAATCTGCCCATTATTTGGTCATTGAAGATGAACAACACTTTGCATTATGTATGTTAATTGATCACATTCATCAAGTTACTAAACGTAAAGCATTACCTCAGTTTCAAATAGTAAAAGTAACCCTAGATAAAATAAATTTAACTCATTAAAGTTATCTTTTCTTATTTAATTTTTCTATCAATGTTCTATACCCGTTACCATTCAAGATACAAAGTATTTGGATTGGTAACGGGTATATATCCCATTTTAGCTTGTTTATTATGCAAAAAATTGCTTCATCTTTTTGCATAATCATTCACTGCAGTTCTCATATATGAATATTAGAATTAATATTTTGTGTTTTTATGCAAGTTGTTAGCTTTTTTTATTGATTCTTTGGTAAAAAATTACACTTTTAAAGACTTGTATTCATATATCTATTTCACTATAAAGAGCTCTTTTTTTATAACGGAAAGGCTTTAAATGAATACTGAAACACATGTTTCCAATCGCTGGTCAAATAAATATGCTTATATCCTTGTCGCCACGGGTGCGACTGTTGGTTTAGGGAACCTATGGAAGTTTCCTTATATTATGGGAGAGAACGGTGGTGGTGCCTTTGTCTTAGTTTATTTGTTATGTATTCTTTTCATTGGTATTCCTATCATGATGGCTGAAGTGGCTATCGGTAAACGAGGACGTTCGACTCCTGCTAATCTGTCGCTATGGTTGCAACAGAATCAGATAGTTCATCTCACTGGTCGATTATCGGTTCGATGGGAGTATTAGCGGGTTACCTTATTTTAAGTTTCTATGTCGTTATTGCTGGTTGGGCTGTTGCTTATATGTTTTATGGTACGACTGGCGAATTTAGTGTCTACGCTGTCAGATCCTGCTAGCCAAGCAGAGACAATCGGTGCTTTATTTGGAAATTTAGTCACTAGTGTACCTAAGCTATTTATTTATACGACCTTGATTGTTGTTGCTGTGGTATACATTTTGTCCAAGGGTGTTAAAGATGGCCTTGAAACTGCTGTTACTTATCTAATGCCTGCTATGTTTGTACTACTAGTTGCAATTATGATTTATTCAGCCATTGTTGGCGATTTTGTCGCTGCCTTTGCTTTTATGTTTAATATCGATTTTTCGAAATTAACTATTGAAGGAGTTCTCGTGGCATTAGGGCATGCGTTCTTCACACTTAGTTTAGCATCGGGCATTATGATGGTTTACGGTGCATATTTACCAAAAGGTGTGTCTATCGCCAAAACTTCTATCCTGATTGCGATTGCAGATACGGTTGTGGCATTAATTGCCGGACTTGCTATCTACCCAATTGTTTTTGCACATGGTTTAGCACCTAGTGCAGGCCCTGGGCTTCTTTTTCAAGCATTGCCAATTGCCTTTGGTTCTATGCCGATGGGCGATGTAGTTGGGACGCTATTCTTTGTTATGGTTGTTTTTGTCGCCTTTACCTCTGCGATTGCATTACTAGAGTCGGTCATCGCCTATTTAGTAGAAAGACAAGGGTTTCGGACGTGCTAAGGTCGCCTTTGTTGCTGGATTAGGCATTTGGTTGCTGAGCATGCTAACTATCTTTTCTTTATCGGGTGAAAGCTGGACATTACTTACTTTTATGGGGGAAGGAAAAACAATCTTTGATGGCTTAGATTATTTAACAGCTAATATCTTCTTGCCTCTAGGTGGCTTACTGACGTCAGTTTTTGTTGGCTGGTTTATGAAAGAAAAGTTTGTCGAAGAAGAATTCAGTTTATCCGCAGGGCAGTTCAAATTGATCATGGTGTTATTACGTTATGTTGCACCTATTGCGATTTCTCTTGTGTTTATTAATGCAATTGGTTTATTTTAAAGAGTAATATCTGAATTTGATGCAATAAAAAAGCAACTCAGTGAGTTGCTTTTTTGTATTAGCTTTAAACTAGCTTAATTTTAATAACTTTTTATTGCACGTAAAATAACAAATTTTTTGTTTTCAGCAACAAGCTCACAGTTACCAAAAATACGCTCTAGTTTATCTTTATAATCTAAATGACGATTACCAACAATCACCAGCTCACCATTTTCTACTAATGCAAAACGTGCCTCATTAAACATGCTCCAAGCAATATGATCAGTAATCGCTTGCTGTTGATGGAAAGGCGGGTTACATAATACTAAATCGTAACTTTCACCTTTAAAGCCAAGTAGGCCATTATTGACAACAAAACGTGCATTTTCACTTCTTTCTTCTTCAAAGTTTTTAATGACATTAATGCGAGCAGAATCGACGGCCATAAAGGACTCATCAATGAAGGTCACCTGTGCATTAGGATAAGTTTGCATTGCTGTCATACCTACAACGCCATTACCACAACCTAAGTCGACCACTTTTTCAAAGTCACCTTCAGGTAAATTATCCATTAAATAACGACCACCAATATCAAGGTGATTACGAGAGAATACATTAGCGTGATTATGAATTTTCCAACCTTGCTTTTCAATTTCCCAGGTGGTTGCAATTTCATTCTCTGGGAGTGTTTGGCTTTCAACCAGACTGAAAATAAGACGAGATTTCTTTTTCGCAAGTGATGTTTTAGTGCTACCAATATACTTTTCAAAAATATCTAAGGTAGAGTTATGGATCATGTTTACTTTACCGGTCGCAACAACGATAGTATCAGCTGAAATCACTTCACGTAATTGTTGTAATAAATACTCTAGGTATGCATTTGTTTTAGGTACTTTGATCAGAACCACTTTGACATTTTCAGGAAAAGTTTGTAAACAATCTTGAATTAGGAAATTCTCTTCATTGCAATTATTACGTTGCATATTCAATTTGATTGAACTTAAAGAAAGGTAAGAATCAGTGATTGTAGTGCGTTTTAACTGCTGGAAAAAACAACTTAAGGCACCAAAACTATCATTAATAATCAGTAATTGTCCTTCTTCACCTAATTGGTTTTGTAATTCATTTTCAGTGAAGTGATTGATCAAATACTCATCAGCAGAATCCCATGCCTGTAGTGTCTCTTTTTTATGTCTCGGATGACGGTGCAGGACTAGATTTTGGTCTGCAATTGTTAATAGTTCATTCATTAAATTTGCCTAAATTAAGGTGATTACTTTTAAAAAGAGGTATTTTAACGTGCTTAACCTTATATAGATAAGTATTTTTATGTTTATTACTTATGTATCGTTCCTAAACTAAAAATAGTTAATAAATTCAACCATTAGGTGGTGTTTTAATTTTAATTTGAAACCTTTGCTTAAGCTTCTATTAAGTCCTAGTTAAATCTTAGCCTGTCATTTTGCCTTTTTTTAGCGACAAAGAAGCGCATAATATTGCCACTTTTTACCCCTCAATTTATTAAGGTTTTAAATATGCCCATTTTAACGGCTCTGAAAGAGCGTAATAATTCAGCCTGTGAGCTGTGTGGTTCGACGGATGAACTATCAATATTCGAAGTTCCGCCTGTTAAAGAGCCTAATTCAGACAAATCTGTATTAGTATGTGCAACATGTGAATCGCAACTCAATAAAGAAACACCAATGGATAATAACCATTGGCGTTGTTTGAATGACAGTATGTGGAGTCAAGTACCCGCTGTACAAGTCACCGCGTTTCGTTTGTTAACACGTTTATCATCAACGGAAGGTTGGGCGCAGGATTTATTAGACATGTTTTACATGGAAGATGAAACTAAAGCCTGGGCTGACTATGGTGTTGCGACTGATAATATCGAAGAAGTTCCACCAACGCGCGATTCTAACGGCACAATACTAGTCGCGGGTGATAACGTGACCCTAATTAAAGATTTAGAAGTTAAAGGAGCTGGTTTTACCGCTAAGCGTGGTACGCCTGTACGTAATATTTCAATTTTAGATAACCCTGAGCAAATCGAAGGGCGTGTTGAAGGTGTTCGTATTGTATTATTGACTTGTTACCTTAAAAAGATGCCTCTTTTTGAAGACTAATATTTCATAAGTGAATGTTTTCACTATTAATCTTAGTTAATCGCGTTAGAGATTGTTCCTAACGCGATTATTTTTTTGTAGAATTAAAGCACTTTCCAAGTAATTGCTTCTCCGCCTTTAATCGGCACCACTTTATTACTACCAAAACTCAATGTTTCTGGTACATCCCATGATGTTTTATGAAGTTCAATTGTATCGCTGTTACGTGGTAGATTGTAAAAATCAGGGCCATTGAAACTAGCAAAAGCTTCTAATTTATCTAACGCGTCTTCAGCTTCAAATACTTCTGCATATAACTCTAGCGCGGCAAAAGCTGTATAAGACCCCGCACAGCCACAGGCTGATTCTTTGCTTTGTTTGGTATGTGGTGCAGAATCTGTTCCTAAAAAGAATTTCTTAGATCCACTCGTCGCGACTTTTACAAGCGCTTGTTGATGAATATTGCGTTTTAGAATAGGCAAACAATAAAAGTGCGGTTTAATACCACCCACTAACATATGGTTACGGTTATACATCAAGTGATGCGCTGTAATGGTTGCCGCAACATTAGGGCCAGTTGCGCTAACAAAGTCAGCGACATTTTTAGTAGTGATATGTTCCAGTACAATTTTAAGATTTGGATACTGTTCAACAAGTGGTGTGAGAACTGTCTTTAAAAATTGCTCTTCACGGTCAAAAATATCAATATCATGAGTTGTTACTTCACCATGTACCAGTAATAACATGCCAACTTCCTGCATTGCTATTAAAGCTTCTTTGATGTTGTCAGTCGAAGTAACACCTGAGTCTGAGTTTGTTGTTGCGCCTGCTGGGTATAGTTTTGCGGCGTAAACAAGACCTGATGCCTTTGCTTTTCTGATTTCATCGGCACTGGTATTGTCAGTTAGATATAACACCATTAATGGTTTAAAGGTTGCTTTTGGAGCAATACCGCCATAATGCGTTGTTGATAAGCCTGCGCTAATTCGGTGGTGGTAACCGGAGGAACAAGGTTAGGCATAATAATCGCTCTGCCCATATAACGGCTTGTATCACGCACCGTATCGTTTAAAACATCGCCATCACGAAGATGTACATGCCAGTCATCAGGGCGGGTGATCGTTAGTTTAGTCATTTGACAGTCTCCTTTAAATTTGCGGCTATGTTACAACTTTTTACATCTTATTTCACTGTTTTAACCTAAGCATTTATTGCATATTTTGTTTTGCCGATTAGTTCTAGAAAGATAACAATAACAACAATATTTATGATATGTTTTGAAACTATTTTATTAACTTATTAAAAGGGATGTTATGGGATTTTTTGCAAAAGTAGCAGGCATGTTTGGTTCTGGAGAAAAGTCTGAGCCAAGTTATCCAAGTGAAGAGTACAAAGGGCTTATAATTACGCCTAAACCACTACCCGATCAAGGCCAATATCGTATCGTCGCGGTGATTGAAAAACCTACTACAGAAAGTGAAGAGGCGAAACAACATCAGTTTATTCGTTCTGATACCGTCGCTAGTGCAGACAGTGCTGTGGAATTAACCATGTTAAAGTGTAAAACCCTGATTGATCAAATGGGCGATAAGATTTTTGATAAATAAGTTTTGTATTTACTAAAACAAAGCCCCTTACCTTTAATGAAAGGGCTTTGTTATTTTCCTTTTTAGTTACTTTTCTTTAAAGGATGTATTTTGTAATAGCTACGCATTGCGCCAGTGATAAGTATTTTGATGTCGTCGGTTATTTCACATATTTGTATATCACTATCTTTATCAGCGTTAGGTAAAACAGATACGATTGCTTGTACCAGTTCATTAAATGGATGCGCTGTTTTATCTATCCAGCTAGTTAATAATGATTGGTTGATAAAACGCGACAATGAAGCCAAGGTGCCAAGATCATTTTGATCATGAATTAATAATCCTGCGGTTGTGCCTTTATCGAGTGTTAATACTTGATATAAGTAGAGCGTATGATAATCAAGTTGTTGCTGTTTTTCAGCGATGCTGATGGTTTGATTAGTTGCCTTTTGCTGGCTGACCTTTTCAGAAAATATCGCGATATAAGTATCAATAACCGCAAACAAGAAGTCTTCACAAAAAACTAGTCCAGAAACATTTTCCGGATTAAATCCCTCTAGATAAAAATGGCTCACACCACGGTGTGTTTGTAATGCGAGAATATGAAAGTATTTATCTCCTGCTTCTTTTGCATGCTTAAAATATTTCCCTGACACATTTTTTAATGTCTGGTTAAATATTTCAGTATCTTGCTGAGACTCAATAGCAGGGTTGAGATCTGCCATCACCCGCCAATAACTTTTTCCATTTCTTAATTCAGTCCAACTGACATGAATATGTACTGAAGGCGCGAGAGGGGAAACAGGGTGAATAATTGTAGATAATGCCGTAGCTGATACAAAGGCTTTCTCTGGCATATCTTCATATTGAATTTGCGATACGTTTACGGATGCTTGATTAAATAAGCTGTTTATAGGTGCTTCATAACGTACACCGCCTCCGTGAATACCATTATCTCGTAACCATTGCTTTGCTGTGAATTGTTCCGCTAAACTGTTTTTTTGGCAAACTAAACTGAGTTGTTTAACAAAATATTTCTGTGCCTTAGTAAGCATATTAAGCGCGCTAATGGCTTTTTCTGATGTTGCTGGTTTTCTCATTTTTTGTCTCAGTTAGATTAGTGGAAAGCGCAGGGTGACGCTTACCCCATTCTTTTCTTTGTTATTGGTGATTGCAATGCTAGCCTGGTGAAAATCACAAATTAATTTGGCAATAAATAACCCTAAGCCAAGGTGAGTGTGTTCTGCATTTTGTATCGGCTGTTTGTGTTCGCGTACTGATACCATAGAATTAAGTAATTCTTCACTCATTGCATTAGGTAATAAAGGGCCTTTATTATGAATTCCAATAACTGCTTCATTTTCCTGTTGTCTTAAGGTCACCTCAATCGGCTCATTTTTAAGATTAAACTCCATGGCATTATTTATTAGCTTATCTAAGCATTGCACAATAAAGTCAGGATCTGCATTTATAGTTAGTTTATTTTGTTGTAATTCAGGAGACATTTTTAAAACAAAGTGCTTGCTCAGGATAAGTCATCTGGTAGCCCTGTACACAATTTGTTAGTAAACCTTGCAATGCTAAAGAAATTTTTTCTCCCGATTGCAAGCTTTGCTCTAATCGAGTTGCTTCACTCATGCTGGTTAAAATGCGATTTAAGCGCAAAATACCGGTTTTAGCGCGTGTTATATACTTTTTGCTTTCTTCATCCTGTTGTAATAACGCAAGATTATCTAAGGAACTACGGACAACTGCAACTGGCGTACTTAATTCGTGAGAAAGGCGAGAGGGTAACTTTTCTAAATATCGATGATAGTCGCCAAGGCGTTTGACCATTTCTGACAAGCTACGTGAAAGGTAACCTATCTCATCTTTAGAAGAGGATGGAATGAAAGGTAATGCAATTCTCCCTTGTTCATCAATTGCTTTTTCGGCTTGATGACTTAGTTTCGAAATCCGTGAGGCAATATTAGCGGTGAAGAAAAACAATAGTAGGGTTGCAATGACTATTACTGCAATAAGTACATTAAAAAGTGTTTCTAATGCTTGATTGCGTAAGGCACGAATGCCATTAGTGGTTTCTTCTGCCACCACAATACCCATCACTTTATCACCAATAAAAATCGGGCTAGCGACGGAAAGTATCATGGCTTTGTTATCTGATGTTTGACGCCAATGAGATTGAGACTCTCCTGTTAATGCCTGTTTTATAAATTCACTGTTAAGTTGTGTTGACCCTTCAAGTTCATCAATAAAGTCATTATTAGGTGCCGGGAATAACAACCGATAAAGCGGCGATAATATTTTTAATTGTAAGGATTTCCAAAGTGTCACCGCTTTTGTATCTTGTTTGTCTTTTTCTGTAATCTGAATATTTTTAGGCCAAACACCAGAGGCCTGATGAATATCACCTGCACTGGCAAGTACACGCTGATGTCTATCCACGACCCAAAGGCGAGATTGAGTATGACTTAATCCCTTTAAGATTTTATCTATTTCAGGGGAAGGAACTAATACTGTGCCTAATTGTTGCAGGTTTTCAGTGCTTGATGTCGCGATGATATTATTTATTTCGCCGGTGTTATTATTAGAAGTGGTATGTAATGCAAGTCCAAGCTTGTCTCCTAACATGTCGATAGGAAAACGAAACTCAATATTGTAGCCTTCAGCAGTTGTACGCCAATAACCTTGAATACGTTTTTCTCTTTCTGGTGCACTTGCTGTTTCAGCGCCGAGGAATTTCGGCAATTCAGCGATAAAATCTTTGCTTTCTTGCCAAAGGCTCTGTGTTTCATTTTGCTTTAAATCATTTTTATCATTAAGTTGGTAAGCATTAAACCATCCCGCCTGTTCAATAGAAATAATATAACGCTGTAGTTTATTTTGAGGTGTGCTAATAGCAATTATCAGATGGTCATTTCGGTTCAAAAAGCGACTGTCAGTGGCTTTAAATACAGGGTGTTTGTCAGTTACTTGCAGGTATCCATAAAGATATTTTCCCTGAGTACCTAACATATGTCGGAATGATATTGGATTGGTGGTGTTTTTATTCAGCTGGAAAACCGTCTGTTGTTGCCCATAAACAATACTTTTATCGAATTCATTTTGCCAATCATCAAGTTGCCCATCAATTCGTAATGGGGAAGTAATGTCATAGGCGTATAAATCTTTCCCATCTTGTATTTCATTTAAGGCACTAGCCTGAGCATTAAATAGAGTTGCGCGCTCGTGTAATGCTGTTGCTACTGCTCGTGTCGTACCCATTAAGGTTTGCTCTTGCCCCTGACGTAAAAACTTTTCCATTTCAAGAATATATTGATATCCCAACCAGGGGAGGATCAAAAAGAAACTTGCCAGTAAAATAACCTTAGTGCGTAAACCACCTAAAAACTTCATTAATCTGACTTCTCTATTGCAGTGATATCCCAACGATAGCCCATGCCATAAACGGCATTAATTTCATTAAAGGTGGGATCTATTTTAATAAATTTTTTGCGAATACGTTTAACATGAGACGTGATGGTATTGTCATCCACTACCATATTTGCATCACTCATTAATTGTTGACGATTGCGCACTATGCCCGCTCGATTAGCTAATGCATAAACAATCCAGAACTCTGTAATAGTAAAATCTAGTGTGTTTGTCTGCCACGATATTTGCATTCTATCGCTATCAATAATCAATTCCCCACGGGTAATAATATTGCTTTGTTGTACTGGTTTTTGTAACACATCAATGCGGCGAAATAGGGCACTAATACGAACCATTAAATGCTCTAAGCCGATATCTTTTGTTAAGTAATCGTCAGCCCCTAAACGCAAACCGGAAATGGTATCAAAGTCGTTATCACGCGCGGTTAAAAATATGATAGGTACACTAGCAGAAAGTTGACGTAGGCTTTGGCAAAGTAAAAATCCACCGTCATATTCATTTCCTAAACCAATATCAATCAGCGCTAAATCAGGTAAACGACATTCAAAGGCTTTAAGAGCATCAACTCGATTACTATAAGCTTCCACTTTATAGCCGTGCTTAGTGATTAAATCGATGTAATTCTCACGAATATCTTTTTCGTCTTCAACGATAGCAATACGTTTCATTGATTATCCTCTTACTTTATCTGGGTAGCAGTATAACGGAAAATAAGCGCGGAAATAGTCAATCAATCACATTGCCATTTTTTGAACATAATTGATCAGCGATTAGCCATTTTTTCACCCTAAAAAAAACACAACAGCTTGTTTTAATGAACAGGTCAAAAACAACAGGTGATTTATAAGGAATTAAAATGAAAAACATGAGCTCGTTTAAAAAATCAGTTTTAAGTATCGTATTTATGTCAGCAGTGACTGGTAGTTTTATTTCTTGGGATAAATACCAACCCAGAAACAAAACTCAAAGCTTAGTTGAATTTTATGAAAATAGAGATTTAATTAATCACTTTGCCTTTCTGGAAACTATTGATTATAGCAAAAACAATACAGTCATAACGGAAGAAGAAAAGCGCTTAATAGAAGCTGAATTAATGGCGCAAAGCTTAGCAGAAAATATCTATGCAAGAGAAGCTGATGACATGTACTTACACAATAATATACAAGAAATTAGCACTACTTCGCCTGCCCCCTCTATGACTGATATAACCGTAAATGAGGTTGAACATGATTTGTCAACTGAGGCATTAATTGTGAAGGAAAACCTAAATGACAAGTTACCTTCAAAGGAAGAAATTTCAGAGCAGGTTTTGTTTGCCTTTGATTCCAGTGAAGTGGCTGATAAGTACTTACCCTTATTAAACAAAACAGCGCATATCATGCAGAATGAAAATGCAGATGATTCTAAAATTTGGCAAGTAGTGGGCTATGCTGATCTCACAGGTAATAATATTTATAATGATAAATTAGCGTATAAACGCGCTCAATCAGTCACTGAATATCTAGTTAATAAAGGTGTGCAGGAAGACAAACTCATTATTGTTTCTTTAGGGGAAAGTCAGTCTAAGCAATCATTACAAAATGAACAGAATAAACGCTTAGCCCGTCGAGTTGAAATTCACGAATATGACGATTTAGTGGCATCATTATCAGAACAATTTAAAGATCAGGTTAAATCTGAGATGGTTAATATTAAAAAATATGCGTCATCACAATTAAAAACAGAACAAACGGCTCATCAAATAGTTTCACAGGAATCTAATGAAGTAAGTGTAAATGAACAGCAAGAATTACTGGCTTCAGGTATCGATAAATCTATAACTCAGCCTAAAACTGAACATAAATTCGAATTTTCACAACAACCAAAACATAACATGGCAACTGTTATGAAGCTCTGAACCGCGATTAAGTCACTAGCCTAATGTTATGTTAGTGGCTTAAATACCTTCAAAACTAGAGTTTTTAAGTCTTGTAATTAAATATGACTAAATGATCATGATCAAGCTTGTGTTGAGCTCTGTCCTTTAATTCTTTACTCATAATTAATCGCCTGTAACAATATTCGTACTGACTAACGAAGAAATTATATTAAAAGTATTTTTTATGAATAAAAAACCAGATCGGCAAACAGCAATGTCGAACATCATTACACTTGTTCGCGAAGATTTTCCTTTTTATGCTCCCGAAAGTCAGATTTGTGGTGATACCTGTGTGGGTTGTCCTAAAAAGCTACTTGAGTTGGCTGAAACTGAGGTCATAGAGTGGGAGCATAAATTACAAATAGGGGAAGTCCCCAATTTTACTGAAATTGATAGATTTGCTAAACTGTGCCGCAACATTCGTCGTAGTTTGGTCAGAAATGGCGTTATAGACCATTAAAAGGATATTCAGTGAACTTTCATGATAAAACACTTTGTAAATTACGTACTATTACAACCTTTCTTGTACTCACAAAAAATAAAGAACAATGGCAGAGTGAAATTGAAAAAGCATCTCAATTTTGTCTCGTCCCTAGCAAATCGATTTGCACAACAAGGTTATCAAGTGCAATCAATTCGAATTGTCACCAATCCTTTTGCTGAATATATCGATACCACTAATTTACAAAGTGCCAGTGACGATCTTAGTTTTATTCGATGCTTATTAAATGAAATAAAGTCAGATGGCTTACGGATTAGGTTTGCTATAGGTGAGGCTAAAAATAGCCATGAAATTGCTTTGTTACCTGAGCTCATTAAAGAATTTGGGGATTTATGTAATGCCTGTGTTAATGTGCCGATTGATGAATTTACGTTATTAGACAAGCGTTTGATTGAGGATTCGGTAAAAGCCATTCAGGAAATTGCCAATATCACTGAGCGTGGTGAAGGTAACTTTAACTTTACTGTTAACTTTAATTGCCAACCTCTGATCCCTTATTTCCCAGCAAGTTATCATAATAGTGAACTTGGTAATCAATATGTTATTGGTTTTGAAACGCCGGACCTATTAGTAAAAGTACTCAGAGATTTTAATCAGGAAAATACTTCCTTTTCGGATCAAGAAAAATTAAAACAACAACAAATTTTGATGTCGCAGGCCTTACAATATCATGCATCACAGGTTGCCGATATTATCAAAGAATTTGATCAAACTGAAAATCATAACCGCTTTAAGTTTGCTGGTATAGACAGCTCAGTCGCACCATCAAAGGATTGTGCAAGTATGGTTGATGTCTATCAACAATTAGGCGTACCATATTTTGGCGCAGCGGGAACAGTAGAAGCATCTGCTTTATTAACGCGTGTATTTAAATCTGTTTCTGCCTTACCGCTGGTGGGTTTTTCTGGGTTAATGCTTGCTGTAACAGAAGATAGAGGGCTCGCAGAGGGGACAATTAATGGGCAATATGATATTCGTTCATTACTCACCTATAGTGCCGTATGTGGAATAGGTTTAGACACTGTGCCTATCCCTGGTGATACACCTGCCGATAAAATAGCCAGCTTGATGGCAGACACTGGTACCATGGCTTTTAGGCTAAATAAACCCTTAACGGTACGTTTATTCCCTGTACCTGGGCTACAGGCTGGAGAATTGACTCAATTCGAAAGTGATGATTTGTGCAATTGTGCAGTATTGGCTGTACCTTAGTGTATTTGCGCTTTGATAACTGTCTTAAAGCCCCTTTATGATACAATTGAAACTGTCTATTAAACATATAAGTTATTCACAATGTCTCATCACTGAGACAGAGATAGGAATCAATGAATAAAGAAATTTTATATCTTGGGTGTTATACACCTGAGGGAAATGTAGGTATTAAAGTTGTCGAATTTGATGTTATTACAGGCCAATTAAAAGAAATAGCCAGTGTCGCCGATTTACCTGATACCAGTTTCTTGGCTGTTAGCAAAGATAAAAACTATTTGTTAGCTGTGAGTGAATGCGCTGGCGAAGGGCAATTAGGTTGCTTCGATATCAGTAAACCCAAATTGCCTATTTTCATCAACAAACAAAGTTCAATGGGGTATTCCCCTTGTCATATCAGTTTAAATGCTAAAAAGGCTTTTATAAGTAATTACAGTTCTGGTTCGGTGGGGGCTTTTTCCTTGTCAGGTCATACATTGTCACCAGCCTATGCTCATGTTCAACACCAAGGACAAAGTAGCAACCTAGAACGCCAAGAAAGTGCCCATGCTCACGCAAGTAAATTGAGTATTGATGGACGTTTTTTAGTGGTTGCAGATTTAGGCATCGATGCATTAAAAGTATATCAAGTGACTGAACAACAATTGGATTTAGTCTTTACGGCCACTATGCCTGCTGGTTCAGGTCCCAGACACCTTACTTTTGGCCCCAAAGGAGATAGGTTATACCTAGGAAATGAACTTAGTAATGAGGTATCTGTATTTGAGTTTGATGTGCAACAAGGTAGTTTACGTTTACTACAAACACTAAGTAGTTTACCCAATGAGTTCAATGGAGAAAGCTTAATTGCAGAGGTGGCGTTAAGTCAAGATGGTAAATTTCTTTATGTCAGTAATCGTGGACATGATAGTATTTGTGTTTTTGAGGTGGAGCCTTTTTCTGGTGATCTTAAGGTTATTGCATTTACAAATACGGGAGGTAAAACACCTCGTCATTTTGCACTTTCACCAAACCAACAGTGGTTATTAGTTGCACATCAAGATAGCAATTATTTACAGGTTTTCAAACGAGACATCAATTCGGGTTTACTCATACAAACAAGCAATAAGCTAGAAGTTAAACATGCCGTCTGTGTATGTTTTTATTCACTTTAAATCATTTAATTTAAGAAAAACGACATTGTTTTTAGGCAATCTACTGTCTATTAATATTTTTAAAAGGTTATTTATATGCACCCTGAACTATATTTTATCTATGACTCTCACTGTCCCTGGAGTTATGTTGCTACACCATTAGTAAATGCTATAAGAGAAAGTTTCCCAGAAATGGAAATACATATTTGGCATTGTGCGCATTATGATGGTAGAGATTGTGCTGGCTTTTCACAAATAAAAGAAGCTGAAAAACAAGGTTTACAGAAATTTGGACAAGAACATATTCGTTATGCGGACAGTCCTAAAAATGCCATTGTAGCCGCTAATTTTATGGCTTGGTTGCAAGAGAAACAAACAGATAAAGCCTTACCTGTTTTAAATGCTTTGCAAAAAGAGCATTTTGTTGAGGGAAACCCTTTTGGTTGTAAGAATGATTTTGCCCATATTATTTCAGAGTTTAAATTATCTCCCCCTAAAAAAATATTTAAAGATACTTTGAGTAATGAAGCATTATATCAGCAATCAGATGTGCAAGAATTACAAGAGTTTATGCAAACAACCGCTTTTCCAGCGTTGCTATTGACCAATGGTGATAGTGCAATATTGCTTGAGCATGCTGGTTATCTTAAATCGCCACAGAATTTAGTTAAAGAAGTTCGAAAGCTCATCGAATAATATTCTTTACAAGGTACAACTTTTTATTTTACAAGGTGCAACAATGAACACAATTGATGAAACAAACTATGGTCCACTGACTCACTTAATTGGCCATTGGGAGGGCAATAAAGGTGAGGATATCGCGCCTGAGCCAGATGGAACTGAGATTAATAGTTATTATGAAAATATTGTGTTTAAAGGCATTGGCGAAACAGAAAATGCGGAGTCCCAAGTATTAAGCGTTGTATTTTATTCTCAAGAAGTGAGAAGAAATACTACCGGGAAACTAATACACCATGAAACGGGCTATTGGTTATGGGAGCAGGGGAGTGATACTGTGATGCACTCATTAACTATTCCTCGAGGAATGTGTGTACTTGCCTCTGGCCCCTTTGAAAGCACTGAAAAAAAATCAGTATTAAATGTAAGTGCCACAATAGAAGAGCAGGATTGGCAAATTATTCAAAGTCCATTTATGACAAAAAATGCAAAAATGAAATCTTATGTACAACAGGTTAGAGTAACTGAAAGCTCGCTTATTTATTCGCAAACTATGTTATTGGATATCTATGGAAAAGAGTTTGACCATATTGACAATAGCAAGCTAACAAGAAAAGCATAAAAACTAGAGTTTCCTCGAACATCCCTTAAAAGAGATGTTCGGAGGGCATTTATTTTTCTTTCTTTTTGCGAATACTCAGGCCGAGTTCTTGACCACGGTATTTAGCGAAATAAATATTACCCATTAAGAAAAAGCTTGCGAATAACAATTCACAAACTGCTAAGCTTAACTCGATGTTAGTCCCGTTTAAATAAGCAGTATAAATAACCACAATGGCGTGCATCATATATAGTAATGCTAAAAAACCACACCAAGCAAAAGTGTACGGGTTTCCTTGAATAATACCTTTTAAAGGGAATAAAAGAGGAATAAACCAAATGCTGAAAATTAACCAAGGGCTTAAATTAAGCGCTGGTGGCGATAACCATAGGTGCCAGATCGGTATCAAGCTTAACAGCAAAAAATAACTGATCCGAGCTACTAATTTATAGTGTTCAGTTTTCATCACGCTTAAAGTATGCTTAAAACAGATTCTGGTGGACGACCAATTTTAGCTTTGCCGTTAGCCAGTACAATAGGGCGTTCGATAAGCTTTGGATTATCTAACATAGCTTGCAACAAAACCGCTTCATCAGTTTCTTCTTTTAATACTAACTCTTTATAAATAGCTTCACCGGTTCGCATTAATTGACGTGCCGAAGTAAAGCCTAATAAGGTGATGATTTCTTTTAATTCAGCTAACGTTGGTGGTGTTTGTAAATAGTTAACAATATCCAGATTGCTAGTTGTATTTTCACGAATAAATTCTTCAAGTAACGCCATTGTTTGACGGCTTTTAGAACAGCGTGAATTGTGAAAAATAGTAATGTCTGTCATGGAGTTTCCTTATTCTGCTGGCCAAATGGCAATGTAGTCTTCTAGGTTTTCTGGGTTTATAGCGGTTTCTGAGATAATTTTACCTCGAATAGAAAAGCCACCTTTATGCATCGCAGATTTACTACCCGTTAATAATGGGTGCCATTCTGGTAGTGGTTTGTCTTCAATTAATAAACGATAAGCACAGCTTTTTGGTAACCAGTGGAATTGGTCGATATCATCGAGAGATACTTTGACGCAATCCTTTACAATTTTGAAACGTTGATCGTATTTACGGCACTGGCATGTTTTAGTGTGTAAAAGATGACAAGCAACATTTGTAAAATGTAATTCCTCGGTATCATCATCAATAATTTTATTAAGGCAACACTTACCACAGCCATCACAAAGTGATTCCCACTCTGTTTGATTCATCTGTGCTAATGTCTTTTCTTCCCAAAAATGGCTCATTTATTTCTACTTATTTGTATTTCTAATATTGGTATCTATTTGACTTATTTAAAAGGAATTATTTTATCAAATAGACTGTCATTACAACGTGCTTATGGTGCTGTGACACGCGGATATCGAATGCGTTCAGAAAGATAGCTCACTGCCGTTGCAAAGTAATAAGAACGATTCCAGTGCATTAGTACTTGGTAATTATTATAGGCCAGATAAACGCGTCCAGAGGCATCATCAGGGATAATAATAGAGGCATTCATATCAACCTTTGGTAAGGCACTACCGTCGAAACGTCGCACACCAAGGTCCTGCCATTCCTGTAAGGTTTTCTTCTTTTTGATGCCTGCCAATTCAACGTCAAAATCATCAGGAATTAATACTTGTCTCCCCAGGTTTCACTGTTGTCCCAACCCTCTGTTTTAAGATAGTTAGCGGCAGAGGCAAATACATCGGCGTAATTGTTCCAAATATCTTTTTTGCCATCACCATCATGATCCACTGCATAATTTAAATAGGATGTTGGCATAAATTGAACTTGACCCATAGCGCCAGCCCATGAACCAATAAATTTATCCTGTTCAATATGGCCTTGCTCAAGGATAGTTAATGCTTGCAAAAAGTTGTCTTTTAAATAGTGTTTCGCGACGACCTTCGTAGGCCATAGTTGCAAGTGATGAAATAATATAATGACGACCTGTTAAGCGACCAAAATTAGTTTCTATGCCCCATAAAGCAACAATAAAACGAGGCTGAACACCATATTTTTTACCGACTTCCTGTAAAAGGTAATAGTGTTTCTTATAGGCTTCTCGTGCCTGTTTAATTTTCCAATCGGGCACTGCGCGAGGAATATAAGTATCAAGTGTTAACTTAAATTCAGGCTGGGCTTTATCTGCTTTTACACTACGCTGTAAAAATTCGACCTTTTCAAAGGCTTTATTTACAACCTCTTCGTTGATGCCTTTTTCAATAGCTTCAACTTTTAGAGCGCTAACATATTGCTCAAAAGGCATTTTTTCTGGTTCTGCTGTTGTTGATTCTGCACTGGTTGTCATGGATAACATGAGCAACGAAGAAACAGTTAAAATTTTAGTCAGTTTCATTAAATACCTCTAATTGTTTTTTTCGCCAAGCCTTATGCTCTTCTAAGTAGTCAACGGGTGGAGGTGGAAGTTGCAAATAAAAGCCATTTTTTTGTATTGCTTCAATCACTGTATTAGCATCAGTCGCTGCCAGTTTGCTATCTGGTTTAATGTTTAACAGACTAACCAGTTGAGGTGGACCAAATTGCGTTAATAATGCATCAGGCACAGGTTCAAAGTCATCTCTTTTTGCAATAAAAAGATAAGTTTGTGATTTTCGAATACTTTTATATACAGCACATAACATAATACTATTGTAACCCTTTACTTGCCTATTAAGAGCGCAGACTATAACATGCAATCTGCTTTAATTTTTATACAAATTGACTGAATTTTAAATCAAAAAGTATTTTTTACACGAGATAGAGGTGTTATGACATTAAAATCGTTGAATTTCTCATTATTGGTTATAACCATTGAAAGTGAAGATCTGTCTATTTTAGCCGATGAGTTAAACAAGAAACGCATAATGGCACCAGATTTTTTTCAACATGCCCCTGTGGTCGTTAACGTTGAAAATCAGGCATTAAATTTAGACTTCTCTCAAATACAAAAAGTAGTTTTAGAACATAATTTTATATTAGCAGGTGTGTCAGGGGATTTATCTGAGGCACAAAAAAATAACCTCCAATCTCAACAAATTGCTATTTTAAGAAGTTCTAAAAGACAAGTTAAGAAAGCGACTGCCGTTAAAGATACTCCAGTAGAAACAGAGTCACCAGAAGTTAAAACGGAAAGCGCAACGTTTATTGCCAATGAAGCAAAAACAAAAATTTACAAAGGTCGAGTAAGATCAGGCCAACAAATTTATGCAAAAGAATGTGATTTGGTCATTAATGGTGATGTTAGTGCCGGTGCAGAAGTGATAGCAGATGGCAATATCCATATTTATGGTGCGTTGCGTGGTCGTGCTTTAGCTGGTGCAATGGGTGACCAAAGTGCTTCTGTCTTTTGCCAGTTACTTGCGCCTGAATTAGTATCAATTGCGGGCGTATATAAATTAAGTGATGCTTTGCCAGGAGATTATATTGGCAAGAGCAGTATTGTTTCATTAGAAAATGAACAACTCGTATTAGATAATTTGAATTAATCTCAATAGATAAGTAAACATAAGGGTATATCATGGCAAAAGTAATTGTTGTCACATCAGGAAAAGGCGGTGTTGGTAAAACAACGAGTAGTGCTGCAATTGGCACCGGGCTGGCAATTTCAGGCGCGAAAACGGTGGTAATCGATTTTGATATCGGTTTACGTAACCTTGACCTCATCATGGGATGTGAGCGTCGAGTGGTTTATGATTTAATCAATGTCATTAATGGCGAAGCAAATTTACAGCAAGCCTTAGTGAAGGATAAACGCACCCCACAACTATATATTTTACCCGCTTCACAAACACGAAATAAAGACGCACTGACAAAAGAAGGTGTGGATAAAGTGATCAATGATCTGAAGGCTGATGGTTTTGAGTATATTATATGTGACTCACCTGCAGGTATTGAACAGGGAGCGATGATGGCACTGTATTTTGCTGATGAAGCCATTGTAACAACTAACCCTGAAGTGTCTTCTGTACGAGATTCTGATAGAATTACGGGGATGTTATCAAGTAAATCACTTCGTTCCGAGAAACAGTTAGATCCTGTTAAAGTGCATTTATTGATTACACGTTACAGCCCTGAACGTGTTGAACGAGAAGAAATGCTCAGTATTGATGATATTGATGATCTATTAGGAATTGACCTACTTGGTGTTATTCCAGAATCACAGGATGTGTTATCAGCTTCAAACTTAGGTGAACCTGTGATCTTAAATCAAGATTGTAACGCGGGTAAAGCATATCAAGATGCAGTGGATCGTTTACTAGGTCATGAACGTGAATTTCGTTTTGTTAAATTTGAAAAGAAAGGCTTTTTGAGCCGTTTATTTGGAGCTTAGTATGGGACTTCTACAATATTTTAGAAAAGAGAAACCTAAAAAAGGAACGGCAAAACTAGCAAAAGATCGTCTGCAGATCATTGTCGCTCATGAACACTCAAGTGCAAGCAAGTCCTTCATACCTTCCTGAATTGCAAAAAGAAATTGTTGCGGTTATTCGTAAGTATATGGATATTTCATCACAGGATGTTAAATGTGAATTTTCTGATAAAGATGATGATGATATGTCTGTTCTTGAAGTAAATGTAGCCTTACCAAAAAATAAATAGGTTACATTGTCTTTGATTGTGTGATTGGCGTTAATGCTTGTTGACGCCAGCTTGTTTGTTTTTAAAGCAATTGATTTTAAATTAAAAAGTCTGTTAGCCACTGGCTTGTCTTGTCTTTTGGGTTTGTATATAATGCCATTAATTGATTTAAATCAATTTAACTAACCAAAGGAATAATAATATGAACGTTGATCAACATATCAAAGTAGCACAATGGCATTTAGAACAAGCTCGTTTACACGCAACAAGTGATCACGCTTGTGGTTGTCCACCAAATGCACATGACCAAAAAGCAATTGATGCAATTGAAGCTGGTCAAGTTAAAGAAGAGCTAACTTGTACACTTGATAAAGCGTAATTAAGTCCTCAATTATTGCGCAATAATTTAATGATAGTGCAATCATTAGTGCAGTATTAATAAGCAGAGTATTTACCATTAAAGTAAACTCTGCTTTTTTATTTCTCATTTCCTGTAATTTTATAACTTCGCTCAACTCTCCAGCTAGTAACTCGATAACAACTATGTAAAAATAGGCCGCCTCATTTCGTGAATTTAGGACGGTATATGACCAACATTAATATTATCAAAGACGAGTTATTAGAAGCTGAAAAAGTATTACAGGCTTTCTTTACTGATCAGAACAATTTGCGACGAAATTGAAGATGTCGCCACTATGCTTTCTGATGCTTTCAAACAGGAAGGAAAAGTACTCGCCTGTGGTAATGGTGGTTCGCATTGTGATGCAATGCATTTTGCTGAAGAATTAACTGGGCGTTATCGTGAACATCGTCCATCTTACCCCGCGATTGCAATCTCAGATCCAAGTCATATTTCCTGTGTGGGTAACGATTATGGATACGATTATATTTTTGCTCGATATCTTGAAGGTGTCGGTCGCCGTGGCGATGTACTTTTTTGCCTTTCAACAAGCGGAAACTCGACGAATATATTAAAAGCAATTGAAGTAGCAAAAGAGAAGGGCATTAAAATTATTGCGTTAACAGGTAAAGACGGCGGTAAAATGGCTGGACTCGCAGATATTGAGATACGTGTTCCTCATTTTGGTTATGCCGATCGTATTCAAGAAATACATATTAAAATCATTCATATTTTGATTTTATTAATTGAAAAGAAAATGGCATAGGGTAAGTATCGATGTGTGAGTTGTTAGGCATGAGTGCCAATGTTCCAACGGATATCTGTTTTAGTTTTAGTGGTTTAATAAAGCGAGGGGGAGAAACTGGCCCTCATAAAGATGGTTGGGGTATTACTTTTTATGAAGGAAAAGGTTGCCGTAGTTTTAAAGATCCTAAACCTAGCTGTCAATCACGCGTAGCAAAATTGGTTAAAGATTATCCAATAAAAAGTACAGCTGTGATCAGTCATATTCGACAAGCAAATCGAGGTGGCGTATCACTTGAAAATACACATCCTTTTACCCGTGAATTATGGGGACAAAATTGGACTTACGCACACAATGGTCAGTTAACTGGTTATGAGAAATTAGCCTTAGGTCGAGCGACGCCCGTCGGGCAAACTGACAGTGAACGTGCTTTTTGTTGGATTATTAATAAATTACAACAAGATTACCAATCTGAACCCACTGATATGCTAACTGTTTTTAAAGAAATCGCCAGTTATGCAGATGAATTACGCCAACTCGGTGTTTTTAATATGTTACTCAGTAATGGGCAATATGTGATGGCCTACTGTACTAATAATTTACACTGGATAACGCGCCGAGCTCCCTTCGGAAAAGCTCAATTGATCGATGAAGAATTAACGGTTAATTTTTCAGAAGAAACGTCAGATAGTGATATTGTAACTGTCATTGCAACTCGCCCGCTCACCAGTGATGAACAATGGAATAAAATGCAACCCGGTGAGTTTTGTGTATTCCATTTTGGTGAACGTATTTTATAGGGAAATAATGTGGCTGAATTACTTAAAGATGTTTATAGCAAAGATTTTATTGATTCAGTTGCCTCACATTTTCAAGATGCTTATCCGTCCTTTGATAAACAACTCTTCATTGATACCTTATTTGATGAGCATTGGGAGAGGCGCGAACTTAAATCTCGTCTCACCTTTATTAGTCAAACTTTATATACCTTATTACCTCAAAATTTTAAGCAAAGCACTTCGATTTTGCACCAAGTAGCACCTTTTTACAGTGGTTATGAAGCTATGTTTTTCCCTGCTTTCATAGAATATTTTGGTATTAATGAACTAGCCACTTCAATTGAAAGCCTTGCTTTTTTAACCCAATATTCTACTTCTGAATTTGCGGTTAGGCCCTTTATAGAAAAATACCCTGAAGTAATGATGGCGCAAATGCTTGAGTGGACGAAGTCAGATAATTTTCATGTTCGTCGTTTAGCAAGCGAAGGTTGTCGTCCTAGATTACCCTGGGCAACGGCCTTGCCTGAGTTTAAAAAAGACCCCACAAAAATAATACCGATCCTTGATGCACTTAAAGATGATCCAGAGGATTATGTTTATCGAAGTGTGGCGAATAACCTTAATGATATCAGTAAAGATCATCCTGACTTAGTCATCAAAATTGCGCAATCCTGGATGCAAGGTAAACCAAGTAAAAGTCGTATGTGGTTGGTAAAACATGCCTGTCGAGGTTTGCTAAAAAGTGCTCATCCAAGTGCATTAACTTTATTTGGTTTTGCTGATCCTGTTCATATTGGTGTAAAGGATTTTAAATTAGATAAAACAGTGTTTTTGGGAGAGAAACTTAATTTTTCTTTTGTTTTAAATTCAAAACAAAATTTAGGGTTATGTCGCTGTGAGTTTATTATTAGTTTTATGAAAAAAAATGGGCAACAAGCAGATAAAATTTTTAAAATATCAGAGGCTGATATTAAAGGTTGCAATAAAACTTTCACTAAAGCATTTAGTTTTAAGCCTATTTCTACACGTAAATACTATTCTGGAGAACATCAACTTACGTTAGTCGTAAACGGGAAAAAGTTAGCTAGCCAAACATTTACTTTATTGAATTAGTACAAAGGAAATAAAGCTAACAATCTCGCTATATTTTGTTCCTTAACGGATAAAGAGTATACTCTCGGGCTGATATCACTTTATAACTACACAGAGATTAAAAATGCCATTTTCTAAACTTGGGTTAAGCGCGCCTATTTTACAAGCCATTGCTGAGCAAGGTTACCAAAAACCTACCGCCATCCAAGAAAAAGCGATTCCTATTATCTGCAAAGGCAAAGACATTATTGCGTACTGCAGAAACGGGCACAGGTAAAACAGCAAGCTTTGTTTTACCCATTTTACAGCATTTACAAGATGCCACAGAAGTGCGTGCAAAACGAATAAGAGCACTTATTTTAACGCCAACACGTGAGCTTGCTATCCAAGTTGAAGCAAATGTTAAAGCTTATTCGAAACATTTAAATCTGACTTCGTTGGCCATGTATGGTGGTGTTGATGATGAGCCTCAAAAAGTCGCTTTAATTTTGGGCGTTGATATATTAGTAGCAACACCAGGGCGTTTACTTGATATGTACACTCAACGCGCCATTCATTTTGATGAAGTAGAAATTTTGGTACTCGATGAAGCTGACAGAATGCTTGATATGGGATTTATTGCTGACATTAACAAGATAGTTGAACGCTTACCTGAGCAACGTCAAAACTTATTGTTTTCAGCAACCATTTCCAAACAAGTTAGGTTCTTAGCAAAGACAATTCTGGAAAACGCCTCTGAAATCAGCATTAATGCTAAGAGTGATAAACCTAAAATTAACCAATGGTTGATTCCAGTTGATAAAGATAAAAAATCTGCGCTATTAAGCCAATTAATACAGCAACATCAATGGCCACAGGCATTAATTTTTATCGAGACTAAACGAGGTGTCGCAAAATTAGTCAGTCAGCTTGAAAAGCGTGGTATTCAGGCTGAAGCATTTCACAGTGGCAGAAGTCAGGCGGTTAGAGAGCAATTATTAGAAGATTTTAAAAATGGTAAATTACAATATTTGATATCTACGGGCGTTGCAGCTCGTGGTATTGATATCGATAATTTATATTTGGTTTTAAACTATGATTTACCGGATCAAGCGGATGATTATGTGCACCGTATTGGGCGTACGGGACGAGCTGGTGCAAATGGCGAAGCGATCTCTTTTGTCTCGCGTGATGACTTTAGAAGCCTTTGTTATATTGAGAAAAAATTAGGTGAAGTGATCACTCGTAAAAATGTTGAAGGGTTTGAGCCTAAGGCTGAAATTCCTAAATCAGATCTTAATTGGAAGCCTAAAAATCCTCAAAGAAAACCAAGAAGATAAAATAAAAAAGCGTCGTTATAAATCTAAATGACGACGCTTAATATTTAAAGTCTATTGACGATAATCTTCTAAGAAATGGCCTATTTTACCTATCGCTTTTGTCAGCTCATCCATACGTGGTAAACAAACAATTCGGAAATGATCCGGTGTATGCCAATTAAATCCGGTTCCTTGTACAATTAAAATCTTTTCTTGTATTAACAAATCCATGGCAAAACGTTGATCATCTTTAATATTAAATTTCTTTTGATCAATTTTAGGAAACAGATATAAAGCACCTTTTGGTTTGGTACAACTTAGTCCCGGTATATCATTAATTAATTTCCAAGCTCCCTGTGTTTGGTCGTATAAACGCCCGCCAGGAATGGTTAACTCATTAATACTTTGGTAACCACCAAGCGAGGTTTGAATCGCATGTTGCATGGGTACATTGGCACATAATCGCATACTCGCTAAAATTTCAATGCCGGAAATGTAATCTCGCGCTTGCCTTTTTGCGCCACTGATCATCATCCAACCGACGCGAAAACCACAGACACGATAAGCCTTAGAAAGACCATCAAAGGTGACGATTAGAATATCATCAGCAAGGGTTGCTAGTGGGATATGTTTTGCGTCATCGTAAACAATTTTAGAGTAAATTTCGTCAGAGAAAACAATCAAATTATGTTGACGAGCAAGCTCAACAATTTGTTCTAATAACTCTTTTGAGTAAACCGCACCTGTTGGATTATTAGGATTGATTAAAACGATGCCTTTAGTTTTTGAAGTGATTTTAGACTTAATATCATCAATATCTGGAAACCATTCAGATTGTTCATCACAAACATAATGAACCGCTTTACCACCTGAAAGATTAGTTGCAGCAGTCCAAAGTGGGTAATCTGGAGCTGGAATAAGTAATTCATCACCGTTATTTAATAAGGCTTGTAAAGACATTACAATCAGTTCACTAACGCCATTACCGATATAAATATCATTGGTATCGAGTGATAATAATCCCTTCGCTTGATAATGCTCGCATGACTGATTTACGAGCAGAAAATAATCCTTTACTGTCACAATAACCTTGGCTTTGTGGTAGGTTTTTGATGACATCCATTAATACTTCTTCTGGGGCTTCAAAACCAAATGGGGCGGGGTTACCGATATTTAGCTTTAAGATGCGCTGTCCTTCCTCTTCTAATTTTTGGGCTTGTTTTAAAACTGGCCCACGAATGTCATAACACACATTATCTAATTTGAAGGATCTATTAACGGAATACATGGCAACCTCTGAGAAAGCAAAATATAAGAAACGTAAAACTACCTGATATTGTACAGACTGTGAAGTAAATAAAGGCGACAGCAGCTGATTCTTACTGTTATTATTAGTTTTTTCATCTTATTGGTTAATTAAATTAAACTTAAGGCATTCTATGATTGAAATTAAACACCTGCGTACATTGAATATTTTGAATAATACAGGCGACTTAGTTGAAGTCGCACGGCAGTTGCATCTCACTCAATCTGCCTTGTCTCACCAATTAAAAGAACTAGAAGGGCGTTTAAATTGCTCTTTATTTATCCGCAAGTCTCGACCTATTCGTTTTACTGTCGCTGGTATTCGTTTATTAGATCTTGCAAAACATGTTTTACCTGCAGTCAGTAGTGCAGAGCGAGATTTAGCAAGGTTTGTTTCCGGTGATGCGGGACGTTTGCATATGGCGGTAGAATGTCATTCCTGTTTTCAATGGTTAATGCCTGCCATAGATAGCTTTCGTGATAGCTGGCCAGAGGTGGAACTTGATTTTTCCAGTGGTTTTAGTTTTTTACCATTACCTGCGTTAAAACGTGGTAATTTAGATTTAGTAGTGACTTCTGATCCGAAGCCGATTGAAGGTATTAGTTATATCCCGCTTTTTAGTTATCAACCAATGCTTGCTTTAAGTCGTCATCATCGACTCGCCAATAAAACCTATATTGAAGCAGAGGAACTTGCTCAAGAAACCTTAATTACTTACCCCGTTGAAATTGAGCGATTAGATATTTTTAACCATTTTCTGACGCCCGCCGGTGTTTCACCTGCGAAAGTACGACATGCTGATATGACTTTGATGATGTTGCAGTTAGTTGCAAGTGGCCGTGGTGTGGCTGGATTACCCAACTGGGCACTTTATGAGTATCTAAAAAGGATTATGTTGTCGCCCGAAAATTAGGAAAGGAAGGGGTGTGGAATACGCTTTATGCGACCGTGCGTGAAGAACAAAAAGACTTGGCCTATTTACAGGATTTTATTAAAACAGCAATCAGCAGTTGCTTTAAACATTTACGGGGCATTAAAGGCGTAGAGTGAATAGTTGAATTAATATTCATCAAAATCTGTTTAAATTGCATGCAATCTTGATCCAAAATCTATTTTTAAGGATCTGGATTTGCAGTCATCGCAATAAAGAGTAACAATTCCCGCCTAACTTAGTTAAATCATTGGGAATGAAAGAAATGGGTTGTTGTGATGCAAAAGGTTTAATGCCCCTTGAACAAGCATTATCAAAATTACAAACCTCAGTAAATAATGTCTGTGAATCGATTACTTTGGCGTTATCAGATGGCTTAGGTTTTGCCCTTGCACAGGACATACAATCACCTATTAATGTACCTCCATTTAATAATTCCGCTATGGATGGTTATGCAATGTTGCAAGCTGATTTGCTTGATGCTACACCTGAAACACCGATCACTTTAACCATGGTTGGACGCTCTTTTGCTGGAGCGCCATATTCTGGAGAGTTGAAAAGTGGGCAATGTATTCGCATTATGACAGGTGCTGTGATGCCTAATTGTGCAGACACGATTGTGATGCAAGAAAATACAGTTGCTGAAGGTGATCAGATTCGATTTAGTAAAAAACCTAAATTTGCTGATAATGTTCGCCAAGCTGGTGAAGATTTACAACAGGGACAAACTGTCTTAAAAGCCGGGCATAAATTAACGCCTCGTGATATCCCTTTAATTGCTTCCTTGGGGATTGCTGAAATATGTGTATTTAGAAAGCTGAAAGTAGCTGTGATTTCATCGGGAGATGAACTTACAAATCTCGGGCAACCTCTATCAGAGGGTGATATTTACGATAGTAATCGTTATAGCATAATTGCCTTGTTATCTCGCTTAAATGTTGAAGTGATTGATTTTGGCATTATAGTCGACGATCTTGATTTGATCAGAGAGGCCATTCGAAGTGCCGATGAACAAGCTGATGTGGTAATCACAAGTGGTGGTGTATCAGTTGGCGAAGCTGATTTTATTAAAGATGTGTTAAGCGAATTAGGTGAAATAGGTTTTTGGAAACTCGCTATCAAACCCGGAAAACCCTTTGCCTTTGGTAAACTGCCAAGTAGCGTGTTTTTTGGGTTGCCAGGTAACCCCGTTTCCGCTATGGTCACTTTGTATCAGTTGGCGGTACCTGCGATGGCTATTATGGCGGGCTTAAATACAGCTCCAGCTATTCGTTTTAACGCAGTGACAACAGATAAACTGAAAAAATCACCCGGACGAACTGATTTTCAACGAGCAGTTTATAGTGTCAATAAAGATGGCCAATTGGTTGTCAGTACAACAGGTAGCCAAGGGTCAGGCGTGTTTAGTTCAATGAGCCAATCGAACTGTTTTATCGTCTTAGAACAAGATAGAGGAAATGTAGAGATCGGAGAAACCGTCTCCATTGAACCCTACAGCGCACTAATGGATTAATATCAATACTAAGCGAATATTTTAAGTATTGTGATTTTAAAAAATAAGATTTTAATAAAAAGTAAATAATATAATTTTGGGAATAGAATAATGATTAAAACTGATGACGTACATATCAAAGCAATTAAAGAACTTTTACCACCAATCGCTTTATTAGAAAAGTTTCCTGCAACACAAAGTATTAAAAAAACAGTAGCAGGCTCTCGCGAAGCGATTAGCAAAATTTTAAGTAATAAAGACGATCGTCTTTTAGTAATTATTGGACCTTGTTCAATTCATGATACAGAAGTCGCATTAGATTATGCTTCTAAACTTGCACCATTACGTGAAAAATATAAAGACACGTTAGAAGTAGTAATGCGTGTTTATTTTGAAAAGCCACGTACGACAGTTGGTTGGAAAGGACTAATTAACGATCCTGAATTAAACGGTACTTTTAACATCAATAAAGGATTACGTACAGGTCGTAAATTATTGTTAGATATTAATGCAATGGGATTACCTGCAGCGACAGAGTTCTTGGATATGATCACACCACAATATGTAGGTGACTTAATGACTTGGGGCGCAATTGGCGCTCGTACAACAGAGTCTCAAGTTCATCGTGAATTAGCGTCTGGTATTTCATGTCCTGTTGGTTTTAAAAATGGTACTGATGGTACGATTAAAGTGGCTGTTGATGCGATTGGTGCCGCTAACGCATCGCATCACTTCTTATCTGTAAATAAATTTGGTCACAGTGCGATTGTTGAAACCACTGGTAACCCAGATTGTCATATTATTTTACGTGGCGGTAAAGCACCAAACTACAGTGCTACAGATGTTGTCGCTATTAAAGCCGATTTGAAAAAGTCAGGCCTTGAAGAAACATTAATGATCGATTTCAGCCATGCAAACTCTGAAAAGAAATTTGAAAACCAAATGAAAGTTTGTACTGATGTTTGTGGTCAAATTGCAGGTGGTGATAAAGCAATTTCGGGTGTTATGGTAGAAAGCCATATTATCGAAGGTCGTCAAGATTTAGTCGATGGTAAAGCGACAACCTATGGTCAAAGTATTACTGATGCTTGTATCGGTTGGAATGATACAGAAAGCTTATTATCACAGTTATCGGAAGCCGTTGCTTCACGTCGTGGCTAATAATATGTAAAGTGATAATTTAAGCACTGCATTTGCAGTGCTTTTTTTGCCTGTAATTTATTCATTTTTAACTTTGGTAAGCAAATGACTCAAAAAAATAAACCCATTATGATTTTAGGTTGCACCAGTGATGCTGGAAAGTCGCTGGTAGTGACTGCAATTTGTCGTTTATTAGCTAATCGAGGGCTGAAGGTTGCCCCTTTTAAAGCGCAAAATATGAGTAATAATGCGGCTATTACCTGCGATGGTTTAGAAATGGGGCGAGCTCAATACTTGCAAGCGGTTGCCGCAAAAGTGTTGCCTGATGCTTTAATGAACCCTGTTTTATTAAAACCCAGCGCCGATACACAAAGCCAAGTCATTATTAATGGCAAGGTGAATACTAAAATAAGTCAGTTACCTTGGTTGGAGCGTAAAAACTTACTTTGGCCAGAAGTGCAAAAGTCATTACATCAATTAATTGAGCAATATGATCAAGTTGTCATTGAAGGAGCAGGCAGTCCAGCAGAAATAAATTTGCGCTCAGGTGATATTGTTAATATGTCTGTAGCACTAGAGTGTCAAGCTGATGTTTATCTGGTTTCAGATATTGATCGCGGAGGTTCCTTTGCTCATCTTCTTGGTACTTGGGCTTGCTTAAGTGAAGAAGAACAAAAATTGATAAAAGGCTTTGTGCTTAATAAATTTCGTGGTGATCAAGCGTTATTAGGTAATGCAATGGATTGGCTTGAAGAAAAAACAGGCATCCCTACGGTGGCTATTTTACCCTATTATCGTCACCATCTACCTGAAGAAGACAGCTTTCGTTTAGGCACTCAATGGCAACGTGGAAAAATTAATATTGGCATTTTGTATTATCCCTATGCGTCAAATATGGATGAGTTCGACCCATTAATATATCAAGATGATATTAATTTAGTGCCGATCACTAAGCAGATTGATTTGAGCCATTTTGATGCATTAATCTTACCTGGCAGTAAAAACAGTGGTGCAAGTTTAACTTTCTTAAAAGATTCAGGACTTGATGGTGAAATTAAACAATTTCATGATTCGGGTAAGCTCATTTTAGGGATATGTGGTGGTTTACAGATTCTTGGTGAAGCCATACATGACCCGTTTAATTTAGAGGGCGGTGATCAGAAAGGTTTAGGACTTATTGCACTAAAAACAACATTGCTCGCGGAGAAATCCACCAAACAAACACAGGTAAACTGGCAAGGTGGACAATTGATTGGTTATGAAATACATCATGGAGAAACCATAACTAATAATTTAGTGACGCCTTTTATCGCAGACAACTTAGGCTGGCAATGTGAAAATATTTACACTACTTACCTGCATGGCGTATTTGAAAATAAAGTGTTTTATAACTGGTTTATGGAACAGGTAGGAGGCATGAAAAATGGATTACAATGGACAGAACATCTTGAAGTTGAATTGGATAATTTAGCGAATATGTTTGAGCAACATGGCTGGTTATAAGCTTTTTAAATCGTTGTTAAATCTAATTATTTAACAACGATTATTTTAGATTCACCTTTATGGGTTTAAGCGAGTAATTTTCCAGCTTTGTTGCTCAGGTTGATATATAAACCTATCGTGCAATCTATCGGCCTTGCCTTGCCAAAATTCAATTCTATCGGGTACCACACGATATCCACCCCAAAATTCTGGTAGCGGGATCTCTTGCCCTTTAAATTTTTGTTCAAACATTTTAACTCGTTCTACTAAGGTTTCTCGGCTATCAAGCTCGTCACTCTGATGAGATGCCCAAGCGCCAATCTGACTGCCGCGTCCACGGCTATGAAAGTAATCAGCGGACTCCTGTTCACTAATACGTTCAATACGTCCTTCAATGCGTACCTGACGTTGTAACATATTCCAATGAAATAATAGAGTCGCAAAGGGATTGGCTTCTAATTCCTTGGCTTTACGGCTGTTATAATTAGTGAAAAACACAAACCCTTTTTGATCCACTTCTTTTAACAAAACCATTCGAGAAGAAGGCCGACCTTCCAATGTACAGCTTGAAACGGACATCGACTCAGGTAAAATAATGCCGCTATTTTCAGCTTCTCTTAACCATGCTTTAAAAAAAGCGATGGGATCATCTGTTGTTTGTAAGGCACGATTTTCGATTAATAAACCTTGCCCTAGAGTAAATGCACAGCGAATTTTGTTTAAAAATGACATGGGATCTTCTTCTATAAATTCAATTAGTCTAAGTGTATAATTTAGTGAAAATAATACAACTTAAAATCGGTTTAAACAGTGTCAAATTCACCTTCAACAGTATTTAACTATCAAGATTTAATTAACATTTTTGAGCAAACCTTCTTAGAAAGCCACCAAACTCAATTGGTATGTGGAGACAATGAACCTATCTATTTACCCGCAAATAATGAGCATGCTTTTCATCGTATTATTTTTGCTCATGGATTTTATGCGAGTGCATTACATGAAATAGCCCATTGGTTGGTTGCTGGTGAGAAAAGACGTTTATTAGAAGATTATGGTTATTGGTATGAGCCCGATGGCCGAAATGCTGAGCTAACAGGCTGAATTTGAAAAGGTTGAAGTAGTGCCACAGGCAATTGAATGGGCAATTGCCGTCAGTTGTGGTTTTAAGTTTGATGTTAGTGCGGATAATTTAAGTGGTATTGAAATTGATCGATTAGCCTTCAAACATAAAGTATATCAACAGGTTTTAAGCTATTTAGAAAATGGTTTTTGTATTCGCACCAAGGCATTAATTAATGCATTGGCTTGTTTTTACAAAACACCGCCACTTACTAAAGAGTTGTTTGCTTACCCTGGTATGAAGGTTTAATAAAATAGGAACTCATAAATGAAAAAGGTCCTGATAGTTTGTTTAGGTAATATTTGTCGTTCGCCAAGTGCAGAAGCGGTGTTAAGAGCAATGGCCAAAAAAATGGCGATAGATATTGAAGTTGATTCTGCTGGTACTATAAATTTTCATCAAGGAAATTCACCGGATAGACGAAGTATTGAAGCAGGTAAAGCGCGTGGATATAGTTTTAAAGGCATCACATCTCGTCCAGTCGATGTTGCTGATTTTGACTATTTTGATCTTATTTTAGCGACTTGATGAGCAAAATATTGCAGATCTTAAAACCTTATGCCCGCAACATTTACAGCATAAAATTTCCCTGTTTTTAAATTATGCTGATTCGAGTATGGATAAAAAAGAAATACCTGATCCTTACTACGGCGGTAACAATGGATTTGAACTAGTGCTGGATTTATTGGAAGATGCTTCAATCAAATTATTAAATAAAATAACAGGCCTAACCTAGAGAGAAAACAGTGACCACAAAAATTTTTCATCATCCCGTACAAATTTACTATGAAGATACTGATCACTCTGGTGTGGTATATCATCCTAACTTTTTGAAGTATTTTGAACGCGCCCGTGAACATGTGATCGATAGCGATCGTTTAGATAAACTTTGGCGAGAAAAAGGGCTTGGCTTTGCGGTTTATAAAGCCAATATGACTTTTCAAGATGGTGTCGAATTTGCTGAGGTATGTGATATTCGTACAAGCTTCAAATTAGATGGAAAATATAAAACCATATGGCGTCAAGAAGTTTGGCGTCCTGGCGCTAATAGGGTCGCCGTTATTGGTGATATTGAAATGGTATGTTTAGACAAATCAAAGCGCTTACAACCTTTGCCAGATGAGATCCTTTCTTACTTAAGAGAAAATAATGTTTAAACTCGCAAAGTATTTAAAAATTCGCAAAATAAACTTGCGTGATTGACATGTTTAATCCATTTTTATGGTATTAAAATTAATTATCTTGGAGAGGTTATGTTTTTTACTCAGAATGATAAGCGCTCATTTCATCGTATGGAGCTAGAACTACCAATTGAAATAACTAAAGGTTCGGTTGTTGTCAAAGGTATTTGTAAGGATTTAAGTAGTACAGGTATGTTGATAACATTCAATGATGCAAGTCTGCAAGAAGGTGATCAGGTGCATATTAAACTTGATACGGAAGATGAGCGCTTTCCACCACTTGATGCAGATGCAACATTATTACGTGTAGATGCTCAAGATATTGGATTTAGTGTCGCTGTGAATTTTCTTTCCTTGAAATAAATAATATTTATTTTTCTTCATACGAATCTATGATGTCTTTAAAGCCTCGATAAAATGCGAGGCTTTATTTTGTTAACGCTATAACTTACTTCGTCTTTTTATGTTGTATTTTCTATTAAGGATTTAAGCATGCTCGCACTACGACCTAATTGCGAATGTTGTGATAAAGACTTGCAAGCAGATTCATCCGAAGCAATGATTTGCAGTTATGAATGCACTTTCTGTCAAACCTGTGTGCAGGATATATTAGAAAATGTTTGTCCTAATTGTGGTGGTGGGTTTGTAAATCGACCTATCCGCCCTAAGAACGCGAGGCGAGATGGAGTGAGTTTAATGTTTCATCCTGCTTCGACAAAAAGAGTAAACACTAAATATTCTGTACAAATGTTAAAAGCATTTGTTGCAGACATTAAAAACATTAAACCACAGGATCGGTAACGAGTATAATATCAAGATATGAAAATAATCAGAGCTAAAAGCTTCACTGCAGATAGTGCATGGGGAGCAAAAGACATTGCTAATATGAATGGTATTACAACACGTCTTCACTGGACAGATCAGCCTTATCATTGGCATATCAATGATGGCGAAGAGGTTTTTGTTGTATTAGATGGTGTAGTCAAAATGCTTTACAAAGAAGCTGGCATTGAGCAATCGACCTTGCTTAATTCGGGGGATATTTTTTACGCCTCGGTGGGAACAGAACATGTTGCACATCCGCAGGGTGAAGCTCGTATTTTGGTGATTGAATCAGAAGGCAGTGAATGATCTTTTAATTAGGAAGGAATACTTTATCAAAGCAGTTGATAAGATAAATTATGGAAAAGTAGTTTTACTTGTGGGGAAAGTTGCCTGTGGAAAAACGACTTTTGCTAGACAAATGCAACATCATTCAGGCGTTATCTTTTTATCCTTGGATGAGTTACAGCTAGATATTTTTGGTCGTTATCCAACTCGAGAAGAGCTTGATAACAGTTATTCAGGGTGTTTTGAATATCAAAAGCGCCTCGCTCATAAATTAGTTACAAATGGACTGACTGTCTATTTAGATTGGGGTTTTTGGAAAAGGTCTTCACGTATTGCTTTAAGAAAATTTTTTGAAGACGAGGGAATTTCAGTTGAGCAATACTATTTTGATATTCCGTTACATGTTCGTATCAAAAGAAATCAAAAACGGAATAACAGTGAAGATGCTCATTCATTCAAGATTGAAGAAAAAGATATTGCATTTTTTGATAGTTTCTTTGAACAACCAGAGGAGTATGAAAACGATAAAGTGTTTAAATGATAAAAATGCTAACAAACAAGATGAGCTGTTGTATCTCGATTAATAGCGGGTATACAAGTAATGTAAATTATTGTGTTTTTTAAAATGGTTAGATAGCCTAACTGTGTTAATAAGAGTGAGTTTAATGAAAACAAGATCCAAAAAAACAAATCTAAGAATAAAGTCATCACGCCAGAAATCACTGCCGATTTTTATGTTGTCTCTCCCAAGAAATTTTTAATTATGTTTTTAGGCACTATGGGTGTCTATGGCTTGTATTGGTTTTATAAGAATTGGGCAAATTATAAAATTGCCTCCGGAGATAATATATGGCCTGCAGTGCGTGCTTTTTTCTCAATCTTTTTTGGCCCAATTTTATTTAAAAATATTGCCAGTAAACATATCATTCAATCAGAGGAATTAACCAAAACAGTTAATATGATTGGTACTGTTTATGTTTTTGCTTATGTTGCTAGTAAAGCTGGTGATAGGTTAGCGGCAATGAATATTGGCTCACCATTTACTATTTTTATGAGCTTCATGTTAATGCCGGTGATGTGTTGGTGTTTATATCAGGCTCAGTTAATTGTAAACAGGGTTTGTAATGATGCTAATGGTGAGAGTAATGACAAGTTAACTTTACATAATTATTTATGGTTAGCTTTAGGCCTTTGTTATTGGGTATTTGAGATCCTATTTGCACGCTACCAGTTTCTATCTGAATACGCTTAATGTTTATTATTTAAGTATTAAAGGCTCTGCCACTTTGTAAATGACAGAGCTTTTTTATGTTAGGTATTATTGCATATGTTGTTTTTGCCTTTGTAATAATTTACTTGGTCTATTATTTGTTTGTTTTTTCTGTCCAGCATATAAGTTGAGAGTATTAAAAATGCTTTTTAAACCCGCGTACCTTGTAATCTAATTCAATTTTAATTAAAACCATTGAATGTTTTTCTGGGAATAGGGCTTCAACCGATTGTGATAATAATTCGAATAAACGTTTAAGATTAATTCTATGTGTTTGCCCTGTTTCTTCAAATAACCAGTTACAAATTGCCATGAATTCATCAAAGGGATTATAATTCAATAACACGTTTAAAGTATGCTTAAAGCGTCCAGAATTTCCTATCATATCCCAGTAACGCGCAAAACGATTGACCAGTTGCATGGTCGCAAAGTCTATTCGATCGGTGCTTAAAATATTAAAGGGAGGTAAGGGGTTAAAACGTAAATCAAAGTTTTCGGTATGCCTAATAATAGGGCTTCCCTTAAGACGTTTTAAAATTCCCATTTGTATTTCATGTGGCTTGCAGGCATAAAGTTGATCAAAACTATCTTTAAAAGCCTCGAAGGTTTCACCTGGCAGGCCAAATATTAAATCAGCATGAATATGCGCCGTGGTATTTTCTCTTAACCAAATTAAATTTTGTTTAGACTTAGCGTTATTCTGTTTACGACTAATATTTTCTTGAACGGTTTGGTCAAAGGTTTGAATACCAATTTCAAATTGCAGCTGTGTTTTCAGGGAATTTTGCGAGTATTTCTTTTAATTTTCTTGGTAAATGATCTGGAACCACTTCAAAATGTAAATAAAGATCATCGGTCATTCTGTCTAAGAAAAACTGCATTATCTGAATCGAAGTATTAATATCTAAATTAAAGGTTCTATCTATGAATTTAAAATTTCGAGCGCCTCGTTGATAGAGAGTTTCCATTTCCTGTAAGAATACAGTTAATTCGTATGGATTTGCTTTAGTATCTAAAGATGATAAACAAAACTCACATTTAAAAGGGCAACCACGCGAAGCTTCAACATATAATAAGCGATTTTTTAAATCTTCATCGCTGTAATACTGATAAGGCATTTCTAGGTTTTTCAGTTCGACAGGTTTAGATTTAATGACTTTATTTACAGGCGCATTTTTGCTGAGGATATCTTTGCACAGTTCATAAAAACTAATTTCTGCTTCACCCGTCAAAACATAATCGGAGGTTTTCACAATTGCCTGTGATTCTGATTCATAGCTGACCTCTGGCCCACCAAGTACAATTTTAACCTCTGGGGCGATAACTTTTAATAAGCTGACCACATTGGTGGTTTCAACGATATTCCAGATATAAACACCAAAACCAACTATTGTTGGTTTGCTTGCTAAAATTTGTTCAACGATATCAATCGCACGCGTCTGAATAACAAATTCTTTTACTTCGCAACAGGGTTGTAACTCTTTCAAATTGCCATAAAGGTAACGTAAACCTAAACTGGCATGCATGTATTTAGAGTTAAGTGTTGCTAGCAGGATTTTATGTGATGAAAGATCAGCAACAAAAGGCTTTTCTTGTTCATTTAAATCGGTGCGTAGAATTGTTAATTCATTATTGAATTGTTGAATAGACATTGAGGTTCTTAATCGTAGATAAATATATGCACGTCATAATACAGTAATTGATGATTATATTCAGCGCTTGATTTTTTAAACTAGCTGAGCCAGCAACTTACAATAAATATGTTCAGTTATTCTTTATTCGAATAAAGTGTCAGCTTAGTTTAGATGTCTTTGTACCTCTTCAAGTTACTTCATTAAACGATTGACTGAATTTTATGTGAAATGATTCGTAAATGTTCGTTTTAAGCCTTTTTTTAATCTAAATAAATTTTAAACACTCAGAAATGAACTACATTTAATGTTAAATAGCTAAAAAATCAGATGTAAGAGAGTATTTTATCCTCCAATGAAAATAGCACTGCTGTAATAAATGGCTTAATCACTTTTAATAATAACATGGATATACTTGATGCAATCGGGCTCCCGTAAAGTACTTTTTTGTTTTGCTCTATAATTCTTATCATTATAGCTGTTGCTAATTACACATTTAATATAACTGCTCTCCTTATTCTTGGCGCTATTATCATTGCTTTGTTATTAGCTAATAAAGCTCGAAAAAAGAAACATATTAGTTTATCGGGGCAAGAAAATGTCAGACTAAGCGCAACCTTAAACGCTATCTGTGATGCTATTATCACAACTGACACTAATGAAATTGTCACTTATCTTAACCCCGTTGCAAGCCAGCTGACAAGTTGGTCCTCAAAAGAAGCGATCGGAAAACCTTTAACAGACGTTTTTAATATTATTCATAAGCATTCTAGAGAGCCTGTTCAGAATTCAGCAAAAGACGTTTTAAAAACAGGTGAGAACGTTGCTTTGTTAGCTAATACTGTGCTTATTTGCAAAGATGGAAACGAATATGAAATTTCAAATTCTTGTTCCCTATTTTTGCTCCTTCTGGGGAAATTAGTGGTGTAGTACTGGCTTTTCGGGATACTACTGAAGAGTTTCGAGCCGCTGAAGAATTATTATCAAGTCAGACATTGATAAAGACCTTATTGAATAACTTACCAAATTTAATCTGGTTAAAAGATAAAAATGGTGTTTTTATTGCTTGTAATGAAAACTTTTCACGAATGTATGCTGGAGGTACTCCAGAAGATATTCTTGGCAAAACAGATTATGATTTCACAGATAAGGAACATGCTGATTTTTTCCGACAAAAAGACCTACAGGCACTAGTTGCAGGAAAAGCGACACGCAATGAAGAGTGGCTTACTTTTGCTAGTGATGGGCATTGTGAACTGGTCGAAACAATAAAAACGCCTATGTCTGATAATAATGGAGATTTAATTGGTGTATTAGGTATTGCATCAGATATCACTAAGGATAGGGAGTCCTTTGCACAACTCCGGAGTAGTGAGTTAAGGCTTAAAGAAGCACAGATTTACGCAAAAATAGGTTATTGGGAGCTTTATGCAGATTCTAGAAACTACCACTTGGTCTCCTCAAATGTATGCATTATTTGGACTCCCAGGAGAATCTAGAGCAGGGCCAGAACTATTACGCCTAATTATGAATGATGCCGATTTTCCAGATTTTTCCTCGTCAATTAAAAAATGCTTTGAGACAGGTGATGAACTCCACGTTGAATATCGTATTACTAGAAAGTGTGATGGAAAGGAACGTTGGATAGAGTGTAAAGGAAAATTAGAATATGATAGTGAAGAAGAAGAAAACAAAATTTCTGGCTTTATTCAAGATATTACTGATAGGAAAAACGCAGAGGAAGCATTAAAACAGAGTAAAGCAACCGTTAGTAATAAGCTAAAAGCAATTTTAGAGCCTGATACCGAATTTAATGAATTAGAGCTATCAGATATAATTGATATAGAATCGCTTAAATCACTCATGGAAGACTTCTATCATTTGACAGGCATGTTAGGTGCTATTGTCGATACCAAAGGAAATACATTAATATCTGTTGGCCCACAGGATATTTGTGCAAACTTTCATCGTATCAACCCAGAGACTCGTAAAAACTGCTTTGAAAGCGATACTATCCTGTCAAAGGGAGCTAAGCCGGGAGAATTTAAAAGATATCGTTGTAAAAATAATATGTGGGATATGGCCACTCCAATTATTATCGGGGATAAGCATCTCGGCAATGTTTTCATCGGTCAATTTTTTTATAAAGATGAACTTCCCGACATAGCGCTGTTTAAAACGCAAGCTAGTAAATATAGTTTTGATGAAGACATGTACCTAAATGCACTAGATAAAGTCCCTCGCTTTACTCAAGATGAAGTAACTAAAGCAATGCATTTCTATGCAAAATTGACCAGTATTATTTCAGCATCAAGTTTGAGTGCAATAAAACAAGCAAAATTATTGGCTGAGCGAGAAGTAACCTTAGAAAAATTACAGCTTTCGTCGAGAGTATTTAGTGATACTCATGAGGGCATAATCATCACTGACGCGACGCAAAAAATTATTGATGTTAATCCTGCATTTACTCAAATTACAGGCTATCAGCAGGAAGATATTATTGGAAAAGTCCCTTCAGTTTTAAATTCAGGTAAACAAACGCCTAGGTTTTATGAGGAAATGTGGAAATCAATCGCCAAACAAGATTACTGGCACGGCGAGATCTGGAACCAAACAAAACAGGGTAAAGCCTATGCAGAGTTACTCACAATCTCTTCCATAAAAAATAATAAAAATGAAGTAACAAACTATATTGGTGTATTTTCCGATATAACTACGAGTAAACAATACCAGGAACAACTTAACTTAATGGCTCACTATGATGGGCTCACTAAATTGCCTAATCGAGCTTTATTTGTAGAGCGTTTCAATCAATCCATTGCCAACAGTATGCGCACAGGGCATCAATTTGTTGTTTGTTTTCTTGATTTGGATGATTTTAAGCCGGTTAATGATAACTATGGCCATGAAGTTGGTGATCATTTATTAATTGAAGTTGCTTCCCGTATAGTAAGTAATATTAGAGAAGGAGATACCGTATCACGGCAGGGGGAGATGAGTTTGCGATTTTACTTAATGATATTGAATCAGTTTTGCAATATGAAACCACGATAGAAGGTATTCATCAAGCATTGGCAGAGCCTTATGTTATTGATGGTATTTTACATAATATCACCGCTTCTAGTGGGGTGACCTTGTACCCTTCAGATGATGAGGATATAGATACTCTATTACGTCATGCAGATCATGCGATGTACCAATCTAAGCTATTGGGTAAAAATAGATCACAACTCTATAACCCAGATTATGAACAACGTATTATTAAAAAGAACCTTCAATTAAAAGAGATTGAGCAAGCCTTAATTAATAATGAGTTCCAATTATATTATCAGCCAAAAGTTAACATGGTGACTGGTGACGTATTTGGTGTTGAAGCCCTGATTCGCTGGTTACATCCGAAAAAGGGACTCATTCCTCCGCTCGATTTTTTGTCCACAATTGATGCAACACCATTAGAAATTAAAGTAGGGGACTGGGTTATAAGTGAAGCATTAAAACAGCTTAATGACTGGCAACAACAAGGCTTAAAGCTTGAGGTGAGTGTAAATATATCATCAAATCACTTAACCTCTCCTTCGTTTTTTATGGGACTTGAAAATAGGTTAGCCAAATATGATGCTTCTAATGCAAAATATCTACAGTTAGAAATTCTGGAAAGCTCAGCTTTAGCTGATATCAATACAATTAATCATATTGTTAATACGTGTCAAGAACGACTAGGTGTTAGTTTTGCATTAGATGATTTTGGGACGGGGTATTCCTCATTGACTCATTTACGTAATCTACCCGTTGATACTATCAAGATAGATCGTAGCTTTGTTCGCGATATATTAGATGACCCTAGTGATTACTCCATTATTAACAGTGTGATTGCTTTAACTAAATCATTTAATCGTAATGTTATTGCAGAAGGAGTAGAAAGTACTAATCATGGTTTAATTTTATTACTTATGGGATGTGAACAAGCCCAAGGTTATGGCATTGCTAAACCGATGCCTGCAGATAAATTTAAACAATGGTTAGACAGTTATCAGCCTAATAATAGTTGGGTAGAAAGCGCAAATATAGAACGTAACAAAAAACAAAGTAGTTTAGATATATTCCGAATAGTAAGTACTTATTGGAAAGATAGATTTGAAAGGAATATTTTATTATCGCCAGATAATTTATTACCGTGGCCGATTATGGATAATCAACAATGTCAGTGTGCTCATTGGATTAATCAACAAAAGCAAGAAAAACTATTTGAAAAAAATGCTTTATTACAGTTGGAAAAATCATATCAAGATGTTCATTTTATTGCCAGCTCAATAAAAGCTAAATACAATCAGGGAGAAATTGAGACTGCGCGAACAATGTTATCAAGTTTAACCATTGCTTTTGAGGGAATGCTTACAATAACTGAGTCATTTCAGTAAAAATTTGTAATAAACATTATGAAAGGGGATGTAAAAGGTAAATTGAACCAATGTAGGCCCAATGTGGACACCAAAAACAAAAAATCCCCATAACCTATTGATTATGGGGATTTTGATGTGGTGGAGATGGGGGCCTTCGAATTGGTTGTGTATCTCCATGATATTAAACGGTTATTTTTTTATTTTGTGTGGTGGTATTGCTTATGGTATTGCTTTTTTGAAAAGTCATATGTTTTTTTTGCTTTAAGTCATTGCAGAATATATGCAATTTGCAGGATGTTATATCATTATAAGTCCTAATAAGAAAATAATGCTAGTATTTTCTTTAAAGAGCAATACTACTTTAATTTACAAGTGAAACATCCATTCAATGAGTACTTAGTACCAATAAAAGAATGCTTTCACTTTAAACAAATGGCTCAATGAATCACGGAGTGATTGCCAACTTAAATAGACTAATTACCTTTTGATATAAATCTGGGCACATAGACACCTTAATCGGAAAAAGTAGTTGGTTACACATGTATGAAGCACGAGACAAAGGCGACTGTTTTATTCCGCTTAAATAATTTGTTAGAAGTTTGCTCTGATGCACTGATGCACTGATGCACTGGTACTTTGACCCAAAAAACACCATTAGACGTATCGTAGGTATCATATATGTATTCATTCTTAATTCCTCCATTTTGCCGACCATAAACCTTAATATTATTTTCATTGAAATATAGATATGATAATTGAATGACTTCACCTGTATTTCTAGCTTTTTTGAAAAATAAGGCCGTTTCTTGAGACTTTCCGTCATCTTTTGGCTTTGAATTGTTTTGTGAAAATACGTTAGTTATTTTTGCGCCTTTTACAAAGAAATATTCTACAAAGTTATATATCTTCACCTTTGAAGGAAGGAGATTTAGGCCAACTCAATGGCTCATCCCAGCCCTTAGTATCTTTAGATACTCCAACACTATTTAACCAATCTTGCTTTGTTATTGAATCAGTTTTTTTACAATATGAAACTAGCATGTCATTAAGGTTCTTAAGGCCTGCATGGTTCCACTCACTGTTCGAAGGTGGCAATCCATTAGTCAATTTAAACAAATGACTCATGGCCGTTATAGTCTCTTCATGAAAACTACCATCCTTCTTTATCCAACAATTATGACCATGTCTAAATTTTCTCTTGTCTAAAGTTGCCTTAACATGCTTCCATTCAGTAAAAGATAATTTAGGGAAGGATTTAATAGTCGCAGTAAGATCTTTGTCTATAAGAGTTTTTTGAAAAGCTGGCTTATCTAAGCATCCCCCGGAGTTGTAGAACCAAAGATCACAACTCATAGCAAAATCTCGCATACTTAATCCAAGTTTTTTGGAGAAAGTAGATGAAATGGAAGTTGCTCCTGATTGAGTATCCAAGCCTATTTCTCGTGCTTTTGTATCTGTAACAACTATCCCTTTCGTGAAACGCAATAATTTAATTAAGCCTAGGAGTAAACTGCGATTAATTTGAAGTTCAGCGCCACTCCCCGTAACACCGGTGCGAGCTATAAGTGGCATTTGTACACGCTTCAAAAGATTATTTTGTTCTTTCTCTGATAGATGAGTATAAAAAGCGTCTCTGAACCCCTTCTCTAAGTGTGGAGTCAACTTATTCAAGGAGAGTGGAATATGACCTTTACGACTTAAAAACTCATCAACTGAGTTTTTAAGTGAAGTTAAAATTGTGTTTTTGTCCCAGTGACCAATTGGCTTATTTATCTGTTGAGTAGTGAATACTGGTTTATTCGGCTTTACACCCATTGACTTACGAATATATTCTAATGTTTCAATTAAATTTAATTTAAATCGGTCTTCTTGTTGCAATGTGATCACTGGTATACCATTAAATTTATATAAATCTAACTTCTGTAAATTTCTTGATGCGTATTCTTGAGCTGTCTTTCCATTATGTTCTTGACTGCTATCCACCATCTCCACTTCAACAACTAGTGTCCCGTTCAAGAAGAAGTCTGCCGTATATTTTCTGCCTGGTATCAGTAGAACCTGAGTCTCTATAGTATGTAACCAACTAGATGGGTGACTTTTCTCCGTAAGTAATGCGTGATACAAATCGGCCTCCGCCTGAGAACCTACAACCGTTCCATCATTACACTTAACTGACCTATTTCCCCTAATGCCAATTTCTTGGTATAACCCTTTCAAACCACCAAAATGTATGTAAATATCTCCAATCAATTTCTCGTGTTTTTTTGAAGGTCGCTACGGCTTGGATAGCGACCAAACTGGCTCTTTAAAGACTTATATTTAGCAATAGTTTCATTCTTTGTCAGACGTTTCCTCACACGCGGAGCTAATGTTAAGCCTAACTCCTCGCCAATCTGATACCAATTAATGCCAAGATTATAAGCATTATCTCTAATCTGTGAATGAGAAGGATGATTTGCCGGTGGTTTCCATTGTTTTTCAAAATTAATAATTGTTGGCCAAACTGTCCAGCCCAAACATTGCTCACGCAAGTAGTCAAAAAAACCTTCTTTGGTATGAAGCTGTACAGAAACTTTTGGATCAATTCGTTTAATAATTATACTTAGAAACTCTTTCAACCCACCATAAAAGATTGGGATAAGCAAAGTGTCTAAAGGCTTAGTCGACAGTTCTAATTTTGCTTTCTTTAAAGCTTTAGATTTATCATAACCCTGAATAAATTTTTTGTTCCAATTCATTCGCAAAGTCCGCGGAGTGTAAGTTGACCTCAAAGTATTCTTGATATCTGGAATTTGAAGTAAATAAGATAATAGCGCACCATGTCTACAGTCTCTTCGTTCTGGTGGTTCAATTGGCTGGATAGAACTCTCTGCACAGGTCAATACATCTGGATAATCACGGAGTATGTATAAACATAGATTTTTGACATCAGCCTCTATTTCATGGCTATATGGCAATTGCTGACACCGACTTTTAATAGGCTCCCAAATTGACGGTTCTAGCTGTTTATCTGAAACCTCATCTAGAAGTGAAGGCTTTTGCTGAGTATTACCTCTCCAAGTGTCAAGTGCTTTAAAAAGACTCCCCAATACAGAGTTAGCAACTCTTTCTCAAGTGGCTTTTCCTCAAACTCTGACTCAAATTCTTCATAAGAAAGGGTCCGTATAACATCGGGCTGAGTTATTATCTTATTTTCCGATTTCTTTCTCTTATCTACGAAGCGCTTTACAATACGATTTCTCAGGCCTTTCGGAGACAGCTTTACACCTCCTGCTGAGTCCTGAATTTGATATCGAATGCACAACTCACACCATATTTTTGTAGATTGCGCTATCTTTTTACTTTCAAGTTTTAGATTTAGGCCATCAGATAATTTGAGTGGGTGATCGCTAGCTAATCTAGTCAAATCATTTTTCAACCGATTTGAAAGCTTATAGTTACCAAACTCTATTATTGTATTCATTTATTAAACATTTCCTGTTGGTCATTATTATACCAGGATGATAAAAATACAATTATGTGTGGAAATTCAAGGAATTTATTGAATAATAAACCCTTAGTAACGGCAGTGGAATCTCTTAAATGAAAACGTACTATTGCTGATAGAAATTTGGATACATCACTAGGAATTTCAGTACCTTTTTTAAAGTATTCAACTAGAGTTGGAACAACTGTAACATTACGAATTTTTGTTTTTGAAATTTTTTTTTCAAGAGCTTTTTTAACGATCTCCCGAACATTCTTTAGCATGGTTAATATACGTTTGTTTAGTTGTTTCATCGATTCCTCTCTCTCTGTTGACATTTTAATAATTAGTGTATACTTATATATATCAATTGGTTACGATTATTTTTGTTAATATAGTCTACAATTATTTTAATTGGTAGTAGTTTTAATAAATATATTTTTGAAACTTTATTTGGTATGTAAAATAAAAGTTGACACTATACATAAAATAAAGCGCTGTTTTTGCATACAGTGTTTTGTGATTATTTAGTGTACAGTTTTAATGCAGGTGAATATGGTTTTTATTATTACAGTAGGGCTAAATTCTATAATTTGTACGTGGAAAATTAATCCAAAATCAGAGCTATCTAGGTCAGCTTGATGCTGATCCGTACTGGCGTAATAATATTTGGAGAATAAAAAATGATTTCAACACAAATAATGTTAATAACTGATACCGCATTTAGGTTAAATATAACCATTGAAACGGTCTTACAATATTTATTTGATCTATATTTAGATGAGGAATTTGAGTTTTTTTGGAGCTCATGTCTAATGAGGATGTAGACAATATTTTGAGAAAAGATGAGGAGATGAGTTAAACTCATTGAGGGAGAAGTTATATTTCTTCCTCAATTTTAAATATAAATGTTGGATATCGTTCAATGTATTATGAAGACATTTGTTTTGTGAAAATTCATGAATAGGTTTGGAGAATATTTATTTAAAAGGTAATTTCGGTTTATACCTACGAATTAAAGTCAAGGTTTTGAGTTTTAATTGTTAATATATTAGGTTCTCCTAATTTTTTAAAATTCTCATTTTAATAGATAAATCATTTTTATGTGATTTATTGAGTTCGTTTCGACCAGGAAATCTTTAATCTAACTTGTAATTTCTTTCTTGAACTCTTTTTTCTTGCCCCTGTGTCAGGATGGTTTTTATACATTATCAGATGATGGTTCAGCCACTTCTTATTGTAACATTTCTGTTTTGGCCCCAAAATATAATATCTATTAACCTAACCTATTAAATTATATATAATGTATTGCTATGAACTTCGTGGCATTGTTGAATTTTCAAGATACAAATATATGCTATTAAGCCTTGTTTTATTGAAATTCATTAATGACAATTTACAACGCACCATAATGGTATTAAGACCAAGCTATAAAGAAGATTTGATACTGCTATTACACAAACACGGATTCCCCCAGTCGCCAATAACGATTATTACAAAGGTGTGCTAGAGAAAGCTGTGATTTATAAGAAAGGGGTTAAATTGTGCTGTCATCGACTGATATAGTAAAGGCTTTGTCTAAACTTGGGTGTCCAAGTCCGAAAATGTCTCCTCCTGCCTACGCATTTGAGTACGATTTTGGAGATAGTAAATACCTTTATGTTAAAAGGGGAAAGGGGGAGTAGACGTAGCGAAATTACCATTGGTTCTACATCCAAGTAGTAGACATTTACAAAACCAGATCGATAAAATTGAAGGAGTTTATGTTGACTGGTCGAATATGAGCAAAAGTACCAGCTTCAGAAAATATCCAAAATTTGACGAGAATAAATCACAGTATGGTTTTGCTACAAACATTGAATCCGTTAAAGCGATAAAGAGCCTAATGAGTGTTCTTTTTGATAGAGATAATGTAGTCCCCCAAAAACTCAGATTGATATGGACAAAGCAGATAAAAGGAACTTGTCGATGATTTCACTTAATCAAATTCTTTATGGTCCTCCGGGAACCGGTAAAACGTACCACACTATTGAAGTCGCTGTTCAAGCCGCTGACCCAGAGTTCTTCTTTAACTTGAATATCGATCCTAAAATTGGATTGTCTAAAGAGTTGCGCACTAAGCTAACGAAAAAATATAAAAAGCTAACTGATGCTAAACGCATTCGATTCGTTACCTTTCATCAAAGTTACGGCTATGAGGAGTTTGTAGAGGGACTGAGCGCAACCACAACTGATAGCGGGCAAGTAAAATACGCTATTAAAGATGGGATTTTTAAGATTATTGCTGGTGCGGCTAGAAAGAACTTAGAGGATAGTCAAAAAGAACAGGAAGAATTTAATCAAGAGCAAAGGTTTGCTCTTGCTTTAGAAGCTTTTAAGTTGTCCATCTTTGAAACGTCTGATGCATTCACCCTCACTGATGCTGTTTCCATTGTTGCCATCGAGGAAGAGGGCTTTCGTTACAGTGGCGATTGGAAGTCTTCTCAAATTATGAAGTTTGAAGACTTAAAGTGTCTTTACCTTGCTGGAGCAAATAGCAGACAAGATATCAAACAAAGTGACTTTGTATCTGGTTTAGCAAGGCAACATGCGAGTTACTTTTTTAAGGCTCTTAAACAAATAGAAAAACATATTCCGAAAGAGCTTCCTGCATCAGAAAAATGTGCTAAACAAAACTATGTATTAGTGATTGATGAAATCAACCGTGGCAACATCTCTAAAATATTTGGAGAGTTAATTACGCTTATAGAACCTAGTAAGCGAATGCATGCAGGTAAGAGTACTAATGATGAATATCTTGAAATCAGTCTGACTCATAGCAAACCACTATTCTCTGTCCCTGATAACCTTTATCTCATCGGCACAATGAATACAGCAGATCGATCGTTAGCAATGATGGACACCGCACTGCGTCGTCGTTTTGATTTTGTTGAAATGATGCCTAATCCGGATCTATTCACTGGTCATACGATTGAATGGCAAAACCAACAAATAAATTTGAAACATTTGCTCGAAGCAATCAATAAACGTATCGAAGTGTTGTATGACCGTGAACACACTCTTGGTCACGCCTTCTTATTTCCAGCGTATAATGCTCGCAAGCGAAGGCAAGAACAAGCTTGCATTTACTGAATTAAAAGAGGCATTTAAAAATAAAATCATCCCTCTACTTGAAGAGTACTTCTATGAAGATTGGAACAAGATACGATTAGTACTTGGTGACAGCTTGAAAAATGATGAAAGCTTAAGGTTCCTTGACGGTCATGAGGACTTATACTCTGACTTGTTCGGTGGAGAACATGGTTTAGAACTTTATGAAGAAAAGAAAATTACCTATAAGATAAAGCCTTTTCATTGCGATGATGCAGTATGGGATGACGCGAAAGCTTACACTGGCATATACACAATAGGCATTAATGAGTGAGCCTTTTGAATGCTAAGAATGTAATAACTCTGTTTGAGTTCGACTGCTTAGTGAGTGAAAAAGAGGCAAAAAAACTGGATATGATTCATCTGAGTATTCACATATTCAGGTGGTCTCAAACACTGCTTATGGTTACCTTAAATCCATTTGCCTAAGTAATGAGAGTGAAAGTAAGCTACTGCGACTGCGTCGCCGTCGTAATATGGAAGTTTTACAAGTCCAAAACTATGCAGGAGTGATATTTACACCTGACAGGACTCAAATTGAAGTGCTACCTAAAATCGGTAAAGGCTTTAATGATGAAAATGCAGACAATAACGAGGTTGCCTTCACTAAGGCGCGTAAATCTTTACTGATTATGTTGAGATCTTTAAAAGGTTTTTCTCATATTCAAACTTCAAGTGCTAATATTGCAAGCCAGAAAATGCCACTACTCGAAGTGTTCATAAGCCAGTTTTTAAATTCGGTGAATGTGTTAATAAAGCGTGGATTAAGGAGTGACTTTGTTCGTCGGAAAGATAATCTATCTTTCTTGAAGGGGAAGCTCAATGTGGGCAACCAGGTTAAACACAATTTCATCAATAAGCATAAATTCTCTTGTGAGTATGATGAATTTTTACTAGATCGCCCTGCAAATCGTTTACTTCATTCAGCCTTATTAAAAGTGAAGACAATTAGTCATAGTGCTTTGAATCAAAAACTTCTTCAAGAATTAGAGTTCGTTTTTCATGAGGTGCCAAAAAGTGGTGATTACAAACTGGATTTTACCAAAGTCAAACTAGATAGGGGTATGGAACTACTATCAGGTGCCATTGGTGTGGTGTAAATTGATATTAGAAGGTTTTTCTCCGCAGAGTATGAAAGGTGAAACGCACACAGTATCTTTATTATTCCCAATGGAGAAAGTGTTTGAAGACTACGTTGCCAAGGTATTAAGAGATCAGTTAGCGGTTAGTCACCCAAAATTTATCATAAATACACAAGTTACCGGCGAGTACTTAGCTCGATATGATGGTCGAGATAAATTCAATTTACGGCCTGATTTGGTAATTAAACAAGCAAAGACCAACCTAATTGTACTCGATACTAAATGGAAGCTTCTTGATTCCAAATTAAGTAATTCAAATATCTCCCAATCAGATATCTATCAGTTATTTGCCTATGCGAAAAAGTACCTTGGAGATGAGAATAGCGGAAAAGATGTCGTGCTGATTTACCCTAGCCAAGATAACTTTGATGAACCATTAATTAGTCCATTTGATTTGGGTGATGGGCATAGGTTGTGGATAGTGCCGTTTGAAATCATTAACACCGACGCAGTAGGCGTAAAATGGCCTTTTAAGGCTAAGGAAAGTAATGCAGTACCAATTGCGTACAGTCAAATAGAATAAGCCTGTTACATTACTCGTGGCTTTATCTTAAATAGCTAAGGCTATAAAGTAGGGGGCTTTAAATTAACATGATGTTATTGACTTTTGAATCAATAAATAAAATATTAGGACGGTATGGTGTAATGCGCCCATAAATTCTTGCTTCGATCATGAGTTAAAAAAATTGAAATGAAAAATATTAGAATGCATTGAAATTAGGGAGCTAAGGAATGTATTACGTACTATATAAACGTAGTCGATATTTATTCGCAAAATCATACAAATTTTACGAAAAATAATTTAGCTAATTTGGATTTATTTTAATAAGCTCTCGCAATGCATGAGTGTAACAAAAAGAAATTTCACATTATGGTAGTGTGGACTAAAAAGAGGTATTTTATGCATTTGAGGTAGACGATCCTCCCTGAGAGGCAGGCGAAGCGCCCTAAGAGGCAGAAGAATTAGTGCCTACTTTCTGCAAACATGCTTGGAAAAACACATTCAGACCGATTCATACCTTATATTAGTTATATAATAGTTATAATAATTATAATAGTTATAATAGTTATAACATATTTTTTATAATCGATCACCATAATTTGAAATTTTTTTGGTTATTTTGTTGTGCTCCTCTCTTTTCTGGTGGTTATTTATATTGACAATTCGTAATTATTTGATATGGAGTGTCATGAGGTTTTTACACTAATCAAGAGTGAAACTAAACTTTATTTGTTTCAATTTTTTGTCTTAAATAACTAACATATTGCAATAATTTGTGACGTGGTTTTATCTTTCAATTGAGCCCTGCGAAAGTTGGCATATTTCAAAAGATGCTTACTGTTTATTAAAGTATAAAATCCATGTTATTTATTTTTGTTTTTTAGAAAAATTTAAATTCCTGTTTTTTAAAACTTAAACAGATCTAAATTAACGTTAAAATTTGTAATTAATGTTTTTGCACTTTATTGGATATTTATCGGAATCATTCAAAGTATTATAGGAACATTATTGTCAGTTAGTTTAAAAAACTGATGTGATTTATTATATTCTCTCCAATGGTTTTTAAGGCTTTTTTATTTTCTTATTCCTCGTTACATGGTTTATGTGCCTTTATTACTTAGGTTGCTTTTGAGCGCTCCCTATGAGCATTTATTAGCGCAATGTATAATTATTCTATTTATCTAGGTGAAAGAAAATTTATTTTGGTTTTTGGTACAACTTACTTTTCATTTAATAATAAATGTTAATTAAACTTCGTGGATTATTGTTAACTCTTTTTGATTAAGTTGGTAGTCGCCTACTCAGAAGTTTTCTTCTTCTCAATAATTATTCGTTTCATATAAATATCATTAAACGTTATTGATAGTAAATCTGATATTCGCAACACGATCTTTAACCTAATATGTTACATGTCAGGAATCGGGTTGCCATATCGACGCCTAATAAGCGACTAATTAAATTAACCCTTTTACTATTTACAGCTTGTTTTTTTTCATATTTTTAATCATATGTAATTAAACTTACTATAAATTTATATTTGTTTATAAATATTCGTAATTACATAACAAACTGACAGTGGGGATATATGCTTAAATTTATTAAACACTGTCTAATTAGATTTAATCAGTCTTAATCGGCTTTAATCAGATTAAAGTAGGCTTCTTTTTATGGGGCTATATACTTGATATTACAACTATGCGATATTAAGTAATATATAGAATATTAATTACTTAATGGAAAAAAGATGACTGATCGTTGGCTCTCTGTTGAAGATATAGCAAAGCACTTAGGTGTAAGCAAAGATACTATTTATGCTTGGCGAGAGAAAAAGGGCTTACCTGGGCACCGAATAGGTCGATTTTGGAAATTTAAAGCTCATGAAGTAGATGATTGGGTTAGAAATGGTGATGTTGCTGACAGCTCTGAAGGGGCAAATTAAATGGCTGATACCAAAAATAAGTTGTCACTTACTTTAAGACCAGCACTGGTTCGTGAAAACCTCATTATTGCAGAGGAATATAATAAGTTTAAGGACTGGAATCAGGTTCGGGCAGAAGTCTTAGGTAATAACCTTTTACAAGCTAGGACAGAAAGTACCTTAAAAACAATATATGGTGAAGTATCCAAGCGACTCATGAATTTAACTGATGATGAATTAGCATTAATGACAGAATCTGATGCTGATGTTAAGCATTTAGTTTGGTTAGCTATTTGCCGCCAATATTTATTTACGTATCAATTTGCGGTTGAAGTCTTATCTGAGTATTTTGATAAAAGTCGATTCCAATTATTCACAGAAGATTATATTGCTTTTTTAAATGCGAAAGCTGAATGGCATAGTAACCTCGATAAAATTACTGAGCAATCCAGGTACAAAGCTCAGCAAATCATGTTTAAAATGCTAGTTGAGTGCGATTTAATTACTAAAGAAAAAGAAATTCTACATCAGCACATATCTCCGAAACTTAGAGAGCTTATACAACAGAAAAATGCTGATGATTTAGCTATTTTCCCTGGGGAGTATAGCTAATATGGCTGGGAAGTTTAATAGCGTTTTAACCAAAGCCAATCTCCGTGACGCATACGTACATTTAACTGATGTACTTGCTAGTGATCCTTTTCGAAATATGGAAGGACTAAACGGGGATATACCTTTTCATATTTGTCCATTCGAGCCGTCACTTCAAAATGATATCAACCTACTCGTAAAGCAAATCACAAATTACTTAATTGACGCCCGAGTTAAAGTTTTGGAAGTCAATTTATATGACCTAGTTATAGAGTTATGTAAGGAAGAAGATGACTGGGAGTGGCTGTTGGAAAATGAAGCCTCTATGTCTAAGCAGGAATTTAAAGAAGAAATTCAAGGTATTATTGACACTAAAACGATTCTGATCCCGGCTATGGTAAAAAAATGTCAGATAGTAATTTTGATATTTTAATCATTACAGGAGTTGGTGAAGTTTATCCCTATATTAGATCAAGTAACCTTCTTGAAAACCTTCAAATTAAAGCCAAAGAAAAACCAACATTAATGTTTTACCCGGACAATATAAGCACTCCGTTGAAAAAGGGACTTCTTTAGTTTTATTCGGGACTTTAGAAGACGACAAATATTACAGAGCTTTTAACATTTTAGATCGTGCAATATAACAAGCTAAAAATAGGATTAAACAACAGACTATGAAGTTATCTCAATTATTTGCAAAAAAAGTAGACAGACCAATTGAAGGTGTCATTAAAGCTGATGACGATGTTGCGTTATATCTTGAACTTGATGAGTACGTTATAACTGATGAGGTCGCCAAGCGACTGGACATATTTTTGGATGCATACCTGAATTATAATGGTGCTAACGGTGTATGGGTCTCTGGCTTTTTTGGTTCGGGTAAGTCTCATTTATTGAAAATGCTTGCATTACTGCTAGAGAATGCTTCTATCGAAGATATAACCCCTTTAGATATTTTCTTAGAGAAGCGCCCTTTAAATGAAGGAGGAATCTTTGCAAATGATCTTAAGCGTGCTGTGGGTATACCTTCACAAAGCATTCTATTTAATATTGACCAAAAAGCAGATGTTATAAGCAAAACAGAGCTTGATGCATTACTTGCTGTATTCGTAAAAGTATTCGATGAACATTGTGGTTTTTATGGAAAGCAAGCTTATATAGCTCAGTTTGAAAGAGAGCTCAAAGATGATGGTTTATTAGAAGGTTTCATTAGCACATTTGAATCTATTAGCAAAATGGATTGGACAAAAGGTCGTGCAAGAGCAAAACGCATGGCGGATGCTGTTGATAAAGCATATAACCAAGTATCAGGTCAGTCTGTCACTGGAATCCTAGATAAATACCGTGAAGACTACAGACTTTCAATTGAAGACTTTGCAGAAACAAGTGCAAAGCTATATTGAAAAACAAGAAAAAGGCTTCAGGTTAAACTTCTTTGTCGATGAAGTAGGGCAATATATTGCAGGCAACATTAAGCTGATGACTAACCTTCAAACGGTGGCTGAAAGTTTAGCCACAAAATGTAAAGGTCAAGCTTGGGTGATTGTTACTGCGCAAGAAGATATGTCAAAAGTTATTGGTGAAGCTGAGCAAAGTAGTGAAAACGATTTTACAAAAATACAAGCTCGCTTTAAAAACAGAATGAAGCTAACCAGTCAAGATGTTGCAGAGGTCATTCAGCGTCGATTACTTGATAAAAAAGACGAATTTATTCCTCTGTTAACAGACTTATATCATCAGCAAGAAAACAACTTTAAAACATTGTTTGATTTTGCTGATGGCTCGCAGTCATACCGTAACTTTAAAGACAGAGATCACTTTTTACAAAGTTACCCGTTTATCCCGTATCAATTTGGTCTTTTCCAGTCAGCAATTCAAAACCTTTCAAGCCATAGCGCATTTGAAGGTAAGCATAGCTCTGTTGGTGAGCGTTCAATGCTTGGTGTTTTCCAAGAAGTAGCAATCGCGATCAAAGATCATAATCTTGGTGAACTAGCCACGTTTGATTTGATGTTTGAAGGTATCCGCACTGCACTTAAAACGGCAAATCAACAGTCTATATTAAAAGCAGAACTTCAATTAGATAACAAGTTTGCAGTGAGCTTATTAAAGGCACTGTTTTTAGTTAAATACGTTAAAGAATTCAAACCAACAATCCGAAACCTATGTGTATTAATGCATGATAGTTTCTCGCGAGATATCCCTTCATTAAAACTCGAAGTTGAAGAAGCTCTGAACTTGTTAGAGAAAGAAACGTATATTCAACGAAATGGAGATTTGTTCGAATTCTTAACGGATGAAGAACAAGACATTGAAAAAGAGATCAAGAATGTAGAAATTGACTCTGATGTTATTGCTTCTGAACTTGAAAAATTGATTTATGACGGTGTATTTAAAAATAGAAAAATTCGCTGGCAAGACAATAATCAAGATTACCCATTCAGCCGAAAATTAGATGACAAAATTTCGGGTCGTGAAAATGAATTAGCAATCAATGTTATTAGTCCATTTTATGATGATAGAGCTACTATCGAAAAACACCGTTTCGACACCTTATTTTGTGATGAACTACGTATAGTTCTCCCTGATAGCGTCAGGTTGCACCGAGATTTAGTACTCTATAAACAGACTGAAAAGTATGTTGCTCACGAGACTAAAGCAACACAACAAGAAAGTATAAAGCGCATTCTTACTGAAAAGGGTATACAAAACGTTGAGCGTTTAAACCAACTTAAATCACTAACATCTAAACTTGTTGGTACTGCAAAATACTTTGTAGCAGGTGTCGAAATTGAGCTAAGTGGTGAAGATGGCCAAAGCAAAATGGTTAAAGCTTTTGGTGAGTTAATAAAACACACTTATCCAAACTTAAGAATGCTTCGCGATCATATTTATAATGAAAATCAGATTGCCGATATTATCAAAAACTCCGAACAACGTTTATTGGATAATAACACCCTCGTCGCTTGAAGCCCAGCAAGAGATGCTCTCGTTTATTCAAAGTAATAACCGAAGCGGTCTTCGTACTACTGTTAAATCGTTACTAGAAAAATTTGAAAGTAAACCTAATGGCTGGTCTTATGCCGCCATACTTTGTAACCTTGCATCTTTATGTGCTGGTGGCAAAGTAGAAGTCCGAGAGTCCACTAACTTGCTTGATGATAAAGAGCTAGTACGTGCCTTAAGAAACATGGCTACCCATGGTAACTTGATACTTGACCCTCAAGTTGAGTTTACGCCTTCACAGATTCGCGGTGTAAAAGAGTTCTATAGTGACTATTTTGAGAAAGTTGCTCATGCGACAGAAGCGAAGGCTATTGCTAAAGAGTTGCAAGAGTCTTTCGCAGAGCAGGCGACTGAGCTTGATAAGTTACAATCACAATCAGAGCAATACCCATTTTTGCGCGTACTGGCTGATATTGTATTAAAGCTTCAAGAATTTAAAACTAAGCCATATACATGGTTCATGACTGAGCTAACACAAAGTGAAGATACCTGGTTTGATTATAAAGAAAAGACGATAGATCCTATTTTAAAATTTATGAAAGGTCCTCAAAAATCTACCTTTGATAAAGCACAAAAATTGGTAATCGAGCAAAAAGCAAATATTGAATATGTTGAAGGAAATGAGTATCAACAAATAAAAGAATCTTTAGTTAGCGCAACGATATTTAAAGGAAGCGCCATCCAACAACTAAAAAGTGACACCGATACACTAGAAAACAAAATTGCAGAACAAGTCACCTTAGAACGTAAAAAAGCAGTTGGGCTAGTTAAGCATTTGCAAGATAAGTTAGAAGGTTTTGATGACTATAAGTCGTTAGATCAGGGAAAACAAGATCAATTGGTTACTGAGTTTACGCGTGCTTCTGATAAATTGAAGCGACAAACACTGATAGCGATGTTACGTGATGAAGCGAGACAATTCGAGGATCATACCTACTCAGCACAAGTTCAGAAATTAATGACATGGTCTCAACCTGCACATGCACCAAGTCCTGAGCCTAAACCAACACAGCCGTCACCAGAGTCACAACCTAGTTTGTTTGGTGATAATACGACTGAGCCTACTCTCATAGTCAAAGAACCAACCAAGTCCGAAGTAAGAAGTGTATCCGCAAAACAAATACGTGTTGACTACTCTAAGCCATGGCTTGCTAGTAAAAGTGATGTAGAAGGTTATGTTGAAGAATACAAAAAGGCATTACTAGCCGAAATTAATGATGGGAAGCACATACAGTTATGATTACAGATATATCATTAGAAAACTTTGTCGCGTTTAAGAAATTAGAACTTCAATTTACACCGGGAATAAACATTATTATCGGTGAAAATAGCTGTGGTAAAACACAGTTATTAAAGGCTATTTACGCACTGTCATCAAATCAAGATATTACTGAAAAACTCTTAAGTTTATATAAACCAAGTTCTGGAAAGTTATCTGGGATATTTTTAGAGGTGGGAAAGGGAAAGCAAAGGCGAGCATATCAGATTCGTCAGGACAGTCCTCTGCAATTGAATTTGGTTCTAGAACTGAAAAAGCAAAAAAGGAGTCTGAATTTATCGATATCGGCCTCCCTGTGCTGTTACCTACTAAAGAAGTTTTATCTTTGTTACCTGCTATTCAAGCAAGAGCAGTAACAAAGGAAGCCTTGAGTGCTTTGTTTGATGATTCAGTTGTTGACTTATGCCACATGCTTTTAACTGAACCTGATGGTGATTTAACTGAAGAAGTAAATAACGACCCTCGTTTAGGTAACATTATACCAATGCTAGTAAAAGCTATTGGCGGAAAATTTGAAATTGATGGTACTGATCATGCCTTTGTTAAAGGGGCATTTGTAGAGAAAGCCAATCCTAATATTTCTAAGGGGCAAAGTGCAAAAGTTTATGCTGATTTTAACGAGCTTATTTTCAAAAAGGAAAAGCTGTCAGAAACTTCAGTGACGATGACAGCAGAAGGATATCGAAAAATAGGTCTGTTACAGCGTCTTATTGATACTGGTGCTTTAGTTAAAGGTAAAACTAATGTCTTGCTTTGGGATGAACCTGAGTCAAATATGAATCCAATTTTAATGAAACTTCTAGTTCAGTGCATGTTGGAGCTATCTCGTAATGGCCAGCAAATTATTATCGCTACTCATGACTATGTGTTGTTGAAATGGTTTGATCTACTTATCAACGAAAATAAAGGAGATCACATTAAATATCACTCCTTATATCGAAATGAAACAGATAATTCAGTCGAAGTAATGACTACAGAGGAATACCTTGAGTTGAAACCAAACGCAATTGATGAGGCATTCGGCAATTTAATCGACCAAGAAATCGTTAATGATATGGGGAGCTTGGGGAAATGATTCCTGTAGAAAGTGACGGATTTCGATTTGAATTTGATAGTGCTATAGGTGCGTTTGTTTTTGATGAAAAAGATACAACAAAGCCAACTTTTCACGGCATGCCAATGAAAGGGGTTGATGTTGTAGCTGAATTTGAAGATGCCTATATATATGTTGAGATTAAAGAGTATAACAATGAACGTGCTTTTGAATATGATATTAATAATTCATCATCTCAAATGGAATTAACACAAAAAGAAAGCACTTTAAATGGCTAAAAGAGTATCTTAAGTATAAGTTTCGAGATTCATACTTATATAGACATGCCGAAGGAAAGGTTGATAAACCAATACATTACATATGCTTACTCACTTTTGATAACGCTTTAAACTCTAAGTTTTCAAAGTCTTTAAAACAGGAGCTTCCTGTGGGAAGTAAAAGCATAAGGTGGAATATATCATTAGCTGAAAGTTGCCAAGTGCTTAATGTGGAACGTTGGAATCAGTGTTTTCCTAAATGGCCTGTTACTAGAATTACACCGTAAGAAATGAGAATTAAGCTATGAATACATCAAGATTAAAGAAATTCGCTCAATATGCTCGTCGTAATTTAATTGAGCAAGTGCAAAGTAAATTAAAGCTAGTATTAGCTGATGAAAGCAGCGCTCGGCGTGAACACCCTAAGGCAGTTAAAGAGCTAGAACAAAAACTAAACCATTTCTCAAATAAGAAAGAAGTTGAAGATCAACTGATCGAACCAAGTGGCTTACACTTGGTTTAATCGCTTTTGTGCGCTTAGATTTATGGATGTAAATCAATATAACCGTATCATGGTGTTATCACCTATCTCTGGGCAGTTTCAGCCAGAGATATTAGCAGAAGCAAAAGCGGGTTATTTGGACGATAGTGTTTTTAACGATAAAGCGCGTGAAAAAATACAAGGGCTGTTAAGTGGTTCTACTCCAAGCCGAGATGGACAATCTGAAGCCTATCGAGTAATGATTGTTGCGGTATGCAATGATTATCATCGTCTAATGCCATTTTTGTTTCAGCGAATTGAAGATTATACCGAGCTATTAATGCCAGATGATTTGCTTTCAGGTAATTCAATATTGGCCTACACCCGTGAAGCAATGACACCAGAAAATTGTCAATCAGTTGAGTCGATAGGTTGGTTATATCAGTTTTATATTTCTGAGAAAAAAGATCAGGTTTTTGAAGGTTTAAAGAAAAATAAAAAGATCACCCCTGAAAATATTCCTGCGGCTACTCAACTGTTTACCCCTCACTGGATTGTTAAATATTTAGTTGAAAACTCATTAGGCCGTTTATGGATGCTTAATAACCCGAATTCAAAGGTTAATGAGCAAATGGAATATTACATAAAACCAGTCGAAGAAGAGAATGATTTTCTTAAGATTAATAGTCCTGAAGAGTTAAAAGTTTGTGATCCCGCCTGTGGGTCGGGACACATGCTAACCTATGCTTATGATTTGCTTTATGCCATTTACCTAGATGCTAACTATGATCCTATTGACATTCCTGAACTGATCCTAACGAAAAATCTATATGGGATTGAGATTGATGAGCGAGCAGCAGAGCTTGCGGCTTTTGCATTAAGCATGAAAGCAATTAAAGGCAATCCAACAGATGATAGCAATAATAGAAGGCGCTTTTTCCGTAAACCCATTAAACCAAATATATGTCGATTAGAAAAAGTCAGTATTGCTGAAGAAGCATTACAAGAATATATAGAATTCGCTGGACATGATTTATTCACGCCGGATGTAATAAAGACATTATCTGAATTTGAAGAAGCAGATAACTTTGGCTCATTAATTCAACCAACACTAAAAAATCCTGAAAAGCTACTAGCAATATTAGAAGCTAAGGTTGCTCAAGTGGATCTTTTCTTAAAGATACGCATGAATCTATGCTGAAGATCTTAAAACAAGCAAAATTTTTATCTCCTATGTATCATGTGGTTACAGCTAACCCTCCTTATATGAGTGGTAATGGAATGAATAAATCTTTAAAGAAATTTGCTGATAATAGATACCCTAATTCTAAAGCAGATCTATATGCGATGTTTATTGAAAGAATATTTCAGATGTCTATGGATAAAAGCATTGTTGCTATGATAACTATGCACAGTTGGATGTTTCTAACCCAGTCATATGAAAAATTAAGGCGCAACCTCCTTAGAGAAAAAACGTTCGAAACAATGTTGCATCTAGGTGGACGTGCATTTTCTTCTATTTCGGGTGAAGTTGTTCAAGTAGTTGCTTTTACAGTACAAAACAAAATTAATGTTAATGCTGTTCCAGTTTGTTTTAGGTTAATAAACGGTACTTCTGAAGAAAAGGAAGCTTCATTTCTTAACAGGCACTCTAGATTTTCAAACATTGATCAAAGACATTACCTAAAGCTACCTGGCTCGCCTATTGCTTATTGGATGTCACCTTCATTCCAAAAGTGTTTTGAAAACCTACCTCTTCTGGAGGAAATAGCCACGCCTAGAATAGGTTTGCAGACGGGAGATAATGAAAAGTTCATTAGATTTTGGTTTGAAGTCTCTAATGATCAAATGTGTAAACCTAATGAACTTACTACTAAGAAAGAATTATCCAAATGGTTTCCTCACAACAAAGGAGGAGAGAACAGACGGTGGTATGGAAACTGTGATTATGTAGTTGATTGGAAAAATAATGGTGAGCATATATTCAAAGATAAACAGGAAAAGCTAGATAATGGCTTAATTGAAAAGAAAAATAGCGAATGCTGGAATACTGAGTACTATTTCAGAGAGTCTGCCACTTGGACTAGAATGGCAAGTGGCAATTTAGCTGTTAGATATCAACCTAAGGGCTTTATTTTTGATACGGCATCACCATCTATTTTTTCTGAAGATAATACATATTTTCATTTAATTGGATTGCTCAACTCTAAAATTAGTAAAGTTTTTGCTAGTTTTCTAAACCCAACTTTATCTTTTCAAAGTGGAGATTTGAAAAGAATACCCACGGCTTTGATCGGTGATACGAGTATAAAACCCAATAATATTAAAAAAGCTATAGAAATTGCAAAAACAGACTGGGATCAATTTGAAATTTCTTGGGATTTTGAAAATTCACCTTTAATAAACGATAAATTGTCTTTTTCGAAGATCCAAGATTCTTATAATGGTTTGTTAAATTATCATACTAATTTATTTGAACAGATGAAAAATGTAGAAGAGGATATAAATTTAACTCTGATAAACTTATATGAATTAGGTAGCGAGCTAGATGAAGTAGTAACACCTGAAGAAATTACTATTAATTCAAATTTACAATATAGGTTTAAAGACAGTTCGAAAAAAGATACTCAAGTAGCGAAAGAATAAGTTTACATAGAGAAATTACTATTGAAGAGTTCATTTCTTACTCTGTAGGTTGCATGTTTGGTCGTTACTCATTAGATAAAAAGGGCATTGTTTTAGCTAACCAAGACGACAGTTTAAAGTATTTCCTTTCACAAGTATCCTCACCTTCATTTATGCCTGACGATGACAATATCATTCCAATTATGGATTTCGATGGCGATTGGTTTGAAGATGATATTACAGAGCGTTTTAAAATCTTCTTAAAAGTTACCTTTGGTGAAGAGCACTTTGCTGAAAACTTAGCATTTATCGAAGAAGCCATAGGTAAAAATATTAAGAAATATTTCGTTAAAGACTTTTATGTTGATCATGTTAAACGCTACAAAAAACGTCCAATTTACTGGATGTTTTCTAGCCCTAAAGGCTCATTTAACGCCTTAATATATATGCATCGGTATCAGCCTGATACCGCGAGTATTGTGCTTAATGATTATTTGCGCGAATTCAGAACCAAGTTAGAATCACGTAAAGAAAGTTACGAGCAAGTTGAAATTAGTGTTTCTGCAAGTCAAAAAGATATAACCCAAGCAATTAAAGCCATTGCGAAAATTAATAAAGTACTTGAAGAGGTAAATGACTACGAACATGACGTACTTTACCCGCTTGCGGGTAAAAATATTGAAATTGATTTAGATGATGGTGTTAAACATAACTACCCATTATTTGGCAAAGCACTGAAAAAAGTAACTGGCTTATCTTAGTTTTAACGTGAATATAGTTACCTTGATAAATGAATAATCACGTTAAAACGGTTTAGGAAATTTGATGGCAGAAAATAGAATAGAAAAAGCATTAAGCAGGTTATTTGATACGCACCGTATTGTTTTTTGGTATGACGAAAAGCAAGAGCTTCGAGATGCTTTTGAATCGCTGTCTTTAGATAATATCGAAAAGATAGAAATTGCTAATAATGAGTTTTCAATTAAGCACAAGCTGTTGCGTGAGTCACCAAAAGCACGATTTTTATTATACAAAGAAGATAAGCAACCAGACCCTGTAAAAAATTGGCTATTAGACGTAGAACTTGCTCATACAATTTTTAGAACAGATCAAGTTGCCATTTGGTTAAGCGAGCTAGCGCTACCCAGTGAGTTTACAGAAGTAGTAGAGTCACATTCTGCATTCTTTGATACCATTGGAAACGCTAAAACTGCCAAAACTGAGGCAGAAAAACGTAAGAAAGTACTCAAAAGTTTGCTAGCCCCTGATGATACATTGAGCCAAATACGATTAAAAATGTTGGCTGTAACCGCTGGAGCAACACAAAAAGGGGATGCTCGTTTAGATGTGATTCTTGAGTTGTTGATGGCTGATATGGAAAACAACAACGCATATCCGTTAATTGAGCAGTGTAAATTAGATAGCTTTTTATGGCTTCAGGTTACTAATCATTATGGTTACCAAAGCGACAACCCTACGGTTAAAGATTATGTTTTTGAGTTATTCAAATTTTGTTATTTAGCTGAATTACCAACAGGGCTATAAGGAACGACAGTAGATTCTGACTCAGCAAAACAAAATATGAGTAATGCGACGTTAGTCTTCTTTAAACGTTGGAAAGACAGCCGTAAACATCAAAAGACTTTTGAATGTTTGTCTGCACAATGCTCAAAGATAATGAATATAGAAAATGACTTACAACACCGCAGTTTAAAAGATGTGCTTGAACTGGATTATTTTAGAGTTATCGATCAAAAAGTTATCCATGAACTGGTAAGTGGCGTTGCAAATCGAACTGTCTCACAAGGCGAAGTGGCAATTTGGTGCCGTCAACGAAGACAAGGCCATTGGTACAACGATTTTGCTCTCTTATATGATGCAGTGGATGTAGCTAGTCAGTTTTTTGCATTATTAGACACAGCTCAGTTTGATATGTCGAGTGCATCTGAAGGTGTTCAACGTTACACGAGATATTGGTATAAGCTTGATCAATTATACCGTCAATATGTGCATGCACTTAAAGTATCCTCGCAACATACATTGTTAAGTTCCTTAACAGAGCAAATAGAGAACTTGTACACTAATAATTATGTTCAACCATTAACTAATGCATGGCAACAACATGTTGATTCAATGACTGCATGGAATGTAGTCGATGTAGAGCCACAAAGTAATTTCTATAACCGCTGGGTTAAAGGAAGCTATTTAAATAAGAATAAGAAAGTTTGTGTGATTATTTCTGATGCCTTTCGTTATGAAGTCGCTGATGAAATGGTAAGTCGCATTAGGCAAGAAGACCGTTTTGAGGCTGAACTTGAACATGCATTATCGGCTATGCCAAGCTATACCCAGTTGGGCATGGCATCGTTATTACCTCAATCTAAAGAATACCCATTACAGTTAGCCGATAATACATCTGGAACCGCTTTAATGGGGGTATTAAAGACTTCTAAAACTATAGAAAGAGATAAAGTATTAAAGACACTTCATGGTGATAGAGCAAGTGCTGTGCAGTCCAGATCGCTAATTGAAATGACACAGGCTGATAGCCGCGAATTACTGAAAGCTAACGATGTGCTTTATATTTATCATAACCGAATTGATCACGCTGGCGATAAAATGCAATCAGAAGGTGAAGCCTTCGAAGCAACAGAAAAAACGTTTGATGATTTGTTAAAGCTTATTAAGAAGTTAACGAATGCCAATGCAAACAACTTGTTGATCACCGCAGATCATGGCTTTATTTATCAAAATAGTAAGTTGGAAGAGAGTGATTATTTAGCAAAAGATGTTGATGGTGAGATTCTCTATAACGATAGGCGTTTTGTGCTTGGCAAAGATTTAACAAGTGGTCGGTCTTTAAAAACGTTTAGTGCGGATGAGCTTGGCTTAAAAGGTGATGTTCATGCGGTTATTCCTAAAGGCGTTCAAAGGTTACGGTTAAGCGACTCAGGCAGTCGCTTTGTTCATGGTGGAGCATCACTTCAAGAGGTTATAGTTCCAGTTATTAAAATTAATAAAAAGCGTTCAAGCGACACTAGAATGGTTGATGTTGATATATTACGCGGTGGCTCAAGTGTGATCACTTCAGGACAATTATCAGTAACATTATACCAAGCAGAAGCAGTAACCGATAAAGCACAACCTAGAGCATTACGTCTAGGTATTTATACCGAATCAGGCAAGTTGATTTCAGATAGTCATACTGTGGTATTGGATTTAACGTCTGAAAATGTTCGTGAACGTGAGATGAAACTTCGCTTCTTGCTCAATCAAGAAGCTGACTCTGTTAATAATCAAGAAGTCATATTAAAGCTTGAAGAGCCAGTTAGTGGGTCTAATCAATATGAACCCTATAAGCAATTGCGATATACCATTCGTCGATCATTTACCTCTGATTTCGATTTTTAGTCGTAGTTTTAAATTGATAGAAATAATTACGGAAGTTTAAAAAAGAGCTTTTGGAAACATAATTTTAAGGCATAAAAATGAGTGATCTTAACCATAAAATATGTGATGTGTTTGCTGGTCTTGTTGTTAGAAAAGATTTAGTAAAAACAGTGAAGGGGAACGCCATTGTTCCTTCATATGTACTTGAGTACCTACTGGGTCAATACTGTGCCACAAATGACGAAGCTAGCATTGAATCAGGCATTCAAACGGTTAAGGAAATATTAGCGAAGCATTATGTTCATCGTAATGAAGCAGGATTAATTCGTTCTACTATTCGAGAGAAAGGTCGCCATAAAGTTATTGATAAAGTCAGTGTTTCTTTAAACGATAAGAAAGATGTTTATGAAACTGAGTTTTCAAACTTAGGTATTAAAAAGGTTCTGATAGATTCTGGCACTGTTAAAAAACACCCTAAGCTATTAGTCGGTGGTGTTTGGGTGATTGCTGATGTTGAATATGATCATACCGAAGACAAAGATGCTAGCCCTTGGATTTTAAGTACCATTAAACCCATCCAGATGTCTCACTTTGACTATGATGGCTATATTGATGCTCGTAGTAAGTTTAATTTAGACGAATGGATTGATGTTCTAGTACAAAGCATAGGTTTTAACCCTGAATTCTTTGGTCGACGAAGTAAGTTAATGCGACTAGTGCGGTTAATTCCTTTTTGTGAACGCAACTTTAACTTAATTGAATTAGGACCAAAAGGTACGGGTAAATCTCATATTTATTCTGAATTTTCACCTCATGGTATTTTAATCTCTGGAGGTGAAGTTACTGTACCTAAGCTTTTTGTAAACAACTCTTCAGGTAAATTGGGTTTAGTGGGATATTGGGATACGGTTGCGTTTGATGAGTTTGCAGGTAAGCAAAAGAAAGTGGATAAAGCCCTTGTAGATATTATGAAAAACTACATGGCGAATAAGTCTTTCTCTCGTGGTGTTGAAATGTTAGGTGCAGATGCATCAATGGCATTTATTGGTAATACTGAACATAGTGTACCTTACATGTTAAAGCATTCTGATTTATTTGATGCGTTACCTGAGAAGTTTTATGACTCTGCCTTTTTAGATCGCTTACACTTTTATATCCCTGGTTGGGAAGTCGATATCATTCGTGGTGAGATGTTCTCGAGCGGTTATGGTTTTGTTGTTGATTATTTAGCTGAAGTACTACGTCATTTAAGAAATCAAGATTACTCAGACCATTATAGCGAATATTTTACAATATCATCGCAGATATCAACGCGTGATAGAGATGCTATTCATAAGACCTTTTCAGGTTTGATGAAAATACTATTCCCGCAAGGTGGTGCTACAGAAGCTGAAATTGAAGAGATTTTAAAATTTTCAATGGAAGGTAGAAAACGAGTTAAAGATCAGCTATTCAGAATTGATAGTACTTATGCCGAGGTTAACTTTTCTTACAGCAATAAAGTTGGAAAAGAGGCGACTGTTTGTACTTTAGAAGAGTTGGAATACCCTAACTACTTTAATAAAACAGTTGCTGATGTTGGTATGCCAGAAGCAGAGGTTGAGCCTGCTACAGTTGTTCCGCAGGAGCCATTAGCTTCTGCAGTTCCGAAACTAGAGCCTGTTGAAGAAGAGCTAAAAGAATGCCACTTAACTTTTGCAGAAAACCAACGTGGTGTAAGTTATGACAGCCTTTTAGGGGCGTACTTAAAAGGCGCTAAACACATAACGATAACTGACCCTTATATAAGACTGTTTTATCAAGCTAAAAATTTGATGGAGCTGTTAGAAACAATCATCAAGCATAAAGCTGAAGAAAATGAAGTGATTGTGAGCTTAATAACAGTTGAAGATCAATTTAAGGGAGAGCATCAACGTGAATACTTCGAAAAAATTCAAAGATCAATGTTTACAGTCGGTATTAAATTCGCTTACTCGTTTGATACTAAAGGAAGTCAGCATGCTAGACATATCGTAACCGATACTGGTTGGAAAGTTTCACTGGATCGTGGCTTAGATATATTTCAGCAATATGACATAAATGATGCCTTTAGTTTATCAACTCGCCTACAACAGTATCGCGTTTGCAAAGGGTTTGAGGTTACATTTATTAAGTTATAATCTACTTGTCTACCTAGACGGTAGTGCAGAGTTTATATGATCTTTCTTCTTTGATTACCATGAAAGTAAATAAAAGACCATCAATGTAAAGTAAATATACTCTACATTGATGGATGACTTTATACCGAGAATATTTCAGTTACAATCATTCTATTCTGGCTACCTGAAACTCTATCTACTTCATATCGTACATGAGCCTTTAGCGGAAAAGTCATTTTAGCCAGAGCAGGAATCACAGTTTCACTTACTTTAGTTTCTTTAACTTCAAAGCCGCCACTATTAGTAATGCTAAAGTTTCTTGTGCTATGGCTCTGCGTTGGGACAGCATAGAGCAGAGTATTGACATTGAAATTAGAGTTGTATTTTGATGAGTATCCATTACCAAATTTGTAACCAAGTATTATCATGGCCTTTGAATCGTCATTATTAAATGGGTTTACTTTTGGAGGTGTAATGAGGTCATTTACGTACTTTATAGTTGAAGTGAGATCTGATTCTGCTTTGAACTTGAGTTCATCTTTTTTAAATGAATATATATAGTGGCGAGGGGCGTAATACAGAACAGCCTCAGTAACTTCTTCTCTTGATGCTGTTCTCGATAACTTAGATAAATCTATTTCTAACATTTCTCGTTGGCGCTCTGCTTGGGCCACTGATTTATCAAAACCCACTTTATGAGTAACTTTAATTTCAATATCTAACCATTCCTCATTTTCCTGTTGTGCAGTTAGATCTGGCTTGTAACCAATCATTTTTGTTTCGACTTGAACATCACTAAGTTGAATTAATTTACTTGGAACAAACTCACTTGAAGAATGCATGTGTTGATTAACGTCCTTTGATATTTCATGATGATATATTGCTGGAAGCTGGATGATTTTTCTTAGTGCAATGATCTCTTTAGCTAATAAGTGAATCGCGGTTTCTGCGCCATGCTCGCAATCAAAGGTTTCATAGTGAGCAAAATGATGTGTTCTAATATCCCCTTTTTAGCTATTAATTGACTACTACAATGAGGGCAATAGCAGTTACAACCTAATCCACTTTCTACCTCGCTTATATGTTTAAGTTGCTTATTAACTAAACCATAATGCAATTCAAATGTTTTGTTTTCCACTGTCGTTTGATTCATCACCATATTCATAATATTTCCTTTTAAATAATTAAGTTAACTGTTTTAGAGCGATGCTATTGCATTCACAGCAATGATTAATTAATTCAGGATATAATTCGTGATATTCCAGAATTACTAGAAAAAGGAAAGAAATGGAAGATAAAAAAAGTCCGACAGAGGCATTCTTATCAGAGTGTCTAGAGTATTTAGAGGGGGATATTAATGACGATGATAAAATGGATTTTTACTCGGCTTGTATCTCGTATATGACTGAGAATAATGAATTACTTAGTTCTAATCTTCAGGATTGCTATTCCGGTTTCAAAGATAAAGGTGATCGGACTTTAATAAATTGGATAAATAAACTTGTCGAATTGCTTGAATCTGAAAAATACAATTTGTGGCAAAACAGAAAAGATTCTTCGTTAACAAAATTCCCAATGATTAAAAAGAATCTACGGCAAAGTGGTGGGGCTGGAAATAAAACAAATTATTCAATTGTCCCAATTGATCTTAACAACGAACTAGTTGCAGGAGAGCCAACTGCTATTGTCAGAGAAGCAAATTCAGATGTTCAACCAAATAGTTTGGCTGTGAAATATTACTCAAGAAAACTGGAAAAGACCCTCGGTATATTAAATTTTGTTCTCGATATTTATCCACAAATAGAAACCGAAAGGTATTCTTTATGTTTGTTTTGTTTGTAGGGATTTTGAGTTGTATTGCATTGTTCACAGCATCTATTGGTTTAATTCCTTTATATCCAGCATTAGCAATTACAGTTTTTTGTCTCTTTATGTTCAATCCGATTCGGTATTTGATCAATATAGCACTTAATAAAGCTTGTTTATTATCACACCTTAACACTCCTATAAGTACGGTTTGTATATCTGAGATTATCCCTGTGAGTTCTGTTACCAAGAGTGAAGATTTAAGTAGGAGGTTAATAACGAGAATTGTTGAAGGTGACTGTCCAATTTGCCTGGCTAAACATAAATTGGAGAAGTCGGTTTTATTAGATAATCCGGGCTTATTTTCGAAACGAATAATTGGTGTTTGTATTAATAACCCCCAAGAACATAGGTTTAGCTTTGATAAGGACCTCATGGTTGGAATTAAGATAGATAAGGATTGAAATGAAAATTGAAATAGCTGAATCATTAACACGTTCATGGTTACGGCATGTTGAGAAATGTGAGTTTGCAGAACTTAACTGGAAGCCTTCACCGACTTGGAAAATTAAACAGAGGCCTATCATTGAGTCATATTTTAATAAAGCTAAAGCATTTTGGCCTGAAGCATTTGGTAAAAACTCGCTAGATCAGTTATTGAAGCAATCAGAAGTAGATGTTGCTGGCTTCTCATTCAATAATGAAATGCCAGTTACCCATTTTGTTGATGTTGCCTTCCATGCTGGTGGTCTTAATTATGGAGGATCACAAGAAACTGCAAAACGTGTATTTAAAAAATTAATAAGATCAGGCTTATTAGCTTTGGCATATTTTCCTAACTCGAAAGCTAAATTATATTTTGTGTCTCCTTTTACTTCAAATACCACATCTAAGGCTGTCGAAAGTGCATTGTTAAACGTTAACGATGTATTTTCTGATCTCGAGTTGGTATCTGCTGAATGTATATTGAATGAGCAGTTTAAGCTGAACATATTAAATGAAGTTATGATGCTAACTGGTAATGTTGCAGATACATCAGAATTATTCTTACGTTCATGGCAGTTAATAGAACCCTTTACTGAATGCCATATTCAATCTGCTGATACAACCCTATATCAAAGTGAAGAGCTTGTTGTAGCTAATGATATTGATAGAGAAAAAATGTTAGCTACAGCATTATATCTAGCGCGTTTTGAACATCATTTTTTAAATATTGGTAATCAAACTGAGACTTTCAGGCATTTTGCGAGTCAACTAAGAATACCGTATGGTACGTTACGTAATTATCGCGATAGATTTGACCGTTATGTTGATAATCATAGGCAAGGGTGGAACGCTCCTTTAACAAACGAGCTACAAAGTATTATAGATCGTTACGGTGACAACGATGAAGTAAGTTTAAGGGAATATATAAAAACCTAAGCAATTTCCTCTTTTGTAGCTTTGGCAAGTTGCATGATATTTGATATGTATTCGGTGAAGTTTATGTTTGTTTAGCGTTATATTCGAAAGCTTAGTTACTCAATAAAATTTTATTCTATCAAAATGAAATTTGAAAAAATATAGTAATTTATGAAATTTTGGGAGAGAAATATGAGTGGTAATGATCAGGCGTTATCTGAGGAAAAATACGATAAAGTAATTGAAAATGGCTTTAAATGGGTTCCTCTTGATAAAAGAAAAAGCAAGTTTGGGGGCCAATGACTCCCAGAGAAGCAGAACTTAGAAACCCTCTATTATGGCTGGTTCGTAAAGGAAAAGAGCTTTACTTGATTAATTCATCAGGAGAAACGCTTGATTTAGTTATCGCTGAAACTGGAGGATGCCAAACAGTCGATGATGATTGTTCAACTGTAACGACTAGCAATAAATTTGAATACAGCAATATAAAACCTAATGATGCAGTTAAGGTTGAAGAATTTGATGGTTTTTATGATCTGGATTACCTTCTACAAGTATCAATGAGAATTCAATCAAAAAACTAGGTGGGATTGAAATTTTAACATCTCCCGAAAAAGGTGGAATTGGTGAAACGGTTCTTCTTTGGGATTCCATGGAAAATGGCAAAAATGTATCAATAAAAAAGTATGAATGATTTATTAACTACTCAGTATGTGTGAAATATGTAGCAACATACCATTTTTAATTCTGGTTTTGATGCTTGCGACTATCGAAGAATGAAAGGTGAAAAAAGTGACAAATGAAAAAGAGATAAGCTTACTGGCATATCAAGGTAAGTGGGAAATGTTGATTCGTATGTTGAGGGAACATCCAAGGTATGTAAATGTGCAGAGTCAATCGAACGGATATACAGCTTTACATCAAGCCGCATGGCATGGAGCAACACTAGAGGTTATTGGTTTGTTGTTAAGTTTAGGAGCTGATTGTCGAATTAAGACGACGGATAAAGGGCTAACAGCATCTAATATCGCGACTATAAACCATCCTGAACGTGCGGATCTAGTTTACGCACTTACTGAGAGACGACTTACGATTGCTCAATTAATTAGAAAGGTTATTGCTTCTAAACCAGATCTATTTGACGCATACGACGGTAACCAAGTGTTAGCTGATCGTTTTATCGGATCTTTTGGCACGGATCCTTGTCCTGAAAAAGCAGATAAATTGATTAAAAAAATTGAAGCTTCATTTAGATCATTAACAGGAACGTACATAACATCATCTAAGAAAGTTGTATTTAGCCCAGCTAAAGGTTACGAACTTCAGGTAGATACAAAATTTTGGAAGTCACAATTTTTTCCCATACTCAGTGAATTTTCTGCTCAGTCAGCTTTAACGCCTATTGAAAAAGAGTGGGCAGTTGTTTCAGATTTATTTGATCCTGCACCAGAACAGTTCGGACTTCGTGGTGATCTGTTTCTTTGGATGGAAATGCGGCAAGCATTATGCTATGTACCAGTTCCAGAAAATCCTTCAGATTTAGCCGGTATAATAAAATCAGCATTTCATGCTTTAACAGGAGAATCACTAGAAAAGAGAGAAGATTTCTGTATAAGTCGCTTTGCTAGAGGAGGGATGAGTAGTGGAGGAATAGATTGTTCATTTTGGATAGAGAAGTTTATTCCAATGATTGAACAGCGATTAAATTGGTTACAAAGTATGTGGGGGCACTAATGAATCCCACACGATTAGATAAGAAAATCGACAGCGGCTGTATCACTTACTAAAGGCTCGAAAGTTTAAAGAGTGTTCTTGGGATGTCTTTGAATTCTTACGGTGGCTAACATGCTGTAGAGCGACATCCACGAGCTTACCCTTAGCAATTGTTAGCACAAGCTTGGGGTAAATGGCATGATTGGTATGTTTGCGGCTGTATTATATGGCGTGCAAAGTAATGTATCTGGCTTAGCCAAAGTCTATCGAGAGTTCCATATTGCACTCAGATATGTTAATTGCCAGCTAGGGCATTTAAGTTAACGGTCAAAAATTTTCATTTTTTTACCGTCACGTTGTGACGAAGATAGCCAGACCACATACAAGTACGCTCAATATATTGTCTTTTTTAACTACCCCCTAATGAATCAATCAATAAATGTTCCTTATAGAAAGTTGGCAATTTAAAAGAAACAAACTATCTTATAAGTCTATAAGAGACAAATGTATGGGAAGGGCGCTAATGAGCAAATATATCTATGCGAGAACGAGTACTACAGATCAAAATGTAACGCAACAGATCGACTCACTATTACAAAAACATGTAGTGGATGATGTTTTTTCCGACAAACAGTCGGGTAAAGACCTAGATCGACCTGAGTTTATTTCCATGAAAAAAACGGTAAAAGGTGGGGATTCAATAATTGTTCAAGATCTATCTCGTATTGGTCGAAATACCATGGAAGTTATCAATTTTGTGGAAGAGATGGCTGAACGCCGTGTAGGTATAATAATTGATGATCTAGGCTCGATTGATGTTACTTCATCAACAGGAAAAATGGTTTTAACAGTGTTGGCGTCAGTTGCAACGATGCGCCGTGAGCAAATGCTAGAAAAGCAATTGATCGGTATTGCACGTGCACAGCAGGAGGGACTGTATAAAGGTAAGCAGGCAAGTCCTCAAACGTTACTCAAGTGCCAGAGGGTTGATGAGTTTATATCTAGTAAAGCGCTTACCATAGCTCAAGCATGTAAGTTGTCTAATGTGAGTAGGGCAACTTATTACCGATACAAGAAGAGTTAATTATCATTAAAAATTGTGGTCATATCGCTATTGGTGCACATTACAAGATAGAACAAATTGAACATTACCTAATGCTTGGTTTGTATGCTATATAGATTAAAAACTACGAGGCTTCTAATGACTAAATCTAAACTTACATTACAAAACTTGCTTAATAAATGCGATAAAAATATTCCAATGAATGATGAGGCTCAAGAATGGGATAAAATGCGACCAGTTGGAAAAGAATTTGGAAGTGAGGAAAGTCGAGGTACAAAATCAATCAAAACAGTTGAGGAGAATGAACAAGCTTTAGCTCGTGTTGAAGAACTTTGGGGAGCTCTACCAAACTCACCAGAGGCTGACGAGTTAGATACTTTAGTAACATTGATTCATACGTTTGAAGAAGAAAATTATCCTATTGCTACTCCTGATCCAATTGAAGCAATTAGATTTCGCATGGAGCAACAAAAAAAGTGATTTAAGTAAGATTGTCACTCATTTGTATGCTTCTGGTTCGGAAAGGATACAAAGATCCTTAGAGTTTATTTGTACTTTTGAAGTCTGTAACGTCAACTATTCCGCGACTCAACTGCCGTATAAATGGATAGATTATTAACAATGCTGTTCAAAATTTATCGCGAGTATAAAAATGATGAGAATAAGATGCTTATTCTAATCAAAAACGCGCTACATTTGATTAGAATGGTTGGTTAGAGTAAATACTTCACCTCGATAGTAGATAGTATTATCCAAAATAAAAGTGTCCAGTTCAATTAGGCCAGAATATTTAGCACCAGTTAAATTGAGGGGGAAATTTAAATCGTGAAGAAGTACGCCTTCGTTTTCTTAAGAGAATTGTCATTTATAAATACTTAGCTTTGTGTGGGATACGAATTGATATTTTCATTATATTCCTAAATCATTTTTAAAAATCAGTGTGTTTAAACATCTTATCTAGCGGGAAGTATTCGTTTATCTACTCGAATCTTTTGTTACTTAGCTTTAGCCTTGAATGTAAACAGAGTGCAAAGTGTAAGTGATTTTTATTATGTGTTTTTAGTGGAGTAAATAAATTTTTAAATGTAAAAGCAAAATAATTTGTTACTTATTAATATTTAAGGGAAAATAAGATAATATTTTTGTAGATTTTATTGAGTGTGGTTTGTTTTTTGATACTAGATTAGAACAAGATAGTTGTTGGTGGCTTGACGAAGTACCGTGTTTACATCGTTTACATGAAGCTATTCCAATTGAAGGTGCTCATAAAATTCAATATGAGATTGGAATGAGTCTCTCTATACAAAAAATGGAAGAAAAGCTTTCCGTTTTGTCGGTTCGAGTGCACAAATCAAATGCGGACTTCAATTTACAACAAAAAGCATTACTCACATTTGATGATGGGCATAAAGATGTATTGCTAGCAGTCCCAATATTAAAAAACTTCCCCGACATCCAGCCGGTTCTATTTCTAACCAGAAACCAATTGAATAATGATGTTAGACCTCTACCATTAACTTCTCTGTACACTTGGTGTTCAAAATACAATTTAAATCCAAATGAACTAGAAAGTAAATATGGCTTTAATAGAACTTCATTGAAGTTGCTACCTGAAAATGCACAACGAGAAATTTTGGTAAAGGCGGGGATTGATATCAATCCTGCATGTGAAGAAATGCTAAATGCTAGCGAGATACGCCATTTAGTCTTAAATGGCTGGCTTATTGGGTACCATGGTTCTTCACATTGCGATCTACGTATTTTTTCAAGTAAAAGCCTTGAGCCTAAATTTGCTGAAGACTTAGCTTTATTGAGGAGAATGAATTACGTCCCTTGGATTGCATGGCCGGAAGGGCGTTGGAATAACTCAATATCTACGATGGCCTGTGAACAGGGATTTTATTTTCAATTTGGTTTAGAAAAGGAAACAGGAGTAGGAAGTAAATCATATTGTATAAACAGGAAGATTTGGAAATGATAAAAACCATACTTGTGACTGGAAGTTTCGGTTTCCTAGGTGAATATGTTTGTGAAGAGGTTATTAATTCAGGCTATAAATTAAAAAAGTTTGATATATCTTCTGGGCAAGACATTCTTAATTTACAGCAACTTGAAGCGGAGTTATTTGATTGTGATGTATGTATTCATTTAGTCGCTGTTGCTGATCTATATGAAGCAGATTCTAACCCTGAACACTGTAAGCGAGTAAATATAGAAGGGACTAGAAACGTTGCCGAAGCATGTAAAAAGTTTGGCATCAGATTACTATATGCTTCAACATGTTGTGCTTATGGAAATAATGGAATTGCAGTTTCAGATGAAAATAGCCCATGTATGCCCACTGAATTATATGCAGAAACAAAATTACAGGGTGAAAAATTGATAGAAAATACCGGTGGTCAATATACTTTTCTCCGGCTTGCTACTTTCTATGGACCAAATATGCGAAGTACATTAGCTACCAGTATCTTTTTAAATAAAAATCTAAGTGGTGAAACAATATATATTCATGGAAATGGTAACCAAACTAGGTGTTATACACATGTTAGTGATATAGCTAAGGGGATCATGACCGTTTTAAATACTAAAAATAGCCCCAAAATAGTTAATATTTCAGATGATAGAGGCTATTCAGTAAATGAGTTAATCGACATCATAAATAGAGTAACAGGTAAACAATCAGACACTGTTAACGTTGATGATAGAAATGGGCAAATAACATCAAGCATAATAAACTCAGATCTTCTTCAAAGCTTTGGTTGGAAGCCTAAGTGGGATATTTACACTGGTTTATTAAATTGCATCGATGAAGTAAAAGCTCAATTAGAAGTTGTAAATTGCTAATATTATGTATAAACAAACTTTTTTGATAACAGGTGGTTTTTTTGATGGTAGCTCAGAAGGCTACATTGGAAAGATAACACTAGAACAGACTAGTAATCGTGTTTTGTTGAGCTTTACCCCATTATTGATTACAGAGCCTCCAGCGGTTGAGTTGAGAGTAAAGAATAAAGGTTTTGCAGGGGGAAGCATCAACGGTAATTTACTTTGGATATGCAGTTCAAATCAGGTTTTAGCATACTCTTTAGAAAATTTTGAACTGATACAAACTATTGACGACCCTTTATTTAACGACCTCCATCATGTTCTTGCAGAGGAAAATGGGTTATATGTTGTTAACACGGGGTTAGAGTCGCTCGATTACTTTAATTATGATGGAGTATTAAAGGAACGAAAGTTTCTTACTAGTGAAGAGAGGAATATCTTCAGAATAAATTCTACAGCGGAATTTAGAACGTTTGATTCCAAGCCACACTTTATGCATGCAAATCACTGCTCTCGTTCACCAGAGGGAAATATGCTACTTACCTTTGTAAGACAGCGAAGGATTGTTAATTTATCTGATTGGAGTTGGGCTTCCCCTGAGTACTCTGCCCCCCCTCATGAGGGGTTTATCGATCATTATGCCCCCAAAAAAATGAATTGCATTTGGGTGAGTACTGTCCCTGGTGAGGTTCTGGCCTGTGACCCCATATCGCATGAAGTAATTAAAAAATGGAACCTGCGTGAGAAGGGAGTTCCCCCTGGTTGGACGAGAGGACTTTGTATTCTCAAACATGGCTTTTTAGTTGGAACGACAAAAATTAGACAGACTAATGCTGATTATTATGCTCGATGGAATTCAGAAGAGACGAATAAAAGTGAAACAACAGTTTCTTATATTTCTTTTGATGAAAAGCAAGAAGCTATTAGCGTAGATGTATTAGGCGCAAGAAATGCAAAAATATTTTCAATTTTACCATTTGAAAAAGCACATTTACCTTCTTAGTTTGGGATATTGCAGTTACAAATGGTTGTAATGATTTAATCAATTGGTACTTTAAAAGATAGGGATTATGGATAATATTAATTTTTCAAATTGGTGCGAACTTCCAACAAAATTTGGCAAGTTCAAAATGTATGATGCAAATATAGATGGACTGACATTAATTAGTTTTTCTGAAATAGTGAATTTAGAACAATCACTTTTACTTCGAGTACATTCCTCATGTTCTGCATCTGAAATATTTGGAAGTTTAGATTGTGATTGCTCAGATCAATTAAATGCCTCAATGGATTTAATTGCAAAGAATAAAAATGGCGTGATTATTTATCTTAATCAAGAAGGAAGAGGCCATGGAATTTCAAAAAAATTAAGGCTGTTCGTATGATGCAAGAGCAGAGTCTTGATACGGTGGAAGCCTTTGAACAGCTAAATTTGAAACAAGATATTAGGGAATATGATTCAGTAGTAAAGCTTTTGAAAAAGCTAGATATTTCATCAGTGAGACTTATTACTAATAACCCGAGAAAGGTAGATTATCTAAGCGACAATGATATTTTAGTCGATAAAACAATCAGCATTAAACCTATTGTTAGAGATGAAAATATGGATTATTTGTACTCAAAAAACAATAAACTAGATCACCAAATTCAATTAAGCCCTAAAGAATGATAGGTTATTTGGGAGATCGTATTAAAAAGGAACGGGTTGAAAAATTAGTTCCTGGTATTGAAACTTGCATTAAAGGTAATAAGTACAGCGTTATATTTATCTGTGTTGAGTCAAAAGAGACTTCTGTACCTAAGGCAGTGTCGGTGTTGTTATCAATAATAAACGGCTATCAAGCTGATTTATATATAATTACTCAGGTAACCCCTGTCAATACAATGGATCAACTAAGGGTAATATCAGGTAAAGTGATCGTTACATTATTTGATGGTCATGCAATTAATAATATGGGCCCTGAAATTGTAATTGGAGGAACTAATAGTGCACATAAGTTATTTAAAAGCTTATTCAATGATCGCTTCCTCACTAATGGGAATTTTCAATATACTTCACTTGTAAATAGTGAAGTACTTCACCTACTGTGTTATTTCAAACATGCTAATCAGGTCACTTCAGCCGATTTAATCCGTTTTTCTTCCGGACTTACGGGAGAGGGGGAGTAAATTATTCAATTGATAATGAGTTTAGATTGAATGGGTACTCGAATGACTGCTTACTTCGAGCATTACAATTATTAGAAATATATTTTGAAGAAAAAAGTATGCGAACATATCTACTGAACCCACTACGCCGTGAATTAGCCTTAAATTTCCGAAAATCCATTGATTACTCATTACCTTACCCACACAGCCCTCAAGATAATATTTACTTTCACGATGTAGACCAAGCGTATGGTTATTTTTCAAACTTTTCTAACCATCCTATTTATATGGAGGGCCAAATATGGAGAACTACGGAGCATTATTATCAGGCAAAAAATTTGATGTACATGAGATACAGCAAGAAATTAGACTGACTCTGTCGCCTGTGGCGGCAAAGGAAATTGCATTGAATAATTTAGATGCACAGGTGAAAAACTGGCATGATATTAAGTGCGATGTAATGACGGAGGCTTTAAAAGCGAAGTTTTCACAGCATATAGAGTTAAAAGAATTACTTATTGCTACAGGTACTAAGACTATTGTTGAATATAGCCCTAATGATACATATTGGGGAGATCCTGGGGATGGTTCGGGGTTAAATAAGTTGGGTCATATGTTGATGAAGTTGCGTTGCGATATAAATAGTAAATGTGAGTCCTAAACTATGTGTGGAATTATAGTTACTAATAATCATGTTCTAGAAAATGAATTAACTAGTTGGGTTTATAAGTTAAAGCATCGAGGCCCTGACGGCATAAGTTATTATCAAAACGAGAATGTTAGAATGGCGTTCTCTAGGCTAGCGATTAATGACCCAAGTGAATTAGGAATGCAACCAATTGTAACTGATGAATGTATTTCTATGATAAATGGTGAGATATACAACCATAAGGAAATACGTGATAGGTATAAATTGAAATATTCGGGTGATGCAGATACTAATGTCGTAGGACCTTTCTATGAAGTATTGAAAGAAAATATTATCAATCATATGGATGGGTTTTATAGTGGAATCATATTCGATAAACAGACACAGAAGTTACTTACACTTCGAGATTATTTAGGCAAAAAAGGCTTATTTATTGTAAAAAGTGGAAAAAAGTAATTATCACCAGTGAGTTGAAATCAATTCCTTATTTTGACAGTTTTCAAGTTATACCCTTGGGGGTATGTGAAATTGACATGGTTACTGGAAATGTTAAAAGAATATCGTCTCACCAACTCCCTCTTATTGGACCTGGTGAATCATTGAGAGAACTATTAATCGCATCAGTAAAGAAAAGAATCCCTGCTAACAATACCCCGTTTGGAGTTTTTCTAAGTGGTGGGTTAGATAGCTCTATACTCGCTCAAATATTAATCTCCCTTAATGCTAACGCAATATTTTATTTATTGGGTGAAGATGGTAAATCAGATGACTTGCTAGTCGCAAAGTTACTGGTAAAGCACCTAGACATAATAAACTATCGTATCACTCCCTTACCGTCACGAGAACAGTTCCCTTGCTTGATTGAGGAGGTTGTAAGGAGCACTGAAAGTTTCAATCCATCAATTATTAGTAATGGAATATGCACCCACTTGCTATCAAAAGCGGCAAAGGAAGATAATTTGAAAATCATAGTTTCAGGGGAAGGAGCTGATGAGCTATTTGGCGGGTATAATTATCAAAATATAGATGATGATTGGAGATTATTTAAAGATAATCTACTAAGTGATATGAATTTTACGGAACTCAGAAGAGTTGATCTTTCTTGCATGAATAATAGCATTGAGGCAAGATTTCCTTATCTAGATAAAGATGTTTATTCTTTTGCGCACGGCTTGGAACATAAGGATCTTTATTCTATTTATGGCACCGTACCGATGAATAAATATATATTACGCAAAGCATTCGAAAACTATTTACCAAAGGAAATAGTATGGCGTAAAAAAACATCTTCAGATGTAGGCGACGGAATAAGGAAGATTGTCGTTAACTATTTAACTCGTGATAATGAAAGTGAAAAAATTGTACTCAAAAGAATATGGGAAAAAATTTATCCACACTATCCATTAGATCACTATTTTCATTCTTACCCTTGTTTTGATTCTGTAATTGCAAACAGAAGTGTGGTTCATAAGTCATGAGTATTCAATTAGTAGAGAATATTATCTTAGATGCTTTTAAAAATGAACCATTTCATACTTTGCACTTTATTAATGAAGATTCCCCCAAAGTTAAACTTAAAGGTGGGAGTTGTTCCGATAAAGTTCTTTCTGTAAAAAAACAATTAGAGTCACAGGGATATATTGTAATACTCCATTCTTCTTATATTAATGGGCAAGATTGTCATCGCCTCCTTAAAATAATTATTAATGATGATGAGTACTTTGCTGATGTCGGGAATGGCTGGCCTTCGATTAAGTTATTTCCTACTTTTGAAAATACTATGTATGAGAGCTATGGAATTAAATTTGAATCGAGAATTTGCTCTGATCATATCAAGCTATTTCAAACCAGAAACTCAGTGACTAGGTTGTCGCAAATCATTCCTTTCGTGTCAAAATGCGAAGAAGAAATATTGAAAGATATAGGTTGCCGATTTGAGCAGACCTATCCTTTTACTGGAAAGCTAAGGTTTGCCCAAATAGTCGGTGAAAAGTTTCTATTTCTACGTGACACTGATTTAGAAATTTATTCGGAATCTGGGGTTGAAGTGAAAAAGGTTAAGTTAATTAACAAGGGTAAAAACATACTCTCAGAAGAATTTAATTTTGACCTGAGTTCACTATCATGGCCTTCAAAATGGAATTAATGTGAAGAATAAAGTAAATAAAAATGGTACGCATAATTTGAATAGTTACCCGTGTGAACCCTATACGCTAATAGTTGGTGTTATTAGTGGTTCTGTAACTCAAATTAAGCCATTGATTAATGATATAAGAAAATTATCAGAGTTAAAGTATTTAAAAGCTATTGAAGTATGGTTACTTTCAAATGGGGCTAATACAGCAGAATTAACTGATCTCCTCCAACTAACTTTTACTGGAACTGATATTGTTAAATTTACGATTACAGAGAGTGATAAGTCTGAGGGTATTCTTCCTATTGGAAAAGCGCGTTCAACACTTCAAAAATTAGTTGGTGCAAGAATGAGTGAGGTAACTACCTCATTCGGTTGGATTTTAGATGATGATATGACAATCCCGGTTACCGCCGAGAAATATTTAACCTGGTTACCTGCCTTCAAACATGAAGGAGTAGATGTTCTGATTGGTGGTTTTAATGGAGGTTCTCCAAACCCTGTCGCTCATGGCATTAGAGTTCAATTAAATGATTTACTTCATAATTTATATTGGTTAGCTGACCTACCCGCATTTAGTAAACTACCCGACAGGAGTGAAGAAAACAAAAAGTTCAGAATGTTATACCCTGATTATTATTATGATCTGAGTCGTAAACATACCGATCATTTAGTTAAACCATATTGGGTTGTTCCAGAGTATAAAGGGGAAAAGGTTGGTGATGCGCATGCAAGACTTATAAGAGATAGCTATAAGGTCTTAACTGGTGAGCCATATTTAAGACCATTGATAATGGATTTACCTTCCAGGCCATTAGAAGAGTCAAAACCATCTTGTAATAGAGGTGGTAATACATTTATATTGACCTCTAAAGCTTTAACCATGACTCCGAACACTATATTACTTACCGACGGTAAAGAGAATAGGCGGTCAGATATGATTTGGGCAATTATCAATAAGTATTATTACAAATTAAATGTTCAGTCAGTTTCATTTCCTATCAATCATCATAGATATATCGGAACAAGTACTTCTTATTGTTTCAATAAAACCGTCGGCGAAATAAGAGGTGCTTGCACTTTATGCTTCGCAATGAGTTCATTTTTTGAAAGTAACCCTAATTATAATTGGGAATTATTAAATGAAAGAATTGACCGTATATCCGAGTTATATTTCGACTACATAAATCAGCGACTAGAGTTATATAAAGAAAATTTCATTGTCATTAATTCAATGTTGGATCAATTGGTACCTTTGTTAAAGACAGATGATAATAGCGTAGCATTAACACTCAGCTCAATTAGGGAGTGGGTGAGTTTGGACAACCTTGAAAAAATCCAAAAAATGCTATTTTCGATTGATAAAATTAAAGATTTGGACTTCTTCTTAAACAATATTGTGGAACAAATAACTGATTTTTGATGATTGGTCTTCAGAAATGTAAAGTTTTAAATTTCGTTTATTTATATCAACTTTAATATATCCTTGCTTTATTTTGCTGTTCAGGCAATATATAAGCATTGATATATTGCTTATAGCCCTTATGGATACTGACTTCCTTTCTTTTTCTTAATGGGCCAAATATGGGACAAATGCATATATAATAGCATGGTATTTAAAGTGGTTTTTAAAACCAAAATATCGCAAGTTATTGAAATATATAAGCACAGGTAATTTCATATATTCGCACTCATTAGGCTTCAAAATGTCTTTCTAATAATATTTTCATCTCTATAATATTACTGCTAATCATCACCGAAAAGGCTTCTTTATAACTTCAGTTATTTTTCTTTTTTGATGCAGAATGTTAATTCAGTATGTTGTTTAAAATCGAAATTTGCAGGCAACTCAAAATTATATTCTCTCAATTTAGATCTGACTTCTTCTTCTGTTAACTTCTCTAGATTCAAAATTAAATACATAGCTATTAGTCCGTTTTCAAAGGCAATTGAAAGTCGTTCAAGTTGAGGTTGTACACACCAAGCTCACACAGCCTAATTTTTACATGGTATTCGTCAAAATCTCGTAAGAAACCTTTTAAATAACTAATTATACTAAGGTATGATCTTTTCTATCTAGTTCTAATTCTCCTCTAAATTTAATACTTTCTAGTGCTTGAGATAAAGAATCTCTTTCTCTTTGTACCTGTGAAAAGTCACGTTGGGATTGAGAAAGTTGTTTTTGTACTTCAATCAACTGAACTTGAGAATGACTTAGTTGATCTACTTTTGTTTTTGACTCTTTTAGATCTGCTTCAAGTCGTACATTATCTTTAGTTAAAGCCACATGCTCGGTTTGTAGTTGAACCACCATCATTTTCTTATCTGATGTTTCTCGTTGTAATTCTTCTAATTGTGCCATGGCTTGTTCATATTGTGTTTGTCTAATTTCTTGTTTCGCGACATCTACCGTGAGTAATTTAACTTGCTCTCTTAATGAAACTGTTTCTAATTCAGCTTTTTCAAGTCGCTTATTTGCTACTTGAATAAGATACTTTGCTTCTGATTTTGAAGTCTCAATAGAAGCTTCTGATCTTTGCTTTTCTGAAGAGACTGTTTGTTCTGCTTCTGATTGTGTAGCAATAACTTTTTCAATAGCCTTTTCTTTGTCCATTTTTGCTATTGCAATAATCTCCTTATTCTTTTCAAATTGTTCTGAAATACCATTAACAGTTTGATTACATTGCATCTCTGTAAGTTCGATTCGATCCTGACACTCCGTTTCTTTTTCAGCAAGTATCTCAATCATTTCTGCTATTTGGCTTTTTTGACGTTCTACAATCTCTGTTAATGAATTTGTTTTACGATCAACGACAACTTGAACTTCACTAGCTAATAATTTTGCAATTTGACTACTGCCTAACTCATCTGACATCTTTGAAACTTCACCATCTCTTTTATTATGAAAATCTCGAAGAAAACTTGATACTGTTTCTGTTTTACCTCCAGTAAGTTGCCTTACTGACCTAACAGATGGTTGTATTCCATTTTGAATCATGTCTGAACAGACTTTTGAAACTTGTTCAAAAGTAATGTTTGTTTTTACTGTCATTATTTAAACCTTATTTTTTTGAATGGTTAGAATAGATTAAGTAGGGAAACGGGAAACAAGTGTTTCCGGTATTTTCCGTTACCCTACGAAAAGGTTGCTACTTTCAATATGCGTAGTTAAGAGTGTAATATTTATGACACTTTTATTTTTCTATTAATAATGCGATGAAGTTATCTATTAAGTGAACGTACTTCACATCGCTATATTGAAAGTGCTAAAGCAACGATTGTCTTTGATTGACGAGATCTACAACTAATTGTTTAATTTCGTTTTGTTTTTTGCCTGCTACTAGCGCTTTTAAGACAAGTTGTATTTCACTCTCAACAAAGCCAACAGCACGACCGCCAAGGTTCACAGAGGGAGGGAGGAGGCCATCTTCGATTCGCTTGTAAAGACTTGAACGCCCAATCGAAAGTATTTGATGAACTTCTTTTGCTCTAATAATTTGTATTTTTTGTATTGCTTCCATATTTTGATCCAAATAAATTTACCAGGTGTCTTTTTAATCGCTGATAAATGATTAGTGAGTGTTTTTTAGGCACTCGATACAGCTATAATACACAATAAAAACCCGAAGTGAATATGATGAAATGTCAATAAGTGCTTTTATAACAGTTAGTTGAAATTTGTCATGTAGTAAGTGCCCATGTTTTATGAGTTTTTTGATTAACGCTTTTAATGTCAAATTTAAGTCATTAATGTTCAAGGGGGTTTAAGTTACTAAAAGGCATTTAATTTATTTAAACCCTCCTAAAGGGGAAGTCTTTAGCATTCCTAATTACAATTTTTCGTTATATAAACCGTAGGGGCAACTGGATAAAGCAGTTTTCAAAGTTATGGGTAAGATCTTTTACTAGAGTGTTTCGAATAGACAACTGTATTTAAAATGTAGACACGTAAAAAATGTATTGGAGTAGTGCCATAGAAGGGAATAAATATATTATCGAATATTTATATTAAAAGGACACTAAATGATTTTTTATGACAATTTAAAAAAATTTTAATAGGAAGCTGTTGTTTGTTAACAAATATATTTATTTACCTCTGCTGTGCAGAGAATTTAACCATTCAAATAGATAATAAGATAAAATAATCTATTATTTCTATTAGCAAAAGAATTTATTGAGACCAATAAAAAGACATTACTTTCAAAGTTTTTTTATGTCAACAGTAAAGTCGTTAAACGGTCACATAGGGGCGCTAAGCGGTCACTTTTGCTATTGACAGCCAAAATGGACCCTGTTCTGAAATCTGTGTAATTACCTATCATTAACTTAATCATATTAAGGATAGGTAATTATGAAAAAAGAAGAATTAGAGGCATTCGCCCTTAAAGCGAAAAATGTTTTTTATCTCCAATTGAACCAGAGCCCTCTGCGGCCTGACTAATAAAGTTACTCCACCATATTAAAACAGGTTTTCGTCGTTCTAAGTATTCAGAACGATTATAAGCTCTTCTTACATCATCGCCATTAACGTGAGACAAGCAAGCTTCAACTAAATCACTATTAAAACCTTCCTCGTTGAGTGCTGTACTTGCAATTGACCTCATGCCATGTGCAACTAATCGACCTTCGAATCCCATCCTTTTTAGTGCTGTATTTGCTGTTTCATTGTTGGTATGTCTACTTGGGTTTCTATCTCCAGGAAATAAAAAATCAAGGTGGTCGCTAATAGGCTTAATGAACTCAAGAATTGTCATCACTTGCTTTGTTAGTGGGATAACATGTTTTACTTTATGTTTTGCTTTACCTTTCATGCGAATAGCTGGAATAGTCCATAGCAGATTTTCTTCATCGATCTCCTTCCATTTGGCACCAAGTCACTTCGTTGGGGCGACACATTGTATGTAGTTCAAATTCAATGAGACAACGAGTAATTATTTTAATACTAGCAGTATTAAGTGCATGCATAAGCTCAGGTAGTTCTTGAGGTTTTATTGTTGGCATGTGTCTTTTTACTGGATTTTTAAAAGCACTTTTAATACCTGTTAAAGGGTTATGTTCAATAAGTCCTGCATTGGCGACATATACCATGATTGTATTAATTCGTTGGCATAAACGATTAACTGTTTCTAATGTACCTTTTTTCGCTAGAGGGGTTAGCACACTGATAACTTTGGGGGCTGTTAGTGTATGAATCGGTATCTTACCTAACTGAGGGAAAACATGAAGTTCAAGTGAATTCCATATGTCGATCGCGTGACCTTTTGAAACTTCACTTTTTTTACCTCAATCCACTGGTGAGCAACATATATAAGTGTGTTGTTGTGTGCAATTTCTTTCTGTAGGGCTTCCTCATCGCGTTCTTCTTTAGGATTAAGTCCTTTTGCAAGTAACTCTTTTGCTGATGTTCGTAGTTTTCTTGCATCTTTTAATGAGATCGCTGGGTATGCACCATAGCCCATCAATGCTGGTTTTTTGGTCTGAGGGTTTATATAGCGTAATTGCCAAAGCTTCGAACCATTTGGCTTTATTAAGAGCTGTAGGCCAGCCCCATCACGGATTAGATATGCTTTATCCTTTGGTTTTGACGCTTTAATTTCTGAGTCGTTGAGAGGGAGTACTTTAGCCATAAGCAATACCACTTTTTTATTTTAAGGTTGGTATTGCTTATTGTATTGCTTTTTTGTGAGAATGTCACGGAACGTTAATGGACCTTACAGACATAAAAAAACCCGCAAGCCACGTGGTAGTTGGCGTTGCGGGTCTTAGTTGGTCTGTAAAAGACCTATAGGTGGTGGAGATGGGGGAGTCGAACCCCCGTCCGAAAAACCTACATCCTCGGTACTACATGCTTAGTCTGCCTTTTGGTTAACTCGTTGATCTCCGACAGACAGGATATCAAAAAGCGAGTCCGATACTATTTCGCGGTTCACCCTCGAACAAGGTTCCCTCGCTATCCAAATGTAAATGACCTTCCGAATCCCTGCCCATAGGAGAAACGTGGGTGGAAGGCTAGCTAGCCTAAGTCGCTAGAGCGTAGTTATCGTCGTTTGCAACTATAACTTTGACGGCTTTTTACGAGGCCAGCCGTCACCTCGGCATGCACCTTGGGTTTCATGAATCTCGTCGAGTCCTAAATCATCCCCACAGTGGTAAACGCAGTAACTTGTTTACGAGGCGATACTAACAAATCAATTTACTTGAAGATAGTATTATCTATTCTTCATTACATTTATTTGCTATTTATTAACTCGTTACGTGTTAACTTTGCTAGTTTTTAACCAATTTAGTATTACTTGCGTGTATCGTGTTTCATCATGCGTTCTTTTTGAACTTTCCATTCTCGGTCTTTTACATCTGCTCGTTTATCATGAGCTTGTTTACCTTTTGCTAATGCAAAAGATATTTTTACCCATGCTTTTTTCCAATATAACGAAATTGGAATAATGGAGTAACCTTGGCGTTCTACTTTACCAATTAAATTATCGAGCTCACGACGTTTTAATAATAGTTTTCGATAACGAAGGGGATCACAAACAACATGTGATGAAGCTGCAATTAAAGCAGGGAAGGTAGCATTTAATAACCAAGCTTCACCATTTTTTAAGAAAATATAGCTGTCTGCTATATTGGCTTTACCAGCCCTTAATGATTTTACTTCCCAGCCTTGTAATTCAAGACCAGCTTCAAAGCGTTCTTCTAAGTGATACTCATGACTTGCACGTTTGTTACGAGCAATTGTATTATCATTGTTTTTAGTTTTTGAGTTTTTTTAGCCATAATCTGGCATGTTTACCTTAGTTAAAATTGAAAAGCATTGTAACCTTAATTAAATTGAAAATGCTATTTCAATTTATGATTTATTTGTTGTTTAGTGTAAACTTATTGTTTTTTGTGAGAGATTTATTGATGGCAGAAGTATCCCGTAGTGCGTTGTTGATGTATAGCGCAGACGAAATGTATCAGTTAGTAAATGATGTAAATGCATATCCTGAGTTTTTGCCTGGTTGCATCGATGCAAAAATTATTACTCATATCGGGGATAAAATGAACGCTTCAGTGACTGTTTCTAAGGCTGGGATTAAACAGGTTTTTACGACAGAAAATAGTTTGTCAGAGGGTCGAGAAATTAAAATGAATCTTGTTGATGGACCATTTAGGTATTTAAGAGGTGGTTGGCATTTTTTACCACTTGATGAACATGCTTGTAAAGTTAATCTAGATTTAAAATTCGAATTTAGTAGCAAATTAGTTGAGATTGCATTTGGTCGTATCTTTAATGAATTAGTTGGATCTATGGTTAAGTCATTTTCAGAGCGAGCCAAAGTTGTTTATGGAGTTAGATAATATGAATGAAATGATTGAGATTGAAGTTGTTTATGGCTTGCCACATAAGCAGGTTTTGTTGTCAGTGTCAGTTCCCCCAAACACTAGCATTAAAGAGGGTATAATTTTATCTGGTATTATCGAACACTTTCCTGAAATTGATCCTAATACTGCAAATGTGGGGATTTTTAGTCGCCCTGAAAAGTTAGACACTATTATTAAAAATGGTGATCGGATTGAAATTTATCGTCCTCTAATCGCTGATCCAAAGGAAATGCGCAAGTTACGCGCAGCTAAAATGGCTAAAAAATAACCACCTTTTTCTATTTTCCCGCTTAAATATCTCTTTGTGAAAATTCTGTTATTTATGTTAAAAAAATATAATTTATAACGCTTATTGTATAAGCAACAAAATAATAGAATCACCGCCTTTTTTTGAAAAAATAAAATATATTTTTCAGTTACTTATGATTTCATATTGTGATTTTTAAGATAACTTGAAAAAAATAGATTTATGGTATACTTTTAAACATAGATTGTTAAATATGGTATAATTAAAATATCTATTTTTATTATAAATGCATGCCTCTTAACCGACTGATAATCAAGTTTTTTTATAAAATGCAGTCGGAAATTAATTAAGTGTGACTAAAGGATTGAATCATGAACGATAGCGTTAACAACAGTAAAGATGCGATAGATGAAAACTTACAGGATGATGAATTGATTTCGGAAATAGACATTATTAATGAATCTATTGAAGAACAAGAGCAATCTCTTCCTGAAGTTGATCAACAAATCCTTGCTGAAATTGAAGAGATTCAAGATGCTATCGAAGACGGCGATGAACTCATAGATGATGTTGAAACCGTCGCTGGTGAAACAGGAGACGGAGGGCGCTCTTCTGCTGTTAATTTTGATCGAGTTGGGCTAGAAGTTATTGCTTCGTCTAATTACCAAACCTCTGGATTTGATTTCGCGCAACAGGATGTAACGATATCAACAACTGAAAATGTTATCACTACAGTCACAGTGAGTATAACTGGTCCCGGCGCCGTTGTTGAAGGTGAGGTAACAGAAAATTACACGGTTTCAATTACAGAAGCACTAACAACTGATTTAACGGTTACTTTTAATTACACCACAAACGATGCAGATGGTAATGATTACACGGCTGTCGATAGTGTAGTTATTTTAGCGGGTGAAACTACAGCAAACTTTAATATAACTACTAACGACGATAATATTGTAGAAGCTGGTGAAAACTTTACTTTAACAATCGAAAACGTAACACCTGGTGGCCTCGAAGATGTGCGAATTTCGGATGCAAATAGTTCTGTTACGACTACCATCACAGATGAACCTGTGCCAACTGATCCTGATACAGATACTGCATTGGTTAGTATTTCAGGACCAAGTAATGTTGTCGAAGGCGAGCTAACAACTGATTACACCGTTTCTATTACAGAAGCGCCGACCAGCGATTTAACCGTTATCTTTAATTACACCACAACCGATGCAGACGGTAATGATTATACCGCTGTCAACAGTGTGGTGATTTTAGCAGGTGAAACCTCTGCAACTTTTAATATCACCACGATTGACGACAACTTTGCTGAAGGCAGTGAAGATTTTACTCTTTCTATTGATAGTGTTACCACCGGTGGTTTAGAAGATGTTCGTGTTTCTTCGACTAATGGTTCTATTACAACAACTATTACAGATGAACCCGCTCCAAGCACACCAGATTCTGATACGGCCATTGTCAGTATCACAGGCCCAAGTAATGTTGTTGAAGGCGAGCTAACTACTGATTACACCGTTTCCATTACTGAAACACCGACCAGCGATCTGACCGTTAGCTTTAATTACACCACAACCGATGCTGATGGTAATGATTACACCACTGTTAACAGTGTGGTGATTTTAGCCGGTGAAACCTCTGCAACTTTTAATATCACCACGATTGATGATAACTTTGCTGAAGGCAGTGAAGATTTCACTATCTCTATTGATAGTGTTACCTCGGGTGGTTTAGAAGATGTACAAGTTTCAACAACCAATAGTGCGATCACAACAACTATTACCGATGAGCCCGTACCAAGTACACCAGATTCTGATACGGCCATTGTCAGTATCATAGGCCCAAGTAATGTTGTCGAAGGCGAGCTAACAACTGATTACACTGTTTCTATTACTGAAGCACCGACCAGCGATTTAACCGTTACTTTTAATTACACTACAACCGATGCAGACGGTAATGATTACACCGCTGTTAACAGTGTGGTTATTTTAGCCGGTGAAACCTCTGCAACTTTTAATATCACCACGATTGATGATAACTTTGCTGAAGGCAGTGAAGATTTCACTATTTCTATTGATAGTGTTACCTCGGGTGGTTTAGAGGATGTACAGGTTTCAACAACCAATAGTGCGATCACAACAACTATTACCGATGAGCCCGTACCAAGTACACCAGATTCTGATACGGCCATTGTCAGTATTGCAGGCCCAAGTAATGTTGTCGAAGGTGATGTAACAACGGATTACACCGTTTCCATTACTGAAGCACCAACTAGCGATTTAACCGTTACCTTTAATTACACCACAACCGATGCAGACGGTAATGATTACACCGCTGTTAACAGTGTGGTTATTTTAGCGGGTGAAACCTCTGCAACTTTTAATATCACTACGATTGATGATAACTTTGCTGAAGGCAGTGAAAATTTCACTATTTCTATTGATAGTGTTACCTCGGGTGGTTTAGAGGATGTACAAGTTTCAACAACCAATAGTGCGATCACAACAACTATTACCGATGAGCCTGTACCAAGTACACCAGATTCTGATACGGCCATTGTCAGTATTGCAGGCCCAAGTAATGTTGTCGAAGGTGATGTAACAACGGATTACACCGTTTCTATTACAGAAGCACCAACTAGCGATTTAACCGTTAGCTTTAATTACACCACAACCGATGCAGACGGTAATGATTACACCGCTGTCAACAGTGTGGTTATTTTAGCCGGTGAAACCTCTGCAACTTTTAATATCACCACGATTGATGATAACTTTGCTGAAGGCAGTGAAGATTTCACTATCTCCATTGATAGTGTTACCTCCGGTGGTTTAGAGGATGTACAAGTTTCAACAACCAATAGTGCGATCACAACAACAATCACCGATGAACCTGTCCCAAGCACTCCAGATTCTGATACTGCCATTGTCAGTATTGCAGGACCAAGTAATGTTGTCGAAGGTGATGTAACAACGGATTACACCGTTTCTATTACAGAAGCACCGACAAGCGATTTAACCGTTACCTTTAATTACACCACAACCGATGCTGATGGTAATGACTACACCGCGGTTAACAGTGTGGTTATTTTAGCCGGTGAAACCTCTGCAACTTTTAACATCACAACGATTGATGATAACTTTGCTGAAGTCAGTGAAGATTTCACTATTTCTATTGATAGTGTTACCTCAGGTGGTTTAGAAGATTTACAAGTTTCAACAACCAATAGTGCGATCACAACAACTATTTCCGATGAACCTGTCCCAAGCACTCCAGATTCTGATACGGCCATTGTCAGTATTGCAGGCCCAAGTAATGTTGTCGAAGGTGATGTAACAACGGATTACACCGTTTCTATTACAGAAGCACCGACCAGCGATTTAACCGTTAGCTTTAATTACACCACAACAGATGCCGACGGTAATGATTACACGGCTGTTAACAGTGTGGTTATTTTAGCCGGTGAAACCTCTGCAACTTTTAATATCACCACGATTGACGATAGCTTTGCTGAAGGCAGTGAAGATTTCACTATTTCTATTGATAGTGTTACCTCGGGTGGGTTAGAGGATGTGCAAGTATCTACAAGTGATAATGCGATAACGACGACTATCATTGATAGCGATGCTGTACCAAGTATTTTGATCGACGATCAGACAGTTAACGAAGATGCAGGCACTATCACTTTTACCGTTAGCTTATCAAATCCTTCGACTTCAATTGTCAGTGTTGATTATGTGACAAACGATGGTACAGCGACTGTTGGCACTGATGTGCAAAATGACAGTGGTACTTTAACCTTCGCAGTGGGTGAAACGAGCAAAACTATCACACTCAGTGTGAATGATGATGATATTTATGAGATCTCAGAAAACTTTACTATTGATTTATCGGCACCAGTAAATGCCACAATTGCTGATAACCAAGGTACAGGTACCATAAATGATGAAGATGGCACAACACCGGGAGATAAAGAAGGTGATCAGCCAAGTTTATCGGTGAGTACAGCGAGTGCCGTTGAAGGTGATGTAGAAATATTTACCGTGAGCTTATCTAATCCATCTACACAAGATGTAAGCGTTGACTTAACTAGCGTGACGGGCACAGCGATTGCCTCCGATTTCGATGCGACCAACATGCAAGTATCAACCGATGCTGGTGTAACCTGGACAAATGCTACCTCAGCAACGATTGTCGCTGGTGAAACCTCTGTATTAGTTCGTATTCCAACTGTGGATGATAGTCGTCGCTGAAGAAACAGAAGCCTTCAGTTTAACTGCAACAGTTACTGCAGGTGATACCAGTAATGCTAGCTCAACTGGTGTTGCAACCATTCTAGATAATGATAGCGCGCCAAGCATTAGTATTAATGATCAAACTGTTAATGAAGATGCTGGTACTATTACCTTTACTGTCAGCCTTTCAAATCCATCAGCATCAGCTGTGAGCGTTGATTATGTGACAACCTCTGGTACCGCGACTATTGGCACTGATGTGCAAAATGATAGTGGTACTTTAACCTTCGCAGTGGGCGAAACGAGCAAAACTATCACACTCAGTGTGAATGATGATGATATTTATGAGATCTCAGAAAACTTTACTATTGATTTATCGTCACCAGTAAATGCCACAATTGCTGATAACCAAGGTGTAGGTATCATCAACGATGAAGATGGCACAACACCGGGAGATAAAGAAGGTGATCAGCCAAGCTTATCGGTGAGCTCTGCTAATGCAACAGAAGGTGAAGCAGAAATATTTACCGTGAGCTTATCTAATCCATCTACACAAGATGTAAGCGTTGACTTAACTAGCGTGACGGGCACAGCGATTGCCTCCGATTTCGATGCGACCAACATGCAAGTATCAACCGATGCTGGTGTAACCTGGACAAATGCGACCTCAGCAACGATTGTTGCTGGTGAAACCTCTGTATTAGTTCGTATTCCAACTATAGATGATGCGATTGATGAGAGTGCTGAGAACTTTACACTAACAGCGACAGTAACTGCTGGTGATACGACAAATGTATCTTCCACAGGAACTGCTGTTATTAATGATAATGATGGAGAACCAGAATTAAGCATAGATGACGTAACAGTAAATGAAGATGCCGGGTCTATGACATTTACAGTGACGCTTTCAAATGCTTCTTCATCTGTTGTAAATGTTGATTATGCCTCTGATGGCACTTTTGGAACGGCAACGGAAGGTTTAGATTATACTGGCGTAAATGGTAGTTTAACTTTTGCTGTGGGCGAGTTAACTCAAACTATCACTGTTCCAATAAATGATGACTTTATAGCTGAGGGAGCAGAAACATTTGATGTTGTTCTTTCTAATGCAATAAATGCAACTATCTCAGATTCTACTGGGCTAGGCATTATTGTTGATGAGCCAACACAAGGCATTGAAGATACCGTAAACGTGTCTTTGGCTGGAGATACAAGTGTTTTAGAAGGCGGAATAGCTTCTTATACTATTACTTTAAGTCAAACAGCTATTACAGATATGGACATAGACGTCATTGTTAATCATGTTACAACAGATAGTGGTGACCTAGTTGCAGAGACAATGACATTAACTATAGTCGCAGGTACGGACTCAGTTAGCTTCACTGTTGATAATAATGATGATGCTTACGCTGAAGGTGATGAGACATATAGTGTAACACTCTCTGGTCTAACAACAGGAGGTGGATTTGAAGCCGTAAATGTAGATACTGCGCCAGTTAACACTGTCATTTCTGATAATACAACTCCAAATACTGAAACAGATGATGAAGTTATCAATATCACTTTAGATGGTGATATTAGCGTTAATGAAGGCGGAACCGCTACTTATACCATTAATTTGGATCAGCCAACAGCTACGGCTATGGATGTTGAAGTTCAAACAGGCCACACTACAACAGATGATGGTGATTTAATCCCAACGCTTATGGTAGTTACTGTACCTGCAAATGCAGATAGTGTTAGCTTTAGCGTAGATAATAATCAAGATACGATTTCTGAAGGAAACGAAGATTATACTGTGGCTCTTACCGGCACAACGACCGGTGGCGGTTTTGAAACCATCAATGTGGATTCGACTCCTGTTAGCACAACTATCATAGATGACGACCAGTTAGCTATTAGTATCAATGATGTAACAGTAAACGAAGATGCAGGAATAATGACGTTTACTGTTTCTTTAAGTACAACAACAACAGATGATGTTACCTTTGACTTTGCTTCTGCAGATAATGGTAGTGCATTAGCCGGAAGTGATTATGAAGCAATTACTGGTTCTGGCACAATCACAGCTGGTTCAACTACAACCACAATCACAGTCAATATCACAGATGATTACATCGCAGAAAACCCTGAAACCTTTGAAATCAATTTAGAAAATATTGTTCCTGCAAATGTAGTTGTAGTAGATGCGCAAGGTATCGGTACGATTACAGATGAGGCTATTCCAGGTGCAGAAGACACAGTTACTGTAAGCATTGCTGGTGACTCTGATGTAAATGAAGGAAACAGCGCAACATATACAGTATCAGCGGATAAAGCAGTTCAGGAGGATATGAGTGTTGATGTAACTTACTCATTCATATCAGCTTCAACTGGAGATGTTGTCACAAATACTGTTCAAGTTATTATTGCTTGCCGGTTCAACTACAGCGACTGCCTTTAACGTGGCAACAGTAGATGATGTATATGCAGAAGGTGATGAAGTTTACAGTGTTAGCATTTCTAATCCACAGGGTGGTGGTGTAGAGAACCTTGTTCTTGGAACTGATACTGTAGCTACTACTATACATGATGATAAAACGCCAGGAACATGAAGATGATCAAGAGACGGCTCTTGTTAGTATTACGGGGACGTCAGATGTCAATGAAGGTGATACTTCAACATATACAGTTGCGATAGATAGCCCAACGACAGAGACATTAAGTGTAGATATCACATATTCATACACAACAGCTAGCTCTGGAGATATTGTAACAAACACTGTCTCTGTTGAAATTCCTGCAAATGCTTCGAGTGTTAGTTTTGATGTTGCCACTATCGATGATGTATATGCAGAGGGTGATGAAGTTTACAATGTATCTATTTCTAATCCCGTTGGTGGTGGCTTTGAAAGTGTTTCAGTAGATACAACTGCAAGCACAGTTGCTACAACCATACATGATAATACAACACCTGGGACAGAATCTGATGAAGATGTTGTAAACGTTGTTCTTTCGGGGGATGACACAGTCATCGAAGGTGGCACTGCTACCTACACAATTACTCTCGATGAGCCAGCGACAACGACTATGCAAGTAGAAGTTCAAACTGGACATATTACTACGGATGCGGGCGATTTAGTTACAAATACAATGCTGGTAGAGGTGCCTGCTAATACTTCGAGTGTTACTTTCTTAGTAAATACCCTTCAAGATACCATAACTGAAGGAAGTGAAACCTATCAAGTAGAACTCACTGGTACGATAACTGGCGGTGGTTTCGAAACAACAAATGTAAATACAACGCCTGTAGAAACTGCCATCATTGATGATGAAGGAGTTCCGAGTCTTACCATTAATGATGTCACTGTAGATGAAGATGCTGGAACCATGGTCTTTACAGTAACACTAAGTAATACAACAACTGATGATGTTACTTTTGACTTTGCATCTGCAGATACAGCAAGTGCATTGGCTGGCAGTGATTATGAAGCGATCAGTGGTTCAGGTACAATAGCGAGCAGGTTCAACAACAACCACTATTACTGTCAATATTACAGATGACTATATTGCAGAAGACCCTGAAACATTTGATATGATCTTATCAAATGTAAGTGCAAATGCTCTTATTGCTGACGCAAAAGGAGTGGGAACAATCACAGATGAGCCTACGCCATCAAATCCAGAAGATACGGTTGTCTTAACGCTAAGCGGTGATGCAAACGTTGAAGAGTCTACTCAAGCTTCATTTAGAGTTACAGCAGATAAAGTAGTAGAAACAGATTTAACTGTATCGATAAAAACAGGGCATGTAGATACGACAACTGGTGATTATGTTGAGTTAGATACAACTGTTACTATTCCTGCAGGGCAAACATACGTAGACTTCACTGTTGATACTAATGATGATGCATATGCAGAAGGTGGGGAAGACTTCACTGTTACAATGAGTGACCCAGTTGGTGGCGGTGTAGAAAATGTCGCACTTGGTGCTTCTGAAGTTACAACTACTATTAATGATGAAGCATCTCCAACAGCTGAAGATACAGCGACGGTGTGGATCACAGGTTCAACAACGGTCGTAGAAGCAGAAACAGCGACATACACGATTCACGTAGATAGAGTTCCAACTACTGATTTAGTTGTAACCATTGAAACAGAAAATATTACAACTGAAGCAGGTGATTTCAGTGTCCCAAGTTTCACACAAGTCATCATTCCTGCAGGTCAAACTTCTGTTAGCTTCGACGTTGTTACAATTGATGATGCACTTGCCGAAAATACGGAAAATTTTGAAGTTAAAATTACTGCAACAAATGGTGGTGGGTTTGAGAATACAGTGGTTGGTGTTGATTCAGTTACAACAGCAATTACTGATGAGACAAATCCAGTGGATTTAGATGTAGGTGCAACTGTGTCTATCTCTGGTGATAGTACTGTCTGGGAAGGCAACACTGTTACTTATACAGTGACAACAGATACTGTCTCATCAGAAGATATTATCGTTTCAGTGGTTACAGGACATGTTACAACCGATAATGGAGATTTAACTCCTGTCACTACCAACGTCACAATTCCTGCTGGCTCGCTAACGGCAACCTTTGATGTGGTGACAACGGATGATGCCATTGCAGATAGTGGAGAAACATTTACTGCAAGCATTAGTGGTGCAACCGGCGCCGAATTTGAAACAATTGCCGTTGATGCAACAGCCGATGTTGTGACAACTACCATTGTTGATGCTTCAGACCCAACACCACCAGTCACACCTCCAGGTACACCGGATTCACCGGATGCCGGCGCAACAGTTTCAATTGATGGTGATGCATCTGTATTAGAAGGTAATACAGCAACCTATACCGTGACAACAGATACTGTATCAACGTCAGATATTCTAGTTTCAGTTGTGACAGGTCATGTTACTACGGATGCGGGCGATTTAGTTCCTGTGAACACTACCGTCACAATCCCTGCGGGCGATACAAGCGCAACATTTACAGTAGACACAACTGACGATAATTTAGCTGAGCCAACAGAAACTTATACTGTGAGCATCGTATCTGCAAGTGGCGATCAATTCGAAACAATAAATGTAGACAGTGTAGCTGGTTCAGTAAATACAAATATTATTGATAATGATTTGCCTTCTCTTTCAATTAACGACATGACAGTAAATGAAGATGATCAAACAATGTCGTTTACCGTCACTTTAAGTAATCCAAGTAGTTCTACTGTAACGGTAGATTATATTACAGATGATACTAATGGTACATCTACAGAAGGCTTAGACTACACTGCGGTTAATGGCACATTAACATTCGATCCAAATGTTACAACTCAAGTAATCACGGTGCCTATCAGTGATGATTATATTGCTGAAGGTAGTGAAACTTTTGACATGCTACTAAGCAATGCCACTTATGCAACAATAAGTGACACAACAGGCCTTGGTATTATTCAAGATGAACCAACAGCCGGAGCAGAAGATACTATAACTGTGTCGTTAAGTGGTGATCAAACTGTAGCTGAAGGCGATACAGCAAGTTATACAGTAACAATTAGTGAAGCGACAATTACAGATATGATAGTTGATGTGGTAACTGGACATAGTACAACTCAAGATGGTGATTTAATACCAACAACACAACAAGTTACAATTTTACAAGGTGATACTGTCGCGACCTTGACAGTTTCAAATATTGATGATGCATATGCTGAAGGCGATGAAGCTTATAAAGTTGAATTAAGTGGATCGACTAGTGGTGGTGGTTTCGAAGCTGTCAATGTAGATACAACTCCAGTAATTACAGTCATCTCTGATAATTCACCAATAGATGACACAGTAGAAGCGGATAAAGAAATTGTAAATATACAATTAAGTGGAGCTAGCTCTGTAGAAGAAGGTGGGGATGCGACATACACTATCTCACTAGATCAAGTTACTGCAACTTCAATGGATATTGAAGTAATTACTGGGCACACAACTACGGAAGATGGTGACTTAGTACCTGCAACTATTACAGTTACCGTACCGGCAAATTCAGATACAGTAAGCTTCACAGTTTCGAATAATCAAGATGCAATAGCAGAAGGGAATGAAGCTTACACAGTTGCACTTACTGGTGTAACAACAGGCGGAGGTTTCGAAACAATTAATGTAGATACTCTTCCTGTAAATACAACAATAGTTGATGATGATGTACTATCCATTAGCATTAATGATGTAACTGTAAATGAAGATGCTGGAGTTATGATTTTTGAAGTATCTTTAAGTAAAGCAAGTACTAGTGATGTGACTTTTAACTATGACTCCACTGATAACTCAAGTGCAATTGCAGGGACTGACTACACTGCCGTAAGTGGTAGTGGGATAATTACTGCTGGTCAAATGACAACAAGCATAGAAGTCCCTATTACTGATGATAACTATGCCGAAACAGCTGAAACATTTTTAATTAATCTTACCAATATTTCACCTGCAAGTGTTGTTATTGCCGATGCTCAAGGCATTGGTACGATAAATGATGATATAATTACTTCGCCAGAAACCTCAACCGTTACGCTCAGCGCGACAGCAAGTGTCACAGAAGGTGGATCAATTACTTACAGTGCAAGTGTCGATAATGCACCGGAAACAACGGACTTAATTATTACACTTGATAATGGTGTAGTTCTCACCGTTCCAGCAGGCGCAACTGTGTCAAATAGCGTCGATGTCACTGCCCCAGATGATGTTTATAATGATACCGACTCTAATATTGATGTTGCGATCACTTCAACAACCGGTGGAAACTACGAAGCCTTAGATACGACTTCAACAGTCAGTACTGTGCTTAGTGATGATAATGATATTTCAACTGTTACGCTCAGTGCGACGCCAAGTGTCACAGAAGGTGGTTCAATTACTTACAGTGCAACTGTCGATAATGCACCGGAGTCAACGGACCTAATTATTACACTTGATAATGGTGTGGTTCTCACCGTTCCAGCAGGCGCAACGGCTTCAAACAGCGTTGATGTTACAGCCCCAGACGATGTTTATAATGATGCGGACTCTAATATTGATGTTGCGATCGCTTCAACGACAGGTGGAAACTACGAAGACTTAGATACGACTTCAATAGTCACCACAGTACTAAGCGATGATAATGATATTTCAACCATTACGCTCAGCGCGACACAAAGTGTCACAGAAGGTGGCTCAATTACTTACAGTGCAAGTGTCGATAATGCACCGGAGTCAACAGACTTAATTATTACACTTGATAATGGTGTGGTTCTCACCGTTCCAGCAGGCGCAACGGCGTCAAACAGCGTTGATGTCACAGCGCCAGATGATGTTTATAATGATGCCGATTCTAATATTGATGTTGCGATCACTTCAACAACAGGTGGAAACTACGAAGACTTAGATACGACTTCAACAGTCACCACAGTACTTAGTGATGATAATGATATTTCAACCATTACGCTCAGCGCGACACCAAGTGTCACAGAAGGTGGTTCAATTACTTACAGTGCAAGTGTCGATAATGCACCGGAGTCAACGGACTTAATTATTACACTTGATAATGGTGTGGTTCTCACCGTTCCAGCAGGCGCAACGGCGTCAAACAGCGTTGATGTCACAGCGCCAGATGATGTTTATAATGATGCCGACTCTAATATTGATGTTGCGATCACTTCAACAACCGGTGGAAACTACGAAGACTTAGATACAACTTCAACAGTCACCACAGTGCTAAGCGATGATAATGATATTTCAACGGTTACACTCAGCGCGACAGCAAGTGTTATTGAAGGTGGGTCAATTACTTATAGTGCAAGTGTTGATAATGCCCCAGAGTCAACGGACTTAAGTATTACACTTGATAATGGTGTGGTACTGATAATTCCTGTGGGCGCAACCGTGTCAAATAGCGTTGATGTCACAGCGCCAGATGATGTTTATAATGATGCCGACTCTAATATTGATGTCGCGATCACTTCCACAACGGGTGGAAACTTCGAAGGCTTGGACACGTCTTCAACAGTAACAACGGTTTTAAGTGATGATATTGATACTTCTACAATGACACTAACTGGTGATACATCAGTTATTGAAGGTGGCGAAGCGACTTATACTATCAATTTAACTAATCCAGCAGAGACTGCAATGACTGTTGAAGTCGTTACTGGTCACACAACTACAGATAATGGGGACTTGATTCCAACAATTATCACGGTAGATATCCCTGCAAATGCATCAAGTGCAACTTTTAATGTTGCCAATACTGATGATACCTTAGCTGAAGGTAACGAAAACTATACCGTAGAGCTCAATGGTATTTCAACGGGTGGTAACTTTGAGAACTTAGTCATTGATCAAACGCCTGTATCGACAGAAATAGTCGATAATGAGGGTACTCAAGTATTATTATCAGTGATGAAAGTGTCGATGAAAATGCTGGAACAATGACGTTTACTGTAACACTTAGTAATGTGTCAGATACTGACGTAACTTTTGAGTATGCTTCAGCAGATAATGGAAGTGCTCTAGCAGGGACAGACTACACAGCAGTAAATGGCAATGGCTCTATTGTCACGGGAGCTTTAACAACGACCATAACAGTGCCTATAACAGATGATTATTTAGCTGAAGGTTCTGAAACGTTTGTTATGAACTTAAGTAATGTTAGTTCAAATGCTTTAATTGCTGATGCTCAGGGTGTTGGTACTATTACAGATGAAGCTATTCCAACAGATGATGATACTGCAACAGTAAGTATTACTGGTTCAACTTCCGTTATTGAAGGTGAAGCAGATGCAACCTATACAATTAGCGTCGATAAAGCCCCAACGGTAGATATGACTGTAGATGTTGTATATTCATATACAAGTGCAGAGACGGGGGATATCGTTGAGGGTCTAACCAGCGTCACGATCCCTGCGAATAGCTTAACATCGGCTCCTTTTAATGTCGCAACAGTAGATGATGCTTATGCAGAGGGTGCAGAAGACTTTATAGTCACAATCTCCAACCCAAGTGCGGGTGGATTCGAAAACGTTGAAGTAAGCTCAACAACTGGTTCTATTACAACAACCATACTAGATGGTAATGCCAATGAACCAACACCACCGAGCGCAGATGATATTGCAACGGTGAGTATTACAGGCTCAGCATCGGTCATCGAAGGTGAAGCGGATGCAAGCTATACAATCAGCGTCGATAAAGCCCCAACGGAAGCGATGACAGTTGATGTTGTTTACTCATATACAAGTGCAGAGACAGGGGATATCGTTGAAGGCGTCACTAGCGTCACAATCCCTGCTAATAGCTTAACTTCGGCTCCTTTTAATGTAGCAACAGTAGATGATGCATACGCAGAGGGTGCGGAAGACTTTATTGTCAGTATCGCTAACGCAAGTTTAGGTGGATTTGAAAACGTTGAAGTAAGCTCAACAGCAGGAGCTGTTACTACAACCATTTTAGATGGCAATGCTAATGAACCAACACCGCCAAGTGCAGATGATATTGCAACAGTGAGTATCACAGGCTCAACTTCCGTTATTGAAGGTGAAGCGGATGCAAGCTATACAATCAGCGTTGATAAAGCCCCAACAGTTGATATGACTGTAGATGTTGTATATTCATATACAAGTGCAGAGACAGGGGATATCGTTGAAGGCGTCACTAGCGTTACAATCCCAGCGAATAGCTTAACTTCGGCTCCTTTTAATGTAGCAACAGTAGATGATGCTTATGCAGAGGGTGCAGAAGACTTTATAGTCACAATCTCCAACCCAAGTGCGGGTGGATTTGAAAACGTTGAAATAAGTTCAACAGCAGGAGCTGTAACTACAACCATATTAGATGGCAATGCCAATGAACCAACACCACCAAGTGCAGATGATATTGCAACAGTGAGTATCACAGGTTCAACTTCCGTTATTGAAGGTGAAGCGGATGCAAGCTATACAATCAGCGTCGATAAAGCCCCAACGGAAGCGATGACAGTTGATGTTGTTTACTCATATACAAGTGCAGAGACAGGAGATATTGTTGAAGGCGTCACTAGCGTCACAATCCCTGCGAATAGCTTAACTTCGGCTCCTTTTAATGTAGCAACAGTAGATGATGCATATGCAGAGGGTGCAGAAGACTTTATCGTCAGTATCGCTAACCCAAGCTTAGGTGGGTTTGAAAATGTTGAAGTAAGTTCAACAGCTGGTTCTGTGACTACAACTATTAATGATGAAGCATCTCCAACATCTGAAGATACAGCAACTGTATCTCTTTCAGGAGACAATTCAGTAACAGAAGGTGGAACAGCAACTTACACTGTAAGTGTAGATAAAATACCTACTGAAGATATTAATGTAGTTATCAACACAGGACACACTACAACAGATGATGGAGATTTAATTCCGACTAGCATAAATGTAATAATCGCGGCAGGAACACAATCTGCTGACTTTAATGTAACAAATACGGATGATAATTTTGCTGAAGGCACAGAAATTTATACGGTAACACTTTCAAGTCATACTGATGGTGGGTTTGAAAAAACCATAACAGGTACAAACTTAATTAGTACCGTTATCACGGATGAAGATGTACCAACAGATCCTGACGTGGATACGGCAATAATTTCTCTTGTGGGCCCAGGCGCCGTGATTGAAGGTGAAGTGACCACGGATTACACCGTGAGCATCACCGAAGCACCGGCAAGCGACTTAACCGTGACGTTCAACTACACCACCAATGATGCCGATGGCAATGACTACACGGCCGTGGGCAGTGTGGTGATTTTAGCGGGTGAAACCAGCGCAACCTTCGACATTGCGACCATTGACGATAACTTAGCGGAAGGCAGTGAAGACTTTACCGTGTCGATTGCGACGGTTACTGCGGGCGGTCTAGAAGACGTGCGTGTGTCTAGCACCGAGAATGCTGTTACGACAACGATCACTGATGAAGTGGTACCGACGGATCCAGATGCTGATACGGCGATTGTGAGTATTGCCGGTCCAGGCACAGTGGTAGAAGGTGAGACGACGACGGATTACACCGTGACCATCACCGAAGCGCCACTGTCTGATTTAACGGTGAACTTTAATTACACTACCACGGATGCAGATGGTAATGACTACACAGCGGTAAGCAGTGTGGTGATTTTAGCGGGTGAAACCACTGCGACCTTTAACATTGATACCATTGACGATAACTTTGCTGAAGGCGGCGAAGACTTTACCGTGTCGATTGCGACGGTTGAAAATGGTGGTCTCGAAGACGTTAGAATTTCAACGGCTGATAATGCCGTGACAACCAGTATCACTGATGAAGTGGTACCGACGGATCCAGATGCTGATACGGCGATTGTGAGTATTGCCGGTCCAGGCACAGTGGTAGAAGGTGAGACGACCACGGATTACACCGTGACCATCACCGAAGCACCTGAAACAGACTTAACCGTGACGTTCAACTACACCACCACCGATGCAGACGGTAATGACTACACAGCGGTAAGCAGTGTGGTGATTTTAGCGGGTGAAACCACTGCGACCTTTAACATTGATACCATTGACGATAACTTTGCTGAAGGCGGCGAAGACTTTACCGTGTCGATTTCGACGGTTGAAAATGGTGGTCTCGAAGACGTTAGAATTTCAACGGCTGATAATGCCGTGACAACCAGTATCACTGATGAAGTGGTACCGACGGATCCAGATGCTGATACGGCGATTGTGAGTATTGCCGGTCCAGGCACAGTGGTAGAAGGTGAGACGACCACGGATTACACCGTGACCATCACCGAAGCACCTGAAACAGACTTAACCGTGACGTTCAACTACACCACCACGGATGCAGACGGTAATGACTACACAGCGGTAAGCAGTGTGGTGATTTTAGCGGGTGAAACCACTGCGACCTTTAACATTGATACTATTGACGATAACTTTGCTGAAGGCGACGAAGACTTTACCGTGTCGATTGCGACGGTTGAAAATGGTGGTCTCGAAGACGTTAGAATTTCAACGGCTGATAATGCCGTGACAACCAGTATCACTGATGAAGTGGTACCGACGGATCCAGATGCTGATACGGCGATTGTGAGTATTGCCGGTCCAGGCACAGTGGTAGAAGGTGAGACGACCACGGATTACACCGTGACCATCACCGAAGCACCAGTGTCTGATTTAACGGTGAACTTTAATTACACTACCACGGATGCAGATGGTAATGACTACACAGCGGTAAGCAGTGTGGTGATTTTAGCGGGTGAAACCACTGCGACCTTTAACATTGATACCATTGACGATAACTTTGCTGAAGGCGGCGAAGACTTTACCGTGTCGATTGCGACGGTTGAAAATGGTGGTCTCGAAGACGTTAGAATTTCAACGGCTGATAATGCCGTGACAACCAGTATCACTGATGAAGTGGTACCGACGGATCCAGATGCTGATACGGCGATTGTGAGTATTGCCGGTCCAGGCACAGTGGTAGAAGGTGAGACGACCACGGATTACACCGTGACCATCACCGAAGCGCCACTGTCTGATTTAACGGTGAACTTTAATTACACTACCACGGATGCAGATGGTAATGACTACACAGCGGTAAGCAGTGTGGTGATTTTAGCGGGTGAAACCACTGCGACCTTTAACATTGATACCATTGACGATAACTTTGCTGAAGGCGACGAAGACTTTACCGTGTCGATTGCGACGGTTGAAAATGGTGGTCTCGAAGACGTTAGAATTTCAACGGCTGATAATGCCGTGACAACCAGTATCACTGATGAAGTGGTACCGACGGATCCAGATGCTGATACGGCGATTGTGAGTATTGCCGGTCCAGGCACAGTGGTAGAAGGTGAGACGACCACGGATTACACCGTGACCATCACCGAAGCGCCACTGTCTGATTTAACGGTGAACTTTAATTACACTACCACGGATGCAGATGGTAATGACTACACAGCGGTAAGCAGTGTGGTGATTTTAGCGGGTGAAACCACTGCGACCTTTAACATTGAGACCATTGACGATAACTTTGCTGAAGGCAGCGAAGACTTTACCGTGTCGATTTCGACGGTTGAAAATGGTGGTCTCGAAGACGTTAGAATTTCAACGGCTGATAATGCCGTGACAACCAGTATCACTGATGAAGTGGTACCGACGGATCCAGATGCTGATACGGCGATTGTGAGTATTGCCGGTCCAGGCACAGTGGTAGAAGGTGAGACGACCACGGATTACACCGTGACCATCACCGAAGCACCTGAAACAGACTTAACCGTGACGTTCAACTACACCACCACCGATGCAGACGGTAATGACTACACAGCGGTAAGCAGTGTGGTGATTTTAGCAGGTGAAACCACTGCGACCTTTAACATTGATACCATTGACGATAACTTTGCTGAAGGCGGCTGAAGACTTTACCGTGTCGATTTCGACGGTTGAAAATGGTGGTCTCGAAGACGTTAGAATTTCAACGGCTGATAATGCCGTGACAACCAGTATCACTGATGAAGTGGTACCGGTTGATCCAGATGCTGATACGGCGATTGTGAGTATTGCCGGTCCAGGCACAGTGGTAGAAGGTGAAACGACCACGGATTACACCGTGACCATCACCGAAGCACCTGAAACAGACTTAACCGTGACGTTCAACTACACGACCACGGATGCAGACGGTAATGACTACACAGCGGTAAGCAGTGTGGTGATTTTAGCGGGTGAAACCACTGCGACCTTTAACATTGATACCATTGACGATAACTTTGCTGAAGGCGCTGAAGACTTTACCGTGTCGATTGCGACGGTTGAAAATGGTGGTCTCGAAGACGTTAGAATCTCAACGGCTGATAATGCCGTGACAACCAGTATCACTGATGAAGTTGTCCCGGTTGATCCAGATGCTGATACGGCGATTGTGAGTATTGCCGGTCCAGGCACAGTGGTAGAAGGTGAAACGACCACGGATTACACCGTGACCATCACCGAAGCACCTGAAACAGACTTAACCGTGACGTTCAACTACACGACCACGGATGCAGACGGTAATGACTACACAGCGGTAAGCAGTGTGGTGATTTTAGCGGGTGAAACCACTGCGACCTTTAACATTGAAACCATTGACGATAACTTTGCTGAAGGCGGCGAAGACTTTACCGTGTCGATTGCGACGGTTGAAAATGGTGGTCTAGAAGATGTACGCGTATCAACAACCGAGAATGCGGTAACTACGAGTATCACTGATGAAGTGGTACCGACGGATCCAGATGCTGATACGGCGATTGTGAGTATTGCCGGTCCAGGCACAGTGGTAGAAGGTGAGACGACCACGGATTACACCGTGACCATCACCGAAGCACCTGAAACAGACTTAACCGTGACGTTCAACTACACGACCACGGATGCAGACGGTAATGACTACACAGCGGTAAGCAGTGTGGTGATTTTAGCGGGTGAAACCACTGCGACCTTTAACATTGATACCATTGACGATAACTTTGCTGAAGGCGGCGAAGACTTTACCGTGTCGATTGCGACGGTTGAAAATGGTGGTCTAGAAGATGTACGCGTATCAACAACCGAGAATGCGGTAACTACGAGTATCACTGATGAAGTGGTACCGACGGATCCAGATGCAGATACGGCGATTGTGAGTATTGCCGGTCCAGGCACAGTGGTAGAAGGTGAGACGACCACGGATTACACCGTGACCATCACCGAAGCACCACTGTCTGATTTAACGGTGAACTTTAATTACACTACCACGGATGCAGACGGTAATGACTACACAGCGGTAAGCAGTGTGGTGATTTTAGCGGGTGAAACCACTGCGACCTTTAACATTGATACCATTGACGATAACTTTGCTGAAGGCAGTGAAGACTTTACCGTGTCGATTGCGACGGTTGAAAATGGTGGTCTAGAAGATGTACGCGTATCAACAACCGAGAATGCGGTAACTACCAGTATCACTGATGAAGTTGTCCCGGTTGATCCAGATGCTGATACGGCGATTGTGAGTATTGCCGGTCCAGGCACAGTGGTAGAAGGTGAGACGACCACGGATTACACCGTGACCATCACCGAAGCACCTGAAACAGACTTAACCGTGACGTTCAACTACACCACCACCGATGCAGACGGTAATGACTACACAGCGGTAAGCAGTGTGGTGATTTTAGCGGGTGAAACCACTGCGACCTTTAACATTGATACCATTGACGATAACTTTGCTGAAGGCGGCTGAAGACTTTACCGTGTCGATTTCGACGGTTGAAAATGGTGGTCTCGAAGACGTTAGAATTTCAACGGCTGATAATGCCGTGACAACCAGTATCACTGATGAAGTGGTACCGACGGATCCAGATGCTGATACGGCGATTGTGAGTATTGCCGGTCCAGGCACAGTGGTAGAAGGTGAGACGACCACGGATTACACCGTGACCATCACCGAAGCGCCACTGTCTGATTTAACGGTGAACTTTAATTACACTACCACGGATGCAGACGGTAATGACTACACAGCGGTAAGCAGTGTGGTGATTTTAGCGGGTGAAACCACTGCGACCTTTAACATTGATACCATTGACGATAACTTTGCTGAAGGCGACGAAGACTTTACCGTGTCGATTGCGACGGTTGAAAATGGTGGTCTCGAAGACGTTAGAATCTCAACGGCTGATAATGCCGTGACAACCAGTATCACTGATGAAGTGGTACCGGTTGATCCAGATGCTGATACGGCGATTGTGAGTATTGCCGGTCCAGGCACAGTGGTAGAAGGTGAAACGACCACGGATTACACCGTGACCATCACTGAAGCACCTGAAACAGACTTAACCGTGACGTTCAACTACACGACCACGGATGCAGACGGTAATGACTACACAGCGGTAAGCAGTGTGGTGATTTTAGCGGGTGAAACCACTGCGACCTTCAACATTGATACTATTGACGATAACTTTGCTGAAGGCGACGAAGACTTTACCGTGTCGATTGCGACGGTTGAAAATGGTGGTCTCGAAGACGTTAGAATTTCAACGGCTGATAATGCCGTGACAACCAGTATCACTGATGAAGTGGTACCGACGGATCCAGATGCTGATACGGCGATTGTGAGTATTGCCGGTCCAGGCACAGTGGTAGAAGGTGAAACGACCACGGATTACACCGTGACCATCACCGAAGCACCTGAAACAGACTTAACCGTGACGTTCAACTACACGACCACGGATGCAGACGGTAATGACTACACAGCGGTAAGCAGTGTGGTGATTTTAGCGGGTGAAACCACTGCGACCTTTAACATTGATACCATTGACGATAACTTTGCTGAAGGCGGCTGAAGACTTTACCGTGTCGATTGCGACGGTTGAAAATGGTGGTCTAGAAGATGTACGCGTATCAACAACCGAGAATGCGGTAACTACGAGTATCACTGATGAAGTGGTACCGACGGATCCAGATGCTGATACGGCGATTGTGAGTATTGCCGGTCCAGGCACAGTGGTAGAAGGTGAGACGACCACGGATTACACCGTGACCATCACCGAAGCACCTGAAACAGACTTAACCGTGACGTTCAACTACACGACCACGGATGCAGACGGTAATGACTACACAGCGGTAAGCAGTGTGGTGATTTTAGCGGGTGAAACCACTGCGACCTTCAACATTGATACTATTGACGATAACTTTGCTGAAGGCGACTGAAGACTTTACCGTGTCGATTGCGACGGTTGAAAATGGTGGTCTCGAAGACGTTAGAATCTCAACGGCTGATAATGCCGTGACAACCAGTATCACTGATGAAGTTGTCCCGGTTGATCCAGATGCTGATACGGCGATTGTGAGTATTGCCGGTCCAGGCACAGTGGTAGAAGGTGAGACGACCACGGATTACACCGTGACCATCACTGAAGCGCCACTGTCTGATTTAACGGTGAACTTTAACTACACCACCACGGATGCAGACGGTAATGACTACACAGCGGTAAGCAGTGTGGTGATTTTAGCGGGTGAAACCACTGCGACCTTCAACATTGATACTATTGACGATAACTTTGCTGAAGGCGACTGAAGACTTTACCGTGTCGATTGCGACGGTTGAAAATGGTGGTCTCGAAGACGTTAGAATTTCAACGGCTGATAATGCCGTGACAACCAGTATCACTGATGAAGTGGTACCGACGGATCCAGATGCTGATACGGCGATTGTGAGTATTGCCGGTCCAGGCACAGTGGTAGAAGGTGAAACGACCACGGATTACACCGTGACCATCACTGAAGCGCCACTGTCTGATTTAACGGTGAACTTTAACTACACTACCACGGATGCAGACGGTAATGACTACACAGCGGTAAGCAGTGTGGTGATTTTAGCGGGTGAAACCACTGCGACCTTTAACATTGAAACCATTGACGATAACTTTGCTGAAGGCGGCTGAAGACTTTACCGTGTCGATTGCGACGGTTGAAAATGGTGGTCTCGAAGACGTTAGAATTTCAACGGCTGATAATGCCGTGACAACCAGTATCACTGATGAAGTGGTACCGACGGATCCAGATGCTGATACGGCGATTGTGAGTATTGCCGGTCCAGGCACAGTGGTAGAAGGTGAGACGACCACGGATTACACCGTGACCATCACCGAAGCGCCACTGTCTGATTTAACGGTGAACTTTAATTACACTACCACGGATGCAGACGGTAATGACTACACAGCGGTAAGCAGTGTGGTGATTTTAGCGGGTGAAACCACTGCGACCTTTAACATTGATACCATTGACGATAACTTTGCTGAAGGCGACTGAAGACTTTACCGTGTCGATTGCGACGGTTGAAAATGGTGGTCTCGAAGACGTTAGAATCTCAACGGCTGATAATGCCGTGACAACCAGTATCACTGATGAAGTGGTACCGGTTGATCCAGATGCTGATACGGCGATTGTGAGTATTGCCGGTCCAGGCACAGTGGTAGAAGGTGAGACGACCACGGATTACACCGTGACCATCACCGAAGCGCCACTGTCTGATTTAACGGTGAACTTTAACTACACCACCACGGATGCAGACGGTAATGACTACACAGCGGTAAGCAGTGTGGTGATTTTAGCGGGTGAAACCACTGCGACCTTCAACATTGATACCATTGACGATAACTTTGCTGAAGGCAGTGAAGACTTTACCGTGTCGATTGCGACGGTTGAAAATGGTGGTCTAGAAGATGTACGCGTATCAACAACCGAGAATGCGGTAACTACGAGTATCACTGATGAAGTGGTACCGACGGATCCAGATGCTGATACGGCGATTGTGAGTATTGCCGGTCCAGGCACAGTGGTAGAAGGTGAGACGACGACGGATTACACCGTGACCATCACCGAAGCGCCTGAAACAGACTTAACCGTGACGTTCAACTACACGACCACGGATGCAGACGGTAATGACTACACAGCGGTAAGCAGTGTGGTGATTTTAGCGGGTGAAACCACTGCGACCTTTAACATTGAAACCATTGACGATAACTTTGCTGAAGGCGACGAAGACTTTACCGTGTCGATTGCGACGGTTGAAAATGGTGGTCTCGAAGACGTTAGAATTTCAACGGCTGATAATGCCGTGACAACCAGTATCACTGATGAAGTGGTACCGACGGATCCAGATGCAGATACGGCGATTGTGAGTATTGCCGGTCCAGGCACAGTGGTAGAAGGTGAGACGACGACGGATTACACCGTGACCATCACTGAAGCGCCACTGTCTGATTTAACGGTGAACTTTAATTACACTACCACGGATGCAGATGGTAATGACTACACAGCGGTAAGCAGTGTGGTGATTTTAGCGGGTGAAACCACTGCGACCTTTAACATTGAGACCATTGACGATAACTTTGCTGAAGGCGGCTGAAGACTTTACCGTGTCGATTGCGACGGTTGAAAATGGTGGTCTCGAAGACGTTAGAATTTCAACGGCTGATAATGCCGTGACAACCAGTATCACTGATGAAGTGGTACCGACGGATCCAGATGCTGATACGGCGATTGTGAGTATTGCCGGTCCAGGCACAGTGGTAGAAGGTGAGACGACCACGGATTACACCGTGACCATCACCGAAGCGCCACTGTCTGATTTAACGGTGAACTTTAATTACACTACCACGGATGCAGATGGTAATGACTACACAGCGGTAAGCAGTGTGGTGATTTTAGCGGGTGAAACCACTGCGACCTTTAACATTGATACTATTGACGATAACTTTGCTGAAGGCGCCGAAGACTTTACCGTGTCGATTGCGACAGTTGAAAATGGTGGTCTCGAAGACGTTAGAATTTCAACGGCTGATAATGCCGTGACAACCAGTATCACTGATGAAGTGGTACCGACGGATCCAGATGCTGATACGGCGATTGTGAGTATTGCCGGTCCAGGCACAGTGGTAGAAGGTGAGACGACCACGGATTACACCGTGACCATCACCGAAGCGCCACTGTCTGATTTAACGGTGAACTTTAATTACACTACCACGGATGCAGACGGTAATGACTACACAGCGGTAAGCAGTGTGGTGATTTTAGCGGGTGAAACCACTGCGACCTTTAACATTGATACCATTGACGATAACTTTGCTGAAGGCGACGAAGACTTTACCGTGTCGATTGCGACGGTTGAAAATGGTGGTCTCGAAGACGTTAGAATTTCAACGGCTGATAATGCCGTGACAACCAGTATCACTGATGAAGTGGTACCGACGGATCCAGATGCTGATACGGCGATTGTGAGTATTGCCGGTCCAGGCACAGTGGTAGAAGGTGAAACGACCACGGATTACACCGTGACCATCACTGAAGCACCTGAAACAGACTTAACCGTGACGTTCAACTACACGACCACGGATGCAGACGGTAATGACTACACAGCGGTAAGCAGTGTGGTGATTTTAGCGGGTGAAACCACTGCGACCTTCAACATTGATACTATTGACGATAACTTTGCTGAAGGCGGCGAAGACTTTACCGTGTCGATTGCGACGGTTGAAAATGGTGGTCTCGAAGACGTTAGAATTTCAACGGCTGATAATGCCGTGACAACCAGTATCACTGATGAAGTGGTACCGACGGATCCAGATGCTGATACGGCGATTGTGAGTATTGCCGGTCCAGGCACAGTGGTAGAAGGTGAGACGACCACGGATTACACCGTGACCATCACCGAAGCGCCACTGTCTGATTTAACGGTGAACTTTAATTACACTACCACGGATGCAGACGGTAATGACTACACAGCGGTAAGCAGTGTGGTGATTTTAGCGGGTGAAACCACTGCGACCTTTAACATTGATACCATTGACGATAACTTTGCTGAAGGCGACGAAGACTTTACCGTGTCGATTGCGACGGTTGAAAATGGTGGTCTCGAAGACGTTAGAATTTCAACGGCTGATAATGCCGTGACAACCAGTATCACTGATGAAGTGGTACCGACGGATCCAGATGCTGATACGGCGATTGTGAGTATTGCCGGTCCAGGCACAGTGGTAGAAGGTGAAACGACCACGGATTACACCGTGACCATCACTGAAGCACCTGAAACAGACTTAACCGTGACGTTCAACTACACGACCACGGATGCAGACGGTAATGACTACACAGCGGTAAGCAGTGTGGTGATTTTAGCGGGTGAAACCACTGCGACCTTCAACATTGATACTATTGACGATAACTTTGCTGAAGGCGGCGAAGACTTTACCGTGTCGATTGCGACGGTTGAAAATGGTGGTCTCGAAGACGTTAGAATCTCAACGGCTGATAATGCCGTGACAACCAGTATCACTGATGAAGTTGTCCCGGTTGATCCAGATGCTGATACGGCGATTGTGAGTATTGCCGGTCCAGGCACAGTGGTAGAAGGTGAGACGACCACGGATTACACCGTGACCATCACCGAAGCGCCACTGTCTGATTTAACGGTGAACTTTAATTACACTACCACGGATGCAGACGGTAATGACTACACAGCGGTAAGCAGTGTGGTGATTTTAGCGGGTGAAACCACTGCGACCTTTAACATTGATACCATTGACGATAACTTTGCTGAAGGCGGCGAAGACTTTACCGTGTCGATTGCGACGGTTGAAAATGGTGGTCTCGAAGACGTTAGAATTTCAACGGCTGATAATGCGGTAACTACCAGTATCACTGATGAAGTGGTACCGACGGATCCAGATGCTGATACGGCGATTGTGAGTATTGCCGGTCCAGGCACAGTGGTAGAAGGTGAGACGACCACGGATTACACCGTGACCATCACCGAAGCGCCACTGTCTGATTTAACGGTGAACTTTAATTACACTACCACGGATGCAGACGGTAATGACTACACAGCGGTAAGCAGTGTGGTGATTTTAGCGGGTGAAACCACTGCGACCTTTAACATTGATACCATTGACGATAACTTTGCTGAAGGCGGCTGAAGACTTTACCGTGTCGATTGCGACGGTTGAAAATGGTGGTCTCGAAGACGTTAGAATTTCAACGGCTGATAATGCCGTGACAACCAGTATCACTGATGAAGTGGTACCGACGGATCCAGATGCTGATACGGCGATTGTGAGTATTGCCGGTCCAGGCACAGTGGTAGAAGGTGAGACGACCACGGATTACACCGTGACCATCACCGAAGCGCCACTGTCTGATTTAACGGTGAACTTTAATTACACTACCACGGATGCAGATGGTAATGACTACACAGCGGTAAGCAGTGTGGTGATTTTAGCGGGTGAAACCACTGCGACCTTTAACATTGATACCATTGACGATAACTTTGCTGAAGGCGGCGAAGACTTTACCGTGTCGATTGCGACGGTTGAAAATGGTGGTCTAGAAGATGTACGCGTATCAACAACCGAGAATGCGGTAACTACGAGTATCACTGATGAAGTGGTACCGACGGATCCAGATGCAGATACGGCGATTGTGAGTATTGCCGGTCCAGGCACAGTGGTAGAAGGTGAGACGACGACGGATTACACCGTGACCATCACCGAAGCGCCACTGTCTGATTTAACGGTGAACTTTAATTACACTACCACGGATGCAGACGGTAATGACTACACAGCGGTAAGCAGTGTGGTGATTTTAGCGGGTGAAACCACTGCGACCTTTAACATTGATACCATTGACGATAACTTTGCTGAAGGCAGTGAAGACTTTACCGTGTCGATTGCGACGGTTGAAAATGGTGGTCTAGAAGATGTACGCGTATCAACAACCGAGAATGCGGTAACTACCAGTATCACTGATGAAGTTGTCCCGGTTGATCCAGATGCTGATACGGCGATTGTGAGTATTGCCGGTCCAGGCACAGTGGTAGAAGGTGAGACGACCACGGATTACACCGTGACCATCACCGAAGCGCCACTGTCTGATTTAACGGTGAATTTTAATTACACCACCACGGATGCAGACGGTAATGACTACACAGCGGTAAGCAGTGTGGTGATTTTAGCGGGTGAAACCACTGCGACCTTTAACATTGATACCATTGACGATAACTTTGCTGAAGGCGACGAAGACTTTACCGTGTCGATTGCGACGGTTGAAAATGGTGGTCTCGAAGACGTTAGAATCTCAACGGCTGATAATGCCGTGACAACCAGTATCACTGATGAAGTTGTCCCGGTTGATCCAGATGCTGATACGGCGATTGTGAGTATTGCCGGTCCAGGCACAGTGGTAGAAGGTGAAACGACCACGGATTACACCGTGACCATCACCGAAGCACCTGAAACAGACTTAACCGTGACGTTCAACTACACGACCACGGATGCAGACGGTAATGACTACACAGCGGTAAGCAGTGTGGTGATTTTAGCGGGTGAAACCACTGCGACCTTTAACATTGAAACCATTGACGATAACTTTGCTGAAGGCGGCTGAAGACTTTACCGTGTCGATTGCGACGGTTGAAAATGGTGGTCTAGAAGATGTACGCGTATCAACAACCGAGAATGCGGTAACTACGAGTATCACTGATGAAGTGGTACCGACGGATCCAGATGCTGATACGGCGATTGTGAGTATTGCCGGTCCAGGCACAGTGGTAGAAGGTGAGACGACCACGGATTACACCGTGACCATCACCGAAGCACCTGAAACAGACTTAACCGTGACGTTCAACTACACGACCACGGATGCAGACGGTAATGACTACACAGCGGTAAGCAGTGTGGTGATTTTAGCGGGTGAAACCACTGCGACCTTTAACATTGATACCATTGACGATAACTTTGCTGAAGGCGACTGAAGACTTTACCGTGTCGATTGCGACGGTTGAAAATGGTGGTCTAGAAGATGTACGCGTATCAACAACCGAGAATGCGGTAACTACGAGTATCACTGATGAAGTGGTACCGACGGATCCAGATGCAGATACGGCGATTGTGAGTATTGCCGGTCCAGGCACAGTGGTAGAAGGTGAGACGACCACGGATTACACCGTGACCATCACCGAAGCACCACTGTCTGATTTAACGGTGAACTTTAATTACACTACCACGGATGCAGACGGTAATGACTACACAGCGGTAAGCAGTGTGGTGATTTTAGCGGGTGAAACCACTGCGACCTTTAACATTGATACCATTGACGATAACTTTGCTGAAGGCAGTGAAGACTTTACCGTGTCGATTGCGACGGTTGAAAATGGTGGTCTAGAAGACGTTAGAATTTCAACGGCTGATAATGCCGTGACAACCAGTATCACTGATGAAGTGGTACCGACGGATCCAGATGCTGATACGGCGATTGTGAGTATTGCCGGTCCAGGCACAGTGGTAGAAGGTGAGACGACCACGGATTACACCGTGACCATCACCGAAGCGCCACTGTCTGATTTAACGGTGAACTTTAATTACACTACCACGGATGCAGACGGTAATGACTACACAGCGGTAAGCAGTGTGGTGATTTTAGCGGGTGAAACCACTGCGACCTTCAACATTGATACTATTGACGATAACTTTGCTGAAGGCGACGAAGACTTTACCGTGTCGATTTCGACGGTTGAAAATGGTGGTCTCGAAGACGTTAGAATTTCAACGGCTGATAATGCCGTGACAACCAGTATCACTGATGAAGTGGTACCGACGGATCCAGATGCTGATACGGCGATTGTGAGTATTGCCGGTCCAGGCACAGTGGTAGAAGGTGAGACGACCACGGATTACACCGTGACCATCACCGAAGCGCCACTGTCTGATTTAACGGTGAACTTTAATTACACTACCACGGATGCAGACGGTAATGACTACACAGCGGTAAGCAGTGTGGTGATTTTAGCGGGTGAAACCACTGCGACCTTTAACATTGATACTATTGACGATAACTTTGCTGAAGGCAGTGAAGACTTTACCGTGTCGATTGCGACGGTTGAAAATGGTGGTCTAGAAGATGTACGCGTATCAACAACCGAGAATGCGGTAACTACGAGTATCACTGATGAAGTGGTACCGACGGATCCAGATGCTGATACGGCGATTGTGAGTATTGCCGGTCCAGGCACAGTGGTAGAAGGTGAGACGACGACGGATTACACCGTGACCATCACCGAAGCACCTGAAACAGACTTAACCGTGACGTTCAACTACACGACCACGGATGCAGACGGTAATGACTACACAGCGGTAAGCAGTGTGGTGATTTTAGCGGGTGAAACCACTGCGACCTTCAACATTGATACTATTGACGATAACTTTGCTGAAGGCGGCTGAAGACTTTACCGTGTCGATTGCGACGGTTGAAAATGGTGGTCTCGAAGACGTTAGAATCTCAACGGCTGATAATGCCGTGACAACCAGTATCACTGATGAAGTGGTACCGGTTGATCCAGATGCTGATACGGCGATTGTGAGTATTGCCGGTCCAGGCACAGTGGTAGAAGGTGAGACGACCACGGATTACACCGTGACCATCACCGAAGCGCCACTGTCTGATTTAACGGTGAACTTTAACTACACCACCACGGATGCAGACGGTAATGACTACACAGCGGTAAGCAGTGTGGTGATTTTAGCGGGTGAAACCACTGCGACCTTTAACATTGATACTATTGACGATAACTTTGCTGAAGGCGCTGAAGACTTTACCGTGTCGATTGCGACGGTTGAAAATGGTGGTCTCGAAGACGTTAGAATTTCAACGGCTGATAATGCCGTGACAACCAGTATCACTGATGAAGTGGTACCGACGGATCCAGATGCTGATACGGCGATTGTGAGTATTGCCGGTCCAGGCACAGTGGTAGAAGGTGAGACGACCACGGATTACACCGTGACCATCACCGAAGCGCCACTGTCTGATTTAACGGTGAACTTTAATTACACTACCACGGATGCAGACGGTAATGACTACACAGCGGTAAGCAGTGTGGTGATTTTAGCGGGTGAAACCACTGCGACCTTTAACATTGATACCATTGACGATAACTTTGCTGAAGGCGGCGAAGACTTTACCGTGTCGATTGCGACGGTTGAAAATGGTGGTCTCGAAGACGTTAGAATTTCAACGGCTGATAATGCCGTGACAACCAGTATCACTGATGAAGTGGTACCGGTTGATCCAGATGCTGATACGGCGATTGTGAGTATTGCCGGTCCAGGCACAGTGGTAGAAGGTGAAACGACCACGGATTACACCGTGACCATCACCGAAGCACCTGAAACAGACTTAACCGTGACGTTCAACTACACGACCACGGATGCAGACGGTAATGACTACACAGCGGTAAGCAGTGTGGTGATTTTAGCGGGTGAAACCACTGCGACCTTTAACATTGATACCATTGACGATAACTTTGCTGAAGGCGGCGAAGACTTTACCGTGTCGATTGCGACGGTTGAAAATGGTGGTCTAGAAGATGTACGCGTATCAACAACCGAGAATGCGGTAACTACGAGTATCACTGATGAAGTGGTACCGACGGATCCAGATGCTGATACGGCGATTGTGAGTATTGCCGGTCCAGGCACAGTGGTAGAAGGTGAGACGACCACGGATTACACCGTGACCATCACCGAAGCACCTGAAACAGACTTAACCGTGACGTTCAACTACACGACCACGGATGCAGACGGTAATGACTACACAGCGGTAAGCAGTGTGGTGATTTTAGCGGGTGAAACCACTGCGACCTTCAACATTGATACCATTGACGATAACTTTGCTGAAGGCAGTGAAGACTTTACCGTGTCGATTGCGACGGTTGAAAATGGTGGTCTAGAAGATGTACGCGTATCAACAACCGAGAATGCGGTAACTACGAGTATCACTGATGAAGTGGTACCGACGGATCCAGATGCTGATACGGCGATTGTGAGTATTGCCGGTCCAGGCACAGTGGTAGAAGGTGAGACGACGACGGATTACACCGTGACCATCACCGAAGCGCCTGAAACAGACTTAACCGTGACGTTCAACTACACGACCACGGATGCAGACGGTAATGACTACACAGCGGTAAGCAGTGTGGTGATTTTAGCGGGTGAAACCACTGCGACCTTTAACATTGAAACCATTGACGATAACTTTGCTGAAGGCGGCGAAGACTTTACCGTGTCGATTGCGACGGTTGAAAATGGTGGTCTCGAAGACGTTAGAATTTCAACGGCTGATAATGCCGTGACAACCAGTATCACTGATGAAGTGGTACCGACGGATCCAGATGCTGATACGGCGATTGTGAGTATTGCCGGTCCAGGCACAGTGGTAGAAGGTGAAACGACCACGGATTACACCGTGACCATCACTGAAGCACCTGAAACAGACTTAACCGTGACGTTCAACTACACTACCACGGATGCAGACGGTAATGACTACACAGCGGTAAGCAGTGTGGTGATTTTAGCGGGTGAAACCACTGCGACCTTTAACATTGAAACCATTGACGATAACTTTGCTGAAGGCGGCTGAAGACTTTACCGTGTCGATTGCGACGGTTGAAAATGGTGGTCTCGAAGACGTTAGAATTTCAACGGCTGATAATGCCGTGACAACCAGTATCACTGATGAAGTGGTACCGACGGATCCAGATGCTGATACGGCGATTGTGAGTATTGCCGGTCCAGGCACAGTGGTAGAAGGTGAGACGACCACGGATTACACCGTGACCATCACCGAAGCGCCACTGTCTGATTTAACGGTGAACTTTAATTACACTACCACGGATGCAGACGGTAATGACTACACAGCGGTAAGCAGTGTGGTGATTTTAGCGGGTGAAACCACTGCGACCTTTAACATTGATACCATTGACGATAACTTTGCTGAAGGCGGCTGAAGACTTTACCGTGTCGATTGCGACGGTTGAAAATGGTGGTCTCGAAGACGTTAGAATTTCAACGGCTGATAATGCCGTGACAACCAGTATCACTGATGAAGTGGTACCGACGGATCCAGATGCTGATACGGCGATTGTGAGTATTGCCGGTCCAGGCACAGTGGTAGAAGGTGAGACGACCACGGATTACACCGTGACCATCACCGAAGCGCCACTGTCTGATTTAACGGTGAACTTTAATTACACTACCACGGATGCAGACGGTAATGACTACACAGCGGTAAGCAGTGTGGTGATTTTAGCGGGTGAAACCACTGCGACCTTTAACATTGATACCATTGACGATAACTTTGCTGAAGGCGACCGAAGACTTTACCGTGTCGATTGCGACGGTTGAAAATGGTGGTCTCGAAGACGTTAGAATCTCAACGGCTGATAATGCCGTGACAACCAGTATCACTGATGAAGTGGTACCGGTTGATCCAGATGCTGATACGGCGATTGTGAGTATTGCCGGTCCAGGCACAGTGGTAGAAGGTGAGACGACCACGGATTACACCGTGACCATCACCGAAGCGCCACTGTCTGATTTAACGGTGAACTTTAACTACACCACCACGGATGCAGACGGTAATGACTACACAGCGGTAAGCAGTGTGGTGATTTTAGCGGGTGAAACCACTGCGACCTTCAACATTGATACCATTGACGATAACTTTGCTGAAGGCAGTGAAGACTTTACCGTGTCGATTGCGACGGTTGAAAATGGTGGTCTAGAAGATGTACGCGTATCAACAACCGAGAATGCGGTAACTACGAGTATCACTGATGAAGTGGTACCGACGGATCCAGATGCTGATACGGCGATTGTGAGTATTGCCGGTCCAGGCACAGTGGTAGAAGGTGAGACGACGACGGATTACACCGTGACCATCACCGAAGCGCCTGAAACAGACTTAACCGTGACGTTCAACTACACGACCACGGATGCAGACGGTAATGACTACACAGCGGTAAGCAGTGTGGTGATTTTAGCGGGTGAAACCACTGCGACCTTTAACATTGAAACCATTGACGATAACTTTGCTGAAGGCGGCGAAGACTTTACCGTGTCGATTGCGACGGTTGAAAATGGTGGTCTAGAAGATGTACGCGTATCAACAACCGAGAATGCGGTAACTACGAGTATCACTGATGAAGTGGTACCGACGGATCCAGATGCAGATACGGCGATTGTGAGTATTGCCGGTCCAGGCACAGTGGTAGAAGGTGAGACGACGACGGATTACACCGTGACCATCACTGAAGCACCACTGTCTGATTTGACGGTGAACTTTAATTACACCACCACCGATGCAGACGGTAATGACTACACAGCGGTAAGCAGTGTGGTGATTCTAGCGGGTGAAACCACTGCGACCTTTAACATTGATACTATTGACGATAACTTACCAGAAGGTAACGAAGATTTTACGGTATCGATTTCTACGCTAGAAAATGGCGATTTAGAAGACGTACGTGTTTCAACAAGTAACGATAAAGTGATCACCACCATTATTGATGCAAATAACCCTCCAGTTGCAGTGGATGACCCTGGGACTATCAGTGGTAGTTTGTATGGACAATATTGGGGCTATGTAGAAGGTGCTGAAGCTGTTGACGAGAATGGCAACACTTATACTCAAGGTAACCTTGAAAGTATTTTCCAAGTCATTGATTACACTGAATCTGTTGATAGTGAAATTAAATTTACTTCAACTGAAATTGACTACGGTTATGGAAATGGAGATTTAGCGGATGAGATTAATGTTGAAGGTGTTCCAGATAACCTAATTGCATTCCTAAATAACGATGCAAGCATCTATTACTGGCTCAAGCACCGAAGAAGCAACGGATGGTGTTATTAAACTAACTGGTAATTTAAATGTTCAAAATGATGGCGTTTACACTTTCAACAGTCAGTTTGATGATGGCTTTTTAGTAAAAATAGATGGTGTTGTGGTTTTCTCATTTAATGAAATAACTTCACCGCAGACTGCTACAACTACAATTGATTTAGACGCAGGAGAACATTTTGTAGAAGTATTCTATTGGGATCAAGGTGGTGAATATGTATTTGAAGTTGAGTTAAATGACTCTGACGGAAATAATATTTGGATTGCTGAAAACCTATCACATGTTACAGATCCTACTTCTATCATCACCACTGATGAGTCAACGCCAATTCAAATTGACATATTGGCGAATGACAGTGATCCGGATGGTGATATAGATGAAAGCTCTGTTGTTATAGAAAGCCAGCCAGCTAATGGCCATGTCACTGTTAATACTGACGGTACGGTTGTTTATGTTCCTAATGATGACTTTAGTGGTGTTGATTCATTTACTTATACAGTATTAGATGAGACTGGAAATATTTCTAATACGGCGACGGTACAAGTTAATGTAACAGGTGTTGCTTTTGATGCTCCTATAGTAATCATTACAGAAGATATTAACGATGATGGGACAATAACTAACGATGAATTAGTTGGACAAGTTGATGTGACAATTATCATCCCAGAAGGGGCAACTATTTTTGACACTTTAAATGTCACTAATCCTGATGGGACATTAAGTAATATTTCTATCACTCAGGACATGATAGATAATGGTTACAAGACTACTTACGATGTGCCGGAAGATGGTGAGAGTATTGTTGTTAGTGCAACAGTTTCTGATTTAGTTGGTAATGTATCTCCAAGTCACAGTGACACTGCTATCATTGGTGATACGACAGCAGGTACAATTACATTAGATGAAATTAGTGGCGATATTATTGATGCCATTGAACTAACACAACCTCTTGTCATTTCAGGTACCACAACGGGAATTGAAAACGGACAAATAGCAACAGTTGTTTTTAATGGCAAAAGTTATACGGGCGAAGTATTAGATGGCGTATTTAGCGTTACGGTTCCTGCGAATGATGTTGAACAATTAAATTATTCAACGACTTATATTGCTACTGCTAATGTAAGTGATTTTGCTGGTAATGCTTAGCGCCAGAAGATATAGAAGATGTTCATACAGTTTCTAAACCAGTTGCGGTAGATGACGTGATTAGTGTTTCTTGAAGATGAAACATTTATCTCAAGCATTGATTTAGATGCAAATGATAGCGATGCTGATGGTGACGCATTAAGTGTCATTGCTGGTACATTCACGACCACTCAAGGTGGTACGATTGTGATTGCTTCTGATGGCAGTTATACATATACACCAGTACCAAACTATCATGGAACAGATTCAGTCGAATATACTGTTACAGACGGTGCGTTGACTGATACCGGAACGTTAACAATTAATGTTCAACCAGTTAATGATGCGCCAGTGATAGGAAATGTATCAGAAGCAACAGTATCAGAAGAAGGCTTAACCGGGGGGATTGAAGACATTATTGGTAACCCAACGGATACAACAAATGATGTTACATATTCTGGTACATTTGAAGTATCTGACATTGATAGTAGTAGTCTGACTGCAACGATTACATCAACACCAACCGGTTTGACTTCTGCTGGTATCGACTTGGTTTATGAATTAAGTGCAGATGGTAAAACGTTAAATGCGACTGCTGGCGATGATGGTGAGTCTATATTAGAGGTCAATATTACTGATAACGGTACTTACCTTGTTACATTACTGGGTGCATTAGATCATGAAAATGCGGATGGTGATAATCTTTTAGATTTTGACATAGGCATTCAGGTTTCAGATGGTACAGATACAGCATCAAGTTCCATTAATATTACTGTAGAAGACGATACACCTATTAGTGGCGATGTTTATCAGTCATTAGTTATTGAACAACAAAATACCAATGTTATGTTCATTATTGACACTTCGGGTAGTATGGGTAGCACGACTACTGTCGATGGTGTGACTATGACGAGAATGGAGCTATTGCTGAAATCAGTTGCAGAAGTTATTAATTCTTATGATGCAATGGGGGATGTGATGATTCAAATTGTCACATTTGATTCAGGTACTGATTCAACTTCACAAGCAAATTGGTTCACTGTTGATGAGGCATTAGCATTTATCGGTGATGGTACACAAGGTAGTCGTGATTCTACGCTTGATCCTAGTGGCGGAACTGATTATGACCGTGCTGTTATTGAAGCTAAAGATGGTTATGATAATCCAGGTAAACTAGTTGATACTGCTGATGTATCGGTTAATAATGTTTCTTATTTCCTTTCTGACGGTCAACCTCAAACACGAGGAGGATCTGATACATCTACGAATGCTGGCGGAAGTTTCGGTATCACAAATGGGGAAATTACTGAGTGGACTGATTTCTTAGTAGCTAACGAAATTGATTCCTATGCTGTTGGTTTTGGTACCGGCTTAGATTCAGATGATAGAGTATTCCTTGATCCTCTTGCTTATGATGGGGTTACTGATACTGAGCGACTAGGACTTATCGTTACAGATTCTTCAGAGTTAAATGAAGAACTATTATCTACTGTTGAACAACCTGTTATTGGTGGTCTTTTTGGCTCCTTAGAAAATGACGGTTTTGGTGCCGATGATGGAGATTTCTTAAGTATTACTGTTAATGGAGTTACATATACCTGGGACGGTACTGCTAATAATGGTGTCGGTCAAATCACAAGTAGTGATGGCTCTGCAAATGTTTCAGGTGATGAGATTACTTTTACAACGGATAATTCTGGAGAACTAACTCTCAACTTTGAAACTGGACTTTACAGTTATTTACCATTGGCAACTATGCCTATTGATACACAATATCAAGAAACGATTGATTTTGTTGTAGTTGATACTGATGGAGACCAATCAGCAGGTACGGTAACCTTGAATATAAGCCGCGGTATTGATAGCGACTCTGATGGCATCATTAATGCGATTGATATCGATGATGATAACGACGGTATTTTAGATACTATTGAAAATGAAGTAACAGTTACACCATTTGAATTTACCACAAGTGCAGATCGAATAGCACTTTCGGGAAGCACTAGTCAAACGATTGATTTATCTTCCTATGGCGTTTCTGTGGGTGATTATGTAACCATTTCTGATATTACTGCAAGAGGTGATATTAATGGTGATGCAAATAACGAATACTTCACACTTACCTTTAATGGTAGTGATAGTACTGGGCAGTTACAAACTGCTTTAAATGGTGGAAGCGAAGATAATGTTTACCGTGAAGTTTTAAATTCAACTTCATACGATATTCAGGTTATTGATGTTAATGGCGTTCCTAGTATCGTGATTTCTGGAATTGCTGGAAGTGGGGTTGATAATCTTAATGGAATAAATGGAGTCGATTATTACTTTACTATTTCTAACTCTACGATAGTAAGCAAAGACAGTGATGGAGATGGCATCATAGATAGTCTAGATACTGACAGTGATAACGATGGCATTTCTGACAACATAGAAGCACAAACTAATGCCAATTACATAACACCAACAGGGGTTGATTCTGATCACGATGGTTTAGATGACGCTTATGAAACATCTGGCTTAATACCAATTGATAGTGATTCAGATGGAATTGATGATTATCTTGATACTGATAGTGATAATGATGGCACGGTTGATGGTAAATCAGTCGCAACTTCTGGTGATGATAGAATTGTTGGTGAAGCTACTGTGGATACATTATCTGGATTAGCAGGTAATGATGTCCTTATTGGTGGAGATGGCGATGACTTCTTAATCGGTGGAACTGGTAATGATATTCTAACCGGTGGTAATGAAGCTGATACCTTTGTATGGTTAGATGGCGATACTGGTGTTGACCATGTGACTGATTTTACGGCATCAGATGGGGATGTTATCGATATTAGTGATATTTTACATATTACTGATGGAGTCAACCTTAATGATTACCTAGACTTTGAAAGTGATGGCATTAATACGACGATAAGTGTTCATGCAGAGGGTGGTGCAATAACACAGACAATCGTGTTAGATGGTATAGATCTTGGAAGTGATGATGTAACTATCATCAATGATTTATTAACAGGGTCGAATCCAGGTGCCTTATTTATTGGTGAAAATGTAACAGTTGATAGTGTTACAATGGAAGTTACTATTCCTGATGAAACACTATAAATGGATATCATTAGTTAAATCAAAACGCTAATGATGAAATAATATTAAGCCATGAAAGTAATGAAAATTGCTTTTATGGCTTAATTTAGCGATAAAATCCTCATTAATTGCTACAAATTATACTTTATTGATAAATTTTATTTATATAAATCTTTATAAGTTATATACTTACCTAATAATAATTATTATTCATGAGTATTTAAATGTCATTAGAACAGCCTCAATGGACGATTAACGCCTCACAACGCATTAGTGATGATCCACTTTTAGACTGTTTAGTGTTATTAAGTGAACATTTTGGTGATCCTTGTTCTGCTGAAGCTTTAGTCGCAGGTTTGCCATTAACAAGCAGTGTGTTATCACCTGAATTAGTACCGCAAGCCGCAATGCGAGCAGGGTTGAGTGCTAAAATTAGTCGTAAAAGCCTGAATAATATTCCGCAAATGTTATTACCTTGCATTTTGATGCTCAAGGATCAAAAAGCCTGCGTATTACAATCCTTAGATTTTGAATCAAATAAAGCAATTGTATCTTTACCTGAAACAGGTGGAGAAGAGCAACTAACCATTGAGCAATTAGAGTCAGTTTACGTAGGTTATTTATTTCTGATCAAACAGAAATATCATGGTGATCGTGATTTTGATGTTCATATCAATAATACCCAACAACATTGGTTATGGGATACTATTCGCCAGTCTGCACCTATCTATCGTGATGTTATAATTGCTTCTATTATTGTTAATATTTTTGCCTTAGTTTCCCCTCTTTTAGTGATGAATATTTACGACAAAATCGTCCCTAACTTGGCTTTTGAGAGTTTATGGGTGCTTGCAGTCGGTGCCAGTGTTGCTTATTTGTTTGATTTTATTTTGAAACAACTACGTTCTTATCTGATCGATGTTGCAGGTAAAAAAATAGATATTCAGACCTCATCAAAACTTTTTGCTAAAGTGATCGGCATCTCCTTGGAGAAAAGGGCTCCTAGTGTAGGTGGTATGGCTCGTCAATTAGGTGAGTTTGATAGTGTTAGAGAGTTTTTGTCATCGGCAACCATTACTGCTTTAGTTGATTTACCCTTTGCTTTTTTATTCGTTTTTATTATCTATATTGTTGCCGGTGATTTAGCGGTCTTTTCCATCGTTGCAACGGTTCTTATCTTAGGTTACGCCTTAATAGTTCAAGGACGTTTGCGTAATGCAATTGAAGAAAGTAATAAATTTTCTAGTTTACGACAAGGACATCTAGTCGAAAGCTTATCTTCTTTGGAATCGATAAAAGCAAATGGTGCTGAAGGTGTTGTACAAAACGCTTGGCAACAAATGTTAGGACATACATCGAATTGGCAATTAAAAACTAAAGTAATTACCAATTCAGTCGCTAATTTTTCAAGTTTAATTGTACAAATGGTCGTTGTTGCAGTGATTGTTTTAGGGGTTTATCGAGTTTCCGATGGTTTGATTTCGATGGGAGGCATAATTGCGACTGTGATGTTATCGAGCCGTGCAGTAGGGCCGATGGCAAAAATAGCGTCATTAATGACGCGTTATAATCAAACACTTAGTTCTTTGCGACAACTTGATGGCATTATGGAGCAAGAAGGGAATTTGAAAATAAAGGCCATCTTGCTAGTAGAACTAAATTGGAAGGTAATATTGTTGTTGAACATGTTAATTTCCGTTATCCAGATATTGAGAAAGCGGCATTAAATACTTTCTCAATGAAAGTAAAACCAGGTGAAAAAATTGCCATCATTGGGCGAAATGGTTCAGGTAAAACGACCTTAGCGAAATTATTATTAGGGCTCTTTCAACCTAGCGAAGGCAGTATTCGTTATGATGGTTTACACCAAGGCCAAATTCACCCAAGTGATCTAAGAAGAAATATTGGTTATCTTCCACAGGACATCATTCTTTTCCATGGTTCAATAAAAGATAATATTCTTTTTGGTACGAAGCAGGTGACTGAATATCAACTAATAAGAGCAGTGCAACTTTCTGGCGTAAGTTTATTTACAGACATGGAGTCACAGGGATTAGACTTGCAAGTTGGAGAAGGCGGAAAATCACTTTCTCGTGGTCAACGACAAGCCGTCGCATTAGCAAGGGCTATTCTAAATGATCCTCAAATGTTATTACTTGATGAACCTACCGCCAGTTTAGATGCAAGAGCAGAAAAATTATTTATAGAATCAATGAAGCAAACGGTTAAAAATCGTACTTTATTCTTGATCACACATAAAATGCATTTATTACAGTTAGTTGATCGTATCGTTGTGCTTGATAACGGACATATGATAGCTGATGGAAGTAAAGATATTATATTAAAACAGTTAAAAAATGGGCTATTAAATGGCGCTCCTAAGAAGGAGACTAATCAATGAAAATAAGTAAACAAGACTTAGAAATGGCTGATGATGTTTATGGTGCCATTTTAACTCAAACACCAACTGTACATCGTTTAACAATTTGGTCCCTTGTCGCTTTATTTGCTTGTTTCCTTGTTTGGGCATATTTCGCAGAGCTTGACCGTGTCACGCGAGGTCAAGGAAAAATCATACCTTCATCACAAGTACAAATCATTCAAAGCCTAGATGGTGGTATTCTTCAAGAGCTTTATGTACAAGAGGGCATGCAAGTTACTAAAGGACAAATTATTGCTCGTATTGATGATACGCGTTTTCGTTCTGATATGGCACAACAAACACAGGAAGTTGATGCACTACGTGCCAGTATTATACGTTTAAGAGCTGAGTTAAGTAATGTTTTGGTCGCTGACGTTAAAGCTTGGCAGTTACAAGTTAAAATTGAGAAAACACAATTAAAGTTTCCTGAGGATTTAACACTTGGTGCGCCTGAACTTGTTGCCCGTAATCAAGATGAATATACAACCCGATTAAATAATTTAGAAAATCAAGTTGCCATTCAAGCACAACAAATTAGGCAAAAAGAACAAGAGATTAAAGAGTTAACATCTAAGATTTCTACTTTAAATAGTAGTTTAAAGTTAGCCGATAGAGAGCTTAAATTAACTATCCCTTTAGCCAAGAAAAAAATAGTGCCAGAAATTGAATTATTAAAATTAGAGCGCTCTGTGAACGATATTGAAGGCGAGTTGAGCGCATTGCTTTTGACAAAACCTAAGGTACAATCAGCCTACGAAGAAGCTGTTTTGAAACGACGTGAAGCCGTTTATAAGTTCCGTACTGATGCTCGAGCCCAACTTAATGAATTACAATCTAAACTTTCTAGATTAAATGAAGCGCAAGTTGGTGCCCAGGATAGAGTAAGTAAAGCCTTGATTATGTCACCAGTAGTCGGTACGGTAAAAACCTTACATATTACAACCTTAGGTGGTGTAGTAAGGCCTGGAGATGTGTTACTTGAAATTGTACCGTCGGAAGATAAGTTATTAGTCGAAGCAAAAATAATTCCTAAAGATATTGCTTTTATTCATGTTGGTTTACCAGCAAAGGTAAAAATAACAGCTTACGATTTTACCCGATATGGTGGACTTGATGGGGTAGTAGAACACATTAGTGCAGATACTACTCAGGATGAAGAAGGCAATAGTTTTTATATTGTAAGAGTTAGAACGACAGAATCTAATATGCAAAGCCGAGATAATGAAAAAATGCCAATTATTCCCGGTATGTTAACCAGTGTTGACGTAATGATTAGTAAAAGAACCGTACTTGAGTATATTTTAAACCCGCTTTTAAGAGCTAAAGAACTTGCACTTAGGGAGTATTAAAAGTGAAAAACATAAATGGAGTTAAAATGAAACCAACTAGTTTCAGATTTGTTAAAAGAAATGGAGTAATGGGGCTCTTATGTGGCGCGCTCATTATACCTGCCACTGTAAATAGCCAATCCTTAGAACAAGCTGTTGCATTTACCTTTGATACTCACCCAGATTTACGTCTCTGCTTACACTCGTTTTAAAGTCATTGAGAAACAAGTTGATCAAGCCGAAGCTGGATATTGGCCAACAATCAATGCAACCGCTGGTATTGGTTATGAATATACTGATAGCCCAAGTACTCGACGCTCTTCAACCGATGGAACAGAAGAACTTGCTCGACGAGAGCTGGGTTTAAGTTTAAAACAAGAATTATTTAGTGGTTTTCATACTAAAAGTGAAGTAAACCGTACTAGTTATGAAACTAGTGCAGAACAGTGGACTTTATATAGTATTGCAGAAGATTTAGCACTTGATGTCAGTAAGGTTTATATTGACTTAATCAAATCTAAAAAATTAGTTGCATTGTCAGAGAAGAATCTAGCTTCACACCAAGAAATTTTTGAACAAATAAAAGTGAGAACCGATTCTGGATTTGGTAGCTCGGCCGATCTTTCTCAAATTAATGGTCGTCTTGCTAAGGCTCATTCGAATTTAATCGTCGCTAAAAATAACTTATTAGATAGTGAAGTTGCTTTTTATCATCTTATTGAGCAACAACCAATAGACTTACAAATCCCATATCCTGATTCTGATATGTTACCAGCAACAGCGGAGGAAGGTTTACAAATTGCATTAAGAAACCACCCTGTAATCAAGTCTGCGAACAATGATATAGAAGGCTGCAAAAGCACAATATGAAACATCAAAATCAAGTTATTACCCTAAAGTCTCCTTTGATGTCGATGCAAATTTTGACGATAACTTAGACGGTGAAGATGGAAGTGGAACGCCGGACGTAGGTGGCGAATATAATGAAGTTGTCGCTATGGTTAGGGTTTCTTATAACCTTTTTTCTGGCGGTAAAGATGAAGCTTATGCTAAAGAAACTGCATATAAAATGAGTGAGGCAAAAGAGCTAAATCGTAGTGTTCATCGTCAAGTGAAAGAAGGGTTCACACTTTCATGGAATGCTTTTGAGCAGTTAAACATGCAAAAAGAATATATTAAAATGCATGTTATCGCGGCAAAAGACTCTCAAACAAATTATAAAGAACAATTTAAAATTGGACAACGCAGTTTATTAGACTTGTTAGATACTGAAAACGAGCTATATGAAGCCCGTCGTAATTTCTTAGATGCTGAATTTACAGAGATAACTGCTCAGTACCGAATATTACATGCAATGGGCAGACTGGTAGATTCACTACGTGTCACCAGACCAAATACTTGGTTAGGTGAAAAAGAATTTGATGGAGGGTAACACAATGAAACTTATAACACTTTTATGTGCGTTGTTACTTTCGGCTTGTTCGGTACAGATCATAGATATGACGCCAGAGCCAACCGTTCAAAAATTTAATTTAATTGATTATGATGAAGGCGGTGATGGCGATGGTGTGATCCTCGCCCGTGATGAATGCCCGGATTCAATTCCTGGTGCAAAAGTAGGAAATAACGGTTGTGGTACAGAAACGATAGAAACGCTCCGTACAAACCTGGAAGTTCATTTTGATACCAATAAATATGATGTTAAAGAAGAATATTTAGCAGAGATTAAAACCATTGCTGACTTTATGATTGAGTTTCCACAATCTGCTGTACTTATCGAAGGTCATACAAGTATCACAGGTTCTGCGGAATATAATTTAACATTATCTCAAAATCGAGCTTTGGCAATAAAAGATATTTTAATTGAACAATTTGATATTGCTGAATCAAGAATCACTGCCATAGGTTATGGTTTTACAAGACTGTTAGCTGAAGGTAATGATGAAGAAACACATGCTAAAAATCGTCGTATTGTTGCAGAAATTAGTACCGACAAAAACCTTATTGATATGAGATGGAATATCTATAGCGTTGACAAAGAAGACGAGTAGTCATATTGACAGGCTTGCCTTCTTTGCCTCTCAGTCGTAATTTTTTGATAAGTTTATTATTACTTATCACAATTTCTGTTTTGTATGCGAAGAAGGCAAGTAATTTAAATGAGTCACAAATTGTTTCTGCGCTTATTAAAAATTATGGTGAACGAGCAGGAAAAAGGGGCTCAGCTTGGTTCAACATGCTTGAAAAAACATACGAGCTAGATGAATTACAACAAATTAAAAGTGTAAATAGTTTTTTTAATCTATTACGTTTTACAGATGACATTAAGCTTTGGGGCGTTAGTAATTACTGGGCAACACCAATTGAATTTCTAGGTGCAAATGCAGGTGATTGTGAAGATTTTGCCATTGCTAAATATTTTAGTCTACTTGAGTTGGGTGTGCCTGATACTAAAATGCGTATCACTATGGTTAAATCACTGACTTTAAATCAATATCACATGGTTGTAGCCTATTATGAAACGCCAGGATCTATTCCTCTGATCCTTGATAATATCGATGGCATAATTAAACCTGCAACAAAACGTAATGATCTTATCCCTGTATATAGCTTTAACGGTAAACAACTTTGGTTAAATAAAGATAGAGGCCAAGGTGTGCTTGCTGGAAAGTCAGAACGCCTAAAGCGTTGGGCTGATTTAAACCAACGCATGGGGATCTCAAACCTAAAACAACCAAAATTGAGAATGGAGTAATAAATGACCCTTTTTAGTCAAATAAATTCACTGTTATTTGCATTGTTTTTATTGGTAATGTCGAGTTTAGTCTATTTTCAGTTTACTGAAACCAAAGAGTTTATGACTAATCAAATGGAGTCTGACCTGAATAATACAGTGACTTCATTGAGCTTAATGTTAAAACCCCATTTAGAAACAGGCGATGAAGCAACGGTTGATACCTTAGTTAATGTCATTTTTGAGGGAGGATTTTATAAACAAGTAAAATTAACTTGGTTAGCAGACAGCAAAGAGCAGATTTGGGAAAATGATATTAAGGTAAAACGTGTCCCTCAATGGTTTATCAACCTAGATCTTTTGATTCACAAAACAAAGAGGTGACTATTACTTCTGGGTGGTTACAGTTAGCAACACTCAATGTAGAATCAAATCCAGCGTTTGGTTACCGAGAATTATGGCGTATTATGAATGATACCTTGATGGTATTAGCGGGGCTTTTTCTAATTTGTGTAGGTGCTTTACACTTGCGTTTGAAACGCATTTTAAAGCCATTACATGCTGTTGCCGAACATGCCCGAGATGTCTCGCAACGAAAATTTCACCCCGATATGTCATTACCTGCAACTTTAGAGCTTAAAGAGGTTGTTGGTGCAATAAACTCGATGTCTGGGCAATTAAAACAAGTTTTTAAAGCTCTAGATGAACAGGTTGATACACTTAAAAATGATACTTTAAAAGATCAAGTTTCTCAGTTACCTAATCGTTTATATTTAACTGGTCAACTGAATAGTTGGTTAAGTGAACCTGATTTCGGTGGGCTTTTACTTGCAGATTTTAAATGGTTAGATGAAATACATAGTAAATATGGCTACCAAGTACGCGACCAAACTATCAGAGTGCTATCACAAAAGCTGACTAAGGAATTACCCTTTAATTCTGAGACCTTGATTGCCCGCATTTCAAATACAGAGTTTGCCTTTTTAATGAGAAATGCAGACAAAAAACAAATAAGTCAATATTTACAATCGCTTATTAGATTAATTAATCAAGAAATGTTAAATGCAGGATGTGTTTCAAATCAGGGATATGGTATTGGAGTAAGTGGAACGTAGTGAGGGTGTAACTCGTCCTGAATTATTGGCACAAGCTGACAATGCTTTACAACAAGCGCTTAATGAAGGTAAAGCTAGTGCATGGTTTTATGTAGAACATGAACAAGAATTTAGTCGCGAAGACTGGCGAGAGAAATTAGTAGAAGCGATAGATAGCAATCAGTTTGCCTTTATATGGCAACCTATACAGAATTGCCTTAATGATAAAGTTATTCATAGAGAAATGTATTGTCAATTAGATTTAACTGGTAGAGTAATACGTGCTGGACAGTTTATGCCCTATATTGAACGTTTCTCACTTGGAAATAAATTAGATCGGTGTTTATTAAAAGCAATTCAAAAGCAGGGTGTTTTAGCTTTAACTAAAGAGCCTATTGCCGTTAATTTATCTCGAGAAAGTCTGGCTCATACTGATTTTCATATTTGGTTAACTAACTACTTAGCTCAAATTGAGTACCCTGAAAAACTCAATTTTGATATGCCTGAAGCGGGTATTACGCAAAACCTAGAGGCTTGTCTCGAACTGTGTGACATTATAACTCGAGCTGGCGCAAGTTTTGGTGTTGATAACTGTGGTAGACAGATGGGCTCCTTGACTTATTTACAACAATTAAAACCGCATTATATAAAATTAGATTTGTCATTATCTTGTTACAATAATGAAGAGAATGAAGAAAATCAGCAGAATTTAGAACTTTGCCGTGCTTTAATAAATATTGCAAAAGGATTAAATATAAAAGCCATTATTACTGGCATTGAAGATGAGAAACATTTATATACTATAAAACCTTTAAAAGCAGAAGGTTATCAGGGGTATATTATGCCACCAGTAGAAATAAAAAAGCGTTAAATTGATTCCTAGCAATAAAATAATAAAGCCCATAATATTTAATTAAATATTATGGGCTTTTTAACTTTTTTCGAAAAAAGCATTAATTAATCAGAAAATCCATCGTGAACAAAACGGTGTTTAAGTTGGTAAAAATTATCTTCATTACAATCTAAAAATGATAATGCATATTTATAACCTTCGATTTTAAACTTTTCAATCTTTGCTAATTCATATTCATTCATAATAATGTTCATTGCTTCAGCTACCCATTCTGTTTCATTTAATCCAATTTCGACTTCAGGTGGATCATAGTGGGTAACCATCCACGCTTGTAATTCTTCACTAGACATTTTTTGAGAGCCCCAAAGATCTAGTTGTTCAATTAATTGTGATTTACTAATATTATTCATTTTTTGTTTCCGTTACTAAAAGCTAAACTATTATCACTATTTTTACGCTACACTGCTAATTAAAAATATCTCATTGGATTAAAATGTATACTTTAAGACCCTATCAACAAGATAGTGTTAATGCCACATTAGATTACTTTCGTAAGAGTTCTGAACCTGCTGTACTCGCTTTATCAACCGGAGCTGGTAAGAGCCTGATAATTGCGGAACTTGCTCGCTTAGCACGGGGGCGTGTATTGATTTTGGCTCATGTGAAGGAGCTCGTTGAACAGAATCATGAAAAATATGAAAGTTACCAACTCAAAGCTTCAATTTTCTCTGCAGGTTTAGGGCGTAAGGAGTCAGAAACAACAAATTGTCTTTGCTTCCGTACAGTCAATTGTTAATAGCCTGGAGAAATTTAACGAGCGTTTTAGCTTATTAGTGATTGATGAGTGTCACCGTGTCCCACTAGATGAAAACAGTGCGTACCAACGTGTTATTCAACACCTTAGGCAAAACAATAATAATTTAAAGATTCTAGGTTTAACCGCAACACCTTATCGTTTGGGCCTTGGTTGGATTTATCAATATCATACACGTGGACAAGTCAGAACAACTGATCCCCGTTTTTTCCGTGATTGTATTTTTGATTTACCAATACGTTATTTATTGGATGAGGGGTTTTTGACTAAGCCTAAACTGATGGACATGGCAGTATTAGGTTATGATTTTTCTTCTCTGAATGCCTCAAAATCTGGTCATTATCGTGAGTCTGAATTAGACACTGTCATTCAACAATCTAAACGAGCTACACCTTTGATCATTAAACAAGTTGTCGAACAAGCAAAAGACCGACTTGGTGTAATGATTTTTGCTTCTACAGTGAATCATGCACAGGAAATTATTGGCTATTTAGCTACCGAAAAGGCGACTTTGGTGATTGGTGATACGCCGTTAGAGGAAAGAGACCGTATTATTACAGCCTTTAAAGAAGCGACACATTAAATACCTTGTTAATGTATCCGTTTTAACGACAGGTTTTGATGCTCCTCATGTAGATTTAATTGCTATTTTAAGACCCACCGCGTCATTAAGCTTATATCAACAAATTGTCGGGCGAGGGTTGCGTTTGTATGAGGGGAAAAAAGATTGCCTTGTGATGGAGTTTGCGGGTAATTGTTATGATTTATTTCAACCTGAATTAGGTGATCCTAAACCAAATAGTGAAAGTGAAATGGTGACAATTCCTTGCCCAGCATGCCAATTTAATAATAACTTTTGGGCGAAGGTTGATGATAACGGGTTTGTTGTAGAGCATTATGGAAGGCAGTGTCAAGGATATAAAAAACTTGAGGATGGCAGTCGGGATATTTGTGGTTATCGTTTTCGAGCGAAAATTTGTGAATTGTGTGGTGAAGCGAATGATATTGCGAGCACGACGTTGTAATGGATGCGATCATATTTTGGTTGATCCAGATAAGAAATTACGAGATGCAATGAACTTAAAGGATGCCTTAATATTTAAATGTACGGATATGAACTTAGAAGCTCAAAAAAATAGATTTGACAAACCTCAGCTATGTGTCACTTATCAAGGTGAAAATAATGAAAGTATTAAGCAGATTTGGCAACTCTCTAGCCAAGTACAAAAACGTGATTTTTTAAAACAATTTATTCAGCCTCATTTAATCGACCGTCACCGAGAGTTTACCGATAGTGCGCCGACAAAGGTTGTTAGAAATCAACATAGATTACGCCACCCTGAAATTGTTATTGCCCACAAAGAAGGGCGTTTTTGGAAGGTTCGTGAAAAACTATTTGACTTGCATTTTTATAAGGAAACAAAAAGATGACATTTCTGTTTTCTTAAGTTATTACGCTAATTTACACTGATGTTGCTTGTTTTTTTAGTGGCAAACTTATCAGTTAGCCTTGCAAGTATATAACCACATAGTATTCCACCACTATTACTAAGTAGGTCTAACCATTCACCATAGCGATTAACATAGGGCTGTATGAGCTCAATGGCGCCACTTATAATAATAAACGCAATACCAATAAGAAACCAATGTTTAGGTTTTGCGAGTGCAACGGGGAAAAACAAACCTGCGTAGGCAAGAAAATGATGTGTTTTATCGCTTCCAGGTACACTAGGAAGTTGTTGTAAAGGTGCTAGGGAAAGAGATGTAATCAGTACAATAATAACGATACATATTAATAACCAATATTGTTTGATGCTGTATATTATAATATTCATAGAAAGTGACAGAAATGCCTCATTAAGCGTTGGATAAATAAGTCTTACATTAGTTATAGCAGGCTAGATTAGTTTTCACAAAATTTATTTATTAATGCGTAAATTAAAAGAAAAGAATTTAATGGTCATTTTCCTTGCTGATAATAGTGCTTAGGGTAAGATTCATTTCAATATTAAAAAGCAAAGATACAGTCTCTAAATAAGGTTGATAAATGGCTCGTCAAGTAACGTATATTTTTAAAAAACAACAAAAAACAATCCAATTTTCCTATGGTATTTTCCATGATATTTATGAAGCAGTTCGTCGCCGAAGAGGGTATCGATTTAACACACTTTCTGGAAATGGAAAAACAGTTAGCAATGAGTTGTCGCGGGCAGGGTATTTTAAAAAATCATCGACAAACTGAATTTGCTAAAATGGGTTTTTCTGAAATCAAATTTGTGCGTAATGAGAAGGAAAATAATAAGTAATCTATAAGTGACAGGAATAAATCACAGGCATAAATTATAGCGCTCGGCAGAAATGATTTTGTGCTGAGTGTTTTCTTTGAATCTTTTATATAAATTATTGATGTTTTTAAGATTAACTCTAACCATCCTAAAAAGCTATTTCACCTTTCTGCTCTCTTAAAGGCTTTTTTATTCTAACTCATTATTTTTCTATTAAAATAAAAAGTATTCATTGGACAATGAATTTTTACCTCTTCCTTTTATAAGCATTAAAATTTTGTATTTAATATGGATTTAATCGACCGTAATTTTAAAAGTAACAAACTAATGCCTATCGGCCGAATACTCTACACTTTGGTCTTAACTAATTAGCTTTTATTAATATTAATAAAATAAATAATATTTAAATTAGTTATAAAAACAATTATTTAAAAACATTTTTTTAAATAATTTTGTTTTTATTATTTCTTTTTTAAATTTTTGTTCTACTCTAAATAAGAGTTAGTTATATATTTATGCTCTTTTAGCTATTTTAAGAATAAATAGCAATTGGGGGAAATATGGAAAAGTTCGGTTATAAGGCAGTCGTATCAGGGACGGTTCAAGGGGTTGGTTTTCGTTATTTTACAGCAAAAAAAGCGAAGCAATTAAACATTACTGGATACGCTAAAAATTTATCAAATGGAACAGTTGAAGTATTAATGTTTGGCACAGAGTTACAGTTGCAGAACCTCCTTGATTGGCTAGGAAAAGGACCTCAAATGTCATCGGTTATTGATGTTAAAATGACTCCTATACCCTTTTCTGAACAGGTAGGATTTTCATGCTATTGATAGTTCATTATTAAACGTTTATTTCAATAATATTTATTTGTTACATAAACAAGGAATTATACAATGTCATTCACGATCAAACAAAAAGTATACTTTTTCGTTTTATTTTCAATTATGTCCATTGTCTTTATTGGTATCAATGGCATTCTTATTTTAAAAAATGAAGTGTATGAAGAAAGAAAAGCACAATTAAAAGTGCAAGTAGAGTCGGTACAAGGCGTTTTAAATTTTTTCCAACAAAAAATTGTTAATAATGAATTAAAGCCAGACCAAGCTAAAATTGCTTTCTATAGTCAATTACAAGAGATGCAATATAGTGGAGATGGTTACTTTTTTGCATTTACAACAGATATGATTTTAAAGGCGACCTTAAAAGGGCAAAAAACAGAAACTAATATTGCAAATATAAAAGATGCAAATGGTAATTTAATTTATCAGGATATTTTAAAGTCTGCTAAAGCAGGAGATGGTCAGGGGTACGTACAATATCAATTTCAGCGAACAGCTGGCGGTAAAGCGGAAGACAAGCTTTCTTATTCTTTATTATATAAACCCTGGGGAATAGTTGTTGGTACAGGTATTTATATCAGTGATATTGATGAAAAAGCATTAAATAATATTATTGAAATGTTACTTATGGTTGCATTGATTATTATTGTGTTAGCTTTTATCGCCTATAAAATAATTTCTGCTGTTATTTCACCTATTGAACAAATCCAACACACAATGGCTAAAGTCGAAGCTGGTGATATTACTCCAAGGCTTGAAATCAAACAAAAAGATGAATTAGGATTATTAAGTCAATCTATTAATTCAATGTTGACCGAGTTTCATAATTTATTAACCAAGTTATCGGGGTCTTCACGTGAATTAAACCAAGCCTCGGATAGTCTTTCAGTTATTGCACAACAAACTAACCGTGGTGTAAATAAGCAGACAGAGGAAATACAAACTGTTGTTAGCGCAATTGAAGAAATGTCACTAACGGTTAAAGAAGTTGAAGGAAACACATTAAATGCGTCAAATACCACCGAAGAAACCAATGATATGATTCTCGATGCAAGTGGCATGGTAGCAGAAACAATCAAGCTTATTGATAATGCTTGCTCAAAAAATTGGTCATGCAGGGGATGTTGTCGAAGAATTAAAGCAAGGTTCATCAGAAATTGCGGAAGTGCTCAACGTTATCACTGGCATTTCAGATCAAACAAATCTGCTGGCACTTAATGCTTGCAATAGAAGCGGCAAGAGCAGGCGAAGCGGGTCGAGGTTTTGCTGTTGTTGCAGATGAGGTGAGAAGTCTTGCTCATAGTACTCAGAATTCAACGGTTGAAATTCAAAAAATTATCGAAAAATTACAATTATTATCAAAAAGTGCCTCTGAAAGTATTGAGGATGGTAAAGACAGCTGCCTCTAAAACCATTGAAGCCGCCGCGGGGACTGATGAAAAATTAAAATCTGTTGTACAGCATGTTGCTTTAATTAATGAAATGACGGGACAAATTGCAATTGCTACTACCGAAACAAGCGACTGTTTCAGAAGAAGTTGCACGTGCAATGGTGAGTATTAGTGATATTTCTGTTGAAACGGAACAAGCTAGCGAGCAAACTAAAGTTGAAAGTTTAAATGTTAAATCATTGGCGCAGGATGTTGATCGCCGTATAGAAAGGTTTACTATCTAATTTTTGTTGCTCAAGCTTAGACTGACAGTTACCCATTTTACATGGTGACTGTTAGTCTAGATGTGAGCTAGTAAAACTAATCATTCTTTTGAGTTTTACTTTCAAAGTCAGTTAATGCAATTTGTAGGGCTTTGATGGCTATTTTATTGTCTATTTTATTTTCTTCTAATAATTGAATAAGATCTACGGCAATTTGCACTTCAATGGGTGCTTCACTGAGATTATGTGTTTCTTCACTCATCCTTTAACTCCTCAAGCTGAAATTCTAATTTTTGGGTAAAATTGTTACACTTTTCAAAACGTATTTTTAAAGCCTGTATTTTTTCTTTAACAGTAGGGCGATGACAATCTTCATTATTAGCAAGTATCTCCTCCTGCTCAGAGATCATAGTTAATAATCTATGTTCATATTCAGATTGCTTTTTAAGTTGTTGAAATATTTTCTCTTTTTGCGATGAAAAAGATTTGTAAAATACTGATGCTTTGCCACTTTCTATAGATTGAACAAGTTGTAATAGTAACTGGAACTGGGTAATAAACTGTTCACACTCTATTTTAATTAACAGTTCACTTCGATTAGATTCAATACATTTCTGTAATGATTGTAATGTGCTCTCAATTTGAACTGTATAACCGTTTAAGGTTAAGCTTTGTTTAGGAAATTGATGCGCTTCAAACATAAAACAACGATTTTCAGTTTGTTTTAATTCACTGTCAATTTTAATACATCGTGATTTAAGCGAATTTAATTGTACTCTAAGTGTTTCAATTGAATCACTGTTTAGCTGAGCCATGCGTTATAACCTAGTTTGAGTGCCATTATCACCACAATAAATATGAATATAGGACGAATAAATTTAGAACCAAAACGAATCGCTGAATGCGCACCAATATAAGCACCTAACATTAAGCAACACCCCATGGTTAAACCTATTACCCAATTTACTTGGTTAAAATAGATAAAGGCGCCAAGTGACGTGATATTACTAGTAAAGTTCATTGTTTTAGCAACACCACTTGCTAAGAGAATATTAAGCTTATATAAACGCATATTAGAAATGACCCAAAATGCGCCCGTTCCTGGGCCTGATGAGCCATCATAAAAACCAAGTAAAAAACCTTGTATTCTTTGTTTAATTTTAAACTGCAATGTTTGTTTGGGTAAGTCATTACCCTGTGTATCTTTCATGCGGTTAAATAAGCTATAAAGTGCGACGGCTAGAATAATCAGTGGAAGAATCTTTTCTAACCAATCAGTGCTTACAAAATTGATAAAAATAGTGCCGATCAACGCGCCAATGAAGGTACTATAAATACTCTCCTTCCAAAACCTTGGCGTAAATAATTGCTTTTTAAAAAGTATACGCTGACTGTGCCTGAAGCAAAGCAGGCAGATAATTTGTTGGTGCCGAGTGTTAAGTGTGGAGGTAATCCTAGACTCAGTAAAGCAGGTACTGTTAGCATACCTCCACCACCAACAATAGCGTCGATAAAGCCTGCAAAAAGACCAACACCAATTAAAAGTGCCCAACTGCTAGGATCAAGTAATAGTTCCGTCATGATGGTATTTGCTCAAATTGAATATCAAAGGGTGGAAGCGCATCAAGTAAACCTTTTCCATAACGTTTTGTTTTTACTCGCTTATCTAAAATAATTATTCTACCTGTATCTTGCTCCTTACGAATTAATCGCCCACAGGATTGAATCAGTTTTTTGCTTGTTTCGGGTATCGCTAATTGCATAAAGGGATTGCCACCTTGAGAAGTGATCCATTCTGAATGTGCTTCCTCAACTGGGGAGTTAGGCACAGCAAAGGGTAATTTAGTTATTATTAAGTTGGTTAAATAATGCCCGGGTAGATCCAGCCCTTCGGATAAACTTCCTGTTCCAAAAATAATTGATGTTAAGCCTTTATCACAGCGTAATTTATGATCGATAATTAATTGATTACGCGACAGAACTCCTTGTATCAATAATGCCTTTCCATATTTTTGGGCAAGTTTATCAGCGACTAAATTCATTTGCCAGTAGGAGGCAAACAACACCAAATTTCCCTGTTTATCTTCTATAAATTGCTCAATTTTAGTTACTAATTCATTATCGAAATTAGCCTGAGTGGGTTCACAGGACATATCGGCAACAATAATTGGTATTGCTGGATAATCAAAGGGGATTTCAAGCGTAAATATTGTGTGCCATCATCATTGCGCAATCCACTTTGGCGTTTAAAGTAATCAAAGCTATTAAGAGAGGTTAATGTGGCAGAGCAAAGGATCACTCCTGCTGCCTTTGACCAAAGCATGTATTCTAGTAAACCACCAACTTCAATGGGGGAAGCATGTAAACTCAATTCATTATTTTCGTTGTCTACCCAAGCGACAATAGGCGCATGTTTTTCTGAACGTTCCTTAGTTAGCATTTTACTTAGGGTATTAATATTTTCATAACGTTGTAAAAACAGTCCTGTTTCTATTAACAATGGCTCAGCATCTCGTAACTTAATATTGTCATCTTTTATTTGTTCATCAATAATTGAAGATAGTTTAGATAATGCTGAAACACCTTTTTTACTTTCTAATTCAATATTATTGACAATATCGAGTAGCGCACTCGGTAATTCACCTAGTGCAAATCTGCATTGATTATCAACACTTAATAATTGCGCATTATCGCGAAAAAATGTTCTACTTTTTTTAGTTCACTTTCTAATTCGACACCTGATTCTAATAAATTCAAACAGGGAGTAATCGTTGTGTGGCTATTGATATTTTTAGATATATGCTGATTAAGTGGCTTTAGTTTTTTTAACCAATCCTGTGCCGTTTTTATATTTGCTGAGGCACTAGCAAAGTCACGCGATATTTTTGGCAAATGATGTGCTTCATCCAAAACATAAAAACAATTATCTGGCTCAGGCAAAATGATGCCGCCACCGAGTTCAAGATCAGCCAGTAATAATGCATGATTAACGACAATAACGTCGGCCTTATTAATATCATCACGCGCTCGGTGGAAAGGGCATTGACGATGATTGGCTAATGCACGTTTACAACTGAATTTGTCGGAAACAATATCTTTGCCAAACTCTATTATCAATCGGTGTCGGCCAGCTATCTCTATCACCTTTCCATTTTCCTGCTAAATAAGCTTCTGTTAAACGCTTAAACATTGCTTGATCACTTGCTCTAGGCTTTTCTTCAAATAGAACTGCCTGTGATGGCGAGGCACCCTGTTGGGTGGCGAGTAATTTATGTTCACAGCAATAACGTTGTCTACCCTTAGCTAATGTAAAGGAAAATTTGTAATCACTATGGCGTAAAAAAAGGGTAAATCTTTGTTAATCAATTGTTCTTGTAAGGTAATTGTTGCCGTTGAAATAACCAGTTTTTTATTATTAGATTGAGCGACAGGCAGAGCGACAAGTATATAAGCTAATGATTTACCAATGCCTGTTCCTGCCTCTGCAACGAGAATACGTCTTGATTTGTCATATTCACCAGCAAGTACTTTTGCAATTTCGGCCACTAGATAATTTTGTGCTTTGCGTTTAGCAAAATTTGGTAAGGCACTCGTCAGTCGATCATATCCATGACGGATTTGTTTTTTTATTTTATCTGAGAGCATAGTGTCCGAACTGTTTGGAATAGTTAATGTGTTTGTTGCAGATATAAAACGGTCGCTTCGACTCGTGATTTTATAGTAAGTTTTTTTAGTAAGCTTTTAACATGTACTTTTACCGTACCTTCAGAGATATGTAAACTTTCTGATATCTCTTTATTACTGAGTCCCTTAGCAACCTCAGAGAGTATTTGATATTCTCGTTTGGTCAAATTGGCTAACTTTTCACGTATATTGTCTTCTTCATGTAACTCATTTAAAAAGTCAGTTAGCTTGTCCGAAACAACTAAATTACCTGCTAAAACATCAAAAATATTACTAAGCAATAACTCTGGCTCGGAATCCTTTAGCAAATATCCATCAGCACCTTGATTGATCATAGAAATCACATCTTGCTTATTATCACTCACGGTAAGAATAATAATTTTTGCAGAGCAATTGTCTTTTTTTAATGCTTTTAATGTTTCTAAACCTGAAATACCCTGCATATTATAATCAAGTAAAATCAGATCTGGGTGTGTTTTTTTAGCATAACTTACCGCTTCAATACCATTCTTGGCTTCAGCAACGACAGTAAAATTTGGTTCAATAGATAATAGTTGTGAAATCCCTTGGCGCATAAGCGGGTGATCATCAACAATCATGATACGTTTTAAATTATTCATTATTCATTCCTTGAGTAAGCATAGACTGTTGATAAGGAAACATTAATTTCACTTCTGTCCCTTTGCTGAGCCGATTGATAGAAAGCGTTGCGCCTAATTCATCAGCTCGTTGTTGCATTGTAGATAGCCCATAATGATTGTATTGTTGTCTATTATCTAATATTCCTGAGCCATCATCTATAATATTGAACCATACGTTATGTTCATCGGTAATAAGGTAAGAAATTTCTATATTCTCACATTGTGCATGTTTAATGGCATTGACAATGGCTTCACGTACTATTTGTAATAAATGTATATGCTGGCTGGCATCAACGTAGAAATTTTTTTCGCATCTTTTAAGGAAATGTTTGCATTAGTTTGCTTTTGCAACATGGCAATCATGGTTGACATGGCTTCTTTAAAGTTCGATTCGGTTGCAGTTAAACGAAATGTCGCCAGTAGGGAACGTAATTGAACATAGGCATCAGCTATAACTTGTTCTATATTACAAATAGTTTGTTTAACCTGTTGCTGTGATTGATTGTCTACTTGTCGATGTAACAGAGTACATTGAATTTTTAAAAATGAAAGAGATTGAGCAATTGAGTCGTGTAGTTCGCGGGCGATAATGCTTCTTTCCTCCATTATTAATATCTTTTGTTCCTGTAAACTATGCTCCTCTTGATATAAAGCACGTGCTATTAAACCAGTAAAACTTTCAATTAATGCGTATTGTTCCGGAGATTTATCATGTGAAACATAATTTAAAAAGCCGTAGGGTTTACCATTAATAATGATAGCAATACGTTTGGTATAGTTATCAATACTTGCGCACCCTCCTGCAGTATTGATAAAAATTCCATTGTTAAGTTCAATGCAAAGCTTTTCTAATTTTGCTTGCCGTGCCAGTGCACTTAAGGCATTTTTTAGAATAGGAGAAGTTAGTTTTACGCTACTAAGCTGTTGTGAAATGGAAAACAAAAACTCAATAGTTTGATGAGCATTTTTAAGTGCTACTGTTTTCTCTGTCACCTGTGATTGCATATGTTTTATCAGCTCATGTAGTTCCTGTGCAGTATTTTGAATACCATCAGATAGCACGCCAATTTCATTTTTAGCTACTGGAAATTGCAAATCAAATTGATGTTCTTTTAGTGCCTTCACATTAGTAACCAGTTGCTCAATGGGTAATAGAATCTGTTTTTTTGAATACATATATAATATGATGCTGATTAGCATAATAAGTATAAAACTGATAATTTCTACGAAATAAACTAGGTACATTTTTTTGTAGTCAATATATTGTATTCTTGTATCACCTTATCGAGTGAAACAGACAATAAACTTAAAGACGTTTCAATGTCAGAGGGTTGGTATGTCTCGATATTACTGTAGAAGCGTGACCATTGTAGTGGAATATCTTGGTTTGCCTGGTTAATCTGTTGAGTATTATACCAAGTGCTTTTGAATATATTATCGCTATTAATTTGTTGATTAATTTTGTCTGCTATCGGTAAGAAATCTGATGCCTGATTGCGATTGGCGTGAATTAATTCGTTAGTAGAAAGTTTAATACTTGTTAAATGATTAATGATTTTCATATTATCGATGTGGCTATTAAAAGTAATAAAAACACTAATAATATGCACAGCAGAGATGATAAGAATCAATAAACAAGCGTTTGTGATAACTTTTACGACAGAATAAGAATGAAAGGGTAGATTAATTTTCATGGCTATTAGAGAATAAAAAGAATACAAATGTAACATAAAATTTACTACAGCTCCGAGCTTAAACTCACTAAGTTTTTTTAATATGTGAATTAAGTCAGCTTAACTTTAGATTAGTTAAGAAGGGTAAAACAGGAAACTGCTTTGCCTCCCGTGTTTGGAAAGGAACTAAAACATGTTAACACTTAAAGATAACTTCGATCGTAAGTTCGAATATCTACGTTTGTCGATCACCGACGAATGTAATTTCAAATGTAATTACTGTCTGCCTGATGGTTATCAGCGTAGCCATCAAAATGAATTTTTATCTCATCAAGAGATTAAACATTTAGTCAGTGCTTTTACTGAATTAGGCACAAAAAAAGTACGTATAACTGGTGGTGAACCAAGCCTACGTAAAGATTTTCCTGCCATCATTGAATCCATTTCTAACTTCGACGGAATACAAAAAATCGCAACCACCACCAATGGTTATCGACTGCAAAAGGATGCACAACATTGGTTTGATGCTGGACTTGATGCGATAAATGTTAGCGTTGATAGTTTAGATGCAAATACTTTTCATTTAATAACTGGCAAAAATATTTTCCAAAAAGTGATGGATGGAGTTTCCGCCTGTGTAGATGCAGGTTATAAACAAGTTAAAATAAACAGTGTATTAATGAAAGGCGTTAATGATAAAGACTTAGATCTTTATATTAATTGGATTAAAACACAGCCTATTCAATTACGTTTTATTGAACTGATGCAAACTGGAGACAATGCCGAATTCTTTGATAAACACCACCTCTCTGGTCTTTGGATTAAAGAAAAGTTGCTCAATGAAGGTTGGGTACAAAAAATACCTTTGAGTCATGATGGACCTGCACAGATTTTTGCTCATGATGAATTTCAAGGTGAAATTGGATTGATCATGCCCTATAGCAAAGATTTTTGTAAAAGTTGCAATCGTTTACGTGTTTCTTCAACGGGTAAGTTACATCTATGTTTATTTGGAGAGCAGGGTGTCGATTTAAGGGACTTGTTAGTTGATGCCTCGCAAAAAGAAGCGCTTAAAGAACGTATCTTGTTAGCGCTGAATGATAAAAAAGAAAGTCATTATCTTCAATCAGGTAATACTGGAGTAACACCACACTTAGCTTCAATTGGAGGATAACAATTGTTCTAATCTTTTAACCTCAATTCTGGATATTTCATTTCTCTTCCATTATCCAGAAACAGAGGTTATTTTTTGTAATGAAATAGCCTTGCCCAAAGGCACAAATCTCTTTTATATCTCTGTTTATTCTATTTATCCTCATTTTCTGTGCGAAGTCTCCCATTTCAAAATATAGCTATTGATATGAATCAATAGATCATCTGTTTGACATATTCCATTATCTTAAATTTGTTATCGTTCGTTACATCGGGAAGGTGGTTGTTAACCTTTCTATAACAATATAAACAGTAGGGTTTTTGTGGTGGCGATAGATGTTAATAAACGTCGGTTATTTGGTAGCAATAAAGTAAATATTGTAAACGATATGTTGCCTTGGGTTGCCGATGCATCTCAATTCATCGAACAATGTACACAATGTGGAGATTGCCTTTCTGCGTGCCCTGAAAACATTATTGTGAAAGGTGACGGAGGTTTTCCATGTCTCGATTTTGACATTGGAGAGTGTAATTTTTGCGGAAAATGCGCAGAGATATGTAAAGAGCCTATCTTTAAAGATACCGCTGAATCGCCTTGGCATAAAAAAGCAGTGATTAATGACACCTGTTTAGCATATCAAAAAATTTATTGCCGTAGTTGCGCTGAAAGTTGTGAAGCTCAAGCGTTAACCTTTCAAGTTGGTATCAGTGAGATACCTCGAATAGATATTGATTTATGTACTGGGTGTGGTGCTTGTGTAGCACCTTGTCCTAGCAAATCAATTAGCGTAAAGGAATAACAATGAAACCTGAAGAATTACATGTCTCAAGTTTAATTGTACATGTGAATATTAAAAAAGTGGATTCAATCCAAGCCAGTATCAATCTATTAAATGGTGCAGAAGTGATCACTATCTCACCTGAAGGAAAAGCGATTGTGGTATTAGAGGCGCCAAATCAAAAACAGATTATGGATGTGATTGATAACATAAATGAAATAGATGGGGTCATAAATACTGGGCTTGTCTACCATGAATTTGAAAAACAACAAGCATAACCAAACATAAATAGCAGTTCAAAATGAGTGAGGAAGTAACATGAAATTTACCAGACGTGAATTTATGAAAGCACAGGCCGCTACATCAGCGGCCGTTGTTGCTGGAATAACATTACCGGCTTCTGCTAGTAATATTATTGCCAGTAAGGATGTAAGCAAAATAACCTGGGATAAAGCTCCTTGTCGGTTTTGTGGGACCGGTTGTAGTGTTCTTGTTGGAACGCAAAATGGCAAAGTCGTTGCTACTCAGGGGGATCCTGATGCACCTGTGAATAAAGGTCTTAACTGCATTAAAGGTTATTTCCTATCAAAAATTATGTACGGGAAAGATCGCCTTACCACTCCCTTATTACGAATGAATAATGGAGTTTATGATAAAGAAGGGGATTTTGAACCTGTTTCCTGGGATGTTGCTTTTGATGTGATGGCCGATAAATTCAAAAAGACATTAAAAGAAAAAGGTCCGACGGCAGTTGGCATGTTTGGCTCTGGTCAATGGACTGTGATGGAAGGTTATGTTCGCGACAAAATTGATGAAAGCTGGTTTTAGAACTAATAATATTGACCCCAATGCCCGTCACTGTATGGCATCTGCTGTAGGTGGTTTTATGCGTACCTTTGGTATTGATGAACCAATGGGCTGTTATGACGATCTAGAAAATGCCGATGCCTTTGTATTATGGGGCTCTAACATGGCAGAAATGCATCCTATTTTATGGTCGCGTTTAACGGATCGTCGATTAAGTAGCCCTGATGTTAGTGTGTATGTGCTTTCTACTTATACTCATCGTTCTTTTGAACTGGCAGATAATGGCATGATTTTTACGCCACAGTCTGATTTAGCTATTCTAAACTTTATTGCTAATTATATTATTCAAAACGATGCTGTTGATAAAGACTTCGTGAATAAGCATACCAACTTCCGTAAAGGGGCAACTGATATTGGTTACGGCTTACGCCCTGAGCATCCATTACAAAAAGCGGTACGCAAATCCAGATTCTGGTGCGTCAACACCAATGAGTTTTGAAGAGTTTGCGGAATATGTGTCTGAATTTGATGTTGAATATGCTGAGAAAATGTCAGGCGTTCCTGCCGATAAACTCATTAAATTAGCGAAAGTTTATGCAGATCCTAATATCAAAGTAACCTCTTACTGGACTATGGGGTTCAACCAGCACACTCGCGGTGTATGGGCAAATAACCTAATGTATAACGTACATTTATTGACAGGCAAAATCTCTAAACCTGGTTCAGGTCCTTTCTCATTAACAGGTCAGCCTTCAGCCTGTGGTACTGCGCGTGAAGTAGGTACATTCTCGCACCGTTTACCAGCAGATATGGTTGTTAATAATCCTAAACATCGTGCTCTAGCAGAGAAAATTTGGAAATTACCCGAAGGTACTATTCCACCAAAACCTGGATATCATGCCGTGTTACAAAACCGCATGCTTAAAGATAGCAAATTGAATGCTTATTGGGTGATGTGTAATAACAATGTACAAGCTGGTGCCAATATTAATGAAGAAATTATCCCCGGGTATCGTAATCCAGATAACTTTATCGTTGTGTCTGACCCATACCCAACTGTTACTGCACAGATGGCAGATCTTATTTTACCAACAGCGATGTGGGTAGAAAAAGAAGGTGCCTACGGTAATGCAGAACGTCGTACTCAAGCTTGGTATCAACAAGTTGAAGCACCAACGGGTGCGAAATCTGATCTATGGCAGTTAATGGAATTTGCTAAACGATTCAAAATTGAAGATGTTTGGGGTGAAGAGTTAATTGCAAAAATGCCTGAAGTACGTGGTAAAACTATGTACGACATACTTTATCGCAATGGCAATGTTGATGCCTTTGGAATGGATGAAGTACGTGAAGATAAGTTAAATGATGAATCTCACCACTTTGGTTTCTATGTACAAAAAGGACTATTCGAAGAATATGCTCAGTTTGGTCGTGGACATGGACATGATTTAGCTTTATATGATGACTACCATAAAGCACGCGGTTTACGTTGGCCTGTTGTTGATGGTAAAGAGACCTTATGGCGTTTCCGTGAAGGTTATGATCCTTATGTCGCTAAAGATTCTGAAGTGCAATTTTATGGGAAGCCAGATAACCGAGCTGTTATTTTCGCCTTACCTTATGAACCTGCTGCTGAGTCGCCAGATGAAGAGTATGACCTATGGTTAAGCACCGGCCGTGTACTTGAGCATTGGCATTCAGGTTCGATGACTCGTCGTGTACCGGAGCTACATCGTGCATTCCCAGATGCAGTTGTATTTATGCATCCTGATGATGCGAAATCACGTGGTCTACGAAGAGGAGACGAAATCGTACTAGCATCTCGTCGTGGCGAGTTGACTTCACGCGTTGAAACTCGTGGTCGTAATCGTCCACCTAAAGGGTTGGTATTTATGCCTTGGTTCGATGCTAAGCAACTAGTTAATAAAATCACACTGGATGCAACTGATCCGTTATCTAAAGAAACGGATTATAAAAAGTGTGCCGTTAAAATAACTAAAAAAGCAATCGCTTAAGTCGAAAAAGGTAATTATTAAACAATGGGCAAGTTTACTCAACGCAAAAAAACACGACGCCAATTTCTTGCTGATGCAAGTAAAGGTGCCTGTGGCGTTGGATTTATGGGATTAGGGTTGGCGGGATATTCAAACCAAAGTCAATCATTTGATCCACAAATGCTTCGTCCACCGGGCGCATTGGTTGAATCTGATTTTCAATCTGCATGCGTGCGTTGTGGATTATGTGTTGAGGCTTGCCCTATGATATTTTGAAATTAGGAAGGTTATTTCAACCCATTACAACAGGTACCCCTTATTTTATTGCACGCACAGATCCCTGTGAGATGTGTGAAGATATTCCCTGTAAAGTCGCTTGCCCAACTGGCGCACTTGATCCTGAATTGGAGAATATTGATGATGCAAGAATGGGGTTAGCGGTATTGATTGACCAAGAGAATTGTTTAAATTTTCAAGGTCTTCGTTGTGATGTTTGTTACCGAGTTTGTCCTGTTATCGATAAAGCCATTACCTTAGAGATGCATCGTAATGTCAGAACAGGTCATCATGCGGTATTTATTCCAACCGTGCATTCAGATGCATGTACAGGTTGTGGTAAATGTGAAGAGTCATGTGTATTAGAAGATACTGCGATTAAAGTGTTACCAAGAACCATAGCAAAAGGTGAACTTGGCGCACATTATCGTTGGGGATGGAAAGAAAAAGAGAAAGCTGGTGGGTCTTTGATTGATCCCGTCTTAGATTTGCCCGATAGAATGCCTGAGGTGTTGAAATGAAAAAATCACACAAAATAGGTGCAGAGGCAATTGCTAAAAAAGGTTGGTTATTAGCTAATCGTTTTTTACTGTTACGTCGTTTATCGCAAAGTTTAATTCTAGCATTTTTTCTCGTTGGACCACTGTTTGGAATATGGATTTTAAAGGGAAACTTAAGTTCAAGTCTCCTTTTTGATGTTATTCCCTTTAGCGACCCATTTATCTTACTACAAAGTATGACAGCAGGTCATTTACCTTTATTTCAATCTTTCTTAGGGGCGGCAATTGTACTGCTTTTTTATGTTGTTGTTGGAGGACGTGTTTTCTGTTCCTGGGTTTGTCCTGTTAATTTAATTACAGATGCAAGTGCTCGGTGCAGACGCAAACTTAAATTGCGTAAAGAAAAGGTAATGAGTTCTCAGTGGCGTTATTGGATGTTACTTATGGTAATGGTTCTTCCACTGTTTACGGGTGTCATGACTTGGGAACTAGTTAACCCAGTTTCGGCACTGCACCGAGGTATTTTCTTTGGAATGGGGACGGGCTGGATATTATTTTTAATGATATTTATCTTCGACCTGTTAGCGGTAGAAAATGGCTGGTGTGGGCATTTATGTCCTGTCGGCGCCTTTTACGGTCTGATTAACAAATTTTCAATGATAAAAGTAGATGCAAAAAATCGTGATAAATGCACGGATTGCTTAGATTGTTTTAATGTCTGTCCTGAACCCGCTATTTTAAAAGGGCCGGTACATGGACAAAAAAAGAATATTGGAACTTTAGTCAAGGATATGAGCTGTACAAACTGTGGTCGCTGTGTCGATGTTTGTGCGGAAGATGTTTTTGTAATTACAACTGTTTTAGGCCCTCATAACAAGAGTTTCAAACAGGCCTAAGAATAAGGTGGAGAAATAAAATGAAGAAATTACTAACGGTTATTGTTGCAGAGCAGGCATGGTTGCTTTAACTGCCACTTCGGTTTGGAGTGTTAATGCAGAGGAAGTATTCTCTAATAATGGTGGTGTAGAATCTCTGCGAGGCAAAGTAGAGGTATCGACCGTTAATCAATCGGAGGCAATGAAAATTGTGCCAAGAGATCAACAAACGATTGATAGGAACTATGTGCAACAGCCACCTTTAGTACCTCATACAACACGTGGTTATCAGGTTAACTTAAATGCTAATAAGTGTTTATCTTGCCACAGTTTTAAAAATGCAGGCACAATGGGGGCAACCAAAATCAGTGTGACACATTATCAAACACGTGAGGGGACAACATTATCTGATGTATCACCTCGTCGTTATTTCTGTTTACAATGTCATGTGACACAGGCTGATGCGAAACCATTAGTAGAAAATACTTTCGAACCTGTTGATTCGTTGAAATAAGTTAGAAGGGGTAATTTATGCTAAATTTATTGAAACGATTATGGGTGACGATGAAGTCTCCTTCTTCAGCATCGATGGGATTTGTTCTATTGCTAGGTTTTACTGGCGGGATTATATTCTGGGGTGGTTTTAATACAGGAATGGAAGCGACAAATACAGAGCAGTTTTGTTCCGGTTGTCATGCGCCTATTGTAAAAGAGATCCGTGAAACCATTCATTATTCTAATCGTTCAGGTGTTCGTGCGATTTGTAGTGATTGCCATGTACCTCATAATTGGACGGATAAAATTGTACGTAAAGTACAGGCCTCAAAGGAATTAGTCGCCTTTGCAATGGGCACTATTAATACCGAGGAAAAATTCCAAAATCGTCGAGGATACCTTGCTAATCGAGAATGGCATCGTATGAAAGAAAACGATTCACAGGAGTGTCGCAACTGTCATGAATTTGAATTTATGGATTTCAGTGAGCAGGGTGCACGTAGTGTAAAACAACATTCAACTGCCTTAGCATCAGGTGAGAAAACCTGTGTGGATTGTCATAAAGGTATTGCTCACCAACTTCCTAATATGGAAGGGATTGAAGGCTGGTAAAATAGCTGTATTATTCATAAGCTTGTGAGTAAATATAATAGAAGGGGCGAGAGCCCCTTTTTTTAATTTAATTGGTGTTAAAAGGATAAAGCTTGAAGATTGCAGGTATTGTGTTAGCTGGTGGATTATCTTCGCGAATGGGGCAAGATAAAGCGCAACTTGTGTTAGCGGAACAAACATTATTAACAAGAAATATTTCACTATTATCTGCATTAAGTTTGTATGATGTTTTTGTAAGTGGTGATTATGAGGACTTTCAATGTATTGCTGATATAAATAGATCACTAGGCCCAATTGGTGGCATACACGCCTGTGTTGCATCATTATTTAACCACTGTGATGCTTTATTTATCATGCCTGTGGATATGCCTTTGTTAGGTAAAGCCGAGTGTGAATTTTTGCTAGAATCATTCAAAAATAACCCCCAAGGTGTCTATTATCAGCAGTCTACTTTTCCGTTAATATTACCTTTAACCTTTCAATTACAGGAATATCTAGCAGAAGTCTTAATTTCACCACATAATAAAGAACGCTCGCTTTATCGTTTGCTAAAAACACTTAAAATACAGCCTATTCATTATCAATTAGAAAAGAGTTATCGTTTTCAAAATAGCAATACACCACAGGAGTGGGCTAGTTGCCAGAAAACGTATCAATTAGAAAATAATCATAAAGGAAGACCAATGAGCCACCTTAGTGTCAATACATTTAAAGCTCGCTAACATTGCAGTATTAACCGTTTCAGATACACGTAACGAAGAAACAGATACATCGGGTAAGTACCTTGCTGAGGCGTTAATTGAAGCCGGACATCAATTAGCGGATAAAAAAATTGTGATTGATTGTCCCTATAAAATTAGAGCGGTTGTTTCTCAATGGATTGCAGATGAAAGTATCGAATCTATTTTAATTACCGGTGGAACGGGTTTTACCTCTCGCGATACCACACCAGAAGCTGTGTCTGTTTTATTTGATAAACAGGTTGAAGGTTTCGGAGAGTTGTTCCGTCATGTTTCTTATCAAGAAATTGGCTCTTCAACCATTCAAAGCCGTGCTATTGCGGGCTTTGCTAATAAAACTGTTATTTTTTGTATGCCAGGTTCAACAGGTGCTTGTAAAACTGCTTGGACGAAAATTATCAAAGAACAGATGAATTCAACGCATAAGCCGTGTAATTTTATGCCACACATCGGATAAAAACTCAGTCCGTTGCCATTTAAGCTTACTACTGCGTTGGAAAATGCTCATTTAAACGACTAAACTGGGCTTTTCCGCCTTGTATTAAGCTTAAATGACTTAGCACTGAGCGTTCATCATGTTAAAAAACTAACAAATAGTAAATCACCAAACAAATTACTAAAGGTTAGGTGTATATTTATATTATCTAACCATATCAAGATATTAAGGTTACCATGGAAAATCAATTTACGCATATTAACCAAGATGGCAAAGCTAATATGGTTGATGTGACTGATAAAAATATTACTGAGCGTCAAGCGATTGCAGAAGCATTTGTTGAAATGGCGCCTGAAACATTGGCTTTGATTGTTGGTGGAAATCACCATAAAGGCGATGTGTTTGCGACGGCTCGTTTAGCTGGGATTATGGTCGCTAAAAAACTTCAGACCTTATTCCATTATGTCATCCCTTAGCACTGACAAAAGTAGAAGTTGAGTTAACTGCTGAGCCAGAATTAAACCGTGTGCGTATTCAAAGCTTATGTAAGTTATCAGGTAAAACGGGTGTTGAAATGGAAGCCTTAACGGCAACTTCTGTGGTCGCTTTAACGATTTATGATATGTGTAAAGCGGTTCAAAAGGATATGATTATTTCACAAGTTAAATTACTTGAAAAAACCGGTGGCAAGTCTGGCCATTTTAAAGCGCAAGCAGATTAGGAAAGAAAGCATGATTAAAGTTCTATTTTTTGCACAGTTACGAGATCAACTTGGAGTGTCTGAATTAAATTTACCAAGTGATGAGAACCCAAATGTTCAGGTATTATTAAGTAATTTAAAAAATAAAGAGGCGCACTGGGAGCGTATATTGTCCAAGGCAACATTAATGGTGGCAGTAAATCAAACTATGAGTAATAAAACGGCAACTTTAAAAAGTGGTGATGAAGTGGCTTTCTTTCCTCCTGTAACAGGGGGATAAATGATTAAGGTACAGTCTGAGGACTTTAATCAACAGGTTGAATATGACCGTTTACGAGAAGCAAGCAATACAGGGGCTGTTGTCACATTTACTGGGCTGGTGCGTGATATTAATGATGGTGAGAAAATTACTGCTTTAACACTAGAGCATTATCCTGCGATGACTGAAAAAGCACTGCTAGAAATAGTTGAGCAGGCAAAAGTGCGCTGGTCAATTATTAATGTTAGTGTGATTCATCGAGTTGGTGAGTTAAAATTACTAGATCAAATTGTGTTTGTAGGTGTGGCGAGTTTACACCGAGGTGATGCTTTTGTCAGCCTGTGAATTCATTATGGATTATTTAAAAACACAGGCACCATTCTGGAAAAAGAAACCAATCACCAGGGTGAAACATACTGGGTTGATGCCCGAGAAAGTGATCAAAATTCTCTTAATAAATGGAAAAATTAGTGAAGTATTTTTTCACTCTATGTCTCTTTGTTGCTAGTTTTTCTGCTGATGCGTCTTTAAAAGTTGCTGTTGCTAGTAACTTTAAAGTCACATTAGATGAAATAATTTCGCTTTATTCTCAGCAATCGCAACAACAAATATTAGTGTCTAGTGGTGCAACGGGGGTTTTATACAATCAAATAAAACATGGTGCGCCCTTTGATTTATTCCTATCTGCAGATTCGAAAAGAGCTGAATTAATAGAAGCATCCCAATGGGGTGTACAGGGCTCGCGATTTACCTACGCTCAAGGAAAGATCGCATTTTGGGCACCTAAAAGTACCACTGAGGTTAATGAACCAGGCCTTGCTGAATTATAAAGGGCGAGTAGCTGTTGCGAATGCCAAACTTGCTCCCTACGGATTAGCGACGCAACAGGCATTACAAAAGCTGGGTTTATGGCACAAATTAAATTTCGTTACGGGCAGTAATATTTCTCAGACTTACCAGTTTATTGATACGGGCAACGTACAGGCAGGATTTGTTGCGCTAGCATTATTATTACAGAATCAACAAAGTGATTATTATTTGTTACCAATTGATAGTTATCAGCCTATTTTGCAACAAGGAGTTATATTGTCAAAAGGTAAGGGTAAACAAGCACTGCATGAATTTGTCGATTTTTTAAAGTCCGAAAAGGTGCAAGCCCTGATTAGTCGTAAGGGATACCTATAAATATGCTCAGTGAGCTAGATTTAACTGCAATCTATTTAACTTTCAAACTGGCCAGTTTAACCACTTTGATCTTATTAATTATCTCTCCACCACTTGCCTGGTGGTTATCACGTAGTAAATTATTTTTCAGGCCCTTTGTTGAATCTTTAGTTGCTTTACCTTTAGTTTTACCTCCCACCGTATTAGGTTTTTATTTATTATTATCCTTTTCGCCAGATAGTTACTTTGGTGGTTTTTGGTTACAGTTGACCGGCAGTGGATTAGCATTTTCATTTTCTGGTTTATTAATTGCTTCAGTTATTTATTCTTTACCCTTTGTTGTGCAACCTTTACAGAGTGCCTTTGTTAATTTAGATAAAGCCTATTTACAGGTCGCTTCTACTTTGGGTTTTGGCGGTATTAAAACCTTTTATAAAGTGGTATTGCCGATGACGCTACCGAGTTTTATTATTGCTGGTGCGTTGGGTTTTGCGCATACGGTCGGAGAGTTTGGAGTCGTATTAATGATTGGTGGTAATATTCCGGGAGAAACCCAAGTGCTGTCGATTGCGCTCTTTGACCATGTTGAAACCTTACAATATGAGCAGGCGCATGTATTGTCATTTTCATTACTTATCTTTTCGATGATTTTGCTTATATTAATTTATGGCGTGTTACAAAAGCGTCAAAAACGACTTAATGATGTTTAGAATTAGCTTTTCTGTTTTCTCTCGTGCAATAGGCTCAACTTAAATGCTCAAATTTAATCTACAAAAAAACACCTTTTTTGATTTTAAAGCACAAGTTCCATTGCAAGGAGTTTGTGGCATATTTGGTGATTCTGGAGCTGGAAAGACCTCTTTGGTACATGCATTAACTGGATTAGATAAAGACTTTATAGGTTCTGTTGTTTTTAACGATATTAACTGGCAAAGCGAAAACAATTTTATAAAAACAGAACGACGCCGAATTGGAGTAGTTTTTCAAGAACCCCGACTTTTTCCACATTTAAACACCTTAGGCAATTTAACTCTTGCACATAATAAAAACAGTCTCTATTCAATTAATGAACTTGCTAAAAAACTCGATTTTGAAGCTTTACTTAAACAGCCAATAACAACTTTATCAGGTGGCCAAAAACAAAGGGTGGCTATTGCACGCGCAGTATTAACTGCACCACAATTACTGGTAATGGATGAGCCCCTGTCATCATTGGATAAACATAGTCGCACAAGGGTATTACCCTTTATTCAAGCTTTATCGAAACAGATCCCTATCTTGTATATCACACATTCAATGCAGGAACTTTTTTATCTAGCGAATAACATGATATTAATTAACCAAGGCAAAGTTGAAGCAGTAGGGCACCCACAAAAACTGTTTATTGATCCTGCATTGAGCCTTGTAAAGCATGCGCACTCAGGGTTATTAATTGAAGTGACTAATATATCCTGGGATGCAGAGCACGCTATATTACAGGGTGAAGTCGATGGGCAACAATTCTATGTGACAATGCCTACGCCATTATCTTCTGAACGTGAAACAATCCAAATAAAGGTAGAAAGTAAAGATATTATTATTGCCACTCAGGCCTTTCATAATAGTTCTTTACAAAATTGTTTACAAAGTCGAATAGAGCACATCGAAAAAATTTCGCCTAGCCATATATTGTTAACGCTCAATTTAGGCAAACAAAAGCTATTGGCTAAAATAACGCTTAAGTCATTACAGCAGTTACAATTAAAAGTTGGCCAACTAGTTTTTAGTTATGTAAAAGCGGTAAGCATTATTAACGAGACATGACACAGATCATTATTAACTTTAAATCACTGAATCATTAGTTAAATTTGTTATAATTGCATTTACATGATACTGATTATCAATTACATTGTTGAGGTGATTTTAATAATGGAATAAGAATGACACAAGTTCAACACCTTAATGCCCTACAATTAATTGAGTTAATGGAAAAAAAACGATTTGGTACTGAATATCAACCAATTATATCAACAATAAATGGTGAGATTTTTGCCTATGAATGCTTGTCTCGCTTTTTTACGGCGCAGGGTAGGAACATTCCTCCAGATATTGTTTATGCCTCGCTACATGATAATCCCTTAAGCCTTTTTCAAGTCGAGTACGAACAAAAGAAGTTACAGCTTGCTTATGCGCCTAATAGTACTGATATTTTTGTTAATCTTGATCAGGATTCTTACTCTGCATCCGGTGCGTTAGATCACCATAACCCATTTGTTAAGTTATTTAAAAACTATAGCAAGGCGAATGTTATTGTAGAGCTGATCGAAAACTCTGAAATAAGTGATGCAGTAATGAGCCTTTCAATGATAGATAACCTTGCTAAAAATAACATTAACACTGCTATTGATGACTTATTTAACCCACAATCTATGCTATCTACGTCGGTGATTCAAATGGTTGATTATATTAAACTGGATAAATATGTACTTAAAATGTGTCACAGTAAAAGTTTTATGCCATTGGTTAATGCAATGATTGCTTATGCCCATGAAACGGGTAAAAAAATTATTTTAGAGGGTGTTGAAACACAACAAGACCTGCTCTTTGCAAAACAGATTGGGGCTGACTATGTACAGGGCTTTTTATATAAAAAGCTGTTTAAAAACGTTTCATAACTAACCTAAGCAAAATAGGGTTATTTAACGATTTTAAATATAAAAAACATACAATAAAGGTAAAGTATTATTGTTAGCGGTCGATAAAGCATATGAATACCTGATTTTTGGAGAATAATATGCAAGTTGATATGCAAAATTTTCAACCTTTAAAAATGTTTAATCATTTGGCAAAGGGCAATATAAGAGTCGACTCTAATTCACATTCAAACCAAACTAACCACATAAATAAAAAAGAAGTTGCAACTGATGTGGTTAATAATAAGTTGAATGAAGCACTAGGTATTTCATCAAATACTAAAAGCAATAAGACAAGCGAGTTTGACTTTGAAACTGTGGCTAATAATATTCTCAGCTTTGTTACAGGGGCCATTTCTAAGGCTAAAGATAATGGTGCGAGTGATGAAACATTAGAAAATATGCTTTCCGATGCGCAAAAAGGATTAAAGGAGGGGTTGGCATCGGCTTCAGATGAACTTGCACAGCTAGGTTTATTATCAGCTGAAATCACAAAAGGTATTGATGAAACAGCAACACAACTTAAGAATGGCTTAGAAAGCTTTTCTGAGGAGCTGTTTACCCCTACAGAGCAATTACAAACAGGTTTTAGTAGTTATAAAGAAGGGGGATATTATAATTTAACTGAAGATGCCTCATTTCAATTCACTACAAATGAAGGTGATAAGGTAAGTATTACTTTTAATTCTGATTATCAACAGCAAACTGCCTCGGTTTTAAATTTATCAGAAGACAGCTTAGATTATTCAAGTTCTACAATGACTAGCTTTGAAGGGTCTTTTAACTTTGAAGTAAATGGTGATTTAAACGAAGATGAACAACGAGCAATCAATGAATTAATGAACAGCTTGCAACAGGTGAGTGATTTATTCTTTGATGGGGAGTTAGAGGATGCCTTTGATGAAGCAACTCAAATATCAATGGATCCAACACATTTAGCCTCTTTTTCGATGGATCTACAACGCACTGAAACTGTTGTTTCTATCAAAGAATATCAGCAGGTTATGCCAGGCAAAGAGATTGCACAACGCTTTAATCCGGTTAATGATCAACTAGCAAAAGCGCATGAACCAGGCAAAACCCTTTGCAATTGAAGAACATTTAACCGAATTATTAAAATGGCTTGCTCCAGAAGAGAAACAAGAAAATACTAACTTTGTAGATTATAGCCAAGCTGTATTTGATAAGTTATCCAATAAACTAGGTTAACAAGAAACTCAAATCATTGAGTTTCTTGTTCTATATAGATTTTTATAAAATTATTAATGCTGTTTATTAGTAGCAATCAAATTAGGAATTAAACTATTTAAACGATAATACCAAGCTTCCAGTCGTTTAAAAAACAGAGCCATAATGATACAGCCCGCCAAAAATGACAACAGTAATAAAGAGATTAGCGTTTCTAGTGTTTGTTGTTGATAATCAAATATAAGTTGTAGTATGTGATCCTGGCGTAATGAAATTCTAATATAGCCAATTTTTTCTTGTTCATTATATAGTTCGGCGATATAGGGAATAATGCCTTTAATATCCGCATCGTCACTGGTTTCTAATTTAAGAAGTACTGGCAGTAATAAAGGGTTGTTAGATTGAAAAAGAACTTTGCCTAAATTATCGTAAATTGTTGCGTCACGTACCATCGCATCTGTGCTTAAATCATCAATTAATAACTGTAAGTCTTGGTCTTTATTCTGTGATAAATAACGAGTCGCTTCAGTAGCCGCTAAATTAGTGAGAGAATCAGAAAATTTTTCAGTTTGTTGATAGCGAACACTATTAGAAATGAGTCGTAATTCATTAAATTGCAAAAAAATAACGATCAATACAGCCAATAATCCACTAATTTGAAAAAACCTTAACCAGTAATACATTCTTTTATTCATTGATTATTCCTTTGAATTGCTTGTAATCGTTTAGTGCAATCGTTATTGTTATTGCGCTTCATTTTCTGAAGCTCATCTCTTTATAAATGATAGGCATATTACTGTGAAAACGATACAAAAATTGAACATACCTGTAAACTCTTTACCATTGACTCAATGGAGAGATGATTTAAAAAAAGAGATATTAGATCTTGAATTTCTCTTTTTTAACAATGGCATATTAGCACAAGTTGATGAATATTCCTTTGTCAAAAAAGCAGAATTAATTATCATGGGTAAACATTTTGATACGCAACAGCTAAACACTATTATTGCTAGCTTGTATGAGTTAAATATTGAATATATTGCCTTATCTAAACCACAAGAAATAGAAGGGGTGATCACAGTTAAGTTAATGCTAAGCGAATTTCCTTCTTCATTAAAGCAAACTTTAGATACGCTGAGTAAAAATATTAACTTAGATTTTGCATTAATGGAGCAATTCCCAAACTGGTCTGAGCCAGGTTTAGTATTAATGGACATGGATTCTACTACAATTCAAATTGAGTGTATCGATGAGATTGCACGTTTATATGGTGTAGGAGAACAAGTTTCAGCGGTAACGGCACTTGCGATGCAAGGTAAGCTTGATTTTAATGAAAGCTTACGTACGCGTGTTAGTAAGCTTGAAAATATGCCTGTCTCAATTTTGCAAGAAGTAGCAGATAATATGCCTTTAATGCCTGGATTACAGGCATTAATTAAGGGCTTGAAAAATGCTGGTTGGAAAGTTGCAATTGCTTCCGGTGGTTTTAATTTTTTTGCAGATCGTTTAAAACAAGATCACGGATTTGATTTCACTATTGCTAATAATTTAGAGCTTGATGGTGAGCATTTGACTGGTTGTGTGGTGGGAGAAATAGTTAATGCTGATGTTAAAGCGAGAACCCTTAAAGAGCTTGCTAGTCAATATAAAATTCCAATGTCACAAACAGTTGCAATTGGTGATGGGGCAAATGATTTAGTTATGATGGTCGCTTCTGCGATGGGTATTGCTATTCATGCGAAACCGATTGTTCAACAGCAAGCTTCTGTTTCTTTAAATAGCTTAGATTTAGAAGGCGCGTTAGCTATTTTAAGCGCAAACAGTAACCCGAGTTGGCAGTAATTTAAAACTCTTTTTATATAAAAAACTAACAATGAATAACTATCTTTAGTTGTTCATTGTTATCAATTAACCATTGAAATTTCTTTTGCCATAACGGAATTAACGATATCTGCTGTTCTATCAGTTACTTCAATCATTGCTTCAACTGAGGCTAGTTCTTCTTCTAACTTTTTGGTTAAATGGGTAGCAAAACGAGAGATCGCACGTGTCTCTGCTTGAATGCCTTCTAAACCAATTTTATCGAGAGGTGTTAATCGGTAGTGAAGCGCATAGAAAGTCGCCTCTGAATAAGCTTCTTTAACAAATTCAATTTTTTCACCTTCATTGTCAAAGTCTTCATCTAAGAAGCTTTTAATGTTCAACTCCTGTTTGCCGTCTTTAAATACTTTGATATAAATAAGTGCTTCTTTATCTAAAGTCGCATTTTCGCTTTCTTTAAATGGCAGTGTTATCAAACGATCATAAATACGGTTATTAGCAAGAGGGTAATAATTAAACTCATGACTATTATCACTGTTAATTGCAAATAGTTTACTTAATGGGTGATTCGGTAAATCGACGGAGGAAAACATTATTTTGTGTTGAGCCACTATTTTACTGATGAAAAAAACGACATTAACAAATGACTCTTCTGCTACTTCAATTAGGTGCTTAGCTACGGGTTGCTTTTTTCTTTTAATGGGTGGCAAGTAAAATGTTTGGCATTATTTCTGACTAAAATTGAGAAAAAATTCTGGCATACCTCTAATGTTGTGGCATTACATACCTGTAGGTGCAGAACATTATTAGCACTTGTCCTTACTACTTTGTAAAGCAGATTGGATAACACAAATTTCTTAGATATTTTTTGTAACTCTATTAGATTAATATTGACCACACTTGAAGCAGATAATCCGGTTATCTGGGAGAGTTTCACTTTTAGACCTGAATAAGAAAAGTCAACGATATGTCCTTCATAATGATGATCATTTTCAGTTACGATAAGCTTACTTTTATATAAATAACGTTCTTCCTTACGCTGCTCTTCTGACATAAGTGTAAAGGATGGCGGAGAAGGAATATCCTCGAACGGTGTATAAATTGAATTAATTGGTTTACATGATGACTATCGGCATTGGCCTGTACTGAAAAAGGAGAAGATATTCTTAACCTTTGCAGAGTTGCACTATGTGTTACTTGATCAAAAATAGGCGGCACTACTTCAGTAATATCAAGGTTATTAACGGCTTTGAATTGATAAGGGGTAACGGTTAAATGGTAAACGCGCCAGGTTTTTTTACTGCGACCATAGTTTATAAAGGTTTGTTTTAAGCCTTTTTCATTTAATTCCTCTTCACAAGCAGAAAGAAAATATTTCTTGCCCTTAATTGTATGTGAGCAGGTATAGATAGTTGTAATGTATTTTTCAGTGCTTTGCTTGATATATTTCATTAAACGAGATTGACCGAATATAATAGGTAATTGATCAACCTCTGCACAATGCCATTCAGAAAGTATTGAATGATTTGTTTTATTTTTTAAGGTAAATAGAAAAGCATTTTCCGCGTTAACATCAAGACAGATAGGTAATGTATTCATCCGAGCTAGATAACTGTTTTTTAATGCGATTGTTTTTGCTATTTGGTAATAATAGAGAACATCAATCTTATATTTATGTTGGTTTACTTTGATGAAGTCATTAATAAAGGTAATAAATTCGTCTTTATCATCCACATAATTAAGGTAAAAATAGCTAAAATTATCGTCTATTTTTTCTTGGCGTAATAATTTGTAAGCAATTTTTTCTTTTAATATATTGTTTGAGTATTCAAGCTTTAAACCAGTAAAAGTAATTGATAGCTGAACATCATTTTTAATATGAACATCATTAGATATTTTCAGCTTTAAACCTGTCACGGATAGATTAGAGGTTTGTGCTTTGACGTTTTCGCCATTATCTAATGTTACTTTGATATTAGAAACAAAGAACATACGTGGAGCACCACGTTTATTTTTTGAGATAGCGGTAATAACTCACACTGCTCTTCTTTGATGAGTTTAGGCTTGGCTTTATTGAGTTGTGTATTCTGAATGTTTTTTTTGTTAGCGATAAATTCATGAACTGCTTCAAAAGCACCCACAGTATATAAACCATAAAGCTTTATATTCTTCTGTAAAACTTTAATCGTTTCTTTAGTTAAATAATGTGTTAAGGAATCCTGTTGAAATTGAACACAGGGTTCAGTGACTTTATCTCTGATATCAATAATACGAACACAGGGCTTCGCAAGACGGTTTATTTCCATCTTGATAATAAACTTATCACTGTTATTTTCGCCAAAGAGAATTTTATTGAGTAACTCATTAAAATCAGGTGAATGACGAAGAGGGATAAGCTCTTTTATTTGAAGTTTATAATCCTTTAAATCCATAAATTGTTATCTTTCATCCAATATATTTAAATATAATAAAGCGAATTTTTTGTTCAGTTATAAATCTACCAAGATTATAATCTAAAATATAGCATAATGATTTTGTAGGATGTTGATATATCGCTATTTATTCATTATCTTCAATATTAATTAACTGTGACATCTCGCGATGCATGAGTTCATTATTTGCTAAGTTTAATTGGATTAAACGTTTCAAATGAGAAATGCTTTCTAAACTAAGGGTTAAGAATTTAATGCCAAGTAATTCATGCTCTTGATGGCACACAACCCCGTTGATTTCTAAAATAATATCTGACCCTGAAAGCGTTAAGTTTAAATTAACTAAGGTATCAGGGGAGTCGTGCCATGTCTCTGGTCGGTGAACTAATGCCCCATTTAATGAAATATCTACTAGTTCAGTTTCATATATTTCTATTTCACCTGCAATCTCTTCACTTAATGAACAATCACCGGAAAATATAATACGAGAAAATCGTCGTCTTTCAGCCATGTTTTAATCCTTACTATCGTTAATATTGCAAATATATTGTTTATATATCATAGGTAACTGTTCGCAAATTAGCGACTTTCCAAACACATTATTATTAATAATGAGATCGTGGATAATAGTTTCAGTTAATGCGTTGAGACAATTTTTGGCAATTGGATGGTAACTAATATGCCAAGGTTCAATAGCGACACCACCTTGATATTTTTGATAAGGACGGTAAAAATTAAATGCTTGCATATTTTCATTCATCCACTGACTTAGTTCATAAAAATAACCCGCTTTTTGATATTCAGAGCAAATGAGTTGTAATGATTTACCTTGAGGCAATAAAGATGGATCATAGATATCAAAATCAGTTCCCCAATGATGACGACTCGCGCCAGGTAAGGCTGACCAGTGTAAAATAGCTAATAACTTATCATAGTCAGAAAGTGCTTCTGCTGAGAGTTGTGATTCATCTTTAGCTAATATGGGGGCTTTACCAGAAAATTTATTATTCCAAATTAAGCGTTGTCGCTCAAAACTGCGAAAACCGCTGGCAATTTGTAAGTTAAAACCAGACTTCTGGGCTTCATTTTGAAGCGCTAGGAAAGGTTCAATAACTTTTTGGTGTATTGCTACACGAGAATTAAAATGTGCCAAGTGTGTTTCAACTTGGCCTGTTAACTCTTCTATTTGCATGATAGAAGATTTTCTAAAGTAAGCTGATAAATATCGACTAAAGCTTCTAAATCATCTAATTTTACACATTCATTTATTTTATGAATGGTTTTATTACTTGGGCCTAATTCAACAACCTGTGCACCGGTAGGGGCGATAAAGCGAGCATCGGATGTCCCGCCACTGGTAGACAGTTCAGTAACTAATCCCGTTACCGTTTTAATTGCTTTACTCGTCGCATCGGTAAGTGAACCCGGCTGGGTAATAAATGGTGAACCATTATAAGTCCACTTAACATCATAATTGACATTATGAGTTTGTAATATATTTTCTACTCTTTCTGTAATTTGGTCGGCAGTTAATTCAGTTGAGTAACGAAAGTTACACTGAATATGTGCCTGTGCAGGGACAACATTACTTGCACCCGTGCCAGAATTAAAATTGGTAATTTGAAAGCTAGTGGGTGGAAAGTAATCATTTCCATTGTCCCATATTGTGTCTGCTAGTTCAGCCATGGCAGACATACAATTATGCATCGGGTTTTTTACCAAATGAGGGTAAGCAACATGCCCTTGAACACCATTAACGGTTAAGTCAGCAGTCAAAGATCCTCTGCGACCATTTTTAATGGTATCACCAACATGATCTGTGCTTGATGGTTCGCCAACAATACAATAGTCAATTTTTTCATTACGCGCTTCAAGTGTATCAACAACACGCGTCGTGCCATTAATAAAAGGTCCTTCTTCATCACTGGTGATTAGTAATGCAATCGAACCAGTATGATCCTGGTTGTTTTCAATAAATTGCTCAAGACCTACCATAAAAGCTGCTAAGCCACTTTTCATGTCGGCGACACCTCGACCATAAAGGTAACCATCAATTATTGTTGGTTCGAAAGGAGGGCATTTCCAAAGGTGCTCTGGACCGGTTGGAACAACATCAGTATGACCTGCAAAACACATTAAAGGTCTTTCTGTTCCTCTGCGAGCCCATAAGTTGAGTGTATCTTCAAATTCCATTACTTCACAGGTGAAGCCCAACTTTTCTAATCGTTTAATTAATAGGGTTGGCAACCCGCATCCTCAGGCGTCAATGAGCGTCGTGAGATTAAATCTTTTAATAATGCTAGTACAGGAGAGTCCGACATATTAATACCTTAGATGTCAAAAAATGATTGATAGTTTTCAGCTTTAAAGCCTAAAAGATGATTTTGTTTGTTGATCAGTAAAGGACGTTTGATCAAAGTTGGTAGTTCTATAAACAAAGGAATGATACTTTCTTCGCTTAAATTTTCTTTTTGTTCTGTGCTGAGGTTTCGAAAACTTGTACTGCGCTTATTAAGTAAATCAGTCCAATCTATATCCTTTAGAAATTGTTTAAGCAGTGCTTCATCTAACCCATCTTTTCGATAATCATGAAATGTGTAAGTTACATTGTTAGTTTTTAGCCACTTTTGTGCTTTTTTAATCGTATCGCAGTTAGAAATGCCGTAAAGAGTAGTCACAACTATTTATCCATTCAAATAACTAAGATTGTAACAGATTTATAATAATGAAGCAGATACAAAAAGAGTCACCTAAGTGACTCTTTTTAAATTCATTATAATTTTTTAACTTATTTTATAATTTTTAGCACAGCATCGGTTGAAAATTCAACAGTTCCAGACATTTTTTGAAGCTCTTTGATCTCATCCATATTAGAAATAACAACAGGAGTGAGGATAGATTTAGCATTTTCTTTTAGGTATTCAAGATCAAATTCGATGATAGTATCACCCATTTTCACTTTTTGGCCTTCCTGTGCAATACGCGTAAATCCTTCACCTTTAAGTTCAACAGTATCAATACCGAAGTGAACAAAAAGCTCTATACCGCTATCTGATTCTAAAGAGAATGCGTGATTAGTTTCAAAAATTTTACCGATTTGGCCATCACAAGGAGCAACCATTTTGTTACCCGTTGGACGAATTGCAATTCCATCCCCAACAATTTTTTCGGCAAAAACAACATCTGGCACATCTTCAATGGAAACTATTTCACCAGAAAGTGGTGCAATAATATTAATTGTATTGTCATCAGGTGTTGTGCCTGAAACTGCTTTTTTTATAGAATCGAAAAAACCCATAGTTTAACTCCAAATTATAATATATCGAATAAGTAACCAAATAGATCTAATATTCATTTGAGTATAGATCTATTTGTAAAATTAGTTAATGCCTTTGGTGTTATTAAATTCAGTAACCATAGCTTCAATTTCTTCTGCCGTTGCTACAGATAATGCTTTATCTGCCAATGCTTTAACTTCTGAGAAATTGGTATTACGGATAATCTTTTTAACTGTTGGGATCGAAATTGCACTCATTGAGAATTCATCAAGCCCCATGCCAAGCAATAATAACGTTGCACGTTCATCACCAGCAAGCTCACCACACATACCCGTCCATTTACCAGCGGCATGAGATGCATCAATTACTGTTTTAATTATGCTTAATACTGAAGGTGTCATAGGGTTATACAGGTTTGAAATTAACTCGTTACCACGGTCAACTGCAAGTGTATATTGGGTCAAGTCATTTGTACCAATACTGAAGAAATCAACTTCTTGGATAAGGTGATGAGCAATCGCGTACATGCTGCTGGTGTTTCAATCATTACCCCGATTTCAATCATTTTATCAAAGGCAATGCCTTCAATTGTTAATTCCGCTTTTAATGTTTCTAAAATACCCTGTAATGAACGAATTTCCTCCACAGAAATGATCATAGGGAACATAATGCGAATTTTACCAAATGCAGAGGCACGTAATAAAGCACGCAACTGTGGATTCATTATTTCTGGGCGATCGAAACAAATTCGAATTGCACGCCATCCTAGGAAAGGGTTCATCTCTGTTGGTAAATCAAGGTATGGTAAATCTTTGTCGCCACCAATATCCATTGTACGAATAATACAAGCTTTACCTTCCATTGCTTCTACAACTTCTTTGTAAGCAATGAATTGTTCTTCTTCAGTAGGAAGTTGGTCACGATCCATGAATAGGAACTCAGTACGGTATAAACCAACACCTTCCGCACCATTTCGTTTTGCACCATCAGTATCTTTAACGGTACCAATGTTTGAGCAAACCTCAACACAATGACCATCAAGTGTCATTGCTGGTAAATCTTTTAATTTAGCTAACTCTTCTTTTTCGGCTAAGAAAGTTGCTTTTATTTCTTTTGCATCGGCAAGTTCAGACTCACTTGGATTAATGATCACTTTATTATTTAAAGCGTCAAGAATGATTAAATCACCGTTTTTAACGCGTTTAGTAATATCATTCGTACCAACAATGGCAGGAATTTCTAGAGAACGGGCCATAATTGAAGTATGAGAAGTACGGCCACCAATATCTGTAATAAAACCAAGTACTTTATCAAGATTAATTTGAGCTGTTTCTGAAGGCGTTAAATCATTTGCGATCAATACTACTTCTTCACTGATACTACTTAAGTTAACTATTTCAATGCCAAGTACATTTTTTAATAATCGACTTCCGATATCTCGGAAGTCAGATGCTCGTTCGCGTAAGTAAGGATCATCTAACTCTTGTAACATCATTGCATTTTCTTCCACAATATTGTGAATAGCAAAATCCGCAGTACAATTGTTTTTAGTGATATAAGCTATGATATCTTCTTCTAGCTCTTCATCTTCAAGGAGCATAATATGCCCTTCAAAAATGGCTTCTTTCTCTTCGCCAAAGGTTTCTAGTGCTTTTTGTTTCACTATCTCAAGTTGTGCTGAAGCTTTCGCGCGTCCATCCAGGAAGCGAGAAACTTCTAAATTTATATCTTTAACTTTATCCGTGTTGAGAGAGATTTCATCTTCCTGCAGTAATAATGCTTTAGCAAAAGTAATGCCGGGTGATGCTAGAATGCCAGATATCATAAACTATCCTTAAAATTTTCGAACTAAAAAAAGTGTTAATTATACAAGTGTTGCCATAAGTGCAACTAGCGTATCAACTGCTTTTTGTTCGTCAGCGCCTTCTGCTTTGATGTTTACCGATGTACCTTGAACTAAACCTAATGTTTGCAGTTTGAACAAACTTTTAGCACTTGCAGATTTACCACCAACTTCAACTGAAATGTCTGATGCGAATGATTTTGCTTCTTTAACAAACTGTCGTTGCTGGACGAGTGTGAAGGCCGTTTGGAGCTGTGATTGTTACTGTTTTTTGATACATGGAAACACCTTTATTTTTATGAATAAATATTGTTATCACTGCTAAAGTAACTAGCAGTAATAATGAATAATACTGTTGTAGTAAAGTAACCAATAAATACAAAAATGAATTTAATCTAGGTCAAGTTTTCCGCTACAAGCTATATTTTTACAGCATTAGAGAATCTGGAGATTTAACTCTGTAAAAATATCTGACAATTTCCATTTGTGGGCTAGATGATCCTTAAATAGCGGGTACGGGTCAACTGCTTTTTGCGAAAAATAGCCAAAAATAGCCAAAAAAACAGAAAAAGAACAGTCTGTCGAATTTTTGTACATTTAAAGGAAGTATAAAGCAAAAAAAGGTACAACTAAGTACCTTTATTTTATAACTCTATAATTTTAATGCTGTTTTTTGATAGTATTGTAATACAAATTAAGCGAAGGTTTCACCTTCGAAAACACCTGCAAAAAGAGCTGTTGAAAGGTAACGCTCACCTGAGCTTGGTAAAATTACTACGATATTTTTATCTTTAAACTCTGGTTCTGCAGCTAAACGAGAAGTTGCAACGACAGTCGCACCAGAAGAAATACCCGCTAGAATACCTTCTTCTTCCATTAAGCGACGCGCCATTTCAATTGCATCATCGTTACTTACTTGCTCAGCACGATCAATTAATGAAACATCTAAATTTTTAGGGATGAAACCAGCACCAATACCTTGAATTTTGTGTGGACCTGGCTTAACTTCTTCACCCGCTAAAGTTTGAGAAATAACTGGAGAATCCGTTGGCTCTACAGCAACACTAGTGATTGCTTTACCTTGAGTTTCTTTAATGTAACGTGATACACCAGAAATCGTACCACCAGTACCTACGCCAGCAACAAATACATCAATTTCGCCATCTGTATCATTCCAAATTTCTGGACCAGTTGTTTTTTCATGAATTTGTGGATTTGCTGGGTTTTCGAATTGACGTAAAACTAGATATTTACCAGGTGCGCTTGTCGCTAATTCTTCAGCTTTGTTGATAGCACCTTTCATGCCTAAAGCACCTTCAGTTAACACTAGGTTTGCGCCTAACGCTTTTAGTAGTTTGCGACGTTCGATACTCATTGTGTTTGGCATTGTCAAAGTAATTTTATAACCACGAGATGAGGCAACAAAAGCTAAAGCTATACCAGTATTACCACTTGTTGCTTCAACTAACTCAACATCTTTAGTTAGTGTTCCATTTTTTTCAGCTTCCCAAATCATATTGGCACCGATACGACACTTCACGCTGAAGCTAGGGTTACGGCTTTCAATTTTTGCGAATACATTACCTGTTGTAACATTGTTTAAACGTACAAGCGGAGTGTGACCAATAGTTTGTGAGTTATCTGTAAAAATTTTAGACATTTTGTTTCCCCTAAGATGACTGTTAGTTTATGAACACAGCATATCGGAACTCATTGACAGGAGGAAATATAATTTAGTTATAGGATATGGAATTTAGTGATAACGTTAACTGGAACTTCAAACACCTTGATAAAATTATGTTTTTAAGTGCAAGAAGTCACTACAAAGGGAGTAACCATTACTGCTAACTTTGCTCTTAGACTATTTTTATATTACTGGCTAATGTATGAGTCATAAAATAGGGAGGTTATTAATTTGTTTGAGATAGGGGTAAAACATAGTCTATTATTAATATCTAAAAGCTTGTTTCAAAACCAACTAAAGCCCTACTTTTACCATAACCAGGCATGTCGTTATTGGAAATAAGCAATTTAATTTTACTTTCTTTACCGGCTTTAAAGCTAAAACCTGCACCCAGAGAGAGTTCACTTTGGTATAGGTCTAACTGTTCAGTATTTGAATAATAGGTTGATAAGGTTTGATCGGTTGATAGATTACTTAAACGAACGTTAACTGGATTGGTAAAGTTACCAAATAATTCGAATTTTAAACCTTTTTCATTTTCGGCAATAAGTGGGATTGCTATTAATTCGTAATGCGCATTACTTTGAAATGTACTTTGGGCAATTTCGGTATTAAAGGTTATCTTTTTATAAAATGTTGTAAAAATATTATCGAGATAGTGATAAGTTTTACTTGGAATTTGATATACAGCATCAAGACTAATTAGGTCAGTCTCGTTTTGGATATTATTTTGCACAAACACAAGGTTTAATTTATCGTTTTCTTGGTTTGCATTACAAGTAAGTGAAGTTGAGAGTAAACTAATAAAACAAATGTTTAAAAGTGCCGATGTCTTCATTTACCCTCCAATCTTGTAATAGAAAAAATAATCCAGCCAATATTACATTAAATAAATCATTATTTATAGCTTAAGTAATTTAAATAATGATGCAGTTTCTTGAGCAAATCGATATTTTCTTCATTATTTTGGTGTTCTAAGGCAAGTGCGTCCAATTTTTCAACATAAGCCTGCTGATGTTCTAATAAATACATTTTGCATTCTCTTTGCCATTTTTCTTGCTCATCCATATTTAACAACTGTTCTCCATTACGTGCACGGTAATGCCAAAGCAACTTAGTTAACCTTGAGTCCTCAAAGGGAAGGTCAAGCTTACTTAAATCAGATAGGCTAGTTTGCGTTACTTGGTTGATAAGTTGTTTATCGTGGTTTGAAAAAAATCCACCTGTGTATAACATTTCTTCAGGTGCTTGTTTTTTATCAAATTCACGTTCTATTGAAAAAACGTCTTTTAATTTCTGTGCGAGTTCAGGTTGTGTTTTTAAAAAGTTTAAAGATGCTCTACATTGTGCCCTATCGATGCCGAGTTCATCTGCTCGTTGTTCAGATAAGGTTTTAGCTGGCGCGACAATAGGGCATTTATTAATATGAATTAATTTAATCGCAGGTCGTATAATACCTTCAGGAAGATCAATATTAGGTGTATATAAATATTGATGAATTTGTTCTGCCGTTAGCGTTGACAATGCGCTTAAGTCTTTATTTAGGTCAACCACAATGACTGCATTTTTATTACTAGGATGTTCAGCTATCGGCAATACGTAGGATATGCAACCCTGAAGGGCAGGAAACATACCTGACACGTGAACGATTGGTGCAAAGGAACCCATTTTTAATGCGTTAAGCACTTTATCTTTTTGTCGTAAATTAAAGCAGTAGTCAAATAATTTGGGTTGTTTCTGTTTAATTAATTTTGCGATAGCAATGGTTGCATAAACGTCTGACATCGCATCATGCGCTTGGTCATGTGCGAGTTTGTTTTCTAACGTTAATAATTCCAGACGAAAAGAAGGCACATCATTCTCATCCACTGGCCAATTTATCCCCTCTGGTCGTAACGCGTAACAGGCTCGTACTAGGTCGATAATATCCCATCGAGAGCAACCATTTTTCCATTCTCTTTGGTAAGGGTCTAAAAAATTTCGATATAAGGTAAAACGTGTTACTTCATCATCGAAACGTATGTTGTTATATCCAACAACACAGGTATTAGGTTGACTAAACTGCTGATTAATATTGTTAATAAATTCATTTTCAGGGATACCATGTTGTAGCGTTTGTTGTGGTGTTATTCCTGTTATCAAACATGCAAGTGGATCTGGTAAATAATCACTAGGAATACGACAGAACCATTCATTAGGCTCAGAAACAGGCGTTTAAGTCTAAGTCAGTACGAATGCCTGCAAACTGAGAAGGGCGATCTGCTCCCGGGTTTAGTCCGAAGGTTTCGTAGTCGTGAAAATAGAATGTTACTGGAACTGATTGCATTTTGAATACCAATTTTTATTTTTTAATTTATAGCTAGGTATTGTGGCGAGTAATTGTCTGAAAAGCTAGACATGTCTTTTAAAACAAAGAGGTTAAATTAGAATAATATTATTTTTAATGCTTTTAAATCTTTCATAGTGATAGTGCATATACCAAGCTAAGTATTTTGTTTGCTGGGGTAATGTTTGATTGCGTTTTACGAAATTTGGACACAAAAAAGCCCACGTCAAAACGTAGGCTTATAAACAAAATTGACTTATTAAATCTTATTTAGAGATAAGAGATACTAGGTCTAATACTTTGTTTGCTGGTTAATAACGCTAGATTTCGTTTTCACGAAATTTGGACACAAAAAAGCCCACGTCAAAACGTAGGCTTATAAACAAAATTGACTTATTAAATCTTATTTAGAGATAAGAGATACTAGGTCTAATACTTTGTTTGCTGGTTAATAACGCTAGATTTCGTTTTCACGAAATTTGGACACAAAAAAGCCCATACCGAAGTATAGGCTTGCAAACAATTTTTAACTTAGTTTTTCTTATTTAGAGATAAGAGATACTAGGTCTAATACTTTGTTTGAGTAACCGATTTCGTTATCGTACCAAGATACAACTTTAACGAATTTGTCAGTTAGAGATAGGCCAGCAGACTGCTGTCGAATACAGAAGTTTGAGTTTCGCCGATGAAGTCTTGAGAAACAACAGCTTCGTCAGTGTAACCTAATACACCAGCCATTTCATTTTCTGAAGCACGTTTCATTTCTGCACAGATTTCTTCGTAAGTTGCGACTGTTTTAAGGTTAACAGTTAAGTCAACAACAGAAACGTTAGCAGTTGGTACACGGAAAGCCATACCAGTTAGAAGACCGTTAAGAGCAGGAATTACTTTACCTACTGCTTTAGCCGCACCAGTTGAAGATGGGATGATGTTTTGAGAAGCACCACGACCACCACGCCAATCTTTAGCAGAAGGACCGTCAACAGTTTTTTGAGTTGCAGTAGTTGCATGAACAGTTGTCATTAGACCTGATTCAATGCCCCATTTGTCGTTAAGAACTTTAGCCATTGGTGCTAAACAGTTAGTAGTACAAGAAGCGTTAGAAACGATATCTTGACCAGCGTAATCAGCAAAGTTAACACCGTTAACGAACATTGGAACGTCACCAGAAGGACCAGTTAAAACAACTTTTTTAGCGCCAGCGGTGATGTGCTTACGAGCTGTTTCGTCAGTTAGGAAAAGACCAGTTGCTTCAGCAACTACGTCAACACCAGCTTCATCCCATTTAAGGTCAGCAGGGTTACGTTCAGCAGTAACACGTACAGTAGTACCGTTCACGATTAGGTTACCGTCTTTAACTTCAACAGTACCGTTGAAACGACCGTGTGTTGAGTCGTATTTCAGCATGTATGCCATGTAATCTACGTCGATTAAGTCATTGATTGCAACAACTTCTACATCTGCACGTTCACAAGGCTGCACGAAATACGAAACGTCCGATACGACCGAAGCCGTTGATACCGATTTTAATTGTCATGTTTAGATCCTTTTGGATGGTTTGATTTTAAAACTTGTCGTTATTATAGATATCAAAAAGAGCTGAGACTTGATATTGGTCAAGTAATTCACTCTGAAAACTACAAATAACTAATAAAATTACAAATTTACAAAATTTCTACTATCATTTAGATGTTTTTTTAACCAAATGACTCTGTAATTAAATAACGCCACTATATTAAGTGCAATTCCACAGAAAAGAAAGTAAAACCCCATTAATACTGACAATTGTCTCTTTTTACATGTTTTTTTGGTAATCTTGTATTACATATGTAATTTATAGATCAGAAATATTACGAAATTATGAAGGTATTTAGCGGTTTTTTGAAAAAACAAAGCGTAACCTAAGTCACGCCTTGCTGTATTAGGGGTGTAATTAAATAACGAAATGGTTATTTGATGTGTGTGCTTAAAATATGTTTTTCGCCTGCCTTTACCTGTTGCCCTTCAGTACCCGTTATTGCCGATTCTATACATAGCATTGTTTTATATGCATCATCGGGTAAATCAACAAATGCTATTGAACCTGGTTCCCAGGGTGTCCAAAGTACTTCTGAGTTATTACCTTCATCACAAACTTGTAAGGTGCGCTGTAGGCTCACATCTTCAAGATTGATCTGTTGTTCTGCTTTTTTGTAAATTGAGTCAATAGGTTGATCAAATAATAATGTTGTATCACCTACTTCTAATTGCTTGTTTTTCAGTGAATTGTAATATTCTTTATTTAGTCCAGTTACCTTAATATTTTCAGGCGCACTGATATTAAAGTAACTATGTAGTGCCCCTCGGTAGTTAAATGCAACGTCACCTTTATTTTCGGTAATGAGTTCAAGTTTTAAGGTGTCAGAAAGCGTTGCTTTTAATGTTAGCTCAAATTCAAATGGCCATATCTTTAAGGTTTCTTCGTTACTGCTAAAGGTAAATTCAAGTGTGATGCCTTCTTGTGATTCTGTTAAGTTATTCAACGACCATTTATTGATACGAGCAAAACCATGTGAAGGCAAATTATCTCCCATCGTTTTATCAGCAGGGCCAAACCATGGCCAACAAATAGGAACACCACCTCGAATAGGGCTTTTATTATCAAAAATGGCTTTTTTACTAAGCCAAATAATAGGTGCCTGTTCTGTTAACTGGAAATGGATCAAGTGTGCGCCATGCAAGGCGAAAGCGCGCACTAAATTTTGGGTGCTCGATAATTAAAAATTCGCAACCATTATTATCCACTTGTAGGCTAACGGAATCAGATAATGGTTTAGTTAAGTTTAAAGGAAGGTGTGAGATCATATATTTACCTATAAAAAGAAAGAGACATAAATTGATATCAGAATACTCTATTATGAAGTGCGCTTTTATGAAAGTGAATATATTGAATATTCTCTAGCCTTTATAAAAAAGGCTGTTGTATATCATTAAATAACCATAATTTTATGGTACTTGGCAGGTTGTCACGTTTTACATGGATAATGAATTTACTGTGCATCAAAGTATGTTATAAATGCTTTGTAATGAATTATTCAATAATCTAGCACTGCTAGCGTCTATTGATCTTTCAAGTTTACTTTTGCAATAAAATTTAAACCGCTAAGATGATCAGACTCTAAACAGCATGTTAATAATATAAAAGGTATTTTATGGTACGTTCTAGTCTAGATATGTTTATGCAATTAAAAGGCATCGATCCAAACTTTGTCGATGCATGGGGAAAGCCTGCCGTTGTTTCTGAATCGCACATAAAAAATCTTATTAATAAGATGGGTTATGACGCTAATGATGAACAATCTCTACAAACATATTACCAGGAGCAAGAAAAACAACATTGGTTATCAATGCTACCTCCTGTTTCTGTGATGCAACAATCTGATAGCTACCAGATTGATATCTGCTTACCAATCGATTTTGTAAATGATGCTTTAATATATGAAATTACCACTGAAGATAATCAACAGATAAAACGCACTATCACAGCGACAGGTTTTCCGCTTGTTGCGACTAATGAAATTTCAGAAATTGAATTCCAGTGTTATCAAATTGAATTGCAGGTTGCATTAGCAACTGGTTATCATCAATTAAATGTATATGAACGTGGAAATGATGAACCATTAGCAAGTATGTCTTTCATTATCACGCCAGATGCATGTTTTAAACCTCAGGAAATTGAACGAGGTAAAAAGATTTGGGGAACAAGTGTGCAACTATATTGTGTTAAAAGTAAACACAATTGGGGAATCGGTGATTTTACAGATCTGAAGTTTTTACTTAAGAATACCGCCGCACACGGGGAGATTTTATCGGCCTCAATCCTATTCATGCACTTTCTCCTGCTCATCCTAATAATGCTAGCCCCTACAGTCCTTCATCTAGAAAATGGTTAAATGTTTTATATACAGATTTAACAAATGTGGCGGAATTTAAAGTTGATAAATCACTGCAAGAGAAAATAAATAGTCAACAATTTAAAGACCAAATCAATTTATTACGAGATACACAATGGGTTGACTATGAAGGCGTAACAGAGCTAAAACTCGCCGTTCTAAAAGATTTATTTGCCGTTTTAAACAATGGACAGAAAGTAAATGAGCAACGTTTAAAAGAATTTAATGAATATCTTGCATTAAAAGGCGAATCATTAATTCAACAAGCGGCTTATGACGCTTTACAATTTAAGTTTTTAAAAGAAGACGAAACATTATGGGGATGGCCTGTTTGGCCTAAAAACTTCCAGTCTTACCAAAGCGAAACATGCCAAACCTGGATTGAAGAGAATAAACAAACAGTTTTATTCTGGTGTTACTGTCAATGGGTAACGGAATTACAACTTGAAGAGGCCGATCAACTGGCTAAATCATTAGGCATGACATTAGGTATTTATCGTGATTTAGCCGTTGGTGTTGGTAAAAGTAGCTCTGAAATATGGGCAAACCATGATTTATATTGCGAAGAAATCAGTGTTGGTGCACCACCGGATATTTTAGGCCCACTCGGTCAAAGTTGGGGACTACCACCTATGTCTCCAGACAAGCTTTATCAAGATGCTTTTCGCCCATTTATTGAGTTATTACAAGCTAATATGAGCCATTGTGGGGCATTACGTATTGATCATGTAATGGCGCTTTTACGTTTATGGTGGGTGCCAGATAATGATGATGCAGGAGCGGGTGCTTATATTTATTACCCTGTACAGGATTTATTGAATATTTTGGCTTTGGAAAGTCAACGCAATCAATGTTTAGTCATCGGAGAAGATTTAGGAACAGTACCTGAAGGTATCGATGTGATGCTGGAAAAAGCGGGTGTTTATTCCTATAAAGTCTTCTTTTTTGAACAAGCTCCTGATGGAGGATTTGTTTCGCCTGCACATTATAAAGGCCAAGCAATGGCGACGCTTTCAACTCACGATATGCCAACGATTAAAGGTTATTGGCATTGTGATGACTTATATCTTGGCAAGGAACTTGGTTTATACCCAGATCCTGAGGTATTAAATCGCTTATTAGAAAGTAGGGTGTACTGTAAACAACAGATATTAAATAGTTTGCATGGACACAGTAGTTTACCTAAATCCTATAGCAGAGATGCGACTCAAACAGAGATGGATCAAACTTTAAATTTCGCGTTGCAGACACACCTTGCCAAGGGAAAGCCTGCACTGTTAAGTTTACAGCTAGAAGATTTTTTAGAAATGGAACATCCGGTAAATGTTCCTGGTACATGTGACGAATACCGTAATTGGCGCGTAAATTAAGCCAAAATATTGAGCAACTATTTAATAATGAACAGATTCAAAACTTATTAGATAACTTAACTGCCGCACGTAAATGAAACCGTTAAATAATTATTAGGCCATCAACTTATGAATAAAAAAACAACAAATAAAGTTGCTTCTCAAAAAGCAACAAATAAGCAGGCATCTCAGAGCAGTCTTCAGAATGTTGTCAAAAAAATGGAGTCATTAAAGGTTGGGCACACTTCTCTCATTAACCTATTAAAGCGTGCTAATTTAGATAACCCCTTTGAACGCTTAGGTTTGATTAAATCGGAAAAGGGTGGATACCTGTTAAGAGCTTGGGTACCCGATGCATTAAAAATAGAATTATTTGAATTGAATGGTAAAACAGCCATCGCTGAGTTAGTTAAAATAGATGAGGCTGGGTTATTTGAACTTGAATTACCAACTTTACAAGAAAAGTTTTCCTATGAGTTAAACGCTCATTACCGTGATGCGCAACACAGATTTATCGACCCATATCAATTCCACGATATTGCCTTTGAAGGTTTATCAACCCTGACACATGCGCCTCAAAATGTTTATAACACTTTAGGTGCACAACTTAAAACGGTTACCTGTCACGACCTTAATGTGAGTGGTGTGAGATTTATTGTTTACGCACCTAATGCTTCTAGTGTCAGCTTGATCACTGAACACAATCATTGGAATGGTCAATGTCAACCCATGCAACGTAGTTGGTGTGGTCATTGGGTTTTATTTGTGCCTGATTTGAAAGCTGGTTGTGCTTATAAATTTGAGCTTAAAGATGGTCTGGGAAATCGATTACCACATAAAGCTGATCCTGTTGGTTTCCAAGCGGAACAATACCCATCACATTCATCAATTGTTGTTGATCATGATAAATACCAATGGAATGATGATGAGTGGCGAACTTCGCAACTTGGAGATAAACGCTTTGCGGCTATGAGCATTTATGAAGTGCATTTAGGTTCGTGGAAACGCAAAACTGAAGAGGGTGTGGAGCGCTCCCTAACTTATCGTGAGTTAGCCGCGGAATTAATTCCATACCTTGTTGAAATGGGTTACACACATCTAGAAGTTTTACCTATCTCAGAATTTCCCTTCGATGGTTCATGGGGATATCAACCAGTTGGCTTATTTGTCTGCTACTAGTCGTTTTGGTGATGCAGATGATCTTAAATATTTCATCGATCAAGCGCATCAGGCTGGTATTGGTATTATCGTTGACTGGGTTCCTGCTCATTTTCCATCAGACCCACACGGTTTAGCAAGATTTGATGGTACACCATTGTATGAATATGAAGATCCTCGCCGTGGTTGGCATCCTGATTGGAACTCATATATCTATGATTTTGGCCGAGATAATGTACGTCAATTCTTAGTTGCCAGTGCACTTGTTTGGCTTGATAAATTTCATGTAGATGGTTTACGTGTAGATGCGGTCGCTTCGATGCTTTATTGGGATTATTCTCGTGAAGATGGTGAGTGGGTACCAAATGTAGATGGTGGAAATCATAATTACGAGTCAATCAGTTTACTTAAGTGGTTCAATGAAGAAGTTTATAAACAATATCCACATGCGATGACAATTGCAGAGGAATCAACTGCCTTTGCAGGGGTTTCTAAGCCAACCTTTGATGGCGGTTTAGGGTTTGGATTCAAATGGAATATGGGGTGGATGCACGATACATTAAGTTATGTCGAGCAAGATCCTATGTATCGTAAATATCATCATCACGAGATGACCTTTGCGATGGTTTATCACTATAATGAAAATTTTGTTTTACCGATTTCTCATGATGAAGTCGTTCATGGTAAAAAAAGCATGCTTAATAAAATGCCTGGTGATGAATGGCGAGGCGACTGCTAATTTACGTGCCTATGCAGGATATATGTACGCTCATCCGGGTAAAAAATTGAATTTCATGGGTACTGAAATCGCTCAGTCACGTGAATGGAATCATGACGGAAGTTTAGATTGGGATCTGCTTGAATATAAAAAACATGCAGGTCAGCAAAAACTGATAAAAGACCTCAATCATATTTATAAGAATAACGAAGCCTTCTATGAGCTTGACTATGATACCGATGGTTTTGAGTGGTTAGATCATAGTGATGGCGAAAATAGTGTCTTTTCTTTTATGCGTAAAAGTGCTAAACAGGATAAGCAGATTATTTGTTTATCTAACTTTACACCCATTCCACGCGAAAGATATCGTCTTGCTGTGGATGAACCGGGTGATTATGAAGTTATTTTAAACACTGATAGTGAATATTATTGGGGTAGTAATTTCTCTGTGGGTGATAAAATGGGCGTATTTGTTGCTACTGATCAAGAATGGCAAGGGAAACCACATTCTTTTTGCATCAATTTACCGCCATTATCAACGGTTTATTTACAAAAGAAAAGGTAAGTTAAGTGATTGATAATAAGTTTAAACCGGCAAAGAGCGAGCACACTTTTAATGCATCCAAGGGGAGTTTTTACCCCTTGGTGCGACAATAGATGCTAAGGGATGTAATTTTTCGGTATACAGTTTAGGCGCTTATCGTGTGGAACTTTGTTTATTTGATAAATGCGAAAATCAAATTGCAAAATTTCCACTGGATGTAAAACAAGGCCATCTGTGGAGTATTTTTATCGAAAATGTCAAAGCAGGGCAACTTTATGGCTATCGTGTTTTCGGTGAGAATAATGTCAATCATGGAGTGATTTTTGATGAAAATAACTTATTAATTGATCCCTATGCTAAGGCGCTTAATCGAGTACAACATAGCTTTGAAGGAACTGAAATAACCCCTGCAGGGCATCATATTGTAAAATCTGTTGTTGTGGATGATGCCTTTGATTGGGAAGGTGTGCAAAAACCACAAATCGCAGATAGTGACCGCATCTTGTATGAGGTTCATGTAAAAGGTTTCAGTCGCTTAAATGATAAAATCGAATTAGCGAAACAGGGAAAATACCTTGGTTTATCAGACCCAGCAAGTATTGCACATTATAAAAAACTGGGGATAACCAGTTTACAAATTATGCCGGTTTTTAGTTTTATGAGTGAGCCAAGACTTAAATCACTCGGTTTAACTAATTACTGGGGATATAACCCTATTAACTTTTTGCACCTGAGTATCGCTATTCGCAATATGATGGGGTTAAAGAGTTCAAAACCATGGTCAAGCAATTACACCAAGCTGGCATAGAAGTTATTCTTGATGTTGTTTATAACCATACTGCGGAATCAGGAATTGATGGGCCTATTTTGAGCTTAAAAGGGTTTGATAACCGTCATTATTATACCTTTGAAAGAGACAATATTAATCATTCGTTGAATTACCGACAACATAGTAATCATTCTGGTTGTGGTAATACTGTCAACTTACACTCACCTTGGACGTTAAAGTTAGCATTAGATTCATTGCGTTATTGGGTAACTGAAATGCAGGTGGATGGTTTCCGATTTGATTTGGCTGTTACTTTAGCAAGGGAACCAAATGGTTTTAATGAAGGCAGTGCCTTTTTTAAAGCGGTTATGCAAGATCCTGTTTTAAGTCGAGTCAAACTGATTGCTGAACCTTGGGATATTGGTCCTGGCGGATACCGTTTAGGAGGATTTCCAAGTGATTGGCTTGAATGTAATGATCGATATAGAGATACGATAAGATCTTTTTGGCGTGGCGATACCGGACATGTTGCCGATGTTGCGACACGTTTGTTAGGTTCTCGAGATACCTTTGCAAAACACTATCGCTCTAATTCAACCAGCGTTAACTACATTTGTTACCATGATGGCTTTACAATGGATGATCTTGTCTCCTATGCAGAGCGTCACAACCTTGCTAATGAAGAAAATAACCGAGATGGTCATGGTAATAACTTATCGGGCAATTATGGCGTAGAAGGCCCGACAGATAATGTACGGATTAATGCCCTAAGACAACAGCAAAAACGTAATTTAATCGTTACTTTACTTTTATCTCAGGGTACCCCACATTTCCTTTCAGGTGATGAAATGGGTCACAATCAGTCAGGAAATAATAATGCCTATTGCCAGGATAATAAACTAACTTGGCTTAATTGGGATCTTTCGGAAACTAATAAAAAATTATTGGCTTTTACTTCTGCGGTTATTAAGCTTCGTCATGAGTCGCGTTTATTTGGTAATATTGCTCTTCGCGACGACTGTTTAGATTGCTGTGAAAACTCTGATTTAGTTAAGTGGTATCATCCCGATGGGCATTTGATGGAAAATGCAGATTGGCATGCGCATAATTCACAGGCTATTGCCGTTGAATTGTATGAAGCAAGTTCAAATGGTGAGCATTGGTTTTTAATTTTAAATGCCTCAAGTTACCAAATAGGTTGTCAATTACCTAAACTTGATAAAGGCTCTACTTGGCAGGTGAAAATCGACACTGCCTGCGCTACTGGAGAGTTAACAAATAAAGTACTTAACCTACAAGAGAGTGTTCAATTAAATGGCTACTCTTCAATGTTATTACAGTGCTTGAAAGCTTAATACTTTTATAAAGCCTCGTAATGAGGCTTTATAATCTCACATTTGTTTGTACTCTTGTAAGTTTGATAAAATCGGGGCTTTTTCTTTAAAAGCACCTTTTTCTAATGCCTCATGGTAATGTTCTGCAGTTACTTTCAAATGTTTTTCATTTGTAATTAATTTAGGCGTTCCAATGTGACCTTTTTTAGAATCAAATCTAAATTAATTGGATATTCATCCAATTGATCCTGTTCTTTAGATATTAGTGCCCAAACATAAGCATCTTCAAAGTTTTTATTCTGATAAAAAAGTGTCATGATCATTGCGAAAGTTGATGTAGGGATATCATCTAACGATTTACTAAGATGAAGTCCTTTATAGTATTGATTTAATGCTTCCTGCGGATCATTTTTAGCGTACAAGTTAGCAAGTTTGAATAATATTCGAGGATCACTTACATCATCCTTAGTGGCAACCGCTAAAAATTTGTTACGTGCTTGTATATCTTGATAGTGTGTCCATAAATAATAAGCCAGTAATGGGTCTTCTGATTGTTTACTCTCTTTTATTTTTCTTTGAATCAATGCTTGAGTGGCTAAGTAATTATCTAAACGTTGTTGTTTTCTTTCTTTGTTACGAGTGAATTCCATAAACAAGGTTAATTCCAGGCAAGACTCATACTCATCGAGTTCTGTCAGTAACTGTCTTTGATGAAGGGCTGTTGGCTCAATCTTATCGTAATATCGGGCTCTAATGACAGTGGTTCTTTTAAAACGACAATCACCAATTTGATGGAAGTCGGCGCATAGCTTTGGCGAGTTTTCACAAATACTGTTTATATCGTCATTTTTAAGCACATCACAGCCTAAAATTAAGAAAGTAGAAAAAACAAGTGAGAGTTTAATCGCTATCTTCAAAATCATCAGTAGAAATCTTCCCGTAAATCAATATACTTAAGCTTTGCAACTTATCATAATACTAATAGGAATTTCGAGTGTTAAATATAACAGCCTATGCCAAAAAGTTATCCCCATCACTTTACCTTCAATTAAAACAATCAGTTGAAACAGGAAAGTGGCTTGATGGTAAACCATTAAATGATAATCAAAAGGCTGAGACTTTGCAGTTAATCATGGCTTATCAAAGTTTACACAATGAAACACCAGAACATTTTAGTATTGCGAAGGGTGGAGAAATTTATATGGAAAAAAATCCGTGTTAAAACAACAGTTCTCTGATGAAGATATTCATAAAATTGATTTATGATATAAATTAATAAAAAGGCAACATCTCTTGATTTTTGTAATGCGTTTTATGCTCCTGTTCGTCTTTACTGCACCTTTATATGCGGAAGTATATCAGTGTGATATTGAAGGTGTTGCACATTTCTCAAATACTCCCTGTGATAACCCATTTGATGATTTAGAACTAGGTGATGTCTCTATCGATGAAGAATTATACCAACAAGAGCAATTTGTTATTCCCGACTATCCAGGTTGGAAAAACGGTTGGGAAAAAACTAAAAATATTAAATTGAGTCGCTTCTCTGAAATAGAATATAAGCCTTTACGCCCATCGTCTATCACTAAAAACATGTTGATAGCTCAACAAAAACTGACCGATTTGCCTGAATCAATGACTGCGCAACGTTTTGCCATTTCCGTCCAGGATATTATTCAAAGTATTTGTGTTAATAGTGTGCACTTTCCTGTTAATGCAGAAGAAAATGACGCTATTTTTTATGGTCATTATGCCTGTACTTTACGACGAGATACAAAGCAGGGAGAAATGGGTTATTACAAAATAATGCGTGGTGAAAATAGTTTATATATGCTTGCTATCAAGTGGCAAGTTGCAAGTTTTTCAATTGGTAAGAATCAATTTATACCTATTCTTGAAACAGATGAAAATGAAAATAAGGTTTTAACTGCACGAGAGTATTTACATAATGACGTTAAATTATGTCGAGCGGGTGAGTGTTTTTAATATATAACAGTATTTATTTACGTTCTTTTTATGTTGAAGCTGTTAACTACCTTTACTTTATAATTATTATAGTTCACTCTTAAAACTCTTATATACAAGGGTTTATTCATGAAACTGCATATATCAAAATTCCTATTTCTGCCTTTAATTGTATTTTTAACCGCCTGTGAGTCTATTCCGGGAAATGATAGGGGGCAGGGTGATAGTTATCCAATGATTGTTTTACCACTTGCGACTACTGTACAAATTGATTACCAAGATGAAGTTAAATTATTACGTTTAAATCAGTTAATTGCCGAGCATAAAGGTAGCGATCAACAAAAAGCGGTGCTTTATTATGAACGCGGACTTATTTATGACCGTATGGGTTTAACGGCTCATAGTCGTTATGATTTTACTCAATCTATTAATACCGATCCTGCATTTGCACAATCTTATAATTCCTTAGGTGTTTATTTATTATTTGGACAGTCCTACGATGAAGCCTTCGATGCCTTTGACAGTCGCCATTGAACTTAATGAAAAAATTGAATATAGCTATTTACACCGTGCCTTTGGTTTATATCAAGTAAAACGATTCTCGCTTGCCTCTCGTGATATCAATAAATTCTATGAGTTGGATACTAATGATCCCTTCCGTATTTTATGGCGCTACATCATTAACAGTCAATTAGACCCACAAAAAGCTTTAATTGAGCTACAAAATGAACCTCTAGGTGATAGTCACTATGCATGGTTGTTTGTAGATGTTGTGGCCGGAAGACTGTCTGAGCAAGAATTATTAGCAAACATCAGCAAAGACATTAAGACAAATAAAGAATTAGCTGAAAGGCTGTGTGAGGCTTATTTTTATCTTGCCCATTGGCATAAGCTAGCAGGGCATTTAGATAAAGCGATTTATTATTTCAAATTATCCACGACTACTGGTATACATGAATTTATAGAGTATAAATATGCATTAATGGAATTAGCTTCGATTCAAAAAGATTTAGTAGGCAATGCGGAAGTTAAGGTGAATTAATATAATTTTACAGTTCAAACAAAAGCAGTTTAAACAAAAAAGAGTCCAATATTTTGGACTCTTTTTTGTTTGTAAAACCTCTATACTAAAAAAGCCTATTAGTTTTTATTTATCCTGAATTGTATCTAACTAGTCGTTATCATTGTAATCACTTAACACAAGATTAAGCTGCTGCAAAGCGACTTCTTCACGTGTTTTATCATCCAATTGTTCATTAGTCTGCAATTGCATCTAAAGCTTTAATCGCACAGGTAATAGCTTTTGGCACGTAGGTAGCATCACCACTTCCAATTAAGTTAATCATATTTTTTGTTTTATCGCAGTATGGATACATAAGTTACTCGTCTAGGTTTATTAAATTTATAATTATTATAACGGTTATTGCGAACAATAAACAAAACAGTGTGTATTAGAATCTTGTGTTAATTGATTTATCTCATTAGTTAATGGTTTATTACACTGTGTAACCCAATTAATCACTCTTTGCATAATTATTACTCGCTAATGCATCTTTAAAAATTTTATCGGGATCTGTCAATTGTTTTTCGCTCAATGTGATAATGCGACTTTTATTAATACCTGCCTGTTGTAAAAACTGAAAGTTGGGTTTTCCCGGAGGAGCAATAAAAAGGATCCAACGTGGGTCTGTTGAGTTTTGCAGATGTTGTAATAAAGGTTGGTAGTTATTAAGGTCATAACTAATAGTCAATCGATTCTGTTGAGCATCGAGCTGACTATCTATGTCATTAATATTTAATGTGTTATTGCTTACTGCTTGCTGACTAATTTGCTGTAAAGAAAGAGATAACATAAAACCACCTTATTATTTTATAATAAATACTGTATGTAAAAACACTGTATAAACTAACAGTATATTATTTTGTGCATATTTCAAGCTTTATTTGCTGTTAATTCGTTTAAATTGGCTGTTTATTATGCAAAGGTGGTTTTTTAGGCATAAAAAAAGGCAACAATAGTTACCTTAGCTTTTAGTTTATAGTGCTTATATTGGGCTAGAGGTAGCTCGTTTAATAGATAACTTCAACTTTGCTAGACACTAATTTTGCATTGCTTACGGCTTGATTTGTATCTTCACCTCGTGCAATTGCAACACCTAAACGTCGAGAACCATTAATGTTTGGTTTCGCAAATAAACGCAACTGTGAACCTGCCACTTGTGCCAAAGCTTGACCAATATTTCCGTAGCGTAAATCCAGCGATACACCACTTCCTAAAATAACACTTGAAGCGGTTGGCCCATATTGTGTAATGGTGCCGATAGGGAAACCTAATATCGCACGTACATGCAGTGCGAATTCCGAGGCATCCTGTGATAATAAAGTCACTAGTCCTGTATCATGTGGACGAGGTGATACTTCATTAAAATAAACTTCATCACCTTTTACAAAAAACTCCATGCCAAATAATCCAAAGCCACCTAGTTCTGTGACAACTTTTTTCGCAATATTTTGTGCTTTTTGTAAAGCCTCCTCAGACATTAATTGAGGCCGCCATGATTCGCGGTAATCGCCATTTTCTTGTCTATGGCCTATGGGAGCACAAAAATGAACACCATCAATTGCGCTGATTGTTAATAGAGTAATTTCATAATCAAAGGGTACAAATCCTTCAACTATCACACGACCTGCACCTGTGCGTCCTCCTTGCTGAGAATAATCCCAAGCTTTATCTAAATCAGCTTCGGATTTAATGACTGATTGCCCTTTACCTGAGCTACTCATTACCGGTTTAACTACGCAGGGAATACCAACAGTGTTAACTGCTTGTAAGTACTGTTCTTTTGTATCAGTAAAAAAGTAAGGAGACGTTTTTACTTGTAATGTTTCGGCAACTAAACGGCGTATGCCTTCTCTGTCCATGGTTAGTTTAGTCGCACGCGCTGAAGGAATGATATTAAAACCTTCATTTTCTAATTTGATTAAAGAATCAGTAGCGATGGCTTCAACTTCTGGAATAATAAAATCCGGTTTTTCAAGATTAATAATTTGTTCAAGCTTATCGCCATCTAACATGGATACAACGTGAAATGAATGTGCAATTTGCATTGCAGGTGCATTTTCATAACTGTCTACGGCAACCACTTCGATACCAAAACGTTGTAGCTCAATAGCTACTTCTTTGCCTAACTCACCAGAGCCAAGTAACAGTGCTTTGGTTGCACTAGGGGATTTGGCACTACCAAAAATAGATAAACTCATATAACAAATCTCATTTTATTGATGGAAAAACAGGTAAAAAATCGGCTGGCATAATAACAGAAAAACCGCTTTAAATAAGCGGTTTTGTATTGGTTGGTGTGTTATTAATCGTTATTATAAACTTTGTTGTCCGCCAAAAGCGTCAATCACAGCTGGAACTAGTTGTTTAATTTCACCTGTCATTAATGCAAAGTCTGCATCAAACCTGGTGCAAAGTCATCTTTTTCAATATCTTCATTTTGCTCTTGTAACACGTCTGAAAACTTTAAGCGTTTTAACATAAACTCTTCTCCGATAATAAAAGAGATGCTATCAGCCCAATTTAAAGCTAGTTTAGTGACAAACTTGTCTGAGTCTAAATGATTTTTGATTTCTTCTGACAGCAAATCCTGCTTGCTTACAGCGGATAATGCCACCGCCTTCTAACGCAGAACATAATTCTGCTTCATCTTCTAACTTAAAGTTAGCTGGAATATTGCCTTCAACTAACCAATCTGTCATTACAACATCAGCTTGATTTTTAAGTTGAATAGGCACAACAGGTAAACTACCTAATGTTTTACGTAACAAAGAAATTAACTCTTCTGCTTTTCGAGCACTTGATGCATCGACGTAAAGCATTTCTGATTCAGGGTCTATCCAAGCAAAGGTTTGTGATGTGCGGCTAAAAGCACGAGGCAATAATTGCATTACGATGTCTTCTTTTAGGGCATCTTTCTCTTTTTTCTTTAATGCGCGACCTTGCTCGACTTCAATTGCTTCAACACGTTCATTAAGTTGATCTTTAATGACGCCAGCGGGTAACATTTTTTCTTCTTTTTCAAACATATTAGAATTTGTTTATTTGCTGTATGTGTATACAAAGAACCAATTTTTCCCATTGGAAATACCCAGCCAAGTTTTGAGACATCTTGGCTACCACAGGGTTTAAATTTAAACTCTTCTAAGTTTCGCTCTAGGGCTTTTTCATCATGCTCTAATGGGCGAGTAAAGCGATAAACCTGTAGGTTTTTAAAAAACATGAAATGGTCCTTATCAATTGGAAAACAAAATAGAGCGTCAGTGTAATTGATTTTATGTCAATCAGCAAAAACAGGTTTTGAAGTATTTTGATGTATTTTTGCTGAGTGTTTTTCGCTTTATTTTTAATTAACTTAAATTTTGTATGGGAAGCGCCAATGTATATTTTACCCAACTATAATTAAGGATAATATCCATGCTCACTTTTCAAACAAGTTTTATTGTTTCCTATCAAGTATTGTAAATGGTAAATGTAATATTCTATTACTTGAAAAATTACAGCATCATGAAAAATGTTGCTATCAACTTATTAATAGGTATTTATTACAATGACCAGCTTTTTCAAACAATGCCAATTTATAGCTGTGGTATTTGTTTTGCTAAATTTAACGTCTATGATTAATTTGGCTGAGGCAGATGATCTTGAATCAAGTGAGTTTGCTAGTCTTGAATTAGAGGCACTATTAGTCGCTGATGTACAAGTCACCTCCGCAATGAAGCGATTACAAAATATGTCGGACACCAGCGCCTCTATTTATGTGTTAAGCAATAAAGAGATAATGCAGTCGGGTGTTAGCACCGTACCAGATGCTTTGAAGTTAATTCCTGGTATGCAAGTTCGTCAAATTGATAATAATCAATGGGCAATTACTCTTCGAAGCACCGCTGGGAAATACTCAAGTAAATTGTTAGTTTTGGTAGATGGCCAAAGTATTTATAACCCCGGATTTGCGGGAGTCTATTGGGAAGCGTTAAACATTCCTTTGTATGATATCGATCGTATTGAAGTGATCCGCGGGCAGGGTGGTTTATTATGGGGCAGTAATGCAACAAATGGCGTGGTGAACATTATTAGTAAGCACACGGCAGATACACACAATCTCTTTCTGCAAATTGAAAAAGGGACGCTTATTGATGGAAAAGTTAATTTTAGAGTGGGAGGTGCATTAGCTAATTATAGTTCATTTCGTCTTTTTGGTGGTTTAGAAGCTGGCGAACCGTCCGACTCTAACGATATTTCATTACAAACAAATGATGACAGTAAAAAACAAACAATAGGTGGCCGACTTGATTTAAATTTAAATGAGACATCTTCTTTATTACTGCAAACTCAATATTCTCACATTAATATGGGGCAAAATTTAAAGCTACCGAATTTAGCAACTTATAATAATGAGTATTTTGAAGACCAATATAGTCGTGAACACCTTCAGTTGATGGCACGCTACGAACAGCGATTATCTGCCCATTCCAACCAAATGTTACAGGCTTCAATTAGTTCACAAAAAGGTGAGCAACTTTATTATGAAGACGACTTTTTTATTACTGATATCGATTATCAAATGAATACTTTACTCAAAGAGGTACAGTTAGATTGGGGGGAATTACCGTTATAACAATATATCAGTACAAGATACTGACTTTATATCAAGCATTGAGTCAGTGGATTCTTATTACCAATATGGTGGTTTCTTACAGGCTCAATTTGGTTTAATACCCGATACTTTAAAATTAATTATTGGTAATAAAATAGAATATAATAGTTTTACTGGTTGGGAGAATCAGCCTATGGTCCGACTAACTTGGAAGCCTGAATCAGAGCATGTATTTTGGAGCTCCATCTCTCAAGGTGTTAGGATCCCATCTTTAATTGAATATAATGGTAATGCACTTGCAAATGGTGCCAATGTTATTGATGGCTACCCTTTATTCAGAGCAGAAATTTTAGGGCGATCGGATGTGCAAGCTGAAACCTCTCTCTCTAAGGAATTTGGTTATCGCTATAATGTCCAATCCTGGGGTTTCGATGCTTCCCTTTTTCATACTCAGTCTGAAAATGTACTTGCATTTAAGACTGATTTAGATTTTGCTAGCAATATTGTTTACCATAATTTTGTCTCTAATACAGAATTAACAACCTATGGCGGGGAAGCTGTTTTGAAATGGCAACCCAATGAACAGCTAACCACTGAACTGGGTTACAGCTTTACCTCCTACAAATATGACCTTCCTGAGAATACTAATGCCGCTATTGGTTATGATGCATATCTGCGTCAATTTATCAGTAAAGTAAACTATGTTATTTCAGATGGTCATTCCTTATTTGCAGTCTATCGTGTTGAAAGTGGTGATGCTTATGACACAGATGGCTTTAGTGTGTTGGATTTAAACTGGAATTGGCAGGTATCTCCATCAGCAACCGTGTCATTAAGTGGTATGAATTTATTATATGGGCGACATTTAGAGTATAACAATACCTCTGAAACTTATACTGTTGCCACATATATAGAACCTAGTTATCTTATTCGACTCACCATGAAGTTATAATACGATAATGATCTGTTTACACCGTTATGTTATTTACTTTTTGGTTAGTGTTCTCTTCTCAATGCATGTGAAGGTGATTGCTAGTCCGAGGGAAGATGCGATTAAATCTGGTTTTATGTATAACTTTGCTCGATATTCAGAGGGAAAATGGTTTAACGCTCCGTTAATGAAAAGTTATAATATTTGTAGCTTTAACGACCAATTTGTATTAACTGCAAATCAAACATTGAAAAATCGGAGCATTAAAAATGTTCCCGTGTCTGTATTATTTCTTACCTCTGAATTTGCAAATATAGACCATTGTCATACCCTATTTATATCCAAGGAAGATATTGATAAGTGGAGTTATTTGAGTAAATATCTTGCAATAACTACGATCATGCTAGTGGGCGAATTTGATGATTTTATTTTAACGGGAGGGCATATAAACTTTTTTAGTGCTCGCTGGCAAAATCCGTTTTGAAGTTAACCCAGATAAATTAAAACAATCAGGTATTCAAATGAGCTCGAAGGTATTACGTTTAGGACGAACAAATAAGGCAGATCATTAATGAATTTTAGTCGTTCTTTATTTGGCTCATTAAATGCGAAACTACTGACGGTATTAATGATGGTTGCGCTTTTTACTAGTTTTACTGTCGCTAGTGTTTTTATTGCCTATGAGCTAAATACGGTGACAAAAAATGAACGTACCAGACTAAATTCTATTGCTAAGATTCTTTCTCCGAACTTAACTGCAACAGTCATTTTTCAGGATGACTATACAATGAATGAATTAATTAAACCTTTGTTAAGCCAAAGTAATGTTGTCAGTGCTCGAGTGATTGATAGTAACGGCGAAGCACTTGTTGCGGTGTTTTCAGAGGTTATCAATAAAACCATTATTTTTTCAGACATCATGACGATAAATACGCCATTATTAATGGATGGTGTCGAGCATGGCCGGTTAGAAATAAAAGCCGATTATTCTATCATAGAAGAAAGCCTGTTATTTTTTATTGCTTATTTGTTGGGCATTTTAATTTTTATATTATTGTTGAGTTATTTACTTTCTCTTCTTCTGCGTCAAACAATTATTAAACCTTTATTAGATCTCACTTCGGTGGCTGATTATGTCACGAAAACCAATAATTACAGTGTCCGATCTAAAGTTGAATCTAGCGATGAAGTGGGTAATCTGGCTAATTGCTTTAATGTAATGCTAGAAACCATTGAACAAAGAGATCAATCCTTGGAAAGCACCGTAGAACAAAGAACCAAGGCTCTGAAAATTGCTAATGGTAAATTAACAGAAACAGGCAAATAGTGACTCATTAACTGGATTACCGAATCGTCGTTTTATATTAGAGAAGTTAGCTGAGTTGGTTTATCAGCAAGCCGATGCTCACTTTGCCATCATCGCGCTTGATTTAGATGGTTTCAAAGAAATAAATGACACCCTAGGGCATGACTATGGTGATTTACTTTTACAGGCTGTTACCCAGCGTATTGTTAATATTCTACCTGAAAATGCTGTGGCAGCGCGTTTAGGAGGAGATGAATTTATCGTACTGATTGATAAAATTGATAATAAAGCAATTGTTGAAACTACCGCTCAAAATATTAAATTAGCAATCATTGAAAATTATAATATTAAAAATAAACATGTATATGTCACTGCAAGCATTGGTATTACACTATTTCCAGAGGATGGTAAAACAGTGGAAACCTTGTTCAAATATGCAGATCTTGCGATGTATAAATCGAAGGAATTAGGGCGTAATTGTTATCAATTCTTTAACCCAAATATGTTAGACCTGCTTGTTAAGAAACGTAAGTTAATTGAAGATTTACGTATTGGACTAAAACAAGGTCAGTTTGAGCTTTATTATCAACCTATCACAGATTTAATTTCTGGGAGAATTTGTAAAGCAGAGGCTTTGATTCGTTGGAAGCATCCAACGCGTGGCATAGTTTCTCCACTTGAATTTATTCCCGTTGCTGAAGAAACGGGCTTAATTAAAGAGTTAGGTCTGTGGGTTGCTAAAACGGCGACATCAGATTTGAGTGAGTTATTAGCATTGGGGGCGGAACATTTTCAAATCAGCATTAATGTCTCACCAGAACAATTTAAAGGAAATGATCAATGGATAACAAATTGGTTTGAGCATATGCAAATGCTTGGTTTAAATAAAGATGCCATTATTGTTGAGATTACAGAAAACCTATTAATGGAAAATGAAGACTCTATACGAATTAAATTGATGAAGCTTAAAAAGCATGGGATCACCATAGCGATTGATGACTTTGGTGTAGGTTATTCATCATTATCTTATTTACAAAAAATGGATGTTGATATTTTAAAAATTGATAAATCATTTGTAGATGATCTTGTTATGCAAAGTAATAGTAGAGACTTATGTCGTACTATGATCATCATGGCTCGCCATTTAAATATACAAGTCATTGCAGAGGGTATCGAAACCCAAGAGCAGAAAAAAATATTAACCGATTTTGGATGCGAATTTGGGCAAGGATACTTATTTTCTAAACCACTTCCCTTAGAACAATTTAAAGAAAACTATTTTGGTTTTTCAATACCCAACAATCAACTTCTAGTTATGTAATGCTAACCTTCAGTAATCAACAAAAAGACTTTAGTTTTTCTTTAATATTCAAAAGACTTTAATTTTATCTATAATATTGTTTTTTATAGTTTATGACTGTTTATGTTAGTTTGTCATATAAGTGTCATATTATCTGGTGATAATGATACTCTATAAATAATAATGGAGTGGAAGAGTTTACATGGCAAGTCGTATATTAGTCGTTGAAGATGAAGTCGCAATTCGTGATATGTTATGTTTTGTATTAGAACAGCATGGTTACGAATGTTTAGAGGCGGATACTTATCAAACTGCTTTAAAGCAATTAGAAGAACCTTATCCTGACCTTATCTTATTAGATTGGATGTTTCCAGGTGGTAGTGGTATTCAAATGCTTAAACACCTCAAAGTGGACGAAATGTTACGTCAGATACCTGTGGTGATGTTGACCGCTCGTGGCGATGAAGAAGATAAGGTCCGTGGACTTGAAAATGGTGCTGATGACTATGTCACCAAACCTTTTTCACCAAAAGAGCTAATGGCTCGTTTAAAATCTGTTTTACGCCGTGTGAATCCGACATCACTTGATGATACACTAGAGGTTGGTAAACTTAGATTAGATCCTATTTCACATCGTGCAACACTTGAAGAAACCCCTTTAGAAATGGGGCCAACAGAGTTTAAACTATTACACTTTTTCATGACACATCCAGAACGAGTATATAGTCGTGAACAGTTATTAAATAATGTTTGGGGAACTAATGTGTATGTAGAAGATCGTACCGTTGATGTTCATATTAGACGTTTGCGTAAGGCATTAAAAGATCATGACTTTCTTGTGCAAACAGTACGAGGTTCAGGATACCGATTTTCATCTAAGCAATAATAAAAATAATAAAAATAATAATAGAAGACTATTAATTTGAAAATATATTCATGGAAAACGATGATATCGGGAGTATTAGTTGTATACATACCCGTTATTATTTTTGGAACGCTATTTAATTTTTTAGACACGTTATTATTAATAACTTTTTTGCTCATATTGTTTGGCATTATTATTATTTAAAAAACTTAACAACTGGTTATGGAATAGTAAAAGCACAGTCTCACCTGCTGGAAAATCTGAGTGGGAGCATGTTTTCGTTGGCATTCATAATCTACAACAGCGAAATCGTAAAAGACGTAAAAAACTGGCTTCTGTAATTAGTCGTTTTCGAGAAGGCTCTGAAGCTTTACCAGATGCGGTTGTTGTCTTCCATAAACGAGGCGATATTATTTGGTGTAATCGCTTAGCGCAGTTCCAACTTGGTTTTAAGTGGCCAGATGATTCTGGTGAAAATATTACCAATTTAATTCGTAATCCATTATTTTTCGAACACCTTAAAAGTCAAGATTATGATCAACCCTTAGATCTCCCTTCCCCTATTAATCTAGATAAAATTTTGGAATTTCGTGTTATGCCCTATGCGAAAAACCAACGTATTCTTATTGTTCGAGATGTCACTTCCTACCGCCAATTAGATGAACAACGTCGTCAGTTTGTTGCTAATGTCTCCCATGAGTCGCGAACCCCATTAACCGTGTTACAAGGCTATATCGAAATTTTAGGTATGCAAAGTCAAGAGGGCACCCGTCAACAAAAGGCTATTACAGTGTTGGATGAACAAACAACACGCATGTGTTCATTAGTCGACCAATTAATGACTTTGTCTAAAATCGAGGGTGCGCCTAGCATTGATCTTGAAGATGAAGTAAATGCTCCCGCTTTGTTAAAACAAATTGAAAATGAAGCTCAAGCTTTAGGACAGAAAAAGCAATTACACATTAAATTTGCAATTGAAGAAGGATTGACGTTATTAGGTGATGAAATGCAATTGCGTAGTGCAATGGCTAACCTTGTTTATAACGCAGTTAATTACACGCCAAATGGAGGCGCAGTTAAAGTAATCTGGCGCAGATCTAATGCCGGCGCATATTTTTGCGTGATGGATAATGGAGACGGCATTGCTCCAGAACATATTTTACATTTAACGGAACGATTTTATCGTGTTGATGCATCACGCTCTCGTGATACTGGTGGTTCAGGGTTAGGTCTAGCGATCGTTAAACATGCTCTGAGTCATTATGATAGTGAGTTAAATATAGAAAGTAACTTAGGTGAGGGTAGTCAATTCTCATTTATTATCCCAAATAGTTACCTGCTTTAATTCATTCCGTTACAATAGCTCATAATGATTAACTTTTATTATGAGCACTCATGAAAAATATAAAACTTGCCAACAAATTAGACCAATTTCTAGAAATCCATCAATTTAAAGACTATTGCCCAAATGGTTTACAAATAGAAGGGCGAGAGGAAGTTAACAAAATTATTACCGGTGTAACAGCCAATCAGGCCTTAATTGATGAAGCAATCAAACAACAGGCAGATGCAATACTAGTTCACCATGGTTTTTTCTGGAAAGGCGAAAAACAGGAAATAACCGGGATGAAATATAAACGTATAAAAGCATTAATTGAAAATGGCATTAACTTATACGCTTATCATTTACCCCTCGATGTTCACCCTGAATTTGGTAATAACGCACAGTTAGCTAAATTATTAGAAATTACCGATAGACGTCCGCTTGAGCCTTGGGATAAACGCAGTGTTGGTAGAGTCGGTAAATTTGAGCAAGCGATTAGCCCTGATCTTTTATCTGAACGTATTCAAAAGGTCTTAAATCGAGCTCCTTTGCACATTGACGGTGGTAAAGCAGAAATTAAAACGATTGCTTGGTGTACAGGAGGTGGTCAAGATTACATTACTATTGTCGCGGAGCAGGGCATAGATGCTTTTATCAGTGGTGAAATTTCTGAACGAACCACACATATAGCTCGTGAAATGGGTATTCATTATTTTCGTCGCAGGGCATCATGCAACTGAACGCTATGGTGCTAAAGCGTTAGGGGAGTGGCTAATGGATGAATTAAAGCTTGATGTTACTTTTATTGATATTGATAATCCAGTTTAGTTTAATAAGCTAATTTTTAGCAGGATAATTTATCCTGCTAAAAATAATTGGTTGCTATCGGAAACTTAACTCAGCTCTTTAATTTCTGCATAACTGATCAGCTCTGATACTTCGGGTATACAGCTTCCACAACCAGTTCCTGCACCTGTCTGTTGACAGATTTGCTCTAGGGTACAATTTTCAGTCCCTTCAATTGCATCGTTAAGGGTAATTTTACCAACCTGTTTACAGGCACAGATAATTTTCCCCTCTGCCAGTTTACCTTCAACATGCCCAGAAATAAGTGTGCGCTCAATACTCGTATCTAATGGCATTGAAAGAATATTTTCTAACCAATCTAGAGATTGGTTTTGTAAGTGGGTCGAGACAATAAAAGCACCAGTTACTTTCTGTTGGTTAATACAGGCATAACGAATTAAGGTTTTATCTTGATCACTATAATCAATGGTTCTATTAAGTGGTCGCGCAATTGTTTGATAGTCAGCATTGCTAATTAAAGACTTTAACTTCTGACTTAATAGTTCCGGCGAACTAGCATCTGCAATACGATACAGGTAACCATTCTCTACTGTTTGTTTTACCCAATAATCAAATTCATTAAGCTCTAATATTTCACGACTTAAAAACATGGCTTCACTGTCATAGTGCCACTTTTTAATATTGACAGGCGTTGATTTAAAAGCGGGTTGACCAGAGGTTTGATCGAATATTGAGTGGGTTATTAAAGAACAAACACTCGCATTACTCGCTGTTTTTGTATTCCAGTGGATAGGAATAAACACTTGACCATTTTTAACATTAGGCGAGATAGAGACACGAACTAAAACCGCTCCCTGTAAACTACTTACAGTCGCTAAATCACCATCGGATAAACCTGTTTCCTTTGCATTATCTGCATTAATAGTGATAAAAGGTTCGCTGATATGCGCACTTAAACGGCTAGAAAGTCCGGTTCGACTCATAGTATGCCAATGGTCGCGCACGCGTCCACTGTTTAAGTTGAATGGATATTTTGAAGAACAATCAGTCAGTGATTGTTTCATACTTACTGGAATAAATTGTGCTCTATTATTAGCGGTAAAAAAGCGATTATCGGAGAACATACGCTGATGGACAATGGTTTCTTGCAAACTAGTAACAGGCCATTGCTGTGGTGATAATCGACTATAGCCTTTTGCATCTAATGTGGTTAAACCTATTAAATTCAGATCTCGCGCTAAGCCATCTTCATTTCCTAAGGTAGTCATTTTAGCAAATTCAGCAAACACTTCTCCTTCATGTTGAAAAGTGAAAGCATGTTTGAAACCCATGCGTTTACCTACTTCTGCAATGATCCACCAATCTGCCTTGGCTTCACCTGGGCTGGCTAATAGTTTACGTTGACGAGAGATTCGGCGTTCTGAATTGGTCACAGTACCTGATTTTTCACTCCAGCCTTGAGCTGGTAATAATACATTCGCTAATTGGGTTGTTGCTGTATCTTTAATACAATCAGAAACAACGACTAAAGGGCATTTTTTCAGTGCGACAATGGTTTTGGTACTATTAGGTATACTCACTACAGGATTTGTTGCCATTATCCAAATGGCTTTTACCTTACCCTGATCAATTGCATCAAAAAGATCAACGGCTTTAAGCCCTGGCTTAGCCGCTAAGTGATCGGTTTGCCAAAAATCACTAATTAATTGATGATCTTTTTCATTCCCAAATTCCATATGCGCGGCTAGTGTATTAGAAAGGCCACCAACTTCACGCCCGCCCATTGCATTGGGTTGACCTGTAATTGAGAAGGGGCCCATCCCTGGTTTACCAATACGGCCAGTTGCTAAATGACAATTAATAATACTGTTTACTTTATCGGTTCCCTGAGAAGATTGGTTAACTCCCTGCGAGTATATCGTTAGTACTTTTTCTATTTGTGAAAATTTTTCGTAAAAAGTTTCTAGATCTGTTTGACTAATAGACAGGACTTCAGCTAACTGCTGGTGGGAAGTAAATTGGTTGTTTGCACTGCTTATTGCGACTTCAAAGCCATCACAAAAATCTGTTACATATTGCTGATTAATTTTTTTATGTTTAGCAAGGTAGGCAAATAAACCATTAAAAAGTGCAATATCCGTTTCTGGATGAATAGCTAAATGCAAATCTGCAATTGAAGCTGTATCCGTTTTGCGAGGGTCAATGACAACAATAAATAGCTCTGGACGTTGTTGTTTAATTGTTTTTAGTCGTTGAAATAAAACCGGATGGCACCAGGCAAAGTTGGATCCGGTGATCACCACCATTTCAGCGTTTTCGATATCTTCATAACATACTGGAACAGTATCACTACCAAAGGCACGTTTATGACCTGCAACACTAGATGACATACATAATCTTGAATTGGTATCAATATTACCGCTACCGATAAAGCCTTTCATTAGCTTATTAGCAAGGTAATAATCTTCAGTTAACAATTGTCCAGATGCATAGATAGCGACTGAATCAGGGCCATGCTCTTTAATAATATCAGAAAACTGAGTGGCAACATGTTCTAGTGCAGTAGGCCAATCACTTTCGACGCCATTAATGCTTGGTTTTAATAGTCGTCCTTCATGACTGACGGTTTGCCCTAAAGCGTAACCCTTTGAGCACAAATGCCCGTAATTTGCAGGATGATCATCGTCTCCACGAATATCTAATGTACCCTGTGCATTTACTTTTGCTTCAACGCCACAACCAACGCCACAATATGCGCAGGTTGTTTTTGTCCACAAACTCTTTGCTTTACTCATTTGCACTCTCTCGCCATCTATAGATTTAACAATTATAACATAACTACCTAACAGCAAAGAACGCACCAAGTTGGCACTAATGCTAATAATAAATTTCCAGATTTCTTAATGCTTATAAAAATCAGTGTGTTGCATTCATTCTCTTTTGTAATTTAATTGTTCTATCGGGGTAATAATAAAGCTGAAAATGTGCCTTTTTTTGCGCTATCTTGGTGCGATGGTGCACTGCTATGTTACATAAATGTTAAATTTTAGTTGCTTGTTAAATTTTGGTAACAAGTGACGAAAATTATTTTTAATTGTAACTTATTGATTTTATATTCCTAAATGGCGATTTTGTCATCGTTTTTTATAATGTTAAATAAAGTGGCATTGTCATTGCAATAATCAGGGGTAATAACAGTTTCAAATAATAACAGGCAATTAGTCTCACGCTTGAATATTGTTTTCTTTGATTTAAGGTCGTCATGAATTTACAAAATATAACTACTAGTGCACAACTTACTAAAAGAGCCAACAAGAGTAATTTAAGTGCTAATAATATTACTTCAATTAATAAACTCAATAACTCACTGGGTGAAGTGTTTTTAGTTGGAGCAGGGCCAGGTGATCCTGACTTACTGACACTTAAAGCATTAAAAGTGATTCAAAAAGCAGATGTTATTGTTTTTGATAACTTAGTAAGCCAAGAAATTCGTGAATTATTTCCTGTTAACTCAGAATGTTTGTACGTTGGCAAAATGAAAGGCGCTCACAGTTATAGTCAATCTGAAATCAATCAGCTTTTAATTGAAAAAGCTCAACAGGGTTTAAGTGTATGTCGCTTAAAAGGTGGTGATGCCTTTGTGTTCGGTCGTGGTGGTGAAGAAATGCTTCTTCTTAAAGAACAAGGCATTAATGTGCAAATTGTTCCTGGCATTACAGTCAGCGCTGGTTGTAGTAGTTATGCTGGTATCCCACTAACACATCGTGGTTTAGCTCAGGGATGTACCTTTGTCACAGCACACGGCGAAAAGGAACTTGATATTCAGTGGGAATGTTTAGCAAAACTTAAACATACCTTAGTTTTTTATATGGGTTTGAGTAAAGCAAGCATGATTGAAAGCCAACTTGTCAGTCGCTGGAATGGATCCATCTATGCCAATCGCGATCATTGAAAAAGGATGTTGTCCAGATCAAAGAGTCATTACAGGGTCGATTAAGCAACTTGCTTCCTTAGTCACCAAGCACCAAATGAAATCCCCTTCGTTAATTATGGTTGGAGAAGTGGTTTCACTTTCCAAGCAATTGCAGTGGGTTACATCCCAAAACAGTGTTGATAGTGTCATTAATCAACTTTCTGCATAAAACGAACTAAATAACCAAAGTAACATAATATAGATAGGAATTAATAATTATGAGCAAACAACGCATTATTGTAGTTGGTAATGGCATGGTAGGTCACAAATTCATTGATAATATTATTAATGATGAAGACAGTAACTATGAAGTGATCACCTTCTCTGAAGAATCAAGACTGGCCTACGACCGAGTTCAGCTCAGCTACTTTTTCTCTGGTAAAAGTGCGGATGATTTAGCCTTAACAGATGCTAACTATTATCAAGAAAATGGCATCAAATTTGTTCTTAACGATAAAGTCGTTGATTTAGATTTTGCTAACAAGCAAGTAATCACTGCAAGTGGACGCAAAGAAAGCTATGACAAATTAGTGTTAGCAACGGGATCATTTCCTTTTGTACCTCCTATTCCTGGTAATGACCAAGAACACTGCCATGTTTATCGTACCATTGATGATTTAGAAGATATCACTGAATCAGGCAAAACAAGTAAAGTAGGTGTTGTTATTGGTGGTGGACTACTTGGGCTAGAAGCAGGTAATGCATTAGTTAATTTAGGTCTTGAAACGCATATTGTTGAATTTGCGCCTCGTCTTATGGCTGTACAATTAGATGAAGGTGGTGGTGCTTTATTACGCAGAAAAATAGAAGAGCTTGGTGTAAATGTTCATACCGATAAAGCCACGACTGAAATCGTTGCTGGTGATACATGTCGCTATAAAATGAATTTTGCTGATGGGTCTTCTTTAGAAACAGATACGATTATTTTTTCTGCAGGTATTCGCCCTCAGGATGAACTAGCACGTTCTTCTGGTATTAAAATCGGCGAGCGTGGTGGTATTGTCATTGATAATTACTGTCAAACCAGTGTTGAAGATGTGTTTGCTATTGGTGAATGTGCGTTGTGGGAAAACTTTATTTTTGGTCTTGTTGCCCCTGGTTACCAAATGGCGAAAGTATTAGTCGCACACCTTAAAGGTGGTTCAGATCTTGCGTTTACTGGTGCTGATATGAGTACCAAATTAAAATTATTAGGTGTGGATGTTGCTAGTATTGGTGAAGTGCATGGTAGAACACCTGGTGCTCAGTCATACACTTATAATGATGAAATTGAACAGGTTTATAAACGTCTTATCGTTTCTGAAGATGGTAAAAAATTGGTTGGCGCAGTATTGGTAGGTGACGTAGAAGCCTACGGTTCATTATTACAATTAAAATTGAACGACATGGATTTACCTGGCAATCCTAGCACATTGATTCTACCAAGCGGTGGAGAAGATGCTTCTGCTGGACTTGGTGTTGACGCATTACCTGATACCGTCGCTATTTGTTCATGTTTCGATGTTTCAAAAGGTGATATCAAAGATGCTGTAGTCGCCGGTTGTTGTAGCATGGGTGATTTGAAAACAGCCACTAAAGCGGCAACAGGTTGTGGTGGTTGTGCACCCTTAGCAAAACAGGTTTTAGACAGCGAATTAGCGAGTCTTGGTTTTGAAGTGAACAAAGATATTTGTGAGCATTTTGCCTATTCTCGTCAAGAGTTAGCTGACATTGTGCGTGTTAAAAAAATCAAAACATTTTCAGCGTTGTTAGCTGAATACGGTAGTGGTATTGGTTGTGAAATTTGTAAACCAGCTGTGGGTAGTATTCTCGCTTCTTTCTGGAATGATTATGTACTTGAAGATGAACATGTTGGTCTACAGGATACTAATGATAACTACTTGGGTAACATGCAAAAAGATGGTACTTATTCCGTTGTACCACGTATTCCTGGCGGTGAAATTAAACCAGAAGGTTTGATTGTACTTGGTGAAGTAGCTAAAGAATTTAACCTATATACCAAAATTACCGGTGGTGCGCGTGTTGATTTATTTGGTGCACAACTACATGAATTGCCAGCTATTTGGAAAAAATTAGTTGATGCTGGTTTTGAAACTGGTCATGCATATGGTAAATCATTACGTACAGTTAAGGCTTGTGTAGGTAGCACTTGGTGTCGTTACGGTGTTAAAAATAGTATTGGTTTTGCGATAGAACTTGAAAATCGTTACAAAGGTTTACGTTCTCCTCATAAAGTTAAATTTGGTGTGTCTGGTTGTACCCGTGAGTGTGCAGAGGCACAGGGTAAAGACTTTGGCTTAATTGCAACAGATAGCGGTTGGAACCTTTACTTTGGTGGTAACGGTGGTATGCGTCCTCGTCATGGTGATTTATTTGCCTCTGATTTGAGTGATGAACTGTTACGCACTTATATTGATCGCATTTATATGTTCTATATCCGTACGGCAGATCGTTTACAACGTACATCGGTTTGGATGGAGAATTTAGAAGGGGGATCGATTATCTTAGAGATGTGATTATTAATGATTCATTAAATATTAATGCTGAATTAGAAGCAGAAATGGAAAGTAACATTGAAAATTATCAATGTGAATGGAAAACCACCGTTGAAAACCCTGAAAAATTAAAACGTTTCAAACATTTTATAAATAGTAACGAATCTGATTCAGGAATCACCTTTAAAGTTGAAAGAGGACAGCGTTTCCCTGTCGACAAAGAAGAAATTGAAATCATTGAATTAGTATAGAAGGAACAAAATCATGGAAAAAACAGTAAATAACGATTGGACTGATATCTGTTCTGTTACGGACTTAACACCAAATGCAGGTACTTGTGCCCTGTTTAATGAGCAACAAGTGGCAATCTTTTTATGCAAACAAAGCAATAATGTTTATGCGATAGCAAATTACGACCCATTTGGACAAGCAAATGTGTTATCTCGTGGCTTAATCGGTTCAACAAAAGATATTGTTTATGTGGCATCGCCTTTGTATAAACAACGTTTTGATTTGCTAACCGGGGAATGTTTAGATTCTCCAGAGCACAAAATAAAAACTTTTGCGGTTCGCATCGAAAATGATGGCGTGCAGTTAAAAGAAGCAAGCTAGTAACGATCATGTTTTATTAAACGAAAAATGCCCTGTTTTACAGGGCATTTGTGTAAACAACTATTAAAAATTGGAATTATTTTGAGTACAAATTCATTTAATATTTTTTCTTTTCAAGGAAAAATGAAAACACTACATTTAAGCTGGATGGCATTTTTTATTACTTTTGCGGTTTGGTTTAACTTTGCTCCTTTATTGCAGTCTGTAAAAGAAACATTAGGTTTAACTACCGAAGAAATCAAAACGCTACTTATTTTGAATGTTGCTATTACTATTCCTGCCCGAGTTATCATTGGCTCGTTAACGGATAAATATGGGCCACGCATCGTTTATTCTGCGTTACTGTTTTTCTGTTCTATTCCTTGTTTTACCTTTGCTTTTTCCGATACCTTTTTAGAAGTCGCTATTTCACGCTTTGCATTAGGTTTTATTGGTGCGGGTTTTGTTATTGGTATTCGTCTTGTTTCCGAATGGTTCCCTCATAATGAACTCGGCACCGCGGAAGGCATTTACGGTGGATGGGGTAACTTTGGTAGTGCAGTACGCACGCCTTTACGCTTCCAACTATCGCTTTGTTATTTGGTGGTGAAGAAGGATGGCGTTATGCCATGGTTGTAACAGGTTTATTAAGTTTAACTTTTGCGGTTATCTTTTATAAAAATGTTAGTGATACACCTAAAGGTTCTACTTATTTTAAACCGGCTAATTTAACCGCAATGGAAGTCACTTCTAAGGGAGATTTCTTTTTACTACTTATCATGAAGGTGCCAATGTATGCCGCATTAGCTTTATTAGCTTGGAAATTATCTCCAACTAATATCAACATGTTATCTAATGAAGTCTGTTATATTATTTATGCGTTTTTAGTGCTACTTTATTTATACGAATGGTCACAGGTTTGGAAAGTCAATAAAAGCATTTTCACAACACCAGTAGAAGAAATTCATCGCTATAAATTTAAGCAAGTTGCCGTATTAAATGTGCTTTATTTTGCAACCTTTGGTTCTGAATTAGCTGTGGTATCTATGTTACCTCTGTTCTTTTTAGAAACCTTTGAATTAACACCTGTTGTGGCGGGTATGGTAGCTTCTGCTTATGCCTTTATGAACCTAGTTTCTCGTCCAGGTGGTGGTTGGTTATCTGATCGCTTTGGTCGTAAATCAACATTAATTATTCTGACTGCTGGTTTAGCATTAGGTTATTTATTGATGGCGCAAATTACTGGTCATTGGGCATTATGGTTAGCAGTAGGTCGTTGCTATGTTATGTTCTTTCTTCGTACAAGCAGGTGAAGGAGCTGTGTTTGCAACTGTTCCATTAATCAAACGTCGTATGACAGGACAAATTGCAGGTATGACAGGCGCTTATGGTAACGTTGGTGCGGTAGTTTATCTTACTATCCTATCTTTTGTTGATTACCAAACCTTCTTCTATGTGATTGCTTTAACTGCCTTTGGTGGTTTAGTTACTTTATTGTTTATGGCTGAGCCAAAGGGTAAAATCGCTGAAGTAAACGAAGATGGAACTGTTACAATGATTGATGTGGGTAGCCACTAGGTAATTACTCAGGACGTCGCTATTTAAGCCTATTTATGAAGTACATCCGTGTACTTCATCGCTTCGCGACTAGCTAAAGCTATTCGAATATGTTCCTGACATATTTGTCGTCGTTGGAAAATGCTCACAAATTCATCGGGAATGAATTTGAACATCCGAAGGATGGCCCGTAGGGCGAAGTAGTGGACGTACGAAGTATTTAAGAAACTAAACTGCGCTTTTCCGCCTTGAACTAAGCCTAAATAGCTTAGTCCAGAGCATTTACAACCATATTTACTAAAACTTCTTAATTTGATAAGTATTGAGTAAATATATAAAAAAATAAGTGGAAAATTCTGAATATGAGTAAAGAAGTACAAGCAAAGTTAGATCTTGCAATAGGGGGCGTTTCAACGGCAGGTAAACGTGAATTAAATCAAGATGCTTTTGCTGTAAAACAACCCAACTCATATTCAGAAAAAAGTTCAAAGGTGTTGTTGCTTGTATTGCTGATGGTGTCAGTTGTAGCAACAATGCCCAACAAGCAAGTCAAACCAGTGTTACCCAATTTATGGATGATTATTACAGTACTAATGAAAGTTGGGATGTGAAAAAATCTGCTGGTAAAGTATTAAGTTCCTTAAATGCTTGGTTATATCACCACAGTAAAGGGGATGCTCGCCATAACGGGTTAATTACTACCTTTAGTAGCATTATTTTTAAATCGACTACGGCACACATTTTCCATGTGGGTGATAGTCGAATTTATCGCTACCGTGAAGGCGTATTAACACAGCTCACCAAAGATCATTCTCGTGTTACTCATGGTAATAATAATGTATTGATCCGTGCTTTAGGTATGGATTGTCATGTTGATATTGACTACCGAAGTGTGTCATTACAACAGGGAGACATTTTTTATTATCCACTGATGGTATACACGATACCTTAGACAATAAAACACTCGCTAAACACCTTGCTTGCCATGAACAAATTGAAGTAACTAGCAAAACCCTAGAAGTGCTTTCTAAAACTATTTGTGATGATGCCTATAATCACGGTAGTAGTGATAATTTAAGTTGCTTGATATTAAAAGTAGGGGAGTTACCAAACTCTGATATCAATGATATTTTTCAAAATTTAAGTAAATTAGTGATCCCACCTGCAATGCAAGTGGGCAATGAAATCGATGGTTTTAAAGTCGATAAAATCTTACATCAAGGTGCGCGAAGCCATATTTATTTAGCAACAGAAAAGGCCAGTAAACGGCGTGTTGTATTAAAAATGCCATCTTTGAATTTTGTAGATGACAGTGCTTATCTAGATGGTTTTTATAAAGAGCAATGGGTTGGCCAACGACTTAAGCACCCTAGTATTATGGCGATTCAACCTCGTATTGAAAAATCACCTTTTTTGTATCATATTTGTGAATATGTTGATGGTATTACATTACGTCAGTGGATGCATGAAAACCCACAACCTTCCTTTGAAAAAGCTATTAGCATCATCAAAAAAGTAGTTGATGCCGTGCGTGTATTACAACGTTCCGCTATGGTTCATCGAGACTTGAAACCTGAAAACATTATTATTAGTCATAATAATCACATTACATTGATTGATTTTGGTACTGTTAAAATCAGTGGTTTAGATGAAATTTCTAAATTGATTGAAGAGGTACCTTTAGGCGCAGACTGATTATATCGCGCCAGAATATTTATATACCGGGGAAACCTCATTCTTATCAGACCTTTTCTCGATTGGTGTGATCACCTATGAGTTGCTTTCTGGTGGTTTACCTTACCAGGAGAACAACCAACAGTCTTTACAAAAGGCGGTTAATACACAATGGCAGTATCGGGATATTCAACAGTTCCGCTCGGAAATACCTAAACACCTTAATCAGGTATTAATGAAAGCAACCAATACTTCAGTTGAAAAACGTTACACTTCAATGAGTGAGTTTGTGATTGAGTTACAACGTGCAACGCCAAGAGCTGAAGTAACACTTAATAAACCCCCATTAATAGAGCGTCATCCTGTTAAATTTTGGAAATCTTTATCTTCTATTCTATTTATTATCGTTTTAATCGAATCATTTCTTTTAATAGCTAGGCAATAAAAAGTTATTATCCGTTGTTAAACATTCATTAAAACTGCATAAATACCCATCTAAAGCAAAAAAAGAGTGCTTCAATTGAAAATTGGAGCACTTTTCCTTATTATGCATGCACCCTTATACCCGTTACCAATCATGATGCTTTATTCAATCGCTAGCTCAGACAGTAAGGCAAGGCACAACATCATGATAATGGGTATAAACACTATCTATATTTATCATTTAGGGAAATAAAATGACCACATATAACATCGCATTATTAGCGGGTGACGGTATCGGCCCGGAAGTAATGAAAGAAGCAGTTAAAGTATTAAAATTAGTTGAGCGGCGTAACGCAGATGTAAACTTTGAACTAAACGACGTGTTGTTCGGAGCTGTGGCTTATTTTGAAACTGGTAAAGCGTTTCCTGATGAAACTAAAGCCGCCTGTGATAAAGCTGATGCTATCCTTAAGGGGACAATTGGCCTGAATCATGAAGATTCTCAAAAAATCCCCGTTGATGAACAACCTGAACGTGGTGCGTTATTACCTTTACGTCGTCGTTACAATACTTATGCAAACTTCCGTCCTGTTTACCTTCCAAAAGGTTTAGCAAATTTTTCACCACTTAAAGCATCTGTAGTTGGTGAAGGTATCGATATCATGTTAATTCGTGAATTGGTTGGTGGTTTATACTTTGGTGAAAAAGAAACTGGCGTTGATGAACAGGGTCGTCGCTTCGTTCGTGAAGTACTTGAATACGATGAAGACCAAATCCGTCAAATCGTACGTGTTGGTTTTGAAGTTTCAATGAAACGTAAAAAAGTAATGCACAACATCCATAAATCAAACGTATTAAAATCAAGTGTTTTATGGAATGCCATTGTAGAAGAAGAAAAAGCTAACTTCCCTGAAGTTGAAGTTATCAATATTCTTGTTGATGCATGTGCGACTTATTTATGTCTAAAACCAACTATGTTTGACGTAATGGTAATGGAAAACATGTTTGGTGATATTTTAAGTGACCAAGGTGGCGGTATCTTAGGTTCTTTAGGTCTTATGCCTTCTGCTTGTAAAGGTCCTGAAAAATCTTACTATGAACCTTCTCATGGTTCAGCGCCAGACATCGCAGGTAAAGGTATTGCAAACCCATACTCAATGATTGGTTCAGTAGCATTAATGTTAGAAATGAGCTTTGGTATGGAAAAAGAAGCTAAAAACCTTTGGGATCGCTATGCAAGGCGTATTTGAAGATGGTTTCTCAACATCAGACCTTTCTAAAGAAGGTGAAGCGAATTTAGTAAGCACTGCTGAATTTGGTGATTTAGTATGTGAAAAATTAGCTAAAATGCCTGTGTAATTAAATATTACTTATCTAATAATTTGAAACCACGTTTTATAACGTGGTTTTTTATTCCTATCTTTCTAAACTTTAGTATTTTCTTGCCCAAATGAGTATCGCTACCTATACTTTGTGACAGTTCTGTTTCACTTTTTGGGATAAATATGAAGAATAATCAACCAGTTAATAATAATCAAAAAACCTTTAAAGAGGGTTCAAATCTTGTTTCTACGACAGATTTAAATGGTGTAATAGAATATGTTAATAAAGACTTTATTGAAATAAGTGGGTTTAGTAGTGAAGAGTTAATAGGGCAAAATCATCATATTGTAAGACATCCGGATATGCCAGAAGTCGCCTTTTTAGATTTATGGTCAACCGTTAAATCAGGCAAAGAGTGGCGTGGAATAGTAAAAAATCGCTGTAAAGATGGCGGGTATTACTGGGTAGATGCTTTTGTTATGCCAATTATAAAGGATGGTGTTAAGGTTGGCTATCAGTCTATTCGCAGTAAACCTTCCGCTAAACAGATAAAAAAGCAGAGTTGCTTTATAGTAAAATGCGACGAGATAAGAGTTTAAAAATTAGCCGTAAAATACATTGGCGGGATATATCCATTGTAAAAAAATTAACGCGCTTTATGTTCTTGCTTTTTTAATGTTTGTTTTATCTTTTTCGTTAATAGTTTACGACTCTAACCAAACGGTAAGTGCTTTACTTAATGAGATATCACAATTAGAAAAATTACCTAATACTCAAGAACACCAACAATTTCTACAAAATCACATTTATCAATTACAATCAACCCACCTTTATATTTATATTATTAGCGGATTTCTGCCTTTAATCCTTTTGGCAACTTGGTGGTTGTCTCGATATAAATTAATTACCCCTTTAGTTACTTTAAAACAACAAATAAGGCAACTTGCTAGTGGTGATTTGACTGCCGATATTGAAAGTAACAGTAATGATGAAATGGGGCGGATCTCTATGGCATTAAAGCTGTTACAGGCTCGCTTCAAAACCATTTTTGGGCAATTTATGGAAACAGCCCAAGATGTTGTTGCTTACTGCGGACACAGTATCGAGTGGTAGTTTTAACTTGCAAAAAAGCATGAAACAACAAATGGATGAAACAAATTTAGTTGCAAGTGCAATGACAGAAATGTTGGCATCAGTAGGTGAAGTCTCGGACAATGCCTTGAGTGCATCGCAGGAAGCTACAACTGCTGATAATACTGCACGTGATGGTGCTGATGTTGTTAATATTGCACATCAAGCGATGACAAAATTAACTAATGATGTGACTGAAACAGCTAAAGTAATTGATAAATTAGCAATGGATAGTAGCCAAATTAGTACTATCACCGAAACAATTAGTTCGATTGCAGATCAAACCAATTTATTAGCACTGAATGCTTGCCATAGAAGCCGCAAGAGCCGGAGAGCAAGGACGAGGATTTGCTGTTGTTGCCGATGAAGTTCGCTCATTAGCCTCGCGTACTCAAGAGGCAACAAATGAAATTCAAACAATGGTGAGTAATTTGCACTCAGGAATCAATAGTGCGGTGTCGGCTATGGAAACAAATATCGACCAGGTTGGCAGTGCGCTGAGTGGCGTTGAAACCTCAAGAGTTAGCTTTAATAATATTAGTATTGCTATTGAGGGAATAAATCAAATGAACTCACACATTGCGTCCGCTACCGAAGCAACAAAAGATTGTCTCTGAAGAAATGAACCAAAATGTTATCTATATTAGCGATCAATCGAGCAATGCAACAAGTGAAGCCGATGCCTTACAACAAAGTGCCTTTAGATTAACTGAAATGGCTCAAGGGTTACAAAATCAATTAAATACAATTAATACTGGTGTTAGTGCAAGTGATTTCGATTTTGATGGTGCTAAACAAGCCCATTTAGCATGGAAGACTCGTCTAAGAACATACTTAGATGGCGATAAAAGTGTATTAACAAAAGAGCAAGCTTGTTCCCATCGAGATTGTAAATTAGGCCAATGGTATTACGGGGAAGGTATAAAAGAATACAACAACATAACTTCATTTAAAGAAATTGAAGTACCTCATGAAAAATTGCACTCAACAATAAAAAGTATAGTGCTCAAAACTGAGCAGGGTGATATGCAAGGTGCGGAATTGCTTTATAAAGAAATTGAGCCTTTATCGGATACAATTGTGAAATTAATAGACCAGACCAAAAAGAGTGTTAGTTAAAAATTAATGGTTTGTTATTAAAATGAGCATTGTTACTACTCAAGTAATAACGCTCATTTTCTTATCACAATGTGCTAATATACCCGTTACCATTCAAGATGCAAAGTTCAGCAAGTTGTGAGGTGAGTAGCTTCTAGGCAGAAAGTTGAAGATCTAACTAGTTAAATCAAAACTTTTTAACAACGAAGATACTTGCCTCAAAACTTGCCCTGCGGGTCGCTAGCTCGAAAAGCAATTCTGCGTTGCAACATTCGATAAGGGCTAGCCATTTAAGATGTAAATACTTGTTTTTACATCTACCGGCAGAGGATTAACGTAGTTAATCGCTCGATAGGTCATCATGTTGCGCCTTGTCTTGCAGTCCGAGCTAGCGACTGAACAAAGCATCTCGATTGGTAACGGGTATAGATCTAATAACCAACCCAAGCAATTCCTTTTTCAAGCCATTCGACATCACCATTTAAAACACTTTTAGCCAACTTATTTTCTTTCACATCATCGTTATTGGATAATGTGTCGAACAGCCTTTCTATTTTACGTTTTCGGTTTAAGCAAAATACATCGGCGAGATACTGTGGTGTGAGATCATTGGGTTGTGCATCGAGTTTTGATTTCGCATAGGAACAGGTAACGGCCATCGTAAATAGCTCTGTACCTACTTCCATAAGCAAGCCTAATATATGCTGTTTACGCTCCAACCTGTCTTGGTATAAACCGATATAGTGAAAAATAGTTCTTGCTAATTTATGTGCACTGCTTTCAATGTAGGAAAGATGCTTAGAGAGCTTTCCAAATTCATTATTGGTTGACCATAAAGAGCTGTTTATCCATTGAGTGGGGTACCAAGTACTATAAAAACTCGCTAATTTCACACCAGCTTGTATTTTTTGACCAACGGGAATATTTTTCTTGAGTAAATCAGTTGCCACTTTTAAATGTGGATCCATCGCTTCCCGCGCAAGAAATAACTTCATGATATCCGTTGTACCTTCGATAATCCGATTAATACGACAGTCTCGCATCAATCTTTCAATAGGGTAGGGTTTCTCGCCTCGCGCTTTTAAAGATGATGCTTTTTCATATCCTCTGCCACCTCGCAGTTGCATGGTTGTATCAACGACTTCCCAGGCAAGCTCTGAACAGAACAGTTTGGCCATGGCGACCTCAATACGTAAATCGTTATTTTCATCGTCTGCCATATGTGATGTCAAATAGGTAACGGCTTCCATTGCAAAGGTGCTTGATGCAATAAAGGCAATTTTTTTAGCGCCTGCTTCATGTTTACCAATCGGCATTCCCCATTGCACGCGTTCATTACCCCAATCCCTTGCTACTGCTAAGCAATATTTACCCATACCAGTGGTCGCTTGCGGGTAAGGTTAAACGACCGGTATTTAAAGTTGCTAATGCTAATTTTAAGCCTTTACCTTCACCAAGAATAATATTTTCAATAGGCACTTTGACGTTGGTAAATTTGAGTAATCCATTTTGAATACCACGAATACCCATAAAATCACAACGATGCACAACTTCAATACCGGGCATGGTTTTTTCAACAATAAATGCGGTTATTTGTTTGACTGATTTTCCTTCACCTATTTTTACTGGTGTTTGTGCCATCACCACTAACACATCGGCAATTAAACCATTAGTGCACCATAGTTTTATGCCATTGAGTAAATAATGTTTACCATCATCGGTGAGTGTTGCTGTGGTTTCCATTTTTGCAGGATCTGAGCCCACTTCAGGTTCCGTTAAAGCAAAAGCGGATATTTTTCCTGCTCTAAATTGTGGCAGATATTTATTTTTTTGTTGTTCTGTGCCAAACATTTTTAAGGGTTGTGGTACACCAATAGATTGGTGAGCACTGAGCAATACCGCAGTCGCACCACAATGCGCCGATACAGCCATCATTACGCGGTTATAATTTACCTGCGATAAACCTAGGCCGTTATATTTTTTGGGACTTTCATAGCAAACAGTCCCATTTCGATTAAACCTTGAATGACAGAGTCTGGAATTGTTTGTGTGGCATCAACCTGTTCAGCATCCAGATGCTTAACTAAAAAATCGCACACCTTGGCAACTAGCTCATCACCTACCTTTTGTTCGTCGGAACTTTGTGTGGGAAAAGGAAAAATAGCATCCATTTGACAAGTGCCCATAAATAATTGACCTGCAAAACCGGTTTGATGTAGATGGCTATCACGGGCGACTTCAGTCAAATTAATAGAGGCGACTTTATCGGCATTCATTTTAGAGGTATCAATCACTGTGATATTGTCTTTATTAGATTGTTTATGATCAGGTTCATGAGACGGTTGTGTTTGTTTAGTCATTTTCTCTCCCTCATAAAATGTTTGCTGTGCTTGGGCTTTATCTAATAATAAGGTTGTAGGTTGAAAACGTTGTCCGTATTGTTTAGCTAGTTGCGATAATTTAGTGCAAATGTTTGTTAAACCTTGGTTGTCTGCATACTTTAATAAACCACCTTGAAAAGCAGGAAAGCCAGTTCCCATTATCATTGCCATATCGAGATAAGCTGGATTTTTAACGATTCCTTCTTGTAAACAACGTGTTGCTTCATTTACCATAATAAGAATACAACGATCAACGATTTGCTGTGCAGTGAAAATTTGTACATCAATTTCATTTTCAGAACGATAAAAGGTCAAAATAGTGTCGATATTTTTATTATATCGACGAGCTGATTTAGGAGAATGTTGATAAAAACCTGCGCCTGATTTTTTTCCCAGTAATTTTTCTTCTGTGAACATTTGATAAAAAATACCCGCGACCTTCATTCTTTCTCCATAGGCCTTTTCTAGTATGGTAGCGACATGAAACCCAATATCGATACCTACTTCGTCAGCAAGTACAAAGGGGCCCATTGGCAATCCAAATTGTTCAATACTTTCATCTATTTCAAGAACACTGCTACCTTCCTGTAAGATTAAAGTCTGCTTCATTGAGCATTGAAATCAGGATCCGATTAACCAGAAAACCGGCACAGTCAGCAACAACAATGGGGGTTTTACCTAGTTTTTTAGTGAGTGCAACTGTTGTTGCTATTGTTTCTTGGCTAGTGTGAATACTAGGTATGATTTCCACTAAGGGCATGCGGTTTACGGGATTAAAAAAGTGCATGCCAATCATATTTTCAGGGCGTTTTAATCCAATTGCCATTTCTGTTATGGAAAGGCTCGATGTATTCGAAGCTAATATTGCCTGTTCAGTTAACTGTGCTTCAACTTCCTGTAATACTGTTTGTTTAACCTTAATATTTTCGACCACGGCTTCAATAACAAAATCTATTTGCTTGAATCCCTGATAGTTAACACAACCTGCAATATGATTCATTTTATAGCGGATAGCATTAGAATTTATCTTTCTAATATTTTTTAATTGTAGATAATAATTATTAGCAGTTTGATACCCTTTAGCAACAGCTTCCCACTCAATATCTTTGAGGCGAACATTAATATCTTTATTAGAAAATAGCCATGCGATACCTCCTCCCATCACTCCCGCACCTAATACTGCACTATTATCTATAGTTAAAGGGGTAGCGGTATTGTCTTCTACGCCAGTTTCTTTTTTCAGAGCTTCTTGAGTAAAAAATAATTGGATCAGATTTTTGCTTATGTCTGTGATCGCGACCTCGGAAAAACCTTCTAACTCGATCGTAAGTGCTTCTTTAATTGGTACGTTAATACTCGATTCAATTACCTCTAAAGCTTTAAGAGGAGCAGGGTAATGGCCCTTGGTTTTAGCGATTAATTGCTGATAGGTTTTTTAAAAATAATTTTTTGACCAAGGCGATTATTCTGCAATGCTTTTTGTTGAAAAGAGAGTTGACGCTTTTGAAAAATTTGTTGTTCAAAGCTAGGTAAAGTTAATAGAGAGTCAATGAATTCATCGATAAAAGCTCGTGCCTGTTTGTGATTATAAATCGCATCTACAAGGTGACATTTCAACGCCTTTTTTGCATTGATAAGTTTACCTGGCAAAATTAATTTTAACGCATTTTGAAGGCCAATTAATCTTGGTAAACGAACACAGCCACCAAAACCCGGAATAATACCCAGGTTTACTTCGGGTAAACCAATTAATGCTTTTTTATCATCACTGATGATACGAAATTGGCAGGCAAGAGCCAGTTCACACCCTCCTCCTACGCAGGCGCCGTTAATAACAGCTAAGGTTAGAAAGGGCAGTTTTGATATTTGATCTAGGATCTGCTGTCCAAACTGTGCTTTTTCATAGGCTTCTTGTTTTGTTCTGATATCTTTTATTTCATTGATATCAGCTCCTGCAATAAAAATACCTGATTTAGCACTTTCAAATACCAGTATTCGAACTTGTGGATTGTCAGCTAGCGCAGTTAAGTGATTTTTAAGTTCGATAAGGCTGTTACCATCGAGCTTGTTGATTTTTTCATTTTCAAAATCAAAAAGAAGGGTGGCAACACCCGTTTCAGTCATAGACAATGTAAAATTCATTAGATCCGCTCCTGATTCTTTATTTTGAGGTTTAATTATTCGACTTCTAATGCGAACGTCGCGCCTTGACCGCCACCGATACAAAGCGTCACTAAACCACTGTTTTTATTTTCTTTACGTAGGGCGTTTAGCATAGTAATCACTAAACGTGTTCCTGTTGCGCCAACGGGATGACCAATAGCAATTGCACCGCCGTTGATATTTAAGCAATCAGTTTTAATTTCGCCTAGTGCATGAGATTTATTCAGGTAGGTTTGTGCAAACAGATCTGACGAAAAGGCGCATTGGTTGGCAAGTACTTGGGTACGCAAAGGCTTCGTTGAGCTCAATAAGATCAAAGTCTGTTATTTGCATTGATGCCTTGTCTAACAATTTGCTGGTGGCATAAACAGGTCCTAAACCCATTCGATCCGGTCCTAGACCTGCATAGGCATAATCCTTTAAATATCCTAGTGGCTGATATCCTAATGCTTTTGCTTTGCTTTCTAACATAATTAAAACTGCGCCTGCACCATCCGTAATAGGGCATGCATTTGCAACTGTTATTGTGCCTGTGATCGGGTCAAAAAAGGTTTTAATTTAGCGAGTTTTTCTATTTGCTGGTCTGCTCGAATAGAATTGTCAGTTAATTGTGCTTTATGGTAATCAGGTGGCAAAAGTATCGGATGAATTTCTTTTTCGAAAAAGCCCTGTTGTTGCGCTGTAGTCGCCTTGAGGTGAGAATTTAAAGCAAAATTATCCTGCTCTTTACGAGTGATTGCAAATTCACGGGCTAAAACCTCGGCTGTTTGGCCCATGTTTAAACCACAAATAGGATCCGTTAATCCCTCAAGAATTGAAATAATAGGTTTAAGATAAGCAGGTCTAAACTGAGAAAGAGTTTTTAATTTTTGAGTTACCGTTTTGGCTTTCATTAAATCAGTAAACAGTTGAGTCATTTTGGGGCTAAATTTAAGCGGGTATTGGCTCATACTTTCTGTGCCACCAGCAATAACTATCTCACCTGAACCAGCGAGCAATTTTTCATAACCAGAGGTAATAGACTGCATACCAGATGCACAATTTCGATGCACAGTATAAGCGGTAAGGTGTTCAGGTAAGCTGGCTTTTAATGCGATAACACGTGCAATATTACAGGCATTGGAAGGGTTACCAACATTACCCATGATGAGCTCATCGATAAGATTTTTATTTATATCTGTTTTGGCCAGTAATTCCTTAACAATCACTGCACCTAAATCATCAGGTGCAATATGCGCCATTTCACTGCCGGCTTTACAAAATGGGCTACGAATTCCTTCTACAATCGCTAATCGTTGTTTCATGATCCTCTCCTAATACCTTTCAACCTTAAAGATAAAGGCCGGTGGGTATAAATCTATGCCCGCGTTTCATACGAAGGCTGAAAGTGGAACTGATTTAATAAAATTCATCGATAATATGTTTAAATTTTTCCTCTACGACATGACGACGTAGTTTCATTGTTGGTGTTAATTCACCTGTTTCAATAGTGATAGGGTGCTTTACTAATTTATATTTTTTGATGGTTTCCCAGGAGCTTAGGTGGCTATTTACTGCATCCACGGTTGCTTTAACTTCTAAATACACTTCATTGGAATTTAAGAATTCACTATTACTCATATCACCATAACCTCGATGTTCACGCAGAGTATCTAAATTTTCATAGTCTGGGAAAAGTAAGCAGGTGACAAAACGATGGTTTTCACCAATGATAGCGACCATATCAATAAGTGGTGATTTACATAGCTTTTGCTCAATAGGTACTGGACTAACGTATTTACCATTAGAGGTTTTGAACACTTCTTTTTTACGTCCGGTGATGGTCAGATAACCATCTGCATCTAAGCTTCCTAAATCACCAGTATGCAACCAACCATCTTCATTAATGACTTCATCGGTTGCTTGTTTATTATTATGATACCCGATCATAATATTGGGGCCTTTAGCAAGTATTTCATTATCACTGGCAATTTTAACTTCAACACCAGGAAAAATTTTACCTACAGATCGATAACGTACATTACCCGGGTAATTGACTGCAATCACAGGAGAACTTTCCGTTAAACCGTAACCTTGATATAGATTAAAACCAATATTCGTGAAGAAATTCTCCATGCTCTCACTCAAAGCTGAACCTCCAAGAATCAATTTTTGTAAATTTCCGCCCATGGTACGCTCTTAATTTACTGTATATAAGCTTATCGTAGAGTTTATCGAGTAGTGTGTTTGATGCTGGTACTTTATTAATAGCACGCTCAAAAGCATGACTCATTAATTTTTGCTTTAAAGGCGTTTGCTCGTCAATGCGACTGTACATTTTTGCATACACTTTCTCTAATAAACGCGGTACTAAGGTTATAGCCGTGGGTCTGATTTCACGTAATAAGTCGCCCACTTTTTTAATATCATCGGCAAAAAACAGAGGCGTGCCTGTAGAAATATAAAAATAACTCACCATACGTTCAAATACATGGGCCAGTGGTAAACAAGTGAGAATTTTATCTTTACGAGGATCTAACGGAAAGCGTTGCTGTGTCGCTTTGATTTGTGAAATTAGGTTTTTATGGCTTATCTCAACACCTTTAGGGGAGCCTGTTGAACCACTTGTATATATTATTGTAGCAATATCTTCGGGAAGTACTTGTTCACGCATAGTGGCAAATAATTGCGGTTCCTGTTTTGATAGCTGGTCGCCCAACTCAAGCAATGCCTGAAAGCTTAATCCGTTGCTTTTAGAATAGTTACTCTCTAAGGAAATCACCTGTTTAAAATCTTCTAAGGCATCGGCAATATTGTCATCAAATTGGTTCACATCATTAATGAAAATATAATTAATATCACTATCTTGCTTTTGGAAATGAAAGTGTTTGCTGGATACATTAGCAAACATGGGGACGGAAATAGCGCGATTAAGCATTATCGCAATATCAACCATCAGCCACTGGGGTGACGGGGATGAAATGATTGCAAATCCTTCGTTTTGTTTTACGCCTAAAGCACGTAAGCCTAAGGCTAACCTGCGGATCGTTTCATTAAATTTTTCGCTAGATAATGATTTCCATTGACCACGATATTTATAGTTTAAGGCACCTGAATTTGTATAGGTATTCACTACGTGTTGGATCATTTCTGGGATAGTTGTGTAGTTTGGCATAATAATCCTTAAGCGTTTAACCCTTTTATTGCAATATAGACTAAGTGCTTAGTTTGTGGTTGATTTGATTGTGCTAAACTTGCTCTAGGTACAAAAATCGAGAAAATATGCAACAGATAACACAATTTGATGGTCTTATATTGTCACGTCAACAACGTGATACTGCTTCTGGTATTGAGCTGACCTTGTGGGTAAAAGGGGAAATGGGCGCCTGTGAAATAGTAATCACTGGTCAAACAGCCGTTTTTTTGATTAAACAGGATGACTTAAGCAAAGCTCAAACACTTTGGCAGTCGCTAAATTTGACGATACATGAAATTCGTCCTCTTTCCCTTAGCAATTTTAATCAACAACCCGTGGTTGCTATATATAGCTTAACGACTGCAGATTCACGCCTTTTTGCAACAACCTCTTGCTGAGCAAGCTATTGCAAGTTATGAAACAGATATCAGGTTGAGCGATCGTTACTTAATGCAACGTTTTATCTATGGGGCGTTACGTATTACAGGGAATATTCAAAAAAGGTCAACATTATTACTGCTTCAACCCTAAATTGAGCCCTTGCACAACGGATATAAGTCTTACATCCGTCTCCCTAGATATTGAGTGTAGCCCTCAACAGGATTTATATAGTGTCGGTTTAACCTGTGAAAATGAAGCGAATAATTGTGTCATTATGGTGGGGGAGGCTCAACCCTCAGAGCAAGTAAACATTATTTGGGTTAAAGATGAATTAAGTTTGTTGGTTGCTCTTCAGGCTTGGTTTAAAAGGCATGACCCCGATATTATTATTGGCTGGGCTGTGGTGAATTTTGATATGCGGTTATTAGCACAACGTGCCAAGTTATATCATTTTAAATTATGCCTTGGCAGAGATAATAAAGGGTTACATTGGTATTCACATCAAGAATCAAATGATCATGGTACCTTAATACTTAATGGCCGAGTTGCCTTAGATGGTATCGAACAGCTTAAAAATAGTAGTTGGTATTTTGATAGTTTTAGTTTGGAAAATGTCAGTCAGGAATTATTTTCAGAGGGCAAATTAATCACCAAAGAAAACAGTGTGTTTGTTGATAAGGGCCTTGAAATAAAGCGACAATATGAAAACACTCCAGTCGCTTTAGTCGCCTATAATCTGCAGGATTGTCTATTAGTCGAACGTATTTTTAAACATGCGCAGTTAATAGAATATGCGGTGCAAAGAGCAACATTAACCGGATTAGCACTAGATCGTCGAGGCGCTTCCGTTGTCGCTTTCACTAATTTATATTTACCCTTATTACATCGTAGCGGTTATATTGCACCAAATATTGGAGATATCGAAGCGCAACATTCCCCTGGTGGATTTGTAATGGATTCTAAGCCGGGTCTCTATGATTGGGTATTAGTACTTGATTTCAAAAGTCTATATCCTTCGATTATCCGCACTTTTAAAATAGACCCATTAGGTATGATTGAGGGCTTAAAAGAGCCTAAAGAAAATACTATTGAAGGTTTTAGAGGTGCCCGTTTTAGCAGAGAAAAACACCACTTACCTAAAATTTTAGATCACTTAAGCGCCGCACGAGAGGAAGCAAAAAAGCTAAAAATCAACCATTCTCTCATGCAATAAAAATTATTATGAACAGCATGTATGGTGTATTGGGCTCCGCTGGTTGTCGTTTTCATGATACTCGCTTGGCGAGTTCTATTACCCTTCGTGGTCATGAAATTATGATGGAAACGGGGACTTTTATCGAACAACTTGGCTTTGATGTTATCTATGGTGATACTGATTCTACCTTTGTCTGGTTAAAAAATTGCCAATCATTAGAAGAGGCAAATACAAAGGGAAAAATGCTAGAAGAACAGATTAACCAACATTGGCAACAGAAAATTTCAGCAGAATTTGATTTGCCTTCTTTATTAGAAATTGAATATGAAACCTGTTTTAAGCACTTTTTCATGCCCACTCTCAGAGGGTCTGATTCAGGATCTAAAAAGCGTTATGCGGGATTAAAAGAAACCTCGCAGGGTCATGAGATTGTATTTAAAGGCTTGGAAAGTGTGCGCAGTGACTGGACTGAACTAGCGAGGAGTTTCAACAAACCTTATTTGAAAAAGTGTTTAGCCAACAAAGCGTGACACAATTTATTATTGATACGGTTAAGCAACTTAAAGCAGGTCAGTTTGATGAACAGTTGGTTTACCATAAACGTTTACGCAGACCCTTAAATGCTTATGTCAAAAATATCCCCCCACAGGTTCGTGCTCGCTAGACTTGCTGATGATCAAAACAAAAAGTTAGGACGCCCACTGCGATATCAACGACAGGGACGTATTGCCTATTTAATAACACTTAATGGGCCTGAACCACTAGAATATTGTCATTCTAGTATTGATTATCAGCATTACATCGATAAGCAATTAAAACCTATTTCCGATGCTATTTTGCCATTTTTAGAGATTGATAATGATTTTGAAAAGCTGGTCTCAGAGCAAATACCCTTATTTTAAAATTCTCATCTTAAAATAAAGAATAAAGTTGCCACTGTCATAGAAGCCATTGTGTAATTGAAAAGCTTTTGGCGTTTGTAGGTTGTTAGAACCCGAGCAATGGCAACACCAAGGTAAGTCCATAAGCTGATGGCAATAAACCCCATAACTGCAAAGCACAACATAATACTTAAGCCAGATTCAATGTACTTCTCTCCCGATAAGGTAAAACTACTGATACTGCCAATTGCCATCGCCCAAGCTTTTGGATTCACAAACTGAAATAAAGCGACTTGAAATATTGTCTGGGGTTGCGCTGTTATGGCTGTATTTAGGGTTTCTTTTGAGCCTAATTGAGTTGATGCTGTTGCTATTTTCCAAGCCAGCCAAAATAAATAAGCACTACCAAGCACTTTTAAAACATCGTTAAGGGTAGGAAAAAGCTCAAAAATAAAGCCTAATCCGAGTAGGATTGATAACAATAAAAGTGCGACACCAATAATAATTCCAAAAATATGCGGTAAGGTTTTTCGGTAGCCAAATTGTGCGCCAGAGGCTAATAACATGACATTATTGGGTCCTGGTGTTACTGACATAACAAAAGCAAACAATGAAATTGCGATAAATAGTGATATGTCCATTTTAAGCTCCTTTGATGAGATAGCGTAAAGCAAAAACTAAGAAAGGAAAAATTTTATTTTTGTGTGTTTGTTTTCTAATCATTACTTCAGTTAAGGCAATATCTTGAAATAAGTAAATAGGTAACTTTTTAAGTTGTTGTCGTGTTTGATATTGTCTATGCAGATGACGTAAACGTTTGATTATTTCCATGATATATCTCCTATTATTGCTAAGGAGTGTCATTTTAAATAATCCTACTTTTCAATACAGACTCAAAAATATTTTATATTTAAGATACAGATGGATGGTTTTTATGTTGTATGGTATTTATTATAGAAATCTGTATGGTAAATTTTCATTTATTTTAAGTAGTATTGCAAAATAAATACATATTAGGCGGGTTAGCAATGAAATTATATGACAAAGTTGCCAATGATTTACGAGAAAATATTAATGCGGGGTTGTTTGTCGCTGGCGAAAAGTTACCTTCTATTCGCCAATTAACCGCACAATATAGTGTTAGTATCTCAACGGTACAACAAGCTTATCATCGTTTAGAGATGGAGCGTTTAATTGAAGCGCGCCCTAAATCTGGTTATTTTGTCTCAGTAAAAACAATTATTCCTGCTCGACCTAAAACCTCACGTCCTGCTCAACGTCCTATTGATGTTTCCCAGTGGCAAGAGGTGCTTGAAGTGCTTTTAAGCAAACAGAATGTTGATACGATACAGTTACAACATGCAATGCCAAATATGACCGAAGCAACTATCAAGCCTTTACTTAAAAAAATGACTGAATTAATGCGCCATCAAGTTGATTTAAGCTTGCCTTATGGTGATATCACAGGTTCCGTGGTGTTACGTGAACAAATTGCACTGTTAATGACTAACTCAGGTTGTGCCCTACACCCAGATGATTTGGTGGTCACATCAGGTTGCCAAGAAGCAATATCAGTGTGTCTGAGAGCGGTTACCCAGCCGGGTGATATTGTTGCCGTTGAATCACCTGGTTTCTATGGCGCAATGCAAGCAATTAAAGCGGCTAATTTAAAAGCAATTGAAATACCCACTAATGCTGAGAGTGGATTAAGCATAGAAGCATTAGAATTAGCACTTGAAAAATGGCCTATAAAAAGTATTTTGGTGACACCAACTTGCAATAATCCTATGGGTTATACCATGTCTGAAGCTAATAAAAAGCGACTTTATCAATTAGCACAGAGTTATGATATCAGCATTATTGAAGATGATATTTATGGGGATATTAGTTATCAGTCGCCAAGACCAAAAACTATTAAATCCTTTGATGAAGATGGCAGAGTATTGCTCTGCGACTCATTTTCGAAAACTGTTGCCCCAGGAATTAGAGTTGGGTGGATTGCACCGGGGCGTTATCGTGATAAAGTAACCCATATTAAGTATGTGAGTAGTTCAATGTGTCCAGCATTACCACAATTGGCTATTGCTGATTTTATAAAATCAGGTTTATACAATAAGCATACTCGCAGACTAAGGTTGCTTTATAAACAAGGTCGAGAGCATTTGATCACCTGTATAAAGCGTTTTTTTCCGGCTGATACCCGTATTAGTTTTCCGCAGGGGGGCTATATATTGTGGGTTGAATTAAACAAAGAGTACGACACGATAAAGTTAGTCGCACAGTGTAAACAGGGTGGTGTGAGCATTGCGACTGGCCCATTATTTTCAGCAACGGGTAAATATCGGAGTTGTATGCGTCTTAATTTTAGTGAACAAACAAATATTCAACGAGAGCAGGGTATTTGCCAGCTAGCTTTTTATATAAATCAACAAGTACCTTTTAGTGAATTTAAAATAATCAATTAATAACAGAGCGAGAAATGACAATGACTATGATCAATACCCGTTGCCCACATTGTTTATCGATGAATCGTTTACCTAAAGATCGCTTAGATGCATCACCGACCTGCGGTCGTTGTAAAAAGGATCTGCTACAGGGGGCTCCAATTGAAGGAACGCCTGATAATTTTAGTGCAATTATTTCAGGAGAACAGCCTGTGGTAGTAGACTTTTGGGCTCCTTGGTGTACCCCTTGTACTAATTTTGAGCCTATTTTTTATGAAGAGTCAAAACAACATGAAGCGGTACGTTTCATGAAAGTTGATACTCAAGAATATCAACAATTAAGCATGTTATATAATGTCCGCAGTATCCCTACACTGCTAGTGTTTAGACAGGGGAAAGTTATTGATCAACTTAATGGGCCTCTTCCTAAAGCTGAATTGAAACTTTGGCTTGCTCAAGCATTAACAAAATAAATGAGTTAGTTTTTAAAATAAAATGATCCAACTTTTTTAATTTTTCTTATTATATCGCGATGCTGTCTGGCTTTTGCTCTGACAAATGATGCTATCAATGGCATCGCTCTCCTCCCAAATTGTACTTTCTTTGCTCAGTTTTATGATGTTAGTCCTATTAAAGATTTATTATTATTTTAGTGAAATTACGCTGTGATGTACTAGGATTAATGCTAATTGATTTAAGTGACTATTAATTGCAAAGTATTTTTCTATTTATTCATTTTTTATTTTAAGGTAAGCCTACCTTGACCTCAATAAGGCCGGAGGGGACTTGTTTACATATTTTATCGAATTATCAGTTATAACCTTATTGTTATTACTTTCAGGGTGGGTCTACTACCTGATCAAAGATGTGAATGACAGAAAAAAGTCTGCAAAAACATTACTAAATAATGAATCCTATTTACGTGATATTCAACAGTATGCTCGCATAGGTAGTTGGGAAATCCATGCTGACGGAAAAACATATTGGTCTAATGAACTGTTTCGAATATTTGGATTGCCTAATGAATCTAATGCAGGCTTAGAACTCTTTTCTACTCTTGTTAGCTATGAAGATTTTTTAGCCTATAAAGCATCAATCGAAAATAGCTTTTCCTGCGGAGAAGAACATGCCTTTCAATGTAAAATTACTCGTCCCTGTGATCTCAAAGAAAGCTGGATAAACTGTCGAGGCCGTGTCGCATTAGATAAGCATGGCAAGTTAGATAAGATTTATGGCTTTGTTCAGGATATTAGTGAACAGAAAAATGCGACTGACAAACTGCATGAGACAGAAAATAAATATCGAGCCATGTTTGAGACGGCATTAATTGGCATGGTTTTGAATGACGATAAAGGAAACTTATTAGAATTTAATCAAGCTTATTTGGATATTATCGGTTATTCAGCGGAAGAGCTAAATCAACTTTCCTTTTGGGATATCACGCCGCAACGCTTCAAAGAAGAAGAAGCTTTACAATTAAAGTTATTAAAAGAAAAAGGGCGCTATGGGCCCTATGAGAAAACATATATCCACAAAGACGGACATCAAGTGCCTGTTTTGTTAAATGGAGTATCTGTTGTTGGGGCGGATGATGAAGTTTATACATGGTCATGCATTGAAAATATTTCTCTTCGTAAAGAAGCGGAATTTTATGAAAAATGGCGTTCCTATGTTTTAGAATTAATTGCCGGAAATGAAGATTTAAAAGCGATTCTAAAGGCGATTGTAGAGGGGTTGAAAAAGCAAACTCGGGGATGATGTGTAGCATTTTACTCTTAGATGAAAGCGGTAAATGCCTATTAACAGGGGCGGCTCCAAGTCTCCCTGATTTTTTTAATGATACAATTAATGGTATCGAAATTGGTATAGGGGTGGGCTCCTGTGGCACAGTCGCTTACACCAATGAGCGTGTTATTGTCACTGACATTGAAAATGATCCCTATTGGGTTCCTACTTACCTCTGGTCGCACGAGCAGAATTAGGTGCCTGCTGGTCTGAGCCGATACGCTCTACCGGGGGGCTGTTTTAGGCACATTTGCAATTTATCATCGTAATATTAATCAACCTTCTGTCGCTAATATTAGGTTAATTGAGCAGGTTGCCAGTTTAGCAAGCATTGCCATTGAAAAGAATCAAGCTAACTTGGCTTTAAAAGCAAGTGGTGAACAGATGCAACTTGTACTTGATGGTGCTGAGCTTGGTTTTTGGGATTGGAATATTGCAACCAGTAAAGTTGAAAGGAATGAACGTTGGGCAACTATGCTTGGTTACTCTTATCAGGAAATACAACAAACAACTAATCAGTGGGCGGATTTTGTTCACCCTGAAGATAGAGATAAAGCATGGAAGTCAATAAATGATGTGCTTGAAGGTCGCTCAAAATCACATAGTCTTGAGTATCGTATGTTAACTAAAGACAATAAAATTCGTTGGATACATGATCAAGCTAATGTCATGAAACGTGATAATCAAGGAAATGCATTAAGAATGAGTGGTACTCATACGGATATCACTGATCGAAAGATTGCTGAACAAAAACTTCAATTAGCGGCCAGTGTATTTTCACATGCACGTGAGAGTATTATCATTACAGATACAGCTGGTGTGATAATTGATGTGAATGAAATATTTTCAACAACGACTGGTTATAGTATTGAAGAAGCAATTGGCCAAAATACGCGAATTTTGAAATCAGGCAAGCATTCACCTGAGTTTTATAAAGAAATGTGGAAAACTCTATTAGCAGATGGATATTGGACAGGAGAAGTATGGAACCGTCACAAGAATGGCGAACTTTATGCAGAAATAAAGACCGTTAGTGCCGTATTTGATGAACAAGGTAATACAACACATTATGTTGCTTTGGGCAATGATATTACCCGATTAAAAGAGCATCAAGATCAATTAGAGCGAATTGCTCATTACGATATATTAACTAACTTACCCAATCGCGTATTACTATCTGATCGACTTTCTCAAGCAATGTTGCAATGTCGTCGCATTGGAAATTCATTAGCAGTTGTGTTTCTAGATCTTGATGGCTTTAAAGCCGTTAATGATACCTATGGGCATAATATGGGAGACCAATTATTAGTCGCAATAGCTGGTCGCATGAAAAAAGTATTACGCAAAGGGGATAGTTTAGCCCGTATCGGAGGAGACGAATTTGTTGCAGTTTTGACTGGATTATCAACTGTTGAAGAATGTGAACCAGTATTAGAGCGTTTTTTATCGGTTGCCTCAGAATCGATTACTATTGATGGTATTGTTTTAAATGTATCCGTGAGTATTGGTGTGACACTTTACCCTCAAGATCATGTCGACACAGACCAACTAATGCGCCACGCAGATCAAGCTATGTATGTTGCAAAGGAGTCAGGCAAGAATCGTTATCACTTCTTTGATACGGCTCAAGATGATGCAGTCAAAACTCAGCGTGAAAGTCTTGATGCGATTAGAGTCGCCTTAGATAATCAGCAATTTGTGCTTTATTATCAACCCAAGGTTAATATGCGAACAGGTAAAGTAACAGGATCTGAGGCCCTTATTCGTTGGCAACATCCAGAAAGAGGCTTGTTAAGCCCGATCGAATTTTTACCTATTATTGAAAATAATCCAATGATCATTGAATTGGGTGAATGGGTTATTGATAGCGCGTTGACACAAATCAGTCAGTGGCGTGAGATGGGCATGGATAGCTCTGCTTATATCAGTGTTAACATTGCGACTGTGCAATTACAGCAAACAGACTTTAGTGATAAATTAGCATTATTATTAGCGACACACCCTGAAGTTGAGCCACACTTTTTGGAGTTAGAGGTACTAGAAACAAGCGCCTTAGATGATGTTTATCATGCTTCAAAAATAATGAATGATTGTATGGCACTAGGGGTAAACTTTGCATTAGATGATTTCGGGACGGGTTACTCATCACTTACATATTTAAGACGTTTACCTGCTAACTTAATTAAAATAGATCAAAGCTTTGTGCGCGATATGTTATTAGATGCAGATGACTTTGCGATTGTAGAAGGGGTAATCGCCTTAGCAAAATCTTTCAAACGAGAGGTTATTGCTGAAGGTGTTGAAACCATAGATCATGGTACAGCTTTATTAAAGTTAGGTTGCGATTTGGCTCAGGGCTATGGCATTGCAAAACCTATGCCGGCCGATGATATTCCACCTTGGATAAAACAATGGAAACCTAGTGAAGAATGGGTCGCAGTATCAGATAGGTAATATTAAGGCCCCCTCAATATTACCCATAGTAATTTACACAATATTTCTGGCTTGGTTATTGTTTGACAAACCAAGCTTCAGTTTTATTAACAAAATACACTAGTGATAACATCACTGGTACTTCAACCAGTACACCAACCACTGTTGCTAAGGCCGCACCAGAATTTAGCCCAAATAATGAAATAGCAACTGCAACAGCTAACTCAAAGAAATTTGAAGTACCAATTAAACAGGCCGGTGCCGCTATTTTATGTGACAGCTTTAACCACTTCGCGAGCAAATAAGCGACGATAAAAATACCATAGGTTTGAATCATTAAGGGAATCGCAATTAAACCAATGGTTTTGGGATCTTCGATTATGGTTTCTGCTTGAAAACCAAATAATAAAACAACTGTTGCTAATAAACCGACAATTGACCAAGGTTTCAAAGACGCTAATAAATCATTAATTTTTAACTTACCTTGATTATTATTTAAAGCATTTCGCGTCAAAATGCCTGCAACGAGTGGTAATAAAACATACAGTAGCACTGAAATAATTAAAGTTTCCCAAGGCACTTGAATATCACTCACACCTAATAAAAAAGCAGAAATAGGAGCGAAGGCAAAGATCATGATGACATTATTTACAGAAACCTGAACCAAGGTATAGTTAGGATCACCTTTAGTTAATTGCGACCATACAAAAACCATTGCAGTACAAGGCGCAACACCTAATAATATCATTCCAGCGATATATTCCTGGGCAGAAGTGGGGTCAACGAAGTCAGCAAAAAGGAAGTTAAAAAACAACCAACCTAAGGCGACCATAGTAAAAGGTTTAATCAACCAATTAATTACAACGGTTAACAATAATCCCTTAGGGTTTTTACTCACATCTTTAATTGCACTAAAGTCAATTTGTACCATCATTGGGTAAATCATGACCCAAATAAACACAGCAACAACTATGTTGACATGTGCTATTTCGAGATTAGCGATTATTTGAAATACATTAGGTTGCCATAAACCCAATACGACACCTAATGCAATGCTTAAGCCGACCCAAACCGATAAATACCGTTCAAAAATTCCCATCATTTAATCCTTAAAAAACATGTATATGCATTAAATCATATATGTGTTTAATTGCATATTAATTTATTAAGATTTATCACAATGATAGAAATGCTAATTGAGTGCTTCTATTAATGCTTTAATATTATTAAGGGGCTGAATACTTTGTCCTGCTTTAACAAACTGCTCCATAGATTTATGATAAGCGACCTTAGGGATGAAAATAATGTTTTTTCCATGGCTTAATGCTTCACGAACACGGGGCACAATTTGTGGTACTTGACGCAATTCACCCGTTAATGCAACTTCACCAATGAACACTGCACCGACAGGTAAAGGTTTCGAATTAATGGAGCTGAGAAGGGCCGCCATCACAGCCATATCCGTGGATGTTTCCGAATCGGCCATTTTTAATCCACCCACCAAACTGATATTAATATCGTAGTAGGTTGGAATACCGCCGTGCTTTTTAAGAACAGCTGTGATCAGTGATAAACGGCTATAGGAAACACCAATACAGTTACGGATAGACTTTTCACCTTCAACTTCCGTCGCTAAGGCTTGAATTTCAATTAGTAGATTACGAGAGCCATCTTTTATCACCGTGATAGCAGAGCCTTCGAAGTGTTCTTCGCTACTTGATAAAAATAACCGACTTGGGTTATCAACTGAGCGCATACCAAATTCTGTCATTTGGAATATGCCAACTTGTTCAGTATCTCCAAAACGATTTTTATCGGCACGTAAAATACGCACTGAGGCATCGTTTACTTCAATATGAATGGCAGTGTCGATAATATGTTTAAGGGTTTGCGGGCCTGCCATCTGTGAGTTTTTATTAACTTGTCCCACTAAAATTAAGGTGATCCCATGTTGCTTACATAACCGGTTTAAAATCTTTGCACAGGTTTTAACCTGAGTAACACCGCCGGCAGAACCTTCAACAGAATTTGATTCAAAAGCTTGGATAGAATCGGCAATTAAGAAGCGAATCTCATTTTCGATACACTGATCAACAATATCTTCTATACAATCGGTATCAGATAACATGAAATTATTTTCATTAAAATTTAACTTTAAGCGCTCTATACCACGCTTGCTCCACTGACTTAAGCTTTCCTCGGCCGTCACATAAAGGGTATTCATTGTTTGTGACATCACCTGAGCAACTTTAGTTAACATGGTTGTTTTACCTGAACCAGGGTCGCCACTGATAAGTACCACTGAGCCAAGAGTAATGCCTCCACCAAGTACTCGGTCTAACTCGGAAAGGCCGGTTGAAACGCGTGTTGCATTTTCTATTTTGACTTGATTTATGCGTTGTACACCGACACTTGGCCCAGCGTAACCACCTTTGCTTCGATTAATGGCATCATTCACAGATTTTGTTGTGCTAGTGGGCTCTCGGAATTCTGTAATGGTATTCCAGGCTTTACATTCACTGCATTGACCTTGCCATTTTTTAAAGTCTGCACCACATTCACTACATACATAGGCGATTTTAGTTTTTGCTTTAGCCATGAAAATACTCTTTTAATCAGTTAATTGTGAATTAAATTGTTTAATTGCAGACATTGCAATCATTGAAGGAATAGCCCTTTGATATTAAAAAACGTTTTGCTTTATCTTGTTGTTTTTTATCTTCAATTTTTAGATAAAATTTCTTTTGTAATAATGATAATGCTTCAGCAACTGCATCATATTCTTCTAGGGGAAAATGGCAATTATGATTTTCAATTGCTTCAAAAATGTGCTCGAAGGTATGGCCTCTGCTCTGTAAAAAAACCATTGCTTTTTGTTTCAAAAGGGCATTTTCGATACGCTGATGATAGCGTCGTTGTAACTGCTCAGTTGCGCTGTCGATATAATTAAATTTATCATTAGAAAAGTGTGGCTCACTAATGGCATTGTTAATACCTTTCAATTGTAAGTCTCTTTGTATTCGATTTATACCGTGACCTTTATTTTGCGCGTTACGGATAAAAGATCCACAAAACCTATTATCATTAAGATAGTTAAACTCATAACACTCGTTAATAACACTATCAATCCATTGCTGATTATCGGTTTTACGTGCTAATTTAAGGCGTAATTCATGTTCGCTGTGATCTCGTCGTGCTAAATGCCAAAAGGCAGAGCGTTTTAACCCTTCAATATCATTTGCTGGTTTTATCGGTTTATTAAACACATTCTTCGCTATCATGATTAAAAACATAATAGTAACGTAAAACAACGGCTATGTTCGCGCAAAAAGCTTGAAGTGAAAGAATATTTTTAAAAAATAACTCTCAATACAAGGTGTTTATTGGGAGTATCAATATAAAGAAATTTTTGGTTCATATATTGCATTGTTTATGTTGCTTATTCGATTTTAATAAGAAAGTGGCAATAAATTGAATATAGAGGGATTTGTTACAGATTTAATGGGTTATTTTGGGCGTTTTTTCATTAAATGATAAAGCTAAATAAAGATGTTATCTGTCGAGTTATTGGCGTTAGTTTTTTATTTTATAAAAATGTGCAAAATTTTATCGTGTAAAATGCAAATTTTGACTTCATAATCATTGAGTTGTGTATTGAATCAATTTGTTTGCTAAATTTTGTTATATACTCCTTTTGCATTATGAAAGAGGAGTGCAATTAAACAGACTTTATCAGAAGTATTAAATGAATTTTACGAAGGGTTATCATAAGGACTTTTACTTAGATGACTGAGTGTTTTAAGTATCATGCGCGGGATATAGTATTGGCTATACATGACAAGGATTTTATGGAAGTGTTAAACCAAAATGGTGAGATAATTGAGCTTGATACTGGCTTTAGATTTTCTGATCTCTTTTTTCATTATTAGATTTTATAAAAAGACCCGAAATAGAAGATGCGCAACGTACCACTCGCGAATTACAATTGGAATTGTTCTATCGCGATATTATGAATTATGCCTTTGTTGATTCACATAACCAGCACCTTGCCGATGGAAGGTTAGATTTAGCCGCAAAAAATTTAAATGAAATTAATAATTTATCCCTAGACTATTTAACTGGGTTAAAGAAGAAAGAATACTTAAACAGAAAGTTATTAAGTTTTGAAAGTGAAATTTACCTGGGTAAGCTTTCTGACTTTTCACTGATAATGTGTGATTTAGATAATTTCAAAAAAATTAATGATAATTTTGGCCATTCAGTGGGTGACGATACACTGGCCATTTTTGGTAAGTTATTAATTGAAACACTACGACCTTCTGATTTTGCCTATCGATATGGCGGTGAAGAGTTTTTAATCCTTCTACCAAATACTAATTTACAGGCCGCTACTTTGGTTGCAGAACGTTTACGTTTAGTGATTGAAGATAGATTACATATTGGTAATTATGGTTTAAACCATGTAACAGCATTTGATCTTTCTAAAGAACAAATCTGTGAAGATGAAGGGGGCGTAAATGATGCTTTTTTCCTTGCACGAGATGTCACCTGCAGTTTTGGTGTAGCAAGTTATTTAGAGAGTGATCAATCTACAGACTCTTTGTTTAGTCGTGCAGATGAGAATTTGTACATTGCTAAGGCGAACGGAAGAAATAAAGTATCAGCCTAACCTTGTGAAATGAATTACCCGACTATTAAAATAATCAAGTCTACAAAAGTAAGAAAGCTCTGATTGAAATTGAATTCAATCAGAGCTTTCTCATTTAAAATTAAATAAAACTATTATTTTTTAAGAGATTTTTTTAGTTTTTTAATTTTTAGTTCTTGTTTAGCGATTTTAGCTAGACGTACTTTGATTTCTTTTTTTACTGCTTTTGCTTTGTTTGACATGCTTGTAGCTCCAATAATTAATTTTAAGATTTAAACATGGCTTGAATGTGCTTCTCTAGGAAGCATTTTCTGCCATAAAACTACGAATAAAACGCCTAATTTCTCGGGTCGCACTTGTATCAAGTTCATCACATAAATTGATAAACTCAGTGCGGTCTTCTTCGTTGATACGAATAATCAATTGACTATTCTTCTTTTTTGCTTTTTTCGGTTTTAGGGTTGCTCACAAACATTCTCCATCAGGCTATGTTTAGATTATAAGCCCATATCGTTTGTGAATCCAAAACAACGTTTAAGCCAAAAAGAGTGTATCATTTAGATATACTTTGTATATACAAAGTTGGTTGTCAGTAAATTCTCATCCTAAAAAGTAGATCTAGATCACTCTTTTATGTCTTTTATACCAATAATATTGATTTAGTATTTATTTATATGTGCAAAAATTATTTAGATAAGAAAATAATTTAATGAAAGGAGGAGTTAAATTTTATAATTAAGCTAATTAACCTATATTTTGTTGACTTCAATTGAAATATTTCTGTCACAATCACTGCTTATAATCAAAAATCATTTTAAAAATGGGATGTAACCCCTATTTAAATTAGACAATTTTGAATTAACTCTCGGAAGGTAACATGATCGTAGAAAAACCCTACATAGATAAAGAATTAAGTTGGCTTTCATTTAATGAACGAGTACTTCAAGAGGTTGCAGATAAAAATGTTCCTTTAATTGAACGTGTTCGCTTTTTAGGGATTTATTCTAATAACCTTGATGAGTTTTATAAGGTACGTTTTGCAGATGTGAAACGAAGAATTTTGATTGCACGAGAAAGTGGTACTCAAAATAACGAAAAAGAATTATTAGTTAAAATGCAAGTTAAAGCGGCAAAGCTAGAGAAAAGATTTCACGAATTATATAGTGAATTAATATTAGAAATGGCACGCCGTCATATTTTCCTTGTTAACGAAACTCAATTAAGTGAAACACAACAAGCTTGGGTTAAAAAATATTTTCGTAAAACGGTATTACCTCATATCACGCCATTATTAATGACCGATGAAATTGACGTTTTACAATTTTTAAAAGATGAATGTGCTTATTTATCGGTAGAAATTAAAGATGACACGGATAATACCCAGTATGCACTAATTGAAATACCAACTGATCAACTTCCTCGTTTTGTTATGGTGCCAGAACAAAAGGGTAAACGTCGCAAAACCATTATTTTATTGGATAATATTATTCGTCATTGTTTAGATGATATCTTCCAAGGTTTCTTTGAATACAATACTTTAAATTGTTTTGCTATGAAAATGACCCGTGATGCTGAGTATGATTTAGGTTTTGAGATGGATCATAGTTTAATTGAACGCATGTCTGAAGGCTTAGCACAAAGGTTAACGGCGATGCCTGTACGTTTCGTTTATGAACATGGTATGCCTAAAGATATGCTTATCTTTTTATGTGAAAACTTAAAAATATCACATTATGATAGCTTGATAGAAGGTGGGCGTTATCATAACTTTAAAGACTTTATAGGCTTCCCAAATGTTGGTCGAAACTATTTAGAAAATAAACCACTGCCACCATTGTCCTGTGCGGATTTTGAACCTTATCATAACTGTTTTCATGCTATTAAAAACAACGATATTTTATTGCATTATCCTTATCACATGTTTGATCATGTTGCCGAATTCGTTCGTCAAGCTTCCTTTGATCCTAAGGTGCGTAGTATTCGCATCAATATTTATCGTGTAGATAAAAACTCTAAATTAATGAACTCACTCATTGACGCTGTACACAGTGGTAAAGAAGTAAAGGTAGTTGTTGAGCTACAGGCGCGTTTCGATGAAGAAGCCAATATGGAATGGTCGAGATTATTAACCGATGCTGGTGTACATGTTCAATTTGGTGCTTTGGGCTTGAAAGTGCACTGTAAACTGTTGTTAATCTCGCGACGTGAAGATGATAAATTAGTACGTTATGCGCATGTTGGTACGGGTAATTTTCATGAAAAAACAGCACGTATTTATACGGATTATTCACTCTTTACGGCTGATCCTGAGATTACCAATGAAGTACGTAATGTATTTGGCTACATTGAAAACCCTTATCACCCTGTTAAATTCGATCAGTTGATTGTTTCTCCACGTAATTCACGTGAGCGACTTTATGCCTTGATTGATAAAGAGATTTCTAATCAAAAAAATGATAAAGGCTCTGGCATTACCTTAAAAATTAATAATCTCGTTGATAAAGGTCTTATTTATAAACTCTATGAAGCGAGTACAGCAGGCGTTAAAATACGAATGATTATTCGCGGTATGTGTTCTTTGGTGCCAGGTGTTAAAGGTGTCAGTGAAAATATCGAAGTTATCAGTATTATTGATCGCTTTCTTGAACATCCACGTGTCCTCATTTGTGAAAACGCTGGTGATCCTGAGGTATATATATCATCTGCTGATTGGATGACACGTAATATAGATCGACGCATTGAAGTGGCAGTGCCAATCAAAGATAAAAGATTAAAGCAACGTATTATAGATATTACTGCTATTCATTTTACTGATACACTAAAAGCACGTGTTATTGATGAAGCAATGAGTAACAATTATGTTGCTCGTGGTAATAGAAAGAAAATTAGCTCTCAACTTGCGACGTACAATCATATTAAACAGGTTGAAAAGCAAGCGAGACAAGAGAACCAAAAAGTTAAAAAAACTCTTAAGTCCAAAAAACTAGCATTAGTGTAAAATCAAAACGTTGGTAATTTTTTAGAAAATAGATGGTTAAAAAAATAATGAATGAAATACCTGAGCTTCAAAAACGACAAATAGTCGCCATAGACCTTGGTTCTAATAGTTTTCATATGGTAGTTGCAAATATTGTTGAAGAAGACTTGCAAATTGTTAGCCGTCATAAACAACGTGTTCGTCTTGGTTCTGGTTTAGATAAAAAAGAACCTTAGATGAAGAAGCAATGCAACGTGGCTTGGAGTGTTTGGCAATGTTTGCTGAACGTATTCAAGGTTTTGAAGTGGACAATGTGCGCATAGCGGCAACACATACATTACGAAATGCCAAAAATGCTAATGTATTTATGCGACGCGCACGTGAGGTTTTACCTTTTCCTATTGAGATAATTTCAGGTGTTGAGGAAGCGCGATTAATATACCTTGGTGTTGCACACACTCAACCAGAAACTAAAAAAGGTTAGTAATTGATATTGGTGGAGGAAGTACAGAATTAATTATTGGTCGTGAACTTGAACCAGAATTACTTAATAGTACATTAATGGGATGTGTCAGTTTTACACAGCGATATTTTCGTGATGGTAAATTAACCAGCAATAATTTCGCTAATGCGCAAATTGCTAGCCAGCAGGAATTTAAGTCCTTAGTTAAATCCTATAAAAATTTGGTTGGGAAGTCGCATTAGGGTCATCAGGCACTATTAAAGCAATTCGTGAAGTGTTAATTGGTCTTGGTTATGCCGATGGTATTATTACAGCTAAACGCCTTGCCAAATTAATTGATGCCCTGTGTGATTTTGATTCAGTGAGTGATATTAAACTAAGTGGTTTAACAGAAGATCGTTTACCGGTATTTTCCGCTGGCGTTGCAATATTAAATGCTTTGGTTATCGGTTTTGATATCAAAGAATTACATTTTTCTGATGGGGCGTTACGTGAAGGCTTGCTTTATGAAATGGAAGATCGTTTCCAACGCTCTGATATCAGAATGCGCACCATTGAGAATTTAGCGCGAAAGCATAACGTTGACTTGATACATGCCGATAAAATAAAGGCACAGTCTACCTTATTTTTTAAACAACTTAGTTCGCATTTGAATATTAAGAAAAATGATGAATTAGTTTCCTTGTTAGGGTGGGGAGCGTTGCTTCATGAAGTTGGTTTAAGTATTTGTTATCAAGGCTTTCACCGTCATTCTGCTTATATTTTGCAATATACAAATATGCCTGGTTTTAATCAGGAGCAACAAATGGTGCTGTCTACCTTAGCAAGGTTCCATCGTAAATCCCCTAAAACCATTGATTTAGTTGAGTTTAACTTATTTAATAAAGATAATATTATTCAATTAATTCGCATATTACGTTTGGCTGTTCTACTCAATGGTCAAAGAAGTGATGATGATTTACCTGAATTTAATTTAGCGATTGATGATGAAAACCAAGATCACTGGTGCCTGAGTTGTAAAGAAGCCGATTGGCTTGATAATAATAAACTATTACATGCAGACCTAGTTGCAGAGCAAGGTTTTTGGTCAAAAGTAGGCTGGAAATTAAGTTTTTAGCTCTGTCCAAGACAAGCTATTTAACCCTGAAATACGCGTAAATAACGGTACTGTATCGTTTTGCTTATCCACAACTGAGGTTAATTACACAAAGGCCATAAATTATTATGGCCTTTTTTATTTCGCTAATTCATTGAATAGAATAAGTTTTTAGATAACTTTTTGTTTACGATGAATAACAAATATTCGTTGCCCTAATAAAATAGCAACAAGGGTTAAACCGGCAGTTAGGCCAATCCAAAAGCCTTTCGCACCAAGAGGTTGAACTATCATATCTGTCATCCCTAAAATGTAACCTAATGGTAAACCAACAACCCAGTAGGCAATAAAGGTACGTGCAAAAATAGCCATCATTTCCTTGTAACCACGTAACGCTCCTCCTGCAACGACTTGAATCGCATCAACACATTGATAAAGTGTCGCAAAACTTAATAATACAAGCGCAAGTTCAATAACTTCTGCATTGTCGGTATAAAGGTTAGCAATATCTTCTTTAAAAATAATTGTCAATAAGGCGGTGATAGCGGATAAAACAAGTCCTGTAATTAACCCTGAATATGTTGCTATTTTTGCACCTTCATTACTCTTCTTGCCTAAATTGAAACCAACACGAATACTAACGGCATTAGCGATGCTCATGGGAAGCATAAATACCATGCTGGAAAAGTTTAATGCGATTTGATGTGAGGCAACTATTGATGCACCTAGAGGGGATACTAAGATTGCAATGGCTGCAAAAATGGTAACCTCAAAAAATATAGCGATGGCAACAGGTAAACCTAACAGAAAAATATCTTGGATCTGCTTGAGGTCTGGTCGACTAAAACGATTGAATAATGGAAAGGGTTGTAGGTTTTTGGTCATATAAACATAAATTGCTAGGGCAATAAGCATTAACCAATAAACAACAGTTGTCGCGATACCACAACCAACACCGCCAAGTGCTGGCATACCAAATTTACCGTAAACAAAAATCCAATTAAGCGGAATATTAACTAATAGACCAATAAAGCCAATAACCATGGCAGGTTTGGTAAATGACAAACCTTCAATATAATTGCGTAATGCTTGAAATAACAAAAATGCAGGTATCGCTGGCAAAATTGCGTATAAGTATTCTACGGTGATAGTTTTTAATGGTTCTTCTATCGCCATATAACTAACAATACTACTGGCATTATACAAAACAAGAATAATTGGAATTGATAATAATAAAGATAAATAAAGACCCTGTTGTCCTGTTTTAGGGATCTCCTCTAAATTATCTGCACCATGTGCTTGAGCTGTTAGTGGGATCAATGCCATTAGCACGCCCACACCAAAAAGAATACAAGGTAGCCAAATACTGGTTGCAATAGATACGGCGACCATATCATTGGCACTAACGCCACCAGCCATTATAGTATCAACAAACCCCATGGCGGTTTGTGCAAATTGAGCAATAAAAAGTGGAATACTAAGCTTAAGAATTTTGGTGGTTTCTTGTGAATAAGACACACACACTCCCAGATGAAAAACAAAGGCATGAGTGTATTCTTATAAGAATCGAGTAGCAATGCGCTTTAAGCTTATTATAAAAAAATTGTAATGATCAAGTACATATTTTTATAAAAAAATTAAATAAGAAAGCGTTGGCCGAGTACACTTAAATTAATTTATTGCGATTGGGAAACCTATAATGGCTTTACAAACACTAAAACATTTTTTTCATCCTAAATCTATTGCCGTGATTGGCGCTTCAGTTCAACCTCATCGTGCAGGTTACTTAGTGATGAATAATTTATTAGCAGAGGGCTTTAATGGACCTATCATGCCTGTGTCACTTAAGTACTCCTCTGTGCATGGTGTTTTGTCTTATAAGACCATTGAATCCTTACCTTTAGTGCCAGAATTAGCTGTGATTTGTACTAATGAATTTCGCTTATCTGAAATATTACAAGCACTTGCTGACAAAGGGTGTTTTTCGGCTATTTTAGTGACCACAGAAAGTGATCATGATGTCGCGACTGACGTTTATGCTTTAGCTAAAAAATTAAATATCCGCCTACTAGGAATGAGTAGCTTAGGTATTATCAATCCACATAGTCAATTAAATGCTAGCTTAGCCCATTGCAGTGCATTAAAGGGCAATATTGCCTTTGTATCTCAGTCCGCCGCGGTTTGTACCACAGTGTTAGATTGGGCAAACAGTAAACATATTGGTTTTTCTGCCTTTGTTTCACTTGGCGATGCGCAGGATATTTCCTTCACTGAATTATTAGATTATTTAGCCAGAGACAGTAAAACACATTCAATTTTGTTATATGTTGATAGCATTAAAGAGGCTCGAAAATTTTTATCCGCGACACGTGCTATTTCACAGCATAAATCTGTGTTGGTGATTAAATCTGGTAGCTCCGTTTTAGGGGCAAAAGCGTACTTTACACAGTAAAGGCCAGTTTGGTCACGATAGTGTTTATGATGTCGCCATTAAACGTGCAGGTATGCTTCGTGTGCACGATTTACATGAGTTATTTGCTCGCCGTTGAAACATTAGCCTATTCAAATTATTTGCACGGTGAGCGTCTTGCGATTATTACTAATGGTGGGGGATTAGGTATTCTTGCCGTTGATAACTTAGTCACTGAAGGTGGAAGGTTAGCTGAATTAGACGCACCATTACTTGAGAGGCTTAATCATTGTTTACCAAAAAATTGGTCACATAATAATCCTATCGATATTATTGGAGATGCTGACCCTAAGCGTTATGCTCGCTGTGTTAACGCATTTAATGGACAGTGATCAAGTGGATGCAATATTAATTATGCATTCTCCCTCTGCTTTATCTGACAGTCAAAACAGCGCTCAGGCAATCATTGATGTAATTAAAAAACATCCCAAACGCCAACAGGTCAATATTCTCACTAATTGGACGGGAGAAGATGCCGCTAAACCTGCTCGGTTATTATTTTCTCAAGCAAAAATACCAACCTTTAGAACACCAAATGGCGCAATCACTGCCTTTATGCATTTAGTACAATATCGTCGCAATAAAAAATTATTACAAGAAACCCCGACGGCAATGCCAGAAAACCTCGTTTATGATAGTCAATATGCTACTGAATATATAAATACTATGGTGCACCCTGAAACATTAAGCACCAAATTGAATACCTTCTCGGCGACACCTTTATTAGCGGCATATCATTTAAACACTATTGAAACAGAGGTTGCTAGCAGTGAAGAGCAAGCACTTGAATTAGGTAAAAAAATTGGATTCCCGCTGGCCATAAAAATTAATTCTCCCGACATCGAATATAAATCGGAAGTGCATGGTGTTTTGTTAAATATTAATAATCAGCAAGAGTTATTTTTAGGTTTAAGTGCAATTAACAAACGTGTTAAAACCTTAAAGCCTTCAGCACGCCTAACCGGGTTTACCTTACAAAAAATGGTTGCAAGTGGCATCGGTTTAGAGTTACGAGTGATGATTAAACAAGATCCTACCTTTGGACCTATAATCGCCATTTCTCAAGAAAGTGATGCGAGAGATTTACATACCACGCTCGAAAATGCCGCTGTTGCATTACCACCCTTAAATATGGCGCTAGCACGATATTTAATGATTCAGGCGATTAAAGACAAAAAAATTAAAATAAAACGTGCAGAGACAGGATTTTGATATGGATGCTGTGTGTTTATTACTGACACGTATCTCACAGATGTTATTGGATCACCCTGAAATAAAAGATTTAGATTTAAATCCTGTTTTAGT